>JBBIUN010000009.1:144560-157535 GCA_037440225.1 Gemmatimonadota bacterium | reverse complement strand
CGAGGCGCCGGCGAAAACCAAACAAAACGCAAGCAGCCGGCGGAAACGCCGCCCGTAACACTGCTCAACCAGCTCCGGCGCCCCCTCCGTGGCCGCGCCGGACGCCCCGCCTTACCGCCCCTTCAACTGCTCCAACCGCTGCTTGATCCGCTGATTGTTGGGGAACTTGGCGCTCAAGGCTTCCAGCGTCGCCAGCGCGGAATCCGCCCACCCCGCCGCCAAGTACGCATCCGCCTTGATCAACTCCCTCCGCGAGACCAACAACGGATTGTCCTGCGGTAGGGTGACCTGCGCCAGCACCGCCAGCGCCCCCTTCCCATCCTTGCGGTCCAGCACCAGCGACTCCGCCCGCAGCAACTGAATAGCCGGATTCTCCGGGAAGCGAGAGGCCAATAGCTCGAACCATTGCGCCGCTGCCTCCGGCCGCTTGGCTGCCCGGTCGTGCATCGCCTGCTGGTAGAGCCCGGCCACCAGCAACCGCCCCACATCCGTGGAATCACCGTATCGTATCCCCACGCCCCCGGCATACTTGTACACCAGCTCCCCGCCATGCTCGGCGGCCTCGTAGAGCACCGCCAGGCCGCCCAGGCCGATCACCCCGGATCCCACCAGCACCCAGCGGCGCGCCGGCCGGCTGCCCAGCGCCAGGGCCCCGAGTTCCAGCGCGGCCACCACCAAGAACACGTTCCGGACGCGCTCGCCCAACTCCTCGTGCTCCACCACCGCATCGCGCGCCCCGGGAATGCGCTCCACTGGCCCGTGAGCATCAGTGCCGGACTTGACCGCCAGCACCGACGCCACCGTCCCCAGCCAGATCAGCGCCGCCGCGGCCGGCCCGATGAACCCCCACCGCTGGCCCCGGAGCACCAGCGAGACCACACGCGCCGCCACGCCCACCACCAATAACGCGACCACAAAATGCACCAGCTGCGGATGCCAGTACCCGATGTTGGGAAGCATGCCGTGATCCTCTGCACCTGAAGGGTTGATCTGCACTCAGCGCCGCACTGCGAAGCGGCGCTCGATGGCCGCGGCCAGCTCCGCCACCCGGCCCGCGAGCTGCCCCGCTTCCTCCGCATTACGGACTCGCGCATCCGGATGTTGAGCCAGCACCCCCGCTCCAGGGGGCCTGCGGTGCCCCCGCCTCGACCCAAGTCCCGAGCGTGGCGATCTCGGCATCCGTCAAACGGCGCTGGCTGGCGAAGTCCACCACCGAAGGCTCGGGCAGCCACGGGGGCATCCGCCGGGCCGCCGCCAGCGCGGACCACGCGACAAGCACGGCCACCACGAGCCCACGCATGGCGCAACCATACCTGCCGCGCTGCCCGGACTCAAGCCTGCGCTGCCACCTCCACCGCCACGGGCAAGCCCTGCCGCACGCTCTGGGTTACGACACAGAAGTCCTCGAAGATCTCGAGACAGCGCGAAAGCCGCTGGCGGTCCCCTTCGGCCACCCGGGGCACGAGCTGCACGCTCAAGCCGCCCACCCGCCAGCGGCCGCGTTCGTTCCGGACCGTCGTGCCCGAGACCTTGACCGTAAGAGCCGGCACCTCGATCC
This sequence comes from Gemmatimonadota bacterium, assembly GCA_037440225.1. Classification (GTDB taxonomy): domain Bacteria; phylum Gemmatimonadota; class Gemmatimonadetes; order Gemmatimonadales; family GWC2-71-9; genus JACPAP01. Next base: position 155,977 of record JBBIUN010000009.1, on the reverse strand, counting down.
GCGCTTTCCGGGCGCAAAACAAGAAACTCGAGGCCAGGCAATGGCCGATCGCCGTGGCCAAAAGCCGCGACGGATTGGGACCGTGCCCGGCGCCGATGGGCGGATACTCGTCCACCTCGAGGCTCGCAATCGGTGGCTCGAAGTCCACCGAGAACTGATAGCCCTCCTTCAGGCTGAGCCGAACTTCGAAGGCGGAGCCCTCGTGGGCCGGCTTCGAGCTTGCAGCAGCTGAGATCATACGCACACTCAGGTGTAAGGGGCAGGCGCAATCTCGGCGGGTACCGGCTCGGGCGCAACCGCCAACCATGGTGCCCGACCCCGAGCCTCCGGGTCCGAGAGTGACCTCGCATCCGCAGAGACGCAAGCTTGGCTTGCGGCCGTGCTGCCGGCACCCCAATTTCCCGCGGCCTTCCGGAGGAGCTATGCCGACATCCTACCGCACCCTGGCCATCGCCGTCGCGGGGTGGCTCGGCGCAAGCACCCCCACCGTCGCCGGGGCTCAAGAACGCATCGCCCTCGCCGGCCTCGACGCGCCGGTCGAGATCCTCAAGGACCGCTGGGGCATCTCGCACATCTATGCCCAAACTGAGCACGATCTCTTCTTTGCCCAGGGCTACAACGCCGCCCGCGACCGGCTCTTCCAGCTCGAACTCTGGCGGCGGCAGGCCACCGGGACCATGGCCGAGATCCTAGGCCCCCGCGAACTCAAGCGCGACATCGGGACCAGACTTTTCACGTTTCGCCAGGACCTAGCCCAAGAGCTGTCCCATTATCACCCTCGCGGGGAGGCCATCGTCCAAGCGTTCGTGGACGGCATCAACGCGTACGTCGAACAGGCCAACCGCGCTCCCGAGCGGCTCCCCCTGGAGTTCCGCCTCCTGGGCATTCAACCGCAACGCTGGACGCCCGAGGTCGTGATCTCGCGACACCAAGGCCTGCTCGGCAACCTGACCGACGAGCTGGCCACCGCGCGGGCCGTCGCCCTGTTGGGTCCGGAGCGGGTCAAGTTCCTCCAAGGTTACGGGCCCGGAGATCCTGACTTGCGGTTCGATCCGGCCGTGGACCCTCAACTCCTCGGCCCGGAGATCATCGAGCTGTACACCGCCTTCCGCACCCCGGTGCGATTCCTGCCCGAAGACGTGGCCGCGCCCTACCGCGCCTCCCCGCCGCAGGGTGGGCCAAGCTCCGCGCCCGAGGAGGATCTCGATCCCAGGCGCCACGACCTGGGCAGCAATAACTGGGTCGTATCGGGCGAGCACAGCGAGAGCCGCTATCCTATGATGGCCAACGATCCCCATCGGGCCCAGTCGGCTCCCTCGCTTCGCTACTGGGTGCACCTCGTGGGACCGGGATGGAATGTGGTGGGGGGCGGTGAGCCCGCGCTGCCCGGCGTCTCGATCGGCCACAACCAGTATGGCGCGTGGGGGCTCACGGTGTTCGAGACCGACGGCGAAGACCTCTACGTGTACGACACCAACCCCGAGAACCCCAACCAGTATCGCTACCAAGGCCGGTGGGAGAACATGACCATCATCCGCGAGACCATCCCGGTGAAAGGCCAGGCTCCCTATCAGGCGGAACTCAAGTACACCCGGCACGGGCCCGTGGTCTTCGAAGACCGCGCGCACCGGAAAGCGTACGCCGTCCGGGCGGCTTGGCGGGAAATCGGCGGAGCGCCGTACCTCGCCAGCTTGCGGATGGACCAGGCCAGCACCTGGGAGGAATTTCGCGAAGCCGCAAGTTACTCCAACATCCCGGGCGAGAACATGGTCTGGGCCGACCGGAGCGGGACCATCGGCTGGCAGGCCGTGGGCATTGCGCCCATCCGCCGGAACTTCAGCGGCCTGATCCCGGTGCCCGGCGATGGGCGCTACGAGTGGGACGGGTTCCTCCCCATCAAGGCCAAGCCCCACGTGGTCAACCCGCCGCAGGGCTACTTCGTCACCGCGAACAACGACCTCATCCCGCGCGACTATCCCTATCCCGAAGCCATTGGCTTCGACTGGGCGGATCCCTATCGCTGGGCCCGCATCAGCGAGGTGCTGGGAAGCGGCCGCCGGATGAGCCTGGCCGACATGATGGCGCTCCAGACCGACGAACTCTCGGTCCCGGCCCGCCAGCTCGTGCCCTTGCTCCGGGATCGCCCCGCGGCCGACCCGCGGGTCGAAGAGGCGCGCCGCCGGCTGCTGGGCTGGAACTACGTGATGGCCAAGCAGTCCGCCGAGGCCGGCATCTATGCCGCCTGGGAAGGCGCCTTGCGCGACGCCGTGGTCCAGCGCCTGGTCCCCGCCGAGGCCCGCGCCTGGGCCCGCAGCATGCCGCTGTTCCGGATCGTTACCCTGCTCCTTGCCCCTCCGGGGGCGTTCGGGCCCGACCCCTTGGCCGCGCGCGACTCGATCCTGCTGGGCGCCCTGGCGACTGCCGTGGACCGGCTCACCGCCAAATTGGGTCCCGACATGAACGAGTGGCGCTGGGGTCAGGAGCGCTACCACCACGCGCTGCTCCGCCACCCGCTGAGCAACGCCGTCAACGCGGAAACGCGCCGCCGGCTCGAGGTAGGCCCCCTGCCCCGCGGCGGATACGCCTATACGCCCAACGCCACGGGCAGCGGCGACAATCAGACCAGCGGGGCGTCGTTCCGCATCGTGGTGGACACCCAGGATTGGGATAAGACCGTGGGCACCAACACGCCCGGGCAAAGCGGCGACCCGGAAAGCCCGCACTATCGCGACCTGTTCGAGCTGTGGGCCAACGACCGCTACTTCCCCGTGTTCTTCTCCCGAGCGCGCATCGAGGAGGCGACCGAGGCCAAGCTGCTGCTGGAGCCGCCCGCGGCCCCGCGCCGATGACCACTGTTCCCGGTGAAGATCGAAGGAGGCGGCGCGCCTCGCGCCGCCCCCCGCACCACCGCAAGTCTCTCACGCCGAGGTGATCACCGTATGCACCGCATCGCCCTCGCATCCTTGGTGTTCGTGCTCGCATCCTGCAATCCGGAGCCCCGCCGGCCCGCCGCCGCCAAGCCCGGCTGGCAGTGGAGCACCGATTCGGTGTTCCGCGTGACCAACGCGGTTCGCGCGGGGCGGAGTTTGCAGCCGGCGCGCTGGCCCAACAACGCCAGAGTGGCCGTGCTGCTCTCCTTCGACGCCGACAACGAGACCGTCTCCCTGCGATTCGGCGAGCCCACGATCGGCGCCCTGTCCCAAGGCCAGTACGGCGCCCGGGTGGGATTGGACCGCATCCTGGCCCTGTTGGACCGCTACCAGGTCCCGGCCACCTTTTTCATTCCGGCGATGAGCTTGATGATCAGCCCCGATATGGCCTCGCGGATCCAGCGCTCGGGGAGGCACGAGTTCGGGGTGCACGGGTGGATCCACGAGATGAACGTGAGCCTGCCGGCCGACGTGGAACGCCGCCTGGTGCAGCAGGCCATAGACACGCTGACCAAGCTCACCGGCCAGCGCCCCGTGGGCTACCGCGCGCCCTCCTGGAACTTCAGCCCCAACACCCTGCGGATCATTCGGGACTTGGGCTTTCGCTACGAAAGCTCGCTCATGGCCGACGAGCGGCCCTACGAGCTGCTGGCGGACGGAGAACCCAGCGGGATCGTGGAGCTTCCCGTCGAATGGATCCTGGACGACGCCCCGCTCTTCAATCCCCAGGGGAACAATTACAGTTCCCCCCGCGACGTGGCCCAAGTCTGGATGGACGAGTTCGACCGCGCCTACGAGGAAGGGACCATGTTCCTCCTCACCATGCACCCGCACATCACGGGGCACCGCTCGCGGATCGTGGCGCTGGAACTCGTGATCCAACACATCCGCTCGCGCCAGGGAGTCTGGTGGGCCACGCACCGGCAGGCGGCGGAATACGTGCGCCAACAGGCGGGACTCAAATAACCCGCGCTGCGCCGGGGCCCGCCGCGCCCGGAGCCGCCCCTCGACCCCCGAAGGAGCCGGCCTCCGGTTAAACGCGGGCGCGCCAAGCAGCGCGCCCGGCTTGCGGCGCCACGGGGGCGCGGGGGCGCGGCGGCGCCCCCGGTGGCTACCCCTTTACCGGTCCTCGGGGAAGGCGAACCCTCCCGCGACTCGGCCCCCGGTCCGCTCCACCCGCAGCACCTGCTTCATGGTCTTGCCCTCCACCGTGAGGCTCACCAAGTAATCCCCGGTCTCCACCACCGGCGCGGGCGGCCGCGCGAAGAACGGCAGGTTCGCCAGGAATCCAAAACCTCCTCCCCCGCCCCCACCGCCCGCCGCGCCCGCAGGTCTCAGTAATTGGAAGATCTGCTGGAGCTGCCCCGGCTCCGGGGGCGTGGTCTCGCCCGTCTCGCCGGCCCCCGCCGCAGCCAGGGCCCCGAATCCGCCCGCACCACCGGCGGACTCGCCGGGCCGGTCCACCCAGCGGCCCCCGGCGAGCGGAGCGCCGCCGCCGAACCCGCCGCCGCCAAAGCCCCCGAAGCCGCCGAAGGCCGCCTGGGGATTGCCGCTCTTGATCGCCTCGCGCAACCGATCCAAGAACGCCCGGTTCATGCCCGCTTGGGCCAGCGAATCGAACACCAAGTCCACTCGGCGCATGAACGCGATGCTATCGCGCCGCCCGGCCGGACCGATGGGTGGTGCCGGCGGGCGCTTGCCCCGGAAGTCCCAGTTGACCCGGTGGAGCCCCGGCCCCCCGGGGCCCTGGATTTGCGCCAGCGTGTCCCCTTTGACGTCGGTGATCACCAGGCGCGCTCGCGAGGAGCGATCGCCCTCCTTCAGGCGGTAAACGATCTCCGCCCCATAAGGCGGGCTCGGGCCCCGGAAGACCTGGTGCCCGCTCGCCTCGCCCGGCGCCGGGGGATCGCCGAAGATGAAGGCGGTCTTGGGTTGGAAGAGGTAGGCCGGCTCCGCCACCACCTGGTCGCTCCACTGCTCGAGCGGCGCGATGTCCACGATCCAGATGGAGCGTCCGTGCGTGCCGGCGATCAGCTCCCGATCGCGCGGATGGATCTGGAGATCGTACACCGGTACCGTGGGCAGCCCGGTCATGAAGCGCTGCCACGAGGCCCCGCGATCGAGCGAGACGTACACCCCCACGTCCGTGCCCACGAACAAGAGGTTCCGGTTGTGAGGATCCTCCCGGATCACGTGGACGTAGTCCGGCCCGCCCACCGGCAGATTGTTGGCAATGGAGCGGAAGCTCGTGCCGAAATCGGTGGTCACGAACAGGTACGGGGTGAAGTCGTTCTCGCGATGCCGGTCGAAGGCCACGTAGAACGTGGCCGAGTCGAAGTGCGAGGGCTCGATCCGGCTCACCCAGGTCTTGGGCGGCAGGCCGGGGAAGCGTCCCGTCAGATTCTCCCAGCTTCCCCCGTCATTGCGAGAGAGCCACACGTTGCCGTCGTCGGTTCCCGCGTAGAGCAATCCGGGCCGGATGGGCGATTCCGCCAAGGCCACGATGGTCGAGTGGGTCTCCGCGCCCGTGATGTCGGGCGTGATCCCGCCGGTGGCGCGGGTGCTCACCCGGATGCGCATGGTGTCCCGGGTGGTCAGGTCGGGGGAAATGGGGTACAGATGGTCGCCGCGGTCGGTGGACTTGAGCACCTTGTTGGCCCCCACGTACAGCGTGGTGGGCGAATGGGGCGAGATGAGAAACGGCGTGTTCCAGTTGAACCGCAGATCTTGGTCCGCCGAATCGGCGCGCTGGCGGGCCCTCAAGTCGGCCAGCCGGCGCTGCTGTTCGCGGGTCAGCGGTGCGGTGGTATCGGGCCGCTCGATCACCACCGAGTCCTCGTACTGCTGGTAGCGGGGCCGCCAGGAGGGCCGCTGCAGCGACACCCGGTCGCCGGTCGCGATATTCAGCCGGCCGATGTTCCCGCCCTGCGACTCCGAGTACACGATGTTGGGGTCCGTGGGATCTTGCTGGGTGAAAAACCCGTCACCGCCGCCCACGCTGAACCACATGGCGTTGGTGACGGGCCCGCGGGCCCGCCGGCTGGGGCCGCACCAGGAGCCGTTGTCCTGGAGACCGCCGCAGACCCGGTACGGGACCGAGAAGTCGTAGCTGACCTCGTAGAACTGCCCGATGGCGATGAGGTTCAGCACCTCGTAGTTGCCGCCCTTGTCCCAGGTCTGCGCCACCCCGCCGTCGTTGCCCACGATGAAGTGGGCCGGATCGTTCGGGTCAATCCACATGGCGTGATGGTCCACATGAATGCCCACCGTGGCGTTGCGCACCGTCTTGCCGCCGTCGTCGGAGTAATTGACCGGAGTGGAGGACCAGTACACCCGATCCGGGTTCTTGGGATCCACCCGCACCTGCGAGTAGTAGAACGGCCGCACGTTGTTGCCGTTCATCCGCTGCCAGGTGGCGCCGCCGTCGGTGGAACGGTAGAGGCCCGAGGGCCGCTCCTTCATCCCTTTGCCGGTATCCGCCTCCACCAAGGCGTAGATCACCTTGGGATTGCTGGGGGCGATGGCGATCCCGATCCGCCCCTTGATGGTTTCCGGGAAGCCACCCCCTTTGACCTCGGTCCAGGTCTCTCCCCCATCCGTGGTCTTCCAGAGGGCGCTGCCGGGCCCGCCGCTCTTCAAGAAATACGGCCCGCGCACCCGCTCCCAGCTTGCGGCAAAGAGGATGTTGGGGTTGCTGGGATCCATGGCGACATCCACGAATCCCGCGCGGTCGCTGACGAACTTGATGAGCTTCCAGGTCTGGCCCCCGTCGGTAGTCCGGTAGAGGCCGCGTTCCGGGTTGGGGCCCCAGGCATGGCCCAGCGCCGCCACATACACGATGTTGGGATTGGTGGGGTGGATCACGATGCGGCCGATGTGCTGAGTCTCCGTAAGCCCCATCAGCTTCCAGGTCAAGCCCCCGTCGGTAGACTTGTAGACGCCGCCGCCTGGCGAGATGGAGTTGCGGGAATCTTCTTCGCCGGTGCCGGCCCAGATGATGTTGGTATCGCTGGGCGCGATGGCCAAATCGCCCATCGAAATTACGCGTTCGTTGTCGAACACCGGCCGGAAGGTGATGCCGGCGTTGGTGGTCTTCCAGATCCCGCCCGTGGCCGCCGCCACGAAAAACGTCTTGGACGGGCTGGGGATGCCCTCGATGTCGGTGACCCGGCCGCCCATGGTGGCCGGGCCGATCGAGCGCCAGCGGAAGCCGGCCAGAGCGGCGGAGTCGAGCGGCTGGGAGATTTGCGCGGCGAGGGGCGCACCCGCCCAGCACGCCAGCGCGAGGCACAAGAACCGGGACAATCGCTGGTCCATGGTGAACTCGGGTTAGAGGTTGGGGAATGCGGCCATCGCTGGGCTCTACGCAGGGGCCCGGCCGCGCGTTGACCGCACGCCGCCTGCTCCGGTTGCCGTCGAGCGGCCGATCCTCGGCGGCCCGGGGATCGGACTCGGAGGGCGACCGCCCGCGCCTTGCCCCTTGTCCCCCTCGCCCCGTCCGCGTATCCTGCCCGGCGTGGCGCCCGATCACGGCAGGCGCTCCGGAGCGGTATCCATGAGCACACGAGCCCAGACGCCGGGGTTGATCACCCTGGTCTCGCTGGCAGCGGCCGCCGCTGCCCAGGCCCAAACCGACACCTCCCACACCCGCCGGGACTCGCTTCGCGTGCACCGGCTGGAGGAGATCGTAGTCCACGGCGTCCATCAGGTCCCGGCCCCGCTACCCTACACCCTGGCCGAAATCGAGCCCAGGGCGGTGGCCCAGCTGGATGCGCCCTCCGTGGCCCAAGTCGCCCGCCTCGTCCCAGGAGCCCATGTCCAGACCAACTCTCGCGGCGAGACCCTGGTGTATCTGCGAAACGCCGGCGAGCGGCAGGTGGCTGCCTTTCTGGACGGCGCCTTGCTCAACGTCCCGTGGGATAACCGGGTGGACTTGAGCCTGGTGCCAGCCGCGATGATCGGCGGGCTCACGGTGGTGCAGGGTGTGCCGCCCGTCGAGTACGGCACCAACGTTTTGGGCGGCGCCCTCAACCTCACCTCCCGCGCCCTCGACGACGCAGCGCGCCGGATGGAAATCGTGCTGTCGGGCGGCACGGAAGGCCAGCTCCAGGGCTCCCTGGCCGGTCGCGGCAGGCTCGGCAGCACCTGGCGGTATGCGCTGGCGCTGGGGCGGACTTCGCGAGACGGCCTGGCCTTGCCCGCGGGAGCCGCCCTGCCCTACAACCAGACCGATCCCGAGATCCGCACCAACACCGACCAGCGCGTCACCAACGCCGCCGCCCGGGCGGTGCACCGATTCCCGGGCGGAACCGAGGTGGGCCTCTCGCTCTTCCACGTGGACGCGGAGAAAGGGGTGGCCCCCGAAGGGCACCTGGACCCGGAGCGGTTCCGGGTGCGGTACTGGCGCTATCCCCTCTGGCAAAACACCATGGGGATCGCCAGCGCCACCGGCACGCTGGGCGCGGAGGTGATCTGGAAGGGCGCGGCGTGGGCCAACCGGTTCCGGCAGAACATTGACGCCTACACCTCGCAGCGCTACGACAGCCTCGACAGCCGCGAGGAAGACCGGGACTTCACCGTCGGCGGCCGCCTGGTGGGCCAGCGCCGGCTGGGCCGCAGCGCCGTGAAGCTGGCACTCAACGCGCTGACTTCCACGCATCGCCAGCGCGACCTGGACTTGAACCCCGACGGATCACCCGCCGCCGGAACGTTTCCCGAACGCTCCTACCGGCAGGTGGTGGTGAGCACCGGCGCCGAATACGAGGTGGATCCGGTTGAGCGGCTGGACGTGACCGCGGGGATGAGCTTCGACCTGATGAGTGCGCCCGAGACCGGGGACAAGCCGGCCATCGAAGCCTTCAGGGACTATAGCGCGACGCTCGGGCTGGGCTACCAGTTGCGGCCCGGCATCCACGTGCGAGGCTCGGTGGGACGCAAGAGTCGCTTCCCCACCCTGCGGGAGCTGTTCGGCGAGGCCTTGAACCGATTCCTGCCCAATCCCGATCTCCGGCCGGAGTCGTCCATCATCACGGAGCTGGCCGCACGATTCCGGGGCCCGAAGGCGGAAGTGGAAGTGGTGCCTTTTGCCACGTTCACGTCCAACACCATTGATCAGCGGTCCGTCCTGCTTCCCGGCGAGAGCAGACCCCGTCGCCAGCGGATCAACTTGCGGGGGTCCCGGGTCGTGGGGGTGGAGCTTTCGGCGGCACTCGAGCCCCATCCCAGTTTCCAGGCACAGGGCCACCTTACCCTGATGCAGCCCCGGCGCCTCAAGGACACCCCGGCCGACCCGATCTGGCTCTCCGAGAAGCCGGACCTCTTGGGCCGCCTGGCCTTGAGCTACGAACCGACCATTGGCCCCCTGGGGCTGATCGAGGGAGTCTATACGGGGCGGGCGTACTCCTTGGACGAGACGAACCAGTTCGTACCGCTGCCGCGGTCCCTGGTGTTCAATGTGCGGGCCGGGTATCGCTTGCTGTGGGCCGAGGAGCGCCAGGTGGAGGTATTTGCCCGGGTGGACAACCTGACCGACGAGGTGGTGGTGCCTCAATTGGGCTTGCCGGCGGCGGGACGCACCGCACAAGCCGGGATCAAGGCGGAGTTTTAGGGCCAGCAGGTCCATCGGCGGCCTCCGGCCCGGCGGCAAGCACCCCCCACGCGCGGGCCACGCGATTCGGGCGTCCTCCCAGAAAGACGCGGCCGTCGAGCTGTCCCGCGGCTCTGAGCCAGGCAGTGGCCTCGGGGCCCCGAGGTTCGTGCCGCGCGGCCCACGCCGCCTTGCGGCTCGCCTCTTCCAGCTCCCAGCCCAAGACCCGAAGGCGGCCTGCCACAGTCTCCCATACCCAGGCACTCCGGGGGCCGTAAGCTTCCACCTCGCGCGCGTGGCGAACGCAGAGCCCCAGAGAGCGACGGTAGCAGGACCTCAGCGAGGGTTCTTCGATGGCGGCGGCGAGGAGCGCTTGCTCGCGCGCTTCGGCCTCAGTGCTCACTCGGCACGCCGTGCACCGGTGGCAGCAGATGGCGCAAGCGCCCGACCGGAGCCGGGCCTTGAGACCGCCAATCGTCGTGCGCCAGCGCCAGGCACCGGCCGAGGCAGCCAGCGCTCGCCGCGCGCCGGCCCGCAGGGGCGCGTCGGGATCCACTCCGGCCAGGTCAGTAAGCGAGGGGCCGGCCGACGGCGAGCCGAAACGCTCCAGGGCCACGTCCAGCAGCAACCCCACTACCACGCCATCGCCAACCTCGGCCAGCGCCGACACCACATGGCGCAGGCACAGACCGCCGTGCCGTCGGTAAGCTTCGCCGATCTCCGCCTCGGTGAGCGCCCAGAGCAGCACGCGGATAGCCCCCTGCTCCGCCCCTGCCACCCGCTCACAAGCCGGGCAGGGCGCCGGAGCCACAGCCCGGCCGTGCGATCGAGCCAACCCTTGCGCCGCTTCCTCGACCACCGGCCTATACGCCGGGGGCATCACCCACGGTGCCTCGCGCCGCACCAGCAGGCGCCGAGTGTGCCGGGGACAGAACCCCGCGGAACGTGCCAAGCGGTCCTGGAAGCGGAAGTCCGCGTACAGCTCGACCACGAAGCTGTGGGCGAACCGCTCCTCCGCAGCGCCGGCCGCGCCGCAGGCCGGGCAACCGGGTTGGGCGAGCTGCCGGAGCGCTTCTCGTTCAGCCCAGCGCCGAACCGGGGTCCCGGCCGGTCTTGCGGCGCCCGCGAGCAGATCCCCCGGCGAGACCGCACCGTGTCCGGCTGCCATGATCCGGTCATCCCCGGAACAGAAAATTGAATCCCGCGCCGGCTACTGTGATTTCCACCAGGATCATGAAGACGCGTTCGGGAAGGCGATCCAGGATGCGCTTGCCCATCCAGGAGCCGGCGATCATGATCGGCCCCAGGGCCAGACCCGCTAGGACCGCCGGACCGGATACACGGCCGCCTGGCGGTAGGCCACCAGCTTGACCACGTGCATCACCACCGTGGCTGGCGCTTCCGTACCGATATATGCCCCCCGCCACCTTGGCGACCATCTTGAGCAGCAACAGCGCCCCGATCAGGAGCACACTCTTGGCCACCACCGGCAGCGAGACGTACAGACCCGCCTTGACGAAGTAGAACGGCGTGAGCAGGGCGAACGCCACCGAGCGCATGCGATGCATGAGCACGCGATCGGCCAGGAACACCCCGGCCACGACGAGGCCCACCAAGTGCGCCGGCAAGACGGCTTCGCTCTTGACCGCGCTCGCCAGGCCGCCCAGGCCGAACAGCACGAGGAACAAGAACTTCACTTCCGGCTCGGAAACGCGCGTGGCGCCGAGGCGCTGCACGATGGCGCGCGTCGTGCCGGGCAGGAGCCACAGCGCTCCGGCCAGCACCACCACGAACCCGAGCAGCCACACGGTGTAGTCGGCGAACATCACGCCAAGGGCCAGCACCGTGCCGAGGTCGTTGATGAAACAGGCGGCGAGGATCAGCTTCCCGATCTCGGTGGC
>JBBIUN010000009.1:52630-144460 GCA_037440225.1 Gemmatimonadota bacterium | reverse complement strand
TGCCGAGGTCGTTGATGAAACAGGCGGCGAGGATCAGCTTCCCGATCTCGGTGGCATTGAGTCCCGTCTCCGCCATGACCGCATACACCACCGCCACCGAGGTCGTGGACAACGCGATCCCGGCGATCTGCGAGGCGCGCCACTCCCAGCCGAAAATCCAGTACGCCCCGAACCACGCACCCAGAAACGGCAGCACGAAGGCGACCACCCCGATCGCCACAGCCGGCTTCCAGTGCGTCCGCAGCGAAATGGGATCAATTTCCGCGCCGGCGAGGAAGGTGAGCAGCACCGCCCCGAACCCGGCGAGGAAATTGATCCACTCGGTCGCCTGAAAGTGGAGGAAATTGCCGGCCACGACACCGAACAGGATCTCGATCAGCGCAACCGAGATGCCGACCCGGATGGAAAGGAGGCTCGCGGCGAGCGCCACGGCCATCCACTGAGCGGCCACCAGCCACACATTCTGAGTCATCCGCACCCCCGAAAACCGCATACCGGCGCTGCCGGAGGGCGGAAACAAAAACCCCCACGGACAGCACAGCATCCGTAGGAGTCATTGGCCCGTCCTGTACGGGCGGTTGCGGCGGACTCCACCGCCACGGGCTTTACTCTACCCAGCACCAATAGACCTGTCAAGCGCCGGCGCCCAAGCCCCGATCTCACCCGCTCGAGCGGCCCGAGCTACCAGCTTGCGGCGCCGAGCGCACCACCGCCAGATTGCGGGCCGGCACACCATGAACGTTCTCCACCTCACCGCCGTCATTGCCGCCGGATCGCTGATAGCCGGCTTGGTCGGCGCGCTCACCGGCCTGGGCGGGGGCGTGGTTATCGTCCCCTTGCTCACCGTCGGACTCGGGGTGGACATCCGCTACGCCGTCGGCGCTTCCCTGGTCTCCGTGATCGCCACCTCCTCCGGCGCCGCGGCAGCCTACGTCCGCGAGGGCTTCACCAACATTCGCGTGGCGATGCTGCTGGAGATCGCGACCACCCTGGGCGCCCTGCTGGGAGCGGCACTGGCCACCCATCTCCCCACCGCGATCATCGCGGTGATCTTCGGCGCGGTGCTCCTGCACTCCGCCTACGTGTCCCTCGAACGGCTCGACCCTGCCAAGGCCCCCGGCAAGCCGGACCCCTTGGCGCAGCGCCTCCGCCTCGACGGCGTCTACCCGTCGCCCTCAGGACCGCAGCCCTATCACGTTCGACGTCTTCCCCTCGGCGCGGCGCTCATGGCCCTCGCGGGAACGCTGTCCGGCCTGCTCGGCATCGGCTCCGGCGCCATCAAGGTGCTGGCCATGGACCGCGCCATGGAGCTCCCGTTCAAGGTCTCCACCACCACCAGCAACTTCATGATCGGCGTCACCGCCGCCGCGGGCGCCGGCGTCTACCTCAGGCGCGGATACATCGATCCCGGACTCGCCATGCCGGTCATGCTCGGCGTGCTGGCCGGCTCGCTGCTCGGCGCCCGCGCGCTCGCCGCCACGCCTTCGCGACGACTGCGCGTCCTGTTCGCCGTCGTGATCGCCATCCTCGGCATGGAAATGCTGTTCAACGGCCTGACGGGCAAACTGTGACGAGCCACACCCGGCCTTGGACCGACGAGCGCATCTCGCGCATCATCGCCACCCTGCTCCGCTCGGGCGTCACCAGCGCCGCAGCCCTGGTCCTCCTCGGCGGGAGCCTCTACCTGGCACGGCACGGCCTCGAACCGGCGTCCTACCGCGTCTTTCGCGGAGAACCGTCGGCCTACCGCAGCGTCGCCGGCATCCTCGGGGCCGCCCGCCACCTGAGCGGCCGGGCACTGATCCAGCTCGGACTCCTGCTGCTCATCGCCACGCCCATCGCCCGCGTGGTGTTCGCGACCGCGGCCTTCGCCCTGGAACGCGACCGTACCTACGTCTTGGTCTGCCTGATCGTCCTGGCCACGCTCTGCTACGGCCTAGGCGCCGGGGGACCGTAGCTCCCGGGGCCAGCCGCCGCGGCCTTGCGGCTCAAAAACGCACTTTCGTGATCCGCCCCTCCGGGCCCACCATCCACCCGCCCCCCGTGGCCGCGAAGCCCACCGCCCAGTACGCCCGAGACGAAACCAGCGACCAGGTGCGGCCATCGTCACGCGAATACGCCGCACCGCCGGGGCCCACCGCTACCAGCACCACCCCCAAAGGCCCCGTCGCGTAGGCCGCGCCGAAGATCGCACCCGGCAACGGCAGCCTCCCACCCGCCGTCCAACTCGCCCCGCCGTCCTCCGTCAACGCCACGTTGTCCTGCACCGCGCCCGGCGCGTTGAGGTCCCCGCCGAGCGCCACCCCGTGTACCGAGTCCCGGAACGCCAGGGTGAGAACGCCGGATGCCTGCGAGCCGCGGCGGAACGGCAGGGAAACCACCCTCCAGGTCCTTCCCGCATCGCGCGAGCGATACACCTTGGCCTCGCCTCCCGCACCCGTCCCCATCCAGGCGTAGCCCGGCCGCGCCACCACCAGGCACGTCCCGCTGGCGGCAAAGGCTCCCTCCCCCGGCGCCGCCTCCGGAATCCCCTCCGGAGCGATCGGGCCCCACGAGGCCCCCGCGTCCACGGTCTCGAGGATCAAAAGCCTGCCGCCCACCGCATCGCTCAGCGCGAGCCCGTGCCGCTCGTCCCAAAAGTCGAAGCAATCGTAGAACGCAGCAGCTTCACGATTGAAGAACTGCAGGTTCCAGCTTAGGCCCCCATCGCTCGTCTGGTAGATCCGCGAGCGCCCTCCGGGTCCGGCACTCAGCAGGTACGCGACGTCCCGGCTCACCGCGTACACGTCCCGGAACTGGAGCGAGTCCAAGCCCGGGGCGGCAAGGCGCTCCCAGGTGGAACCGCCGTCGACGGTCCGCAGCACCATGCCGCCGTGACCCGACACCCAGGCCACCGAGTCGTTGACGGGGCTTACCGCTTGCAGCGTCACCGCCACGCCTGAGACTTGCTCCGTCAGCGTCGGCCCCTGAGAGGGCACGCCTGCTGCGTGCCGTACGTGTTCCGTCAAGGCCGGCGGGTGGCTTGCTCCCGGCCAAAGCAAGCCGGCGGCGACTCCCCAACCCCAGCGGCGCACTGGGATCCGCAGGCCGCCCTCCACCGGTCAGGCCGGAGAGCCAGGGCCCGGAGCGTGGCTCACCTGGTCGAGCACCGCGGCCAGAGCCGCCAGTTCGTCAGGCACCAGCGCGTGGCCCACCTCTGGATAGATTCGTTGCGTCACGACCGCCCCCATTCGCTCCAGGATGGCCGCCGTTTCGGTCATCCGTCGCTTGGGGACGTGCGGATCCCGATCGCCCAAGCCCAGGAACACCGGGGTGCCGGCCAACGAGCCGGTGTAATCCCGCGCAGGGCCCTCCGGGCCGAGCAGGCCGCCGGCCGCGGCCACGATCCCCCCATAGCGGCAAGGGTGGCGAACCGCGAAGTCCAACACCACCCCCGCCCCCTGCGAGAACCCAAAGAGTACCACCCGCTCCGCGCCAAGGCCGGCCTCCTCGATTCTCCCCAAGAGCTTCTTGACCAACCCGATCGCCGAGGAGAGATGGGAGCGGTTTCGCTCCAGGGGCTCGAGCAGGCTGAACGGGTACCACATCCTGCCCGCGGCCTGGGGCGCGAACCAAGCAAATTGCGGGCGGTCGAGTTCGCGGGCCAGGTTCAGCATCTCCTGAGCCGAGCCGCCGCGACCGTGCAGCAGCACCAGCGCGCCGGCGGCTTGCGAGAGCGGAGCGCCGCCCGCGAGAACCGGCTGATCGCGGTGGGGATCCCGGGGCACCATGGGAACGTACGCGCGGCGCTCGTCCTGGCAAGCTCCGGAGCGCGGCGCGGCCGGAGCGGATCCGGCGCTTGTCCTTTCGCCCGGCCGCCGGCACATTTGCGGAACGCATGCCGCCACCGGCGCTCCGACGGTACGCCGTCATTTCTCTGGCAGCGGCCCTGCTCACCATCGCCCTCAAGGGTGGGGCCTACGCCCTGACAGGATCCGTGGGGTTGCTGTCCGACGCCCTGGAGAGCCTGGTGAACTTGGTGGCGGCGGTGGTGGCCTTGATCGCGTTGTCCGTGGCCGCCCTGCCGGCGGACGAGGATCACGCCTACGGCCATAACAAGGCGGAGTATTTCGCCAGCGGCTTCGAGGGCGGGCTCATCCTGGTGGCCGCGGTGGGGATCGCCTACGCCGCGGTCGGCCGCCTGATCGCCCCCCGCCCCATCGAGCAAGCGGGAACCGGGATCCTGAT
Organism: Gemmatimonadota bacterium; assembly: GCA_037440225.1. Lineage (GTDB taxonomy): Bacteria > Gemmatimonadota > Gemmatimonadetes > Gemmatimonadales > GWC2-71-9 > JACPAP01. The sequence goes on along the minus strand of JBBIUN010000009.1, from coordinate 140,233 downwards.
TTCGGCGGCGGCCTCAGGGATCAACTTCGCCGTGGCACGGGCCTTGGCCCGCGCCGGACGCCAACACGGCTCCATCACGCTGGAGGCGGACGCCCAGCATTTGATGACCGACGTCTGGACGTCCCTGGGGGTCATCGCGGGAGTGGGAGCCGCCGCGCTCACCGGCTTCAAGCAACTGGATCCGTTGGTAGCGATCGCCGTGGCGGCCCACATCATTCGCACCGGGGTGGATCTGCTGCAGCGCTCGGCCTTGGGACTGCTGGACACCGCCCTTCCCGAACCCATCCGCCGAGAGATCGTGGCCGTGCTCGAGGCGCATGCCCGGGATGGGGTCCACTACCACGCCCTCCGCACCCGCCAGGCCGGCCGCTGGCGCTTCGTCTCGTTTCACGTGCTGGTGCCCGGCGACTGGACCGTCAAGCGCGGACACGACCTGTTGGAACGGATCGAGCGAGAAGTCCGGGAGAAGGTGCCGTTCAGTACGGTCTTCACCCATCTCGAACCCATCGAGGACCCGCTATCGTTTCAAGACCAACGACTCGACCGGCCGGAACAGCTCGAGGAGCCTTCGTGAACCGGCCGCGACGCCTTCCAAGGCCGGCGGCGGCCGTTTACGCGATGCTCGCCAGGGTCTCCTCGCGCACCCGGAACCGGGCCTCGAGCGCCGCCAGCCGCCGCGTAATGCCGGTGTACTCCAGCTCCGACATGGGCAGCATGGCCGGCCCAAAGAAGCCCTGGCGCCGCATCTCCAGCGCCTTGTCCGCCACCGCGTGGCGCACCCGGTCCCAGAACGGCTGGGCAAAAGCATCCGCCGGCTCGGTGAGCTTGCCTTGCTTCACCGAGAACGCGGCACAGCTGACCAGCGGCGGGCCGTCGAAGTAACTGACCGGCGTCTGGAGCGGCACGGGCATCAGCGGCATCTGGTGCGACCCCCGCATCGCGCCCGCCACGAAGTGCCCTACCGCATACGGGGTGAGCACCTCGCCGGTAGCCGGAAAGGCCTGCTGCACCCGCACCAGCAAGATGGGGTCATCCTTGCCGGTATAGGTTCCCGCGATGTTGTGCAGGCGCGAGGTGGAGGCCGCCGCCGCCTGCTCCCCGGTGGCACGCGACCAGATGGTCTCGATCACGTACCGCTCTGTGTCCCGGAGCAGCGTGGCGATGTCATAGAGATCCTCCGGGGCGTTCAGTTCGATCACTCGATCGCCCTCGGTGTGGCTCACGTCCATAATCACGAACCGGAACCCCTGGCTCATGGCGGGCGCGAGCAACAGGCCGGGCGTGTTCATGGGATCGGCAAAGGCCAGGTACAGCGGCAGGTTATACGCTCCCGGATCCGTCTTGTCGGCGGCAAAGAACAAGAAGGGTTCGTTGGGCCGCTCTTCGAACTCCATCTCGGCGACCGCGGGCCCCAGGCCCCGGACGTTGCCGGAGAAGGCATCCTTGAGCAGGTCCTGGCCGGCTCCATACAGCCCCTGGCGCCGGGCCACCTCGGTCCCCTCCACAAAGGCGTCCCAGGCCAAGCGGTGAACTTTCTCCGAGCCGGTGCCCTCGGTGTGGGTCATCAGGATGGCGATGTCGTCTCCGGTGTAGGTGACGAACCAGTCCTTCAGGATCTCCCGGCCTCGCCGCTCCACGAACCTGCTTACGGTCTCCAACAGGCTTCGGGAGGGACAAATGTGGCCGCCAATGGACCCGACATCCGCCTTGATCGCGGTCAGCGTCAGACGCATGGCTCGCTCCCTCTCGCTGGTGGCAAGAACGCTGCGGCCGGAAGCGACCGCCCGAGCGGGCGGCCGCGCCGGTCAGACACACCGGCTTAAAGGAGCGCCAAGGTCATGAATCCGTCGTGAACCGGGCGTGAAGCCGGCGGCAGTCGGGCTCCCCGGTGAGAGGTGCTACTGGCCTCGCCGCGCGGCCCGGCGCTCGTCCGCCAGCCGGCGCCGCCGGCCAGCTTGGGCCTTGAGGCGCTTGGCGGCGCTGGGCTTGAGATAGTAGCGCCTCCGGCGCAACTCCTTGAGCACTCCCGAGCGCTGCACCTTCCGGCGGAAAGCCTTGAGGGCCCAGTCCACCCGATCGTTTTCGCCCAGCACAATCTCGCTCATCGCACCGCCGCCTCTCAGGTTCGAGCATCCCCCGCCGCGCGGGAGAAATGAAAAGGCGGGACCGGCGCTGAGGCGCGAGTCCCGCCCGCTGATCGCACGTTGCCGGGGCACCACAGCCGGTGCACCCTGGCTGGTGAAGCTTAGCCGGACGCCACCGGCCCGTCAACCAGCAGATCGCACCGGTGGGACGCCGCCCCGTCGCGCCCCGCTAGGGAATCGCACCTGAGCGGGGAATCAGGATGTAGCCCAGCCCCAGGCGGGCTGCCTGCTGGTTGAGCGCCGCCAGATCGCCCGCCAGGAGGGTATCCAGGCGCGCGAGATACCCCTCCAGTTCGCCCCGCTGCGCCGCCCAGACCTCGCGCATGCCCTGGGTAGGCGCCCCATCCCCCTCGCTCACCCAACTGGCGATGGGCGCCATACGCGAATAGAGCTTGGTCCCTTTCGCCAAAATGTCATAGGTGACCTCCGCCTCGGGGTTGTGCATCTGGCGCTCCAAGGAGTCGAGTCGCGCGACCAAGGTATCCGCCTTGGCCCGAAGCTCGGCGGCGTCGGCGCGATCCTCGAGCAATGCGTTGCGCCGCTTGAGCTGCTCCCGCACACTCCGCAGCCGCTCCACGGCGTCGGCCAAACGATCGAGCGCGGTCTTCACCTCCGCGGCCATCGCCAACTGGGCCTGGCGGTCGGCCGCCGGGACGCTCACCCGGGGATCGGGCTTGACCACCAGGGGCGCTTCGAGCGCTTGGCCGGCCACGAGGAGGCGCAGGGTGTAGCGTCCGGGCGGTGCGAATGGCGCATCCGCGGGATCGCCCATGTCAATCATGGCGTTCTTGATCCGCCTGGCGCCCTCGAGCTTCAAGTCCCACACCGCCCGCTGGATGCCGGCCGAGTCGGCGGGCAGCTCCGGCTTGGGCGCTTCCTCGTACTCGCTGTGCCCGTCCTTAGGCTTGGCGACGCTGGAGAGGGTGCGCACCACGTTTCCCTGCTGGTCCCTGATCTCGAGCTTGACTTCGCCCCGGGGCTTGGTCCTGAAGTAGTAGGAGATGATCGCCCCGGCCGGCGGATTTTCGCCCGTCGGGCTCCCGTCACGGGGCGGCGCGAGACGCCACGCTACGGTTTCCACCGGAGGAAAAAGGTACGCCTCGCGGCCCGCGATCGAATCGGCCCACATCCGGATGGGGGTGAGGTCGTCGAAGATCCACAAGCTCCGCCCGTGCGTGCCCACCACGAGATCGTTGTCCTTGACCACCAGATCGTGCACCGCCACGGTGGGCAGGTTGAGCTTGAGCGGGTACCACGACCGGCCGTCATCGGGCGAGACCATGATCCCCCGCTCCGTACCCAGGTAGAGCTGCCCGCGCTTCTTGGGATCCTCGCGCACCGCGTGGAGATAGACATCCGCCGGCAATCCGCCGTCCAGCCGGCTCCAGCTTCGCCCGTAGTCACCGGTCTTGTAGAGATATGGGCGCATGTCATCCAGCCGGTGCGCGTCCACCACTACGTAGGCGGTGGCGGGATCGAAGGGCGAGGGCTCGATCATGCTGACCGTACCCCATTCGGGAAACCCGGGCATGGCCGGTGTGACGTTCTGCCAGGTGGCGCCCCCGTCACGGGTGAGATGCACCAGCCCGTCGTCGCTCCCTGCCCAGATCAGACCCCGGGCCAGCGGCGATTCCGCAATGACGAAGACCGTCCCGTAAAACTCGACGCCGGTGTTGTCCCCCGTGATGGGACCGCCGGACCAGCGCTGCTTGGACTTGTCGTTGCGGGTGAGATCCGGACTGATGGCCGTCCAGCTCTGGCCCCCGTCAACGGTTTTGAAAATCACGTTGGCGCCGTGATAGACCACGTTGGGATCGTGCGGCGAGGTGGCGATAGGGGCGGTCCACTGAAACCGGTAGGTGAAGTCGCCGATCCCGTGCCCGCTCGGGTTTTCCGGATAGATAGATACGTTGCGTGCCTGCCCGGTCTTGTGATCGTAGCGCGTAATAATGCCGAGGTACTCGCCGGCATACACGATGTCCGGGTCGGCCCAGTTGGAGACCACCCAGCCTGCCTCCCCGCCGCCTACCTCGTACCAATCGCCGGGCGTGATCCCGCCTCGCCTCAGGTTATTGCTGGGCCCCTGCGCCGTCCCCAAGTCCTGCTGCGCGCCCGCGATGAAGTAGGGCGTCCGGGTATCTGCCGAGACGTGGTAGAACTGCCCGATGGGAAGCGCCGGGTGGCTCCAGGACTCGCCCCCGTTCACCGTGATCGCGACCCCGCCGTCGTTCCCCACGATCATCCGCCGCGGGTTCGCAGGATCCATCCAGAGGTCATGATGGTCGCCGTGCCCCACGTTGCGGATCATCTCCAGCGTCTTGCCGCCGTCTATGCTGTGCAGCAGCGCCACCTGGGGGAACCACACGTCCTCCGGATTGCGAGGATTGACGGTGAGGGTGGAGTAGTACCAGGCCCGTTGGGTGAGGAGGTGGGACGGGTTGACCCGGCTCCAGGACTCCCCGCCGTCATCCGAGCGAAAGAGGCCACCGCTGTCCGCCTCGATCAACGCGTACACCCGCCGGCCGTCGGACGGGGCCACCGCCACGCCCACCTTCCCCCAGATGCCACTCGGCAGGCCCTTCCCCGTGAGCTGTTTCCAGGTATCTCCCCCGTCCCGCGACACGTACAGTCCGCTGCCCGGGCCTCCGCTCACCAGCTCCCAGGGGCGCCGGCGCGCCTGCCACAGCCCGGCGAACACCACGCGGGGATTGCTGGGATCGAGCGCCACGTCCGAGGCCCCGGTGTTCTCGTCCTTCTTGAGCACCTGCTCCCAGGTGCGACCCCCGTCCCGCGTGCGATAGACGCCCCGCTCCGGGTTGGGGCCAAAGGCGTGCCCCAGCACCGCGGCGAAGGCCACGTCCGGATTGCGGGGATCCACCGCCAGCGCGCCGATCTGCCCCTCTTGCTTGAAGACCTGGCTCCAGGTCTTGCCCGCATCGGTGGACTTGTAGATCCCGTTACCCGCCGCCACGTTGCCCCGGATGTTGGCCTCGCCGGAGCCTACGTAGATCACGTTGGGGTCGGACGGCGCCACCGCGATGGACCCGATGGACGAGATGGGCTGCTCGTCGAAGATCGGCTTGAACGTCACCCCTCCGTCCACCGACTTCCATACCCCACCCGACGCCGTCGCCACGTAGTACGTGGTAGGATCGCCGGGCACACCCGCCACCCGACTCACCCGTCCACCCTGAAACGGTCCCACCAAGCGATACTTGAGCGCCTTGAACGCCTCGGGTTGCGCCGGCACGCCAGACGGCGCGGACGCTGGGACAACCTTTCTCTGTGCCTGGGCGAACCCGGGCTGGATACCTGCGAACCACAGACTTACCAAGAGCACGAGGCGAGACCTCGACATGAGTGATTCCTCCAGGAACTGGCGTTGGGGGACGCAACCAGAGATCGCTGGCGGAGGCTCTGCGGGCCCGCCGCCAGCCATACTTCGGCAATCCGCTGGGGGCCCGCTAGGAGCGCTCCAGCACCCCACAGGCAATCCGCCCGCCCGAATTGCCCGCAGGGTCGCTCCGGTAGTCGTCGGGGCCCGCGTGGACCACCACCGCCGCCCCGTCCGCGTCCAAGATGCTCGACTCGCCTGACAAGGCCGCCCGGGGCGCCAGGAACTCCACCACTGCCGTGCTGTCCGGACCCACCAGCACGTTGGGCAAGTCGCCCCAATGCCCGCCCTGGCTGCCCTGGAATCCGTGCTGGTGCGCCCCTACATCCCAGTGGGACCCCGCGGTTTGAAACGGCGGCTCGCAACGCCCCACGGCGTGCAGGTGCACGCCGTGCCATCCCGGCGGCAGTCCCTTGATCTCCAGCCGGACCAAGGTCCCCGCCGCAGTCTCCGAGAGCACGGCGTGTCCGGCCTCCTTGCCTTGGGCATCGCGGAGCGTGGCCGTAACCTGAGCGGCCTTGGGCCCCTGCGGCGCGCGCCCCGGTTCGCCGACGGTGAGCAGCAAGCCGCCGGACAGCATCAGTACGGCCCAGCGGCGGTCGGCCAATCGCAGGTGCATAGCGTGTCCTTGCGGAAGGTGCCTGCAATTTGGCACACCGGCGGCGGGCAAGCCAGCTCCGCCGTCCCCCCGGCCAGACGCGGTAAGGTTCCGGTAAGCTGCGCCGCCCGGTGTCATGGTGGCGTAAGCTCGTCCTGGTATCCTACCCGCCGGCCTAACGAGCGGAACGCGGCACCCATGCGTCCACCAAACGCCTCTCGCTCCACCTTCCGGAGCCTCCGGCACCTCCTCTGGCTCGCGGCGGCAGCCATGTTCGCGTGGCTGGTGAGCCGGGTGGGCCTCGAGCGACTGTGGTCGGACGCCACGGCCGCGGGCTGGATGTTCATACCCATCGTGGTGCTCTACGGGATGGTGTGCGCCTTGAGCGCCGGGGCCTGGCAGATGATCCTCGCCGACGAGGCAGGACGGCCGCCATACCATGTCACGTTGGCCACCTACTTAGGCGGCCTCTCCATCAACTTTCTTACCCCCATGGTGAACGCCGGGGGCGAGCCCTACAAGGTGGCGGCCTTAGCACCCTACCTCGGCGTCGCCCGAGCCACGGGTGCGGTCATCCTCCACACCATGTTGAAGGCGATGAGCTTCCTCCTGGTCTGGGCTACGGCGCTCGTGCTGGGACTTTGGTTGCTGCCCCACCGGCTGCCGTTCATCGCCCTCGAGGCCACGGGCTTGGCGCTGGTCGGGATACTGGCGGCGATCGTGTTCACGGCCCACCGGCGGGGCGGGCTGGAGTTCCTGCTGGATCTGCTCCACCGGGTTCCGCTCCTTACGCGCGCCGCGCGCGCGTGGGAGCGCCATCGCCCGGCCCTCGCCCGGTTGGACCGCCAGATCACGGACTTCTATCATCGCGACCCCGGCCGGTTCCGGCGGGCGCTGGCCCTGCAGTATGCCAGCCGCGCGGTGTTGATGTTGGAGTTCTGCCTTATCGCGGCCGCCTTGGGGCTGAGACTCGGATATGTCCAGGCTTTCGTGATCGGCGGCCTCGAGCAGCTGGCCACCAACCTGGCGTTCTTCGTGCCGTTCGAACTCGGCACCCGAGAAGCGATGAGCTATCTCCTGTGGGGCTGGCTGGGTTTCGACCCTGCGGTGGGTGTGTTCGCCGCGGTCGTGAGCCGGGTACGGGATCTCTTGTGGATCGGGGTCGGCCTGCTCCTCATCTGGGTCGGAGGGCGAAGCACCGCCCGCGCCGGCTCGGTCCGCGCCGCGGGAGATGCCGCATGAGCCCGGCCGGCCCGGCCGGCCGCGCGGGAGCACGATCAAGACGGGCCGGCCGCCCATCCGGCCGCGCCGCACCTTTAGCCGTCCGCCCATGGGGTTCCGGGTGATCGCCGTGATGGCAATGGCCTGGGGGCTGAACCGCCCGGAGCCGGTGGTGCGGCGCATCCCCGTGGCACACGCCGAGACCCTGGCCGTCACCATCGCCGGGACCGGTCCCCGGGTGCTGCTCCTTCCAGGGCTCTTCGGGGGAGCTTACACCTTTCGGCACCTGGCGCCCCTGCTGGCGGGTCAAGGCTTCGAGACCATGATCATCGAGCCGCTCGGCCTCGGTGAAAGCTCACGGCCGGCCCACGCCGACTATTCGCTGACCGAACAGGCTCGCCGGGTCGCCGCCGCGCTGGACAGTCTGGCACCGGGACCGGTGCTCATCGTGGCCCATTCCCTCGGCGCTTCGATCGCCTTCCGCCTGGCCTACCGCCGGCCCGATCTCGTGGCCGGGATTCTCTCCCTGGAAGGCGGTCCCACCGAAGAAATCGGAACGCCGGCCTTCCGCCGGGCGATGCGCTGGGCGCCGCTGCTCCGGCTGGTGGGCGGCGCGGGACTCATCCGCCGCGCCGTCCGAAAGGAATTGGAGTCGGCATCAGGCGACCGGAGCTGGATCACGGACCAGACCATGAAGGGTTACACCGCGCCGGCGGATCGGGACTTAGACGGCACGCTCCGCGCCTACCGAGCCATGGCCCGCGCCCGTGAACCGGAACTCCTGCGCCCTCACCTCGCCGCGCTTCGCTGTCCCGTGCTGCTCCTCGTCGGCACGGCCCCGCACGACGGGGGCGTGGACCCGAACGAAGTGACCCTGCTCGAGCAGAGCGGGGCGGCCTTTGCGGTGGACTCCTTGGCGGGCGCCGGGCACTACTTGCAAGAGGAACAGCCAGAGGCCGTAGCTGCCGCAGTGCAGCGACTGCACCGACTCGTCGCGGGAGAGCCGGCCGCGCCGCGACCCGAGGGTCAGCCGTGCGCATAGCGCTGGTGGCCGAGGACTACTATCCGCAAGTGGGAGGCGTGCCGGAGCACGTCCACCACCTGGCCCTCGCCCTCCGCGCACGGGGCCACGTTGCCGAGATCGTAACCTCGCACATGCGAGGGGCCGGCGCCGATCCCCCGTTCGTCCGTCGAGTGGGGACCAGTCTGGTCATCTACGCCAACGGAGGCGTGGCCCGGGTCACCGCCGGCTGGCAGCTGCGCCGCCGGCTCACCCGCTTGTTCCGCGAGGCGCGCTACGACCTGGTGCATGTCCACGGGGGGCTCAACCCCACCCTGGGTCTTTTGGCGCCCCTGGCCGCCTGGCGGGCGGGGATCCCCGTCGTTGCGACCTTCCACACCTGGTTCCCGCGGTCGGCGGGCTACCGGGTCTTGCGGAAACCGCTCCAACGCTTGCTCGATCGCCACGCCGACGTCATTGCGGTCAGCTCGGCAGCACGCGACGCCATGGCCCGTTATTTCCGAGCCGATTGGCACATCATCCCGAACGGCGTGGACACGGCCTCCTTCCATCCGGACGGCCGCTCGACCCCCGAGGTGGTCTTTTCACCTCGCCTCCTCTTCCTCGGCCGGCTCGAGCCGCGGAACGGGCTCGGGACCCTCCTCGAGGCGCTGCCCGCGATCCTCGGCCGCTATCCCGGCGCGCGCCTCCTCGTGGCGGGCGATGGGCCCTGGCGCCGCCGGTACCGCCGCCTGGCCGCCCGCTTCGGCGATCGCGTGGAGTTCCTGGGCGCCGTGTTGGCGGAGCGGCCGGCGCTGTACCGGTCCGCCGACCTCTACCTCTGCCCCACGAACCGCGCCTCCTTCGGCGTCACGCTGCTCGAGGCCATGGCCTCCGGAACGCCCATGGTGGTATCCGATCTTCCTGCCTTCCGCGAGGTCGCAGCCGGCGCGGCCCGCTACGTTCCGGCAGGCGACCCGGCAGCCTGGAACGAGGCGGTCGTGACCCTGCTCGGCGATGCCGCCGGTCGCCGGGCCCTGGCAGCGGCCGGGCGCGCTCGCGCCCTGGCCTTCGATTGGTCGGTGGTAGCCGAGCACGTGCTGGCCCGCTACCGGCAGGTGCTGGCGGCCGCCCAACGGTGTGCCTAAGCACCTCGAGACCGCGTGCGCTCGCACGCTACCCGCCCCAGGCGAGCCGTTGCCGGCGACTGCGGGCCGCCGACGCCCCCCGCGAGGTCTTGCCGGCCCGCTGCGCCGCCCCGGAGGGCTTGGGCGGGCTCAGCCAGCCTCGGCAAAACGCCAGGTGAGGTACACCAGCCGCGAGGCAAACTCGCAGTGGCTGAGCCCTACTACGGCCGGACCGATGCGCTGAAGCAGCTCTCCCAAGCCGGCGCTGGCAAACGAGAACCCCCGCCGCACCAATTGGCTGCAGGCCAGCGTCCCGGCCGGAGGCCAATGCCGGACTTGCATGTTGACCAGCCGGCGATCCACCCGCCCGGCCGTCAGTCGCTCCTCGCAGAGCTGAACGAAGCGCGCTACCTTCCCCGCCGGACTAAGCGGCCCCTCATGGTCCAGGCCGGAAAACGCCGTGACATCGGGCAGGACGGCCAGCCGATCGGCTAGCTCATCCCTGGGCACATACAGCTCGAAGAACGGGCCTTCGCAGGACGCGCCGCGCTCGCGAACTGCCTGGTGCGGCATCTCTTTGGTCCCCGGGCCTGCCGCCCGCGGCGTGTAGTACACGCCCGTGACGGGCTGCGCCCAGTTCACCTCCACTCGCCTCCCTTCCGCCAGCAGGGTGACGCCCTGTTCGGACAGGTGCGCCGCTTGCACGGGCCAGCGCTGCGGCAGGCCGGCCAGTGCGGCCGCAGGCGCCAGCACCACCCGCGCGCCCGCGCGCCGAAGCTCGGCAGCAATCCTTTGAGCCTCGGCTTCGTGCTCCGGCGCGGCCCAGATCTCGGGGATGGGATAGTTGACTTTGAGGGCGAAATCCGGGGTGGCGAGCCCTAGATGAGGTGCCGCCTCCGCGGCCGCGACCTGCCCGTGTGGCGGATGGGAGACTACCAGGGTGATGGGGGGCACGGCGCGAACCTATCGGATCCCCCCCGAGCTGTCCAGCACGCGCGCCAGGGGGTCTCCCGCCGGCGCCGCTGGCGCGGACGTCGCTCAAACCCCGGCGTGCCGCGCCGCGAGGACGCGCTCCAGCAGTTCCAAGGCGCGAACCACCTCCGCCTCCCCGAAAATCAAGGCCGGCCGCAGCCGGATCGAGCGCGGGCCGCAGGCCAAGGTCGCCAAGCCCTCCCGCCAGAGGTCCGTGCGCACCGCGTTTCGGGTCTCCGCATCCGGCAGATCGAAGGCCAGCATCAACCCCCGGCCTCGGGGATTGCTGACCAGCGGCAGCCGGCCGGCCAGCTCCTCGAGCCCGCTCAGCAAGCGCTGGCCTACTGCGGCCGCGTTCTCCACCAACCGATCCTCCACCATGACCTCGAGACAGCGGGCGCAGCGTACCATATCCGCCAAGCTGCCCCCCCAGGTGGAGTTGATCCGGGACGAAACGCGGAAGACGTTGCGCTCCACCTGGTCAATCCGGTCCGTGCTCATGATCCCGCAGACCTGCGTCTTCTTGCCGAAGACCAGGATGTCGGGCACCACGCCGAAATGCTGGAAGGCCCACATCTTCCCCGTGGTGCCGAAGCCGGTCTGCACCTCGTCGAAGATCAACAGCGCCTCGTACTGATCGGCGTACTCCCGCAACCGCTTCAAGAACTCCGCCCGAAAATGGTTGTCGCCGCCTTCGGCTTGGATGGGCTCGATCAGGATGGCCGCAATCCCATGGGGGTCCCGCGCGAAGGCCGCCTCGATCTCGGCACAGGCCGCCTGCTCGGCCCGCTCCGCGGCCGCCGGATCCACGGGAAAATGCAGCGCTGGCGAGGAGATCCGAGGCCAAGAGAAGATCGGGAAATCCCGAGTCTTGGCCGGCTCGGTGTTGGTCACCGACAGCGCGTATCCGGTGCGCCCGTGGAAGGCGTTGCGGAAGTGAAGGATCTTGTCCCCGCCACCCGCAATGCCACGAGACCGGTTGAGTTGCACCTTCCAGTCGAAGGCCGCCTTCATGGCGTTCTCCACCGCCGGCGCCCCGCCCGCCACGAAGAACAGGTGGCGAAACCCCGGCGGCACGGCGTGCTTGCGGAAAATCTCGACGAAGGCCGCATATTCCCGGGAATAGAGATCGGAGTTGGCCGGGTTGTTGAGCGCCGCCAGCAGAAGCGAATGCCGGAAGCCGGGGTCGCTCAACTTGGGATGGTTGTAGCCCAACGGCAGCGTCGAAAACGAGGCATAGCAATCCAAGTACTCGCGCCCCTCCAGGGCATCCACCATGTAGCAGCCGTGGGACTTCTCCAGGTCAATCACCAGGTGGAAGCCGTCCACCAAGATGTTTTCCCGGAGGATGGGAAAGACGCGTTCGGCGGGAACGGTGATCTGCGGCACGGGATACTCCACGATCGCGGGTCTCGTTTGCCTCAGGACCAGGCCGTGGGGACCTGCTGGCCTGGCCGTCCTGCCCCAAATCTAGCCGGAGGGTACAGGAGGCGTCCAACGGGGGGTCGAGGGGGGCTCAGCCTGCCCGGCCGGGCAGGGTTCGACAATGGGTGGCGCCGGCCGTACTAGCCGACGCCCCGGCCCCGGCCAGGATGGCCGGGCCTACCCGACGGTCAGACCGCCGTGGCGACGCACTCCAGCCAGTTGCGCGGGACCGAACTGCGGCCGGTTTCTTCGCACGTCCGCCGCAGGCCCTCCCGGAGCGCGTCCGCACCTTCCTCCAGGGGCACCCCGGGGAGCGCCCCCTCGATGAAGAGGGAAAACCGGCCGATGTCCTCCAGGCTTTCCGGCGTCATCTCGATTTGCAATAGCTCGATCTCGGGCTGGGCAAACCCCGCCCCGACGCAGAGCTGGGCATATTCCTCGGCCGAGAGGAACTGGCGGGCCACGGCCTTGGCCGTCCGCTGCACCTCGAGGCCGCGCTCCCTCAGCACTTGGACCGCCCGCACGATCCACCGCCGCCAGAAGCCGGCCGTACCCTCGACGTACGCCCCGTTGAAGAACGTCGTGTTGAAGGCCAGCGACCCCCCGGCTCTCAGGGCCCGCCGGATCTCGGCTAGGACCTGAGCCTTGTCCGGCACGAGGTGAATGGCGTTGAGAAAGACGACCGCGTCCGCCGCGGACACCAGACGCGAGACCCACTCGGCGCTGCCCTTGACAAACTGCACCGCTCGGCAGTGGATCGCGTCCCGAGCCCGGGCCAGGGCCGATTCGGACGGGTCAATGGCAATCACCTGGCCCTCCGGATCCAACCGCTCGAGAATCAGCCTGGTGACCGCACCCGGGCCGCAGCCCAGATCCACCACGCGCCGGCACCCCCGGCAGATCACCCGGTCTACAATCCAGCGATTGACCTCGGTGAAAAAGGCGTGCCGCGAAAACGGCTCGAAGGAAAACTGCTGGGGATCCAGATCGGTGTGCACGCGCAACTCGCTTTCCACCCGGTTTCCGTGTAAACAGGCTGCCGCTGGCTCAGGAGCCTTTTGCTGGAATAGGTACCCGATCAACGGGCCCAGGAACTCGTCAAGGGACCGCCCGCCACCCTTCCCAACATACGCCCCGGCCAACCGGGCAACAAGAGGACCACTCTGATTCGGTACCGCCGCAGCTCGAGCGCCAGATACGCCACAGGCTCAGCGAGGCCTCAAAGACGGCCGCGGTTCGTGCTTCCGGCGCCGCGCCGGCGAAGCCCGCGTTGCCAAGCGGCGACGGGGTGATTAAGGTTGAGCCTTTCGCGAGCTGTCCCTCGCCTCGCAACACGATCGAACCACGCACGCTGCCGCCGTTTGTATCTCTATGCGCATCAGCCTCCGAGAAGCCGCCTCGTACCTTAAGGTGGACGAAGCTACCGTCCGGCGATGGATCAAGAAGCGTGGGTTGCCGGCGCATCAGGTGGACGAGCGGTGGTATCTCAACGCCGTAGAGCTATGGCAGTGGGCTACCGAAAACGGCCTCACCATCTCGCGGCGCCTGCTGGACGACGCGCGCCAGGCCCCCGAAGAAGTGGCGCCGCTCTCCGAACTCCTCCGGGCCGGGGGCATTCACCTCGACGTGGGAGGAGAGGATAAGAGCACGGTCCTCGAGGACGTGGTCGCGCGGCTTGCGCTCCCGCCGGAACTCGACCGGGATTTCCTGGTCTCGGTGCTGGAGGCCCGGGAAGCCATGGGGTCCACCGGCATCGGGGACGGCATCGCCATCCCCCACGCTCGGAATCCCATCGTGCTCCACGTGGAGCGGCCCTTGGTGGCCCTCTGCTTGCTCAAGCATCCGGTGGACTTCGAGGCGCCCGATGGCCTACCGGTCCACGCGCTCTTCGTGGTGATCGCGCCCAGCGTGCCCGTGCACCTCAAGATCCTGGCTCGCTTGGGATTGGTCCTGCGCGATCCCGGCCTGCGCCAGCTCTTGCAGGAGCGACCGGACCCGGAGGCCCTGCTGGCTCGCTTGCAGGAGCTGGAGGGGCGGTCCACGGGGTTCTTCCAAGCCATTCCATGACGACGCTGCTGGCCGGGCTGTCCGTGGTGCTGCTGGGTGGGCTGGCGGCCGTCATCCTGGCCCGGTGGCCGCGGTGGGCGGCTTCCGTGCACCGTATCGCGACGGGTGCCGGGGCGCTCGTGGCCCTGGTCTCCCCTCTCAAGGTGCTGGGAGGAGCCCACCTCCCCACCCTGACCCTTCCGACCAACGTGCCGGGAGGGGCCTGGACCTTCGGGCTGGATGCGCTGAGCGCCTGGTTCCTGATTCCCGTGCTGCTGGCCGGCACCGCGGCGGCCATCTTCGGGACTTCCTACCTCGCGGGCCAGGAGGAGGAAGGGTCCGTACCGCGAGCCCACCTCGGCATGGCCGTCTTGCTGGTCGCCCTAGGCTTGGTGCTCACCGCGCAGGCGACGCTGGCGTTCCTCGCCTCCTGGGAGGTGATGGCGCTCGCCGGATATTTCCTGGTCGTCTTCGAGGACCGCCGGCCTGAGGTGCGGCGCGCCGGGATGGTGTACTTGATCGCCACGCATGCCGGAACGCTGCTCTTGGTCGTGGTGTTCGGCCTCTGGGGCAACCGGGCCTTCGACTTGAGCTTCGCCTCGCTCGCGCACGCGGCACCCGCGCTCGGCTCGCTCCACGCCGTGCTGCTCACCTTGGGACTCTTGGGCTTCGGCCTCAAAGCGGGTTTCGTGCCGCTGCATTTTTGGCTGCCGGAAGCCCACGCCGCAGCACCGTCGCACGTCTCCGCCATCATGTCCGGCGTGGTGATCAAGACGGGCATCTACGGGGTGCTCCGGCTGCTGGTGCTGTTGGGAGCGCCGCCGCCGTGGTGGAGTTTTGGGGTCCTGTTGCTGGGGGTGTGCTCGGGAGTGCTGGGGGTGCTATGGGCCTTGGCCCAACACGATCTCAAGCGCCTGCTCGCCTATCACAGCGTCGAGAACATCGGCATCATCCTCCTGGGTTTGGGAGCCGGGGCCTTGGGCCTGAGCTACCGGTCGCCGCTGCTCGCGGTGCTGGGCTTTCTCGGAGCGGTGCTCCACGTGCTCAATCACGCCCTGTTCAAGAGCCTGCTGTTTCTTCAAGCCGGCAGCGTGCTCCGGGCCACCGGTTCCCGCGAGCTGGAGCACCTGGGAGGATTGGGCCGCCGGATGCCGCTCACCTGGCTGGGGTTCGTGGTGGGCTCGGCGGCGATCGTAGGACTCCCGCCGCTCAATGGATTCGTGAGCGAATGGGTGGTCTTCCAGGCCCTGTTCAGCGCGGGCTCGAGCCGGACTCCGGCTTCCCTGGCTCTCTTCGGCGCCGCGGCGCTGGGGCTCGTCGGCGGGCTGGCGCTGGCCTGCTTTGCGAAAGTGTGCGGCTCGGTCTTCTTGGGCCACCCGCGGACCCCGGCCGCTCTAGCCGCCCGGGAAGTGGGGCCGGGGTTTTGGGGCCCGGCCGCCGTCCTGGCAGCGGCGTGCCTGGTGGTGGGCGTCATGCCCTGGCTCGCCATAGGGCCGGCCGTCCGCGTAGCAGGCCAGCTCGCCGGCGTCCCCTGGGCGCGGGCAGCCGCGCTGACCCGACCGGCCAGAGACGCGGCTCAGCAGATCGCCCTCCTGGCCGCGCTGCTGGCCGGCACCGTGGCGGTGCTCGCGATGGCTCGAACCTGGGCGTTGCGCCGCGCGGGGGCCGTCGCCACCAGCGAGACGTGGGCCTGCGGCTACCCTCGGACCAGCGCCCGCATGCAGTATTCAGCGTCCTCGTTCGCCGCACCCCTGGTGGCGCTGTTCGGCCCCCTGGCAGGGGTGGTGGTACACCGGCGGGCCGATGGTTTCGCCACGCATCCTGTCAACTTGGCGCTCGAACGCATCCTGGTGCCGCTGTGGGAAGCCACCCAGCGCGCCAGTGCCCGAATCCGTCCCATACAACACGGGCGGCTGCAACTGTACTTGCTGTATATCGTGGCCACGGTGGCCCTGTTGCTCTTCTACCTGGCAGCATCAGGCGGGAAGCCGTGACCTCCTGGCTTTGCTTCGGGCTGGCGCTCGTACTGGCGCCCTTGCTTCCGGGTGTGGCCCAGCGCACCAAGAGCTGGCTTACCGGCCGGCGCGGTCCCCCGGTGCTGCAGCTCTACTGGGATCTCGCGAGACTCTGGCGTAAGGGAGCGGTGTTCAGCTCCGTCGCCGGGGCGAGCTTTCGCTTGGGGCCGGTCGTCTTCGCCGCGAGCGGCGTGGCGGCCGCCATGCTGCTGCCGTTCGCCAACAACCCTGCCCTGATACGCTTCCCGGGCGATTTCGTCGCCTTCGCCGGCGTGCTGGCCTTGGGACGGTTCGCCCTGGTGCTGGCAGCGCTGGATACCGGTTCGAGCTTCGAGGGCATGGGTGCCAGCCGGGAAGCCGCGTTCGGCAGCTTGAGCGAGCCGGTGTTGGTCTTGTGTTTCGCTGCCCTGGCGCTGGCGAGCCAGGAGCTGTCGCTGAGCGGGATGCTGGGCCCCGCCCTGCCCTCCTGGTGGGCGGCGGGCCCGGCCCTGGCGATGGTGGGTGCGGGAGTGTTCCTGGTCACCTTGGCGGAAACCGGACGCGTCCCCGTGGACGACCCCGCGACCCACCTCGAACTCACCATGATCCACGAGGTCATGGTGCTCGACCACAGCGGTCCCGACTTCGCGTTGATTCACTATGCGGCCGCGCTCAAGCTGACCCTGCTGGGCACGCTGCTGGCGGGCGTGCTGGTTCCCGCGGGGCAGGCCGCTGCTGTCGTGCGCATCGCCGGATGGCTGGGAGGGCTGCTCGCTCTGGCGGTCGCGATCGGCGTGGTCGAATCGGTCATGGCCCGGCTCAGGCTGGCTCGGGTCCCCCAACTGTTGACCTCGGCGGCCGTGCTGCCCGGGTTCGCGATCATCCTGCTCCTGAGCCGCGCGGCATGACTCCCGCCGGTTCGCTGCTCCTCATCGCCGTGGTCCTCACCGATTTTGCGGTGTTGGCCACCAGCCGGCTGAGCACGGGGATCCGCACCATCGGCCTCCAGGGACTGTTGCTCGCCGCGCTCCCGGTGGCCCTGCACCCGGCGTGGTCGCTCCATACAGCCGCCCTCGCCGTGGGCACCGCGCTGGTGAAGGCCGGCATCTTGCCGCGTTTCCTCAACTGGGCCATTCGCGAGGCCAATGTCCGTCGCGAAATGGAGCCCCTGATCGGCTACGGGGCGTCGGTCCTCCTCGGTGCAGCCGCGGTCGGGGTGGCGTTCGTGGTCGCTCCGGCGCTGCCCTTGCCGGACGGGCGCGGGAGCCTGTTGGTGGCCGCCGCGCTGGCCAACGTGCTTGCCGGCCTGCTGGTGCTTACCACCCGTCGCAAAGCCCTCACGCAGGTCGTGGGCTACCTCATGCTCGAGAACGGCGTCTTCGTCTTCGGGCTCACCCAGACCGAGCAGGTCCCCTTCTTGTTGGAACTGGGCGTCCTGCTGGATGTGTTCGTGGGCGTCTTCATCATGGGCATCGTGGTCTTTCACATCAACCGGGAGTTCGACTCCATCAGCTCGGCACGACTGGAGGAGCTGAAGGATATCTGATGATTCTCGCCCTGATCCTGATCCCGGCCTTGGGGGCCATCGGGGCCTACGCGCACCGCCAGGTGGCCTTCCGCACGGCCTGGCTGGTGACGGTGGCAGCGGTGCATCTGGGTTTGGTGCTGGTGGCCTGGAACGCGCCGCCGCAGCCCGTGCTGGGCGGCTGGCTGGCTGCCGATCCCCTGGGCCTCGTCGTCCTGGGTGTGGTCAGCGCCCTGTTCCTCGCGGCTTCCTGCTACGCCGTGGGCTACCTGCGCCGCGAAAATCCCCGGGGCGGCCGCGCCTTCGTCACCTGCCTGCTGGCTTTCCTGTCGGCCGCCTCGCTGGTGGCCTTGAGCCAACACCTCGGCGTGCTCTGGGTCGGTATGGAAGCGACCACGTTGGCGCTGGCCCCCTTGATCTTTCATCGCCACGATCGCCGCTCGCTGGAAGCCGTCTGGAAGTACCTCGTCTTGTCGTCCGTGGGCATCGCGCTGGCGCTCCTGGGCACGTTCTTTGTCGCCACCGCGCAGTTCGCGGCCCCGGCTTCCGACCGCCCCCTGGTCCTTGCGGATTTGGTGCGCCACGCACCGAGCTTGCACCCGAGCTGGCTCAAGGCGGCGTTCGTCTTCCTCATCGTCGGCTACGGCACCAAGATGGGCCTCGCTCCTCTCCACAGCTGGAAGCCGGACACCTACGGGGAGGCCCCCAGTTTGGTAGGCGCCCTCATGGCAGGCGGGCTCACCAGCCTGGCCTTCCTGGGCATCGCGCGCGCCGTGCAGGTGATGGCGGCGGCACGCCTGGCTTCCTTCGCCGAGCCGGCGCTCATCGCCTTCGGCCTCATCTCCTTGGTCGTCGCCGCCGCCTTCGTCCTCGGCCAGTCGGACCTCAAGCGCCTGCTGGCCTACGCCTCCGTGGAGCACGTGGGACTCCTGGTACTGGGCCTGGGTGTGGGCGGCGCGGGTGTCTATGGGACCGTCTTGCACGTGGTGAACAACGCGCTGGCAAAGGGACTGTTATTCTTCGCGGCCGGCAACATCGCCCTGGCCACTGCGTCCTCGCAGGGCCCGGTGCGCGGCCTGAGCCGGGCCCTGCCCCGCACAGCCGCGCTCTTGGTGGTCGGCCTGTTTGCCGCATCCGGCTCGCCCCCCTTCGGGCCGTTCGTGAGCGAATTCCTCATCCTCCGCGCGGTCTTGGACCAAGGCCACCTGTTCCTCGGCCTGGCGGTGATCGGCCTCTTGCTCCTCATCTTCGCCGGCATGGCCAAGAGCATTCTGGGCGCGGTGTACGGTGAGGCGCCTGCCGGCCTGAGCCGCGAGGTGGAAGATGCCTGGGTGCTCGCTGGCCCCGCAGCCCTGGCCACGGCACTGCTCGTGCTGGGCCTGTACATCCCGCCGGCGGTGGGCCGCGCTTTGCTCCAGGCCGCCACCGCCATGGGAGGGCATGGGCCGTGAGCGACCCGTTCGGCCTGGGACTGCGGAACCGCCGGGCCATCCCCTTCGGCGCGGTGCCGGTGGAGGACGTCGAATCCTTTGGCGCCAGCGTGAGCGAGGCGGTCGCTCGAGGTGCCCGGCTGCTCGCCCTCTTCGGGCTGCCTCACGACGCGGATCGCTTGCGGCTGGTCGCCATCCTGGCGGATGACCGCTCCGGCACGCTGGGGGCGACGTCCAGCATCGTGGGATCGCGCTATCCGGCTCTGACTCCTCACTGCCCCCAAGCCCGGCGCTTCGAGCTGGAGCTGGCCGAGCAGACCGGCGTGGTTCCCGAAGGGCACCCCGCCCTCAAGCCGTTGCGCCGCCATCCGCCCGATCACGCCCCGGCTTCCTGGCCCGACGTTCCCCTGGACCGCGAAGCCTATCCCTTCGACCAGGTGGCGGGAGAGGAGGTCCACGAGGTGGCCGTGGGGCCGGTGCACGCCGGCATCATCGAGCCGGGGCATTTCCGGTTCCAGGCTCACGGCGAGCGGGTGCTGGCGCTGGAGATCGTGCTAGGTTACCAGCATCGCGGGGTCGAACGGCTACTGGAGACCGCTCCGCCCTCGCGCGCCGTGCTGGTGGCCGAGTCTATTGCGGGCGACTCGGTCGTAGGCCATGCCGATGCCTACTGCGGAGCGCTGGAAGCATTGGCCCGCGCCCGCAAGACGCCGCGGGCCCAGACCCTCCGGGGGATCGCACTGGAGCTGGAACGGGTGGCCAATCACTTGGGAGACTTGGGCGCCATCGCGGCGGACGTGGCCTACCAGCCAGCGGCGGCCTTCTTGGGTCGCTGGCGGGGAGAGTGCCTCAATCTGCTCTTGAGCCTCTGCGGCAACCGCTACGGCCGGGGACTGCTCCGCCCGGGCGGGGTGCAATTCGATCCGGCCCCGGCCGAAGTGGACGAGCTGAGGAAGCGCCTGGACACCCTGGCCGCGGCGGTCGAGCCCGCAGCCAGGCTGCTCTTTGCCAGCGCGTCGGTCCAGGCGCGGCTCGAAGGTGTCGGCGTGGTGTCCGCCGCTCAGGTCCAACAGGAAGGCTACGTGGGCCTGGTCGCCCGGGCCTCCGAGGTGGCCCGAGACACCCGGCACGACCACCCCTGGGGCATCTTCCGCTTCTCGCACATTCCCGTGGCCACGGCCTGGGCGGGCGACGTGTTCGCGCGCGCCCAGGTGCGTTGGCTCGAGATCCAGCGGTCGCTGGAGTTTCTCCAGGAACAGTTGTCCGCCTTGCCGGCGGGCGCCCCGCGGGTGCCCGTGGGCGGGCTCAATCCCCATGAACTCACCGTGTCGTTGTCGGAGGGCTGGCGCGGCGAGATCGCCCACATCGTCATCACCGATCAACGGGGCGGAATCCGGCGGCACAAGGTGATTGACCCCTCGTTCCGCAACTGGCCCGCTCTGGCCGCGGCCATGCCGGGCAACGACATCTCGGACTTTCCCCTATGCAACAAGAGCTTCAACCTATCCTACGCCGGGCACGACCTGTGAGCCGCGGAGGCCGGAGTGCTTGATCTGTTGCGGGTGCGCCGCGCCCACGGTACGCCCACTTCCCCGTTTCCGGCGGGCCCCGCGCCGTTGCCCGAGCGCTTCCGGGGCCGCCCGCACCTCGAGGCCGGCCGATGCCCGCAAGGGTGCGCCGACTGTGCCGGCCGGGTGCCCACCGACCTCATCCGCTTGGGCCCGGAGGGCGCGAGCCTCGATCTGGGGGCGTGTCTTTTCAGCCCGGAAGAAGCGGCGGCCTGTCCCCACGGCGCGATCCAGTACACCAGCGATTTTCGGATGGCCGCGCGCACCCGCGAAGACCTGGTCACCGAAAGCGGCGAGGTGCGCCTGGCACAGGCGCTCGAGGCAACCATGCGCCGGTTGTTCGGCCGATCCCTGAGGCTGCGCTCCGTGGCCGCCGGCAGCTGCAACGGCTGCGAGGCCGAACTCGTGGCGCTGGGCAACGTGGTATTCGACATGGCCCGATTCGGCATTCAATTCGTAGCCTCGCCCCGACACGCCGACGGCCTGGTGCTGACGGGTGCGGTCAGCCGGAACATGCGGGAGGCGCTCTGGCGAACCTACCAGGCCATCCCCGCCCCCAAGCTGGTCATCGCGGTGGGCGCCTGCGCCATCAGCGGCGGCCCCTTCCGCGGCAGCCCCGAGGTGGGCGACGGCGCCCCGCCGGAACTGCCGGTGGATCTGTGGATCCCGGGCTGTCCGCCCCATCCCCTGACCATTTTGGACGGGCTGCTCAGGCTCCTCGGGCGATGGGAGACGGGAGCGCGCTAGCCGCTCTCCCCGGTGAGGCGACGCAACTCGTCCCGCAGGCCGGCGACCAGCAGCTCTTTGGCCCGGAGGTCCTCGCGGAGCCGCCGCAAGGTCTGCTCGGCGGCGGCCGCGGCGCGCTGCGCTTCGAACTTGCGCTCGGTGAGGGCCGCCCGCTCGCTCCGGAGCCGCTCGAGGTGCCTTTGGGCCTCGGGCGGGGGACTGCCGTAACTCGCCTCCCAAATCCGGCGCAGCTCGGTCTCCACCTCGCGGATGGCACTGGCGCTTTGGGCCGCGTCTTCCAGGGCAGCCCGCAGGGCGGCCTCGGCAGCCACCAGTTCCGCGCGGTATTGGCCCAAGAGGGATTCTGCCGCCGGCGCGGCGGGCATCCCGCTCCCTGGTACCCCAGGCGGTGCGCTGTTCGCCATAGCCAGCCCCGCGATCCTCCTGCGCTAGGCGCTGGCGGCCGGGCGAGCTTCCCGCAATTTCCGCTCGGCAGCCATCAACGCTTCATACATGCCTCTGGCGTCCGGTGCCGCCAGCAGGTCCTCCCGCACCGCGCCCTCCGCCAGCATCTGAGCCAGCTTGGTAAGCCACGGCAAGTGCAACTCCTGGAACCGCAATCCCAAGACGAAGAACAGGTGCGTGGGCAAGCCGTCCAAGGCGTCGAACTCCACCCCGCCCTTGGAGCGACCCAGCACCATGAACGGCCGCACCACCTGCTCCGGGTGCCGGCGAAGGGTGTGCAGGAACGCCACGCCATTGCCCACCGCTGTCGGCATCACGTTTTCCCGTTCAATGAGCGCTCCGACGAACCAGTGTTTGTCGCGCACCAGGCCGAGTTGGGCACAATGCGCGGCCAGTTCTTCGATGACGGCCGGCTTGGTGCCGGCGGCGAGATCCGGCACGATTTGCCCCGGCCCGAAACAATTCTCCAGCTCGAGCAGCATGGGTACCGCGCCGGCGGGTCGCGCCACGGGCACGTAGCGGTGGCTGATCCCCAGCATCTGATCGTCGAGCCAGGCGTCAATCATCGCCTTGCGGAACCGCCACTGGTTGCCGACGCGCACCGCCGGCAGCGGGCCCTGCGCTGCGAGCTTGAGGACGGTACGCTCGTTGAGCTTGAGGTACGCCGCGAGTTCGCGGACGGTCATCAAACGATCATCCATGGGCTCTCCCTCGGTTGGTTGGGGGCCGGTGGAAACGCGCGACCCCGACGAGGATCGGTCTCAGGATCCCGACCGTAGGGGTGGTCTTGACAGCTTCCGGCACGCCATTATACTCCCCTTGGCGCCAATGTACGTAATTATACGCTATATTTCGTTATTGTACACCCCATCTCATGCCAGAGCGTGGCGCCAACGGTCCTCATATCCCTTAAACCCATAACCGGAGCCGCCGCACATGTTCGCCTCAGAGCGCCAGCCGTCGGGGAAGTCGCCGCAGCAACCTCCCAAGCCTCAACCGCAGCCGCAAAAGCCGGCCACGCCGGGCCCCGGTGCTCCCCGGCCGGGCTCGCCTCAGCCGGGAGCACCCAAACCGGGGCCTGCGCAGCAGCCGCCCTTCAAAAAGTAATCTGCCCGGCTGATGTCGTTGCCGCTCAGCGAAACGCTGCTGCTCACGGAACTCGCTGAGTACTTGAGGCTCCCCCCGCCGGCCCTGGAAGCGCTGGTCGCGCGGGGGGTGCTTCCTGGGGAGCGAGCTGGGGGCCGGTGGCGGTTTCGCCGATCCGAGGTGGACCACTGGCTGGACCTGGGGATGCCGGGCTGGGATGCCTCGGTGCACCCGACGGTCAGCGGGTCCGATGAGCAGCTGCCGGTGACCCTAGCCGGGGCGTTACGGCCCGAGAACGTGCTGCTGGACGTGGACGTTCCGGACTGGCGGGCTGCGATCGAGCACGCGGTCGCGAGGTTTACCTTGCCTCCCTCCACGAACCGAGGGGCTCTGGCGCGCGCGATCCTCGAGCGCGAGCAGCTCTGCAGCACCGCGCTCGATCATGGCTTTGCGCTGCCCCACACTCGGCGCACCGGGCCCCGGCTGGTGGCGGCGGACCTGGCCGGCTTCGTTCGGCTCACGCGAGCGCTACCCCCAATCCATACGGCGGCGGGCTCGGTGGATCTCTTGTGGTTCATCTTCGCCCGCGACCCGGCGTCGCACTTGCGGCTGCTGGCTCGAGCCACTCGCCTGGCGCACGAAGCCGCGCTGGCAGCGAGCCTCCGGGCGGCGGGGAGCGCCACCGAGGTGATGGGGCTCGTCTCTCGAGCCGAGGAGCGCTTCTTTGGCCGACCGAAAGGGCTGGCCGCCCACGCGCGGCGCCCGGCCCGGGCCCGGCGCCCAGCGTCCGGGGGCCGGGGCGTGGCGCGGCCGCAGGAGGGCGCGGAGGTGCACCCCATCACGATAGCCATGCTTTGGGATCGCTTGAACGCCACCTACTGCGATCTCGTGAACCATCCCGAGGCCTTGGGCGACCGATCGGATCCGCTGGCCGATACCGTGGCCCACTTGGTGGCCAGCGAGCTGGCCCGCAAGGCCCGTGGGTCCGAAGCCCAGTCGCCTCCCTCGCGCAGCGGGGCCGCGAGCGCCCGGGTACGGCAGTATGGGGCGCGCGTCTTTGCCGTGGTCGCCGAGCTGGCTCGCAAGGGCGCGAGCATCCCATGCGACCGGGCGCGGCGGGCCCTCGAGGAGGCCGGCTTCAACCGTGACCTCTCGTGGCGCTTCTCGCTGGCCTTGCGCCGGGCGGGCCTGGTCACGGGCGAGCCCAGCCGCCCCTATCTTGACCGCCGGGGTCAGCTCCTGGTCCAGCGGTTGCTGGCCGCGGCCGGCTTGAGAACCAGGGCGGTCGAAGACCTGGAGGCCGGCTTCATGATTGCCGCCGAGTCCCGGCTGGATCTCAACGGCCGGCGCCTGGACGCGGAGGTCCTGAGCCTGGCTTGTGCGCACCTGGCGCGAGAACGTGAAAGTGCCATATTTATCCGTCCCTAACCCACAACCTTGAGGAACGTGCTATGCGCAATCTTCTGATCCTCGCGGTCCTGCTTTCCGCGGCCGCGTGCAGTCGTCGTGCCGAGCAGCCTGCCACTGGAGCTGCCACCACGCCCGCAGCGCCGGCTGCGGCCCAAGACACCACCGGGCAGGCGCGCGACACTACCCACCAGCCGGATACCACGCGGCGCGACAGCGTTCGCTAGCGTAGCAGGAAAGCCGGCGGCTCATCCCCGCGATCGAGGCCCGCGGATAGGATGCGGGCCTTCGGTCGCGGGGCGAGGACGGATGCGCGAGGCGCACGCCGCGGCGAGTGCCGTTTAGCGCGCTATCGCGATCCCCCGAGCTTCTGGCGCACGAACCGCCGGGTGAACGCGGCGGGCGGATTGTGGGCGGTGGCGAGATCGTAGGCCTTCTGGTACAGCTCGCGGGCTTGCTCCTGCTGTCCCAGCTGCTCGTATGTCATGGCCAAGAGGCAGTGCATGAACGGGTCGCGCTGGTTGCCCTCGAGCGCTATGGCCTTGCTGAGTTCCCGCTGGGCGGTCGCGAGATCCCCCGTGTAGAGCGCCACGTAGCCTGCCAGGTAGGGAAAGAATCGCTCCTGCTGCTCGGCCATCGTGGGATCGCTGTCCAAGATCCGGCGGGCCTCGGCCACCTGGCGTTGGGCTTCCGCCCGGTCGCCCCGCCGCGCCGCGATGCGGCCCAAGGCGTGCGCTAGGCGATAATCCCACAGACTCTTGGGGTGGGTCTTGGGCTCGGGCTCTCTGAGGCCCAGCTCGCTGCCCCGGCGGTACAGCCGCTCGGCGGTTTCCAGATCGCCGGCATCGAGGCACACGCGCGCTGCCTCGTTGGCCATTTCGCCTTGCTGATAGAAAGCGTTCTGCGGATCGGCCTGCTCCCGCGCCTGCCAATACGCGATCACCATCTCCTCGTACTTGACGGTATTGGCGCAATCCCCCTCGAAGCCGTACGACATCGCCAGGGCGCGCTGGGCCGAGGCCCGGGCGGCGGCGTCCGGCGCGGTCTCGATCAGCCGCTGGAAGATGGCGCGCGCCTCCGCATAGCGACCTTCGCGGTCCAGCCGCGAGGCTTCCCGCAGGCTGTCGGTGCGGGGATCGGTACCCTGCTGCGCTTGAAGGCTCGCGGGCGGGGCTGTCGGCAGGGTGGTGCGGACAGGGCGGCCCGCTGGTGCCGCTGCGACGAGGGCGGCCGAGAGCAGTATATTCGCGTGCCTGGCGGGATGCATGACGGTGCTCCTTCCGGTCGAATGCTTGCCGTGGGACCCAAGCATAACCCGACTCTTGCCCTCTGTCCAGCGCCCCGCGCCAGGCGAGACCGCCGCCGATGCGGCGCCGCCCGGCCTCCCGCCGCTTGACCTCCCCACGACGCCGTGACATCGTTCATACGTGAACGATACCCGTCGCTCCGCCGAGCCCATCCTGTGGCAGCTCCTCGCCGCCGCGCGCGCGCTGGAGGGCCGGTTGGAGACCGATTTGGCCGCCCAGGGCCTCTCGCTCGCCAAGGTCGGCGTGCTCCGGATCCTGGCGCAGGCATCCGACCCCCTGCCCTTGAGCGAGCTGGCCAAGCATAGCCACTGTGTCCGCTCGAACATGACGCAGCTGGTGGATCGCCTGGAGGCGGACGGCTTGGTCCGGCGCGTGAGCGACGGGCGCGACCGGCGCATCCGCCGAGTGGCCTTGACCGCGGCCGGGCGCCGAGCCTGCGCCAAGGGCCTGCGCATCCTGGAGACCCACGAGCGCGAGGCGGCAAGGGCGGTCGGGCCGGCCGGGGCCGCGGTGGTGGGCCGGGCGCTGGCGCGGGTACGCCGGTAGGTAAGGCCATTGTTTTGTGCCAAGACAGTTCATGCCTGGACTATACAGGAGAGTACTACATACGACGTCGAGCCCATGCGGTATCCCGTGTTCACCTCATCATGCAAGGAGGAATCTGTGTCTGCCAACGTAACGCATGCGCAACCTGCACCCGCCGGCACGGCTCAGGCGCAGGGGGGCGCCGCCGCCTACCTCGCCCTCATCGGGCGCGCCGCCTTCGTGGCCATCTTCCTCGTGTCCGGCCCGAGGCACTTTACTCAGCAAGCCATCGGCTATGCGGCCCAGCAGGGAGTCCCCGCTGCCCGGCTGCTGGTCCCCGTCTCCGGACTCATCGCCCTGGCCGGCGGGCTCAGCATCTTGCTCGGCTACCGCGCCAAGATCGGCGCTTGGCTGCTGGTGGTCTTCCTGATCCCGGTCACCATCATGATGCACAATTTCTGGGCGGTGACCGACCCCATGATGGCCCAGATCCAGCAGACCATGTTCATGAAGAACGTGTCCATGCTCGGCGCGGCCCTGCTCATCGCCTTTCACGGCCCGGGACCGCTGAGCCTGGACGCACGCCGGGCCGCCCAGACGGACTGAGGTTTTAGAAGCTGAGGTTCGAGAAGCTGCAAACCGCCCCCGGGCGGCCGCCCTCCGCCCGGGTGCTGCCGCCGGGGCCGGCGGATGTCAGAGTCTGGAAAACCGATCGAGGAACGCCCGTTCCGCCGGCGTGAGGCTCGTAACCCCCTGCTCCTTCAGCTTCCGCATCACCCGGTCGTACTCCTCCCGGTTGACCGGGTGCATCCCGTCGGAACGGATCGCGGCCCAGCGCTCGAGGTCGGCCAGGGCCGGCGCTTTCGCGCCGGCCTGGGCCCGCGCCCGGAATCGGGCAGCCGGGCTATGCCGCTCGCTCCACTTGAGGTAGGTGAAGCCGCCCAGGAACCCGCCGAGGTGGGCCAGATGCGCGATCCCGCCACTGCCCGTCACACCGCCGTAGAGAGCCAGCGCGGTCATGATGGCCACCAGGAACCAGGCCTCGACGGGGACGATGCCCCAGATCCAGACCCGATCCCGCGGCCAATAGAGCGCATAGCCCAGAAACACGCCGAAGGTCGCCCCGGAGGCGCCCACAATGGCCGCGTGGGGAGTGAACACCGAGAGCACGGCACCCGTCACGCCGCTCACCAGGTACAGCGTGAGGAACCGGCGCCCGCCCAGCCGCGCCTCCAAGCGGGGGCCAAAGAAATAGAGCCCCAGCATGTTGAACAGGAGATGCCAGAGGTCGGCATGCACAAAGAGATAGGTCACGACCGTCCAAGGCCTCACCGGGATCAAGACCGGAACCAAAGCCAGCGTCCCCCAGACGGACGGCAACACCTGAGCGAGGAGGAACGTCGCCACGTTGGCCAGGATGAGGCGTAGTACCCAGGGCGTCATGGGCCCAAAGTTAACGGGTCTCGCCCTCGATCACGGCCATCACCGCATCGGCCAGCGTCACCCGCACGCCGCCGATACCGGTCTTGAGGCGGGTGGGGTTCACCCGGTTGGTCAAGAGTAGAATGAACACGTCGTTCGCCGGATCTACCCACAGCGAGGTTCCGGTAGATCCAATGTGCCCGAAGGCGGCGGGCGACAGCCGGTGGCCGGCGGAATTGGTCCCGTTGGGTTTCTCCCAGCCCAGCGCCCGGTGGGACAACCAGGGCTCCTCCCGGCGAGTGAATCGAGCTATGGTCTCGGGCCGGACGATGGTCACGCCATCCAAGGTTCCGCCGTTGAGCAGCAGGCGAGCAAAGCGGGCCAGGTCACGGGCGCTGCTCAACAGCCTGGCGTGGGAGGAGACCCCGCCCAACGCGTAGGCATTCTCGTCGTGGACTTCCCCGCGCAGGTGGCGCTTGCGCCAGGTGGTGTCCACTTCGGTGGGGGCCACTCGATCCCACAGCTCCCGCGGAGGCCGAAACTGCGGGTCGCGGAGGCCCAGGGGTGCCAAGATGTGCCATTGCACGTACTGATCGAACGGCTGGCCGCTCAAGCGCACCACGATCTGACCCAGCAGGATGGCACCGAGATCGGAGTACACCATGCGCGCGACCGGTGGGGGAACACGAGGGCGGCAACGCGCTCGGGGTGAGGGGACTAGCCTATTGCGGTACAGCAAGTCGGGACGGCGGGATTTGAACCCGCGACCCCCTGAACCCCATTCAGGTGCGCTACCGGGCTGCGCCACGTCCCGCGCGAGCGTAATTTAGCACCCCGGCGCGCGGGGCGCCTGCCCCGGGATCTCGGAGCCACGTCGGCTCCCAGCACCCGGGCGATGGCCCCGCCGCCGCAAAAGGAGGCGATCCATCCTTGAGGTCCGGGATCGCCGAGTGGCCAACCGCAACCGCGCCGGAGGTGGATCGTGCTCGTGGCACCCCGCTTGGCCCCCCGCTCGTCGTTCGCTCCCTTGCTCCTGGCAGCGGCCGTCTCCGGGAGCGCGGCGTGCGCCGGCACGCGTTACCCCCCGCCACCCGAAACCCGGCGCGAACCGGTGGCGGACACCCTGCACGGCACCGCGTTCGCGGATCCGTACCGCTGGCTGGAAGACCAGAACAGCGACGAGGTTCGCCGTTGGATCGCCGCTCAGAACGCCTACGCCGACACCATCCTCGGCGACTCGGCGGCTTGGCGCTCCATCACCGCGCGCCTGCGCCAACTGCTGGACGTGCCCGCCGTCGGGACCCCGCGCCGGGCCGGGGCTTTCGAGTACTTCACCTTGCGACGGCCGGGAGAAGAAGCCGCTGCGATTTACCGCCGGCCGGCCCCCAAGCAGCCGCTACCCGTTGATCCCACCGCACCGTACGAGAAAGTCCTCGACCCGCTGGCCTTGCGAAGCGACGGGACCACGAGCGTCGCCCCGGAAGGTTTCTCGCCCGAGGGCCGCCTCATGCTCTACAGCATCCGCGACGGAGGCCCCGACGAGATCTCGGTGCGGGTGCGGGACCTCCGCCGAGGGCGCGACCTCGCCGACAGCCTGCCCTGGGCGCTGTATGCCGGCCTCGAGTTCGACCGTTCGGGCCGGGGGTTTTACTACGTGCACCGCTCCCGCGAGCAGGGACCCCGCCTCAAGTACCACCGGCTCGGCAGCGACCCGGCAGGCGACTCGGTGCTGTTCGGCCAGGGGTTGCCGCCCACCGCGTTCCTCAATGCCAGTCTGTCCGCGGACGGTCGCTACCGGCTCTACACGGTGAGCCACGGGTGGGCGCGGAACGAGGTCTTCCTCCAGGACCTCCGCAGCCGCACAGCGCCGGTCTCGCTCACCGCGGGGATCGAAGCACACTTCGCGCCGCAATGGGCGGGGAGCCGGATCGCGATGCGCACCGACCTCGATGCGCCTCGTGGCCGCCTGGTGTCGGTTGACCCCGTGCGACCGGATCGAAGCCACTGGCGCGAACTGATCCCCGAGGCCGAGGACGTGCTGGACAGCTTCAGCCGGCTGGACGGCAAGCTCTACGTCACCTACCTGCATGACGTCAGTCACCGCATCCGGATCTTCTCCGAGGACGGCGAGCCGGCGGGCGAGATCCCCCTTCCACCCTATTCCACCGCCACGCTCCGCGGCGCCGGTCCGCTCAAGGCCCTGCTCACCATCACCTCCCTCACCCAGCCGCTGGTCACCTACCTACTGGACCTCCGCACCGGCCGACGCACCGTCTGGGAGCCGTCCATCGTGCCGTTCGACTCCTCCGGCATCGAGGTGCGGCAGGTCTGGTTCACCTCCCGGGACGGCACCAGGGCTCCCATGTATCTCATGTATCGCCGGGGCCTCGCGCCCAACCGCTCGATGCCGGCGCTCCTCCATGGATACGGCGGGTTCCAGGTCAGCCTGATGCCGCGCTTCGACGCCCGGGCCGCTTTGTGGGTGGAGCGGGGCGGACTCTATGCGCAGGCCACGCTGCGGGGCGGCAACGAGTTCGGCGAGACCTGGCACCGGGCCGGGATGCTGGCCAACAAGCAGCACGTCTTCGACGACTTCCTGGCGGCGGCCCAGTGGCTGGTGGACAGCGGGTACACCCAACCCGAGCGCCTCGCCATCCGCGGGGTGAGCAACGGCGGGCTCCTCATGGGTGCGGCGATCACCCAGCGCCCCGACCTCTTTCGAGCCGCCTTCATCGGCTACCCCGACCTCGACATGGTGCGGTTCTACCAGTTTCGCACCCACAACAACCTGCCGGCCTTGCTGGAATACGGCGATGCGTCCGATTCGGTGCAGTTCGAAGTCCTGCGGCGTTTCTCGCCTTACCAGAACGTGCGGGACCGCACGCGCTACCCAGCCCTGATGCTCCAGACGGGATACTGGGATACCCGGGTTCCACCCTGGCAGGCGCGCAAGATGGCGGCCCGCCTCCAGGCGGCGACCCGCTCGGGGCTGCCGGTGATCCTCCTCCACGACTTCCGCTCCGGCCACGCCGGCGGGCGATCGGCCAGCCAGAACCTGCTGAACGCGGCTCGCGAGATGACGTTTCTGCTCCGCATGGTCGGTGCCGCGGCGGATACGGCGGATCAGGGAGCCTGATTTCGGCCGTTGACCGCGTTTCTGCTCCACATCGCCGGCGCCGCGGCGGATGCGGCCCGCCGGCCCTCACCGTCACTCCCGGCCGCGGCTGGCGCGGGCTTGCCGGTCCCTCACCAAGGCTCTCAGCGCCTGAAGCTCCGGCGCGATGCGCACCACGGCCGGCTTCTTGCCGAGGCAGGCCGCCAGCTGCGGTGGCAGGGGCACCCCCCGGCCGATCACCGGTTCCACCACCTCGGCGAACTTGGCGGGGTGGGCGGTGGCGAGCAGGATCCCGGTGGCGGCCGACCGATCTTCGAGCGCGCGGCGCAGGCCCAACCACGCCACCGCCGAGTGCGGGTCCAACACGTAGCCCGTAGCGGCGAATACCTGCGCGATGGCGGCGCGGGTCGCCTCGTCGTCGTACGCCGCGCCGAGCACGTCGGCCCGCAACGCGCCGAGATCCTGACCGTAGAGGGCGAGGATGCGGGCGAAGTTGCTGGGGTTCCCCACGTCCATGGCGCTGGACAGCGTGGCGACCGAGGGCCGCGGCTCGAAGCGTCCGGTGTCGAGATACTGGGGCACCACGTCGTTCACATTGGTCGCCGCCACGAACCGGCCCACCGGCAAGCCCAGCCGCTTGGCCATGAGGCCGGCGGTCAGGTTGCCGAAGTTGCCCGAGGGCACCGAGATGACGAGTTCAGCCGGTGGCTCCGGCAGTTGCCCCCAGGCGTGGAAGTAATAGAACACTTGCGGCAACAGCCGGCCGACGTTGATCGAATTGGCCGACGTGAGGTCGAGGTCGGAAAGCTCGGGATCGGCGAACGCCTGCTTCACCAAGCGCTGGCAGTCGTCGAACGTGCCGTCCACGGCGACCGCCGTGACGTTGCCTCCCAGCGTGGTGAACTGGCGCTCCTGGAGCGGACTCACCTTGCCCCAGGGATAGAGCACCACGACGCGCACCGAGGGAAGGCCGTAGAAGGCGTGCGCCACCGCGCTGCCGGTGTCGCCCGAGGTAGCCACCAGGACGGTGAGCGGCCGCTCCGCGCCCGCCGCTCCCCGAGCCCGGAGGGCGGCCATCAAGCGGGCCATGAAGCGGGCGCCCACGTCCTTGAAGGCGCAGGTGGGTCCGTGAAACAGTTCCAGGGCGTAGCGCCCGGGGCCGAGTGGCGCCAGTGGGACCGGAAACGACAGCGCCTCCCGCACCACGCGCTCCAAGACCTCTTCGGCAAGGTCCTGGCCCAGCAGGTGCTGGGCCACGGCGAGCGCCACCTGATCGAAGGGCGCGCCGCGGAAGCTCTCCAGCACCGCCGGTGACAGCGGCTCCAGCCGCTCCGGCAGGTAGAGCCCCCCGTCGGGGGAGAGTCCCCGGAAGAGGGCCGTGGCGAGATCGGTCTTAGGGGCGCGGCCGCCGGTGCTTACGAAGTACATGGCACGAGGCTGCTGAGGCCTAGCGCTGGCCGCTCAAAAGCGATCCAGTCGGAACGCCCGGACGTCCAGTTCGGAGCGGCCTTCGAATACCAACTGGGCGATGAGCTTGCCGGTCACGGGCCCCAAGGTCAGGCCCATCATGGCGTGGCCCGTGGCGATGAAGAGCCCCTCGTGCCGCGGGGCCGGCCCGATCACCGGGAGGCCGTCCGGCAGGCAGGGGCGGAGCCCGCACCACTCGGACCGGGGCTCTTGGGGTCCCATGCCCCCCAGATAGCGGGATGCCGCGCGGGTGAGCTGTTCCAGCCGGTCGCGGCGGATCTCGTGGTTCAGGCCCGAGAACTCCAAGGTTCCGGCGAATCGCACCCAGCCGCTCATGGGGGTGCAGAAGACCGAGGTCTCTGCCAGCACGCAGGCCACCGAGAGCGGGGGTGTGGTGCCCGGGTGCGGCTCGCGATCCACGTGGTAACCCTTGGCGGGCTGGAGGGGCAGCCGATAGCCCAGCCGCGTGAGGAGCGACGTGCTGTAGGCGCCAGTGGCGACCACCACGGCGTCCGCCTGCAAGGTCTCCCCGCCCGCGGTCCGCACCCCGACCACCCGGGAGCGCTCCGCCACGAGCTCGGTCGCCTCGACGCCGGTACGGATGACCACGCCCCGGCGCTGCGCCCGGTCGGCGAGTTCCTCGAGGAACCGGCGCGGATCCAAGGTAGCCGCCTGCGGGAAGAACACGCCGCCTCGCACCTCGGGTCGCAACGCCGGCTCGCGCTCGCGGAGCGCTGCAGCGTCCAGCACTTCGGCTCGAAAGCCGTGGCGGCGCTGCGCTTGGGCCTCGTGCTCCGCCGCGCGAAGGCCCGCCTCCGTCAGGCACACCTCGTAGTAGCCGCGGGGGCGATAGTCGCAGTCCAGGCGTTCCTCGCGCACCAGCTCCTCGAACAGCCCCGGGGTGGCAAGGCCCAGCGGGGCCAGCGCGGCCAGGGCCCCACGCCACCGCGCCGCCGTGGAGTGGCGGCTGAAGGTCCAGAGCCAGCGGGCCAAGGCGGGATCCCAGCGCGGGGCTACGTACAGCGGGCTCAACGGATCGGCCAGGGAGCGGAGGGCCGCTCGCACGCGCCCGGGCCGGTTGATGGGCCCATGGCCCGGAGCAATGGTGCCGGCGTTGCCGGACGAGGCGCCCGCGCCCAGGGCGACTCGCTCCAGCACGGTGACCGCGGCTTGGCGGCGCGCCAGGTAATAGGCACACGACAGCCCGATCACTCCGCCCCCGACCACCAGCACCCGCCTGCCGGCCCCGCTGCCTTCGATCATGGTACGGCCCTGCCGCCTAGCGTTGCCTCCACGCTTCTTCGGTGAGCAGCTCGAGCTGAGGCCGCTTGGCGCTCGCCAGCAACCGGTTGACCGAGGCCAAGGCCGCGCCGGTCAGCGCCTGGAACCGCTGCTCGGCGTCGAGCAGATCGCCGGCCAGCGCGTCGGTGCGCGCGAGCTGCGAAGCGGTGGGCCGGCCTTCGTAGCCGTTGACCGCGCCATAGAGTGCCACCAGTTTCTCGCGCAGCCGCTCTTCGCCGGCCATGCGCCCCGCCTCGCTGGTGGCGACCAGGGAAGCGCGGAACGCCTCCAGGGAATCGGCCAGGGCTAGGAGCCGGCGCGAGAGGCGCTGGCGCGGCTCGAGCCCGGCGGCGCGCGCCCTGGCCGAGTCCCTGAGATCCACCGCGGCATCTACCAGGTAGGCCAGCCGCTGGACCAGGTCGTAGAGCCGCATCACCGTGCGGTCCTGGAGAGTGCGATCTTCGGCGGAGTGGGGAGACCGGGGGTCGGGCGTAAGGGTGACCGTACTTTCGTACGCCTGGTTCCCGACCACCAGTCGGACACGAT
This sequence comes from Gemmatimonadota bacterium, assembly GCA_037440225.1. Lineage (GTDB taxonomy): Bacteria > Gemmatimonadota > Gemmatimonadetes > Gemmatimonadales > GWC2-71-9 > JACPAP01. The sequence goes on along the minus strand of JBBIUN010000009.1, from coordinate 106,442 downwards.
AGGTCCCTTCCGGCACTCGCGGGCCGAGGAAGGCTCCGGGTTGAGCGACTAGCGAGGTGGCCGGCGGAACCTTGGGAGCTTTGATGCGCATGGGCCAGCGCACTCGGTTCAGGCCTCGCCGCCGTTCGCCGGGATAGGTGGCGCGCAGCGTACCCGTGGAGTCGTAGATCTCGATCCTGAGATCGCCGAACAGCGGGCGCCGCTTGAGGTAATAGACGATCGAGGCCGCCTCGTCCGGATTGCGCCCCACGAACTCGTCGTCACCCGGGAAGCTTTGGACGCTGGCCGGCAGGACCATGACCGAGGGTTTCGAGGGCAGCAGCACCACATCCTGATCCAGCACGGCTTGGCTGAGATGCCTGAGCGGGGTCACGTCGTCCAGGATCCAAATGCCCCGCCCGTGGGTCGCAATGATCAGGTCGTGCTCGCGGGGGTGGATTTGGAGATCCCGCACCGCCACCGGAGGCAACTCCCCGCCCAGCCGCGCCCAGTGGCCCCCTCCGTCCACCGATACGAACAGCCCGAACTCCGTACCTACGAACAGGAGATCGGGGTTGACCGGGTCCTCGCGAACGACGTGGGCGTAGCCGGACAGCTCGCCTCGCACCAACGAGGTCCACGTCCGGCCGAAGTCGGTCGTCTGGTACACGTAGGTCTTGAAGTCGCCCGTGTAGTGGCCGTCGAAGGTGGCGTAAGCCGTGCCCGGCGCACGGCGGCCGGCTTCGACGTGCGAGACCCAGGTGCCGCGCGGCAGGCCGGGCACGTTGCCGGCCACGTTGGTCCAGGTCCGCCCGCCGTCCCGGGTCACCTGGAGGTTGCCGTCATCGGTGCCCGCCCAGATCACCTGGGAATCGCGGGGCGACTCGCTGATGGTGTAGATGGTGGTGAAGTTTTCGGCGGAGGTGTTGTCTATGGTGAGGCCGCCCGACTCCCTCTGCCGCTGGCGAGAAGGGTCGTTGGTCGTGAGGTCGGGGGAAATGCGTTCCCAGCTCTCGCCCCGGTCAGCGGAGCGGAACAGGTACTGACTCCCCAGGTACATGGTTCCCGGCCGCGTGGGCGAGAGGTGGATCGGGGTCTTCCAGTTGAAGCGCAGCTCCGGCTCCCCCGCCCGGGGATAGGGCCGAATATCCTTGAGTTCCCCGGTGGATTTCCGGTACCTGAGCACGTTGCCGCCTTGGTACTCCACGTACACCAGGTCCCGGTCGGTGGGATCGGGGAAGGCGTCAAAGCCATCCCCCAGGCCGATGTTCTTCCAATCGGCCAACTGCACGCCACCCACCCCGCGCGAGGGCGCCATCCAGGTGCCGTTGTCCTGGAGCCCGCCATAGACGTGGTACGGCCACTCCAGGTCGTAGCTCACCGCGTAGAGCTGCGAGACCGGCAGGCTCTTGACGTGCCGCCAGTGTCCTCCGCGATCCAGCGAGATGTAGACGCCCCCGTCCGTTCCCAGCACCAGGTGGCGCGGGTTCTTGGGGTTGACCCAGAGCGCATGAACGTCGGAGTGCACGCTCTGGCCGCCCGCGAGCATGCCGCCGAAGGAGCGCCCGCCGTCGCTCGAGACGCCCAGCACGAAGCCCGGCTTGTACACGCGGTTCGGGTCTTCGGGATCCACCGCGAGCGCGGCGAAGTAGAACGGCCGCGCCTGCACCGTGTTGGAGGCGTTCACTTCGCGCCACGTTTCGCCGGCGTCGTCGGAGCGGTACAAGGCGGTACGCTTGGCCTCGACCACCGCGTAGACGATCCGCGGGTCGGAGGGCGCTACCGCCACCGCGATGCGGCCCTTCTCGCCGGCCGGGAGCCCCGCGGTCAGTTCTTCCCACGTGCGTCCCCCGTCGCGGGATCGGTAGAGCCCGCTGCCGGGCCCGCCCGACCGAAAGAAGTCGGGCCCGCGGCGAAATTGCCACATCCCGGCGTAGAGCACGTCGGGGTCGGCCGGATCCAGGGCCAGATCGGAACAGCCCGTGCTCGGGTTCACGAACAGCATCCGGGTCCAGGTCTTTCCGCCGTCCTCGGTGCGAAAGACGCCCCGCTCCTCGTTGGCGTCCCAGAGGTGTCCCGTGGCGCATACCCAGACCACCTCGCTCCGCTTGGGGTGCACCACGATCTTGGCGATCCGTTCCGAGTCGCGAAGGCCCATCGCTTCCCAATGCTCGCCCCCGTCGCTCGACCGGTAGAGACCGGTGCCCACCGAGACGCTGTTCCGGGTCCAGGTCTCCCCGGTTCCCACCCACACGGTGGCGGGCCGGGAGGGATCCACCGCGATGGCCCCGATGGACTGGGTGTACCGATCGAACACGGGCTTGAAGGTGGTGCCGCCGTCGGTGGACTTCCACACGCCGCCTCCGGCGCTGCCCACGTAGAGCGTCGCCGGCTCGCCGGCCGCCCCGGCGATCGCGCTGATCCGCCCGCTCATGACCGCCGGGCCGATGGGCCGCGCCGAAAGGCCTCCCAGGATCGCGCTATCCAGCGCCACTTGGGCCTGGGCCCAGGCCCCTCCGGCGGCCAGCCCCGCGACGGCGAGCACGACTTGGCGCCCGAAGCATGCTAGCGCGGCGCGCACCCTGCGGCGCTCCATGCCTGCTACCGGTCGCCGCCCGGCTTGGGAGGCATCTTGAAGTCTTCGTCCTTGAGCGGCGGATCGAGTTCCACCTTCTCGATCAGGAACGCCTGGACGCCCGGCCCCTGCCCCGTGACCTGGATCGAGTGCGGCAGCAGAAGCCCGCCTTCGGGCTTGTAGTCACCCATAGTGGTGCTGACGCTGAACTCCTGGCCCTGGATGGTGCGCTTCGCCTCGGTGCGGATGGGCAGATACTGTTCGGCGTCGAGATAGTAATAGGTGACGTCCCCGCTGGGCATGGTCACCTTGAGCTTGAAGGTGGCCGTGCCCTCCACCTGTTCCTGGCCCATCAGCTCCACGCGAATGCCCCGCGCCTGGTAGTCCACCAAGGGCCCGTCGAAGTCCGCTTCCTCCGCCAGGTTCTTGGCGAGGTCCGCCGGCATGGCCTCGGGGGCGGTCTGCCCCATGAAGGGCATGAGCATCCAGCCCATCTGGCCGTCGTACGCTTGCGTGCCGGTCATCCCCTGCATGGTGAAGTCCACGCGGACCAGGTTGGGGCGCTTGGTGATCCGAACGAAGGAGGCTTCCATGCCCTGCCCCAAGGTCATCCGGCCGCTGACGCGCATGGCGCTCACCGCCTTGAGCTTGCTCAACCCGCCCACCGCCTCGTAGTACTTCGCGAGCACCTGATCCAGGCTCTGGGCCGCCAACCCGCTGGGGAGGGCAAGGCACATCATCAGCGGGTACCATCGTCGCGCAGTTCGCATGCTGGGCCTCCAAAAAAGTGGGCGTTCTCTGGCTTCGATCATCGGGACGAAATGTAGCCCGGCCGCTCCCCGGATGGCTCCCGGGGTCGCATCCTCAGGGCTTGCCGCACCATACGGAGCGCCCTCCGTCAGGTTTCCTCGAGGCGCACCGGGAGCGGCCTCCCCGCCGGGGGGCCTCCGTTCCGGCTCTGCATCGTGCCGCCAGCGCCGCGTCATGCCGCCAGCGCCTGGTCGAAATCTTCGATCAGGTCCTCCGTCGCCTCGATGCCGATGGAAACGCGGATCAGACTGTCCGTGATGCCCAGTCGCCGCCGGTCCTCGGGCGCCATCCCCGCGTGCGAGGTGGTGGCCGGCCTGGTGATCAGGGTCTCTACCCCACCCAAGCTGGGAGCCACGATGGGCAGCTTGGTAGCGTGGATGAATCGCTCGGCGGCCTCGAGCCCACCCTCGACCTCGAAGCTCAGCATCCCGCCGAAGCCATCGAACAAGGCGCAGGCCCGCTGGTGCTGGGGATGGGCGGGGAGCCCCGGGTAGTTGACCCCGGTCACCTTGGGGTGCGCAGCCAGAAACTGGGCCACCTTGAGCGCGCTCTCGTTCTGGTACCGCACCCGCAGCGCCAACGTCTTCACCCCGCGGTGGAGCAGGAAGCACTGGTGCGGATCCATGGACCCGCCCAGGTGGTCCAGCCGCCGTTTGACCCGCTCCACCAAATCCGCCCGGCCGATCACGGCACCGCCCACGATATCCGAGTGGCCGTTCAGATACTTGGTGGCGCTGTGCAGGGAGAGGTCGAATCCGTGCTCGGGCGGACGGAAGTTGACCGGGCTCGCAAAGGTGTTGTCAATCAGCGAGACCAAGCCGTGCTCCCGGCAGAAGCGCGGCACGGCCTCGAGGTCCGGGATCTGGAGCAGCGGGTTGCTCAGGGTCTCGACGTAGAGCGCCCGGGTGTTGGGCCTGAGCTTGGCACGCCAGGACGCGGGATCGTTCCCGTCCACGAAGTCGTAGCTGATGCCGAAGGACGGCAGGTCCTTGGTGACGAAGTCATGGGTGCCGCCATACAACGAGCCCTGCACCAGCAGGTGATCTCCCGCCGAGAGCACGGAAAGGAGCGCCGTCGAGATGGCGGCCATCCCACTCGCCGTCACCAGTGCAGCCTCGGCGTTCTCGAGAGCCGCCAGCTTCCGGTGCAAGGCCACGTGGTTGGGCGTGTTGTTGAGCCGGATATAGCGGATGTCGTGATAGTCGCCTTCACCGGCATACTCGAACATGGCCGACTGGAAGATCGGCACGTTCACGGCGCCCGAAATGCGCGGCTCGGGCTCGCCCGCGTGAATCAGCTTGGTCTCGAGGTGTTCGTGCATGTGCGGTTCCCGCTCTCAGGGTCCTGGCCTCGCGGGCGCGGGGGCGCCCGACCGGCCAAAGGTAGCATCAGATGCGCCGCGGCAGGGACCGACCGCGGCCGCCCGCCGGCGCCGGCGGCAGGCGATCAGCCGCCCTGAATCTTCTGCGTCAGGGCGGGCGTGAGCCCCATGAGCCGCGCGTAGAGCGCCAACTGCCCGCGATGGTACTCCTCGTGCGCGATGCCGTGGTGGCACCAAGCCATCTTGGTGCCCGGGAGCCCATCGAAGCGCTTGAGGTACTGAAATAACGCCAGCTCGCCGGCGGCCCGGAACTTCCGCTCGGCCTCCCGCAATTGCGCCCGCAACAGGCGCAGCAACTGGGCCTTGGTGCGGGCCTGGTAGGCCGGTTTGGCGTACATCGCCAAGAGCTTGGGCCAGGGAGCGCGGTGGAAATTCGTATCGGGCCGAGTCAGCTCGCCGGTCATCATCATGGCGACTTCCAGAATGTGCTGGATCAGCTCGGTCACCGTGCGATTCTCCGGCGTGGGCCGGAAGTCGAAGTTGCCGGCCGGGATATTGCGCACCTCGTCTATCAGCCCGGACCGCACGCCGCGCCAGGCTTCCAGGGTTTCTTCCAAGAACGAAACGGTGTGCCGCGGGCTGGGCATGAGGAACCTCCCTGCAAAGGGGCCGCTGACGACACTCCCAAGATATCCCGAGATCCTACTCGCACCTGCCGCGGCGCCGATCCGACGGCCGGCACGCGAAGCCGCCCTCGCCCCACAGTGCCACCCCGGCTTCCCGGGCCCGGCGCTGGGCTTCCACGAAGGCCTCGCTATAGCGCACGTTGGGCGGAATCGTCAGCAGCATGGCCCAGCCGCCGCGCACCATCTGCCAGTTCACCAAGATGGCGCCCCGCCAGACGTACGCCAGCCGGCGCCCATAGCGGTCCACCGGCTCGACATCCGCTTCCAACGCCACCTCCTCCCCGGGCGGCAGCCACTGGGCCAGCGCCTCCCGCGCCCGAGGCCCGAAAGGCTGCTGCGACAGCTCCGGCGCATCCACCCCGATCAACCGCACCCGCAATCCGCCGCGACAGGTGAACGTATCGCCATCTACGATTCGTGCCACCACGCAGGGCACCGTGGGGCCCTGCGGTCCGGCCAGCGAGGCGGGCTGCTCCGCCCCAGCCCGACCACCGATATCCGGGGGACGGTTTCGATCTCTCGCCGCCGGGGTCGTCGCCTTGGCTGCCGGGCTTCCTGCTCCGGCGAGCGGGCTTGTTCCTTTCGCTGCCGCGCTCGTTGCCTCCGGGCCGGCAGTGGCGGCCAGCGTGCTCGTGTGGTCGTGGACGATGCACCAGCCCTGCGGGGTGCGCTCGTACACCAGGGTCATGGCGCCGCGCTGCTCGGCACGGTCGGGCTCGTCGCTACCCCGCCAGCGGTATCGGAAAACCGCCACCGCCCCATCCCCTCCTACCGGCGAGACGGTAAGCGAGTCCACCTCCATGGCTATCCGCCCGAAGCGCCGCACGAAGGCCTGGTACAGTTGCAGGACTTGGGACCACCCCACCGTGATCTCGCCGTCTCCCGCAGACGAGACCCGACCTGCGCGGCGGTAGAGGTCCAGAACGGCGCGGGCATCGCCCCGGCTCAGCGCCGCCGCGTAGCGCGAGACCTCGGCGCGGATCTCCGACTCCAGCGCGGTCTGGCATCCCGCCCTCTCCGGCACCACGAGCAGCGCGGCCAGGCCCATCAGGCAAGCCATCGCCGGGCTCGAAACCCCGCGGGGCGCCCGCATCAGTCCGCCCGGTTCAGCGCCTGGCGGCGGCCACGAAGACCGCCGCCGAGGCTGCAAGCAACGCGCCATACCCCAAGGTCAACGCCACGAAGGCCGTGCCCGACAGGTGGAAGATGGGCCCCACGCGCCGGGCCACCAACCCGATCGGTCCCTGGAACGCCGACCATCCGAGCAGCACAGCCCACCCCAACGCCGAGCCCGCCGCCGCCTCGAGGCCAGGCCGGCCAGATGGCTGGCTCGAGGCCCCGGCTCCTGCACCCACCAGGGCCACGAACCACCACCCCAGCCCTACCGTGCCCCCCGCAGCCAGAAGGGCGGCCAGCACAACCCGTCTCCAGCTCACCGGGACCTCCCCGGCAGGAGCAGCAAGCGGCCCCGCTGCCGCGCGCCGTCCAGTTCTCGAGGGGAGCGGGGAAACCGCAACGTGTCGAGCTGGCCTTCCACCCAGCGGGGGATGCGGTCGGCGTACCACGGGCTCACCGGGTTGCCCGACTGCCCGCCCGGATAGATGCCGAAGCCCCGCACCTCGGGTCCCAACTCCACCACCATCCTCCAGCTCGCCCCGCTGGTGCCGTCTCCGGACGAAGGATTGATGGTGGAAGGACCCCCCCGGATAGGAAGCCCGAGCACCGAGAGACTCGGGGCACGCAGCAGGTGGTAGATGTTCACCTGGCGCACCCGGCTCCACCGCCACGCGCTGGTATCGGCGGGATCGCCCAGCTCCTCGAGGGCGCGGGCGAAGGCGGCGGCCAGACTGCGGGCCACCACCTCGAGGCGATCTTCCCGGAGACCCTCGGTCCGCCGATCGTCCCACCAAGGGGAGGTGGAATCCTGCAAGACCTCCAGCAACACCGCTTCGGAAGGCGTTGCCACCCGCGCCGCCCTCGCCACCGTGCGCCCGGCAGCAGCGGGAGCCGAAAGCTCGTCCCAGAGGCGGTCTTGTAGCTCCCGCATGACGAACTCGAAGAACGCGGCCCGGGTGTTCTCCTTGGTGTAGCGGCGGTCCCATTGGCCCAGCAGGTCCAGGGCTCGGCGGATCGCCAGGGAGTCGGCTCGATCCCCGCGCTCCAAAGCCTGGCGCCCCAAGCGCAGCAACACGGGCACCAAGGCGTCCGCCCGCGCACTTCCCGGATCGGTCTGGTACCGGCGCATGGCATCCACCGTCACCGCCGAGTCGGCCCTGAGGAGCTGGTTGATGCGCATGGCCCGCCAGGGCGCGGGCCAGTTGGCTCGCAGGTAGCCAGGATCCACCCTGGGATCTTTGGGTTCCTGGTTGGCCGACACGAGGAACCCCTGGGCTGGATTCCGGGCATACGGCTGGCGGGCCGCCGGCCAAAAGCCTATCCAGTCACTGGCGCTGGCCGTGCCGTCGCGAATGCGATCGCCCCGCCCGTCGCCGGGACGCAAGGGGAAGGCACCCAGCGACCGAATGGCAATGTTCCCCGCTCTATCCGCCACCACGCCGTTTTGCGCCGGCGTCTTGAAGGCCTGCATCGCTTCGAGCCACTGATCCACGTTGGCGGCGTGCTGCGCCTGGAGCAGCCCTTCGGCGCCGCCCGCCTCCAGGACCAGCCACCTGAGAGAGGTCGCCCGATCGCCGGTCAGCGCCAGCGGTCCCCGGTGGGTGTGGTAAATCGTGCCGGCGGCCAGCACCTCGCCGTGCCGGCCCAGATAGCGCTCCAGCCGGCGCGTAAGCGGCTGCCACGTCCCGTCCAACAGGTATCGCTCAGGCTGGGCGGGGTTGTCCAGCACTTCGGCATAGAGGTCGAGCACGTCGTTTTCGGTATTGGTGAAACTCCAGGCCACGTTCCGATTGAAGCCGATCACGACGCCGGGCAGCCCCGGGATGGCGACCCCATAGACGTCGAGCGAATCGCCGGCCGGGGCGGCGCCGGCCGGGCGGACCTGATTTCGGTCATCGGAGGCCCAAGCGCCGACGGCAGTCCCGGTTCTGGGCACCGCAGGCCCGGTTCCCGTCGCTGGGCGAGCCCCGGCGCCGGCTTGGGGCAACCGGGGATGGACCACCAAGTGGACCTCGTACCAGATGGAAGGCAGGGTAAGCTCGAGATGCGGGTCGCCCGCCAAGAGGGCGGCGCCACGGGCCGTGCGCCGGGGACTTACCGCCCAGTTGTTGCTGCCCCGGTCTGGGGATCCGGCGGCTTCCGCGTCATCCGCCTCTGGGTAGCTGAGTCCGGGCGCCACCGATCCCGCCGGAACCCGTTGCCACCAGCTCATCCAGGGCGCCTGCGCGCTCCTAGTGACCTGGGCCTCGTGCGGTGCCGCGCGCAACATCCGCGGCCGCGGGGGTTCGGAGCGAGCCAGCGAAGCCAAGGGCCAAGGCCCGGTTTCGCCATCCGGGGATCGTGGCAGGCGAGGGGACTCCGCCCCGCGCCCGTCCTGCGAAAGACGGAGAGGCGCGGGAGGCGGCAGGCGGCGCCAATCGAACCGGGGATACGGACCTGGCCCGGGCTCTGCGGGTTCCTGGATAGGCGAGTGGATGGGAAACAGCGCGCTGGTCGCCGAATCCCCGATCAGGGGGAGAAGGCGCTCGCGGACGCGTTCGAAGGTGTTGAAGGCGAGCGTATAGCCCATCCGCTTCATCAGGTAGAGCGAGTACTGCGGTTTCCAGCGCATCGGCTGTTTGCCCAGCAGGTGGTACTCCAGCGGCAGATCGCGCCGGCGGAGCCCCGCTATCCACGCGTTCACTCCCTCGGCGTAGGCCCGTACGGCCCGGGCCACCAGGGTCGTCGAATCCAGGGCGGCCCATTCTCGCTCGGCGCTCCAGGCCAAGCCCAGCGATCGCTGGGCGCGATCCGTCTCGAGGAGCCGGGGTCCCAACCATTCCGTCAGCGTCCCCGCCGTGGCGCGGGTTTGGATTTCGAGCTGAAAGAGCCGGTCGCGGGCCACCACGTAGCCCAGCGCGCGGTAGGCATCCAGTTCGGATCGGGCGAAGATGTGGGGGACCGCGCGATCGTCGTAGATCACCAGCACCGTATCCTCGAGCCCGGCAAGCTCTGCGGTGCGGTGGCGGGGCAGGTCCGCCGCCCGAGCTTGAGCCCAGACGCCGCGGTAGGGATCCACCAGTTGCCCCAGCGGAGGCAGCGGCCCGAGGTCGCGGAAGCCGACGAAGAGGAGAGCCAGCAGGCTGGTAGCCGCTAGGACGAGGCGAGCCGCGCGCATGCGGCCCCAAGCTCGCGGGGCCGGCGGGGGGCGTCAAGCGGGGCACCGCGGCGGTTCCCCGTTGGAGCGGCGAGCTTGGCGGCCGTTCGCGCCGGAGCGGGTGCCGCTGGCCGCGCTTCCCTCTGAGAAGGTATCTTCCAGCCGGGCCATGACCATATGACGCAGATCGTCCAACGCGAACGCGGCGGCTACCCGGCTGCTGCCCCGGCGGCCGCGCCCCGGCAGGGAGCGTCCCGCAACTTGGGCATTCCCTTGGAGCTGGACTGGGTGCGGGAGGTACGGGTCAATCGGAGCGCGGTGGAGCGGCGGGCCGCCACGATCCCGCGGCGCCGCACCGTGAAAAAAGAGTGGCAGGTGGCCTGGCTGCTCAAAGCCGTCACCTTGCTGGACCTGACCAGCTTGTCGGGTGACGATACGCCGGGGCGCATCAGGCGCCTGTGCGCCAAGGCGAGACAGCCGGTGAGGCCCGAGGTGCTGGCCGCCCATGGGGTTGGGGAGCTGGATCTCAAGGTGGCCGCCGTGTGCGTCTACCACGCGCTGGTGGAAACGGCAGTGGAGGCCCTTGGCGGATCGGGCATTCCGGTTGCGGCCGTCTCGGCGGGGTTTCCCGCCGGCTTGAGTCCCTTCCCTCAGCGGCTCCAGGAGATCCGAGCCTCGCTCGCCGCGGGGGCCGCGGAGATTGACGTGGTGATTACGCGAGCGCATGTGCTGACCGGGCGGTGGGAGGCCTTGTACGACGAGGTGCGGGCCTTCCGCGAGGCCTGCGGCGAGGCCCGGCTCAAGACCATCCTCGCCACCGGCGAGCTGGGCACCTTGCGCAACGTGGCCAAGGCCAGCCTGGTGTGCCTGATGGCGGGAGCCGATTTCATCAAGACCTCCACGGGCAAGGAGGCCGTCAATGCCACGCTGCCCGTGGGTCTGGTCATGGCGCGCATGATCCGGGCGTACCGGGAACGCACCGGCTACGCGGCCGGGCTCAAGCCGGCCGGCGGGATTCGCACGGCCAAGGACGCGCTCGACTGGATGCTCTTGATGAAAGACGAGCTGGGCACGGAGTGGCTGGCGCCGGACCGGTTTCGGCTCGGGGCGAGCGCCTTGCTCAACGATATCGAGCGGCAGCTCGAGTATCATGCCACGGGCCGGTACGCGGCCCAGCATCACCAGCCCCTGGGGTAACGCTCATGCGCAGACCGGTAGCCGGAACTCCGGCAACGGGAGCGACTCGGACGGCGGCGTAAGGCTCATGCGCGGACGGGTTGCCGATCTCTTCACCTCGCTCGAGTACGGCCCGGCGCCGGAGAGTGCGGCCCCGGTACTGGCCTGGCTCGAGCAGCGCGGCCGGCGGTTCGGACTCTTTATCGGCGGCCGCTGGGTGGAAGCCGAGCAGGGCGAGGCCTTCGACACCGTGAACCCTGCCAACGGCCAGCCCATTGCCCGTCTGGCCCAAGCCGGGGCCGCGGACGTGGATCGGGCGGTGCGCGCGGCCCGAGAGGCCTTTGGCTCGTGGCGGGCGCTCTCCGGTCACGCGCGCGCCCGCTACCTCTATGCGCTGGCGCGCGCGGTGCAGAAGCACGCTCGACTCTTTGCGGTCCTGGAGAGCCTGGACAACGGCAAGCCCATCCGCGAATCCCGCGACATTGATATCCCGCTGGTGGCGCGGCACTTCTACCACCACGCCGGATGGGCCGAGCTGATGGAGACGGAACTGGCCGACTACGAGCCGGTCGGCGTGGTGGGCCAGATCATCCCCTGGAACTTCCCCCTGCTCATGCTGGCGTGGAAGATCGCGCCCGCGCTGGCGACCGGAAACACGGTGGTCCTGAAGCCCGCCGAGTTCACCCCGCTCACCGCCCTCAAATTTGCCGAGCTGTGCCAGGAGGTGGGACTCCCGGCCGGCGTGGTGAACATCGTGACCGGCGACGGCCGAACCGGGGAACTCTTGGTCAAGCATCTGGACGTCGACAAGATCGCCTTTACCGGCTCCACGGAAGTGGGCCGCTTGATTCGGGTGGCGACCGCGGGCACGGGCAAGAAGGTCTCGCTCGAGTTGGGCGGGAAGTCCCCGTTCCTGGTCTTCGACGACGCCGATTTGGACAGCGTGGTGGAAGGGGTGGTGGACGCCATCTGGTTCAACCAGGGCCAGGTGTGCTGCGCCGGATCCCGGATTCTGGTGCAGGAGGGCATCGAGGCGCGGCTGGTGGAGAAGCTGCGCGCCCGGATGGAGACGCTGAGGGTGGGCGATCCGCTGGACAAAGCCGTGGACATCGGCGCCATCGTGGCGCCGGTACAGTTGGAGAAGATCCAGCGGCTGGTGCGGCAGGGGAAAGACGAGGGGGCGGAAATCTGGCAGCCCTCCTGGAGCTGCCCGCGGGAAGGCTTCTTCTTCCCGCCCACCCTGTGCACCAACGTGTCACCCGCCGCTACCATCGCGCAGGTCGAGATTTTTGGGCCCGTGGTGGTACTCATGAGCTTCCGCACCCCGGCCGAAGCGGTGGAGCTGGCCAACAATACCCGGTACGGCCTGGCGGCCAGTGTCTGGACCGAAAACATCAACCTGGCGCTGGACCTTGCGCCCCAGCTCAAGGCGGGAACGGTCTGGATCAACTGCACCAACGTGTTCGATGCGGCGTCGGGTTTCGGCGGGTACCGGGAGAGCGGCTTCGGGCGCGAGGGCGGTCGCGAAGGCTTGTGGGAGTACGTGAAACCGCGATGGGAGAATGCCCGCCTCTCGGAGAGCCGGCCGGTGCGCCGGGCGAGAAAGGCACCGAGGACCGGCGCGGCGGAAGAGGCTTTGAGCCCCCGGCCCGATGTGGCCGAGCTGCCGCCCATTGATCGCACCGCCAAGCTCTACATCGGGGGCAAGCAGGTGCGGCCCGACCAGGGCTACAGCCTGGCGGTGTACGATGGGGCGGGCGGGCTGGCGGGTCAGGTGGGCCGGGGCAACCGGAAGGACGTTCGCAACGCGGTGGAAGCGGCGCACCGGGCCGGCGCCTGGGGCCGGACCACCGCGCACCAGCGGGCCCAAGTCCTTTACTACCTGGCCGAGAACCTCTCGGCGCGCCGCGAGGAGTTCGCCTCGCGCCTGGTGCGCCTGACCGGCGCTGCCCTGCGGGCGGCGCGCCAGGAGGTGGACCTTTCGATCCGGCGCCTCTTCAGCTACGCAGCCTGGGCCGACAAGTGGGACGGGCAGGTACACCATACGCCGTATCGCAACGTGACGCTGGCCATGCCTGAGCCCATCGGGGTGGTAGGCATCGCCTGCCCCGACGAACCCGCCCTGCTGGGATTCGTCTCGCTGGTGGCGCCGGCGGTGGCCATGGGCAACACCGTGGTGGCCATCCCCTCGGAGCGCTGGCCCCTCGTGGCCACGGATTTCTATCAGGTGCTGGACACCTCGGACGTGCCCGGGGGCGTGGTCAACATCGTGACCGGCAAGCGCGACGAGCTGGCCGAGGTGCTGGCGGCCCACGACGACGTGGAGGCCATGTGGTACTTCGGGTCGTTGGAGGGCAGTGCCATGGTGGAGCGGCTGTCAGCCGGCAACCTCAAGCGCACCTGGGTCAGTTACGGCCGGGCCCGGGATTGGGCCGATCCCAAGCAGGGCGAGGGCGCCGAGTTCCTGCGCCAGGCCACGCAGATCAAGAATATCTGGATCCCCTACGGGGAGTAGCGCCCGCAGATGGTCGGGGCGTCCTGCCGGGCCCCGGGGTCCGCTCCTGACCCCGGCCCGGTGCGCCGCCCTGCGCACGAGGGCGCAGTAAGCGCCTAGGTTCTTCATCGCCAGCCTCTCGAGAGGTACACCCATGGACTGGATCACTCAGCCCGAAGCCTGGATTGCGCTCGTCACCCTGACCGTGCTGGAGGTCGTCCTCGGCATTGACAACGTGATCTTCATCTCGATCCTGGCGGGCAAGTTGCCGGTCCGCGAGCAGGGTCGCGCCCGGCAGGTGGGCTTGAGCCTGGCGATGGTGACGCGGATCGTGCTCTTGGCCTCCATCGCCTGGGTGACCCGGCTCACCACGCCTTGGCTGAGCCTGTTGGGGCACCCGCTTTCGGGGCGCGACCTCATCCTGATCGCCGGCGGCCTGTTCCTGATCGCCAAAGCCACCTTCGAGATTCACGAGCGGTTAGAAGGCGAGGAGGGACGCTCCAGCGCCCGGGTCCGGCCCGCCTTCTGGGCCGTGATCGGCCAGATCGTGCTGCTCGACATCGTCTTCTCGCTCGATTCCGTGATCACCGCAGTGGGGATGGCGCGGGACCTGCCCGTGATGATCGCGGCGGTGATCCTGGCGGTCGTGGTGATGATGTGGTCCGCCGGTCCCGTGAGCGACTTCGTGCACCGGCATCCCACGGTCAAGATGCTGGCTTTGAGCTTCCTCTTGCTGATCGGGGTCTCGCTGCTGGCCGAGGGGCTGGGACAGCACATCTCCAAGGGCTACATCTACTTCGCGATGGGCTTTTCGGTGTTCGTCGAGGGGCTGAACCTCAAGGTGCGCGCTCGGGCTCAACCGGTGGAGCTGAAGGCGCCCTACCGGGAGGAGGCAGCCGCCCCAGAGCCATGAATCGAGCTTCAATCCAAACCCACAGCCTTTTGCCCGCCGGCCCGTAACGCACCAGCAGGCGGCGTGTTATCTTTGCACCTGGTACCAGGCTTCCACCCCGTCGTGTTCTGAGGTAACCGTGGCACCCAAGACCGCAACCGAGACCAGGCCCGGCCCCGCACCCGCCCCCGAACCCGCGGCGGCGCCCCGGCCGACGCTCAGCATCACGGACAACCGCACCGGCAAGACCTACGAGATCCCGATCAAGGACGGAGCCATTCACGCGACGGATCTCCGGCAGATCAAGACCGGACCGGACGATTTCGGGATGGTGTCGTACGATCCGGCCTTCATCAATACGGCGTCTTGCCGCTCCGCCATCACCTTCATTGACGGGGACAAGGGCATCCTGCGCTACCGGGGCTACCCCATCGAGCAGTTGGCCGAGCAGAGCACCTTCCTGGAAACCGCCTACCTGCTGCTCCACGGCGAGCTGCCTACCAAGGCGCAGTTGGAGACCTGGACCCACAACATCACGCATCACCGGTTCATTCACGAAAACATCAAGAAGCTGATGGACGGCTTCCGCTACGACGCCCACCCCATGGGGGTGTTCATCAGTACCATCGCGGCCCTGTCCACCTTCTATACCGAGGCCAACCAAATCCACGATCCGGAGGTGCGCCAGCGGCAGATCTTCCGCCTGGTGGCCAAAAGCCCCACGGTGGCGGCGTTCGCCTACCGGCATAGCGTGGGCCTGCCCTTTGCCTATCCCGACGACGATCTCTCGTACGCGGGCAATTTTCTCAACATGATGTTCAAGGCGACCGAGACCAAGTACCGGCCCAACCCGGTGCTGGAACACGCCCTGGACGTCTTGTTCATCCTGCATGCCGACCACGAGCAGAACTGCTCGGCGAACGCCATGCGGAGCGTGGGCTCCAGTCACGTGGATCCTTACAGCGCCATGGCGGCCGCCGCCGCGGCGCTCTATGGACCGCTCCACGGCGGAGCCAACGAGCAAGTGCTCCGCATGTTGCGGGAGATCGGCGACAAGAAGAACATCCCGGCCTACATCAAGCGCGTGAAGACCAAGGAAGTGCTCTTGATGGGCTTCGGCCACCGGGTGTACAAGAACTACGACCCCCGGGCCAAGATCATCAAGCGCATCGCGGACGAGGTCTTCGAGGTGACGGGCAAGAACCCCCTCATTGACATCGCCCTGGAACTCGAGCGCATCGCCTTGGAAGACGACTACTTCGTCTCCCACAAGCTCTATCCCAACGTGGACTTCTACTCCGGCATCATCTACGAGGCCATGGGTTTCCCGGTCACCATGTTCCCCGTCCTGTTCGCCATCGGGCGGACGCCGGGATGGCTGGCGCAGTGGGAGGAGATGCTGCAGGATCCGGAGCAGAAGATCGCCCGGCCTCGGCAGATTTACGTGGGGCACGACCGGCGAGACTACGTGCCGATGGACCAGCGCTGAGCCGGCGCGCTCCGGGCCCGACCGCGCCGGGGGGCCCGAGGGCGCGTAGCAGACCTGCGCTGGGGGGCACGCGGGCTCGCGCCCGGGGCCCGCGCGGCACCAATCCCGTCAAGGGATCCTGACCGGCAGGCGCCGAGTCGCTTCCTGGATCTTGCGTTCGAGGTCGGCGCGGGCGGCTTCGAGTTCCGCCTGCCGCTCGCGTACCATGGCGCCGATCTCTGATTCCGCTGCCGCGATCCGGCGCTGGGCCTGCTCCGCGTAGGGCCGGGCCAGCCGGTCCACTGCCTCTCGCACGCGGCGCTCCTGGCGGTCCACCTCGCCGCCGATCTCTTGGCGGAGCGCCCGGGCAGCTTCCCGCCCCAGGTTGGATCGCACGCCGATGCCCGGCCCCCCCGCGCGGCCGGCCACCCGGACCTCGACCTCCACCGTGTCCAGCCGCGACAGCGCCCGCCACACCAACTCCCGGGCCCAGGCCGCCGTGCCCAGAGGCGCAAGGCCCCGGGCCGCCCCTGCCACCGGAGCCGCCTGAGCGGAATCCGCGCGGTGCCACTTCACACCGCTCGCGCGCCAGGCGAGGCTTCCTTCCAGCCGATCACCCTGCCGCACCAGATCGAGCCGAAAGAAGCCCTGCCCCAACTCCACCCGTGCTCCGGCCACCGGGAGGGCGAGGCCCGGAAGGCTCACCCCGTCCAGCATCGCCTTGACGGAATCCCTGACCGGCTGGCGGACGTGGTCCAGCACCACCAGCACGCTCCCGCTCGCCGGAGTGGCGCCCGTTCCGGCTCGCGTGGCGCTCAGCCGGGTCGGCCGGCCGTACAGGGACGGAGCGCTGGTGAGGCCGGTGATGGTGGCGGCGTAGCGGCCCGAGACTGCGCCGCCCGCTTCCACCACGGCATCGGCACCGCCGTAGCTCAGCAAAAAGTCCGGATACGTTCTGGCCTTGGGGAACCGCACCGTGGTGCCGGAGGCGCGGAGCCGCTTGGGACCGGCTGCGCGCCGGGGGTCGAGGCCGGGCGGCAGATATTGTTCGGCCAGGGCCAGCCAATAGAGGATGGGCTCGAGGCGCTCCACCGCCAGGTCGCCCAAGAGAGCGGGCGAGAGATCGGGCGCGTCGAGCGAGGGCAGGTGGACCAGGCTGCGGGCGTAGCGGTAGTCCGACTCGCGGGCCGCGGGCAGGCTCTCGGCGGATTGCCGCAGGCGATCCAAGCCGGATTGCACCCGGCTCGCGAGGCGGTTCACGCTGTCTCGCGTCTCTCGCAAGCGGCGGACCCTGTTCCGGGCTTGCGCCAACAGATCTCGCGCGCCACCTACGCCCAGCGCTTTGAGGTCCGCCTGCTCGAGCCGCCGCATCAAGGCCTGGGTGGAATCCAGCTCTGCTCGGGGGTCCAGGCGATCGAGGTCCTCGCGCCATGCCTTGGCCAGCGAGTCGCCTTGGGAAGCCAGCGTTCGGGCCAGCGTCACGGTGCGTAGGCTATCGGCGCTCAGGCGCGAGAGGTCGAGCACCGTGGAGAACCCTTCCAGGCTGAGGGCGGGTACGCGGAGGCGACTCGCCCAGCCGGCGACCATGCCCCTCAGGCGCTGGCTGGTGGGACTCGGATGCGCCAGGGCTCCCGAGTACCGGCGCGGCGTGCCGAACCGGGCGCCGCGGATCACCGCCGTATCCACGATCAGCTTCTTTTCCAAGAGCGGCAGCAATCGCACCTGGGCGACGATCTCGCCCAGCTCGACCAGGTTCGTCATGGGCCGGTCCGGGTTGGCCACCTCCAGGTGCTCGATCCTGAGCGATCCCCGGCGGAGCGACAGGTGCGCCGCTGCCACGTCCACCCTCGCTCCCACGATCTCTGCGCCTGCCGTCTCGATGGCGCGCTCGATTGCGGTATCCAGAAACATCCACCAGAGCACCGCCGCCGTTACCAGGACGGCGCTCAACGGGAGCACGGCCTTCCAGCGAACGAGTCGCATGGATCACTCGGGCCGGAAGAGGCGGTAGGCGTTGTAGAGCTTGGAGGCGGTGATCACCTGGAAAATCCGAGTGCGCGCCAGCCGGGGATAGAGGCTTGCGCGGTAGCGCACCACCGCCCAGCGTGCTGCGAAGAACATCGGCAGGGCGAAGAGGAGCCAGGCGACGATGCTGCCCAGCACCACGGTATTGTTGAAGTTGGTAAGGGGCGCCACGGGCAGGTTGTAGAGCGCGGTCCACAGGGGTATGAGCGCCGGGGTCTCGAGCAAGAGCCTGCGGCCGATGAGATCGAAGAGGGGATCCAGCGCGAAGCCCACGGGGACCGCGAGGGCCCATCCCAGCATCGCACCCGGGACGGACACGTTGGTGACCATGATGAGCGCCAGCACCGCCAGGTTGTGGAGGTTCATCAACGGAGTGAGGCCCAGCGCGCTGCCCAGGGCCAGGCCGGCGGCTACTTGGGTGGGAGTGCCCTCCGAGTTCAGGGTCCGCACCGTTTGTTGCAGCAGTTTGAGGGCGAACAACATGCGACGAAAAGTGAATCCGCCTGCGGCGGGTGTCTAGCTTATCTCAGGTGCTCCAAATAATACAGCGTTGAAAAAGCTGCGATGAGAGCGATCCCTGGCACGATGAGGCGCTTTGCGACCTTCGAGGGGTGGTGCCAATCGGCGGTAACCAGGAATATCGCACCCGCCGGCAGAAGCAAGACAAAGGCAAGTTGGAAGAGGTGGGCGGCTGTGCCTTCGTCGCCGCCGGGGGCCGGGTGGAAGCGCCCGAAGGCGGTCAGAACCGTCGCGCCAGCGACCAAGAGCAACTCGAACAACGATAAGCCGAGAATGGCGTAACCGCTGATCCGGTGGATGGTCTCATCACTCACGATCAGACTCGTCGAGGCTCAGCCCGCCGGGCGCTCGTCCCGTCCGCACCCGCGCTCGGAGCCAACCTGGCCCGCGTCGCGCCGTCCTAGAGCCCTGCCGACACTCGCTCCGCCCATTGCCCCGGCCACGGCGATTGCAACCGCGACCAGGGAGCCGAGATGGTATGTTCCGGGCAGGCTCACCACGACCATGGGCAGTCCAACCGCGAGTCCCGTGAGCCACGCCCGTCGCGGGTGGACCGCACCGAGGACGGCGGCTCCCAAGACGAGGATTCCCGCCGTGACGCCCGTGTCGTCCCAGGTCGGGCGGGAGTCAACATACGCCACCACCGTCCCGATGGTCAGACCGATGGTCCGATAGACGATGCCACGCTGCTCCAGCATGGAAAGCCTTTCTGCGGGCGTGAGAACATTTCTTGGGTCGAACCTCCTCTTCCCAGCCACCAGCCAGCCCGTCGGCGCTGACGTGGTTGGAGACCGATATCGTGCCCTTGCTCCTCCAGCCTAAGGTACTGCCGCTGCGCACCGGGGACGAGGAGGGGCCCGCGCGCCTGCCGTGCGCCTAGCTCTTGAGGTCTCGTCACGGGAATAGCCCAATATGTGACAAAAATATCTCGTATTCCACGGGGCCACGAAGCGGCACTGAGAAAGGGCCATGCTTGCGTTTGGGGCGAAGGATCGTCGGTCAAATGAGCAGCACCACGTCTTATGGCAATGAAATCGTTTATTGACAAACCCAGTGGCGGCCACCTGCAACGGCGGGGCCAGGCGACGCCGTCTGGATCCGGGCGCGGGTTCGCGGGCAACGCACCTCGCAGCCGCGAAGCGAGTCGTGCAGCAACCGCCGAATCGAGTTCAACAGCGACTGGCACGTCGCCGGCCCAGGGCGTCGCCATGATGGGGGCACTGAGCAACTGCCCGTTGAGGGTGATCGCCAGGCGGTGACGCAGGTGGCGGTTCGTCGTAGAGAGGAAACGGTCGCCGGGGCGTATCAACCTCCCATCGGTATTCGAGGCGTGCGCCGCGGAGCGGCGTCAGGAGCGAGCCCGGGTCGGACCGTCAGCGACAATGGTCGTCCGTGAAGGTGGAGTGGACAAAACGTTGGAATGCCTGACCGGTGGGCCGCAGGCTGCCATCCAAGTTGACCAATCCCCGCGCTTTCGGCCCATCCAGGCCGAACCAGACGGCAAGGGGCAGGCCCAACTGCACGATCTTGCTCATGACCGCGGTGGTCTGCTCCGGATCGTCGGTCCACTGGCCTACCTCGTTGGTGATCACCGGCCGGCCCGTCTGCGCTCGTAGGTACGCCACAGCTTCTTCTAATGCCCGGGTATCGGCGATGTACCAGTGGAAGTTCACGTAGTCCGCACCGGCGGAGCGGTAAGCCGAGAGGAGCGCCTGGCCTTTCCGGATTTGCTCCTGAGCCTGGGGCGAGTTCAACTGTCCTTGCAGATCTGGCGTAAAGGCTCTGGAGGCGAAGTCTTGAGCGGCGGCGGAGTCTCCACTGGAGAGGTAATGGTCGTACACCAGAAGCGCCACCAATGTGCTCGCCAATCCACCATTGGTACAGGGTATAGCCTTCGCGTGCGCCGCCTGGCAGGCGGCTTTCAATTCGGCAGCGTATTCCTCCGGCGTGCCGGTGTAGAAGAGGGCCGAGTTCTCCTCGTTCTCCACCACCAAGACCACTGGGCGGTACGTGTCCAGCACTTGGCCCAGGGTGCGTTGATAGGCGGCGAGATCGGTGGGCGGGGAGGTGGCTTCACCCCGGCCGTTGTGGCGGACGGTGAGGACGAGTTGCAAACCGGCTCTCAGAGCGATATCGCACTCCGGGCAGGTCCCGTCCCATTCATCCAGGAAGATGGCAGAGGGTCGCAGGGAGACGGCCCCCAGTGCTTTGGCGACCTGCATCCCCTGGGACGAGCGCACAACCTGAGACGGCAGCATGACCCCGAAGGGGTTCTGGCACCTGGGCTCGGAAGCCGTGGAGCTGCCAGCATCGCAGCCACCGAACGTGGACAGGATGGCTGCCATCGTCACCATGAGTTCCACCAATGCTGTCATATGCCGCGCAGCCACGGTAGGGGCAGGCCTGGGAGGTTCCGTATCGGTACCAGAGCGGAAGCTGAAGCGGGTACGGAGCGCGGTCAAGATGGCAACCGCATGACGGTACGGCCCGGGTACATGGCTTAGGCCGCAGACCATCTACATCTATGGAGCACGAACGCTGTCCAGTGTCACGACCGGAGCGACCATGCAGAACGAGCCCATTCGGGAGCCTCGGAACACCACGTGCACCCCCTGGCCGTTCACGCGATACCTCGCAGGCAAGTTGGCGGGTTCATAATCACCGCCCGGCGTTTGAAGGATCCAACACCCTCCCTCAATATCCACAAACCTCACTGTCGCATTGGTCCTGATGACTTGATTCGTGTCCAAAACGGGCCCCCCTCGCCAAGATGGGAGTGGCCCCAGCGGTTTGCTACAGGCGACCACCATGCTAGCCATGAGGAGCTGGGTGCCGCGGCCAAACGGAAACAGCATCGGCTTACCTCCTCGCTAAAGATAGGTCTGCGGCCTAACGTCCGGTTATCCTGGCGGCTACCACCCACCCAGCCAAGATAAGACCTTATCCATGCAACCCTGACCCGGAGCAACCCGTCCCCTGGACTCCTCACCCCGAACCCCCCGCGCTGCAGCACATGGGTGTATACGACGGTGGTCCGGACATCACGGTAGCCCAGCAGCTCCTGCACCGGGCGAATGTCGTAGCCCGCCTGAGAGGTCGAGGTCTGCGGGGGAGCCTGGAACGGTCGCAATCGCGTGCGAACTCTGGTGCCCGCACGAGCGGCGCGCCTGTCGCGCGCTCAGCCCTTGAGGTCTCCTTAAGGGGGTGGTGAGATACGTGATAAAAATGTCTCGTATTGCATAGGGCCACGACGCAGCACTGAGAACGGCAATGCGCTCATAGGGCGATCGCTTTGTCCTCGCCGGACGAGGCGTCGCGCGTAGTACCGCCCCGTACCAGAACGGCAAGGCACCCAACGCTGGCATCTGGGTCGAAGGCGAGACCCTTCGCGCCATACCTGCTCTTCCAGTTGGGAACGTCCATGTCGAGTAGCGCGCCAGCCCGGCGCCACAGGCATAGAAGGTCACGCGCTGTTGCACCGATTGCCAGCTTCCCGCGCCAGGGCCGCAGCAAAACATCTGAAAGCCCTAACTGCGGTAGCGCTGTTCCCCCACTCGCGGCCTGCCAGAAAGCCGCACCGCCGCCACCCGCAGAGGCCAGCCCCACGCCGGGCAGCCCGGAGTGGAAAATCCAGAACGCCATGAGCGCGGCGCCGGAGGCGGTGTCGGCCAAAGCGCAGGTGGTCGAGTTCGGAGCGGACGGCAAGATGGCCGAGCTGCGGCCTGGATCCACCGGCTGGACCTGCATCCCTGACAATCCTGCGACCCCCGGCAACGACCCCATGTGCGGGGACCAGACCTTCATGGCCTGGGCCAGCGCCTGGTTGGGACACACCAAGCCCGCCATCAAGAGCATCGCCTTTGCCTACATGCTGCAAGGCGGCAGCGATGCCAGCAACACGGATCCGTTCAAGATGAAACCGGACTCCGGCCAAGCCTGGGTGAATACCGGTCCGCACGTGATGTTGATCGTGCGTGACCCGGCGGCCTGGGCCGCGCTGCCTACCGACTACCGATCCGGCGGGCCTTACGTCATGTGGCAGAAGACGCCGTACGCCCACGTGATGATGCCGGTCAAGTGATGGCAGCGCCCCTGACCTGACGATGCCCCGGGGCACGGCGCACCAAGGCCCGCATCCCCCGGGGCGTCTCCTGCCCCGGGCCCCTCGTATCTCGCTCTCGGGGTTCTTCCCCGGGAGCTTCTCTCGCCAGGAGCTTCCCTCCTAGGACGTTCTTCCCCAAGAGCTTCACATCTGCCTCATCCGAATCTCGGCATGGGACGGTTAGATTAACCCCGGCATGCATCCGCTCGACCCCATTCTCCGGCCTCGCTCGGTGGCCGTAGTCGGCGCCTCGCGGCAGCCCAACTCCGTGGGCTGGATGATCCTGGACAACCTGCTCCGCTGGGGCTTCCAGGGCCCGGTCTATCCGGTCAATCCGCGCGCCACGGCCATCCACTCGGTGCCGGCCTATCCCAGCATCACAGCGATCGGACAGCCGGTGGATCTGGCGGTGATCGCGGTCCCCAAGGAGCACGTGGTGGCGGTGGCCCGCGAGTGCGTCGAGGCCGGCGTCAAGGGGTTGGTGGTGATTTCCGCCGGGTTCAAGGAGGTAGGCCCCGCCGGCGCGGAACGCGAGCGCCAACTGCTCGAGGTGGTGCGCCAGGCCGGCATTCGGCTGATCGGTCCCAATTGCATGGGGGTGATCAACACCGAAGCCGGCGTGCGCTTGAACGCCACGTTCGCCCCGTCCATGCCGCCGCCAGGGCCGGTGGCCTTCATGAGCCAGTCGGGTGCCATGGGCTTGAGCGTGCTGGACTACGCCGAGAGCTTGAACATCGGCATCTCCATGTTCGTCTCGGCGGGGAACAAGGCAGATGTGAGCGGCAACGATCTCCTCACCTATTGGCGGGACGATCCCCAGACCAGCGTCATCCTCTTGTACCTGGAGAACTTCGGCAACCCGGCTCGGTTCGTGGAGCTGGCGCGCGAGATCACGCCGATCAAGCCGATCTGCGTGGTGAAGTCGGGCCGAACCGGGGCAGGAATCCGGGCGGCCGCGTCTCATACGGGCGCCCTGGCCGGCACCGAGTTGGCGACCGACGCCATCATCGCGCAGGCGGGGGCGCTCCGAGCGCAGACGGTCGAGCAGATGTTCGACTACGCCATGGCCTTCGCCAACCAACCGCTCCCGGCGGGCGACCGGGTGGCCATCGTCACCAACGCCGGCGGGCCCGGGATCATCCTGGCGGACGCCTGCGAGGCCAGCGGACTGGAGGTGACCCCGCTGGCCCCGGAAACCCAGGCCCTGCTGCGTTCGAAGCTCCCCGAGGAAGCCAGCGTCGCCAACCCGGTGGACCTGATCGCCAGCGCGACCGCGGCCAGCTACGAGTTCGCCTTAGATTGCGTCTTCCGCGACCCCCGCGTGGACGCGGCGATCGCCGCCTTCGTGCCGCCGCTGGGTATCCAGGCCAAAGACGTGGCGGAAGCCATCGTGCGGGTCAACGCCCGATACCCGGAGAAAACCCTGCTCGCCGTGCTCATGGGCCGGCAGGGCCTGCCGGCCGGCATGGCCGAACTCCAGCGCGCCAAGGTGCCGGCGTACATCTTCCCGGAGTCCGCGGCGCAGGCGCTGGGAGCCATGTGGGCCCAGCGCCTGCGCACCCAGCGACCCCGCGGCACGGTGCCGGTGCTGGAAGGCGACGACGCCGCCGTCCAACGGATCCTCGACCGGGCGGCGGCAACGGGCACGGCCAAGCTCAGCGAGCCGGACGCGCTCCGCGTGCTGGAAGCCTATGGGATACCGGTGGCGCCCTGGCGCTTCGTGTCGCGAGAGGGTCCCCAGAGCCTGGCGGCGGCGGCCGCGGAGGCCGCAGCTCAACTTGGGTTCCCGGTGGCCGTCAAGATCGTGAGCCCCCAGGTGGTGCACAAAACGGACGTGGGCGGGGTGGTCTTGAACCTCCAGTCCGAAGAGGATGTGCGGCGGGCGGTTCGGGCGATGGTGAAAGCCCTGGAGCCGGCACCGCCCAAAGGGCGCGCCAGGACGCCCGAGGCAGCGGCTGCCGGCAGCGCCGGTGCCGATCCCACGGTTGACGGCATCCTGGTCCAGCGTATGGCGCCGCCGGGCCGCGAGACCATCGTGGGCCTCACCCGCATGCCGCGCGTCGGCCCCATGGTGATGTTCGGCTTGGGCGGGGTGTACGTCGAGGTGCTGCGCGACGTGGTGCTGCGGCTCAGCCCGCTTCGGGACATTGATGCGGAGGAAATGATCCGGCAGGTGAAAAGCTACCGGCTGCTCGAGGGGGTCCGCGGGGAGCCGGCACGCGATCTCGAGGCCCTGGCCGCGGTGCTGCTCCGAGTGTCCCAGTTGGGCCAGCGCCACCCCCGCATCACGGAGATGGATATCAACCCCCTGCTGGCGTTGGAGCGCGGCGTACTGGCCGTGGATGCCCGCATCCAGGTAGCGGCCGCGCCGGCGTAAGCCTACCTTCGAAGAACCGAATGCGGATTCTCATCACCGGAGGTACGGGATTCATCGGGCGGCATCTGGTGGCCGCCCTTCGGCAGCGCGGGGAACACTGTGTGGTGATTTCCCGTTCCGGCAAGAACCCCTGGGATCCAGTGCCGGGATCGGTGGAGGTCGTAGCCGCCGATCCCACGCGAGCCGGCGCCTGGCAAGCGGCCGTGGCGCACGCGGACGCGGTCATCAACCTGGCCGGGGAGCGGATCGTGGACCCTTGGCATCGGTGGACGCCGGCCCGCAAGCAGCGACTGATCGCGAGCCGGGTGGACACCACGCGGCAGGTGGTCGCCGCGGTTCGCGCGGCCGCCACGAAGCCCCAGGTCCTGGTGAGCGGCTCCGCCGTCGGGTACTACGGTCCCCGGGGAGACGCTGTGCTCGACGAATCGGCACCGCCCGGCGGCGATTTCCTGGCCCAGCTCGCCGTTCAGTGGGAGCACGCCGCGATGGAAGCGGCAGATCTCACCCGGGTGGTGCTGCTCAGGACCGGCCTGGTGCTGGCTCGCGATGCTCCCGCCCTGGCGCCTCTCGTTCCGTGGTTCCGGCTGGGGCTGGGCGGCAGTTGGGGCGACGGCAAAGGATGGTGGTCCTGGATCCACCTCGCCGATCTGGTGGGGCTCGTACTCTGGGCGTTGGAACACGAGATTCGAGGCCCGTTGAACGCCACCGCGCCCCACCCGGTCACGGTGGACGAGTTTGCCGATACCCTGGGGGCCGTCTTCCAGCGGCCGGTGTGGTTCCGGATGCCGGCTTTGGGCTTGCGGTTGGCCCTGGGCGAGGCCGCCGATGCCCTGCTCCATCTGCAGCGCGTGATCCCCGCCAAAGCGCTGGCGGCAGGCTATGCGTTTCGGTTTCCCGCGCTCAGGGACGCCCTCGAAGATCTCTTCTGATCCGGCGCCTCCCGCGCCCCGGGTCCGCCCGATCCGCTTAGCCCTCCGACTGGCACTGCTGGCTGCCGCCGTTGGCTTGGCCTGGGCGACGCGCTTCGGCACCCGCTGGCCCAGCATCTACTACATGACCGGCCCCTCCATGGAGCCCGCGGTGCGAGCCGGCGAGTATTTCTGGGTGGTGAGTCCTCCCGGCCGCCTCGAGCGGGGCGATCTCGTGGTGTTCCGCTACGAGGACGAAGACGGGGTCTTCCATGTGCTCCGGCGCCTGGTGGGGCTGCCTTTCGACACGGTGCGCATGGAGGACGGCGATCTGGTGATCAATGGGCGAGCCACGGGTTGGGCCTATCGCATCCTCGCACCGCGCGCCCGGCATTCGCCGCTCGCGCTGGTGCCCGATCTCTATTCCTGGGGCCCGTGGGTGGTGCCGCCGGATTCGGTGCTGCTCCTCTCGGATACGCGGGACGTGTTGGGCTGGCCCGACTCCCGGTTCTTGGGACCCATTCCCCGAGATCGGGTCATCGGACACGCGGTCGCCTCGTTCTGGGGCCGGCGGCTCAAGGAGTGAGCCCTCGCCGCGGGCCGGTGCCTGCCGGAGGTCTAGGACGCAGGCGTCCAGCCGCCCTCCAGCATGTGCCACGCCGAGTTGCGGCGATCTTCGAGGGATCGGCGCTCACCTGCGCGGCGCTCGAACCCCGAGCGCCGGTCTGCGCCGGAGCGGCGATTGTGGGCCACCGCGAGCGTTTCCGCGCGCCGCGCCGCGGCCCGGCGATCAGGGAGTTGCCGGCGGTCGGTCCCGGAGCGCCGGCCCGAGAACTTGCGGCGCTCGCGACTGTAGCGATCGATGCCGAATTCCGGTGCGTCCATAGCGAAAGCATCCTCCAGCGTGGGGTCCTGAAAGGTGCTACACCGTAGCACGCTCCGGTCAAGTTACCCGCCACGGGGCCGGTCGCAAGAGCAGAGCGTGCGGGATTCAGGGAAGGCCTTGGCGGTCTAAGGGCCTCCGCCCAAGGGTACCTGACGCCCGGCTCGAGGCTCGCTATCTTTGTGGCTGCACCTCAAGGTTCTCGCGCCGATAGCTCAACTGGTAGAGCAACTGACTCTTAATCAGTAGGTTCCAGGTTCGATTCCTGGTCGGCGCACTGACTCCTTCCCCGCGCTGGCAGCGGGCCGCCGCACTCCCCGGCGGCTCCGGTGCCGGATGCGCCGCCATAGGCCGCCATAGATAGATAGATGGTATGGTCGCCTGCCACCAAGGCGTTGCCCTTCCCGCCGCGGGGTTCTCCTAGCCTCTGGCCTTTTCAAGGTTTACACCTGCTCTCGCCGCGCTAAGTTGCACTTGAGGACCGGAACTCGCAGTCGAACTGTGGAGGGCGAAGCGTGGCAGCAGAGCCGGAACAAACGAGTCAGAGCCTTCCTGCGGACCTCGCCCTCGTGGTGGTGAGCAACCGGTTGCCCTTCGCCGCGGAGCGGCGCCGGGGCCGCTGGACGCTGGTGCGCTCCCCTGGGGGGCTGGTGGCGGCCCTAGAGCCGGTGCTCGAGCAGCGGGGAGGCGTGTGGGCCGGCTGGGCCGGCGTGCCGGAAGAGGACGTGTCGGCTGCGGGCGGCCTCACCATGCCGGAGCAGGGAGCGGTCTGTTATCGGCGAGTCCCCCTGACCGCCCGTGACGTCTCCCAGTACTACGCGGGGTTCGCCAACCGCACGCTCTGGCCGCTCTTGCACTATTTCGTGGGCCGCACCACGATGGATGCGGCCGCCTGGCGGGCGTACGAACGGGTGAACGAGCGCTTTGCGCGAGCGGTGGCGGACGATGCGCGGCGCCGTGCGCTGGTGTGGGTGCACGACTATCACCTCATGCTGGTTCCGCTGTTCCTGCGGCGTTGGATCCCGGAAGCGCGCCTGGCCTTCTTCCTCCACGTGCCGTTCCCGGCCACGGATGTGTTCCGGGTCCTGCCCTGGTCCCGCGCGCTGTTGCGGGGCCTGCTGGCCGCCGACCTCGTCGCCTTCCAAACCCCGGCGTATGCGGAACACTTTCTGGCGTGCGCCGAGCGGCTGTTGGGCTGCGACGTGGACCGAGGAGCAGGCCTGGTCCGGTTCGAGGGCCGCAACGTCTCGGTACAGGCCCATCCGATCAGCGTGGACGTTCGCGCCATCGAGGAACTCGCAAGCCGCAGGCCGGCGCCGCCGCCGCGCGACGCTGACCAGGCGATCGAGGTCCTGGGAGTGGACCGTTTGGATTACACCAAGGGGCTCCACGAACGGCTGCTCGCCATCGAGCGTTTCCTCGAACGCTATCCCGCCTATCACCACCGGGTGCGATTTACTCAACTGCTGGTCCCCAGCCGGGAACACGTAGCGGAGTACAGCCAGTTGAAGCGGGAGATTGACGAGACCGTGGGGAGGGTCAATGGGCGCTTTTCAGACGGCGGCTGGACGCCGATTCGGTACTTCGTGCGTTCGCTGCCGCACGAGGAGCTGGTGCCCATGTACCGGCAGGCGGACGTGGCGCTGGTGACGCCGCTCCGGGACGGCATGAACTTGGTCGCCAAGGAGTACGTGGCGGCGCAGCTCGACAACGACGGGGTGCTGATTCTCTCGGAGATGGCGGGAGCGGCCGACGAGTTACCCGAAGCGCTGGTCGTGAATCCCTTCGACCTCGAAGCCGTGGCCGAGGCGCTGCATCGGGCGTTGTCCATGCCGGCCGACGAGCGCCGGGCGCGGATGTCGGCCTTACGGGACCGGGTCCGCAGCCACGATGTGCATGCCTGGGTCGGCCGCTTCCTGGAGGCGGCGCACCGGGCCGCGCACGACGCCCGCGTGGCGGTGGCGGCGCCGGTGGACGTGCTGAGCCGGCGCTTGGGCCCGTGGTTGAGGCAGCGACCAGCGGTGGCGGCGTTCCTGGACTACGACGGCACCCTGACGCCGTTGGTGGAGCAGCCCGCGGACGCCCGGCTGCCGGACGCGACCCGGCAGGTGCTCGAGCAGGCGCTGCGGGCGCCCCATTTGGACGTGGTGATCGTGTCCGGGCGATCGGTGGCCGACGTGATGGAGATGACCGGGGTACCGGGCCTCGTGTACGTGGGCAATCACGGCTTCGAGATCGAGGGCCCGGGCATCAGTTACCGCCATCCCGAAGCAGGGCAATTCCTGGCCCCGTTGTCCGCGGCGGCCGCCGAGTTGACCGCTTGCAGGATCGAAGGGGCGTGGGTGGAGCACAAGGGGGTGACCCTCGCGTACCACCTGAGGGGAGTTCGTGACGCGGAGCGCGCCCGGGCGCAGCGGCTGGCGGAAGCGGTGCTCCGGCGGCATAAGCTGCGCGTAGTGGTGGGCCAGGACGCGGTGGAGGGACGCCCGCCCTTGGATTGGCACAAGGGCCACGCCGTGCTCTACGTGCTGGTGCACCGGTATGGCACGGAGTGGCCGGCCCGGGTGCGCCCGCTCTACGTGGGAGACGACGCCACCGATGAAGACGCCTTCCGATCGTTGCGCGGCATTGGCCGATCCATCCATGTCGGCGCCCAGCCGCCGGCGCGAGGCACGGTGGCAGATTTCCGCCTCCCCGGCCCGGACGCGGTGGTGCAGCTCTTGCGCTGGCTCGGATCGGGAGCATTTGCGGGAACTCCATAGGCGTGCGGGCCTCACCCGATCTGCGATCCCAGATCCATGCGCTACCTACCGATTAGCGACTATGGCGTGATCGGCGATCTGCACACGGCCGCGCTGGTGGGGCGAAACGGGTCCATTGACTGGTGCTGCATTCCCCGGTTCGATTCGCCCAGTGTCTTCGCCGCGCTCCTCGACGCCGAGCGGGGAGGCTGCTGGGCCATTCAACCGGCGGCTCCCGCGGTCACCGAACAGCGCTACCTGCCGGAAACCAACGTGCTGGTGACCACGTTCACGCCGCACGCCGGCGGAGCGGTCCAGGTCACCGACTTCATGCCGGTGGGGCCGGCGCGCCAGGGCCGAACCGAGATTCATCGCCGCGTGCGGGGGCTGCGCGGCAGCGTCGAGCTGGACGTGGTGTTCGCGCCGCGTTTCGACTACGGCACGCGCTTCCCCGCCCTCGTCCTCCGCCGACACGGCGTCTTGGCCACCGACCAGGACAACGACGTGGCCACGATCGCCACGGCGCCGGAGATTGCCTGGCGGCTGGCGGATGGCCGCGCCACGGCCCGCTTTCGCTTGAGCGCCGGCGAAAGCGTGTGGTTCGTGCTCCGCTTCGATGACGACGAAGTGCGCCCGGTGGCTCAGTACGGCTCGGATCGGAAGCTCGACGCCACCATCGAGTGGTGGGACGCGTGGTGCTCGCAGCTTCGCTACACGGGCCCCTACCGCCCGGAGGTCGAGCGGAGCGCGCTCATCCTCAAGCTGTGCTCCTACGAGCCCTCCGGGGCCATCGTGGCCGCGCCCACGACGTCGCTGCCCGAAGCCCTGGCGGGGGGTCGCAACTGGGACTACCGATTCACCTGGCTGCGGGATTCGGCCTTCGTGCTGTACGCGCTCGCCATGCTGGGCTACCAGGGCGAGATGGATGCGTTCATGCAGTTCCTCAAACGGGTCTGCCGCCGGACCGACGACCATCACCTCCAGATCATGTACGGGGTGGACGGCAGCCGGGATCTTCCCGAACGGATCCTGGAGCACCTCGAAGGGTACGCCGGGATCGGCCCCGTGCGGATCGGCAACGACGCCGCAGACCAGTTCCAGCTGGACGTGTACGGCGAGGTGCTGGAAACCGCCGACATCTGGCACCGGCACCACCCGATGACCGAAGGGACCTGGAAGGCGCTGCGCGATTTGGTAGAGTGGACCGCCGCGCACTGGCGGGAACCGGATTCCGGCATCTGGGAGCCGCGCAGCGAACGGAAACAGCACGTGCACAGCAAGATCATGGCCTGGGTTGCGCTCGACCGCGGGGCCCGCCTCGCCATGCAGATGGGCCGGTCCGGCGAAGCGGAACGGTGGCGGCGGGAGGCTGAAGCGGTGCGCACGCAGGTACTGGACCAGGGATGGGACCCCGCACGCCGGACCTTCGTGCAGGTCTATGGCCAGCCCCAACTCGACGCCGCGCTCCTGGCCATCCCGAAGGTGCGCTTCCTCCACCGCTCGGACCCGCGGGTCCGCCGCACCCTCGAGGCCGTTCGGCGCGAGCTGGCGAGCGTCTGCGAGGATCTCATCTACCGGTATCGCACCCCGGACGGCCTGACCGGCGACGAGGGAGCCTTCGTGGTCTGCAGCTTCTGGATGGTGCAGAATTTCGCCATGGTGGGCGAGCACGCGGAAGCCGAACGCCTGTTCCGGAACTTGCTGCGACGCGGCAACCACCTGGGCTTGTTCGCGGAACAGATTGATCCCGCGACCGGCGCCCACCTGGGGAATTTTCCGCAAAGCCTCTCGCACGCTGCCCTCATCAACACGGCCTACATCCTGGAGCGCTTGCGGGACGATCCCGCCCGCCGCCGGGCGGCACCCACCCAGCTTGGCGGGCACGACGCCAGGTAGCGGCGGCCCCTCCGGCCGCGCCCGAGCCGCCTGACGGGCGCACCCTGCCGGCTGGGGCGGCACCCGCCCCCAACTCAACCGGCGAATCTCCTCAACCCGGGCCTCGGATCCTCCGGGTTTACAGCCGCGCAGAGGCCGCTATGTTGACAACCGGAAGAGATGCAGTTGCTACCGGAACCAGCAACGCCGGCGGCTCGTAGCGCGCCAGGGTCTCCAGCGCCGGGCCGCTCGCAAGGAGCAGCACCATGCCGGATCTCATGCAAGCCGTGCGCTACCATGGTCCAAAGCGGGCCTTTCAGCTCGAACGCGTCCCCCTGCCCGAGCCCGGCCCGGGCCAGGTGCGCGTGCGCATCCACGCCGCCGGCATCTGCCACACCGAGCTGCATTTCGAATCGGGACTGCTGAATTTGGGCGTGGCGCCCGTCACCATGGGTCACGAGATGGCCGGCACGATTGACGCGGTCGGCCCCGGCGTCCGCGAGCGCCGGCCGGGCGACCGCGTCATCGTGTACTACTACGTAGGCTGCGGGACCTGCGAGTGGTGCCGCCGAGGAGCGGAAAACCTGTGCGATCACCTGCGCGCCGAATACGGCTTCGTGAGCGACGGCGGCTACGCCGAGGCCGTGGTGGTCCCGGAGCGGAACGCCGTGCCCCTGCCGGCGGAGCTGAGCTGGGAAGCCGCCGCCCCCATCGGCTGCGGCGTCACCACCGCCATCCACGCGCTCAACTTGGCTCAGATCCAGAGCGGGCACACGGTGGTGGTGTACGGCATCGGGGCCGTGGGATACGGCCTGGTCCAGGTGGCCAAGCTGCGCGGGGCGACGGTCATCGCCATCGGGCGCACGGCCGCCAAGTTGGAGCGAGCGCGGGAGCTGGGCGCCGACCATCTGGTGGCCGCCGGCACCACGCCGGACGCGGCGGACCAGGTACGCGATCTCACGGGCGGCCGGGGAGCCGACGCCGTCTTCGAGCTGGTAGCCACGAAAGCCACCATGGGGCCCGCCGCGCGCATGCTGGCCAAGCGCGGGCGGCTGGTGTTCATCGGGTACTCCACTGACCGGTTCGACGTGCACCCCATCGAGCTGGTGATCCGCGAAGCCCAGGTCACGGCTTCGGTGGGCAACACCCTCGACGAACTGAAGGAAGCGGTCCGCCTGGTCGGCGACGGCAAGGTCCGCACCCTGGTGGATCGCACCCTGCCGCTCGACCGATGGCAGGAAGGACTGGAAGCCCTGCGGCGCGGCGAGGTGGTGGGGCGGGTCGTGCTCCTGCCTCAAGCGCGCCGATAGCCGGGCTACACCTCGCCCACCACCACCGGCTCGCGCTCCAGCCGGATCCCGAAGCGTTCCTCCACCCGCCGCTCGATCGCCGCGGCGAGCGCCAAGAGCTGGGCCGCCGTCCCTCCCCGATTCACCAGCGCCAGCGCGTGCCGCTTCGAGATCCCCACGCCGTCGGCCCGATAGCCCCGCGGGAACCCCGCTCGCTCCACCAGCCACGCCGCCGGCACCTTGAGACCCCCCGGGGCAGGAAAGGTGGGGACGGGATCGCTCCCACCCAGCGCCCGCCAGCGGCGCTCGAGTTCGGCCAGTGCCTCAGGGGAAAGCACCGGGTTCAGGAAAAAGGATCCCGCCGAGCGGCTCTCCGGATCCCGAGGATCCAGCACCATGGACTTCCGCCGCCTGAGCATGAGGACGGTCTCGCGAACCAGGCGGATCGCTTCCCGAGGCGCCAGGCTGGCGAGGTCGGCCTGTTCCGCCACCGCAGCGGCAAGCTCCCGGTACTCGAGCCGCGGGCAAGTCTCGGGACGCAGGCGCAAGACCACCTCCAGCACGATGAACCGATCCCGGTCCTCGCGCTTGAAGCGACTGGTCCGATAGCCGAAGCCACAAGAGGCTCGCTCGAACGTGACCCGCTCCAGCGTGTCGCGGGCCAGACACGTGACGCTCACCAACGACTGGGCGATCTCCTGCCCGTAGGCGCCCACGTTCTGGATGGGCGTTCCCCCGACCGTGCCGGGAATGCCGGAGAGGCACTCGATCCCGCTCAAGCCGCGGCGGACGGACTCGGCGACGAGATCGTCCCAGGGCATCCCTGCCCCGGCCGATAGGTCGACCCCGTCTCGACCAGCCTGGAAGCTCACGCCGCCCAACCCTACCCGAATCACCAAGCCTGGAAATCCGGCGTCGCGCACGACGAGGTTGCTTCCGCCACCCATGACCAGCACCGGCAGGTGCTGCCGCTTGGCGAAGGACAGCGCCTCCTCGAGATCTGCTTCGGTGGCACACTCGGCAAAGAAACGGGCCGGCCCGCCGAGGCCGATGGTGGTGTACGGTGCCAGGGGAACGTGTTCGCGGAGTTGCACGATGAGCCGGGCTCGCTCAGGCGCAGTTAGGGGAGGAAGGCTAGCACGTTGCCGACGATCCGCCAGTCTTGAAGGATTCTTCAAGTTGGCCTCAGTCGCCGGTTAGCGATCCTCCGCAAAATTCCCCGGCGCACATGAGAATGGCTCTCACGCCCAAGACCTGTCACGGCGCCGGCGCCTCGGGGCCGGCCTGCCCCACCTCCCCGCGACCGCTTCGCGTGGCCCTGGTGGGAAGCCCCAACGTCGGCAAGAGCGCCCTGTTCAACCGGCTCACCCACCGGTACGTGACGGTGTCGAACTACCCCGGCACCTCGGTGGAGATCGCCCGAGGAACGGGCTCGCTCGACGGACTGCCGGTGGAGATCCTCGATACCCCGGGCCTCTACTCCCTGAGCAGCGATACTGAAGAACAGCGAGCGGTGCGCCGCCTCCTGCTCGAGGGCGGAGCCGACGTGTTGGTGCACGTGGTGGACGCCAAGCTGGTCTCCCGCATGCTGGCGCTCACGCTGCAACTGATGGAACTGGGCCGCCCCCTGGTGGTGGCGCTCAACATGATGGACGAGGCTTCCCGCCACGGCGTCCGGGTTGACGCGGCCGCGCTCAGTGAACGCTTAGGCCTCCCGGTGGTGCCGCTGGTCGCGGTGACGGGCGCCGGCCTGGCCGATCTCGAGCGGGCCATCGCGGAGGCGAGCCGAAGACCGGTACCGCTTCCTCCTCCCTACGGCAATGGGGTGGGCGAAGCGGTCCGGGACCTGAGAGATCGGCTGCGGGGCTCGTATCCTGTGGACCCGACGGCCGTGGCCGCCTTGCTGCTCCAGGGCGACGCGGAGGCGGCCGCCCTGGTGAAAAGCGCCGAGCCCGATGGAGGCCGCCGCGCCCTGGCTGCCGCCGCCGAGCTGGGTGCCCGACTGGAGGCGCCTCCCGCGTACCGGCTGGCGGTGGAGCGCCGCCTTGCCGCCGCAGCGTTGGCCGATCCTCTGGTCCGGCGGGAAGAGCGCCCGACGGCGGCCTGGGGGACGAGGCTCGGCCGGCTCGTGACCCGGCCCGCGACCGGCATTCCGGTCATGCTGCTCGTGCTTTACGTCGGCTTGTATCAGTTCGTGGGGCGCTTTGGCGGTGGCACGCTGGTGGATTGGATCGAGGGCTCGGTCTTCGAGCAGCGGCTGAACCCCTGGATGGCGGAATGGTTCGCCCGGCTGCCGTGGGAGGCGGTGCGGGCGCTGTTCGTGGGCGAGTACGGCCTCCTGACGTTGGGTTTGAGGTATGCCGTGGCCATCATCCTGCCGGTGGTGGGAACGTTCTTCGTGTTCTTCTCGGTGCTGGAAGATTCCGGGTACTTCCCCCGCCTGGCGCTGCTGGTGGATCGCGGATTCAAGCGCATGGGCTTGAGTGGCCGCGCGGTGATCCCCATGGTGCTGGGCTTTGCGTGCGACACCATGGCCACGTTGGTCACCCGGACGCTGGCGACCAAGCGCGAGCGCGTGCTGGCCACCTTCCTGTTGGCGTTGGCGATTCCCTGTTCGGCGCAGTTGGGAGTGATCTTGGCCCTGCTCGCACACCGGCCCCAAGCGCTGGGCGTGTGGGCGGCGGCCTTGCTCGGCATTTTCCTGGCCGTGGGCTGGCTGGCGGCGCGGCTCTTGCCGGGCGCAGGGCCTCTGTTCCACCTAGAGCTGCCGCCCATGCGCTGGCCGCGGCTGGGCAACGTGCTCACCAAGACCGTGATGCGGATGCAGTGGTACTTCCTCGAGGTGCTGCCGCTGTTCCTGGTCGCGAGCGTGCTGCTCTGGGCGGGCGACCTGACCGGGGTGTTCGGATGGATCTCGGGGGCGTTGACCCCGGTCGTGGGCGCCTTGGGCCTGCCGGCGGAAACCGGCAGGATCTTCCTGTTCGGGTTCTTCCGGCGAGACTACGGGGCCGCCGGGCTGTTCGACCTCGAGCGGCGGGGTTTGCTGAGCGTGGCCCAACTCACCGTGGCTGCCGTGACGCTCACACTCTTCGTCCCCTGCATTGCCCAGTTCTTGACGATGATCAAGGAGCGAGGACTCAAGACGGCGTTGGCCATGCTGGGGATCATCACGCCGCTCGCTTTCGGAGCGGGATGGGCGCTGCACTGGCTCTTGCGGGGTTGGGGATGACGGTCGCGGTGCGCTCGCTGGTGTGCGGCTTTTGCGGCCGCGAGTTCGAGGAAGATCGAGCCCAGCCGGCGTGCGGCGCTTGTCCCCTGGCTCGAAGATGTCGGTGGGTGCGGTGCCCCTATTGCGGCTACGAGAATCCCGAAACGCCGCGATGGCTGGAGCGGCTGGCCGGGTGGCTGGCGTGGAACGGAGGCTGACCGTGGATCACGGCGCGAGCGCGGCATCCGTGTCGCGACTGGCCGACCTCGCCGAAGGAGTCACCGGCCGAGTGGTACGGCTGGAGCATCCCGGGAGTTCCGCCACCACCCAGCTCGTGGCGCTGGGGATTTACCCTGGAGCAGAGGTGCGGCTGGTGCAGCGCTTTCCCGCCTTCGTGCTCCAGGTGGAGCTGGCGGAGGTGGCCCTGGACGAGCGGATGGCGGAGCGCGTCTGGGTGACGTGTCGAGACCGGGGCGCGGGCTGAAGCCGCCTGGCCGCGCGTCGCGCCGCGGCCGCTGCGGTTGCCGAACGCGCCCTACGGTTGCCGTACCAGGACGCCGCCCTGCATCACCAGCCGCACCCTTCTCAGCGCGGCAACGTCCTGCGTGGGGTCGCCCTCCACAGCGATGAGGTCGGCCAGCAGGCCGGGCCTCAAGCTTCCCCGGTCTTCCAGGCGGAGGATCTTGGCGTTCGTCGAGGTGGCGCTGAGCAGCGCCGCGGTCCGGTCCATTCCGTAGCTCACCATCAGTTCCAGCTCGCGCACGTTGTCGCCGTGGGGGAAGACACCCACATCGCCGCCGAAGCAGATGGGCACGCCGGCGGCGAGCGCTGCCTGAAACGAGGCCCGCTTGGCGGCGATGCGCTCGGGCTCCGGATCTACGCCCTTGCGCCAGCCGGCGTACTGGGCGGTGGCGTCTCCCGCGGCCAAGGTGGGGCAGAGGGCCACGCCGTTTTCGGCCATGAGGCGGAAGACCTCGGGCGTGCCGCCGTCGCCGTGCTCGATGGTGGCGACACGCGCCAGCGTGGCGCGCCGCATGCCTTCGGCGGTGGTGGCGTGGGCCGCCACCGGCCTTCCCGCGCTGCTCGCTACTTCCACCACGAGATGGATTTCCTCCTCGGTGAAGGAAGGGCGCGCTTCCCCGTAGGGGCCCCACCGGTAGTCGGCGTAGATCTTCACCCAATCGGCGCCCCGGCCGATCTGATCGCGCACCACGCGGATCAACTGGTCGCGGCCGTTGGCCTCCTCGGCGCCTAGGGGCAGGTCCCATTCGGGAGCGCCTTTGGGACCATAGGAACCCGTGGCCACGATGGCTCTGGTGCTGGCGAGGAGGCGGGGGCCGGGGATGATGCCTTGGGCGATCGCCTGCTTGAGGCCGACGTCGGCGTAGCCCGCGCCCTCGGTACCCAGGTCGCGGGTGGTGGTGATGCCGGCCCACAGCGTGGCTCGCGCCGCCGCGGTGGCGCGTGCGATCCGCAGGGCCAGCGGCTCGAAGAGCACCTGGTCGTTCCAGGGAGCTTCGTTGTAGGGATGGAGGAGCAGGTGAGAGTGTCCCTCGATCAATCCCGGCAGTACGGTCATGCCCGGTAGCGTGATGATCCGGGCACTGGCCGGCGGTGGGGTGCGACCCGCCGGCCCGACGCGGCTGATGCGGGAACCGGTGATCACCACTTCCCAACCCGGTTGGCTCGCGGGCGTCACGGCATCGAATACGCGGTCGGGACGCAATACGATGGCGGGCTCTTGGGCCCGGAGCGCGGCGCGGCGCGGCACCCCGGCCAACACACAGGCCGCGAGCCCGATCAACAGACATGGAGAGGGCGTGAGCACGAGACGCGGGAGCGGCGTGACCATGCGTTCGAGTCCTGGATGGCGTGACGGCCGGCAATCTAACGCCGGCCGCCGCCGGCCGCGAACACCCCGGCGGTCAGACCCGCTCGTCTTTTGGCGCGGCGGGTGCCGTGTGGCACACCAGCTCGGCCCAGCGGTCGAATACCGCAAGCCCGATCTCTGCGAGGCGCGGCAGCCAGGCATCGGCCCCCTCGAGCAGCGCGGACGGCTCGATGCCCTGCTCCACCAACTCGCCGGAGAAGGCCGCACTCATCGCCTTCACCTGCTCGCGGTCCACCTCGAGATGGCAGAGCACGCCGTAAGCGGTACCGCCGGCGCGGAACGCCTGGACCCGCGTGCGTGCCGAACTCGCCAGCGGCACGGCACCGGCGGGCAGATCGAATACATCACCGTGCCAGTGGAAGGCCCAAAACGAGCGGGGGATGCCCGCGAACAGCGCGTCCTGCGACGCTTCCGGCAGCAGGCGCACCTCGTGCCAGCCGATTTCCTTGGCCGGGGCCGGGTAGACCCGGGCGCCCAGCGCGGCAGCCAGGAGCTGGCTGCCGAGGCAAATGCCGAGGATCGGCCGGCCTCGCGTCGCGGCATCTGCGAGGAGCCGCAGCTCGTCGGCGAGGTGCGGGTAGCGATCCTGCTGATAGACACCCATGGGCCCGCCCATGACGACGAGTCCAGCCGCTCGGAGGGTCCGGGGTATCCGCTCCCCGCGGTCCACGCGCACCACTCGGCAGTCCAGGCCGCGGCGCTCGAGCGCCTGCCTGATGAGCCCCGGGGGTTCGGGGGCCACGTGTTGGACGATCAGCACCGACGTCACGAAAACGCCTCCCGGATCGCGCGGGCCACGTGATCGGCGATCGCCATGATGGTGATCATGGGGTTGACCCCGCTCGAGGCCGGAAAGGTGCTGGCGTCCGCCACGTACAGCCCCCGCACCTCGTGGGCTTCGCCGCGCTCGTCCACCACGGATTGCGAGGGATCCCGCCCGATGGCCGCGGTACCCATCTGATGAAAGCTGATGTACGACATGCGGGCCCGCTGGTAGCCCAGCGCGTCCGCCGCGGCCGCCAGCCGGGCTCGCCAGTTGGGTGCTCCCGGCCTCACGCGCACCGGCGGGGTATGGAGCGTGAAGATGTCGGACGCGCCCGCGGCCGCCAACACCAAAGCGGCGTGGAGCAGCGCGGTACGGACGTGGCCGGCGTCGTAGTCCGAAAGCTCGTAATGCACCCGCGGGCGACCGTCGCGTCCCACGCGCACCCGGCCCGCGTCGCGGTCGCGCAACAGCACGCCCACGATGCTGGTGTGCCCCAGGCGGGCGAGGTCGGCTCGAAACGCGCGCGCTCCCTCCCAGCCAAAGCCGCTGGCGGGCAGGGCGAAATGCACCGGCGCGGTCTCGAACCGAGCGCCATAGCCGGCATGGAGGTCGGCGAACTGCTCGGAGTATCGCGTCTGGAGCGCGCCGCTCCAGGGCTCGACCCGCTGAGGAAACACCCCGGCCATCGCGGTTGCCGGATGGAGCCTGAGTCCCCGGCCGATTGCCGGACTCCGCAGTCCCGAGCGCCGGAGCAGGGCGGGAGTATGGAGCGCGCCGCAAGCCACCACCACGACCGCCGCGCGCACCGTGACCGGGTGCTCCCGGCCGTCGGGACCGCGCGCCATTCCGATCACGCCGCGTGCCCGGCCGCCCTCGATGAGCACGCGCCGCACCTCGCACTGGGCCACGATCTCCGCCCCCGCAGCCACCGCGTCCCGGAGATAGGTGCGCTCGGTCGAGTTCTTGGACCCGTGCCGGCAGCCGTAGCCGCAGTAGCCGCACTCCAGACCCCCTCGGCAATTCGTGACGTTGCGAGGCTGAAGCGCCACGTGCCAGCCTAAGGCCCGGCACCCCGCTTCCAGCAGCCTGTCACGAGGACCCGGCGCGTTCCAGGTCGTGTTCAGGTTCAGCCGCTGGCTCACCCGCTCGAGCGACTCGGCAAAGCGGCCGCTTTGAAACAGGCACGAGCCGGCCAGAGCGTCCCACTCCTCGCGCACCGAGTGCGGGAGCGGCAGACTGGTGGTGTAGTTGATCACCGTGCCGCCGCCCACGCAGCTCCCGGCCAAGACGGGCATGGAGCCGCTCTGGGTCATCACCAGGCCGCCGTCCAAATACCACGCGCCCAGCATGTCGCCTTCGATCTGGGTCATGCGGCGCGCCACGGGGTTCGGGCCTTTCTCCAGCACCACCACGCGCAGGCCCGCCTGGGCCAGCACGCCCGCCACCACGCCACCGCCCGCACCCGAGCCGCAGACGGCGACATCCGCTTCGATCACCGCCTCCCGACCGATCTCCCGCACCGGCAGCGGCGCCGGCCACTCGCCCGGTGGCGGGAGCGGGCCGGGATATCCCGCCGCCTGCCAGGCAGGGTGGGAGCCGTCCGCCACCGGCCAGCAATAGTGCGCCACGTGCACCAGCCGCTTGAGGGCCTGGAACCCCGCGCGGCGAAGGCTGCTGCCGGAGAACGCCCACGTCTCGAGCACGCGCTCGCGCCGAGCCGAGGGGAGCGCCGCCAACGAGCCAAGCGCGCCGCTCAAGAGCAGGTTCGCAAGCGGCGAATCCAGAGCCGCCAAGAGGAGGTTCAGCCGGAAGCGATCCCTGGGATCGGCGAGGCTGGCGATCAGCCCGGCGACGCGCTGCACCGTGGCGCCGAGACCCGGCTCGCCGGGGAGCAGGGTCTCGCACAGCGCCCGGATCACGGCCCGCCGGCGGAGCCCAACGTCCCAATCCGCGGGCATCAGGCGTTCACAGGGAGATGGAGTCCGCTCGGAAGTCGCTCTTGCCCAGCCAGACGTTGACCAACACCGCGTTGCCCTGGCGAGCCAACGTCTGGGCCTGCGCGAGCGCCGGCTCGAGATCTTCGGAACGTTCGACCCGAAGCCCGCACGCGCCGAGTCCTGAAGCGGCGCGCTCGTAGTCGGTGCGGCTGAGCACGGTGGCTACGTCGTCACCGAGCAGCGCGGTCTGGGCGCGCCCGATCTGGGTCCAGCCGGCATCGTTGCCCACCACGGCGATCACCGGAAGCCGGTGCCGGACGAAGCTGTCGAACTCGGCAAGGCTGAAGCCCAGGGAGCCGTCGCCGTAGAGGATCCACACTTCGGCGTGCGGCCGATGGAGCTTGGCGCCGAGGGCAAAACCGGCGCCCACGCCCAGGGTGCCGAACGGCCCGGGATCCAGCCAGGAGAGCGGCCGCCGCGGCGAGATCAGGTACGCGGCGGTGCCCACGAAGTCGCCCCCGTCGGCCACGATGACGCTGTCATCCGGCAGCACCGCCTCGATGGCCTGGCACAAGCGGAGCGGATTGACGAACTCCGTCTCTTGCCGGGCCAGGGATTCGATCTCGGCGGCGCGGGCTTGGTCTCTGGCTCTGAGGTCGCGGGCCCAGTCCGCCCAGCGCTGAGGATCGCTCGTTCCCCGTTGCGCCAGGTGCACCAGGAAGAGCCCGGGATGCCCCACCGAGAGGACGGCGGGCCGGCTGTTGAGCCGGGCGTCCGCGGCACTCCGGTTGACGGCGACGCGCTTGGCCTCGGGGTTGATCGCCCGGCCGTAGCTCAGCCGAAAGTCGCACGGCACGCCCAGCAGCAACACCAGGTCCGCCTCGCGGAGCGCCGCGCTCCGGCGGTGCCGCAGCAGCAACGGGTGACGCTGTCCCAGCAGGCCACGCGCCATGCCCGAGAGAAAGACCGGTAGCCCCAAGGCCTCGACCGCCTGCCTCAACGTCTCGGGAGCGCAGCCCGCCTGCACCGCCTGGCTCCCGAGCAGCAACACCGGGCGCCGCGAGGTCCTAAGCAAAGCC
The DNA here is from genome assembly GCA_037440225.1 of Gemmatimonadota bacterium. Taxonomy (GTDB): domain Bacteria; phylum Gemmatimonadota; class Gemmatimonadetes; order Gemmatimonadales; family GWC2-71-9; genus JACPAP01. Next base: position 65,189 of record JBBIUN010000009.1, on the reverse strand, counting down.
GCGGTCCGGCGCACCGAGCCGGAGTCCGGGGCCGGTGGTGCGCTGGGCGCCACCACGCCAGGGGCGCGGTCGCCTCCCGCAAACAGCCGGCGGACATGTCCCCGCAACAGCCAGCGGGTGAAACTCCCTGCCGACTCGTTCGATGCGCGTGGGGCGGCGACCCCGTACCAGGCTTCCACCGTGGAGCGGGGATAGAGGAGGTCCGCGGGACACTCGACGAAGACCGGCCCGGGCACGCCTTCGGTCGCCACGCGAAAAGCCTGGTGCACGGCGAAAGCCAGCTCCCGCACCCGGCGCGCCGCGATCAGGCGTTTGACGTGCGGGGCCACGACGGCGAGCTGATCAATGTCTTGCAGTGCTCCGCGTTCCTTGAGTGCGGTCGCGGTGGCGCCCGCCAAGAGCACCAGGGGCGACTGGGCCACTTGAGCGTTCTTCAAGGCCGTGAGCGCGTTGGTCAGCCCCGGCCCGGCGGTCACCGCTGCCACACCCGTGGTGCCACTCAGCCGGGACGTGGCGTCGGCGGCGAAGACGGCGGCGGCCTCGTGCCGGGTATCCACCACGCGGATGCCGCGCCGCTTGGCGGCCACCAAGAGCGGGGAAATATGCCCTCCGCACAGGGTGAAGAGATGCGTCACCCGGTGGGCGCAGAGCGCCTCCGCGATGCGCTCTCCGCCGTTCATGGGATGCCGCCGCACGGCCGGATCGCCGGTGGGACTCCCCGCACCATCCTCGCCGTCACGGCAGCACGCTACGGCGAGAGGCGGCCGCGCAGGATGCCCTCCCGTATCCGGGCGGCTTTCGCTGTCGCAGCGGGATCGGCGGCCATCGCATAGCGGACCGATTCTTCGAAGCGCAGCGGCGCACTCAGCGTCAGGGTCTGGGTGCCGCGGCGCACCATCACGGTGAGCGGCGTTCCTTCCCGGGCCGTGGCGTAGCGGGAGCGGAACACCTCGCCGAAGGCGGCATCCCGCACCTCGATGTCGCCCACCCGGAGGAGATAATCACCCGCTGTGATCCCCGCTTGGTCGGCCGGCGAGCCGGGCGTCACGTCCTGCACCCGGATCCCGGAGCTGTCGGCGCCGGTGCTGACACCCAGCCGGGGCACGCGGCTGGTGTCGGTGCGCAGCGTGAGTCCGGCGAGCGGCAGCACGGCGGCGTAGGGCAACGGCTCCCGCCCGTCAATGTAGCGCCCGGAGAACTCGGCAAACGATTTGCCCCCGGCCGCCCGCTCGACGGCTTCCCACCAATCCGCCACCGTGAAGCCCTTCCCCGCGCGGTAGAACCGCTGGTACAGGTCGTCCAGCACCACGTCCAGCGAGGCGCGGTTGTCGGACGCGTCGCGGATCAAGATGTCCAGCAACCATCCCGCCAAGGAACCCTTGGGATAGTAGAGGTACTGGGAGCCGTCCACCGGGCGAATCCAGGTGGTGAGCGAGGCGTCCTCCAGCGCGGTGGCCGGTGCCGCCGCAACCTGGTTCATCTTGTCCGCCGTCACCCGGTAGAATTGGTCGGGCGGGATCACGCCGCCCCGGACCAGGGCCAAGTCCGCGTAGTAGTCGGTAATGCCTTCGCTCACCCAGAGCAGCGTGGTGGGTTGCGCCCGGCTGTAATCGTAGGGCCACAACTCGGCGGGGCGCAGGCGCTTGACGTTCCACGCGTGGAAGATCTCGTGCGCCGTGATCGAGGCCAACAGCGGCCCGGCGAACAGCAGGCCCGGATGATACACGCCCACGTGCGAGTTCGCATGCTCCAGCGCGGAGGCGCCGGCGTAGCCCGGGTCGAACAGCATCATGATGGTGTAGGCGCTCCAGGGCGTGTCGTTGGTCACCGCGATGAGCGGCGGCATCAGGCGGCGCACATCGTCCCAGAACCGGCTCCGAGCGGCACCGCTCAGCGTGCCGGCAGGGTAGGTCGCGAGACGGTACCAGGCCCCGCCGATCTCAAGGCTATCCATTTCCAATCGCCCGACGAACACCGGCATGTCCACGAGTTCGTGGTAGCTCGACGCGGTGTACTCGCCGGGTTGCCCCGCCGGGGAGAGTCCGGTAGCGATCAACCAGCCGGGCTCGGTGCGGATCCTCACCTGAGCCGGAAAGTCCAGCGATTGGCCTTCAGGATAGAGAAAGAGGTTGGTGCCGTTGTACAGGCCGAAGTCGGGCCGGCTCCAGGCCATGGCGTTGTCCAGGGAGTCGGCCAGGTACTCGAATGTTACGGTCATCGCGCGCTGGCCCTCGGGCCGGATGCGCCAGGTATCGAAGTCCAGCTTGTCCCAGGCAAGCGGGCGACCATCGCCGCCCGTCACGGCGAACTGCTCCACGTTGCGGGCGAAGTACGACAGCTCGTAGGCCCCGGGGGTCCAGGCGGGAAGCGAGAGCAGCACGGGGCCGGCTTGCTCGGTGCGAAAGCTCATGGCCACCCGGATCCGATGCCGGCGAGCCGCGGCGGAGTCGAAGGTGACCTCGTAGCGGACGTCGCGGATCACGGCCGGCGGCGGCTCCGCAGCCTGGACCAGCAGGGCCGGGGCCAAAGAAGCGGGCCATAGACCGAGGAGCGTGGCGTACCGCGCGGCGATCCACATAGGTGTCCGCACCTCCGGAAGGCGTGGTCGGGGACGGCCGCTGCCAGCCCCTCGTGCCGGCTCGCCGGCCCGGTGCCGAACGCTAGCCGGCGCCCGGCGCTTCCGCTACGGGCCGCCGGCTTGACGGGAACCCGCCGCGAGTGTTACCCGAGGGGGCGCCACCAACCCTGGAGGCCCACATGGCGGTGCCGTCACGGGTACGAACCTGGCTCCTGGCGGTCCTGGCAGCAGCCGGGCTCTCGAGCTTCGCGCTCTTCTACCGCCGCGCCTTTCCTCAAGCGGCCGTCTCGCTCGAGGTGACCCGGGGCCAGGCGGTTCAGCGGGCCCGGGCTCTTCTCGAACAGCGGGGGGCTCGGCTCCAAGGATTCCGTGAAGCGGTCCAGTTTGCCGGGGATGACGACGGCTTGGCCTTCTTGCAGCGCACGGTCGGGTTGGCGGAAGCCAGCCGCTGGGCCCGAGAGTTGGTACCGATCTGGGCCTGGCAGGTGCGCTGGTTCAAGCCGGGAGAAAAAGAAGAGTGGCGCGTCCAGCTGGGGGTGGACGGCCGGGTGGTGGGATTCCGGCACGAGATCGAGGAGTCCGCACCGGGGGCCGAAGTGCCGCAGGATACCGCGCTGGCCTTAGCCGAGCAGTTCCTCGTGGCGCAGGGCTGGCAGCCGGCGCTGTTGGAACGGGTGGAAAGCGCCACCGAGAAGCGGGAGCGACGGAGGGATCACCGCTTCACCTGGGAGCGGCGGGGGGCGACCATCGCCTGGCGCGGTGCCGGAGCAGAAGGCAGCGGGTCGGTGCGCCTCGAGGTGGACGTACTAGGTGACGTCGTGGGCGGGTACCGGCACTTTCTCAAGGTGCCGGAAGGCTTCCAGCGCAGCGTGCGGCGTACCATGAGCGCGGGCCAACTGCTGAGCCTGGTGAGCCTCGGGCTCACCTTCCTGCTGATGCTGACCGCGCTGGGGCTGAGCATCGCCCGCCACCGCCGCGGGGAGGTCCGCTGGGGGGCAGCCGTTCGCGTGGCAACCGGCATCGCGACCTTGTTTCTGATCCAAGGATTGCTTTCCTGGCCCGCCGCCAAGTTTTCCTACCCCACCGAACTCGGTTGGGGAACGTACCTGGGCTTGTTGGTGCTGATCCTGCTCCTCGGCAGCCTGACCTACGGACTGTGGGTAGTCTTCTCAGCGGGCGCGGGCGAGGCCCTGGGGCGCGAGGTCTTCCCGGAGACGTTACGCGGATGGGCCGATGTCACGTCCGGCCGGGTGCGGGGGGCGGACGTGGCGCGTGCCAGTTGGCAAGGATACGGGGTGGGGTTCGCCCTGCTCGGCTATCTGACCGTATTTTACCTTCTCGCGCGGCGCTATGGGGGAGCCTGGCTGCCTGCCGAGGGGCCCTACTCCGGCATCTTCAACGTCTCGCTGCCGTTTCTCGCGCCCCTGACCATCAGCTTGGTCGCGGCGGTGACCGAGGAGCTGACCTACCGCCTGCTCGCGATCTCGCTGATCAGGCGCTATACGGGATCTACCTTGCTCGCGTTGCTCGTCCCCGCGGCAATTTGGGCGTTCGGGCATTCGAGCTACCCGGTGCTCCCGGTGTACCTGCGCGGCATCGAACTCACCATCGCGGGGCTGGTGTTTGGCTGGGTATTCCTGCGCCTGGGGTTGTTGGCCTGCGTGGTGGCGCACTTCGTGATTGACGCGGTGCAGATTGGCATGCCGCTGTTGACCTCGGGCAACGCCACCTATTTGGGGTTCGGTATCGTGGTCATGGGCATCGCCCTGCTGCCTGCCGTACTGAGCCTCGGGGCCCGGCCCCGTCGAGCTGTCCTGCCGGCTGCCTGAGCGCTATGCCTGGGGGCCGTGGTCGCCGCGCGCGATGCGGGCCCTCGTGGTTCACGGTCCAACCGTGAGTTCGGGGTATCATGGGCCGTGGCTCGCCGTTTGCGATGCGGGTCCTCGTGGCGGCAGGCGTGCGTTGACCTGATGCAAGGAGGAGGTCCTAGGTGACGGAGCAACCGCAGTTTGTCAGAGCCATTACGCGGCTGGATGCGACGGCGTTGGTCGTGGGTTCCATGATCGGTTCAGGGATCTTCATTGTCTCCGCCGATATCATGCGCCAGGTGCAGGCGCCGGGGCTGATGCTCATGGTCTGGCTGCTGGCCGGCGTCGTCACGGTGCTCGGCGCGCTGACCTACGGTGAACTCGCCGCCCTCTTTCCCCGAGCCGGCGGCCAATACGTCTATCTCCGAGAGGGAATCTCTCCCCTCTTCGGCTACCTGTACGGCTGGACCTTGTTCCTCGTGATCCAGACCGGCACCATCGCCGCGGTGGCGGTGGCCTTGGCGCGGTTTACCGCAGTGTTCATCCCGGCGCTGTCACCGGAGGTGTTTCTCGGAGGGACGCTTCGGCTTCCCAGCGGGCCCATCGAGGTGGGCGTCTCGCCCCAGCGGCTGTTGGCGATCGGCTCGATCGCGCTGCTCACCTGGATCAACGTGCGAGGCGTGCGCACCGCGGCCTTTCTCCAGACTGCCTTGACCGCCGTCAAGGCGGCGACCTTGGGGGCCCTGATCTTGCTCGGGGCGGTGCTGGCGCGGAAGCCGGAGGTGGTCGCGGCCAACTTCGGAGCCGGGTTCTCCCCGGAGGGCGGGATGCCGGCATCGCTCTGGCCCGTGGTGGGTGCCGCCATGGTGGGGGCGCTGTTCTCGATGGACGCGTGGAACAACGTGGGATTCGCCGCCGATGAACTCCGGAACCCGGCGCGGGATATCCCGCTGGCCATGGGGATCGGTACCATGGTCGTCACCGTGCTCTACCTCTTGTCCAATGTGGCGTACCTGAGCGTCCTTCCCGCCCCGGCCATCGCTGGCGCACCGCAGGATCGAGTGGGGACAGCGGCGCTGGAAGCCGTCTTCGGGCCGCCCGGAGGCTACCTCATGGCTGCCGCCATCATGATCTCGACCTTCGGCTGCAACAACGGGCTCATCCTGTCCGGTGCCCGGGTGTACTATGCCATGGCGAGAGACGATCTCTTTTTCCGGCGCACGGGCCGGTTGCATCCCCAGCACCAGACGCCGGCTTTTGGTTTGGTGGTGCAGGGCATCTGGACCAGCGTGCTGTGCCTTTCGGGCACGTATTCGCAACTGCTGGATTACGTGATCTTCGCGGCGGTGGTGTTCTATCTGCTCACCGCGGTGAGCCTGTTCGCGCTCCGCATCCGCCGGCCGGACCTTGCCCGTCCCGTGCGCGCGGTGGGCTATCCCTGGTTGCCGGCGGCCTACGTGGCGGCCACCGCGCTGATCGCCGTGGATTTGCTGGTCAAGAAGCCGCAGTACACCTGGCCCGGGTTGATCATCGTGGCCTTGGGCGTTCCGGTCTATTACGCGTGGCGGCTCAGGGCCCTGAGGCCGACGAGTCGGCCCCGGTAGAAAAGCCATGCGGCAAGGTACATCACGGCAGCCACGAGGTAGAGCGCCTTGATCCCCAGCGCGAGGGAGCTGTACTCGAGGATGCCGCCGACCGTCGCGCCCAGGATGTTGTAGGCGAGGGCCCGGGCGGGCGCGGGGTGGTCCCGGAACAAGATCGCGAAAATCCAAGCCGCAAAGAACACCGGCAGCCCCACCAGGGCGGCGCCCGAGACCCACTGTCCGGTAGGACCCAACTCCAGCAGATCCCGCACCGGCACGGCAAACGCGATGCCCAGGGATAGCAGCAACCCAACGAACAGGGTCCGCAGTGCCGGGCGGGGTCCCAAGAGGGCCACGAGGTTGGCGGCGAGCATGACGATCAGGATGGACGCGAACACCAGGAGGTTGACCACCCACGTGGCCCCGAACAGGAGCGACATCTCCGAGACGCTCTTGGTCTCCAGCAAGAGGAAGCCCGCGCCAAGAAAAAACATGGGTCCTTCGAATCGGGCGCTGAACGCACTCCCCGCTCCCCACCGCACCATAGCGACGGCCACCAGCAGCACCAAGGCCAAGCTGATGCCCGACACCAGCGTCTGGCTATCCAGCGTGCCGAGCACGATGACATCGTACCGGCGCCGGGTGGCCCGCAGGAACGCCCGTGCATCGTTCACGTAGGCGTGAACCCTGGGGTCGTCATAGGGGCGCTGGTAATGCGCCGCCCGTCCGAGGTCGAGGATCACCGGATCAATCTCGACCGCGTCAATGTTCCGGGCCCTTGGTGGTGATCACGGCGGGCAGGATGCCGATGCGCCGCACGCTGGGCGCGATTTCCGAGAAGACGCCCCAGAGAAATTCGTCCGGGTCAATGGGGGCGCGCACGACGACGTTGGCAAACGCCCAGACTGCCACCAGGAGACCGAGGACGGCTGGTGCACCGAGCCACTGCAGGCGAGCTTGGGACTCGGCACGCAGCAGGCCAACCCCCATGCCCAGGAATGCGGCGATCAATACGAAGTTGAGATAGAAGCCGAAGACGCGCACGTACCCCGGCACGAAGCGGATCAGCGCCAGCTCGAGAAAGAGGATGAGGAACGAGTAACCCGCAACGGGCAGCTACGATCCGGGCTCGCGGCCGGGCCTTGGGTCGCCGGTCATCGGGATCAGGCCCGGGTTTTCCCAGCGAGCTGCCGCACCCGCTCGGCCCGGCTTGCGGCTCCCAGCGCGGCGTACCGCTCGGCCGCCTCGGACCAGGCTCGCAGGGCGTCGGCCGGGCGATCCATGGCGGCAAACACCACGCCGAGATCGCGCTGCACCGTGGCGATGGTCCACGGATGACCCAACGCGTTCGCCAGCGCCAGCGCCTCCTCACCCCACTCAACGGCTTGCGCGTAGTCCCCCGCCTCGCGGGCCAAGTTGGCGAGGATGCGCAGCGCCTCGACCTCGGCCAAGCGATCCTCCTGTTCGCGGGCCAGGTCGAGCGCCCGCCTGACCTGCGCCCGACCCAACGGAAGATCCCCCTGCAAGCCGAGCGCCTCGCCGCGCATCGCCAGGGCCTGCGCCAGGAGTCGGCGATTGCCCAGCACCTCGGCCACCTCGAGCGCGCGCTCGGCGGCTTCCTGGCTCTCGCCCAGGCGGTCGAGGTCCCGCCACACCAGGCCGGTGTTGATCAGCGTCTCCGCCAACCCGTGCCGGTGCCCCACCCGCTCGAAGCGGGCTCCCGCCAGCCGGTAGTAGCCGAGCGCTACCCCGTCACGGCCGAGGTAGAACGCCACATTGCCCAGATTGTTGGCGCACCGGGCCATCATCAGCTCGTCGCCCGACTGTTCAGCCAGCTCGAGCGCGCGCTGGAAGCCACGCTCCGCCTCGGCCAGGGCACCGAGGGCGAAGGCGCCCGCCGCAGCGACGTTTTCGGCCCGCATCTCGCCGTCCACATCGCCCTGCGCCCGATACCCATCCCGAGCCTGAAGTGCGGCCGCCCGGCTCGGGGCGAACTCCCCCAGCCGCCACCGCGCCATGGCGGCCAGCAGGTACCACTCCGGCGATCGGCGCACCGCGTCCGGTTGCCGAGCCAGCTCCCCCCACGCCTCCCGGAATCGGCCCGTCTGCACGGCCACGCGGGCTCGCTTCAGGGGATCGTCAAGCCTCGCCGACGTCGCCATGGTCCAGAATGCGCTGGAGTCGCTGGCGCGAGATCCCCAGCTCGCGAGCCGCCGCACTCTTGTTGCCCCCCTGCCGCGCCAGCGCGGCTTCGACGGCTGCGGCGATGATCTGGGCCAGCGTGGCCGGTCCGCCGCCGGCCGGCCCGGCCGCACGGCCGGACGGCACGCTCTGAGGAATCAGCTCATCCGGATCGAGCCGGCCCGGCTCCGACAGGAGCAGCGCGCGCTCGATCGCGTGGCGCAGCTCCCGGACATTGCCCGGCCAGCGGTGCGCCCGGAGCGCGGCACGCACCTCCGGCGTCAGCGGGGGAACGGGCAGACGATAGCGCACCGCCAGCCCCGCCACAAACGCCTCCGCCAAGAGTTCGATGTCCCCGCCCCGCTCCCTCAGGGGCGGGAGGTCGAGGCTCACCACGTTCAGGCGATAGAACAAGTCCTCCCGGAACTGTCCCTGCCGCACCGCCTCCGCGAGGTCCACGTGGGTGGCGGCAATGATGCGCACGTCCACGGTGCGACTCTCCGTCGCCCCCACTCGCCGGATGCGCTTGTCCTCGATGGCTCGGAGGAGCTTGCCCTGGAGGCCGAGCGGCAGGTGTCCCACCTCGTCGAGGAACAGGGTCCCGCGGTCCGCTTCCTCGAACAGCCCCGCCTTGGCCTGGTGGGCGTCGGTGAAGGCTCCCCGCTCGTGTCCGAACAGCTCGCTTTCCAGCAAGGGGGCGGGAATGGCGGCGCAGTTCACCGCCACGAACGGCCCGTCGCGCCGGGGCCCCCCGTCGTGCAGCGCCCGGGCCAGCAATTCCTTGCCGGTGCCGGTCTCTCCCTGGATCAGGACCGTGACGTCGCCGTGGGGCAGCACCCGGCGGGCTTTGGCCAAGACCGCGCGCAACGCGGGGCTCCCGCCCAACAGTTCGCGGAAAGGATCCCCGGGGGCCCGTACCTCCCCCGAGCGCCGGGCCCGCTGGCGGGCGGCTTCCGCCCTCGCCCCCAACGTCCGGCGCAGCAGGTCCAGGTCGCCCGGCAGCGCCAAGTAGTCCGCCGCACCCCGCCGCACCGCCTCCGCGGCGAACCGGTGAGAGGGACGCGCCCCCACTACGTACACCGGGACGCCCGCCGGCGGCGCCGCCGCAACCAGCAGATCCAGGGCCCGGTCTTCCTCGCCCCCGGCCGCCACGATCACCGCCACGGCTTCCGCCGGCCAGGGACCGGCGGCCTCCGTCACGGTGCAGCGCAGCTCGAGTTCGGCGGCCAGGTCGTCCCAGACAGCTCGGAACGCGTCGGACAAGGAAACCACGGCGATGAGCGGCGGCGCGGTCACTCCGGCCTCGCTCACCGGTCGCTCTTGCCGTCGCGGTCGCGATCCTCGAACGCTTCCATGGAGCGCTTGATGTTGTCCTTGATGACCCCCTCGTTGGGGCCACCCTTGTTCCCCGTGGCCGGGTCGAGCAGCGTCCCCGAGGAGGACCGGAACCAGTCTTCGAGCAAGACCCGGATGGTCACGTTGACCGCCGTGGTCGTGTCCGAGACGGCCAGTGCCGGTACCAGCGAAAGTTCCTGCTCGACATCCAGATCGGACTCGTACGCGAACGGGGCGCCGTTGAACACCCCCTCCACCCGGATGCTCTTGTCCAACAATACCTGCTGCAGCGCCGCCGGGTCCTCGCTACTCACCTTGTGGATTTCAAATTCGATCTTGTCGTAGGTGCCGGTAGGAATGGACACGCTGAATTTCTGTTCCGCTCCCGGGCCCAGCGGCAGGTCCACCAGGACCGGACCCACCTCCACGTCTTCGCACCCCGCCGGCTGGGTGGTACAGCTCGTCGTCTCCAGCCGCTCCAGCTTGATGCGCCGCAGAACGATCTGAGCGCGCGTGATGATCAGCGTGTTGGTCCCATCGCTCAGCGTGTCGCTCCCGGCGACGCCGGCCACCGCCGGGGCACCCGCCCAGCCAGGAGCCGCTGCGGGTCGCCGAGTGGCAAAGGAGACCTGCACGTTGCTTTTCAACGGGGCCGTGCCACTGTCGCACGAGGTGACCTGTGCCGCACCCAGTGCCAGGAGGCCCATCAGCACACCGAACGCTCTCGTCCTCATCACGTCACTCCTTGCGGGTCCGCTCAAGACCGCTCCACCTCGAACGGGGTATCGGGGCGGAGGTCGTTGCACCTTCCGGGTCCGGAGACCGGCGGCCCGGCAAACCGCCGGGCCGCCTCCTCAATTTATCGCCAGCGCTGATCTATCGTTCAGCGCTCGTCCCGGTCGTCCCCGTCGCGATCCCGGTCCTCGAAGGCTTTCATCGAACGCTTGATGTTGTCTTTCACCAAGCTTTCGTTCGGCTGCCCCCGGTTCGCCGTGGCCGGGTCGAGCAACCCGCCGCTGGCGCTGCGGAACCAGTCGGCCAAGACCACGCGAATCGTCAGATTGGTGGCCGTGGTCGTGTCGGTAATGACCAGCGGCTTGGCGAACTCGAGTTCCTGCTCTACGCCCAAGTCGCTCACATAGGTGAAGGCGGTCCCATTGAACGCCCCCTGAACCCGGATGCTCTGGTCCAGGAAATCCGGGTGCAGGCGCCGGAAGGTGGAATCTCGCGGGTCGTCGCCGCTCACCTTGTGAATCTCGAACTCCACCTCGGTGTACGTCCCCGCCGGTATGTCCACCGTCACCTGTTGGGCGGTGCCCGCGCCCAGGGGCAGGTCAATCAACACCGGCCCCACCTCGAAATCCTCGCAGCCCTGGGGCTTGGGCTCGACGTTGCAGCTCGCCACGTCCTGGCGCTCCAGCTCGATCTCGCGGAGCACCAGCTCAGCCTTGGTAATGATGAGCGTGTTGGTGCCGTCCTTCAGCGTGTCTGCCCCAGTAACCGCCGTCTGGAATCCTACGGCTCGAGCCGGAGCGGCAGCGCCCGCCGGCAGGCGGGTGGCGAACGACAAAGACACGGTGGGGGCGGTGCGCGGCGCGGTACTGTCGGCGCATGCGGTCATCAGGAATACGCCGGCCGCGGAAAGAAGGAAACGCTGGGACTGGATCATACGCGAGTAGCTCCTGGTGCAAGTGGTTCCCTTGGTCCGGGCCCCGTGCCCGACCTGCTCACCGGGAGCTACGCGCAAGCGGCGTGCCGGACTCGTCCCCCGGACGGTCTTGGCTAACACCTGATCCCTCAAGGGGTTGGACCGCGGGTGACCCGGGTCACAGGAGATCTCGCCTGCGGTGGGGCGGAGCAGCGTGTAGCGAAACGGTGCAGTGGGTTCTGATCGCGGCGGATTACCGGGCAGGCTCGACTTTGGCAGGCCCAACCGGGACCGAGGGCTGGCAGTTCGGGGCCCGGAATGCCGGCACGAAGGCCTCCACTCTGGCGGGCCAACCGAGACCGGAGCCGGCCCGGCGCGCGGAATCCCGGCGCGACAGGGCTCGACGCGGAGAGGCCCAACCGAGGCCCTGGGGTTCGGAAACGGGCGGCAAGAACAACTGCGGCGTGTCAGACCAGGCCTGGGGAACTGCCCGCTCGCCCCTCCCGCGAGAATCCTGCCGAGCGGCAGGATGCCTGACACGCCGCAGCCGACTATGTTCAGGGACAGGCCTGGCGGCCCGCCCACTGTGGCGCAGGCCCTAGGCGGCCTGCGCTGGCGCAGGGTCGGGCGGGCGGACCCTCATCCGCCTCCATAAGGACCGTGCCGTTGCCGAGTCCTATCGAGTGCCTTCGCGGCACCCTTGTCGCTGCCCGGCCCCTACGCGAGTAGCAGATTACCCAGGGCCCCGTATGGAAACCAGCAAGCTTCCATGAAGGGCGCTTAAGGTAGAACGGCGCTCCCCTATCTAGCCACGCGGCGGCCACGGCTCTATCGTACAGCGCAGTCCGCCTCGGAGGAGTGGTTATGCTCGTTTGGTTGCTGTTCACGCTAGCAGCCGTGCAGGGGCCGGTCCCCGGATGCGCACGGCAGGGGAGTCCGGAAGCGATTGCCTCCCGCCAAAGCCCGCTGGATTCTGCCCAGGTCACGGTCGCCGGGGCCGTGCTCAAAGTCTGTTATGGCCGGCCCTCGGTGCGAGGCCGACAAGTCGCGGGCGGCTTGGTGCCCTACGGCCAGCCGTGGCGGCTCGGGGCCAACGAGCCCACCACGCTGCACGTGCCATTTGCGGCCGACATCGCAGGCGTGAAGGTGGAGCCCGGCTCGTATTCGCTCTACGTGGTAGCCAGCGAGAAGACCTGGGAAGTCCACGTCAACCGAGCCGTCAATCGCTGGGGCATCCCCATTGATGCTGCGGTGCAGGCCCAGGACGTCGGCAAGGCCACCGTGCCGGTGGAGCAGGTTGCCAACCCGGTGGAGGTCCTGACACTGAGCTTCGCCTCGCCCTCTGGAGGCGGCACCGAACTCGTGGTGGAGTGGGAGAAACTCAAGGTGAGGATTCCCATTCGGCGGATCAGCGGCTGAGCCCCGG
>JBBIUN010000009.1:0-52530 GCA_037440225.1 Gemmatimonadota bacterium | reverse complement strand
GGGGCCCTGCCCAGCGGTACAGCAAGGGCCTTCGGCGCTGAGCGGCGTCCCCCGGTGCGGGCGCGCTACCAGCCGCGCCGCAGCGGTCCGTCGCCATAATCCCAGAGTAGGAACGCGGTCAGCCGGGCCCGGCGGGGATCGGGCCCGGCAACCGGCAGGTCCACGCCCATCGAGGCCGCTACGTGCCCCAGCCGCGAAAGCTGGACCCAGAGCTGGGGGAGGAGATCGAGCGCCGGTTGTCCCTCGCGAGGAATGGTCCAGCCCGCCTCGAGCATGGGCACGATGCGGCCGACCTGCTGGCCCAATCCCAGCCGCAAGTCGGCCCCGGTGAACCCCTCGGACTCCTCCCAAGGCGCGAGCAGCTCACCCTGGATCAACGTGCCGCGGCCGCCTGGGTTCCAACCGTACGCGAGGTACGGTTCCACCTCCCAGAGGGCACTGCGGCCAATGGGCGGAGTGATTTCCAGGCCGGCGCTGGCCAGCGCGTGGCGAGGCAGGCTGTGCCAGAGGTTGTACTTGAAAGCGGCCTTGAGACCGTCGAAGCCGCCTCCGGAATCGGCCCGGGTCCGCAGCGCCCCTTCAAGTTGGAGCCGGCGGCCGAGGCGCCGCTCGTAGATCAGCTCCTGGCCCCGGCCGCGCGCTTCCACCACGACCTCGTTTTCCGGGAACGCCTTTTCGGCCAGAAACGGCCGGGGGAAATTCAGCTCCCCGGGCGGCCACCCCGGCTCGCCGCACAGCGAGCGGATGTAGCGCACCACGGCGCGGAGCTGGTCCGGTGTAGCGGCTTCGCCGTAGGCCGGCATGTCCATCGAGAGTCCCACCGAGGCACCGCCGTCTCGCACGATGGCGAGCCACCGCTCCTCGGGCTCCGCGCTGCTCGTGGCACAGTCGGCGAGATCGGCGGCCGGCACCTCGAGCCGGACGGACGCTTTGGAGCCGCCGCGACCGTCGGCCCCGTGGCACGAGCTGCACCAAGCCCGGTAGAGCGCGGCACCCGTGTCCGCCTGGGCGGCGAGGGCCAACCCCACCGCCAGCCACCCGCTCAATACGGTCATGATCTTTTCCCCCGAATCTCAAACCTACGCGCTGGCGCAACCTGCCGTTGGGCGTGCACCTTACATGCGGATTTCCCCAGGGAGCGGATGGGTATGCCGGATCTCAAGCTCACGGACGAGGAAGCCAAGACCCTGCGCGAGGTCCTCACCGAGTACCTCTCGGACTTGAGGATGGAGATCGCCGATACGGAGAGCTTCGATCTCCGCCAGGAGTTGAAGCGCACCGAGGCGTTGATCAAGCGCCTGCTCAGCCAACTGGAGGCCCGCTGATGTCGGCCCGGCATCTTGGCCGCAGGCTGCTGTGGCTGGGGGTGGCCCTGGCCGCCGCCCCGGCTGGGCCCGCGCTGCCGCCGGCGCTCGCCCAGCAGGCCCAGGTGGCCGACCGCTTCACCGTGCTGGACACCATGATCCCCATGCGGGACGGGGTGCGGCTGCACACCAAGGTCCTGATCCCCAGGGATCAGGCGGGGCCCCTGCCCTTCATCATGAAGCGCACACCCTACGGGATCGAAAACTGGCAAGGGAACTTCGCTGAGTACCTCAAGGACCTCGCGGCGGACGGCTACCTCTTCGTCTTCCAGGACATCCGGGGCCGGTATCGCTCGGAGGGGACCTTCGTGATGCAGCGGCCGGCGCGCGAGCCCCAAGAGGCCAGCGCCATTGACGAGGGGACCGACACCTACGACACCATCGAGTGGCTGCTCCACCACGTCCCCAACCACAATGGGCGCGTGGGCATGTTGGGCGTCTCCTACGACGGCTGGACCACCATCATGGGAGCACTGGAGCCCCACCCCGCGCTCCGGGCCATCTCGCCCCAGGCCTCGCCCGCCGACATGTGGCTGGGCGACGACTTCCACCACAACGGGGCCTTCCGCCTGAGCTATGGCTTCGAGTACGCGGCCCGGATGGAGGCGTCCAAGGAGCAAACCCCGTTCGAGTTCGACCGGTACGATACCTACGACTGGTACCTCGCGCTGGGGCCGCTGCGGAACGTGAATCTCAAGTACCTCGAGGGGAAGATTCCCACCTGGAACGACTTCGTGGCGCATCCCGACTACGACCAGTTCTGGAAGCGACAGACGCTGATCCCCCACATTCGGTCCGCCTCGGTGCCGGCGCTCAACGTGGCCGGCTGGTGGGACCAGGAGGACTTCTACGGTCCCATCCGCATTTACCATGAGCTGGAGCGATACGACACGAAGGGCATCAATTACCTCGTCGTGGGACCTTGGAACCACGGCGGCTGGTCCCGCGGCAGCGGCGAGCGGTTGGGTCCCATCGCGTTCGGGAGCCCCACGGCCCAATACTTTCGGGAGCGCGTCCAGGCGCCGTTCTTCGCCTGTTTCCTCAAGGACCGAGGCCCCTGCGACTTTCCCGAGGCGCTGACCTTCGAGGCCGGCTCCAACCAGTGGCGGCGCTGGGATACCTGGCCGCCGCGAAGCGGCACCCGCGAGCGGGCCTTGTACTTCCAGGCCGGCGGGGCGCTCTCCTTCGAGCCGCCCCAGGGCGGCGCCGAGGCGTTCGACGCCTACCTCTCGGACCCGGCGCACCCTGTGCCCTACCGCCACCGCCCCATCCCGCCCACCTATTTCCCCGGGGGCTCGGGTTGGCCCACGTGGCTGGTGGAAGACCAGCGTTTCGTCAAAGATCGGCCCGATGTGCTGAGCTACGAAAGCGAACCCCTCACCGAGGACCTCACCATTGCGGGCGAGGTGGTAGCCCACCTGTTCGCGTCCACCACGGGGAGCGACGCCGACTGGGTGGTCAAGCTGATTGACGTCTATCCCGAGCACTATCCGGAGAACTGGACCCTGGCCGGCTACGCCCTCATGGTCTCCAACGAGGTCTTCCGGGGCCGTTATCGCCAGAGCTTCGAGCGTCCGGCGCCCATCCCTAAGGACTCGATCCTGGCCTACACCTGGAGCCTGCACACCCAGAACTACACGTTCAAGCGCGGCCACCGGATCATGGTCCAGGTCCAGAGCACCTGGTTTCCTCTGATTGACCGCAACCCGCAGACGTTCGTGCCCAATATCTTCGAGGCGGGCGCGGAGGCGTTCCGGGCCCAGACACACCGCATCTTCCGCTCCGCTCGGTTTCCTTCTCACGTCACCCTGCCGGTGGTGGCGCGATGAGGGCGCCTCGTTACCGGTCCAACCGGGTCTCGAGCGCGCGGCGGACCCGCGGCCCGTAGCGGGAGAAGGCGTCGCGGTAGAAGGCGAGCTGGCTCAACTGATCGGCCGTGGGCCGCCCGGTCCAGCCGTCCAGCTCGCGGTAGAGGCGGATCTCGCGGCTCTTGAGTTCGGCGAACTTGGGACCGATGTCGGCCAGTTCCGCGACCAGCGCCCGCTGGGCCCCCTTCGCCGCGCCGCCAAGCTCGTCCACCCGCCGCCGGAAGGCGGCCAGCGAGTCCGCCAAGGGCGCCGTCTGGCGAATCAACTCGCCCAAGGCGACCAGGGTATCGTGCCATGCCGCGAGTTCGGCGGGACGCACGTCAATCCTGGGGTCGTTCCGCACCACGAGCGGCTGCTCCTCGCTCACCCCTGCCGCCTCCAGCCGCACGGTGTAGCGGCCCGGCAGCACCCAGGGACCCGGCACCGGGCCTCCGGCGCCGCCCAAGCCCTCGCCGGCGAGCCCGGGGGCCGCCGGCGGGCGGTAGATCTCCGCGTGCCGCAAGTTCCAGATCACCCGATTGACGCCGGCGCGGCCCGCGGCCGGCAGGCGCGCGACCAGTCTCTCGGCCGTGTCCCGGACTTCGAGGCGAACCGACGCCGCCTCCTGGGCCTCGCGCAGGTAATAGTCAATGATCGCTCCGGCCGGCGGGTTCTCGCCCCGGAAGATCATGTCGCCGCTGTGCGCGGTTTCATCGGCATAGCGGATCTGGTAGGCGGGCTCCAGGCTGAACAGGTGGGCCGGCCGGGCCGCCACCTCGGGGGTGAGTTCCTGGAGCGCGTTGATCTTGTCGAGGATCCACACGCCCCGCCCGTGCGTGGCCAGCACCAGATCGTTGTCGCGCGGGTGCACCACGAGATCGTACACCGGGACCGTGGGCATCCCACCGCCGAGCGGCAGCCAGTGACGCCCCCGATCCGCCGAGTAGAACAAGCCGAACTCCGTACCCAGATAGAGCACGTTCGGGTTACGGGGATCTTCTCGGACGGTCCGCAGCACCCGGCGCGGCGGCAGGTCGCCGACCAGCGAGGACCAGGTTTCGCCGTAGTCCCTCGAGACGAACAGGTAGTTGGTGTAGTCGTCGCTCCGGTGGTTGTCCACCGTGACGTACACCGTGCCGGTATCGAAGCGCGACGGCTCGATGCCGGCCATCCAACTCCCGCCGGGGAGGCCCGGCATCCGGCCCGCCACGTTGGTCCAGGTGCGACCGCCATCCCGCGAAACCTGGAGGTTCCCGTCGTCGGTGCCGGCGTACAGCAGTCCGCGCCGGAGGGGGGATTCGGCGAGCGCGGTGAGCGTCGGGTAATAGGGGACGCCGTCGTCCAGCGAGGGCGTCGAGTCATTGGCCCGCTGGCCCATGATGGGGAGTTCGCGCCGGTTGACCCGGGTCGTGAGGTCGCCCAAGTCCACCCACGTGTCTCCCCGGTCGGTGCTTTTCCAGAGCCTGTTGGTGCCGGCGTAGAGTGTGTTGGGATCGTGGGGCGAGATCACGAACGGGGCATCCCAGTTGGCCGGGGCCATGGCGTTCAGCAGCTCGGGCTCCGGACGTCCCGGTCCCCAGGCGTCCCAGTTGCGGCGGTCGGCGATGGCGCCGCGGGGGTCGCCCGGGCGGATGCGCCGGTGCTCGCGGGTCACGAGATCCACCCGCTCCAGCCCTAAGTACTGCGAGGCCGCGTACACGGTGCGCTGGTCCACCGTGTCCACCCGGCTTTGGAACCCGTCGCCGCCTCCGATCTGGTACCAGTCGTCGAAGCGCACCGCGCCCTTCACCCAATTGGCACTGGGCCCCATCCAGCTCCCGTTGTCCTGGAGGCCGCCGTACACCCAGTAGGGCCGCCGGTTGTCCACGGCGATGCGATACCACTGGCTCACCGGCAGATTGGTCGCGTACAACCAGGTGACGCCCCGGTCGTAGGAGATGCCCAGGCCGCCGTCGTCACCCTTGATCAGGTGGCGGGAGTCCCGGGGGTCCACCCAGAGGATGCGGTCGTCGCCGTGCAAGGACTGCCGGGCGGGCCGGAAGGTCTTGCCGCCGTCGTCGGAATAGCTGAAGGTGTTCTCCATGTAGATCCGGCGGTCATCGTTCGGATCCACCAGAATCTGGCTGGCGTACATGGGGCGGGGATTCCAGTCGCTCATCCAGGTCCAGGTTTCGCCCCGGTCCTCCGAGCGGTAGATGCCGCCGGCCCGCCGAGTGTACGCGGTGGAGGCGTTGTACCGATAGCCTTGTTCCACCGACACGTACACGATGCGCGGGTCCTTCCGGTAGATCGAGATGCCTATGCGACCTTTGTCGCCGGCAGGGAGGCCGTTGGCGAGTTTGGTCCAGGTCTCGCCGCCGTCGCGCGACTTCCACAGCGCGCTCCCCGGCCCGCCGCCATGGAAGCCGTACGCGGTCCGCATGCGCTGGTAGGAGGCCGCGTACACCACGCTGGGATCGGCCGGGTCAATGGCCACGTCCACCACCCCGGTGAGGGTGTCCACGAAGAGCACGCGGCGCCAGGTTGCACCGCCGTCGGTGGTCTTGTACAGCCCCCGCTCGGGATTGGGACCCCAGAGGTGCCCCATCGCAGCCACGAAGACGATGCGAGGATCCTGCGGGTGGATCGCGATGCGGCCGATGTGATGGCTGTCTTCGAGCCCCATGCGGCGCCAGGTCTTGCCGCCGTCGGTGGAGCGATAGACCCCGTCGCCCCAGGAATTGCTCTGCCGGTTGGCGCGCTCCCCGGTGCCCACCCAAACCTGGTTGGTGTCCACCTGGCTCACGGCGATGGCGCCCACGGAATGGGTGGCCTCCCGCTCGAAGACCGGCGTGAAGGTGACGCCGTTGTCGGTGGTCTTCCAGACACCGCCCGTGGCCGTGGCAACATAGAACGTGGTCGGGTTGGCCTCCACCACCGCGAGGTCCACCACCCGCCCGCTCATGGTGGCGGGACCGATGTTGCGGAACCGGAGGTTGGCCACGGCCTCCGGCCTCACGGTCTGAGCGGCCAGCGGGGCCGCCGGGCCCCCCAAGACGATCACCGCGGCCAGCGTCGCGGCCCGCGTGAGCCTGCCGCACATCGGCATCATGCGCTCGGCCATCCCCCCCACCTCGGCGAGCGACACGCCGCTCACCGGGAAGCTCCGTCCGGGCTCGCCGCCCGGGCCGCACGCTCGCGCTTTTGCCGCTCGACCATGGCCGCCACGTCCGCGAGGAGGCGTTTGGCGTCGTAGACGATCCCGTCCTTGATGGTGTAGTTGATCCCGCCGATCCGCTCTTCCTTGCCGGTTTGGTCGTTGAGGTGAGTCCAGCCGGTACCGTAGAGCACCTTGAGGTTCTGCAGGGGATTCTGGTCTATCACGACCAAGTCAGCCAGGAAGCCCGGGCGAACCCAACCCAAGTCGAGGGGCTTGCCCATCGGCTCGTACAGGGTGCGCGCGGGATTGTAGGTAGCGGCCTGAATGACCTCGAGCGGATGGAATCCGGCCTCTTGCAGCAGTTCCATCTCGTGAATGTAGCCGAAGCCGTAGTCATTATAGATGAAGCCCGCATCCGAACTCACCGTGACCCGGCCGCCCATGCGCTTGTAGTCGTTCAGCAGTTTGAACCACACCTGGTAGAAATTCCGCCAGGCCACCTCGTCCCACGTGGTCCAGTAGTACCAATAGGACCCGTGGCTGGTGCGGCTCGTGGCGTAGAAATCCATCATCGAGGGGAGGCTGTAGCGGTCGTGCCACTCGGCAGTGCGCATCCGCATGAGGTCGCGGCCGGCGGCGTAGGCCGTCATGGTGGGATCGAAGGTGGTGCCCAGCGCCAAGTGTTCCTTCAGGTACGCGTTCCACTCCGGGCTGCCGGGCGGGTAGATCTTGTCCCACAACCGCGCCACCTGCCCGAACCGATCCTGTTCGTTGTTGTAGTTGTAATCGGGCGGCCAGGGCTGGATCACGTAGTCCTTGAGCAGAGCTTCGAAGTGGCCGTAGAAGTGGGTTACCGTCCCCAGCCCCAACCGGGCGGCGTCCAGGGCGTTCATGTTGGCGACGCCGGTCTGTTGCAAGTGGGCGGTGGAGCCCATGCCGTACTTCTTGGCCTCCTCCAGCAGCGCTTTCATGATGTCGGGCGGGTAGGCGCCCAACTTGAGACCGTCCACCCCATGCTGGGAAGCCCACTTGACCCAGGCTCGCGCCTCCTCCGGCGTGGTGACGGGGCCCCCGTCCCAGCCGCTGCCGGGGCGCTGGTAGTTGAAGATGCGCGGAGCGACGATCTCGTTCCGGGCGCTCCGAGCCTTCTCGGAAACCGTGAACTCGTTGCCCGCCAGCGGCACCCCCCGCACCGTGGTCACGCCGTGCGCCATCCAGAGCTTGTAGGGGTATTCGGCGTCCGGGTTCTTGGGCGGTCCGCCACCGTGCACATGGAGATCAATGAAGCCCGGCATCACGTACATGCCGGTGGCGTCCAGTTCGTAATCCGCTCCCTTGGGGGGGCGGTCGGGCGAAAGCGGCGTCCCGGGGGTCCCGGCGTTGCGGATTTCCTTGATGCGGTTGTTCTCGATCACGATGTCCACCGGTCCCTGCGGGGGTGCCCCGGAGCCGTCAATCAGCGTCGCGCCGCGGATCACGAAGAGCCTGAAGGGACCCCGGCCCTCGTCCGGCCGGCGGCCCGGTGCGGGATGCAGTTCCGGCTGAGACGGCTGGGCCGTGATCCGCTCCCCGGGCAGCAGCACGCCGCCCAGGACCAACATCCATCCCAGCCACCGGCGGTTACTCGAGCGCGACATAGAAGCCCTCCTCCGAAAACAGGATTTCCTCAGTCCAATGCCCCGTACGGCGCCGGGGCGCCAGCCGCGACGGCGGCCTACGCTGCGCGGCGGCCTCACCGTGCCGGCGGCGGCCGCCTCTGGATCGCCGCCTCGATCTCGGCAATCTCGCGCGGGGCGGTGGTGATCCGCTCGAGCCCCCGCTCGGTGATCACGTAGGCGTCCTCGATGCGGATGCCGGTTTCGTGGTACCGTTCCACCACCGGGCGCACCTTGGCGGCAAAGGCCCGATTCCGCGGCGTATCGGGCAGCAGGTCCAGCAGCCGGGTGCTCACGTACAGCCCCGGCTCGATCACGAACGCATCCCCCACCTGGAAGGTCCGGTTGCCGTAGTAGGCCTGCAGGGGATCGTGGACTTCGAGCCCCAAGCCGTGGGTGATCCCGTGAATGGCGAACAGTTGGACCTGGAGGCAGGCCCTCGGCGTGCGGTTGCAGTCGGCGGGCCAGGGCGGATCGAACGTCGCCTCGGGCGACTCGATCAAGCCCAGGGCGGCCAAGCCGCGCGAGCGGACCAGCAGCGAGGAATCGAGGGCCGCTTGCAGTGCTTGGCCGGGCCCGGAGTTGCGCTCGGCTGCGGCTTGGGCGTCGCGGACGATTTGGTAGAGCGCCCGCTGCTCCGGGGTGAACCGGCCGCTCACCGGGAGCGTGCGGGTGAGATCGGCAGCGTAGCCTTCGAACTCGGCGGCCGCGTCAATCACCACCACCTCTCCCGCCTCGAGCTCCCGGCGATTCTTCATGTAGTGAAGCTGCAGGGCGTTGGGGCCGGAGCCCACGATGGGGCCGTAGGCCGGCCGCACCGCGCCCTGGCGGCGGAAGGTGTATTCGAGAATCGCCTGGAGGTCGTACTCGTGCAGGCCGGGGGCGATGCTCCGCATCACGGCCTCGTGGCCGGCGGAGCTGATTTCCGCTGCCCGGCGGATCAGCGCCAGCTCGGCGGGGCTCTTGCGCGCCCGAAGCTCGGCCACGATGGGGTGGGCGTCGCGGAGCACCAAGCCCGGGTGCCGCCTCGCCAGCTCCTTCAGCACCTGGCCGCCCCACGTCAGCGAGTCCGCCGCGGCGAAGTCGGCGGCTTCGAAGTCGCGCAGCGTGAACCAGGGAAGCCCGCTCGCAGCCAGCGAGTCGAGCGTAGGAGCGAAGGCGCCAAGCGCCCGGGACGCAAGCCCGCTCGCGCGGGCGATGGCCGCCGAATCGGGTTCGGATCCGTAATACAACGCGCGGCGAGGCGGAGTCCGGTTGACGAACAGGGTGCTGGTCGCCTTGCCCCCACGGACCACCATCACCAAGCCTGCATCGGGATACAGGTACCCGGTGAGGTAGCGGAAGGCAGGAAGCTGAAAGAAGGGCCCGAAATCGCTCACCGGCGTGCGCCCCCCGAACGCCACCACCACCCCGCTGTCCACCCGCGCGGCCAGCGCCTCCCGTCGGGCGGCGTACTCGGCAGGGGCGATCTGGGCGCCGGCCCATGCCGGCGCGGCCAACCCGACGCAGGCGAGCGCCCCGCCCCAGACGCGGCGACCGATCCCGCACTCGGACAGCAACGAGAGGAGTGGCATGTGGCAATCCAAGGTGTTCCGCCGCCGGGCAAACTGCGGCCTTGGCCGCCGCGCGGCAAGGGCTGCCCTCGCGACTGGGCCGGGTCCCAAGCCCCTTGACATCGGCTCGCGGCCGTGCTCAAGACCCACTCGCCGCCATGGTCAACGCCGGCTCGCAGCCCTGCTCAACGCCGGCTCGCTCCCGCGCGTAGCAGGTGTATCGTCACCAGCAGTTTCCCCGGGCCGGCCAGCCTTGGCCCGGATCACCATCCCGGCACAGGAGGAAGACGCATGTCGTGGGGAATCGGGATCAGGCGCACGGTGGGGGCGGCGCTCGTGGCGGGCGGCCTGCTGGCGCCGCCGGCCCGCGGCTGGGCCCAATCCGGCCAAGCACTCGATCGAGAATACACCGCGAAAATCCGCGAGTACCTGCAGGACCCCCGGATCACCACCGAGCTGGTGGATCACCTGCCGGCATCGAGCACGGTCCCCACGCCCCTCAAGTTCCTGGGCAGGGTGGTGGGCACGCCGGGCGAGCTGACCTACGCCAAGGACATTCACCGCTACCTGGCGGCCATCGCCCAGGCCTCCGACCGCGCCAAGTTCTGGACCATCGGCCGGACCGAAGAGGGGCGCGAGCAAGTGCTCGTGGCCATCGCGGACGCGGCCACCATCCGCGACCTGGAGAAGTACCGCGGCATGCTGCGGGCCCTCACCGACCCCCGCAAGACCAGCGACGCGGAAGCCCGGCGACTGATTCGCACCGCCAAGCCCATCTACTGGATCTTGAGCGGGATGCACTCGCCGGAGACCGGCGGGCCCGAGATGCTCATGGAGCTGGCCTACCGCTTGGTGGTCGAGGAAACGCCGTTCATCCAGGCCATCCGCCGCAACGTCATCACGTTCATCACCCCGGTGATCGAGGTGGACGGCCGGGAAAAACAGGTGGACACCTACTACTTCAACAAGAAGCTCCCGCGCGGCGCCCAGCGCCTGCCGCTCATGTACTGGGGCAAGTACGTGGCCCACGACAACAATCGCGATGGCATGGGCCAGTTCCTGAAGTTGACCCAGAATATCACCCGGACCTTCCTGGAGTGGACCCCCACGGTCATGCACGACCTCCACGAAGCGCAGTCGTACCTCTACGCCTCGACCGGGACCGGCCCCTACAACGAACAGCTCGACCCCATCACCGTGAACGAGTGGTGGATGTTCGCCGAAAACGACGTGATGGAGATGACCAAGCGGGGCGTCCCGGGGGTGTGGACGTACGGATTCTACGACGGCTGGGTGCCCAATTACATGTTCTTCGTGGCGCACAGCCACAACGCCGTCGGGCGGTTCTACGAGGTGCAGAGCTACGGCCCGGACATCGTGGAGAACCTGAGGCTCCCGGCCACGGTCACCAGCCGCGAGTGGTTCCGGCCCAACCCGCCGTTGCCTTCGATCCGCTGGGGTCCCCGCAACAACACCAACATCCAGGAATCGGCTATTCTGTTCGCGCTGAAGCACCTGGCGGACCACAAGGAACTCTACCTGGAGAACTACTGGCTCAAGAACCGGCGCTCGGTGGAAAAAGGCCGGAACGGCCCGGTCTACGCCTGGGTGATTCCCGCCGCGCAGCGGCGCAAGGCGGATGCAGCCCAAGCCGTCAACGACCTTAGGCGCCAAGGGCTCGAGTTCCACCGGGCCACGGCCGCATTCCGGGCCGGTAAGGTGGAGATCCAACCCGGCGACTACATCGTGCGCGCGGACCAGCCGTACCGCACGTTGGCCGACATGTATTTCTCGCTGCAGAACTACGCGGTGGGCAACCCCAGGCCGTACGACGACACCGGCTGGACCTTCCAGTTGATGCGCAACCTGGTGATTCGTCCGGTCACCGAGCGCGCCGTCCTGGACCAACCCATGGCGCCGATCACGGCGGATGTCACCGCGCCCGGCGGCATCGAGGGCGACGGCACCATCCTGGTCGTGGATCACACCACGGACGCCAACCTCATGGCCTTCCGCTTCCGGCACGCGTCGGTCAAGATGCTGGCCGCGGAGGAGGACTTCGACCTCGCCGGCCACCACTTCCGGGCCGGGGCGTTCATCATCCCGGACGCCGACCGTGCGGCGCTCGCGCCCTCGCTCGAAGCCTTGGGCCTCTCGGCGTGGGCCACGGCACAGGCGCCCAGCGTCAAGACCCACGAGCTGGATCTCCCGCGCATCGGCTACGTGCACGCCTGGCAGCGGACCCAGGACGAAGGCTGGGTGCGGGCCGCCTTGGATACCTACGGGGTACCGTACACCTATTTTGCCGACCAGAAGCTCCGCGAGGGACACCTGCGCGAGCGCTACGACGTGATCATCTTCCCGCACGTGGGAGGCAGCGCACAATCGCAGGTGAACGGCATCCCCAAGACCTCGCCCGCGGCGCTGCCGTACCGCCGCTCGCCGGAGACACCCAACCTCGGCGCCAACGACCAGAGCGACGATATCCGCGGCGGCATGGGGCTCGAAGGCCTGCTCGAGTTGGCCAAGTTCGTCGAGGAGGGCGGGACGCTCCTGGTCGAGGGCTCGACCTCCACGATCTTTCCCGAGTACGGCATCACGACGGGCGTCCGGGTGGAAAGCTCGGACCGGCTGTTCGCCCGCGGCACCATCCTGCGCGGCCTGATCCGCGACAAGAAGAGCCCGCTGGTCTACGGGTACGACGGCGACCAACTGCCGGTGTACTTCAACCAGGATCCGGTGCTGAATGCCGGCGGCGGCGGGATCCCGGGCGAGTTCGCGGGGTTGTTCGGGGGAGGCCAGAGCCAGATTCCCGGCGTGGGACAAAACATCACCCCGATGGCCACCCCGCTGAGGCTTTCGCCTTGGGAGCCGGACAGCAGCCAGGCCGCCACCGCTCCCCGCCGGACGCAGGAGGAAGAGACCGCCATGTTCCGCCAGTTGGCGCGCCAGTTCGGCGTGAGCTTCGAAGAGACGCGGCCGCGCGTGGTCATGGCCTTCCCGCAAGACCCCAACGAGATGCTGCTCTCGGGCACCCTGGCTGGCGGGCAAGTGCTGTCCAACCGGGCCCAACTGGTGGACGTCCCCCTGGGCAAAGGACACGTGGTGATGTTCGCCATCCGGCCTTTCTGGCGCTGGCAGACCCAGGGGACCTTCTTCCTGGGCTTCAACGCGATCCTCAACTGGAATGACTTGGACGCGGGGAAGTCCGCCCCGCAGGAGCCCCCCGTGGGAGAGCAGCGCCAGCGCTGATCTACCCTGCCTGGAAGCCGCCGGGCCGCCTTAGGCGGCCCGGGCCCAGGCGGCGCGCTGGTCGGCCGCGAGAACAGAGCGGCGGAGCACCGCGCGCCGGCAGCCGGCACCGGAGACGGCAACGTCCGCCACCTTGCGCGAACCCGCGCCGGTCTCTTGATTCGACTGGTCCCCTTCCAGTGCTGGAACCCTATGCCCGACGAAGGTGCCATGCCCTACCGAGTCTCCCTTGCCGCGATCCTCGGTGTTCTGTGCACAGTCCCTGGTGCCCGCGGAGCGGCTGCCCAGCAGGCCGTGCCGGCCCCGGAATCGGTCCTGGGCTTTCGCCCCGGAGACGATTTCAAGCTGGCGACCTACGAGGAATCCATCGCGTACTTCCAGCGCCTGGACGCCGCCAGCGACTACCTCAAGCTTCTCGAGGTGGGCCGCACGTCGGAAGGCCGAGTCTGGTACCTGGCCGTCATTTCCTCACCCGACAACCTGGCGAACCTCGAGCGGTGGCGCGAGGCGGCTCAACGCCTGGCCCACGTGCGAGGGTTGGGCGAGGAGGAGGCCCGCCGGCTCGCCGGCGGCACGCCCGCCTTCGTGGATATCTCCGGCGGCCTGCACGCCTCCGAGGTGGCCGGCGCCCAGCACACCATCCAACTGGCTTACGATCTCGTGGCCGGGGCGGCCGATCCCGCCACCCGCCGGCTGCTCGACAGCGTGGTGGTGTTTCTCTGGCCCTCGCTCAACCCGGACGGGCAGGATATCGTGGTCAACTGGTACCGCGAGAACGTGGGCGGACCCTACGAGGGCGCCCCGCTCCATGAACTGTACCAGCGGTACATCGGGCACGACAACAACCGGGACGGCTACATGCTGAACGTCCCGGAGTCCCGCGTCATCACTCGGACGTGGCGCTACTGGGAACCGCAGATCGTTTACGTTCACCACCAGTCCTCGCCCTTCCCCACCCGGATCTGGGTGCCGCCGTTTGCCGAACCGATCGCTCCGCGAAGCCCGGCGCTGATCGTGCGGGAACTCAACAGCATCGGCATGCACATCGCCGAGCGCCTGGAGGCCAGCGGCCAGCCGGGGGCGACCCACGGCGGCACCGGACTGGATGCCTGGTACCCGGGGTACATTGACTACCTGCCGGTCCTCCAGAACATCGCCGCGTTCTGGACCGAAACCGCGCTCTACCGCTACGCCACGCCGTACTTCTACACCTTGAGCGATTTCCCGCCGGCCTATCGCGATTTTCGGGCCGGGAACCTCTACGTGAGTCCCTGGAAAGGAGGCTGGTGGCGGCTTCGCGATGCGGTCAACTACATGCTGACGGCCTCGCGGGCGGTGCTGGAATACGCGTTCGAGCACCGCGCCTCGCTGCTCTACAACCGTTACCAGGCGGGACGGGACGCGATGCGCCGCTACCAGACCGAGCCCCCCTTCGCCTACCTGATCCCGCAAGACCAGCGAGATCCTCAAGCGGCGGTCGAGCTGCTGCGCCGCTTGGCCTTCCACGGCGTGGACATCCAGGCGCTCGGCAGGGCAGCGGCGCACGATGGCGTGACCTACCCGGCCGGCACCTGGGTGATTCCCATGGATCAGCCCTTCGCCGAGCTGGTGCGGCAACTGCTCGAGGTGCAGGTCTATCCCGATTTGCGCGAGTACCCGGATGGCCCCCCGGAGCAGCCCTACGACGCCGCAGGATGGACCTTGCCTTACCAGATGGACGTGCGGGTCATCGAAGCCACATCGCCGCTCGAGGAGCCTTTCCGGGCCGCACTCGAGCCGGTGCGAGGCGATCCCGGCCCCGCCCGAGACGACCTCTCGGCGCCGTTGGTTTCGCACCCGGTGGCGGCCGGGATCCGCCCGCCTCCGGGCCGCATCACGGGCTCGGGCTCGCACCTCGCCCTGGACCCCAGCCAAACGGCGAGCTTCCGGCTGATCGCACGCGTCTTGAGCCAAGGCGGCGAGGTACGGTTCGATCCCGCTGCCGGCGGGCGCTATGTGGTCGGCGGGGTGCGGGCGGCCGACCTCGAGAACATGGTGCGGGA
Organism: Gemmatimonadota bacterium; assembly: GCA_037440225.1. GTDB lineage: Bacteria > Gemmatimonadota > Gemmatimonadetes > Gemmatimonadales > GWC2-71-9 > JACPAP01. The sequence continues at coordinate 37,678 of JBBIUN010000009.1, read as the reverse complement.
ACTCGGGCTCCGCGCCCAGCGCACCGACCAGCCGGGGCGGGCCGGCGCACGAACGCGGATCGCCATCTACCGGCCTTGGCGCGCCAGCATGGACGAAGGCTGGACCCGCTGGCTCTTGGACCAGTACGGCTTCGCCTATGCCCGGATCACCAACAGCGACCTGCACGCCGGGGCCCTGGGGGATCGGTTCGACGTGATCCTCCTGGCCTCCGATCCCCCGGACCTCTTGCTCAACGGCTACGCCAAGGGGACGGTGCCGCCCCGGTACGAGGGCGGGATCGGATCGGAAGGCGTGCGCGCGCTGGATCAGTTCGTCCGCGGCGGAGGCACGCTGGTTTGCTTGAGCCAGAGCAGCGACTTCGCCATCCAACAGCTCCATCTGCCGGTGCGGAATGTGGTGAGCGGTCTCAAGCGCCAGGAGTTCTTCGCCAGCGGTTCCATCCTGGAGGTGATCACCGATCCCGCGCATCCGGTCATGGCCGGCATGCCGGAGCGCGCCAAGGTGTTTTTCGACAACAGCCCCGTGTTCACCGCGCTCGAGGGCTTCCAAGGAGCCGCCCTGGCCAAGTACGCGGTGGCGGGCTCGCCCTTGCTCTCAGGCTACCTGTTGGGCGAGCAGCATCTCCAGGGCTACGCCGCCGCGCTGGACGTTCGGCACGGGCAGGGACACGTGGTGCTGATCGGGTTCCGCCCCCAGTGGCGCGGCCAGCCGATGGGCACCTTCCGGGTGCTGTTCAACGCCGCATTATACGGGCGGGAGACGGCGGCGCTGGGCGGCGGAACACCAGGATTCTGGAGTCCGCCTTCGGCCCCGGGTGCCGGGGGGCGCGAGCCGTAAGGGCGCCCGGCGCGGGTGCCGGACACCCCTCGCCCGGAGCGCCGGGAATATGGCAGGGAAGAAAATGAAGGTCCTGGTCATCAGCCAACCCGAAGTGGCCCGGCTGCTCCCGATGCCCGACTGCATCGAGGCCATGGCGCAGGCCTTGCTCCAACTGGCGCGTGGCGAAGCGGTCATGCCGCTCCGCCACGTGATGCGGCTCGAGGATCGGAAGGCCGCGCTGGCCGCCATGCCCGCCTACGCTTCGGCCCAAGCCGCGCTGGGCATCAAGGTGATCACCGTGTACCCCGACAACCCCCGCGCCGGGTACGACTCCCACCAGGGCGCGATCTTGCTGTTCGAAGCAGAGCACGGCTCTCTCAAGGCGATCGTGGACGCCGCCGAGGTGACCGCCATTCGGACCGCGGCGGTCTCGGCGGTGGCCACGAGGGTGCTGGCCCGTTCCGACGCTGGAGACCTCGCGATCCTGGGCTCCGGCGTGCAGGCACGCACCCACCTCGAAGCGATGCTGCACGTGCGGCCCATCAAGCGGGTGCGCGTCTGGAGCCGGACCCCGGAACACGCCCGGGCCTTCGCGGAGCGAGAGTCCAAGCGACACGGGCTCGAGGTCGAGCCCGCCGGCTCGGCGCGGGGCGCCGTCAAGGGGGCGGACGTGATCTGCACGGTGACCGCTTCCCGCCAGCCGATCCTCAAGGGCGATTGGATCGCGCCGGGCGCGCACATCAATGCCGTGGGCTCCAGTGTCCGCACCGCCCGCGAGCTGGATGCCGCCGCCGTCCGGCGCGCGCGACTCTACGTGGACCGCCGGGAGTCGGCTCTCGCCGAAGCGGGCGACTTCCTGCTCGCCAAGGAGGAAGGCGCCGTGGGGGATGACCACATCCAAGGCGAGCTGGGCGACGTGCTCCTCGGCAAGGTGCCCGGCCGCCGATCGGCTGACGAGATCACGCTGTTCAAGTCCCTGGGGCTCGCGGTCGAGGATCTGGCGGCCGCTCAGGTCATCGTGGGCAAGGCCGCGGCGCAGAACGCGGGAACCTGGGTGGAGTTGAGCGGGAACCGCTAGCTGGAAAGCCGGCGCCTAGCGCGGCGGCACCACCTGCATCAGCATCCGGAAAGCCTGGTCCAGCGCTCGCCCTCCCGCCGGCGCGCCGCGATACTTGCCGAGCCGGACCACCACCAGGCCATGCGAGGGGATGATGGTGGCACTCTGCCCCCCGGCGCCCTGCATGGAGAACGCATCCCGGGGAATGGGCCGGGCTCCGTCGCCGTTCACCCAGAAAAACCCCCCGCCGTAGACGGGCCGGCCGTCGGCCACCCAAGCCGGCGCCGGAGTTTTGACGTAGTCCACGTACCCTTCCGGCAACAGGCGCTCGCCGTTCCACACGCCGTCCTGAAGGTAGAGGTTGCCCAGCCGCGCCCAGTCGCGCGCCGCCACCATTTCGTAACCCTGGCCCAGGAAGTTGCCGTACGGGTCCGTCTCGAGGATCGCGTCGCGGATGCCCAGCTTGTCGAACAGGGCGCGCTGGGGGAAGGCGTGATAGTCCTGTCCCAGCTTCTCGGCGCCGAGCCGCACCAGGTAGCTCCCCAGCACGGGATCGGTGTTGCGATACCGCCCCACGGTGTTGGGCTGCCACTGAAGCGGGCGCGTCGCAGCCCAGTGATAGCTGTTGACCCCGCCCGTATACAGGTACAGATGATCCGGATAGCCCAGCGAGTCGTTCCAGTCCGGGTCCTGCGGGGCGCGAATCCTCAAGCCGCTCGACATCCGCATGAGATCCATGATCCGGATTGCCTGCCTGGGATCGCCCGGGTTTTGCCACTCGGGAATGGGAGCCGGCTGATCGAGCCGATACACGCCCATCTGGATGAGGCGCGCCACCAGCGTGCCGGTGAGGCTCTTGCCCATGGACCAGCTTTCCAGGGGCGTGTGGATGCCGATGCCCTTGGCATAACGCTCTCCGAGAATGCGGCCGCGGTACGTGACCACGACGGCGAGCGTCATGGCTTCGGGAGGGCCGAACGCCGTATCCAGCGCCGCCTGGAAGGCCGCCGAATCAATCTCCCGCGGCCACGGCGCGGGCGGGATCACGTCGCCCATGGGCCACGGCGTGGTGGCCGGATCCGGCAGGTTCGGCTGCACCCATGCGGGCGCAAAGAACACCGAGTCGCTGCCCACCGGGAGCGCGATGCAACCCTGGCTCCGGTATCGGCGGGCCACCCTAGTCACCCCGCTGGGCAGCCTCAAGCGCACTTCCTGGCGCACCCGATCCACCACGGTGTCCACCACGTAACGCCGGTATTCCAGCGGTCCCGTGAAGAAGCCCACGTTGGCCGCAGCATCGGCCGGGTCCAGCCCGGTAATGAACACCGCCGAGCACAGGGTCTTGGCAAAGCCGGCCGTGTGATGTTCCAGCGCGTTGCCCGGCGGCAGTTCCCAGTGGCCCGGCAACTCCAGCGCTTTGCCTCGCGCAATCAGGCGGGCACGCAGCTCGGCCGGGGTCTGCGCCTGCGTGCTCGCGGTGCGCCCGGACGCAGCGACCGCCACCAGCACCGCCACCAGCGCCAGCACCTGTAGCCTTGGTCTCGAAAGCGGCGTCCGGGGCAGCAGCCTCGAGGCGCAACGCATCAGGGGGCCTCTCGAATCGTCACCAGCGCCACGCGGTTCACCCCGCTGCACGCCAGCACCAGGTTGCCGTCCGGGGTGGCCATCATGTTGCGCACCACCCCGCCGCCGGAGGGAATGGCCCAAGTCTGAAATTGTTCGGTCCGGGGGTCGAACCGCACCAGCGTGTTGGGCCTGACGCCGGATTCGCTGTACCAGATGATGTTGCCAACCGCGGCGATGCCGTAGGGACGCGATTCCCGTCCGCCCGGGGAGGGCCATTCGCGAACCGACCCCGTCCGCGGATCGAAGCGACCGAGGTACCCCCGTGCGTAGTCCGTGTACCACACCGCATCGTCGGGCGTGATGGCGATGCGGCGGGGCCGAGCTTGGGGGTCCGGCAGAGAGTACTCTCGGATCTCCATGGTTTGCGGGTCCACCATCCCCACCCGGTTGCCCCGGAAGTCCACGTACCAAGGGATACCGCGCGAGTTGATCGCGATACCGTAGGGATAGGTGTTGGCACTCGGCGTGGCGGCGAGGTTGATCTCGCCCGTCCGGGGGTCGAGCCTGCCGATCATACCGGACTGGAGCGTGAACCAGAGCATACCGTTGGGGTCGAAAACCGGGGTGTGCGGCCCGCGTGCCGGGCCTTCCGGCAGCTGGTATTCCGCCACCTCGCCGGTCGCGGGGTCCAACCTGCCGATGTAGCGCTGCGAGTTGGCGGTAAACCAGATCCGGCCGGTTCGGTCGGCCACCAGGCCGTGCGGCCCCGATCGCGGCGTCTTGAGCGGGTATTCCTTCATCGCGCCGCTTTGGGGGTCCAGCTGGCCGATCACATTGGCCCATTGGCCGGTCCACCAAATGGCGCCGTCGGGAGTCCAGAGCGGATCGTGCGGCCGCGAACCGAGCGACGGGACGACCCATTCCCGGATGGTGACCGTAGCGGGGCCGGAAAGCAGGACCGCCGCCGGTGCCGGCCGCTCGGGAAAGTGGGCCGCCAGGTACTCCACCACACGCGCCGCCTGGTCCGCTGGCAAAGCCACCATCGAACGGATGAGCTGGGTCCATCCCTCGCGGCTGTAGCCGGTGGAGTTGGTGACCAGGTTGAGTGCGTGGCAGCCGGCGCAGACGGTTTCCACCACCTGCTTCCCGTCGCCCTCCCGGAGAACGGCGGCCCCGCGCTGGGGCCCCTGGGCGGCAAGGGGTGCAGCGCCTCCCAAGGCCGACAGCGCGATCACCAGCGACATCCGCATATCGCATCCTCCATGGCGGTAAACCACAGCATGACTCGCAAGTCTTCTCTTCTTACGCGCCCGCCGCCGCCCGCGTTGGTGTTCTGGTCCTGGCTCGGCAGGGGAGGGCCTGCTGCGCCACGAAGACGCGAGCCAGCGAGCACGCGCCCTGGTTGCCTTCTGCTCAGGGCGGTCCAGTAGGGCAATCCCGAGTCCTCCGGGTATCCGCCACCTGGATGATCTTCCAGCCATCGGGACGCCGCACCAGCTCGAAGACGTCCACCCCGCAATGACTGAACCGGCCGCCGCGATAGAAGGCGTACTTGGTCCACACCACGGCCAGGCTGCCATCCACCCGCACTTCGGTGTCCCAGATCCGCTCGTCCCACATCTCGGCGCGGGGCGTGCCCACGGCGGCCAGGAAGCGACCCAGGTCGGCCAGGCTCACCCGCGCCACGCCGGCCGAGTCGTACGATATGCTGAGGAGCTGAGCCGCGGCGTCGAAGGCCGACCGGGCCAGGCCGCTGTCCGCCGCCCGCATGCCATCGAACAGGCGGCGCACCGTGGCCAACACCTCCTGCTCGGCAGCCTGAGCCGCTCGTGCCTGGGGGGCGGGCGCGCCTACCGTCATCGCGGCCCACAGCCAGACGGACGCACGCATGGTCGGGGAGAATGGCCCGGCTGGCGCCGGCCGTCAAGGGAACGCGAATCCACCAGCACCCGAAGGCCGGGCCCAAACGAGCTAGAACACGAAGGAGAACGAGAAGCCGCCGTCCCCGTCGAGCCCCGGCATCCGCGAGTTGACCACGTTGGCAAACTTGGAGCCGAAGCGGAAGCTCAAGCCGATGAACGTGAAGTACTGGAAGCTGGTGCCAAGCTGGCGCCGCCGCACCAGGATTTCCTCGTCGCTGAGACCGGCCTTGGGCAGGTAGAGCTGATCCTTGGTGCGCGCCACGTTGCCCCCGATGTTGAAATTGAGCCCGCGCACGAGCCTCATTTCCACCGCCCCGAACAGGCTCACCCGGTGCTTGCTCAGGTCGTGGAGGTACTGCAAGGCATCGAGCGAGGTCTGAATCTGGCCCCAGGGCTGGAGCACCCGGAGCGAGACGTTCAGCCGTTGGCCCGAGAGTGTCTCGGACGTCTTGTCGAAGATGGTGGCTTCCTCGTAGTCGAATCGGGAAATCTCGGGGGAATAGCGCACCGTCAGTTGCCGGCGGGTGGACTCCGAGTAGGGAAAGACGTCGTACTCCAGGGCGGGGCCCACGCGGATCGCCAGGGCTTGGTTCAGGAACGTGGAGCTGCTTTGGGCACTCCGCACCCCGAACGACCACTTGGGGCCCAGGCTCCAGACCGCCGACTGCGACGCTGAATAGCTCCTGGTGGAATTGACGAAGCTGCCGCTGGTCAGTTGCTGCTCGCTCCGCTGGTAGGAGCCCGAGATCCGGAAATTCAGCTTGAGATCCTCGGCCGTGCGGTTGGCGGAGAGCGAGCCGAACAGGAACTGGAAATTCTGTTGCTGCTCCCCTTGGAGGTTGGCATTGAGACCCGCGCTGAAGACCCAGAGCTTCCAGGGGTCGTGCGGCGCCCCGGGAGTCGCCGGCTGGCCTTCCGGCCCGGGCTCCGCGGCGTACGTGATGCGGAGCCGATCCCGTATCGGCGTCGCCGCCAGGTACCGCATCAAACCCAGCTTCAGCGTCTGGACTTGGGCATCGCGGATCTCGGTAGCCGTATCGGTGTTGCGCGTCACCAGGCGCAGGGTGTCGGCGTGCCCGGCAAATTCCTTGAGACCGATGAAGGTGAAGGTGTACTCGTTGCCCCCGCCCCCGGTGCGCTGGCCGGTTCCCAGAATGTGCACCTGGGCGTCCTGGCGGTCCCGCACCCAGTTCACGAAGGCGATCTCGCGCCGGATGTGGTCAAAATCGCACGCGAAGGTCTGGCAGTCGAGGAACACGTTGAGCGCGGGCTGAGCGGACGGCGCCTGGCCGAGTAGCCCCACGGGAGCCAACCAGGTTCCTGCCAGGGTCAGGACCCATACCATAGACGACCGGCTCATGGCAGCTCTCCGGGCTAGGGTGTCCGGTTTGGCGAGGGCGGCTACTTGAGCGCCCAGCCGGCGATGTGCGGCCACACGATAGGCACGGGAAGCTCGAAGTGCTCGGCGGTGACCTCCCGAAACCCGGCTCGCCCGATCGCCAGCCACGTCTCTCGATCGGGACGGCAGCCCTGGCCCAGGAACGTCCAGAGCGGCCGCACCGCGCGCTGCAGTCGCCGGCGCCAGGTGCCTGGCGGGGCCGCCACGTGCTCCAGGAAGATGAACCGGCCACCGGGTTTGAGCACCCGCCGGACTTCCGCCAGGGCAGCTCCCGGATCGTCCACGGAGCACAACACCAACGTGCTGACCACCGCGTCCACGCTGGCATCGGCCAGGTCGATCCGCTCGGCTCTCCCATCCCGGATCTCGATGGGCCGCCCCCGCCGCCCCGCCTCGCGCCGGAGGTAGGGGTGCATGTGGGGATTGGGCTCCACCCCGATGAGCCGAACCCGGGGGCCATAGTAGGCGAGATTGGCGCCGGTCCCGGGGCCCAGCTCCAGCACCGTGCCCTCCAAGCCGCCCAGCAGGGCGCGCTTGCGCCGCTCCACCAGGCGCTCGTGCAGCCCGCCGGCTTGGGCGAGGAAAAGGGCAAAAAGCCGCTCTGAGAGGCTCAGCGCGGCCCTCCCAGCGGCCCCGGCACCGGTATCAGCTCCACGCCGGCCGCTTCGAGCCGGCGCCGGTAAGCAGGTACGTCTTCCCTCATGACTTGGTTGAACGACCCCAGGGCCGCCGCTAACGCCTGGCTCGCTTGTTCGAGATACCGGCGCTGGGCCTCGGTGGGCGCATCCCAGGAGGAGGCCAGCGATCCCAAGACCTCGTTCAGACGCCCCAACACCGTGGTTTCCGAAAGGAAGCCCTGGACGTCCCGGCGCCCGGTGAAGCGCTCCTCCACGCTGGTGAGCCGCTGCGAGAGACTGTCGCCCGCGGTGCGGAGCGCGGTGGCGGTACTATCCCGCTTGCCGGCAAGCTGCTGCTTCAGGCGTGCGATCGCCTGCTTCACGTCGCGCAGCCGGTTGACCGCCTCGGTGGCCGTTTCCAACTGCTGGCCTGCCCGAAGCTGCGCCACCAGGTTGGCGCGGCGATCGGCCAGCGGGGTGTCGAACCGCGGATCGGGCTCCACCACGACTGGGGCACTCGCCGTATCCCCCTGCCAGGCGAGGCGCACGGTGTAGGTGCCGGGCAGCACGTCCGGACCAGGCGGCAGCTCCTCAGGCTCGGCTCGCGCGGAGTCTTCCTCCCGGGGCGTGCGGAACCCGTTGCGCTTGAGATTCCAGGCCACGCGGTTGAAGCCGGTCTTGGCCGGAGCCTTGAACGTCCGGATCACGGTGTCCCCGGAAAGCACGTCAACGGTGACCTTGGCGGAGTCACTCCCGTTCTTGACGAGGTAGCTCACCAGGGCGCCGTAAGGCCGATTGGGGCCCAAGAACATCGCGTCTCCCGTGAAGCGAGGGCCCGCCACCTGGCGCTCGCGATACTGGATGGCACGGGGAATCTCGAACAGGTAGAGCGGCCGGTTGCGGATGTCCGGATCGCGCGCCAGCGCCCGTAGGGGCCGGATATCGTCCAGGATCCAGGCCCCCCGGCCGTGGGTACCGATCACCAAGTCATGTTCTCGGGGGTGGACCATCAAGCCCCGAACCGGCACGCGCGGCAGGCCTCGCCACAAACTCCAGTTGCGCCCGCCGTTGAGCGAGACGTAGAGGCCAAATTCCGAGCCGAGGTAGAGCAGGTTCGGCTCCACGGGATCCTGGACCACGGTGTGCAGGAAGGTGTCCAGCTCCGGCGTGACCAAGCTGGTCCAGGTCTTGCCGAAGTCCGTGGTCTTGAAGAGGTACGGCTGATTGTTGCCCCTGCGGTGGTCGTCGAAGACCACAAAGGCGGTGGCCGTGTCGAAGCGCGAGGGCTCGATGTGGGGCACCCAGGTCGCGGGCGGCACGCCCCGGATGCGCGGCGACGTGTTCTCCCAGGTGCGCCCGCCGTCTCGGGTCACCTGCACGTTGCCGTCGTCGGTTCCGACCCAGATGATGCCGGGCCGCACTGGGCTGGGTGCGATCTGCAGGATGGTGGTGTGGAACTCGGCGCCGGAGACATCGTAGGTGAGGCCGCCGGACTCTTTGTAATGCTGTTTGGTCGAGTCATTGGTGGTGAGATCGGGGCTGATCACGGTCCAGGTCTCGCCCATGTCGGTGCTCCGGTGCACGAACTGGCTCCCCAGGTAAATCGAGCCGTCGTGGGGATCGAAGGCGAGTCCGGGATTCCAGTTGAACCGCAACTCCACGCCGGTATCGGGCGGTGCGGGCTTGATCACTTTGCGCTCGCCCGTCACCCGATCGAAGCGCAGGATGTCGCCGTTCTGGGTGGAGGTAAAGCCGTAGCGCGGATGCTGGGGATCCGGAAAGGTGGTCATGCCGTCGCCAAAAGCCACCTCGTCCCAGTCATAGGTGCGAATCCCGCCGTTGTGCCACGGGGCGGCCGGGGCGGTGAAGGAGCCATTGTCCTGCAAGCCGCCGTAGACGTGATAGGGCGTCTCCAGGTCCACGGCGATGTGGTAGAACTGGGAAAACGGCAGGTTCTCGATGAACCGCCACGTGCTGCCGCCGTCGCGGGAGAGATAGACGCCGCCGTCGTTGCCGTCCCAGATCACTTTGCCGTTGGGCGAGACCCAGAACGCGTGGTGATCCACGTGCACCCGGTCGAAGCCCAGCAGGGTGCGGAACGTCTTGCCGCCGTCCTCGCTGATCTTGACCGGGCTCTCCACGATCCAGACCCGATTTTCGTTGGTGGGATCCACCCGGATCTGCCCGTAGTAGAATGGCCGGCCGTTGATGTTGCGCGTCCGGTTGACCACGGTCCAGGTGTCCCCGCCGTCGCTCGAGCGCAAGACCGCGCTTGGCTTGGCCTCCACCAGCGCGTACACCACGTCCGGCTGGTTGCGGGCGAAATCCAAGCCGATGCGGCCGAGTTCGCCTTCAGGAAGCCCCTCAGCGCGGCCCAATTGCTTCCAGGTCTCGCCGCCGTCGTAGGTGATGTAGAGTCCGCTGCCCGGCCCCCCGGACTTGAAGAACCAAGGCCAGCGGCGGTGCTCCCACATGGCGGCGATCAGGTGCCGGGGATTCGCCGGATCCATCACCAGGTCGCCGGCGCCGGTGCGGGGGTTGACGTACAGGATCTTGCGCCAGGTCTTGCCGCCGTCGGTGGACTTGTACACGCCGCGGTCTTCCGTGTCGGCCCAGGTGTTTCCCAGGGCGCCCACGTACACCACGTCGGGGTTGGTGGGGTCGAGCAGGATGGCGTCAATGGCGCCGGTGTGCTCGAGGCCCATGCGCGCCCAGGTCTTGCCCCCGTCCAGGGAGCGGTAGACCCCGGTTCCCACTCCCGCCGAGTTGCGGCGGTTGCGCTCGCCGGTACCGATCCAGACGATGTCGGGATTGGCCTGATGGACGGCGATGGCGCCGATCGAGGCCGCGGGCAAGGAATCGGTGAGCGGGGTCCAGGTCACCCCGCCGTTCACCGACTTCCACAGGCCGCCGGTGGCCGCGCCCACGTACACCACGTCGGGATCGCTGGCGAGGGCGTCAATGGCGCCCACGCGCCCGCTCATGCCCGTCGGCCCGATGCTCCGAGCTTCGAGACGCCGAAACCAGGTCGAATCCAGCTGCGCCCCGGCCGGGCGCGCCACGGCGGCGGCCAGCCAGGCAAGTGCGACACATTGCGAACGCCACCTCATGGACGGACTCCTTCGCAAACGATGGGGATCCGAATGGCTCCGATACCGGCCCCGAAGAAAGCGCGCCCGGCCACCCCTTCGCAAGGGCCACTCTGAAGCGGAGCGCCGCGCGCCGCGAACCCTGGCGAGGCCGTTGCTGGGCGAGTAACATCTGCACGCTTGCTGGGAGGTTTACCAACCGCGTTGCACCGCTTTGCCCGGAGTTGACCATGTCGCGTATCGTGACGTCCCGCATCCCGACCCTGTTGGTATGGACCGCCGCGGCCGTGGGTCTTCCCGCCCGCGGAGCGCCGGCTCAGCAGTTCGATCCCAAGCTCTACGAGGCGTTGCAGTGGCGAAACATCGGCCCCGACCGGGGCGGCCGCTCCATTGCGGTGGCCGGCAGCAGCCGCCGGCCGCTGGAGTACTACTTTGGCGCCACGGGCGGCGGCTTGTGGAAAACCACCGACGGCGGCCAAACCTGGCGGCCCGTGACCGACGGCCAGCTCAAGAGCGCCTCGGTGGGCGCCGTCGCGGTCTGCGAGGCCAATCCCGACGTGGTCTATATCGGGATGGGCGAGACCGAGCTGCGGGGCAATATTCAGCAAGGTGACGGCGTCTATAAGTCGCTCGACGGCGGCAAGACCTGGAAGCACGTGGGGCTCGAGCAGACCCAGGCCATCGCCAAGATCCGCATTCACCCCACCGACTGCAACACCGTGTGGGTGGCAGCCTTCGGGGTGCACTCCATGCCCAACCCGGACCGCGGGGTCTTCAAGTCCACCAACGGCGGTGAAACCTGGCGTAAGGTGCTCTACCGCGACGACCGGAGCGGGGCCATTGACTTAGTTCTCGATCCCAACAACCCCGCCGTGATGTACGCCTCGCTCTGGGAGGCGTGGCGGAAGTCGTGGGGGATGTCCTCCGGCGGGCCCGGCAGCGGGCTCTTCAAGAGCACCGACTACGGCGAGACCTGGACGGAGATCTCCCGCCGGCCGGGCCTGCCCCAGACCGGGGTGTACGGCAAGATCGGCGTCGCCATTTCTCCCGCCGCTCCCTGGCGCGTTTATGCCATTATGGAGCACGACTCGGGCGGGGTATTCCGTTCGGATGACGCCGGGGCTACCTGGACCCGCGTGAACGACGAGCGCCGGCTCCGGCAGCGGGCGTTCTACTACACCCGCATCTACGCCGACCCCAAGAACCCCGACGTGGTGTACGTGCTCAACACCGGGTTCTACCGCTCGCGGGACGCCGGCAAGACCTACCAGCCCATCCGGGTGCCGCACGGCGACAACCACGATCTCTGGATCGCCCCCAACGATCCCAACCGCATGATCAACGCCAACGACGGCGGGGCCAACGTCTCGGTGAACGGGGGAGAGACCTGGACCGAGCAGGATTTTCCCACGGCCCAGTTCTACCGGGTCATCCTGAGCCGCCACCAGCCCTATCTGGTCTGCGGGGCGCAGCAGGACAACAGCACCGCCTGTGTGACCCACAAGGGCTGGAGCCACCTAGGCGAACAGGGCTTTGGCTCGGGCCCCTTGTTCTTCCCCGTGGGCGGAGGGGAGAGCGGCTACATCGCGAACGACCCCAAGGACCCCAACATCTTCTACGCCGGCTCCTACGGCGGCCTGCTCACCCGCTTCGACTACCGCACCGGACAGGAGCGGCTGGTGAACGTCTGGCCCGAGAACCCCATGGGCCACTCCTCGGCGGACATCCGCGAGCGCTTCCAGTGGACCTACCCCATCGTGTTCTCGCCGGCGGACCCCAATGTCCTCTACGTGAGCAGCCAGCACGTCTTCAAGTCCACCAATGGCGGCCAAAGTTGGGAGCGCATCAGCCCCGACCTCACCCGCCACGATCCCACCACCATGGGCCCCTCCGGCGGCCCCATCACCAAGGACCAGACCGGGGTCGAAACCTACGCCGTGGTCTTCGCGCTGGCCCCTTCGTACCAGGATGCCAACGTGCTCTGGGCCGGCTCGGATGACGGCTTGGTCCACGTGACCCGCGACGGCGGCAAGACCTGGCAGAACGTGACCCCGAAGGACGCGCCGCCCTTCATCCGGATCAACACCATCGAGGCGTCGCCCACCACCGCGGGCAAGGCCTACGTGGCGGGCATCCGCTACCTGGTGGACAACGACCGGCACCCCTACGTCTGGCGCACCACCGACTACGGCGCCACCTGGACCAAGATCGTGGGCGGGATCCCCGATGACGACTTCGTGCGCTCCATCCGCGAAGACCCCGCTCGAGCCGGCCTCCTCTATGCCGGCTCGGAGCACACGGTGTACGTCTCCTGGGACGACGGTGACCATTGGCAGCGGTTGAGCCAGAACCTGCCCGACGTGCAGGTGGCCGACCTGCAGGTGGCCCCCAACGACTTGGTGATCGCGACCCACGGCCGGGCCTTCTGGATCATGTACAACATCGCCCCGTTGAGGCAGCTCACCGCCCAGGTGGCCCAGGCCGACGTCCACCTCTTCGACCCGGTGGACCCCGTGCGGTCGGTGGACCCGGGAGTCCAGGTGTTCTACTACCTGAAGAACAACGCCGACACGGTGCGGCTGGATTTCCTCGATGCCGGCGGCAACCTGATCCGCACCTTTACCGGCACGGCGGCGGATACCGCCCGGCGGCCTGCTCCCGCCGATGGGTTCGCCGCCTTCTTTGGCGGCGTCGGGGATCAGCGGCCCTCCGTCAAAGCCGGCTCCCACACCTTCACCTGGAACCTGCGCTATCCCGGCTACACCGACTTCGAGGGCCGGATTTTCTGGGCCGCGGGCAACGTGGGCCCGATCGCGGTCCCCGGCCGCTACCAGGTGCGCCTGCGGGTGGGCAACGTGACCCAGACCCAGGACTTCGAGGTCAAGCTCGATCCCAGGCTCCAGGGTCAGGTCACCGTGGCCCAATTGCAGGAACAGTTCGACCTGGCGATGAAGATTCGCGACCGCGTGAGCGACGCCAACGAAGCCGTGATCCGGATCCGCAAAATCAAGTCCCAGGTGGACGACCGGCTCGGCAAGACCAAGGATCCCGCCATCAGCCGGTTGGGCGACAGCGTCAAGACCCGCCTGAGCGCTCCCGAAGAGGAGATCTACCAGGTGAGGAACCGGAGCAACCAGGATCCCCTGAACTTCCCCATCAAGCTCAACAACAAGCTGGCCGCCTTGATGGGGGTGGTCCAGAGCGCGGACGCCCCGCCCACGGCCCAGTCGTACGAGGTCTATCGCCACCTGGACACGTTGCTCCAGCGGCAGTTGGATCTGGTCGAGCGGATCATCTCGACCGATGTCAGCCGGCTCAACCAGCTGCTGCGGAACGCCAACTTGCCGCCCATTGACACGGAGAAGCCCAAGCGCGAGAGCCCGGTTGCCGCTCCGGGGATCCCCGGATCGGAGGCCCAAGAGCGGTAGCGGGAAGAGCAGGGTTCCGCCCTCCCTTGATGGCTCAGGGAGGGCGGAGCCGGAGGGCAGCGGGTAGAGCGCTATTTCGCGCAGGGCGCTATATTAGGATCATGACTGCGGGCATGGCGCCGGGCGCTCAACTGAGCGACGATCGCATCTACGAGATCGTGGACCGGATCTTCCACGAGGAGATCAATCCCATGATCGCCCGCCACGGTGGCAAGGTCGAGCTGGTGGACGTGCAGGATGCTACCGTGGTGGTCCGGATGATGGGCGGCTGCCACGGCTGCGGCATGGCCACCGTGACGTTGCGCCAGGGGATCGAGGCCGCCTTGCGCCGGGCCCTCCCCGCGGTGCGGGGCATCAGGGACATCACCGACCACGCTTCCGGCAGGAACCCCTACTACGCCCCCGGCGCGCGGGGCACCAGCGCGGTAGCCGGTCCAGGGTGACAGGCCCGCTGGGCCGCAGGCCCCCTTTCCCCCCTCTCTTGCTGAGCTACGCTGCCACGCCCTTTACCGTCTCGATCAACTGCTCCACGTCATAGGGTTTCTGCATGTAGGGCTGGCCCGTCTCCTCCAAGAAGCGCCGCACCGCAGGGTCGTAGGCAATGGCGCTCACGAAGATGACCCGCTTGGCCATCTGGGGGTCGCGGCGCTGGACCTCCTCGTAAAACCCGCCGCCCGGCAGGTAGGGGAGCCTCAGGTCACAGACGATGGCGTCAAAACGCTGCTGCTCCACCAGCCGGAGCGCCGTCAAGCCGTCGCCCGCCTCGGTCGTCTGAAAACCCGCTGCTGCCAGGACCTTCTGCATGCCGGCCCTGGCATCGGGATCGTCCTCGACGATCAAGACGCTCAAGGCGCGCATGATCGCTCCGCTCGGTGACGGGGATAATTTATGCCGCCCGCGTCCCCCGGCTAGAGCCTGAGTACCGCCGGTGGCTCGGGTTCGTCCGCCGCACCGCCGAGGGACCGCCGGACCCAACAGATCCTCCGCGCCGCCGCGGGGTCCATGCCCCCGGCACCGATCACAAGGAATTGAGGAACTTGAACAAATACACCTGCGCCGCCCAACCCAGTCGCGTGAACTGCTCTCGGGAAGCCGCCCCCTCGCCCCCGTGCAACAGGATCGCCTCGCGCAGCGTGGAGGCGCGGTGGTCCGCCCAGTAACTCGACAGCCAGCGCAGGCCCCAAAGCCGCGCGGTACGAACTTCGGTGCGTGACGCCCCCGGGCCGCAGATCCCCCGCGCCTCGGCGCCCATGTCGTGCAGCAGGAGGTCCGAATAGAGCGGCACCAGTTTCCGGTCCAGGGCTGGGATCGCGCTCGGGCCGGTGCGCAGGGCCGGGACGTGACAGCTGGGACAGCCGATGTCGTGGAAGACCCGCTCGCCCCGCCAGATGCTGTCCCGTTCCGCGGGGGACGAGGGGACCAGGCGCGGTGGCGGAGCCAAGAAGCGGACAAAGTCGGTCCAGGCGCTCACGGCCGCGCTGTCCACCTCGGGATCGGGCGCTGGGTCAACCCCGTCGGGCAGGGGGGCTCCCGCGTCGGTTTCCTCTTTGGGATAGGCCGGGTTGGTGAGCCCCAGCTCCGTGATCAGGGCCACTTCGACCAGCTCGCGAATGGTGGCGACCGAGGCCTTCCGGCCAAACCGCCCCGGGCGTCCGTCTGCCGTCCGGCCCACCCGCCCGCTGACGCCGTCGCCATCCAGATCATCCGGATCGGCGAGGTTCTCCAGGGTCTGCTCGGGTATCGCTTCCACGAGCCCTAATCCATAGAGGAGGGGCGGGTAGAGGCGGACCACCGTAGCCCCTGGCGGCGGCGGCTCGCGCTCCACTCCCACGCGCGCTAGGGCTAAGGTGGCGCGCTCCTGGATAACGGGGCCGCCCTGGGTGTGGAGGTCATCGCACGAGGAAGCGGAGTCCCCTCGCGTGGCTACGGTCAGCGCCTCCACCCCGCTCCCGCCGCTCGCGGGCAAGTCGTGGCAGGAGGTGCAGCGGTCTTCCACGTATAGCGGGCCTAGGCCCTCGGCGGGGGTGAATCCCCGGCGGAACAGGGAGCGTCCCTGCTCGAAGCGCTCCAGTTGGGCCGGGGTCAGTCCGGCCAAGGGCTCGCCCGGGCCGGGAGGCGGCAGGCCGTCAGGTTTTCCCGCGCAGCCGGCGGCCAGCAGCGCGCTGAGCGCCAGAGTGGCGGGGTGGTCGAGGCGCATGGCGAGCTGCATCATGGGGCGATCGCAGGACGAAACAGGTCACTCGCCCGTGGCCACGTCCGTCGTGGAACAGGATGGATCAGGCGCATGCCTACGCGCATCGTGGGCTGGTCCCTGGTTGCGGGGCGGAAGGAGTGCTGCTTCCGCCACCCGCGGGACCCGCCCACGATGGGGCCGGTTCGATGAACCGGCCGTGAATCTTCTTTGAAGTCCGAGGTCCGGGCTCGCTTGACCCGTGCTTTCTGGCCGGGTATGTTGCCGGCGCGGCGATCTTGCCCCGGCGCTTGGCGGCGGCTCGGGTCGCTGCTCTGCCGGGGGCTTTGCGCCCGTATGACCGCCCTGGTGGTGGAACTGGTAGACACGCTGTCTTGAGGGGGCAGTGCCGCAAGGCGTCCCGGTTCGAATCCGGGCCAGGGCATCCTTCCCGTCGGTTGCCACCGTAGCTCAGTGGTAGAGCTCTCGATTCGTAATCGAGTGGTCGTCGGTTCAAATCCGACCGGTGGCTCTCCATTGGAGGCCGCGGCCGGAGTCTTCGCCCTCGTACTCGGCTCTCACCGACCTTGCCCCTGGCGCCGCGGCTGCCGCCCCCTATCTTGGCGCAACACCATGTTCGGTTGCACGGTCACATTTGGCGAAGCGCCACGGCCCCGCGGCCACTTGCCGCTTCAGACCTGGACGCTAGCCGCCGCCCTCGCGCGAGTTTCACTCGCGGCTGACCCTGCCTCGGCCGGCGCCGCCCGCCCCGGACGCCCGCGGTGGGCAGCCACCTTCAGCCGTGAGTAAACCGGCGCCCGGCGGGTTCGCCATTACCCGCGTCGGCCAAATTGCCGTCCCCGTCCGCGACCTCGAACGGGCTCTCGCGTTCTACCGCGATACTTTGGGACTGCGATTCCTCTTCCAAGCCCCGCCTGGACTCGCCTTTTTCGACGTGGGCGGCGTTCGGCTCATGCTGGATGCCCTGGCCAACCCCCAGCGGGATGCCACCGGTTCCGTCATCTACTACCAAGTGTCCGACATCCACTCGGCGTTCGCTACCCTCTCGGCACGCGGCGTCCGCTTCGAAGGCGAACCGCACCGCATCGCCAAACTCCCCGACCACGACCTCTGGATGGCGTTCTTCCGCGATCCCGACGGCAACCTGCTCGCCCTGATGAGCGAGGTACGCCCCTGAGCCTCGGCGGGCCACCAGGCGGGCGACAATCGGCTCGAACGCCGCCATCGTAGCGGATCCAGCAGGCTCCGGACGCACCGTACTTCCGGGCCATCCCCGTCCCCCCAAACGGTCAGGCCCCGTGAACCCTTGTCCCCCACGGGAGACGCCCGGGCGCGAACAACCGCGGAACCCCTTGCTGCGTAAAGCGCTTGGGGAGGCGCGGATCTTGCAGCACCGCGCTTGACGTCAGACAGCGATCACGTCACCGAAGGACACCTGAGGAGAGCATGCCATGAGATGGTGCGTCGGACCCACCGCCCTCGCTGCCTGCTTGCTCCTGCTCGGCGCCCACCCGGCCCTGCTGCTCGGCCAGATCGGCGGCGGCCGCGGCGGCATGGGAGCACCAGGCTTCGGCCGCCGGGCTGAAGGGTCGGCCCCCAAACTTCCGGGCCCCGAATTGGAAGGGCCGCCGGACACGACCACCATCCGCCCCGTGCTGCACCTCGCCGACGAACAGCTTCAACGCTACGCCGCCGCCTACGACTCCTTCATGACCGCCACCAAAGCGCTTCGGGACAGCGCCCACGCGGTGCAGGACATCATGTACCAGCGGCTCGATGCGGGCGATCGCGCCGCCGCGCTCTTCTACGCGGAGCAGCTCCAGCGCATGGGCCAGCGGCTCAAAGAGCAGCAAAAGGCCTTCGAAGACGGACTCTCAGCGTTCCTCACCAAGGAGCAGCTCAAGGCCTACCGCGAGTGGCGCAAAGCGCAGGATCAGGCGGCCCAGGCCCAAGCGCGGCAGGAAGCCGCCCGCTGGTTCGCCGGCCCGTTCGCCATGGAGCGGCCCGCCGCCGAGCCCAAGGTCTTCCTCAACCAGCCGGGACTCCCCAAGCCCGACGCCGGCTCCCAGGCGGTCCGGGTGGGGCGGACCATCTACGTTTCGAGCCAGGTGGCGGTGGACGATGCCGGCAACCTGGTAGGAGAGGGTGACCTTCGCACCCAAGCTGAACGCGCCTTCGCCAACCTGACCCGCGTCCTGGCTGCGGCGCGAGCCCTGCCCACGGACGTGGTGCGGCTTACCATCTACGTAGTAGGCTACCGGCCTGGGGATCTCGACCTCATCCGCCAGGCCGGTGCCGCCTATTTCCCTGCCCGCAACCCGCCCGTGGTCACCGTGCTAGGGGTGGAATCGCTCTCGCGGGAGGGACTGTTGATCGCCGTCGAGGCCACCGCGGTCCAGGGAAGCGGGTCGGCTGCAGGCCGCCCGCTCCCGTAACTGGGTCGCGCGGCGCCCCGACACGCGCGGGAGCCAGTCACATTCCCGGCGGCTGCCTCCGCATCATCCGCACCATCGGCTTGGGCAGAGCGTCCAGCTTCGCCTGCTGATCGGGGTTCAACAAGTTGCGAAGCTCCGCGTAGTGGGTATCCACTTCCTGCTGCAGCTTGTCGAACTCGGCGCGCATCGCCTGCATCTGCTGCATCTGCTCCTGCGACGGCGGGCCGCCACCCATCATCTGCCCGCCTCCCATCATCTGCGCCCGCATAGCAGCCCGCCGCTCCGCCGCCCGCTTCATCACCGCGTTCAGCGCGTCGTAATGCTTTTGCACGTCGGCCTTCTGGGCATCCGCGATCCCCACCGCGGCAACCAGCGAGTCGAAGGTCATCCAGTGATCCGGCGGGGGTGTGAACTGCCGGCCTCCTTGGCCCAAGACCGGCTGAGCCAAGAGCAGCAAGCCGGCTACCGCGCATAGCGTCTTCATACGAGTCACTCCAAAAGAGGGTTGGTTGGCACCACTCATTATGGTACGCACAGCGGGAGCATTCGTTAAGCTCCCTGCCTAAGACGGCGCCGCGGGCGCTGCCGAACCAAGCCCGGAGCGCGGCAGTACCGAGGGGTCGCCGACCGGATCCTTCGCGCCGCCCTAGCCGAGTCTTCAAGCCCACGGGATTCGGCTTTTCCGGCTCGGAGGCGGCTTACGCCGTGGTACGGGAGATCGGCTCGCTCCTCGGGCCCATCGGCGCCGGCACGATCACCCGCGGCGGGGGCGGAGCCACGTAGGGCCCTTGGCCCGCGAAGGCGTGCCGGTCATGGTGGACAAGCTCGACCCTCGCGAAATGGGTCTGTGTGTCGCCGCCCTGGCGGTCATGGCCTACGTGGCGGCCGACCTCCCGGAGGCTCTCCCCCGCGAGCCCGGCTCTCCGCGCTGACAGCCTCCCCTCAAGAGGCCAGCCGCCTCGCCACGCGTTCCAGCCCCTCGGCGCCGAGCAACTCCCGCGCCCGAGGAAAGAGCACGTCATCCTCGCGCCGGATGTGATCCCGGAGGAGACCAGCCAGGGTGCGCGCGACCGGCGGCACGTCCCGCTCCGGATGCGGCCCCTCGAGCGCGTGGTCGAGCCGCTGCTCCAACTCGCGCAACCGCAGGTGCTCCTGCCGGAAGGGCTCGCAGAGCACCTCTTCCGGAATGAGCGGAAACAGAGCCCGCTCCTCGTTGTCGTTGTGCTCCCGCACCGTGGTCTTCAGCGTCTCTCGCACCTCCCGCACGGTCCGCAGATGGGGCTCCGGGGGATCGCCGGCGGCGAGCGCGGTCGCGGCCCGCTCCAGCCGGTCCAGCGCGGCCAGCGCCTGCTCGTGCTCCATGGCGAAGCGGACCAGCGGGTCGGTCATCAGGGAACGATCACCCATCGCACGCCTTCTCCTCGCCGCAGCCGATCCAACCCTTGGTTGATCTGCTCGAGCGGGAGCGTGCCGCTCACGATGGGCTCCAGCCGTAAGCGGCCTGCCTGGACCAGAGCCAGAATCTCGGGGTACTCCCCTGCCCCGCAGCCCAGGCTGCCCACCACTTCCAACTCGAAGTACATGAGCCTGGCCGCCGAGAGGGCCACCTCCTCGGCCGAATAGCCGATGACGCACAACCGGCCGCCACGCTTCAGGAGGCTGTAGGCCAACTGGATCGTGGCCGGCGACCCGATGGCCTCGAACGCCACGTCCACTCCGCCACCCGTCCGCTCCCGGATCCACTTGTCCGCCCGGGCGACCGCCTTGGGATTCACGATCTCGGCGGCGCCCAAGGCGCGCGCCATCTCTAAGCGCTGATCGTTCAGGTCCACCGCGATCACCTGCGCTCCCGCCGCGTACGCGCACTGCACCACGTTGAGGCCCACTCCGCCGCAGCCCACCACGGCTACCACCTCACCGGGTCGCACGCGCCCCCGCCGGGTGACGGCGTGATAGGGCGTCGAGACCGCGTCGGCGATCACGCAGGCTCGCTCCAGCGGCAGCTCCGCGGGTACCGGCACCAACTCGGCAGCCGGCACCACCACGTACTCGGCGTAGGCTCCGTCCACGTTGTTGCCCAGCATGGTCATCTGGTCGCACAAGTTTTCCCGGCCCTGCCGGCAATACCGGCACCGGCCGCAGGACAGCACGGCCGGGATCAGGACCCGGTCGCCCACGGCGCGGTGCTCCACGCCGGGGCCCAGGGCGGCCACCGTCCCCGCTGCCTCGTGGCCCAGGATGAGCGGCGGAGGCTTGAAGGTCTTGACGCCGTGATCCAGGTAGTGGAGGTCGGTGTGGCAGAGCCCGCAGCCCGCTACGCGAACCAACACCTGGCCCGGGCCCGGCTCGGGAGTCGGGACCTCGGTCACTTCGAGCGGGCGCCCCCCGCCGTGGAAGACGGCCGCCTTCATCGGGGTAGCGTTCCTTGCTGGAGCGTGCTTTCGGCGCGCGCCAACTGCTCCAAGCGCCGGCGCCCCAGCACCGCAGCACCCAAGGCCACCACGAACTGCACCAGGTCTCCGGCGGGCACGTTCACCGGGGCTCCCAATTGCTGGCGCACCACGTCCACCATCCGCTCGAAGCGCAGAATCCCCCCGATCAGCGTGAACTCCGGCTCCAAGCCTACCCGCTTCAAGAGCTGCACCGAGCGGCCCACGAGCGAGACGATGGCCCCGTGCATGATGTCCGCCGGCGCCGCCCCTTGGGAGAGCTGGTTGATCACTTCGGATTCGGCAAAGACGGCGCAGACACCCGAGATGGGCACCGGCTCCTTGGAGGTAGCCACCAGCGGGCCGATCTCCGCGGTACTGTAGCCCATGTAGCGGGCGGTCTTCTCCAGAAAAGCCCCGGTACCGGCGGCGCACTTGTCGTTCAACCGGAAGGCCTTCACCTTGGCTCCCTCCCCCAGCCGGCTGGCTTTCATGGTCTGCCCGCCCACGTCCAGGATGGTCCGGGTGTTGGGGAAGAGAAACGCCGCCCCTCGTGCCCCGGCCGTCAGATCGGTGACCTTGACATCGCCCAGGTTGACCTGGTGGCGTCCGAATCCGGTGGCCACGACGTACTCCACTTCCGACGAGCGCACCCCGCCTTCCGCTATCGCCCGATCGAGGGCCTGCGCGGCCGCGGCACTCAACTTGAATCCCGTGGGCTCGATGGCCCGGCCCACGATCTCACCCTCCTCGGACAACACCACGGCCTTGGTGTAGGTGGAACCCACGTCCACGCCCGCGGTATAGCTCACGCCGCCTCCTCTACGCCCGGGCCGGCGCCCGGCTGGCCAGAATATGATCCCGGGCGAACAGCGCGGCCCCCAGGGCTCCCATGAAGTGGGACTCCTCGCTCACGTTCACGGTGAGCCCCAACCGCTCGTTCAGCGCGGCGATCATGGCCTGGTTCCGAGCGACGCCGCCGGTGAAGGTCACCTCCGCCTCGATCCCCACCCGCCGCAAGAGCCCCACCGACCTCGCAGCGATGGACTGATGCACCCCCAGCAGGATGTCCTCGAGCTTCTTGCCTTTGCCCAGCCACGACAGCACCTCCGATTCGGCGAACACCGTGCATGTGGTGCTGATCTTGACCGGCCGCTCTCCCCGGAGCGCGGTGGGCCCTAGCTCGCTGAGCGACAGGTCCAAGGCGTTGGCCGCCGCTCCCAGAAACCGCCCCGTGCCGGCGGCGCACTTGTCGTTCATGCAAAAGTCCACGATCTCGCCGCTCGGGGACACCCGGATGGCCTTGGTATCCTGCCCGCCCATGTCGAGCACCGTGCGCGTAGCGGGGAACATGTGCACCGCACCCCGCCCGTGGCAGCTGATCTCGGTCACCTGCTTGTTGCCGAAGGTCACCTTGTACCGCCCGTAACCTGTGCCCACCACGTACTCCACCTCTTCTTCCCGGAGGTCGCCCGCCCGGAGCGCCTCCTGAAACGCCTGCTCCGCGGCCCGGGTCACGTTGGCGCCGGTGTCCACCAGGGCCCGGCTCACGATCCGGCCGCTCTCATCCAAGATGACCGCCTTGGTCTGGGTCGAACCGACGTCCACGCCAGCCGCGTAAGCCATGGGATGCTCTCCTAGTGCGCTTCCCGGGCTGCCGCCCCGGACTCGCCGTCGCCCCCCGTCCCGGTCCCCGCGTCGGGATGGCGAGCGGCGTCCTGCCCCCGGATGGCGGCCTGCTGTTTCCGCGCCGCCAGGCCTTCGAAGAACGCATCCACCCGGTTCTTGAGCTGGGCCTCGGAGACCACCCGCCGGTCCATCAGGTCGGATTCGATGAACAACGTGGGGACGTCGCGAAACGCCATCAGGGCGCGCCGATTGTCCGCCAGGCCGGTCGAGACCGTGCGGCAACTCTTGATGGGGTGAAACACCACGCCATCGGCGGCGTAGCGATCGATCAACTCCACCAGCGCCCGGGTCTGGAAGAACATGGCATCCATGGCCTCGCGGACCGAGACCAGCAAACCCTCCGCCAGGCTCTCCAGCGGATGCGCCAGATCGTACTCGAAGCCCAGATGCGCCCCGCCGGAGGCGAACCACAGGTAGGTGGAACCGACGAACGTCCCGCCCCAGTCGGTGAACAGCTCGCTGAACCGGCGGAAGATGGGATAGCAGGGCACTCCCACGAAGATCAGCCGGTACTTCTCCTCCGTCAGGGTGCCGATCCCGCGCTCTGCCTTGTAGCGCATCTCCTCCACCAAGTCCCGGAAGTAGGCCGCCCCCTCCGCGGTCCCGCGGAAGCCGTTGGCCACGCCGAGGAAAATGGTGCCGTCGGAGAGGGCGTTGAACACCGCGGGCCGGCTGCGATTCAGCTCCAAGAGGTCCCGGAAGCTCGCCTGCATCTCGTTGGCCTGCCGGAGGTACTCCCGCAGCCGGTCTACGTCGAAGCGCACCCCGGACACCCGCTCGCAGATCGGGATCAGTTCCCGGAGCTGGGCTTCCACGTAGCGCCGATCGTTTTCAAAATCCGGATCGCCCCGCCCCGGCTTGAGGCCCTGAGCCCGCGAGCCCGGCACGTCAATGGTGACCACCGGGATCCGATACATGCGCTCCCAGATCTCGGCCCACTTGATGTAGGTGTTGCAGGCATTGGTATAGACGGCGAGACCGGGCTGGGGAATCCGCCCCATGGGATGTTGGCCGCCCCGGAGCTGCACCGCCACGTCCGCCTTCACGTAGCCGCAGATGTCGGGCGAGTAGCCGTAATCTTCCGCTTGGTTCAGGTACTCGTGCGCCACCCGGCGGACCGCCGTCTGGAGCGAGTTGATCTCCGGGAAGACGATCGGGAAGTCGAAGACCCGCAACAACTCGGCCAGGCTGCCCATCACGAAGACGTAGGCCGCCGGTCGCTTGGCCTCCGCGGCCCGGTTCAACTGATCGAACCACAGCCGGAAGAGCCGGGCGCCTTCGGCGTTGCCCCGGCCCACCAGACCCGCTTCCGCGAGCGCGCTCATGGCACCTCCCTCACCGGCACGCCGCCGGCCACCGCTGTGCTGCCACACGTCACCCCTCGCCCGCTCTGCATCAGTCGAAGAGAATGTTCTCGACGAACGTCTCCAACTGGATCTCCAGCCCCTCGAAGCTCGTCATGTTTTCCTCGAACTCGCTCACGAAGTACGGGATGTTGGCCCGCTCCAGCGCCTTGGTGTAGGTGACCTGCTCCTCCAGCCCGGGCTCGCACATCTTGGCGGCCGTGATGACGGCCGCCTGCGCGCCCGCTTGGCGGATCCGCCGGAGCAACATCTCCTCCTTGGGCTTGCGGAGATCGTGCTGCACCGGACTGTAGGCCGACCGCTCCACATAGGCCGCGGCCAGGGCCCGCAAGGGATCGCCGTCCAGGGGCACGTCCTCCACCAGCCAGCGCATCCCGATCAGCAGGTCATCGTCCACCACGTAGCACGCCTGCCCGATGGCCCGGATGAGGTCCAGCGGCGGCTGCTCGCAAAACCCGCCCTCGAAGACCACCCGGATCCGATCCTGCCGCCGGGCGCGCCGCTCCCGGAGCTGGGGAAGCAGGTAGCGCAAGAGCGCGTTGTGCTCCTCCCGCGGCACCAGGCCGCCGACCGCCACCAGCACGTAACTCTCGTCCGCGGAGACCAACCACGGGCGCTCGCGCCGCAGCGCGTAGAGTTCGCGCAGCAGCGCCCGGTTCTCGTTATAGACCGCCAGCGACTGCCGCAGCCCCTCGTCGGTCACCGGCCGCCCCGCCACCGCTTCCACCGTCCGCCGCAGCCGGTCGTACTCGCCCCGCAGGTACTCGACGCTGTGCGCCGAATTGGGATTCTGCGGCAGATACAGGATCTGGCAGGGGTACGGGACGTTCCGGCCCCACACGCCGGCCAGGTTCCGCGCCGCGTCGCAAATGGGGTGGGTCACGAAGAGGTCCAATTCCACCCGTCCGCTCAAGACCAACTCCAGCGAGGTCTTGATGATGGAGCACAAGTACGAGCCGAAGTGCGAATCCGCTCGGGTCGGTTCCACCGGCGCTCCTCGGACCTTGAACGGCAACATCCCCGCCGCGTGCGCGATCTCCTCGGGAAAGTACACCTGGAAATGCCCGGCCACCTTGCCGCCCGCCTCGCGCCAGCGCTTGACCGTGGGGAAGCTCACGTCCTCGACCAGCTCCCGGCACCGGTACAGCGCTTCCTCCAGCGGCCGACCCCGCCACTCGAACCACCCTTCCGCCGCCTTCACTGGTGCCTCCAGACCGGCGCCCGCTTCTCCAGAAACGCCGCCAGGCCCACCACCGCATCCTCGGTGGCCATGAGGTCGTCCACGTACATCCGGGCCGCTGCATCCAGTGCCTCGCGTTGCGCCGCCCAACCTTGGCGCAAGCAGCGCTTGGCCAGCCTGAGCGCCGCGGCACTGTGCCGCGCGATGCGCTGGGCCATCTCCTCCAAAGCGGCCTCCAGCTCGCCGTCGGGCACCACCCGGCGGACCAGCCCCGCCACGTGGGCTTGGGCGGCGCTGATCGGTTCGCCGGTAAACAGCAGTTCCGAGGCCAGCCCCCACGACGAACGCGCCGGCAGCATCACGCAGGCCGCCGGCGGAAAGACCGCCAGCTTGATCTCGGGCTGGCCGAAACTGGCGCCTTCCGCCGCGATCACGATGTCCGCCGCCGCCGCCAACTCGAATCCTCCTCCCAGACACCGCCCCTGCACCGCCGCCACCACCGGCAGCGGAAACTCCGCCACGGCCCGCACTGTCTCCACGAACTCCGGGATCAGCTCGCGAAACACCGGCGGCATGTGCTCCGCCACGTCCGCCCCCGCCGAGAAGTGCTTGCCCCGGGCGCTCAGGGCGAGGACCCGCAGTTCCCGTTCCCGCGCCAGGCGGCGCAAGGCTTCGCGCAACTCGGCCAGCACCGCTCGGGTCAGCACGTTCACCGGCGGGTGGTCCAGCACCACCCGCCCAATGCCGCTGTCCACGCCCACCCGCACCGCGACTTCGCTCACGCCAGCGCTCCCGACAGCAACTGACCGCCGTCCACCGGCAGCACCACCCCCGTGATGAATCCTGCCGCCTCGCTGCACAAGAACCGAATCGCGGCCGCCACCTCGGCGGGCCGCCCGATGCGCGCCAGGGGGGTCCGCTGCACCGCCCGCTCGTGCACCGTCTCCGGCAAATCGCGGGTCAGGTCCGTGGCGATGAAGCCGGGGGCCACCACATTCACGGTCACTCGGTCCCGGGCTAACTCCAAGGCCAGCGTTCGGGCCAGGCCGATCAAGCCGGCCTTGGAGGCGGCGTAATTGGCCTGCCCGAAATTGCCCCGCACCCCGTTGATCGAACTGACCAGCACCACCCGGCCGGAGGAGGAACGCCGGAGATAGGGGGCTGCCGCTCGCGCGGCGTGGAAGGCGCCGGTCAGGTTGACCGCCAAGACCTCCGACCAGTCGGCATCGGACATCTTCCAGCTTACGCGATCGCGGATGATGCCCGCGCAGCAGACCAGCCAGTCCAGTCCCCCGCGTCCCTTGGCGACCCGCTCGACCGCCGCGCCCACCGCGGCCGGGTCGCGCACATCGGCCACCAGCTCCAGGTCCGCCGGCCCCGCCGGCTGCGGAAACGCCACGTCCACCGCCGCGACCCAGGCGTCCGCCGCCAGGGCCTCGACCGTGGCCCGCCCGATCCCCCGGCCCCCGCCGGTCACGAGAGCCGTTGGCCGCATACCCCGCAGAAACCGTGCTCCGCCGGCAAGTTCGCTGCCCCGCACGCTCCGCAGCGCCGCACCGGCGGCCCCCACGGCAGCTCCGAGGATCGCCCCTGAGCCGCCCGCTCCCTGAGCAGCGCGTACCGGGGGGCCCGCTTCTCCACGAACGCCCGCATCCCTTCCACCGGCTCCCAGCAGGCATAGTGCAAGGCCAGCCAGTCCTGGGCGTGCCGCACCGTGGCGTGCCACGCCAGATCTTTCCAGAAGCTCACCTGCTGCTTGGTGTACCTGGTGCACTCCGGGAAAGAGGCCAGCAGGCGGCGGGTGAGGTCGCCCACGAACTCGTCCAGCCGGGAGAGATCCACCCGGTAGCCGTCCTCCCCGCGTTGCGCCTTCTGGATCTCCTCCGCCGTGGCCTCCTCGATCCACTCCTCGCCGCGCCGCACCGACGGCACCACCCAGTTGACCAGCCCCCACTCCAACGCCTGCCGCGCCGGGATCGGCTCGTTCAACATCAGGATCTGCCGGGCCCGTTTGTCGCCCACCACCAGCGGCAGCCACTGGGTGGAACCTCCGCAGGCCACCGAGCCCACGTGGGTCCCCACCTGCTTGATGTAGGCGTGCTGCGCCATCACCGTGAGATCGCAGGCGAGCTGGCTCTCGTTCCCTCCCCCCACCGCCATCCCGTTGAGTCGCGCCACCACCGGCTTGCCCGCGTTGAGGATGCTCTCGATGTACGCTCGAAACAGCGCCATGTATTTCCAGTAGTCCCGCGGCACCGGCACGTACTCGCTGGCGTATTCCTTGACGTCCCCCCCGGTGCAGAACGCTCGATCCCCGGCGCCCGTGAACACGATCACCCCCACCGCGTCGTCGAAGCTGGCATCCCGAAAGGCGGTGGCCAGCTCCTCCAGCGCCCGGGTCGAGTAGGCGTTGTAGTATTGGGGGCGATTGATGGTGATCCGGGCCACGCCGTCGGCCTTGGCATACAGGACATCCTGGAAGCCGAAGCTCTCGGCGGGACGGCTGGCAAAGGGCCGGCTCACGGTCGGGCTGGACATGACAGACCTCCCAACAGGTGCTGGGCATAGGCCTCGCCCAGCTCCCGTGCCTGAAACGTTCCCTGAGGACGATACCAGCGCGCGATCCAGTTGATCGCACCCAGGATCACGAAGGCCGCGATCTTGGGAGGCAAGGGCCGAAACTCACCCTGCTGTACGCCTTCTTCGATCAGCTCCCGCAGCACCTGCTCGTAGGCGTCCCGGCCGGCAATGATTTCCCGCTGATGGGCCGGCGAGAGGGCGTGGACATCGAACGCCAGCGGGGAGCCCTGCAGCGTGTCCGTCATGACCCGAACGTGCTCCCGGATGAGATACGCCAACCGATCAGCGGGGCGGGCGAATTGGGCCCGGGCAGCTTCCACCAGGCGCCTCAGTTCCGCCAGCGACTCCCGGTGGCAGGCGTACAGGATGGCTTCCTTGTCCGGGAAATAGTGGTACAACGCCGTCTTCCGCAGTCCCAGCCGGACCGCGATGTCGTCCAGCGTGGTGGCGTGATAGCCTCGTTCCCGGAACGCTCCCAGTGCCGCCTGGAGAATTTCGGCCCGGCGGCGGAGGCGCTTGGCCCGCACACGGGCAGGCGGGCGCGAGACGGCCTGCGACACGACCCGACTCCGCCAGAATTGAACCGAGGTTCAATTCCCGCTGAGCCGCCTGAAGATTGTCTGAAGTTTACGACAAGACTTCTTCGAACCGGGCGGTGAAGTGCCGCAGCACCGGAGGATCGTTGATCATCCGCAGGCCCCGGAACCGATGCCGCTGATCGAACAGCTCGGCGCACACCTCCACCACGTAGTCCACGTGCGATTGGGTGTACACCCGGCGCGGGATGGCCAAGCGTACCAGCTCGAGGGGCGCCCGCCTGCCGCGGCCGGCAAAGACGCTGCCGATCTCGCAGGCCCGGATGCCGCCCTGCCGGTACAACGCGCAGACGAACGCCTGGCCTGGGAACCGGTCCCACGGAATGTGGGGGCACAAGGCCCCCGCGTTGACGTAGATTGCGTGGCCGCCCGGCGGTTCGGCGATCTCGTAGCCCAGCGCCAGGAGCTTCTCGCCCAGGTATTCCACCGAGCGCAACCGGTAGGCCAGGTAGTCCTCCTGGACCACCTCCTCGAATCCCTGCGCCATGGCCTCGAGGTCCCGGCCTGCCAACCCCCCGTACGTGACGAAGCCTTCGGTCAGGATCAAGAGCGCGTCCGCCCGCTGGGCCAGCTCGCCATCCCGCAAGAGCAGCATGCCGCCGATGTTCACTAAGCCGTCCTTCTTGGCGCTGATGGTGGCCCCGTCCGCCAAATCGAACATCTCCCGGGCAATCTCCCGCACCGAACGCCCCTGCTGGCCCGGCTCCCGGAGCTTGATGAAGTAGGCGTTCTCGGCGAAGCGGCAAGCGTCCAGGAACAGCGGGATGCCGTAGCGATCGCACACCGCCCGCACCGCGCGCAGGTTCTCCAAGCTCACCGGCTGGCCTCCGCCCGCATTGTTCGTCACCGTCACCATGCACACGGGGATCCGTTCCGGGCCCACCCGCCGGATCAAATCCTCGAGCTTGCCCACATCCACGTTGCCTTTGAACGGATGCCGGGAGCGCAAATCGAGGGCTTCGTCAATCACCAAGTCCACCGCCTCCGCGCCGGAGTGCTCGATGTTGGCCCGGGTGGTGTCGAAGTGGTTGTTGTTCGGGATCACCTTGCCCTTGCCGCCCACCAGCTCGAACAGGATGCGCTCGCTGGCGCGGCCCTGGTGGGTGGGCAGGATGTGCGGGAACCCCGTCAACTCCAGGACCTTCTCTCGGAATCGGTAGAAGCTCTCCGCTCCGGCGTAGGATTCGTCCCCCTGCATGATGCCGGCCCATTGCAGGCTGCTCATGGCCCCAGTGCCCGAGTCGGTAAGCAGGTCAATCAGCACGTCGCGCGCGTGCAGGTTGAACACGTTGAATCCGGCTTCCCGGAGCAGCCGCTCCCGCTCCTCGGCCGTGGTCATGCGGAGCGGCTCCACTACCTTGATGCGAAACGGTTCGATGATGGTCTTCATGGGGCTCCATATCCCTTGAGCACCAGGCGGCGCTGTTCGGGATCGTAGGTTACCAGCGCGATGTCGTCCTGGGCCAGCACCACCCGCCCCTGGAACTCGAGCCGCGGGGGCGCGGGCGGCATCCGGCGCTCCCCGGAACCCGGGGCTGAAGCGGAATCCGCCGGCACCAGATCGCGGCTAAAGGTCACCTGAATATCGTGGGCGCCCCGCGACACCGGAAACTCCCGGTACACGTAAAGCGGCCGGTCGGCCCGGGCCCCGGTGGCATGAACCACCTCGTCCGCCACCGGCCGCCCGTCCAGCCGGACCGCCAGGCGGTACGGCAGCATCCGCCCCTCGCACACCTGTTCCTGCCTCATGTGGACCGGCAACCGTTGCAGTTCTTCCGGCGTCAGTCGCCGGCACTCCTCCACTCGGGTGCCCGGCGTGCGCCACGCCAACCGCACCAAGGCTTCCGCCTCCCCCGCGGCCCCGTAGGGTACCTGGGAAAGCCACCCCAGCGCCACGGTGGCCGCCAGCACCACCACCCCGCCCGCGACCGCGCGCCCGATCCGGCTCACCGGCTGTCCGCTCCCGCCGAGGTCACCTGGTCCGGAGTCTCGCACTCCGTGTCCAGCTCGATGTGCGCCTCCCGCGGCGCCGCTTCCAGCGAGGCGACCTGCCGGCGAAAGTCTGCCAGCTCCCAAGCGACGGCTTCGCGCTCGCCCAGATCGGCGAAGGCCAGCCGTACCCGGCGCCGGTCCACCCGAGCCTTGAGTTCCGCCTCGCGATCGTGGTAGAGGCGCTGCTCCAGCCACTTGGGCCCCTCGCGATACCGGCAATCCCGGGGCGGGCAGGCCACCACGAGGACGCCGCGGGTGCCCGCGCGAACCAAATACTCGACCACCGACGAATGCAGGCTGCCGGCGCAGTCCACCGGCAGGACCGGCGCTCCCTCGAACTGCTCCTCCCCAGCGATGCCGCCCGCTCCATGAGCGCAGGCCACGATCACCACGTCATCCCCAGGTAGCAGGCGCTGGCTCGCAAACTGGCGCACCATTGCCAGTTGGTCCCGGCCGGTGCGCCCGGGCGGTCCTACCCCCATGGGAGCGCACGAGCCTGCGCAAATGCCGCAACTGACGCACAGATCGCCGTTCACCTGGGCCATGATACCCTGGCGGCCGTCGCTTCGGGGCACCATCGCGATGGCTTCGTAGGGACAGTCCAGGTAGCACTGCTGGCAGCCGGTGCACAAGCGCTCGTTCACCCGGGAAGGCTGGGGCCGCGCCGCCTGGTGCGGGCGGGCCCAAACCGGAACCAGGGCGGCCGCCCCCCAAAGCGCCGCCACGGCGAGCCAGCCGGCCCACGCGGGGGCGCGCTCGACGGCCGGCACCCAGAAAGCGTAGAAGAGGTCGAAGGGAGCCCGCCCCGGCAGGCGGAACAAGTCCGCGGCCGGCCCCGGGGGCGCAGGCCACAGGACGGCCAGCGCCAGGAGCACACCGGTCACGGCCAGGGCCAGACGCTTAGGCGGCAACAGCCCAGCCCGCGCAACCCGCGAGACGTGGACCCAAAGCAGAATGCCAAGCCCGATGGGCAGGGCCACGTGCAAGAAGAGGTTCAGGAAAAAGAAGGCGCTGGGCAGCTCTCGTTCCCCCACGAACGCCCGGGCGATCGGCTCGGCAAAGAGGGGTAGCGCATCCAGCAGCCGGGCGCCCTCGCGGGCCAGCACGAACCCCTGGGTGTCCCACACCATGACGTATCCGGTCCAGCCCAGCACGTACACCAGCCCCACCAGCAGCAGCCCCGAAAGCCAGGCGAGGGTTCGCGGTCCCCAACTGCGGCCCTGGGCGAACATCCGGAAGGCGTGCACCGCCGCGGCCGCCACCGCGGCGTCCGAGGCGTACCGGTGCAAGGAGCGGATCCAGCGACCCAGCCAGACCTGGTCGCTGATGCGGACGATGGAGGCGTGGGGGGCCCCCAGCCGGTAGAAGAAGACGAGGTAGAGCCCCGTGGCCAGGAGCAGCGCGAACGTGAGGGCCACGATCGCCCCGCTGTGGTAAAGCGGGTTGTAGCGCCAGCCGTAGAGGCGGTTTAACCAGGCATCGGCCCGGGCCAGCAGGCGCCCGGCCTGGCGTTCGAGCCAGCGAGCGAGGCGGTTCACGAGGACTGAATGCTAATGAGCCGGCGCCGTTTGAGGAGAACGCTTACCCAAAGGTTCATGCGGATTTAATAGGACATTCACATGATAATAGAGTAGAATAGGCGCCAAGCAGGGCCGGCCCCCTGGCAGGCCCGAGGTCGAGGAGGACTACGTGCTGTCCAGCACCGCCGAATACGCACTCCGAGCCGTCCTCTACGTGGCCCAGCACGCCGCGCGCGGTCCGGTCCGGGTGAGCCAGATCGCCCAGGCTCTGACCCTGCCGCGGAACTACCTGTCCAAGATCCTGCACGAGCTGGCCCGTAGCGGGGTATTGGTCTCCACCCGCGGCAAGCACGGCGGCTTCCGGCTGGGGCAGCCGGCCGAGAGCCTTTCCTTGTATGACGTGGTGAACCGGTTCGACCGGATCGAAGCGCGCCGGAGTTGTCTTTTGGGGCGCCCCGAGTGCAGCGATCGCCAGGCCTGCCTGGTGCATTGGCGCTGGAAGTCGTTATCGGAACAGGTGGCCCGGTTCTTCCGCGATACCACCGTGGCGGAACTCGTCTCGGGAGCCGCCGCTCACCCCCAATCCAAAAGGAGAGTGGCCAATGACTGAGCCGCGTCCGGCCTCAGCGCCGGCTGAAGAGAAGGTTCCACTCGGCCAACGGCTGTTCGACAACGTGTTCTTGTTGCTGGCGGCCGGGATCTTGGTGATGGTGCTGTTCTACACGGCGTGGGGCGTTTGGCAAATGCGATCGCTCACGCCGGCCCCCCTACCCTGAGGAGAGCCGATCATGCATAGCGGCATCCAGTCCCCGCCGGGCGTGTGGTGGAAGCCGGCGCACCGAGCCGAAAAGCTCTGGGTTGCGGTGGCCTTCGGGTGGTGCCTGGTGCTGTTCGCCATGATGCCTTTCTGGCATCTGCGCGGCGGCCAGAATCCCTCGGGGATCCGCCACAAGGTCAACCCGCAGGCCTTCATGGCGCGGGCGCAGGAGTTCATCAACACGTATCAGGTCGGCAGCGAAAACGGGATTCCGATCGTGGAGCCGCCGGCGGGCAGCGACATCTACCTGGTCGCCATGATGTGGTCCTGGCGACCCATTCTCCGGCTCCACAAAGGCGTGCAGTACACCTTGCACCTCTCCTCGCTGGATCTGAACCACGGGTTCAGCCTCTGGCCGCTGAACGTCAACTTCCAGGTCGTTCCGGGCTATGATTACGGCCTGCGGGTGACCCCCACCGAGGCCGGGGACTTCCGGATCATCTGCAACGAGTTCTGCGGCATCGGCCACCACCTGATGGTGGGCCGGGTCATCGTGGTGGACACCGCAGCCGCCGGCGCGGCCGGCTCGGGAGGAACGCCATGAACACGAGCTTCCGGACCTGCCCGGTGACGGGCCTCCAGGTGCACGCTCAGGCGGACGGCTTGATCAAGGCGAACGCGGTGGCCGCGACGGTGGCGCTGCTCATCGGTGGGATCGCCGCGGTCTTGGTGCTGCTCACCCGCTGGCAGGTGGTGCACCTGCTGCCGGCCACGTGGTTCTATCGCCTGCTCACCATCCACGGGATGACGATGCTGATTTTCTTCATCCTGTTCTTCGAGATGGCGATCCTCTACTTCGCCAGCGCGGTGCTGCTCAACAGCCGAGTGGCGACCCCGCGCCTGGCGTGGGGCTCGTTCTGGCTCATGGTGATCGGCGCGCTGATGGTCGAATGGAACATGTTCGCCGGCAAGGCGGATGTGCTCTTCACGTCGTACGCGCCCCTCAAGGCCAATTCCTGGTATTATCTGGGCGTCATCCTGTTTGCCGTCGGCGCGTTGCTGGTGGTGGGCATCTTCTTTGCCACGCTGGTGGTCGCCAAGCGGGAGAAGACCTATACCGGCTCGGTGCCTCTGGTCACCTTCGGTGCCGCCACTGCCGCCATCATCGCGGTGATCACGCTGGGCCATGGGGCGGCGATCTACCTTCCCACCTATCTCTGGTCGCTCGGCCTGATCAAGAGCGTGGACGCCGAGTTCTACCGGCTCATTTGGTGGGGCCTGGGGCATTCCTCCCAACAGATCAACGTGGCCGCCATGGTCTCCGTGTGGTATCTGCTGGGCGCGCTCACCGTGGGCAGCGTGGTGTTGAACGAAAAGATCAGCCGCACGGCCTTCGTGCTCTACGTGCTGTTCATTTCCATGGCGTCGGCCCACCACCTCCTGGTGGACCCCGGGTTCGGTCCTGAGTGGAAGGTCTGGAACACCAGCTACGCCATGTACTTGGCCGTCCTGGCCAGCATGATTCACGGCTTCACCGTGCCGGCCGGCGTCGAGCTGGGACAGCGGGTGCGGGGCCTCACCAAGGGCCTCTTCGAATGGCTGCGCCGGGCGCCCTGGGGAGATCCGGCTTTCGCCGCCCTGATCTTCTCGATCATCATCTTTGGCTTCGTGGGCGGGATTACGGGCGTCACCTTCGGGACCGAACAGATCAACATCATCGCCCACAACACGCTCCGCGTGCCGGGACACTTCCACGCCACCGTGGTCGCCGGGACCGCGCTGGCCTTCATGGGGCTCACCTACTACGTGATTCCCTTGATCTTCCGCAAGCAGGTGGCCTTCTGGCCGCTGGCCAAGATCCAGCCCTATCTCTTCGCGCTGGGCATGCTGATCTTCTCGGTGGCCATGACCTTTGCGGGCACCTTTGGCGTGCCCCGGCGGCACTGGGACATTTCGTTCTCGCAGGCGCCCTTCGACGTGCAGTTCTCGCCCGCCGTGGACCTCATCATCGGCATCATGGCGATCGGAGGCCTGCTCGCCGCCGTGGGCGGAGCCATCTACATCGTGGTCACCGTGTGGTCGGTGTTCTTCGGCAAACCGCTGGAATGGGCAGGGAGGAAAGCATGAGCTGGTACGGCCTACCGCCCGGCATCACCAACCCGCCGGGCCCGATCCCGCCTGCCGCCGCGGCGGAGGCGGAAGAGAAGCACGCCGGCGCCCAGACGCCCGGCACCTTGGTGCTGGTATTCGTGTTCCTGGCGGCGTTCGTGCTGTACTACTTCGTCAACTGGAAGCTCTTGTCCTTTGTCTGGCGGATCGGCTAGCAGGTCGAGAGGGCGGGAAGCGGCCGCGCTGGGTGCCCTGGCCGCCGTGCTGGGCTGGACCGCGGCGCTCTGGGCCCTGGCGCTGTGGCCGCTCCCCGCCGATGCCCCGCTGTGGCTGGCTCGGACCCGGGCCGTCTGCTTCGGGAGCACCTCGAGCGGCCTGCCGGATGTCGCCGGCTGGTTGGTGCTCACCGTGCAACCCGGGCTCATGCTGGGCATCCTGTTCCTCGCCTTTGGCGACACCTTGCGGAGCGGGCTCGGCCGGCTCGCCCGAGGCCTGCCGGGGCGGGCCGCCCTGGTACTCGCCGGCGGCTCGCTGCTGGTGGGCCTGGGAGCCGCCGGCATTCGCGTGGCGGGGGCGGCGGAGCGGAGCAACCCGATTGCCGCCGAAGACGATCCCCCGCCTACCTACCCCCGGCTCGACCGCCCGGCACCGCGCTTGGACCTCTGGGACCAGCACGGCCGGGCCCTCACGATCGACGCGTTCCGGGGCCGGCCGGTCCTGGTGACCTTTGCCTACGCCCACTGCCAGACGGTCTGCCCCGTGATCGTCCACGACGTGCTGGCCGCCCGCCGGGCCGTCCCCGGCACGGTGGCGGTGATCGTCACGTTGGATCCGCTGCGCGACACCCCGGCTCGCCTGCCCGCCATGGCACGCCAGTGGCAGCTCGGCGCGGACGAACTGGTGGCGAGCGGGCCTCCGGCGGCGGTGGAGGCTGTGCTCGACGCCTGGCAGGTCCCCCGGGCGCGCGACCCCCAGACCGGCGACATCACGCACCCGCGCTTGGTCTATCTGGTGGATCCAAAGGGGCACATCGCCTACGCCACCTCCGGCGGGGTGCGCGCCATCACGAGGCTCCTGAGCAGGCTCTAGCCCAGGTTGCACCGTGCGGTCGGGCCGCCCGCCGCTTACGGGATCTTCAAGTGCAAATCGGGCTGAATGATCAGCTCCAAGGAATCGCCCGGGCTCACCAGGATGGGCTCCGTCACCTTGGAACCTCCGGCCAGCAACTGAATCAGCACCCGGACCTCTTCGTGGAGCCAGCGAAAGGTGAAGGTCCCTTCGTTGTTGCCGGTCACCACCCCGAGCCGCTGGCGCTCGCCGCTGCGGGCAATCGCGTAGATCGTGGCGTCGTAGAAGTTCTGGTTCTGGACGTGGAGCGTGAGGACCGGGTCCGGGGCCGGCTCCTCGTTTGGGTTCGGCCCGCCGCCGAACCAGCGCCCCAAGACGCTGCACGCCCCGACCAGCAGGGCTGCGGTGAGCGGCACCGCCGCACGCGCTCGCATCATGGCCTCCACCGGGTTGAGGGCCGCCGCCAGGATTCACCCTACCTATCTAGGTACCCCGCAAGGCACAAGCTGCTCCGCTAGCTGCCCCGCAACGCACACGTTGCTCCGCTGGCGCCACCGCCGGCCGCGGCGGAAACCTGATCCCCGGTTGCCTCCGCAGGGGACGATGCTCTTCCTCAAGCGCACGCGGCGGTCGGCACGGGATGCCACGCTTTCGAGGCACTTTCCCAGAGGCCGCGGTCCGGGGTGCGGCAAGCTGCCGGAGTTCGAGGACCGCGGGGAGCGTCCGCTGACATCCCCCGCGAGCCGAGGGGCAGCACGCATCCACTGACATCCCCTGCGAGCGGGTGCCGGCGCCCCGGAGACCCCCGAGCGCTTCGAGCCGCGATGCATGCCGGGGCTTCCGGGATTCCCCATCTCCGGGCTGCGGACTTGACAGCGCCACCGGCGGCCCGTTATGTACAATTAGCAAATATTGGTTTTACAACTCGCGCCCAAGGAGGAGAACATGTCCGCCCATCGTCTGCTCGCATTCCTGGCCGGGTTGACGGCGCCAGGCGTGCTCGCCGCCCAGGCTCCGCCACCCGACCTCTCCGACGCCGAAGTCGCCCATGTGGCCGTGACCGCCAACACCATTGACGTCGAACTCGCCCGCTTCGCGCAAACGCGCACCCAGAACCAGGCGGTGCGGGAGTTCGCGGGCACGATGATCCGGGACCATACCGCCGTGAACAGCCAGGCCGCGGCCCTGGCCGAGCGGCTGCACCTCGCCCCGGCCGACAACTCGGTCAGTCAGTCCCTGGCCAAGGGGGCCGCCGAGGCCCGCACCGCGCTGGAGTCCTTGAGGGGCAGCGCGTTCGATCGGGCCTACCTGGATCGCGAGGTGACCTATCACCAAGCGGTGCTGGACGCCTTGGATAAGCTCTTGATCCCCACCACAGACAACGCTGACCTTAAGAAGCTGCTGCTGGAGGTGCGGCCGGCGGTCGCGGCGCACTTGGAGCACGCCAAGCGCCTACGGAGCGCCCTGGAGACGGGGAAGTGATCGCCCGCGCCCAGCGCCGGCGGAACCGATCCCGGAATGCGCTGGCCTGCCTCGCGGCGGGTCTCCTGGCAGCGGGGGCCTTTCCGCCTGCCGGGAGGCCGGCCCTCCCCCAACGGCACGTGGTCGCCATCCGGGGCATGGGGTTCCAGCCGGCGGTGCTGGAGGCCGCCCCGAGAGACACCATCGTTTGGATCAATCGCGACCTCGTCTTGCACACCGCCACGGCCCAAGGAAGCGACGCCTGGGATACCGGCATCCTGGCACGAGGAGATAGCGCTCGTTACGTCCCGCTCAGGCCGGGAGAGTGGGCCTACGGTTGCAAACTGCATCCCACCATGCAGGCCCGCCTGTTGGTCACGCGCGAGCCGGGGCCGCGCACGCCGGCCGC
>JBBIUN010000008.1:126785-158521 GCA_037440225.1 Gemmatimonadota bacterium | reverse complement strand
GCGCCTCAGAACGACTATCCCGCGCCGCTGGACGAGCGGCGTCGGACCTCCGCTCGAAACCCCTGGCGCGCGCAAACCTTCTACCTAGGAGAATATCCCGATGGCCCTCGTGCGCACCGACACGCTCTCCAAGGAAGACGCCGAGAACCAGCCGGAGGCCCCCTCGGAGGCGAAGCAGCAGCCGCCGCACAACCAATCACCCGATTCCTCCGAGAGTTCGGACTCGCTGTGAACGCGCCCCATACGCCCCCGCCCGGGCAAGAACCCAAGCCGGCCCCCGACCGGCACCTCCGCCTGCTGCCGCCAACCCCGTCGGTGATCGCCTGCCGCCTGGACCCACCACCCTACCGCCCGGCAGGCCACCCGTGGTACCTCAAGCTCGTGCGCAGCGACCAGATGGAAGAGAGCTGACCCCAACCCAAGCCGCTCCCCGGCGGCTGCGACCCGCCTCGCACCCGGTGTCTCACTCCTCCACCATATTGGGCTGCATGAGCCCCCGCCCCTTCCCCCTAGTTCCCCGGGGCAGGCGCCCTATTTTGAAAATCGCGCAATGCACCCGAGCACCTCCAAGACCGCCCGCTGGCTGGACCTGATCGCCTACCTCCTGAGCCATCGCTTCCCGGTTTCCCGGGAAGAGATCTACCGGCACGTGCGGGGCTACTTGCCGCGCCGCCCAGACCGCGCCGGCGCCGGCGAGTCCGCCCGGCGCAAGTTCGAACGCGACAAAGACGAACTGCGACGGCTCGGCATCGAGATCGAAACCGTGCCCCTGCCCGGGGCCACCGGCGACGAACCGCAACAGGGCTACCGGCTGCGCCCCTCAGGCTTCTACCTGCCCTACTTCGAACTCCTGTCCGCCTCCCAACCCGCCGAGCACCCCTACCCCGGCCTCCCCCAGGTCGCCCTGAGCGAAGAAGACCTCCGCGTGCTGGATCGCGCCACCCGGCGCCTGGCCGCCCGCCACGAGATCGCCCTGGCCGCCGCAGCCCAAGCCCTCCGCCGCAAGCTGGCCTTCGACCTGCCGCTCGACGCCGGCGCCGCCGAGTCCGTGCTCGCCGCTCCCCTCCCGGAGGCCGGCCGCGCCGCCCTCGAAGTGCTGCAGCACGCCCTGATGGACCGCATCCCCGTCGCCTGCCACTATTACTCCATGACGCGCGACCGCGAGGAAGACGACATCATCGAACCCTACGGCCTGTTCTTCCAGTGGAGCCGCTGGTACTGCGTGGCCCGCGCCCGCACCGCCTCCGCCCTGCACGTCTACCGCCTGGACCGCATGCGATCGGTCCAACCCTTGGAAGGCGAGCCCCGCTTCAGCGTCCCCCCGGACTTCGACGTCCGCTCCTACCTGGGCCGCGCCCCCTGGGAACTGGGAACCGGGCCCGCCGCCACCGTCCGGGTCCGCTTCGCCTTCCCCGTAAGCCGTTGGGTCCTGAACCGCCGCCTGGGCCGCCCCGTGGACCCCCTGCTGGAGGACGGCGGCGCCATCCTGGAGTTCGATACCCGAGACCGCGCCGCCCTGCTCCGCTGGCTCCTCTCGCTCCGCGACCAGGCGAGCGTGCTCGAGCCCCAAGCCGCGGCCGAGGAACTCGCCGCCCTCAAGCGCCAGGTGGCAGCCCTCTACCAAAACGACCATGCCTGACGCCGCCGCCCAGCGACTCTCGCGCATCGTCTCCCTGGTGGCCGAACTGAGCCGCCGCGAGCGCCAAGGGGCCGAAGCCGCGACCGTGGAGGCCCTGGCCGCCTCCTTCGGCGTCACCCCCACCGACATCGCCCAAGACCTGAGAACGCTCACCCTCCTCGGCGACCACGCCGACGCCGACTGGCTCTTGTCCTTGAGCGTCTGGCAGCAGGAACGCCGCATCGCCATCTCCTCCGCCGGGCCCTTCCGCCGGCCCATCCGGCTCTCGCCCGAAGAGCTGCTGGCCCTGAAGCTGGCCCTGGCCATGGACCCCGAGGGCGAGGCCGTGCTCGAGAAACTGAAGCCGCTGCTCGTCGCCGCGCCGGCTGCGCCCGCCGTCGCCGTGGGCACGGCCGCGGTGGACCGCGAGCCCATGGTCCGGGAGGCCATCGCCACCCGGCGGGAGCTGGAGCTGCTCTACACCGCCGAGGGCGAACGCGCCGGCCGGCACTGGGTGGTCCAACCCCACCAACTGGTGAGCTGGCGGGGGCGCACCTACCTCATCGCCTGGTCCCCGGAACTCGGCGCCTGGCGGACCTTCCGCCTGGAACGGGTCATTGACGCCCTGATCGCCGCGCGGACTTTCGAGTTCCGGCAGGATTTCCAACCGGTGCGCGATCCGACCCACCTGTTCCGGGGCGGCGCCGGCCTGGACGCGGTCCGGGTGCGCTGCGTGGGCCCCGCCGCGCGGTGGGCCCGGGAACGCTACCCGGACGCCCACCTCGAGGCCGACGGATCGGTCATCGTCACCTTCCGGGCCAGCAGCGTGGATTGGCTGGTCCGCCGCGTGCTGGAATTCGGTCCCGATGCGGAAGTGCTCGAACCGCCAGCCTACCGCCACGCGGTGCGGCACGCCGTAGCCTGAGCCTGTGGCAGTGGCACGATCTGCTCGGGATCCGGCCTACCCCCACGCCGGCGCCGCATCGTAGCCCCAACCGGCTTGACTCGGGCGAATCGCTCTTGCCTTGCTTGGATACCGCCACGCCGGCGCCGCGCCGGAGCCCGAACCCGCCCGGCGCCGTAACCTCAAGCAGCGCGCCAGCGTGCAACCGCGGCTCCCATGCGATCCGGTTGCTCGGTGCGGCGCCGTGCCGTAGCGTAAAACCAGCGCGGGAGATGCAAACCGGGAGGCGCCCGAGCGGTGAAGCCCAGGATCGCGATCACGGTCTATGGCGGAGCCGGCGGCTCCGATCCCCAGACCGGCGAGGTCGGCGGGAACAAGATCCTGCTGGAAACCGGACAGCACACCTGGTTCCTGGATTTCGGCACCAGCTTCGCGCGATGGGGATACTTCTTCGACGAGTACCTGAAACCGCGCGAGGCGCTGGGCCTCAAGGACCACCTGCGCCTGGGGCTCTTGCCGCCCCTGGAAGGGATCTATCGCGACGACCTCGCGCTCGGCGCGCCCGACCTCTGGCAGCCCTACCGCCGGCAGCCCCTCTACCGCCGGGTCGAACACCTGGACGGCGTCCTGTTGAGCCACGCCCACCAGGACCACAGCGGCGCGATCGGCTATCTGAAACCGGAGACTCCGGTCTTCACCGGGCTCATGACCGCCGTGATCAACAAGGGCATGCAGGACTTGGGGCTGGGCGAGGCGAGCTACGTGGCCCCCAAGCAGCGCACCCCGGATCGGACCTTGAAGACCGTGGCCGGCTTTCGGATCGGCCGGCCGGTCGCGCTGTGCGAGAGCGACGAGACCACCCGCAGTGCGCTGGCGGCGCTCGAGCCGTTCTTCGCGAGCCACCCGGGATCGCGCACCCATCTGGAGCCCGCCCCCATCAGCCCAGCACCGCTGGACGCCGTGGGGCTCCGCTTCTGGCGCGTGGATCACTCGATCCCGGGCTCGGGCGCCTTCGCCATCCGCACCGGCATGGGCTGGATCGGCTACACCGGCGACCTCAGGCGGCACGGGTTCTCCCGAGCCCGCACCGAACGGTTTGCCCGCGAACTCGGCGCGCTCAAGCCCGCCCTGCTCATCGCCGAGGGCACCAACCTCGACCGGCAGCCCGCGATCGAAGAACCCGCGGTGGAGCAGGCGGCGCTGGAAGCGGCCCGCGCCGAGCCGGGCCTCGTGATCGCCGACTTCTCGGCCCGGAACATCGAACGCCTGCGCACCTTCTGGGACATCGCGCAGCAACTCGGCCGCCGGCTGGTGGTCACCTTCAAGGACGCCTACCTCTTGCAAGCCATGCACCTGGTGGACCCCAAGATTCCGGCGCCCGGCGAGGAGGGACCGGCGATCCTCAAGGCTCCCAAGGCCTCGCTCTTGTCCTGGGAGCGGGACCTCCTCGACGCCCTGGGGCCCCACCTGGCCGATGCGGCCGCCATCCGGCGCGCCCCCGGGGACTACCTGCTTTGCCTGTCCTACTGGGACCTGGGCATCCTGGTTGACTTGGAGCCCCAGGGCGGGACGTACATCTATTCCGCCTCCGAGGCCCGCGACGAGGAGCGGCGCTTCGACCAGGACCGCTTGGCGCACTGGCTGGACTACTTCGGCTTGAGAAAAGTGGGCGGCCTGCCCGGCGCCGAAAAAGGCCCGTATCACTCTTCGGGCCACATTGACGGACCGGGCATGGAATGGGTGATCGAGACCATCGCACCGGAGAAGATCCTGCCGGTCCACACCCAGCAAGTGGGATGGTTCGAGCAGCGCTGGCCGGAGAAGATCGTGCGGGCCGGCTACGGCGAGACGCTGCGGTTCGACTGAGGGCCCGGGGCATCCGCTCCCGCCGGCGCCCCGGGGCCTCGGGGTTGGCGAACCGAGGAGCGATGCTATCTTCCTTGGCACATCGAACGGCGAGGATCACGCTGAACCCACGCCCAAGCCGCCGGCGCCAGAGATCCCCCTCGGGATGGGACCACAACCTTTCCCGCCTCGCCACGCTGGCCGATCCCACGCGCCGCGACCTCTATCACTACGTTGCCAGCCAGCCGGGGCCGGTCAGCCGCGAGCAGGCGGCGCGCGCCCTGGGGATCTCCCGGCCGCTGGCCGCGTTTCACCTCGACAAGCTGCTGGCCGCGGGCCTGCTCCAAGCCGAGTTCCGGCGCCTGACGGGCCGCCAGGGTCCGGGTGCCGGCCGGCCCGCCAAGCTGTACCGGCGCTCCCCGGCCGAGCTTACGGTCTCCCTGCCGGCGCGCCGGTACGAACTGGCCGCGAACCTCCTGGCGCAAGCCATCCAGCGCGCTCGCGCGCGGAAGGCGAGCCCCCTCAAGGCGGCCGACGAGGCCGCCCGGGCGTTTGGCCTGGCCCTCGGTAAGAGCGCCCGCGAGCAGGCCGGACCTCGCGCCGGCCGCGCCCGCCTGCTCGCTCGGGCGGAAGACGTCCTCCGGGCCCACGGCTTCGAGCCGCTGCACGAGCCCAAAGGCTGGATCCGGCTCCGCAACTGCCCCTTCGATACGGTGGCCCGGGAACACCGCCAGTTGATCTGCGGCATGAACCTGGCCCTGATGAAAGGCCTGATGCGGGGCTTGGGATTGGGCGAGCGCAGCGCCCTGCTCAAGCCCCAGCCGGACGGCTGCTGCGTCATCTTGCGGGCCGCCGGCGCCCGCTAGCACCTCGAGGCCGGCAGGCCGTGCCCTTGGGTCCGCCAAGTATGCCTCCTCGAGCCTTCGCTCCCGCTTTCACCTCGAGCCCGCGACACCGGCCCCCGCACCGGGCACGAGGAGATCAGGGCGCACCGGTACCGCGTCGAGACCCCTATCACGCAACCCCATGCCCTGGGCTGCATAGATCGCGTGAACGTGATTATCCCTGCGCTGCGTTCGAGCCAGCAGGCTGCCCAGGCCCTGCAGCCGGCGCCGCGATCGTTGGCCGTTAACGTGGAGGAGGTCGCATGACACGACGCAAGCGACGACTGTGCCCCGGCGGAGGGGTGCTGTTGTTCCGACGGTCCTATCTGAGTCCCTCGGGCCTCAACGTGCTATGCCCCGTCTGCAAGCGGGTACTGCGGGCTAAGCGGTACCGCAAGCAGTACGAGGGCCGGATAGGTATCCCGGCCCACTGCCGGCACGGCCCACGCTCGTGAAGCAGATTAAGTCCGACCCGAAGTTCGCCCCCCTGAACGAGGGCTCGACTTTCGTCAGCAACTCGGCCATATTGGGGAGCGATTTCTGGGGTCTCCGGCCTGGCGATGAGCAGATTCTTGGGTGTCCGGTCTTCCACAATTTCTCTGGCATCCCGGAAGACGAGTACCGCGCGCTCTTGAACCAGGCCATTCGGGACACTAATGGGAACCACCGACGTAGTACCACAGTTTCGTAAGGAGACTGCTTCGATGGCGCTGCTGCGTATCTCCGACATCTCGAAGGAAGAGGCCGAGAAATTATTAGGCGGGTCGCTAGTCTTCTCGCTACCGACACTGGGGCGGCCTCTCAACAGGCAGGGAACGCCACCGGCGAAGACCCCCGAGCCGTCCGCGAGCGAATCAACGAGTTCCTCCGAGAGTTCTACGACCAGCTAATGCCTGGTGGGCTCGC
Source organism: Gemmatimonadota bacterium (assembly GCA_037440225.1). GTDB lineage: Bacteria > Gemmatimonadota > Gemmatimonadetes > Gemmatimonadales > GWC2-71-9 > JACPAP01. The sequence goes on along the minus strand of JBBIUN010000008.1, from coordinate 152,364 downwards.
GCGAGCAGCCCTGCTCGCGGGACGACCCAACGCAGAAGGCGACGAAGAATCCGGCGTGAGGCTCCCGCTGCTTGCCGCGGCGGCAGCTGTCGCCATCCCGCGTGCGCGGGGCCGTGGGACGATTTCCACGGCCGAGCCGGCCCTCTCCCTCACCGGCATTACGAAGGACGCGCTGAGGCAGATCACCGAGGCCGGAGGGGATATCATCCTCGAAACCGCGAAGTCGTTCCGCCAGTCGCTCCGCGAGATGGAGCGAGACTCCATTGCCCGGTTTCCCGAGTTACAAGGCCCGGACCACATGGCGTTGTTCAAACCGGTGCTGGCGATGACCTCGCCGGGGCAGTATCCCACGCAGAATTACCGCATCGCAGCGACGATCTGGGAAAACCGGAAGTTGCGCCAAGGTGGCCGTAAGCTCGGGTGGCTCGGATTCCAGAGACTGACTCCCGAGCGCGGGCGGTTGCCAGATGGATCATTCGGTATTCTGCTGGACGCTCACGGCAACAGGATTGATCTCCCATGCGAACGGTATTCCTGATAGCCAAGTCCCGCGCCCGGCGCGCCGCCCTGGGGCTCTCCCTGGCGCTGGCGGCAGCCTGCACCCCCCGCTACGACGTGGTGATCCGCCACGGCACCCTGTACGACGGCAGCGGGGCCGATCCGATCGTAGGCGACCTCGCCATCGCGGGCGATACCATCGCCGCGCTGGGCCAGGTCCAGGGCCGCGGCCGGGTGGAGATCGAGGCCAAAGGGCTCGCCGTCGCGCCCGGGTTCATCAACCTGCTCAGCCACTCGGAAGTCTCCCTGATCCAAGACCCGCGCTCCCAGAGCGACATTCGCCAGGGGGTCACGCTCGAAGTGCTGGGCGAAGAGTCCATGGGACCGCTCAACGGTGCCATGAAACAGGACGCCTTGGAGCAGCAGGGCGACATCAAGTTTCCCATCCCCTGGACCACACTGGGCGAGTATCTGGATTTCCTAGCGCAGCGGGGGATCGCCACCAACGTGGCCTCCTTCGTGGGCGCCTCCACCGTGCGGGTGCACGAGATCGGCTACGCCAACCGCCCGCCCACGCCGGAAGAACTGGGGCGCATGCAGGAGCTGGTGCGCCAGGCCATGGCGGAAGGCGCGCTCGGCGTCACCACGGCGCTGATCTACGCGCCGGCCACCTTCGCCCGGACGGAGGAGCTGATCGCGCTGGCCAAGGTCGCAGCCCGAGCCGGCGGCATCTACGCCGCCCACATGCGGAGCGAGGGCAACCGGCTGCTGGAGGCCATTGACGAAACCATCCGCATCGCCCGCGAAGCCGGCATCCCCGCCGAGATTTATCACCTCAAGGCGGCCGGGGAAGCCAACTGGCCCAAGATGGACCTCGCCCTGCAGAAGATTGATTCGGCACGGGCCCAAGGGCTCGAGATCGGAGCCGACATGTACACCTACACGGCCGGCGCCACGGGGTTGGATGCCGCCATGCCGCCCTGGGTCCAGGAAGGCGGCCTCAGGGCCTGGATTCAGCGACTCCGGGATCCCGCCATCCGCCGCCGCGTCGCCCGCGAGATGCGCACGCCAACCGATCGCTGGGAGAATCTCTACTTGGGCGCCGGCTCGCCGGATCGGGTGCTGCTCTTGGGATTCAAGACCGATTCGCTGAAGCCGCTCACCGGCAAGACCCTGGGCGAGGTGGCGCGGGCGCGGGGGAAGTCGCCCGAAGAGACCGCCATGGATCTGGTGGTCCAGGACGGCAGCCGGGTGGAGGTGGCCTACTTCCTGATGTCGGAGGACAATCTCAAGAAGCAGATGGCCAAGGACTGGGTGGCCTTCGGCTCGGATGCGGCCTCCCAGGCGCCCGAAGGCCCGTTCCTCAAGTCCAGCCCGCACCCCAGAGCGTACGGCAACTTCGCCAGGCTGCTGGGGAAGTACGTGCGGGACGAGAGGGTTATTCCCTTGAAAGAAGCGATCCGGCGGCTCACCTCGCTCCCCGCCGCGCATCTCAAGATCCAGCGGCGCGGCCGGCTGGCCCCGGGCTACTACGCCGACGTGGTGGTGTTCAACCCGGACTCCATCCAGGATCACGCCACCTTCGAGCAGCCGCAGCAGTACGCCACCGGCGTGGTGCACGTCTTCGTCAACGGCGTGCCGGTGCTCGAGCACGGCGAGCACACCGGCGCCACACCCGGGCGGATCGTGCGCGGGCCGGGCTGGACGGGGTGGAAGGCCGCGCGGCAAGCGGGCGCGGAGCGGTGAGGCCGGCAGCAGAGCATCGCGCCCGAGGCCGCGCGCGGCCGCTCGACCGCAGGGCATTTCTCGCGGACTCGGCATGGGCGCTTAGCGCCCTGGCGCTGGGCCACGCGCCGGCCTGGGCCCTTATGCCTCGCTGGCGCACCCGCCTCAAGGCGGCGGACTGGGTGCTCAGAGGGGCGCTGGTGTACGACGGCACCGGCCGGCCTCCGGTGGAAGCCGATGTGGCCGTGGCGGGCGGGCGCATCGAGGCCGTGGGCCCCAACCTCGTGGCGTCCGGGGCGCGGGTGATGGACCTGCGAGGCCTCGCGCTGGCGCCCGGGTTCATTGATATCCACTCCCACACCGACCTCATCCTGTTGGTGGACCCCGCGGCGCAGAGCAAGATCCGCCAAGGGGTCACCACCGAGATCGCGGGACAGGACGGCCGCTCGGTGGGCCCGTGGAGCGACGCCGAGTTCGAAGCGACCCGGGACGATTATCGGTCGCGCTACGGGGTGGAGCTGGATTTCCGCGATCTCGCCGGATTCTTCCAGCGCCTGAGCCGGCAAGGCGCCTCCGTCAATGTGGCGAGCATGGTGGGGCACGGGACCATCCGCGCGGCCGTCCTGGGCGAGGCCGCCCGGCCTGCCACCCCCGCGGAGCGCGCGCGCATGGCCGCCCTGGTCCGGGAAGCGTTGCGCGCCGGAGCCTGCGGGCTGTCCAGCGGTCTCGAGTACCTGCCGGGAGCTTTCGCGGACCTCGAGGAGCTGGCCAGCGTGGCCTCGCCGCTCCAGGGAACCGGCCTCCCCTACGCCACCCATCTGCGCAACGAGGATGACTTCTCGCTGGCGGCCATCGAGGAGGCGTTGAACGTGGGCCGGCGGGCATCGTGCGCGGTGCACATCTCGCACCTCAAAGCCCAAGGAGCGCGCAACTGGTGGAAGGCGCCCGCCATGCTGGAACTCTTCGAGGCGCTCCGGGCCTCCGGCCGCGACGCGAGCTACGACTGCTATCCCTACGTGGCCTACGCCACCGGCTTGTCCAACCTCTTCCCGGTCTGGGCTCGCGAAGGGGGCACCGATCAATTCCTGGCTCGGCTCGAGGACCCGGAGCAGGCGGATCGCATCCGGGTGGCGGTGCTGGACAAGGTGAACCAGTTGGGAAGTTGGGATGCCATCCAGATCTCCAGCACCGCCTCGGACAGCCTGGCCTGGGCCCGGGGCCGGCGGCTGGGGGCGCTCGCGGCCGCGCGCGGGCTCGAGCCGTATGCCCTGCTGCTCCAACTCACGCGGCAGGACCGCGATCGCGCCGGCATGATCGGCTTCGGCATGAGCGAGGAGGACGTGGAGCGCCTGCTCGCCCACCCCATCGGCATGATCTGTTCCGACGGCGCCGCGCTCGCGGTGTCCGGCCCGCTGGCCCGCGGCACCCCGCATCCTCGCAACTTCGGCACGTTTCCCCGCGTGCTGGGTCACTACTGCCGCGAGCGCCGGATCATGCCGCTGGAAGCCGCCATCCACAAGATGACCGGGATGCCGGCCGCGCGGCTCAAGCTCCAAGGCCGCGGCGTCATCGCTCCCGGGGCGGCGGCCGATCTCGTGGCCTTCGATCCCGCCACCGTGGCGGACCGCGCCACGTTCGAGGAGCCCCACCAGTACCCGGTCGGGATCCCTCACGCGATGGTGAACGGCCAGTGGGTGATCCTGGGCGGCGAGCACACCGGCGCCAAGCCGGGCCAGGTGCTCTCGCCCGGGCGCTGAGCGCTGCCGAACTTGCTCTGCTTGTTAATGAATCGGTTTTGGAAAAAGGGGGGTAAGTGGCCCTGGTGGCTGCGCGCCTCGGTGGAGCAGCGGGGCCCGGCTTCAGCCACGGCGGTCGCTGGTACCGCTTCACCAGCCCGCGCCGCAGCCGCGACCGCCGGCGGCCTGCGAGCCGGTGGCGGGCGGCGCCGCAGCGCCGGACGGTGCCAGGGGAGCCTGCTGGCGTTCGGGCTGGTCGGGCCTTAGCATAGCTGGGGATCGGACGCCACCCTACCTAGGACGATGCGACCCTGAGATAGACGGCGTATGCTGGAGGAGATCAGAGCTAGGCTCACGCGCGAGGTCGAGCAGCTCAACCACGAGCTGAACGTGCTCTTGCCCGAGGCGCTGAAGAAGGCGATTCAGCAGGGCGACCTGCGGGAGAACGGCGACTACCAGGCGGCCCTGGAGCGCCAGCAGTTCGTGCACGCGCGGCTCAGCCACTTGCGCAGCCGGCTGGCCAAGCTCTCCCGGATCGATCTTTCCAAGGTGCCCGCCGACCGGATCGGGCTGGGCTCGCGGGTCGAGGTGGTGGACCTAGACACCAAGGAGCGCGAGACCTTCGAGCTGGCGATCCCGGACGCCATGGACATGGACGCCGGTCACATCTCGGTGGCCTCGCCCTTGGGGCGCGGCCTGCTGGACCGCAAGGAAGGCGAGACGGTCACCATTCGGCTGCCTGCGGGGGTGCGGCGGTTGCGCATCGCGAAGGTGGTGACGCTGCACCAGCAAGTGGCGGAGTGAGGGTGGGCGCCGGCGCCGCTCGATCCGGGAGATCCCAGCCCCGGCACGACCTTGGTCCCTGCGCGATACCCGCTGCTCTTTTCGAGGTCGGTCTGGCATGAAACGACTGGTCCTGATGCTCGTCGCCGCGGCGCTCGTGCTGGCGGCGGTCCTTTCCTTGCGGGCCCTGGGCACCCGCTCTCGGCAAGTGGCTGTGGAGCCCGCGCCCGCGCTGGCGGTGGACGCGCGAGCGGCGGCGGAGCGGCTGGCCGGCGCGCTCCGGTTTCGCACCATCTCCTACCAGGACTCCACCCAGTTCCCCGCGGCCGAATTCCGCGCCTTCCAGCAGTACCTGGTGCGCACGTTCCCGCGGGTGCATGCCGCGCTGAGCCGCGAGACGGTGGCCGGCTTCAGCCTGCTCTACCGCTGGGCGGGCAGCGACTCCACGCTGGCGCCCCTGGTGCTCATGGCCCATCAGGACGTGGTTCCGGTGGAAGCCGGCACCGAGTCCACCTGGACCTATCCTCCCTTCGAGGGGCGGATCGCCGGAGGCTACGTCTGGGGCCGCGGGGCGATGGACGACAAGGTGAACCTGCTCGCCCAGCTCGAGGCCATCGAGCTGCTGTTGGCCCAGGGTGCGGCCCCGCGGCGCACCGTGTATCTCGCCTACGGGCACGACGAGGAAGTGGGCGGCACCCGCGGGGCGGCGGCCATCGCCCGGCTCCTGGCGGAACGGGGCATCCATCCCGAGCTGGTGGTGGACGAGGGCGGCGCGGTCGCCAGCGGCCTGGTGCCGGGCGTGCGGGCACCGGTGGCCCTGGTGGGCATCGCCGAGAAAGGGTACCTGACTTTGGAACTCCGGGTTGCGGCCCCGGGCGGCCACTCCTCCATGCCGCCGCGGCAAACCGCCGTGGGGATCTTGGCCGCGGCCATTGACGAGTTGGAAGAGCATCCCCTGCCCGGCGGCATTCGGGGGCCCACTGCCGCCATGTTCGACTACTTGGCTCCGGAACTGCCCTTCGGCGCGCGGCTGGTGCTGGCCAACCGCTGGCTATTCGGCGGGCTCGTCTCGCGCCGGTTCGCCGCCAATCCCGCGGGCAACGCCATGCTCCGGACCACCACCGCCACCACCATGTTCGAGGCCGGCGTCAAGGAGAACGTCCTCCCCTCGAGCGCCCGCGCGGTGGTCAATTTCCGGCTCCTGCCGGGCGACAGCGTGGCGGGTGTCGTGGCCTACGTGCGGCGGGTGATCCGCGATCCTCGGGTCCAGGTCGAGATCGCGCCGGGTTTCAAGACGGAGCCCTCGCCCATCTCGCCGGTGGACGGCGAGGCCTTCCGCCTGGTGGCGCGCGCGGTGCGTGCCGTCGTCCCCGGGGCGATCGTGGTGCCCTGGCTGGTGGTGGGCGGCACCGACTCGCGCTACTATGCGTCGCTCACGCCCAACGTATACCGCCTGAGCGCCGTGCCCATCGGCCCGGGAGATCCGGAGCGGGTGCACGGCACGGACGAGCGGGTGAGCGTCGAGGGCTACGCGCAGAACGTGCGGTTTTACGCCGCGCTCATTCACCACCCTCCGTCACGCCCGTAGCGGAGCCCCACGAACAGGGTCCTCGGCCGGCCCGGACTGACGAAGCCCCCTGCTCGGATTTCCGGGTACGACCGATCCAACAGATTGCGCATCCCCAGCTCCACTTGCGCAGGTCCCAGCCTCAGGCTGCCCGACAGATGGAAGAGGGCATAGGGGTCGAGTTCGGTGCCCGGCTCGTCGAACGGCGTGTACGGCCCCACCACGTTCGAGCTGGCGCGCACGCGCCACGCTCCGCCGGGTGGCGAGATGTCGAGTGCCACCGTCCCCACGTACCGCGCGGTGTTGAAGACCCGACTCCCGCTCAGCGTGTCGCCGTCCTCCGTGATGAGCCGCCGGTATTTGGCGTCGTTGAAGGTCCAATCAGCGCTCAGCGTCACCGCGTGGCCTGCACGAACGTCCAGCCGGGCTTCCACTCCCTGCCGGCGGCTGGCTCCGCCGCTGGTGGCGGACGCGGTGATCGGATCGAAGGTCTGCTCGTTGCTCACGTCCATGCGGAACACCGCGAGGTCGGCCCTCGCATAGCGGCCGTCCGCCTTGACACCGGCCTCGTAGGCCCAGGCGGTGATGAAGGGGAGCGAGGGGTCCGCGATCACGCCGTCGGTTTGCCGGAACCCGCGGGAGATGTTGGCGTAGAACTCGCCGACCTTCGGCCAATGGTACAGCGCGCCGACCTTGGGTGAAAGCAACCCCTTGGCATGACTCACCGCCGCCTCGCCCCGCGGCCGGCTTCTGGTATCTTGGACGTCGAGACGCCCGCCTAGGCTGATCCGCAGGTGGCGACCCAGGTCCTCCACACCCTGGACAAACAGCGCGCCGGAAGCTTGACCGGCCGCGACGAGGATCTGGACGGAATCCCGCAGCCGTCTGGTGGTGAGCCAGTTTTCGAAGTTCGAGTGGTCCCACCGGCTCTCCAGCCCCGCCGTCACCTGCGAGCGCCCCTGCTGCCAGGTGAGCGCGCTGGTCAGCCCGAACCCATAGCGGCGGTCTTCCTCCTCGGTCTGCCTGCCCGAGCCCTCGCCCGCACCCCCTTCCGGGGGAATGGTGAGATACAACTGCCAGCGTCCTTGGGTCGCGTACACCGTGGTCCGCCAGAGGATCGCGGGGGCAACCAGGACTCTGAGGCTCAGCCGCTCCTGCAGGCGGTGCTTGAAGCCTCCGTCGGTCGAATCGGCCACGAACGCGAACCCGCGCGCCTGGAACGCGCTATCGGTGAGAAAGCCGGGCGAGTCCCATCGGGTGGAATAGAGATCCAGCGCGGCATCGAGCGTGGCCTCGCCGGTCAGAGGCTGCACCACGCGCGCATGGCCTTGGCCCAGGAGATAGTCGCTGTGCGGCCGCCAGCCCGCCTCGTGAACCAGGCGGGCCCCAAAGACGCCGCCCGCGGCTCCCCGGTCGTACCCGGTGAGCACTCCCCCTTCCACGTATCCGTAGGAGCCCGGCTCGATCCAGAGCGAGGTCCCCCGCAGGCGTTCCAGCGTGCGGACGTTGACCACGCCGGCCAGGGCAAAGTTCCCATACAAGGCGCTGGTGGGGCCCTTCAGCACATCCACCTCGGCGATCGCGTTCGGGAACAGCAGGTTCCAGTCGTTGTAGCCCTCGGCGTGGCCGTTCACCGGCTCGTTGTTGGGCACGCCGTCCACCCAGAGGGCGATGTCGGTCGAGTGGTCCGAGCTGAACCCCCGGATCGAGGCGTCCGAGGCGAACCCCGGGCCCTGCCCTTGGTCATGGACCTCCAGTCCCGCGGTCAGCCGCAACAGGTCGTACGAGTTGAGGGACGGGGTGTGCCGGAGGAGCACCGGAGACACGTTCACCCCACTGACCGGCTCCTCGCGAACCACCGGGGCGGCCGTGATGGTGACCGGCTCTAGCTCGATGGGCCGCCGAGTGAGCGAATCCCGACGCTGCTGAGCCGTGTCGGGGACGGCCGATTGCTGGCCCACTGCTACGGGAGGCGCCGCCAGGAGGGCGAGCGCGAAGAAGTGCATGCGCATCGGTTGCTCCGCATGGTGGAGCAATGGACGAGGCGAGCCTCACCCATTGCAGGTTACCGGTTGTGGCGATGGCTCGGTGTGCGAGCCAACGACTCGGTTACCTCATGCGGAAGGCAGGCGGGCCGTGCGCGAAGGGCAGGCGGTACCGAGAGGGCGCGCGGGGCAGCGTGAAGCCCGCCGGGGGCTCGTAGCTGCGCCGGCCAACAGGAACGTCCACGGAGAGCAGGCCGCTCGCAGGCGCGGAGAACCCAGAAGCGCTGCTGCACGAGCCGAGGCAGGTGCAGACACCGTGCTGCCCGCTCTCGGGCGGGACGGGGACATGATGGCCTGGCGAAGCGGCATGACCGGCGGCTGCCGGGTGCGAGTGCGCCGGCGCCGGCCGGCTGTGGTGAGGGCAGTCTCCTAGGCCGAACGCTTCGGCGGTGCTGCAGGAGAGAAACGCCGCCAGCGCGGTTGATGCGGCCAGCCGAGGCCAGCAAACCGTAAAGCCCAAAGCCCGGAAGGACCGCTCCTCAGCTCGCACCGTCCCTCACCGTTTCTCGCTGCCTTGCGCCAAATACTCCACCGCTAGGCTCGCCATGGCCCGCACGCCCACGGGCAGCGCCGCCTCGTCGGCAAAGAAATAGGGCGAGTGGTTGCGTGCCGCGGTGCGCGGGTCTTGGTCCCTCGGGGTCACCCCCAAGAAGAAGAACATGCCGGGAATCCGCTGCAGGTAGTACGCAAAATCCTCCGACGGCATGGAAAGTTCCGCCACCGACACCTGGTCCGGCCCTGCCACCCGCTTGAGCACCGGCAGCATGCGCTCGACCAGCGCCGGGTCGTTGGAGGTCACCGGACTGTTGCCCGTGCCGAAGTCCACGCTCGCGCTGGCCCCGGCGCTCTGCGCGATGGCCTCCACCGTGCGGCGGATGCGCTCCTTCACGTCGGCCCGCATCGCCTCGTCGAAGGTGCGCACCGTCCCCTGCATCACCACGCTGTCCGGGATGATATTCCCCCGCGTGCCGCCCTGAATCAGCCCCACCGTCACCACGACCGGGGCCCTGGTGACGTCGAGCTGCCGGCTGGGGATGGTCTGGAGCGCCAAGACGATCTGCGAGGCCACCACGATCGGATCCACCCCGCCCCAGGGCAGCGCCCCATGGGTCTGGCGGCCGCGGACCACGATGTGGAGCCCGTCGGAGGCCGCCATCATCGCCCCGGCGCGGTAACTCAGCGTGCCCACCGGCCGTGGCCAGACGTGGAGCCCAAAGATGGCCTGCGGAGCCGGATCGTCCAAGACGCCATCCTCGATCATCCGCTTGGCACCCGCCACCGCCTCTTCGGCAGGCTGGAAGATGAACTTGACCGTCCCAGGCAACTGCTGCCGGACCCCGGCCAATACCTCGGCGGCACCCATCAAGATGGCCACGTGGTTGTCGTGGCCGCAGGCGTGCATCACCCCCACTTCCTGGCCGTTGTACGGCGCGCGCACCGTGGACTTGAACGGCAGCTCCACCAGCTCCGTGACGGGTAACGCATCCAGGTCCGCCCGGAGCGCCACCACCGGGCCCGGCCTGCCACCCCGCAACAGCCCGACCACACCCGTGCCGCCCACACCGGTGCGCACCTCCAAGCCCAGCGCCTGAAGATGATCCGCCACCAGCTTGGCCGTCCGCACCTCGGCAAAAGACAGTTCCGGATGCTGATGGATGTCGCGCCGCCACGCGATCACCTTCGGCATCACCGCCTCGACCCGCCGGTCCACCTCCCGCGCGAGCGGCGAGAGCCGCTCCTGCGCCACCAGCGGGCCTGCTGCCATCCCCCACCACGCCACCAGCCGCGCCACCGATCCCAAGGTCAGGTACTTGACGCTCACTAGAGCCTCCTCGTCGCCGTTGCACCAGGCAACGTTAGACGCCCGCCCCCGAGCCGGCAATCGGCTTGCGGCTCGACCCCGCGCCCTGCCCCACGGTCCCACACCGTCTCGCACCATCCCTCACCCTTGCCCTCGCCGCCTTCCGGACTATCATAGCCCTGGTCCCTCTGGCGGAGCGTTCCCCTATGGCTCTGTCCCGCCGCGCGTTCCTCGAGACGTCGGCTACCATCGGCGGCCTGGCAAGCTTAGGCCTGAGCCTGGAGCCGGCCCGCGCCCGCGCTCAAGCCCTCCGCATCCAGCACGCCAAGGCCACACCCAGCGTCTGCCCCTATTGTTCGGTGGGCTGTGCCACCTTGGTCCACACCATCGAGGGCGAGATCGTCAACATCGAAGGCGACCCCAGAAGCCCGCACAGCGAGGGCTGCCTCTGCCCCAAAGGGGCCGCCATCTACCAGCTCCACAAGAATCCCAATCGGGCCACCAAGGTCTTGCATCGCAAGCCGGGGGCCACTGAATGGGAGGAAGTGGACCTCGACTGGGCCATGGACCGCGTCGCCGCGCTGGTCAAGCGCACCCGCGACGAGACCTTCGTCGAACGCCTGAGCGACGGGACCCTGGTCAACCACACCACGGCCATCTTTTCGCTGGGCGGCGCCACCCTGGACAACGAGTGGAACCACCTCCAGCAGAAGCTGATGCGCGGCTTGGGCGTGGTGGCCATCGAGAACCAGGCCCGCATATGACACTCCTCTAGCGTCCCCGGTCTGGGGACTCGCCTCGGGCGCGGCGCGGCCACCCTCTACCCGCGCAACCTGGAGTTCTCCGACTGCATCGTGATCGAAGGCTCCAACATGGCGGAATGCCATCCCGTGGCGTTTCGCTGGCCCATGAAGGCCAAGCTCGCGCACGGCGCCAAGATCGTCCACGTGGACCCCCGGTTCACCCGCACCAGCGCCATGGCCGATCTGTACGCCCCGGTCCGAGCCGGCACCGACATCGCCTTCCTGGGCGGCCTCATCAACTACGTCTTGCACAGCGAGCGCTGGAACCGCGAGCCGTTCTTCCGGGAATACGTCGCCCACTACACCAACGCGGCCACCATCGTCGAGCAGGCCTTCCAGGACACCGAAGATTTGGACGGCGCCTTCTCGGGCCTGATGCAGTACACCGGCAACCCCAAGGATTGGCCCTTCGACGCCTTCGCCGGCCAATACGATCCCTCGAGCTGGCAGTACGCCCGCGCCGCCCGGCCGGCGGCGCCCTCCGCGGCGGGAGGCGCCCCACGGGGAAGCTTCGACGACCTGATGCGGTCGCTCAGGCGTCCTCCGGCGCTTAGCGACCCCGCGCTCGAGCATCCCCGCTGCGTGCTCCAAATCGTCAAGCGCCACTTCCGCCGCTACACGCCGGAGATGGTGGAGCGGGTGACCGGCTGCCCCAAAGAGACCTTTCTCCAGGTGGCCGAAACCGTCCTCGCCAACTCGGGGCCCGATCGCACCACCGCCTGGGTCTACGCCGTCGGTTGGACCCAGCACACCTACGGCCCGCAGGTGATCGGCTGCTGCGCCCTGCTCCAGCTCCTCCTGGGGAACATCGGCCGGCCGGGAGGCGGCATCCTGGCGCTCCGGGGTCACGCCTCCATCCAGGGCTCGACCGACATCCCCACGCTCTACCACAGTATCCACGGCTACATGCCGGCCCCCTCGGCGCTCAAGCGCCATGCCACCTTGCGCGACTACCTCGCGAGCGAGGCCAGCGCCACGGGCTACTGGGCCCACATGCCGAAGTTCCTGGTCTCCTACCTCAAATCCATGTACGGCGACGCCGCCCGGCCCGAGAACGATTTCGGCTACGACTGGCACCCCAAGATCTCGGGCGACCACTCCCACCTCGCCATGTTCGTGGCCATGGCCGAAGGCCGGGTCAAGGGCATGCTCTGCATCGGCCAGAACCCGGCCACGTCGCTCAACGCCAGCTTGGAGCGCAAGGGCTTGAGGAAGCTGGATTGGCTGGTCGTCAAGGACAACTTCATCACCGAAACGGCGAGCTTCTGGTATCGCGCCCCGGAAATCGAGTCCGGCGAACTCAAGCCCGAAGACATCCGCACCGAGGTGTTCTTCTTCCCCTCGGCGCAGGTGGCCGAAACCGAGGGGAGCTTCACCAACACGCAGCGCATGCTACAGTGGCACTTCCGCGCCGCGCTCCCGCCCGGCCAGTGCCGCTCCGATCCCTGGTTCACCTACCAGCTCGGGCTGAGGCTCAAGCGGCTCTATGCCGAAAGCACGCTGCCGCGCGACCAGGGCATCCGGAACCTGGTCTGGGATTACGAAGCGCAAGACCCCGCGGTGCCGGGCGAGCCGGACATCCGGAAGGTGCTGCGCGAGATCAACGGCTACCGGACCGGCCATCCCGAGCAGCACCTGGCGGGCTTCGCGGACCTCGAGGACGACGGCTCGACCACCTGCGCCTCGTGGATCTATTGCGGCGTCTTCCCGGCCCCGGACCGCAACCTGGCCCAGCGCAAGGAGCCCGATCCGCCCGGCGTGGTGGGGGCGCACCTCAACTGGGGATGGGCCTGGCCTGCCAACCGCCGCGTGTTGTACAACCGCGCCTCCGCGGATCCCGAGGGCCGGCCGTGGAGCGAGCGCAAGCGCTGGGTCTGGTGGGAAAACGGCAAGTGGACGGGCTACGATACGCCGGACTTCCCCCTCACTAAGCCGCCGTGGGCGCCGGCCGACCCCAACGGCCTGGGCTTGGATGCCCACTCGGGGCGCCAGCCCTTCATCATGAAGCCCGACGGCGTGGGCTGGCTGTTCAATCCGTCCGGGTTGCTGGATGGGCCGCTGCCCACCCATTACGAGCCCGCCGAATCGCCGGTCCAGAACCCGCTATACGGGCGGCAAACCAGCCCGGTGATGAAGTACTGGCGCCGGCCGGACAACCCCTTGGCGGGCGTGGGCGATCCCCGCTTTCCCTACGTGATCACCACCTACCGGCTCACCGAGCACTATCTAGCCGGGGCCATGAGCCGGTGGAATCCTTGGCTGTCGCAGCTCATGCCGGAATTGTTCGTCGAACTGTCGCCCGAACTCGCAGCCGAAAAAGGGATCCGCAATACCGATTGGGTCAAGATCACCACACCGCGGGGCGCCATCCGGGCCAAGGCGCTGGTCACCCCGCGCCTGCGCCCGCTCACCGTGGCGGGGCGGGTGCTCCACCAGGTCGGCCTGCCGTGGCACTGGGGCTGGCAGGGCGTGGTGACGGGCGACGTGGTCAATGAGCTGACCGCCCTGGTGGGCGATCCCAACGTCAGCATCCACGAGGGGAAAGCCTTCGTCTGCAACGTGGAGCGCGCATGAGCCCGGAGCCGATGGGCTTCTTTACCGACACCACGGTCTGCATCGGCTGCAAGGCCTGCGAGGTGGCCTGCAAGGAGTGGAACCAGCTTCCGGCCACCAACGGCGGGCGCACCCTCATGAGCGGCCTGAGCTACGACAACACCGTCCGCCTCGACGGGATCAATTGGCGGCACGTCAAGTTCATCGAGCAATTCAGCGAGGACCGCTCGAGCGGCCGCTGGCTCATGATGAGCGACGTGTGCAAGCACTGCGTGCAGGCCGGCTGTCTCGAAGTCTGCCCGACGGGAGCGATCATCCGCACCGAGTTCGACACCGTGGTCATCCAATCCGACGTGTGCAACGGCTGCCGGCTCTGCCTCGCCGCGTGCCCCTTCGGCGTCATTGACATCAACCCCGCGTCGAACACGGCGCAGAAATGCACCCTGTGCTACGATCGCCTGCAGGCGGGACTCGAGCCCGCCTGCGCCCAGGCGTGCCCCACGGATTCCATTCAGTTCGGCCCCGTAAGCCGGCTCAAGCAGCAAGCCCAAGCCCGCCTGGACCAGCTCCGGGCCTTGGGCGAGACCCGGGCGCGCTTGTACGGGGCGGACGAGAGCATGCTGGGCGGCCTCAACGCGTTCTACCTGCTGGTGGACGAGCCGGAAGTGTACGGCCTGCCGCGCGACCCCAAACTCCCCAGCCGCCGCCTCCTGGCCGGTTCGGTTTTCTCGCTGGCTGGGGCCGTCATCATGGGCCTCATCGCCTGGATCACGTTGCGCCGCCGGCGGGTGGAGGAGGAACATGCCTGAGACCTTCTTCACCGCTCCGCCCCACTGGGGCTGGTACATCGCCACGTATTTCTTCGTGGGCGGCATCGCGGGCGGCGCCTTCGTGATCTCCTCGCTGCTCGCGCTCTTCGGGCGCGCCGAGGACCGGCCGGTGGTGCGACTGGGTCACTATGTCGCCTTGGCCGGCGCCTTGCTGAGCGGCGCCTTGCTCACGGCGGACCTCACCCGCCCGGAGCGATTCTGGCACATGCTGGTGCAGTCGAAGACCGGGCTGCCCATGCTCAAGCCCTGGTCACCCATGTCGGTGGGGGCGTGGGGGGTGCTGGGCTTCGGCGTGGTGGCGGCCCTCGCGGCCGCGGGCTCGATCGCGGAGTCGCGGCCGGGCCTTTGGCAGCGGCTCGCGCGGCTCAACCGGGGCCCCATGCAAGCGGCGACGGCACTGGCCGGCTCGCTCTTGGGCTTCTTCTTGGCCGGCTACACCGGCGTGCTGCTCTCGGTCACCAATCGGCCGCTGTGGGCCGACTCCGATCTGGTGGGGCTCGTGTTCCTCCTCTCTGCGGCCTCGAGCGGGGCCGCCGCCCTGCTCTTGCTGGGCGATTGGTCCGGGGGCGTCTCGGAACTCACGCGGCATTGGCTGGCGCGGTTCGACCGCACGGCGCTGATGCTGGAACTCGCCGTGCTCGTGATCTTCCTCGCCACCCTGGGGCCCGCGCTTGCGATCTTGCGCGGCGCCTGGGGCGCAGTCCTGCTCGGCGGGGTGATCGGGGCCGGCATCGTGGCGCCGCTCGTGCTCGAGCGCCGCACGCCTGCCCTGCTTGCGTCGGTCTCGCCCGCCGCGCTGGTGCTGGCAGGCAGCTTCCTCTTGCGCGTCGTGATCGTGTTCGCCGCCCAGCAGGTGCACGTGGCGGGTACGGAGGTCGTGCTCCCATGAAGGCTGCGCGTAAGCCGGCGCGGCAGCATCGAGCGCGCCGCCCCCGAGCGGCCTTCCGGCCCCGAAGCGCGGCTGCCTGGTATCGAGGCTGCGCCCTGGCCGGCGCCGCTGGTGTCCTGGCCCTGGGCGCGGCGTGTGCCAGTCCCGAAGCGCGGCGCACCCGCGGCGGCGGATCCGGCGCCGACGTCGGCAACCGCCCACCCGTGGTGGAGATCCATGCCGGGGCCGATCCCTATTACGACACCCCGTGTGCCACCACCCTTCCCCGATGCGACGGTCCGCGACCCGTCTTCGGTCCGGAGTAGCGAGCCGGCTCGAGGACCTCGAGCGCCGGCATCCGGAGTGGCGAGCCTGGCTCGCGATGCTCCGGGAGATCGCAACCTGCGCGCCGCGCTGGGTCGGGCGCGTTGCCGTGGAACTACCGCCTGCTACGCCGGCCCCGCTGCTCCACGGTGCCACCCTCGGGCTCGATCTCGAGCTGCTCGCCGACCTGCTGGCGAGGCTCGCCGGTGCGGCTGCGCGAGGCGCGCCCGCGGGCGCTCCTGCGCGGGCCTTGCGGCAGTTTCGCCGCGGCCGCGATCGCGAAACGCCGCGCCGGTTGATCCAAGCCGCGATCGAGACCGACTCCGGTCTCATCGCGGCGGTGGCCCGCTCGGAAGGCGTGGAGCCGGGCGCGCTGGCCACGGTGGCTCGGCTCGCCGCGCTCCCGGCGCTCGTTGCCTGCGCCGTCCAGTTCGCCGGCCGCGTGCCGGAGCAGTGGCCCTGCGGCTACTGCCCCGTCTGCGGCGCCTGGCCCCTGCTGGCCGAACTCCGCGGCGTGGAGCGGGAGCGCGTGCTGCGCTGCGGCCGGTGTGCTGCGGCGTGGCCCGCACCGTGGCTCTGCTGTGTCTTTTGCGGCGAGCGCGACCACAGCCGGCTGGGTGCGCTGGCGGCCGCCGGGCAACTGGAGAGCAGGAAAGCCGAGACCTGCGCCTCGTGCCGGCAGTATCTCAAGGCCATCGCCGTCTTGGCGCCGCTCGAGCTGCTGGACCTGTTGCTCGCAGACCTCGAGACCGTCGAACTCGATCTCGCGGCCGCAGAGCGCGGCTACCGCCGGCCGCCGGAACCCGGCCGCCGCATCGCCTGCCGCGTGGTGCCGGCGTGAGAGGGCCTCCGCTTCGCCCCGCCGTCTTCGCCCGGCAGCTCTTGGCCGCGCTCGACGCCTCGGAGGGCCGGCGGCGGAGCCGCAAGCGGGACACCAGGCCCGACGCCTTGGGGCTCGACCTCAAGCGCCAGCTCCTCGAAGCCTTGATCCGCGAGAATCCCGAGCCTCAGGGCTTGGAACGCTGGCTCGCTCGACAGTGCAACGGGCCTGCCAACGGAGGGCGCCTCGCCATGGCGCGGGCGATTTGGGAGGAGTGGCAGTTGGCGGCTTCGTCGCCGGCGTTTCGGCGCTGGCTGGAACAGGGAGCGCCGTCGGAGGATGCGCTTCGCGCGCAGGCTTCCTGCTTCAGCTCACCGCCCGCCGCTCGAACGTCGCCGCCCCCGCAACCCACCCCGCCGCCGTGATGGCCGCGAGCGCCAGGCTCACCACCCCCAGGTGCATGTGCGGCAACCCCGGCGTCAACACCGCCCGCATCCCCTCGGAGACGTACACCAGCGGATTGATCAACACCGCGTACTTGAGCAGCGGCATCGCGTCCAGACCCGCCCAGGGATAGTAGGCGCACCCGAAGAAAATCATCGGCGCCACGATGATGCTGAACATGAGCCCGATCTGCTGGGGATTGATCGCCGTACCCAGCAGCAGCCCCAACACCGAGAAGGCCGCCGCGCCCAACAGCGTGACAGCCACCAGCTCTCCCCCGTGGGAGACCGTGAGCGCCGCAATCGGCCCCATGATCAGCCGCGCAATGGGAAGCACGAACAGCGCCGCGATCAGGCCCTGGATCACCCCGCTCGCGACCTTCTCCAACGCCACCACCCGTATCGGCACCGGGGCCAGCAGGCGATCCTCGATCTCCTTGGTCCAGCCGAAATCCGCCACCATGGGCAGCGCCACCGATTGCACGCTGGCAAAGGCCAGACTGATGGCCAGAATCCCCGGCAGCAACGCCGCATTGTAGCCCCGCTGCACAAAGCCCATCCGCGGCAGCACCGACCCGAACACCACGATGAAGAGCAGCGGCTGCAACGTGGTGCGAATCAAGAAATAGGGCAGCTCCCGCTGCGCCACCCTGAGATCCCGGAGCAGCAACGCCCCGAACACCCGCACCGGCGAGACCCGCTCGGCGACCGCCGCAGGCGACCTCATTCGAGCTTCCTCCCCGTGAGCGAGACGAACAAGGTTTCGAGACTGGGCGGCGTCAAGTGAATGTCCACGATCATCCTCCCCCCCTGCTCCGCCTCGCGCACCATGGGCGGGATCACCTCGCCGGCCCGCACCGCAAACACCCGGAGTGCGTGCCGGTTCGCTTCGACCCGCGTCACCCCCGGCAGCCGGCGAGCCACCTCGCCCAGCGGCACCGCCTCGCCGTCGAAGGTGAACTCGATCAGCGTACCGCCCGGGGCCTGCCGCTTGAGCGCCTCCGGGCGGTCCAACGCCAAAAGCCGCCCGCGGTCTATGATCGCCACCCGCTCGCAGAGCCGGTCCGCTTCTTCCATATAGTGCGTGGTCATCACGATGGTCCGCCCCTCGGCGTGGAGCCGCCTGAGGATCTCCCACAGAGCCAAGCGCGCCTGGGGATCGAGCCCCACCGTCGGCTCGTCCAAGAACAACACCTGGGGCTCGTGGATCAGCGCCCGAGCGATCATCAGGCGCTGCTGCTGGCCTCCGGATAACTCGTCCACCTTGGCCCGAGCGCGCTCCGCGAGCCCCAACACCTCGAGCAACTCCCGCGCCCGCACCGCGGCCACCTGCCGCCGGATGCCAAAGTACGCCGCGTGGAACACCAGGTTCTCCAACACCGTGAGGCCCCGGTCCGGATTGGGCCGCTGCGGCACCACCCCGATCCGCCGCTTGACCGCCGCCTCCTCCCGGACCACGTCCGCCCCCGCCACGAACGCCCGCCCCGCGGTCGGGCGCACCCGCGTGGTGAGAATCCCGATCGTCGTGGTCTTGCCCGCCCCGTTGGGCCCCAAGAGCCCAAAGAATTCCCCGGCCCGGATCTCGAGGTCCAGCCCGTCGAGCGCTACGATCCCCGGCGCCTCAGCCCGCCCCGCCCCCCGTTCCCCCTTCGCCCCCTGAGCGGCACCCGTCCCGGCCGCCGGGTCCCGAGCACCGGCCGGCAACGGATAGACCTTGCGCAATCCCTCGGTTCGGATCGCCGGGTCCACCACCTCTCTCCCGACGTCCTTCACCCGTTCACCGCCCGCATCCCGGACTCCGGATAGCGCGCCCCCGCCGCCACACCCGGCGGCATCACCTCGTTGATGCGCGAGAGGTCCTCGGCGGAGAGCCGCACGTCCACCGCTCTAGCGTTCTCCTCCAGATACACCCGCCGCTTGGTCCCCGGGATGGGTACGATGTCCGGCCCCTGGGCCAACAGCCACGCCAAGGCCAACTGCGCCGGCGTGCACCCTTTCTCCTGAGCGATCGCGCGCACGCGAGCCACTAGCGCCAAGTTCTTCTCGAAGTTCTCCCCCTGAAACCGGGGATGATTCCGCCGCCAGTCCCCAGGGGGCAGGTCGTCGACACGCTGGAACCGGCCGGTGAGGAACCCACGACCCAACGGGCTGTAGGCCACGAAACCGATCCCCAGCTCTCGACAGGTAGGCAGGATCTCGGCCTCGACGTCGCGACTCCACAAGGAATACTCCGTCTGCAAGGCCGTAATGGGATGCACCCGATGCGCCCGCCTGAGCGTGGCCGCCGAAGCCTCCGAGAGCCCCAGGTAGCGCACTTTGCCCTGCCGCACCAACTCCGCCATCGCCCCCACCGTTTCCTCGATCGGCACGCTCCGGTCCACCCGGTGCTGGTAGTAGAGGTCAATGTAGTCCACCCCCAACCGCTTGAGCGACGCATCGCAAGCCGCGCGCACGTACTCCGGCCGCCCGTTCTGTCCCAAGAACCTCCCGTCCGGCGCGCGAACGTTGCCGAACTTGGTGGCCAAAACCACCTGGGCGCGCCGCCCCTTGATGGCCTGCCCCACCAACCGCTCGTTGGTAAACGGGCCATACACGTCCGCCGTGTCCAAGAACGTGATGCCCAACTCCAGGGCGCGGTGAATGGTGGCCACCGATTCGCGATCGTCCTCGGGGCTGTAGAAGTCCGACATCCCCATGCAGCCCAAACCGAGGGCCGATACCTCGAGACCCTGAGTTCCGAGCTTCCGTTGCTCCACGGCTCTCCTCCGCAAGTTCGCCAACCCGAGGCCCAGGCTCCAGCGAGCAGGCGCGACCCACCGCCCG
Source organism: Gemmatimonadota bacterium (assembly GCA_037440225.1). Classification (GTDB taxonomy): domain Bacteria; phylum Gemmatimonadota; class Gemmatimonadetes; order Gemmatimonadales; family GWC2-71-9; genus JACPAP01. Next base: position 132,745 of record JBBIUN010000008.1, on the reverse strand, counting down.
CCGCCCGCCGCGTACCGGGGCCGGTACCGCCGGCGCAGCGCCTTCCCCGGGGCCGAAAGATATCCGGTCAGGGCCGATACCGGTGGCCCGCCACGCCTTGCCCAACGCGCGGTGCTTCGTCGTTCACGTTTGGCCCGCCAGGTCTCGCCACCCGCGCGGGGTTCCGCCGTTCGCCTTCCGTCGCGACCTCTCCTTTCGCCCTGGTGGCCGCGCGCCCGCCGTGTAGTTTCTCGCTTCATGGGAGCCGTTTTCTACCACCGGACCTCGATCGGCGAGGCTCGGCAGATTTTGAAACAGGGCTTCGCCGACACCGAGTGGGATTTTGGCCTGCGCGACGCCCGAACCGGCGAGGAGGTGATCGTGACCGGCGTCTGGCTCGCCGATCGCCCCCTGGCCGACCAGGAAGGCCCGCCCGGCGACGCCCTGCTCGAAGTCACGGTGGACTTGGACGAACCCGACTTGAGGCCCTTCGAGTTGGAAGGCCTGCTGCCCGAGGCCCGTTTGTGGGTCTTGCCGGCCGACACGGTGAACCAGCACGGCCAAGCCCGCCTGGTGCGGGTGGATCCCCGCTCCTCCTGGGGATACGACCGCGTGAACGGCGACGACCGCGGAGAACGGCTCCCGTGACCGCCGCCTCGAGCCCGGTCATCCCCAACTTCATCGGCGGCCACTGGGAGCCTGCTTCGACGGCGGACGCGCTCGAGGTCCGGGACCCGGCCACCGGGGAGCTGCTGGGCGCTGCCCCGCTCTCCGGTCGGGCCGAGGTGGACCGCGCGGTGGCCGCGGCCCGGGCGGCCTTCCCCGAGTGGCGCGCCACTCCTGCCGTCGAGCGCGCCCGCGTGCTCTTCCGCCTCAAGGCCCTGCTCGAGCAGCACCGGCGCGAGCTGGCCATCAGCCTGACGCGCGAGCACGGCAAGACCCTTGCCGAGTCGGCGGGGGAAATCCAGCGCGGAATCGAGAACGTGGAGCACGCCTGCGGCATCCCCGCGCTCATGATGGGCGATACCCTGGAAGACGTTGCCCGCGGCATAGACTGCGAGACCGTCCGCCAGCCGTTAGGCGTCTTTGCCGCCGTCACCCCGTACAACTTCCCCGTGATGATCCCGCTGTGGTTCTGGCCCTACGCGGTGGCCACCGGCAACACGGTGGTCCTCAAACCCAGCGAGCAGGATCCTCTCACCCACCAGCACATCGTGGCCCTCGCGATGGAGGCGGGGCTGCCGCCGGGCGTGCTGAACGTGGTGCACGGCGGGCGCGAGGCGGTCGCGGCGATCCTGGAACATCCCGACATCCGAGGCGCGTCGTTCGTGGGTGCCAGCGAAACCGCCCGCTGGGTCTACGCCAGGGCCGCCGCGTCGGGCAAACGCGTGCAGGCCTTGGGCGGCGCCAAGAACCACATCATCGTGTTGCCGGACGCCGAGTACGACAGCACGGTCGAGGCCATCGTCTCTTCGGTGTACGGCTCCACCGGCCAGCGCTGCCTGGCAGGCAGCATCGTGGTGGGCGTGGGCGAGGCCTATCGCCCCATCCGTGACCGGCTGCTCGAGCGGGCCGCCGCGCTCAAGCTGGGGTGCGGCCTGGAGCCGGACGTGGACTTGGGGCCTTTGATCTCGGCGCGGCACCGCCAGCGCGTGGCGGACTTCGTCACCGGAGGCGAGCGGGACGGCGCCACGCTGCTGCTCGACGGGAGGCGGGCGCGGGTCGCGCGCTATCCCCACGGCCACTGGATCGGCCCCAGTATCCTGGAAGGCGTGACCCCCGACATGCCGGCCGGACGCGAAGAGATCTTCGGGCCGGTGGCGGGGCTCACCCGGGCGCGCTCGCTGGAGGACGCGCTGGACCTGGTCCACCGCAATCCCTACGGCAACGCCATCTCGCTGTTCACGACCAGCGGGAGCGCCGCGCGGGCCTTCCGCTACCGGGCCGGGATCAGCATGATCGGCATCAATATCGGGGTCGTGGCTCCCATGGCCTTCTTTCCGTTTGGCGGCTCTCGGGGATCCTTTTATGGCGACCTCAAGGCCCAGGGGCGCGACGCCATCGAGTTCTACACCGACAAGCGAGTGGTCATCTCGAGATGGTACTGACACCAGGAGCCGACGCGGAGGCGATCGCCGCCGCCCAGCGCGAGTATCTCTTCCCCTGCCTCACCCCCTACTACGCCCAACCCTTGGTGCTGGTGCGGGGCCGGGGCCTCGCCGTCTGGGACGCCGACGGGCGCGAATACCTGGACTTCTTCAGCGGGATCCTCACCACCGCGCTGGGACACTGCCACCCGGAGGTGGTGGAGCGGGTGCGGGAGCAGGTAGGGGTCCTGGGGCACACCTCGACCCTCTACCTCACCGAAGGCCAGGTGGAACTCGCCCGCCGGCTGGCGGCCATCGCGCCGGGGCAGCTCAAGCAGACCTTTTTCACCAACAGCGGCACCGAGGCCATCGAGACCGCCATCGCGCTGGCCTGCCTCTACACCGGGCGGAGCGAGATCATCGCCCTCCGCTACGGCTACTCCGGCCGCAGCCTGCTGGCCACCAACCTGACGGCCCACGGCCCCTGGCGCCCCCTTCCCACCACGGTGCCGGGGATCAAGCATGCGCTCTCGCCCTACCCCTACCGCTGTCCTTTCCGCTCGCCGTGCGATGCCGGCTGCGTGGAGGCGCTGGCGCGCGACCTGGAAGAACTGATCGTGACCACCACCAACGGCAAGCCCGCAGCCTTCTTAGCCGAGACCATCCAGGGCGTGGGCGGCTACATCGTGCCGCCGCCCGGCTATTTCCAGCGCATGGCGGACATCGTGCACCGCTACGGCGGCCTCTTCATTTGCGACGAAGTGCAAACGGGCTTCGGGCGGACCGGCGATCACTGGTTCGGCATCGAGCACTGGGGCGTCGAGCCGGACATCATGGTCATGGCCAAGGGCATCGCCTCCGGCTTCCCCGTGGGCGCTACCATCACCCGGCCGGAAATCGCCGCGGCCTGGACGGCCAAAACGATCTCCACCTTCGGCGGCAACCCCGTGTGCATGGCTGCCGGGATCGCCACCAACGAGGTCATGGTCCGGGAGAACGTCCCCGCCAGGGCCAAAGCCCGCGGCCAGCAGCTCCGGCGCGGCTTGGAGGCCCTGGGCCAGCGCTACCCGTGGATCGGCGAGGTGCGGGGCATGGGATTGATGCAGGCCATGGAGCTGGTGCAGGGCCCAAAGAGCAAGAGCCCGCATCCCGCCAAAGCCAAGGCCTTGCTCGAGGCTGCCAAGGACGAACGACTCTTGCTGGGGCTGGGCGGGCTGCACGGGCACGTGATCCGCTTGGGCCCGTCGCTCCTGGTGACCGAGGACCAAGTGGATGACGCGCTGGGCAGGCTGGAGCGCGCGTGTGCTCGGGTGGACCGGAGCGTGGAGTAGCGCCGCCGCCTCGCGATCGCAACCCCGCTCGCGGTGGAGCGAGCGCCATCCAAAGCAAGGAGGAGCGACGATGTCCTCCCGCCGCCAATTCCTCGAAGCCGGTGCGGCCTTAGCGGCAGCGCTCAACCTGCCCGACATCCCCTGGCCTCGGGCCCCTAAGCCCGAGCCGGAGCGCGCCCAGACCCCGCGGGGGGACAAGGCCGACCTCGTCGTGCTCGACGCCCGAGTGTACACCATGGACCGGACCCTGCCCCGGGCTCAGGCCCTTGCGGTGAAAAGCGGCCGGTTCTTGGCCGTCGGCTCCACGAGCGACATCCGGAACCTGGCGGGTCCGGGCACCGAGGTGTTCGAGGCTGGAGGGCTCACCGTGACCCCCGGGTTCATTGACGCCCACTGCCATCCCAGCGGGATCCAGGAACTGATCGGGGTCAACGTGAACCTCGAGACCGTAGACCAGGTCAAAGCCGCCCTCCGCCGCAAGGCAGCCGGCACCCCGCCGGGCTACTGGGTCACCGGCTACATGTACGACGACACCAAGCTGGACCGCGCCATCACTCGCTGGGATCTGGACCAGGCCGTGCCCGATCACCCCGCGGCCGTCAACCACCGTGGCGGCCACACCAGCGTGTACAACTCGGCGGCCTTCCAACTTGCCGGCGTCACCGCGGAAACCCCGGACCCGCCCGACGGGCGCTTTTACCGTGAAGCAGGCCAGCTCACGGGCAAGGTGGCGGAGCGGGCACGGGCGGTGTTCGATCGAGTCGGAAAGCGAGAACCCATCACCCGGGACACCCGCAGAGCCGGCATCAAATTCATTTCCGAACAGATGACCAAGGCCGGCCTCACGTCGGTCCACCAGACCGGCGGCGACGATGCGGCCCTGATCGCCCTGCAGGACGCCTACCAGGCGGGCGAGATGCGCTTCCGCCTGTACTTCTTTCCCCGGGGCGAGACCTACCGCACGCTGAAGCAAGCCGGCATCCGCACCGGCTTCGGTGACGAGTGGTTGAGGATCGGGCCCGTCAAATACACGGCCGACGGGTCGGCCTCGGAACGGACCATGCGCATGAGCACCCCCTACGTGGGCCGCCCCGACGACTACGGCATCCTCACCATGACCCAAGAGGAGATCCACGAGGCCGTCGAAGACGCTCACCGCAACGACTGGCGTATCGGCATTCATGCCAACGGCGACGTCACGATCGCCATGGTGCTCGAGGCCTACGAGCGGGTTCAGCGGCAGTGGCCCAAGCCTGACGTCCGCCACCGCATCGAACACTGCTCCCTGGTCAACCCCGAGCTGCTGCGCCGCATCAAGGCGGTGGGAGCGATTCCCACCCCGTTCTACACGTACATCTATTATCACGGGGACAAGTGGGCGGAATACGGCGAGGACAAAATGCGCTGGATGTTCTGCCACCGCTCCTTCCTGGACTACGGCATCCCGGTGGCGGCGGCCTCGGACTACATGCCCGGGCCCTACGAGCCCATGATGGCGCTCCAAAGTCTGGTCACCCGGCGGGATTTCCGGGGACGGGAGTGGGGACCCAACCAGCGCATCACGGTGGACGAAGCGCTCGCGGTCTGTACGCTCAACGCCGCCTACGCGTCCCAAGAGGAACACCTCAAGGGTTCCATCACCCCGGGGAAGCTGGCCGACTTCACCGTCCTGGGCGCCGACCCCCACGAGGTGGACCCGGAAGCGCTCAAGGACATCCCCATCATCCGAACGGTGGTGGGTGGCAAGACCATGTTCCGGGCCGACTAGGCCGTAACCCGGGCCGCGGCGCCGCCTTGGGGTCGAGGGGTCGGTGAAGCGATCCTGAGCCAGACTCCGAGCATCTGGCCTAGAGCCGCCGTGCGTCCTATTCTATCTGTAGCGTTATAGCGGCCCGGCTATCGTGGCCAGCGCCGAGAGGGGCCTCGCCGTAGAGGGGCCTGGGTCTATCATGGCGTGAGCTTACGCGGCGGAACAGAGGCCGGCCAAGGAGGGACCGATGGCGGAACAACTGGTAGGGACGGTGACCCACTTTTTCCCGCAGCCCAGCGTCGCCATCGTGAAGCTCACCGACGGCGACTTGCGGGTCGGTGACGAGGTGCACTTCGTGGGCCATACCACCGACTTCGTCGAGAAGATCACTTCGATGGAAGTCGAGCACGCCAAGGTGGAGCAGGCCGCCCTCGGCCAGGAAATCGGGATCCAGGTCGTGGCCCGAGTGCGGCCCCACGACAAGGTGTACAAGGTCGTAGCCTAGGGCCTGCTCCCCGAGCCGCCCGCCCGGCTGCCCGCGCGACCGCGCTACAGCTTCAGCAACGCAATCGTGGTCCCCAGGCTCCCGACCCAGAACAAGAACATCCAGCGGATCAGCCGTACTTCCACGCCGTGCAGCCCCGTCTGCAGTTCGGCTCGGAACTCAGCGGTTCGCTGCTCCACTTTTGCCTCCAGCGCGGTGAACCGCTCCAGTAACTCATTCCTCACTGCCGCCACCCGGTGCTCGATCTTGGCATCCAACTGAGCTAGGCGCTCCTGAATCTCCCCCCGGAGTTCCGCCACCCGCTGCTC
>JBBIUN010000008.1:0-126685 GCA_037440225.1 Gemmatimonadota bacterium | reverse complement strand
TTCCGCCACCCGCTGCTCCACCTTCGCGTCGAAGCGGGAGAAATGGGTCTCGAACAGATCCCGAAACTCAGAGCGGTACGTGGCGTCCACCTGGTTGAACCAGTCCACCAGCTCGTTGGCAATCTCTTCGCCAAACGTGTCGTAAAACTTCTTGGACAGTCTCGCCGTCACCGGCATAAGTCCCCCCGATGCCTGACGGCGACAACCTACAGTCCCCTTCCCGTGAACGTGGTACCAAAGATATGCCGGCCGGCACCGAATGTCGCGCGCCCCGGCCAGCCGCCTATCCGTAATCCGCCAGCCGCACCGGCATCCGCCGCGGCCCCCAATCGCCCGGCGGTCCGGCAAATACCCCGGCGCACGGCGTCCCGCACTGCTCGCACCGCCCCTCCTCGCTCAGGTGCCATTCCTTGAGCAAATACCAGTCCCGGACGATGAGCGGGGCGCGGCACACGTGGCAGTAGGTGGTGCCGCCCTCCACGTCGTGCACGTTCCCGGTGTACACGTAGCGCAAACCGTGCTCCAAGGCGATCCGGCGCGCCCGAGTGAGCGTCCGCGGCGGCGTGGGCGGCTTGTCCAGCATCTTCCAGTCCGGATGGAACGCGGTGAAGTGCAGCGGCACGTCCGGCCCCAAGTGCTCCAGAATCCACTGGCACTCGGCGTGCAGCTCCTGGTCCGAATCGTTCTCGCCCGGGATGAGCAGCGTCGTGATCTCGAACCACACACTGGTCTCGTGCTTCAAGTACTCCAGGGTCTCCAGCACGGGCTCGAGGTGACCCGCGCAGATCTTGTAGTAGAACTCCTCGGTGAAGGCCTTGAGATCCACGTTGGCCGCGTCCATGTAGCGGTAAAACTCCTCCCGCGGCGCCGCACACTGATAGCCCGCCGTGACCGCCACCGATTTGATGCCCGCCTCGCGGCATGCCTGCGCTACGTCAATGGCGTATTCGTGGAAGATCACCGGGTCGTTGTACGTGAACGCCACGCTGGAACAGCCCAGCTCCCGTGCCGCCCGAGCGATGACGCCGGGCGAGGCGGCATCCGCCAGCGTGTCAATCTCGCGCGATTTACTGATGTCCCAGTTCTGGCAAAACTTGCACGCCAGGTTGCAGCCTGCCGTGCCGAACGAGAGGATTGAGGTGCCTGGCAGGAAGTGATTCAGCGGCTTTTTCTCGATGGGATCCACGCAGAAACCGCTGGAGCGGCCGTAGGTAGTGAGCACCACCTCGCCGTCTTGGCACATCCGCACGAAGCACATGCCCCGCTGCCCTTCGTGCAGGCGGCAGGCCCGGGGGCAGATGTCGCACTGCACCCGCCCGTCGTCCAGACGGTGCCAGAAGTTGGTGCGGTGCACCGCCTCCGTCACTGCGCCCACGGCTCACCAAATCCCCGGCGTCGGGTGCGCCCGACGGCCTGCACCAAATATAGCGCCTCACCCACCCGCCGCGCCCGGCGCGCCCCCCCAAGCGCCGGCCGGCACCCCGCCCCGGCAGCGCCCCCTGCGCCTCACCGCTCCGGCTCGTAGCTCCGCCGCGCCAGCCGGCAGGGAACCCACGCCCGCGGCTCGCCCGTCGCCGGGTCCGCGGGCAACACGGCCCGGTCCCGGGGCACCCGCTCCGGGTCTTCCGAGGCTGCGTACGCCAGCATGGCCGCCAGCGTCGCGTTGGTCTTGAGATCGTCGAAAACGATCTTGTCGTAGGTGTCCCGGTTGGTATGCCAGGTGTACTGCCGGTAGTCGGGGTAAGGCGATTGCAGCCTCAACCCGGGCACCCCCCGGCACAGGAACGAGACGTGGTCGCTGCCGGTGTTCTCCTGGCGGCCAGGCACCTCGAGCCGCACTCCCCCCGCCACCTCCTCGGGAAGCTGCGCCAGCCACCGCGCCACGTTGCCGCCCGCCTTGGCCAACCCCTGCGACTCGATCAGCTCGACTCGCCAGGTGCCGTTGTCCTGATTGAACAGGACCTGCAGGTTCTCGACCACCTCAGGATGATCTTCCACGAACGCCCGCGAGCCCACGGCCCCCACTTCCTCGCTCCCCCAGTGCCCCGCCAGGATGGTCCGCCGCGGCTTGGGGTAGGCGGCCTTGAGGATCCGCATGGCCTCGAGCATGGTGAGCGTCCCCGTCCCGTTGTCCGTGGCTCCCTGGGCGCCGTGCCACGAATCCAAATGCGCCGAGAGCACCACGTACTCGCCCGGTAACTCGGCGCCCCGCAATTCCGCGATCACGTTGAAGACGGGCACCGTGCCCAGCCATTCGGCCTCCGCGAAAATCCGCACCCGCGGTCCCTGCCGATGGACCGCTAGGCGGTAGAGCATCCCGTAGTCCTCGCACGAAACGTCCACCGACACGATCCGCTGGGTCTCGGCGTTGAAGATCTTGTTCACGCCCCATCCGCTGGACCACCGCAGGGTCAGCACGGCCGCAGCACCCGCCTCCTCCAAGCGCCGGTGGGGATTCTCGCCCAAGGCCCCGAGCCTCCGCCGCCAAGACGCCTGGATCGCCTCCCGCTCCTGTTGGTAGCGGGCGAACGTCTCCCGGCGTGCCCAGCGCTCGAACGCCTGCGGCTCCCGGCAACTGGGCTCCGGCGCCGAGGCCAAAACCATCTTCCCGCGCACCGCCGGCAGCCAGGCCGCCGCCTCGCTCGCCGAAGCGAACTCCGGAACGGCGACGACCTCCCCTTCCACCGCTCGCCCCCTGGTGCCGGGACTCCACGCCAGGATCTTGGCCTCCAGGGTCTCGACCCGCGGTGCCACCAAGTCCACATGCACCACGCCGTGCCGCCATCCCCGCCAGGTCCCGAATTGCTCCTTGCGCACATCGATACCCCACGAGCGATACACCCCGAGCAGCCAGTCGGTAGCAGCCGTAAAGCCCGGCGAACCCGCCAGCCGCGGCCCGATGGAATCGAGCAGCACCTGCGCCAAGGGTTCGAGCTGGGAGCGTTCCATCCCTTCGACCCACATCCGGCGGATCACCGGGTCGTCGGTGCGGAACGTCTGCGCCGCACCGCGACCCACCCCCGCCGCCAGCGTCAGCGCCAGCAACGCAGCCAGCCTGGACATCGTCATGCCGTCTCCTCGAGGATACTCGGCGATCCAACCCTGTGACTGCGGCCTTTCCGTCAGCACCGCAACAGCATCCCGGCCCAGTGGAATCCCGCACCGAACGAAACCAAGAGCACCAAGTCCCCCGGCCGCAGGCGCCCGTCCCGGCGCGCCTCCCACAGGGCCAGCGGCACCGACGCCGAACCGGTGTTGCCGTACTCCTGCACGTTCACCACCATCTTGTGCGCCGGGACCCCCAGCCGCTCGCGCACCGCTTCCAAGATCCTGAGATTCGCCTGGTGAGGCACCACGAGCGCCACCTCCGAAAGATCCACGCCCGCCTGCGCCAGCACCTCCCGGGCCGCTCCGGTCATGTGCTCGACGGCCTCCTTGAACACCTCGCGCCCGTTCATCACCAGTTCGAGCGGGGCGCCGCCGGGACGGAAGGGCGTGCGGGTGCCCCCTACTTCCACGGCAAGGATCCCGGCCTTGCTGCCGTCCGTGCCCGCCGTGGCGGCGACGATCTCCATGGCATCGGGTCGCCGCCCCAGAACCGCCGCAGCGGCGGCATCGCCGAAGAGCACACACGTGTTGCGGTCCCGCCAATTCATGAGCCGCGTGATCAACTCCACCGCGATCACCAGGATCTTCCGGTCCCGCTCCCGGATCCGCGAACGGGCAATGTCCAGCGCCAGCAGGAACCCCGCGCATCCGCTCCCCGCCAGGTCATAGCACGGGATCCGGCGGGCCCCGAGTCGCTCCTGGACGAACGAGGCGGTATCCGGCAGGTACACCTCGGGCGTGTCCGTGGTCACCACGATTTCGTCCACCTCGCCGCCCTCAAGGCCGGCATCCTCGAGCGCCGCCCTGGCGGCCTTGACCGCCAGGTCCGCCGTGCTTTCCTCCAGCGCCGCCAAGCGCCGGCGCTTGATCCCCGTTCGCTCGGTGATCCACTCGTCCGAGGTGTCCACGTACTGCGCCCACTCCTCGTTGGTCATCACCCGGGGCGGCAAGTACGCGCCCAGCCCGACCACACCCACCCTCAGGGTGGCGCCCCCCTCCCCCAGGCCGTTCAACCCGCCCGCCCCCCGCCCACCAGCGCGAAGCCGGCCGCGATGACGGAGCCCACCACGAACGCCATCGCCGCCACCGTCCAAGCCGCCCCGGACGAGATCTTGTGGGTGGTTTTGATCCCGAGCGCCGTCAAGACCAGCCCCCACAGCGTAAAGGGGTTCACCATGCCCAGCAGCGCTTTGAGTGCCCGTCCGGCGTCCGGAACCAACAAATCCAAACCGAACGCGGGCTTGAGATCGGCCATCGTCTCCACCCGCCCGCCGCCCAGCGCCAGCACCGCGTACCAGGCGAGCCCCATGAAGATCCCGGTGATGCCCGCGTAGGTGGCCACGCTCAGCAGGTGGCGGAAGCTCGCCTCCCCCGCCAGCAGGTTCACCAACACCCAAAGAATCCCGGCGCTGATCAAGAGACCCACCGCCAGCCCGATGGGCGCGAAGGCCACGCCGGCCCAGGCGAAACGCGACGGGTCGGCCGCACCGCCTGCCCCTCCTCCCGCGGCCTGGGCCATCGCCTGCATCGCCGCCCGGGTATACGGGAGCGTCAAGAAGGCAATGACCATCTGGAGCAGCGCCAGCCCGATGAACGGGGCCAGAAACTGCGGCCGTTCGCGCACCCGCGCGAAGACGGCCGGCGGGTCGAAGATCATGACGAAGAGATCGAGCACGCCCTGCATACGCCCTCCCGCTTGATCCTGCCGCGTCGCGGCACGCGCAGAACATGGCGAGGTGTCGCCCAAATCGCCAGGTGAGGCACGCGCCGCCGCTGGCGACATCCCGCACCCCCGGAGCATCGCCGGCGCCACCCGATCCCGGGCAGCCGGCGCCCAAATCGCTGGTCGCATAGGCGCCGGGCGCATAGGTTTGAGGGCGTAGCTCCGAGGCCAGCGACCGTGGCGGAACTGGCAGACGCGCAGGACTTAGGATCCTGTGGGGTAACCCGTGAGGGTTCGACTCCCTCCGGTCGCATCGAGGCATCCCACCATCACCACCGGCCGGGAACGACCGCCTGCAGGTCAGGATGCCTCCCGGCGGCACCCACCGCGCAGCGCCTATTGCGGCTCTCTGCGATACGTGATAACGATATCACATGTCGCGTCCGCCCGCTTCCCAACCCTCCGGCCCAGCGGATCGCATCCTGCGCGCCTTGGCCAGCCGCCGGCGGCGCGCCATCCTCGAACTGCTCCGCCGCGGCCCCCGCACCACGAGCGAACTGGCGGCCCGGTTTTCCCGCGCGCGGCTGTCGCGGTTCGCCGTGATGCAGCATCTCAAGGTGCTGGAAACCGCCGGGTTGGTCATCACGATCCGCCGCGGCCGCCAGCGCTACCACCACGTGGACCCCGCCCCCATGCGGCGCGTCCTGGGAGGCTGGCTCCGGCGATTCCGCCCCTTGCCGCCGGCCGTCCAGCGCGCCCTCAAGTACCGCGCCCGCCACGAGCAGCGGCTGCACGGGGGCCTGGACCGCCGGGGGCGGCGCGCTAGCTTCAAGGAACGCGGCCGCGCCCGTAGCTCAACTGGATAGAGCACCAGACTTCGGATCTGGGGGTTGGGGGTTCGAGTCCCTCCGGGCGCGCTCGGGAGCCGGGGGCCGGCCGGCCCCCGAACCCGCCGGACCCCGGCGTGTTACATTTCTCAAGCCATGCCTGACATCCTCGTCACCAAGACCCGGGAGGAGCCGGGGGCCAAGGCGCTCCGCGTCGAGGTGCCCGTCGAACGGGTGCGCGCCGCCGAAGACAAGGCCACGGCGTACTACGCCCGCCGCGCCAAGCTGCCCGGCTTCCGCAAGGGCAAGGCTCCCAGTGCCCTGGTCCGCAAGCGCTTCCAGGACGCCATCCGCGAAGAGGTCATCCGCGAGCTGGTGGGCGAAGGCTGGAAGCTGGCGGTCGAGCAGGAGGGCCTCAAACCCATCGCCGACCCCCGGGTGCGGGACCTGAAATTCGAGGCCGGCTCGCCGGTCACCTTCGAGCTGGTGGTCGAGGTCAAGCCCGAGATCAAGCTGGATCGGCTGGGCGGCTTCAAGCTGACTCGGCGCGTGGCACCGGTCACCGACGAGATGGTGGACCAACACATCGCGCAGATCCGGCGGCAGCGCGCCCCGTGGAAGCCGCTGGCTGAGCCGCCCAAGCCGGGCGACTTCGTGCAGATCAGCCTGGCGCTGGAGGAACCCGGCCATACGCCCGAGCCCAAACGCTACGAGCTGGTCCTGGGCGAAGGCCGCGCGCTCCCCGAAGTGGAAGCGGCGATCATGACCCTCGCCCCCGGCCAGACCGGCGAGGCCCACGTGGTCTTGCCCGAGGACTTTCCGGACCCTGCGCAGCGGGGCCAGCAGCGAACCGCCCGGATCACCTTGCACGAGGCCAAACGCCAAGAGCTGCCCCCGCTGGACGACGCCTTCGCTCGCGAGGTGGGAGACTTCGACTCCCTTCAGGCGCTGCGGGCCGCGATCCGGCACGACCTCGAAGCTGAAGCCCGGCGGGAGGCGGATGCCGACCTGCGGCGGCAGCTCATCGAACAGATCGTGGCGGCCAACCGCGTGGAAGCCCCCCGCCCCCTGGTCGAGCGCCTGCTGGCCACCTACGCCCAGGCCTACGACATCCCCGACCAGCAGCTCGAACGCTTCGCCGCCGAGTTCCGCCCCTTGGCCGAGGCCCAAGTCCGGAGGGATCTGATCCTGGACTTCGTCGCCGAATCGGCCCAACTTCAAGCGACCGAGGCCGAGCTGGACCAGCGGGTGGCCGAGATGGCCGCCCGCCGGAACGCCGACCCGGGCCAGGTGTACGCTTCGTTACAGAAGGCCGGCCGCCTGCGCGAACTCGAACGCCAGATTACCGAGGAGAAGGTGTTCGCCCATCTCCTCCAGTTGTCCACCGTGAGCGAGGCCTAAGATGTCCACGCTGTATCCGCCCTACATCATCGAACGCTCCAGCCGGGGCGAGCGCACCTACGACATTTTTTCCCGGCTCCTCATGGACCGGATCGTCTTCCTGGGCGCGCCCATCAACGACGACGTGGCGAACATCATCATCGCCCAACTGCTGTTCCTGGACGCCGACAATCCGGAACGGGACATCTACCTCTATATCAACTCCCCCGGCGGGATCGTCTCCAGCGGCATGGCCATCTACGACACCATGCAGTTCCTCCGCGCCCCGGTGAACACCATCTGCATGGGCATGGCGGCCTCCATGGCGGCCTTCCTGCTCGCGGCGGGCACCAAGGGCAAGCGCTCCGCTTTGCCCCACGCGCGGATCATGATCCACCAGCCCTCGGGCGGCGCCCAGGGCACCGCGTCCGACATCGAAATCCAGGCCAAGGAGATTCTCTACCTGCGCGCCAAACTGAACGAACTGTACAGCAAGCACACCGGCAAGAGCGTCGAACAGATCGAAAAGGACATGGACCGGGACCGCTTCATGTCCGCGGAAGAGGCCGTGGAGTACGGCCTGATTGACAAGGTGATCCAGAACGTCGCAGAATCGGGAGACGGCAAAAAGGGCGCCACCTGAAGCCGCTTGACCGGGGCCGGCCCCGGCCGCAATATAGGCCCTAGCCGGCGAGGAACCATGGCAAACGACAAACACCTGCGCTGTTCATTCTGCGGCAAGTCCAAGGACTCGGTCCGGAAGTTCATCTCCGGCCCCTCGGTCTATATCTGCAACGAGTGCATCGCCCTGTGCAACGAGATCCTCGCCGAGGACGAAGAGCGCGAAGTCCAAGAAGCCATCACCCAGGTCCCCACCCCGGCAGAGATCAAGGCGGTCCTCGACCAGTACGTGATCGGCCAGGAACGCGCCAAGAAGACGCTCGCCGTGGCCGTCTATAGCCACTACAAGCGGATCAACTCCCAGACCGCCCGCGAAGGCGACGTGGAGCTGGAGAAGTCCAACATCCTGCTCATCGGCCCCACCGGCGTGGGCAAGACCCTGCTCGCCCAGACCTTGGCGCGCGTGCTGGAGGTCCCCTTCACCATCGCCGACGCCACCACCCTCACGGAAGCCGGCTACGTGGGCGAGGACGTCGAGAACATCCTGGTGCGCCTCCTCCAAGCGGCCGACTTCAACGTGGCCGAATGCGAGAAGGGCATCGTGTACATTGACGAAATTGACAAGATCGCCCGCAAGAGCGAAAACCCCAGCATCACGCGCGACGTCTCGGGCGAAGGCGTCCAGCAGGCCCTGCTCAAGATCCTCGAGGGCACCATCGCCTCGGTCCCGCCTCAGGGCGGCCGCAAGCACCCCCAACAGGAGTACATCCAGGTCAACACCAAAGACATCCTGTTCATCTGCGGCGGGGCCTTCGACGGGCTGGACAAGATCATCGAGGCCCGCACCGGACGGCGCCAAATCGGCTTCTCCAAAGAAGAAGTCCAGGCCGGCAAGATCGAAGCCCTCAAGCGCAACCCCTACATGGAGGTCGAGCCGGACGACCTGCTCCGTTACGGCTTGATTCCCGAACTGGTGGGACGCCTCCCGGTGGTGGTCTCCCTGGATGCGCTCGACGAGGATGCCCTGGTCAAGATCCTGGTGGATCCCAAGAACGCCCTCACCAAACAGTACAAGAAGCTCTTCGAACTCGAGGGCGTGGGCCTCACGTTCGACAAGGAGGCCCTCCGCGCCGTGGCCCGCCGCGCCTTGAAGCGCGGCACCGGCGCCCGCGGCCTCCGCGCCATCCTCGAAGACATGATGACCGAAATCATGTTCGAACTGCCGTCCCGCTCGGACGTGCGCGAGGTGGTGGTCACCGAAGAGAGCGTCACCCAAGGCCACCAGCCCCTCATCATCACCGAGCGGGCTCGGCAGAAGAAAGAGGCCTGAACGCCGCGAGGTTCATCGGCAGCTTCCCCACTGCCGATTTCACGCTTACCCCCGCCCGCCCCGAGATCGCCTTCACCGGGCGGTCCAACGTGGGGAAGTCCTCCCTGCTCAACGCCCTCGCCGGCCGCCGCAACCTCGCCCGCACCAGCCGCACTCCGGGCAAGACCCAGGCCCTCAACGTCTTCAACCTGGACGACCGCGCCTACTTCGTGGACCTCCCAGGCTACGGCTACGCCCGCGCCCCTCGCACCGTGCGCCAAGCCCTGAGCCGCTTGATCTGCGCCTACTTCGACGCCCGCCGGCCCGCCGGCGTGGCCTGGCTCCTCGATCTCCGCCGCGACCCGTCCCCGGAAGACTTGGCCATGGGCGCCCTGCTGGCCCAGCGCTCCCTCCCGGTGCTGCTCACCCTCACCAAGGCCGACAAAATCCCCCGCGGCCGCCGCCGCCAGCGCACCGAGGCGATCCTCCAAGCCCTCGGCATGAGCCCCGCGGCCGCGCACGTGGTCCTCACCAGCGCCCGGACCGGCGAAGGCATCCCCACCCTGCGGGCCGCCCTGCAACGCCTGCTCGATCAGCACACGCCCGGACCCGAAACCTCCGCCGCCGCTCGACGCGGCCGCCGGCTGAGCACCCTGCTCATCGGCCTCGCCACCACCGCCGCCCTGGCCACCAGCCCGGCGCCCGCGCCGGCCCAAGACACCACGCAGGCGGCCGCCAATCTCGCCCTGCCACCGCCAGGCTACGGCACCTTGCGTCAAGAACAGGTGGCCATCCGGCTGCGCACCGGCACCTTCCTGCTTCGGGTCCTGCCCCTCGATGAACGGGTGATCCGCCTGCTCGCCCCCGACAGCTATGCCGCGCTGCACCGGGCGGCGGAATCCGCGGCGGGCGAGGTGGCGCAAGCGACCGCACGCCTAGGGATCCAGGCCCCGACCCTGTTCCTGGTCACGTTCTTCGGACTCCAAGACCGGGCGCGTTTCGTCCCGGACGACGTCACCATCACCAGCCGCAATCGCTTCTTCCGCCCCGTGGCGATCCTCCCCATTACGCCCCGCTGGAGCGAACAGATCCTGAGCCAACGCGAGACGGCGAGCGCGGTATACGTGTACGAAGAGGGCATCGCCCTGTTCGAGCCCATCGCGGTCTCCTACGGCGGCACGACCTCCACCGATTGGGAAGGCATCCTCCCCACCCTGGACCGGGAACGCGCCGCCGTCCTGGCCCGGGCGGCCAGGAACCCCTAAGCGCGCCCGCCACGACCCCACCGCTTCGCCGCCAGACGGTGGGCCAAGAAGGCCGCGCCAAAGACCACCCCCAAGACGATGTGCCCCCACCCCACCCACCGGAGCCAGCGTTCGTCGGACAACACCTGGATGAGATAACCTGTCACCACCATCGGAGCCGCTACCGCCACGGTCACCAGTCCACTCCGCCGCGCCGCGGCGACCCCGTTGGCCAATTGCGGTCCGACGTGCCGCACCGCCAACACCCCCAACGCGAAGACCAGAACCGGGGCGACCAGAATGTGCAACTTGAGCATCAACGGCTGCAGCGGGTGGTGCACCACGGCGTACGGGTCGCTGCCCTGGAGCAGGTACTTCATCCATCCGTATACCAGCCCGCTAGCCACGGTCAGCACCGTGGCCGCCCCGAAAAGCCGCCTCTCGAAGCCGGTCACCGCGGCGGCGACTGCCCAAACGGGGCGATCACCTGATGGAGGGCCAACACCCGCCTGAGCGAGCGCACCACGGCCCGCGACGTGAGCGTGGCACCCGTGATCGCCGCCACCGAGCCCCGAAGCGACAGGTCTCGATCCAGCTTCCTGCCGCCGAACTGCTCGAGCCACCCCGCCGGAGCCCGATACTCCGGCGGCTCCCGAAACTCGACCAACTCCACCCGCTCGATGCGATCGCCCGGCACCACCACGATCATCACCACCTCATCCAGCGTGCGCACCCGGTGGCGATCGAAGTAGGCCGCCCCCACGGGGCGCCCGTCCTTAACGCCCACGTAGTAGGTCACCACGCGGCTCGTGACCTCGGCCTCGTCACCCGCTAGCGCCTTCGCTTTCGCCAGATCGGCTTCGCTCAGAAACGCCGTGCGGCGCTCCACCGCGACCGGAGGCGGAAAGGCCAGCCGCAACGCCTCGCCCTGCGTGCGCTGCGCCGCTCCCCATCGCGGCCAGCATGAGCCCGCCACGCCGGCCACGAGCAACACCCGGCCAACGCTCGGCCAAGCGGGCATCGCTAGAATAGGTAGCCGAGATTCACCAGCAGCCGGTTCACGCCGCTACGCGCCCCGTTGCGGTGGATTTGGTAGTCGGCCTTGAGCGCCACTTGCGAGACCGGCTTCCAGGCGGCCCCCAGCGCCAGCACCCGGCGATCGTTGGCCGGGTCCGCGAGGAACCCCGCCGGAACGGCATCCTGCGTGTTGAGCCGCTCATAACGAACGTAAGGAATCAGTTGGTGTGCGCTGCGCCGCGACCGCAGCACGTCGTAGCCCCCCTGGAGATACCAGCCCACCAGCCGCGAGCCAACCGACTCGTTACCGGAAAGACCCTTGGCCGCGTTGATCCGGGCAGCATCCCCCACGGAAGCCAGGGCGGCCAGGCCCCGGAGATCGAAGCCGCGGGCACGATACTGGATGTGGGCTTCCCCAATGACCGTGCGGGCAGCGAAGGGTTGCGCCTGGCCCGCCCCGCCCAGGTAGCCGGACATCCCCAGGCTCAGTCCGGCGGGCATCGCGTACTCGACGCGCCCGGCGAGCCCAAAGGTTTCGGCCAGCGCCTCCGAGCCTCCCTGCCTCCCCCCGCGCAACCCCTCGGACGCACTGAATCCCTCCCCCTCGCCGTTGCGCCCTCCCACCGCGTCGAAACCGTTGAGCAAATAGGCCCGATACGAGAACCGGCCGGCTTGCCCGAACACCCCCACGCCGTTCTCGGCCCAGGTCGAGGGAACGATGAACCGCTCGGTCTCGGGTCGCGTGGTGCCCAAGAAGATGGGCGGCTCATGCTGCTCGTTGATAAACCCCAAGGGAGCGAGCAGCAGCCCGGCTCGTATGCCGATATGCGGCGTCCAGCCGTATTCCACGTAGCCGAATTCCAGGGAGACCGCCCCGGCGCGCTCGGTGCTGGCGTGCTCGAACTCGATCTCCGAGTTGAAAAGCAGGCCAGGGGCGAACTTGTAGCCCACGTACACGATGCCCCGCAAGGCATCCAGTTGATCCTCGCCCGTCGAGGGACGGCCATCCTGCCGCCGGCCGGCGTCATGCCGGTAGGCAAATTCCCCATAGCCGCCGATCGAGACGCCCTCGGCGGCCCGATAGACCTTCGACGCCGCCGGCCCAAACCCGAACTGCGCCGTGTCAGCCCGCGCCACCACCTCGCGCCCCAACTTGAGCGCTTCCAGCTCGAGCGTGATGGCTTCGATCTGAGCCTTGAGGCGCGCCAGCTCGGTCGTGTCCTTAGCCTGCGCCAGCGCGCCTGCGGGAAAGAGCGCCGCCCCTGCCAGCGCGATGCCTGCCACCCAATACCGCCGCATGTGACCTTACCCCTCACAGGTTAGAATTTGACGTTGAGATCATCTTGCAATTGAGACTCAGTCGCAACTACCAGGATGCCGAATGTAGCTATCCCGTTTGTTTGGGTCAAGCGGTCTCGTTACCATCCGCTGCGGCTCATCAGCCTGCCGGCGCGGGCCCTGCTTCTCGCAACGCCTCCCTTAGCAGACGACTCATCGAGTCAGTCGGAGAAAAGCGAACAGCAGCTCGCCCTGCTTCCGGCAACCCATCCCGTAGCGCATCTTGTGCCCGTGAACCTGAGTCCTGCTCTGGTGCTTTTGATCGCCGCCCTGGCGGGGGTTGGCGCCTACTGGGCCGGCTCCCGCTGGTCCCGGGCGCACGCGGCCGCCGAGTTGGCCCGCGCCAAGGCGGAACTGGCCGGGCGGCTCCGCGAGCTGTTCTTGCTGCAGGAGATTACCTATCTGCTCTCGGAGTCACTGGATCCCGAGCGGATCGCGGAGCAGATCGCCCGCTATCTGGTGCGGTTCTCCGACGCGACCGGGGCGATGGTCGTGCTCCGGGAGGAAACCGGCGACCGGCTCCGCGTGGCCGGCGCCGAGGGGAGTCTCGCACCACTGGCCGGCCAGGAGGTGCAGGAAGCGGAAGCGGGTCTCATCGCGTTCGCGATCAACCAGCAGAAGCTCGAGGTCGTGGAGCCGGCTGCGGCAGCTGCGCTATGGCCCGGGCTCGACGTTCGCCGGGCCGCCATCGCGCCGCTTCGGGCCCGCGGTGCCGCTGCGGGCGCCATCGTCGCGGCGGATCCCGCGAAGGCCTTCGGGCCGGATCACCTGCGGCTGCTCTCCACGGTGGCCGCCCATGCGGCCGCGGTGCTGACCAATGCGCGACTGTTC
Source organism: Gemmatimonadota bacterium (assembly GCA_037440225.1). Lineage (GTDB taxonomy): Bacteria > Gemmatimonadota > Gemmatimonadetes > Gemmatimonadales > GWC2-71-9 > JACPAP01. The sequence goes on along the minus strand of JBBIUN010000008.1, from coordinate 113,347 downwards.
GACTTAGTCCGTCTGGGCAAGGTGCAGTGGGAAAGCACCTTCGACGCCCTGGCGGACGGCATCGCCGTAGTGGACGGGGAGGGCCGCATCCGGCGGGCCAACCGGGCGCTCGCGGAGCTTTTGGGACGGCCGCTGCCCGCCGTGATCGGCGCTGGCTTGGCCGAGGAGCTGTTCGGGCGAGCGAGCAGCCTGGCAGGTCTGTTGCAGGCAGTGGGCCGGGGTGAGCGGCTGGCCCCGCTGACCCAGCACTCCGAGCGGTTGCGCCGGATCCTCAGGATCAGTGCCGCCCCCATGCAGGGGACCGAGTCGGCGGGCTGGAGCGTAGCCCTCATCGAGGACGTCACCGAGCAGCGCGCCTTCGAAGCCCAGATGATCCAGCACGAGAAGATGGCGGCGGTGGGCCAACTGGTTTCCGGCGTGGCCCACGAACTCAACAACCCGCTGACCTCGATAGCGGGCTTGGCCGAATTGTTGCTGGAGCAGCCTCAGCCGACGCCCCGAACCAAGGAACACCTCAAGATCATCTACGAGCAGGCCGAACGGGCCAGCGGGATCGTCCGCAACCTGCTCACCTTCGCCCGGCAGGGACCGGCAGAGATCACGCTGGTAGACCTGACCGACGTGGCGCGGCGAACCGCCCTGCTGCTCGAGTACGAGCTGCGGCTGCAGCAGGTGGAGCTGCGCTCCGAGCTGTCGGCCGAGCCCGTCACTGTGCGCGCCGACCGGATGCAGCTCCAGCAGGTGGTGGTCAACTTGCTCACCAATGCAGTGCAGGCCGTCGCCCAGAATCCTCCCGAGCGGCCCCGCCGGATCACGGTGCGGACCGCGGCGCAAGCCGACCGCGCTTTTCTCGAGGTCGAGGACACCGGGCCCGGCGTGCCGGAGGAACTGGTGAGTCAGATCTTCACCCCGTTCTTCACCACCAAAGAACCGGGCCAGGGAACCGGTCTCGGGCTGGCTATCTCGTACAGCATCATCGAGCGGCACGGCGGGACGCTGCGCGTCGAGCGGGCCCCCGGAGGCGGGGCGCACTTCATCGCCCAGCTCCCCCTGGCCGGTGGGATCGCCGAGGTGCGGCCGGGAGATCGGATCTCCGGCACGTACCCGGCTGGGCCGCGCGGGCCCGTGGCGAGGGCCGGCCTCCAGGTGCTCTTGCTGGACGGCGATCCCGCCGTCCAGCGGATGATCACCGCGCTGTTTTCCGCCGATGGGCATCTGGTGGAGCCCGCGCGGGACGGCCCCCACGCTCTCAAGCTCTTGGAGGGGGGCGCCTATGACGTGGTGATCGCCGATCCGCGCGAGCCGGTCTCAGCCACCGAGGTCTTCGGCGACGCGCTGGCCCGCCAGCGGCCCGATCTCCGGGCGCGCACCATCTTCATGCCGGCGGACGTGCGTCCCGAGACAGAGAGTTGGCTCGAGGAGCTGGGCTTTCGCTACCTGCGCAAGCCGGTCAATGCGCGGCAGCTTCGAGCCGCGGTCGCCGAACTGCTGCAAGACCCGGCGGCGGGGGAGACGGGTCACGGGAGACACCTCGGCCGGCAGTCCGGCTAGACCCTTGCCTGACGGCCCCGGGCCCGCCCCAGGACGGCGGCCAGTCGTGCCGACAAGGCCCGCGCCCGGAAGGGTTTGCTCAAGAAGTCATCCGCGCCGTGTTCGAAGACCCGCACCTCGTTCTCTTCATCCCCTTGAGCCGTGAGAACCACGACCGGCAGGTGCTGCGTAGCGGGTCGGGACCTGAGGTGGGAGAGCACACCGTAGCCGTCCAGCCCAGGGAGGTTGAGATCCAGCACCACGATGTCGGGACCGTGGCGGTCCACCTGGTCCAGCGCCTCGATGCCGTCGCGCGCTTCCACGACCACGTAGCCTTCGCGCTCGAGCAGGTCCCTCATCACCTTGCGGAGCATGTCCTCGTCGTCTACCAGCAGCACCTTGGCTTGCACCGGTGGGCGCTCGGCATGTTCGGGCTTGTCCAGCAGCTCGAAATCCGCGACGACGGGCCAGGGCTGCGGCCCGGAGGCGCGCTCTTTGACCGCCGCCATCCCCGGCGGCGAGGCGCGCTTGCCTGGGGCGCGCTCCGCCGTCCCCGCTGACGGCACCAGGTCGTCCTGGGGCATGTCCACCACCCGCAGCAGCTCGTCAACCGTGGACTCGCCTCGCAGCACGTGAGACAGCCCGCTGTCCCACAGCGACTTCATGCCGGCCGCCCGGGCCGCGTCCGCGATCCGGTCGGCCGTCTCGCTCTGGCCGATCCGCCGCTCGACCTCCGGCGTCACCGCCAGGACTTCGACGATCGAGAACCGGCCCCGGTAGCCGGTCATGGCGCATTCGGGGCAGCCCACCGCCCGGTAGAGCGGCGTATCCTTGGGAATCCAGCGCTGCAGTTTGGGAGGGATGGACTCCACCCAGACTTCCTTGCAGGTGGGACAGAGCCGCCGCATGAGCCGTTGGGCCACCACGCCGCGCAGCGCCGAAGCGATCTTGAACCCTTCGATGCCGATGTCAATGAGCCGGGTCACTGCGTTGGGGGCATCGTTGGTGTGCAAGGTCGAAAGCACCAGGTGCCCGGTGAGCGAGGCTTGCACGGCGATCTGGGCGGTCTCCTTGTCGCGAATCTCGCCCACCAGCACCACGTCGGGATCCTGGCGCAAGATCGAGCGCAGGGCCGCCGCGAAGGTGAGCCCCGCCTTCTCGTTCACCTGCACCTGCACGATGCCCTGGATGCGATACTCGACGGGATCTTCCACCGTGACAATGTTGACGCCCTCGCTCTGCACATGCCGCAGGGCGGAATACAAGGTAGTGGTCTTGCCCGAGCCCGTGGGACCGGTGACCAGAATGATCCCATCCCGGTTGTCCAACAGGGCCTTGATCGCCGCGGCCTCCTCGGGGTTCAAGCCCAGCGAGTCGAGCGACAGGACGGTGCGGCTGGAGTCGAGAATCCGGATGACCACCTTCTCGCCCAGCTGCGCCGGCAGGGTGGAGACCCGGAGGTCCACCGGAACCCCGTTCACCGCCACCCGCGCGCGGCCGTCCTGCGGGCGCATCCGGTCGGCGATATCCAAGGAGGAGATGATCTTCATCCGGGAAATCAAGGGGAGGCCGGCGGCTCGCGGGATCTTCATCACCTGGCGCAGCACCCCGTCTATGCGGTACCGCACCGCCACGCCGCCCTCTTCCGGCTCCACATGGATGTCGCTGGCCCGCGAGAGAATGCCCTCGGAGAGAATCAAGTCCACCAGCCGGACGACGGGGCGCTGGGACGCTTGTTCCGCCGATACGGCAATCTCGTCCAGTTCAGGCTGGTCCTCGAGCTGCGTCACCTCCGCATCCGACCCCATGCCCTCCAGGAGCTGGCCGATTACGTTCTCGGGCCGGTAGAACTCGTCAATCTTCTCCTGAATCTTCCGGGGCGAGGCGAGCTGCATCCGCACTTCGCGCCCGGTGGCAAAGGCCAGCGTTTTCTCGCAGTCCAGATCGAAGGGGTTGGCCGTGGCGATTTCCAGGTACGAATCCGTGATCCGGAGCGGCAGGATGTGGTACTTGCGAGCCACCGCCTCGGAGACCAGCTCCCGGGCTTGCTTCTCGCTCTGAGAGATGTCCGCCAGCTTCAGGCGGAACCGCGTGGCCAGGCTGCCGAGGAGCTGCTCGTCGGTGGCCTTGCCCTGCGAGACCACGGTCTCCCACAGCGTCTCCTTGGCAGCTTCGCTGCTCCGGAGTTCTTCCAGCGCCTCACGCCCCAAGAGTTCTTCGACCGTGGCGCTGAGCCATTCGTCCTGGAAGCGGCCTACACGCACCTCCTTAAACGAGGTACCGAGGGGACCCTCTCCACAAGAAGATAAGCCACGTGCCCAATTGAGCCAAACGCCGCCGGCCAGCGCGGGACACCACCCGGCCGGGGTCTTGGCCATCAGGCAGTCTGGCTGCCCCTTTCGGGCCTGGCTCGTCCCGGATCACAGCAGGGGCCAGAGGCTGCGGTTCAAGTCCACCGTGACCGCCCGCTGCCCAGTCCTCAGGTCGAGGCCCACTTCCACCCGCAACAACTGATGCGGCCACTCGAGCCCCAGGCCGGCCACCGGGCGCACCCCATCCGTGCCGCTCCAGGGAGATCCCGGCACCGCTCCCTCCAGCCAGGCCGCCCGGACGAAGGGGGCGACCATCGCGCGCCTCCCGGTCGAGACGAAGGCGCCGAGCGAAAGTTCCGGGACCGGAGCCGAAACCCGCCACTCGAGGCCCCCGCCCGCTCCGTACCGGCCGGCGCAGCGGAGGCCGCCGGCGCAGCCCACTGCGCCCCGCCCACCCCACAGGAGGGCGCGATCCCGCCGCACCTCCTGCGACGCCCACCCGGCCCAGGCCAGCACGTGAAGCCGGGTGCCCCCTGCGGCCGCCTCGAAACCGCCTGCTCCCAGGAGGCGCACGTAGCCGGTGCTGTCACCCGAGCCCGCCTCGAGGTCGAGGCGGGTCCTGGTCTCAAATGCTTGCGGCAGGGCTTGGGCCACCCGCCGGAGGGAAACCCGGAGCAGCCGATAGGCGCCCGCGCCCAGCGGCGGATTGACCCGGTAGCTGCCGGTCACGGGAGAGGCGCGCACCGCGACGCTCTGCGATCGTTCGGCGCCCAGGGCGACCTCCCACGCCCAACGCGGCCCAGGCTTCCTCAGTCTCAGGCTTGCGCCATCCCGCAGCACGTAATCGCCGTAATCCCTGCCCAGCTCTTGGGCCGCCAGGGAGTTGAGTATCGGCGCGATGAGCGGCTCGTCCGCCACGTCCCGCACCTCGCGGCCCGCCTCGAGCGTGACGTCGCCCCAGCTCGCCCGGCGCCGCACCTGGAGCCTCGCTTTGAACCGGCGGTCGCTGGTACCGAAGGAGCCCGAGAGGCGGGCCTCCAGCACCCCGCCGCCAGGCCGCACCACCGTCCCCAGCCCCAAGGCCAACCCTTCCACCCGGTTGACGTGTACCAGCTCGCTGAGCGAGCCGGCACCGACGCCTGCCGCGGGCCTTCCCGAGAGCAGCCGGCGCGAGGCCAAGGCGCTCACCGCCCTGCGCACCGAGCCCAGGTCGAGCACATCCTGCCCCGCGCTGCGGGTCACCGCGGCGTCCAGCGGCTCGCTCCAGGGATAGCGCGCCCGCTCTGCGGCAGGCGCCGCCACGATCTCGGGACCGGCGAACAAGCTGGGGTCCAAGCCCAGGTTGAAGCGGTAGTCGCCGATCTCCCACCGGGCCCGGATGATGCCGCGGGCCGGCAAGTCGAGCCAGGTGGTGTGCCGCCGGATCTCGATCTCCTGCTGCCGCGGCAGCCAGTAGCGGCCCTCCCACAGCCCGTTGTCCAGCATCACGGTGATGTCCTCCAGGCTCGCGTCCCGGTAGGCGGCGCGGGTGAACTGGAACCGCATGCGCACCAGATCGCCCTGCTCGGCATCGAGATAGAGCAGGCCCACCAGGCGGGCCGCCGCCGGGTCCTTGGGGCGGACCTCGACCTCGTAGACGCGCACCCGCCGCTCGGGCAGCGCGATGATCAGCGAGTCGGAGAGCGCGTAGTCGTACCACTCAGCCGCGCCCGGGGCCAAGGGGTGCGGCACGTCCTGCACCTCGTCGCCGTCGCCCAGCCGGATGCGGTCCCCGAACCCGTTCATCACGATGCCCAAGTGGTCGCGGTGATACTGGATGTCGGCTGGCAGGTCCATGCGGTCGCGCCAGCCCACGATGCGCTGCTTGCTGCGGCCCGGAGCCTGCCAGTAAACTTCCAGCGCCAGCTGGTCGGCCTTGATCAACTTGGGTGGTGCCTCGAGCCCCTCACCCAACTGCCCGAGGAAGAATACCAAACCGTGCGCCCGCGCCTCGAAGTCCCGGAGTCCTTCGGCCAGCGCACTCGCGCGCCGGCCCGCGGCGCGGGCGAGGAGCGCCAGGGTGGCGGGATCGTTCCACGCCTGAGCGGCCAGCGCCGCGGGGGAGAGACTGAGAACCAGCACCCAGAGCCCACGCCGCATCGTCCGGCAATATCACGGGCCTTCCAGCGTGCGACAAGCGCCGCGCTGCTCTTCGCCAGCGCCGCCTGCCAAGACCTGGCCGTGCCCTCGGGCGGCCTGGCTACGTCCGATCTCCTGGTCCTGCCGCTCCAAGCCACCGCCCCGCCCCCGGGTGGCACCAGCTTCTACGTCTCCAACGCCCGAGCCACCACCCGCAATCTGATCCACAGCGACGGGTTCAACACCTTGTTCGCGCGCTTGGAGTTTCCCAGCGGCTCTCTGGGCTCGCTGGACGGCAGGGTGTTGGGGCTCAGCGATTCGGTGCTGGTCACGGTGAGCCCCGAACCCGGGGTGTACGGCGTGCGACTGAGCCCCACGGGACTGCGGTTCGCCTCGCTGGGGCGGCCCCTGCTCACCTTTTCGTACGCCCGCTACGGCAACCTCAGCGTGGCCTTAGGCTCGACCCGGTATCCGGATGCCGCCGCCTATGCCCGGGCTTTGGAAGTCTGGCGGGAAAGCGCCCTCGACCGCTGGACCAGCGTGGGCGGCTCGGGGACGGCGGGAACCGAACTTCGCGCCAGCCTCCAAGAGGCCGGGACCTACATAGCAGCGGCCCCGAAGTGACCCCCTTGGTCCGCGATACCGACTTTTCCGACTACGCCGCGCGCGCCGCAGCCGGCGGCATGGTCCCGGTGGTACGGGAACTCGGGGGCGATACGCTGACGCCGGTCACCGCCTACGCCGCCATCGCGCGAGGGCCCTTTGCTTTTTTGTTGGAGTCGCTGGTGGGCGGCGAGCGCTGGGCCCGCTACACCTTCTTGGGCACGGAGCCCCGCGAGGCGTGGCGCTACCGGGCCGGCCAAGTGGAGCGCTGGACCAGCGAGGAGGGTTGGACCACGATAGGACCGGCCAGCGACCCGCTGGCCGATCTCACCCGCCGCCTCCGCGACCTCAAGCCAGCTCCCAGCCCGGGGCTTCCCCGCTTTACCGGTGGCGCGGTGGGCTACCTGGGCTACGACGTGGTCCGAGCCTTCGAACGCCTGCCCGCCGGCCCCCCGGACGACCTGGGCCTGCCGGACGCGGTCTTCATGCTGGCCGACGCGCTGGTGATCATTGACAACGCGTTCGCCCGGGCTGCCATCGTGGCCAATACCCAGGTGCGCCCCGGGGCCGACCGTGCCGCCTTGCGGGCGGCGTACCAGGCGGCCATGGGCCGGATCGAGGAGCTGCTGGAGCGGTTGCGGCGGCCGCCGGCGCTCGAGCCCTTGTCTCTGGACGTCGGCCCCCCGCTCCCGGTGGACAGTCCCTACCCCCGCGCCGATTTCGAGCGCGACGTCGAACGCATCAAGGACTACATCCGCGCGGGAGACACCTTTCAGACCGTGCTGTCGCGCCGCCAGGACGTGCCCTTCGAGGGCCGGCCGCTTACGGTCTACCGCGCGCTCCGCACGCTCAACCCGGCGCCGTATTTGTATTTCCTCGCCTTGGACGACGTGGTGCTGGCGGGCAGTTCCCCGGAGGTGCTGGTGCGGGTGGAGGAGGGCGAAGTGCTGGTGCGGCCCATCGCGGGCACGCGCCCGCGCGGCGCCACACCGGAAGAGGACGAGCGCCTGGCCAGGGAACTGCTGGCTGATCCCAAGGAGCTGGCCGAACACGCCATGCTCGTGGACCTGGGTCGCAACGACGTGGGCCGGGTGGCCCGGTTCGGCACCGTCAAGGTGACGCAGAGCCGCGTGATCGAGCGCTACTCGCACGTGCAGCACTTGGTCAGCGAGGTACGGGGCACGCTGCGGCCGGGGCTCGACGCCGGCGACGTGCTGCGGGCCTGCTTTCCGGCGGGCACGGTGACGGGCGCCCCCAAGATTCGCGCCATGGAGATCATTGACGAGCTGGAGCCCACCCGGCGAGGGCCCTACGCCGGGGCGGTAGGGTACTTGGGCTGGGGGGCCGCGAGCCTGGACACAGCCATTGCCCTCCGGAGCGCCATCCTGCGGGGCTCGCGCGCGCACGTGCAGGCCGGCGCCGGCATCGTGGCCGACAGCGATCCGGCGCGCGAATTCGAGGAAACCGAGAACAAGGCCCGGGCGGTGCTACAGGCCCTGGCGCTCGCCTCCCGAGCCTAGGCCGCTTCTGCCGCTCCGCGGGGCGGCGGGTATATTATGCGCGGTAGGAGAACCCCGTGCCCGCCTTCAAGTTGATCAGCACTGCCGGCGATCAAACCTTCGAGCTGCCCGAAGGCCGCGCCGTGGTAGTAGGCCGGGCCGCCACCAGCGACCTGCCGATCTACGATCCCACGGTGTCGCGGCGCCACGCCGAGTTGTTGCTGGCGAACGGGAGTGTCTCGATCAAGGACTTAGGATCCAGCAACGGTACCTATCTGAACGGCACGCCGATCACCCAGTCCGCCGCGGGCGACGGCGACGTGGTGACCTTTGGCAAGGTCGCCTTTCGCGTCCGCCAGGTCACGCCGGCGGAGCCCCGGCCCGCCGTGAAGCCGGTCTCAGAGCCCGGCGGGTTCGCCCCCCGCCCGCCCGAGGCGACCATCGTCCGGCAGCTGCCGGTCGAAGCAGGGCCCAAGATCGAAGCCCAGGTGGCGGGCCGGCCCAGTGGCGGCACCCAGCTCAAGGTGCCGGGCGAGTCGGTGGAGGAACGGCAGGCCAAGAAGCTCTCGCTGCTCTTGGACATTTCCAAGGAACTGTCCAAGCAGCAGGAAGTGGACAAGCTGCTCCAGAAGATCGTGGACATCACCTTCCAAGTGATGAACGTGGACCGGGTGTCCATCCTCATGGTGGAGGAATCATCCGGGGAGCTGGTGCCGCGCATTTCGCGGAACCGGTTGGGCGACTCGGGCGGCAGCCGCCACGTGCCGCAGTCCATCGCCCGGCGCGCGGTGAGCGAGCGGCTGGCGATCCTCACGGACAACGCGGCCGCGGACGAGCGCTTCAAGGGCAAGTCCATCCTGATGCAGAGCGTCCGGAGTGCCATGTGCACCCCGCTCATCTCGAGCGAGGGGAAGGTCTTGGGGATCATCTACGTGGACAACCTCACGGCCACGCACTCCTTCGGCGACGAGGATCTGGAGTTCCTGATCGCCTTCAGCGGCATCGCGGCGGTCTCGATCGAGAACAGCCAGCTCACCGATCGCATACGCCGGGAAGCCGTGGTGCTGTCCAACTTCCAGCGCTACTTCGCGCCCAATCTGGCCCAGCAGATCGCCAATCAGGAAGGCGCGGTCCAGCTGGGGGGCTCCAAGCGGCCGGTGGTCATCTTCTTCAGCGACATCCGGGGATTCACGCCGATGTCGGAGACCATGAGCCCGGACGAGATCGCGACCTTGCTCACCGAGTACTTCACCGAGATGGTGGAGATCATCTTCCAGCATGGCGGCACGCTCGACAAGTTCATCGGCGACGCCATCATGGCCATCTGGGGAGCGCCGATCCCCCACGAAGACGACGCCGACCGAGCGATGCGAGCGGCTATTGACATGCAGCGGGTGCTGGGCGACCTCAACGCCAAGTGGACTCAGCAGGGCCGCAAGCCGGTACAGATCGGGATCGGGATCAATTTCGGGGAGGTGTTCGCGGGCAACATCGGAAGCGAGCGCCGGTTGGAGTACACCGTGATCGGCGATGCCGTCAATACCGCCTCGCGACTCTGCTCCAAGGCGGGCCCGGGTGAAATCATCGTCTCCGAGCCGTTCTATCGGTGCTTGAAGCAGCCACCCGACGTCGAAGCCCTGGAGCCCATGCAGCTCAAGGGCAAGGCCCAGGCGGTGGCGGTCTATCGGGTGAAGCGGTAGGGCAGGCCGGCTTCTTCCAGCAGCTCCACCACCAAGCGGACCGGCAGCCCCATCACCGAGAAGAAGTCGCCCTCGATCCGTTCCACCAGCACCGCTCCGTAGCCCTGCACGCCGTAGGCGCCGGCCTTGTCCATCGGCTCGCCGGTGGCGACGTAGTCGGCGATCAGGGCGGCACTGAGCGGGCGGAACCACACGCGGGTGACATCGCAGCGATGCCGCACCTCGCCGTTTCGGACCAGCGCCACGGCCGTGATCACGCGGTGCTCCCGGCCGCTCAGCAGGCGGAGCATGCGGGCGGCATCCTCCGGCGAGGCGGGCTTGCCCAGCAGCTGACTCCCCTGCACGACCACGGTGTCGGCCCCCAACACCGGCAGGCGGGGATGCCGGGCCCAAACCCGGAGGGCCTTTTCCCGGGCCAGACGCACTGCCAGGGCCTCCGGCTCCTCCCCCGGCTCCGGTTCTTCGGGTACGTCGGGGGCATCCACCCGATGGGCAATCCCCAGCATCTCGAGGAGCTGCCGCCGCCGGGGCGACGCGGAAGCCAGCACGATCACGCGAGAGCGTTCCCGCCGGCTCAGCGTTCCAGGATCAGGGTCACCGGCCCCTGGTTGACCAGCTCCACGTCCATCATGGCGCCGAACTCCCCGGTCTCGACCGGCAGCTGCCGTGCCTTGAGTCGCGCGATGAACGCGTGGTAGAGCGGGATCGCCGCCTCCGGCGCGGCCGCACCCACGAACGAGGGCCGCCGGCCTCTGGAGGCATCGCCGTACAGGGTGAACTGCGAGACCACGAGCAGCGACCCGGCCACCTGGCCGACGTCCAGATTCATCTTGCCTTCGGCGTCGGCGAAGATCCTGAGGCCGGCCACCTTGTCCGCCATCCACTCCACCGTCTCCGGCGTGTCGCCCGGCGCGAACCCCACCAGCACGAGCAGGCCGCGCCCGATGCTTCCGGTGACGCGGCCCTCCACCGTGACCGACGCGCGCGCGACGCGCTGCACCACCACCCGCATGCTACCGCATCATTCCACGGTCACCGACTTGGCGAGATTCCGCGGCTTGTCCACGTCGCAGCCCCGCCGCACCGCGATGTAATACGCGAACAACTGCAGCGGGATCACCGAGAGCAGCGGCGTCAGGGGATCCAGGGTGTGCGGGATGGGGAAGAGGAAGTCCGCCAGCGGCGCAATCTCGGTATCGCCTTCGCTCACCACCGCGATCACTCGGCCGCGCCGGGCCTTCACCTCCTGGACGTTGGAGACGATCTTGGGGTACACCCCGTCGTGCGGCGCGATGAAGACCACCGGCATGTTCTCGTCAATCAGCGCGATGGGCCCGTGTTTGATCTCGGCCGCGGGGTAGCCCTCGGCATGGATGTAGGAGATTTCCTTGAGCTTGAGCGCCCCTTCCAGCGCCACCGGGAAGTTGTAGCCCCGCCCCAAATAGAGCGCGTTGCTCACCCCCGCAAAGTGCTCCGCTACCTGCTCGATCTCCGGCGCCCGCGCCAGGACCCGGCCCATCTGTTCGGGAAGCCGCCGCAACGCCCGCACCATCTCCCGGCCCTGCAGCACCGACATCGCCCGCAGGCGCCCGAGCTTCAGCGTCAGCAGGGCCAAAGCCGCGAGCTGGCAGGCAAAGGCCTTGGTACTGGCCACCCCGATCTCCGGCCCGGCGTGAATGTAAATGCCCCCCTGCACCTCGCGGGCAATGGTGCTGCCCACCACGTTGACGATGCCCAGGGTGTGCGCCCCGCGCCGCTTGGCCTCGCGGATCGCCGCCAAGGTGTCGGCCGTCTCGCCACTCTGGGAAATTCCGATTACCAGGGTGCGATGGTCCACGATGGGGTTCCGGTACCGGAACTCCGAGGCGTACTCCACCTCGGCGGGAATGCGGGCCAGCTCCTCCAGCATGTACTCGCCGATCAGGGCCGCATGCCAGGACGTGCCGCAGGCCGTCAAGACCACCCGCTCGACGGCCTTCAACTGCTCGTCGGTGAGGTTGAGCCCGCCCAGCCGCGCCGTGCCCTCCTCCTCCAACAGCCGCCCGCCCAAGGTCAATCCCAACGCCTCCGGTTGCTCCATGATCTCCTTGAGCATGAAGTGGGGATAGCCCCCGCGCTCCACGCTCGCCAGATCCCATTCCACGCGGCTGATCACCTTGTCCACAGGTTCGGCTTCCAGGTCCGTCACCTTGTACCCTTCGGGCGACAGCACCGCGATTTCCCCATCGTCGAGATAGATCACGTTGCGGGTGTGCTCCAGCAAGGCCGCCGCGTCCGAAGCCACCAAATACTCCCCCTCCCCCACGCCCACCAGCAGGGGAGAACCGTGGCGGGCCGCCACCACCGTCCCCGGCTCCCGCGAGGAAATCACCGCGATGCCGTAGGTCCCTTCCACCTGCCGCAGGGCCGCCGCCACGGCTAGCTCCAGCGAGCCGTTGTACGCCTCCTCGATCAGGTGCGCCAACACCTCGGTGTCCGTGTCCGAACGGAGCCGGTGCCCCCGCTCGGCCAGGCGGGCTCTGAGCGATGCCGCGTTCTCGATGATGCCGTTGTGCACCAGAGCGATGGTGCCCGCGCAGTCGGTATGTGGGTGCGCGTTGACATCGGTAGGGACCCCATGGGTCGCCCAGCGAGTATGCGCCAGCGCGGTGTGCCCCCGCGGGATGTTCCCATCCAAGCGCTTCTCCAGCACCGCGATCTTGCCCGCGGCTTTCTCCACAGCCAGCCCGTCGCCCGCCACCACCGCGATGCCCGCCGAGTCGTACCCCCGGTACTCGAGCCGCTTCAACGCTTCCAGCACCAGCGGGCCGGCATTCTTCTTGCCCGCGTAGGCCACTATCCCGCACATACCGCCGTCCTCTCTCGCACCAGCGCCTCGCGACCCGCGGCCACCAGAGCCGCCGCCTCCCGCCGCGAGGGCGCTTCCGCAATCAGTCGCACGATGGGCTCGGTGCCGGAAGGCCGAACGTGCAGCCACCGGTCTCCCCAAGCCAGCCTGAGGCCGTCCTGCTCGTTGACTCGGGCTCCGGCAAAAAGGCGCTTCAGCTCGGCGTACGCCGCCCCCAACTCCCGGCCCCGAGGCGCCTTGGCCTTCACGATCACAAACCGCGGCAGCGCCGCCACCACCTGACTCAGCGGCACCCCAACGCGGGCCAGCAACCCCAACACCAGCGCCGCCCCCACGGGCGCGTCGCGCCCCAAGTGGAGCGCCGGGAAGATGACGCCCCCGTTGCCCTCGCCCCCAATCACCGCCGCCCGCCGCCGCATGGCGCGCGCCACATTGGCCTCGCCCACGGGAGAGCGAACCACCCGCCCCCCAGCCGCCCGCGCCGCCGCCTCCACCACCAGGCTGGTGGACAGATTGCACACCACAACCGGCCGCCCCCGCCCCCCCCCCAGCCCCCGCGCGCGGCCCGGCCGGCGGTCTCCCGCCGTTCGCGGCGCAGGGGTTTGGCCGCCCAACACCGCCTGCACCGCCAGGGCCAAGGTATAGTCCTCTCCGATCGGCTCGCCGCGCTCATCCACCAGCGCCAGCCGATCCACGTCCGGATCCACCGCCATACCCAGGTCGGCACCGTGCCGGCGCACCAGCTCGCCCAGCGCACCCAAGTGCTCCGGCACGGGTTCCGGCGGCCGGGGAAACCGGCCGTCAGGCTCGAGGCCGATCCCGACCACCCGGCACCCCAAGCGGCGGAGCAGGAGCGGCATGATCGTCCCCCCCGCACCCCGCACACAGTCGAGCGCCACGGTGAACCGCCGGCGCCGAATGCGCGCCGCAGGTACCTGGTCGAGCCTAAGCACCCGGCTGACATGGCGCCCCACGGCCTCGCCGTCCGGCTCCGAGCCCCCCACCTCATCCCACCCGGAGCGGGGGAAGGCGCCCTGGTCCGCCAGCCGCCCGAGGCGCGCGGCGTCCGCCGCAGCCAGGAAGATCCCGTCCGGCCCGATGAACTTGAGCGCATTCCACTCGGCCGGATTGTGGCTCGCCGTGATCACCAGGCCGCCAGCCGCCTTATGGTGCTCGACGGCCAATTGCGCCGTAGGCGTGGGCACCAGTCCACACTCCACCACCGTGACGCCCACCGATTGCAGGCCCGCTCGTGCGGCGGCTTCCAGCATCGGGCCGGAGACGCGCGCATCCCGCGCCAGCACCACCCGCACCGTTCCCCGGCGGACCTTCTCGCCGGCATGCTGGTGCGCCCTGCGGCGCATCAGCCAGCCGAAGGCTGCCGCGTACCGCGCCACCAGCTCGGGCGTCAGGCTCACCCCCACCACACCGCGCAGACCGGACACGCTGGCGATCAGGCGTTGTTGCATGGCCCAGAAACTACTCGTCCCCTGGGAGGTTGACCACCTGCGGAGTGCCGCCGGGTGCCGGGGTGCTGGCGCCTCAGGCGAGCGGCGGGCCCCCCAGGGATCCTGCCGCCACCCGATGGGGCACGCGGCGCCGTACCACGGCCGGCGTGGGAATGGGCAGTTGCCCCATGCCGTCACACGCCGCGAAGAAGGCTTCTACCACGGACCGGTCCCACTGGGTGCCGGCTCCCATCCGTAACTCGTTCAAGGCGTCGCGCACCGTCCGCGGCGGCCGGTACGGCCGGCCCGTGGTCATGGCATCGAAGGCGTCGGCTACCGCCACCACCCGCGCCGGAAACGGGATCTGCTCCCCCACCAAGCCGTCGGGCAGCCCCCGGCCGTCCAAGCGCTCGTGATGCGACCGCACCACGGCCAAGACTTGCGGGGCATGCTTGAGCAGCGGGCTCAGGATCCGGGCCCCGATCACGGTATGTTGCATGATATGCCGGTATTCTTCATCGGTGAGCCGGGCCGGCTTGTGCAGCACCGCCTCTCGCACCCCGATCTTGCCGATATCGTGCAACTCCGCCCCCAGCTCGATGAGCTGGATGTCCGCCTCGGCGATGGCGAGTTCCCGGGCCACGCGCCCCGCGTACGCCGAAACCCGGGCCGAGTGGCCCTGGGTGTAGGCGTCCTTGGCCTCCAAGGCGTGGGCCAAGGTCTGCACTCCTTCGAGAAACAATTCCTCGATGCGCAGCGCCTGCTGCTCGACCATTTCCGCCAGATGCTCCTGATAGCGCCGGTTCTCCAAGAGCAGACGGCGTTTCTCCAAGGCCTGCGCCACGCGGGCCCGCACCTCGTCCACCTGAAAGGGCTTGGGGATGTAGTCGAAGGCGCCGGCCTGGAGGCAGGCGACGGCGGTTTCCACCTCGGCCACGGCGGTGAGCATCAGGACCGCGGTGTCAGGCCACCGTTGGCGGATCTGGTTGAGGAGTGCCACCCCGTCCATGCCCGGCATCCGAATGTCCGAGAGCACCACGGGAAACGCTTCGCGCTCCAAGGCCTCGAGCGCCGCCCCCGCGCTGCCGGCCTGCTGGCACCGGTAGCCCACGCTCTCCAAGACCCGCGCCAGCGCATCGCGGATGCGCGGCTCGTCGTCCACCACCAGACAGCGGACGGCCTCGGAACCCATGCGGAAAACGTACCCGCCCTGAGCCGGCCGGGCCAGTCGCTTGCCGCGCCCGGCGGCGCGGGTGTAGGTTCCCCTGCGACCTCCTCGCGAAGTGCCCATGACCCGGATCTTCGAGTCCGACCTCAAGTTGGGGCTCGGCACCCGCGCGGTCCACGCGGGCCAGCGGCCCGATGAGCCCACGGGCGCCATCATGACCCCCATCTACCAGACCTCGACCTACGTGCAACCTGCGCTGGGCCAGCACAAGGGATTCGAGTACGCCCGCACCCGCAATCCCACCCGGGACGCCCTGGAACGGAATCTCGCGGCGCTCGAGGGCGGCACCCACGGCTTCGCCTTCGCCTCGGGCCTGGCCGCCACCGACGCAGTGCTCAAGCTGCTCCGGGCCGGCGACCACGTGGTGTGCGGGGAAAACGTCTACGGCGGCACCCATCGCCTCATGACCCAGGTCTTCGCCGACCTCGGGCTCGGGTTCAGCTTCGCGGACACCCGCGAGGTGGACCGGATCGCCGAAGCTTTCACGCCCGCCACCCGAATGATCTTCGTCGAGACGCCGTCGAACCCGATGATGCGGCTCACCGACCTGGCGGCCGTCGGGGCTCTGGCCCGCGAGCGGGGAGTCCTGCTGGTGGTGGACAACACCTTCGCCACCCCGGTCTTCCAGCGCCCCCTGGCCCTCGGTGCCGACCTGGTGATCCACTCCACGACCAAATACCTGAACGGCCACAGCGATATGGTGGGCGGCGCGGTGATCACCAACCGGGATGACTTGGCCGAGCGACTGGCCTTTCTCCAAAACGCGGCGGGTGCGGTGCCCGGACCGTTCGACTGCTGGCTGGCCCTGCGCGGCACCAAGACCTTGACGCTGCGCATGCGCCAGCACGACCAAAACGGCCGCTGCCTGGCCGAATGGCTGGAGGGTCATCCTGCGGTGCAACGGGTCTACTATCCGGGCCTCACCAGCCATCCCCAATACGACCTGGCCTGCCGGCAAATGACCGGCTTCGGGGGCATGATCTCGCTGGAATTGGGGTCCGCCGCGCGGGCCCGCAGGTTCGTGCAAAGCACCCGGATCTTCGCCCTGGCCGAGTCGTTGGGCGGGGTGGAGAGTTTGGTGGGCCACCCGGCCAGCATGACCCACGCCAGCGTGCCGCGTGCCATGCGGGAGGCCATGGGCTTGAGCGACGGGCTGGTGCGCCTGTCGGTCGGGATCGAAGACGTGGACGATCTGCGGGCGGATCTGGACCAGGCCCTGGCTAAGGCGCTGGAGTGAAACCGGCCCCCGGCTCGCGCGTACGGCCAGGGCGAGAGGCGGAAACGCTCGGGCCGGCTGGTCGCGCCGCCATCCGCAACCAGAGGGAAGTTTTCCCCGCCCGGCCGCCGGCGCTCATCTGGAGGTATTGCCATGCCTGACGCCACCACGCTCCCCTCGCCTCGTCCCCGGAAGGTGCTCACGCAGATCGCCCCGGTGACCTGGGAACACCCCGCCGACCGCGCCGCCCTGCAAACCCTGCGCGCCATCCCCGGCTTTGATGAAGCCGTCCGGAAGATCGTGGGCACCTTTGGCGAGCGCGGCATCCGCCTCTTGTTCCAGGCGAACGCGGTGCGCGTGGGGCCCAGGCAGTTCCCGATCCTCCACGGGTTGATCACCGAAGTGTCCGCCACCATGGATTGGCCCCAGGCGCCCGAGGTGTACGTCACCCAGACGCCGTTGGTCAACGCGGGCGCGGTGGGCCTCGAGCGCCCGTTCATCATCCTCAACTCCGGCGCGGTCAACCTGCTCGACACGGACGAGCTACGCGTTCTGTTGGGCCACGAGTTGGGGCACGTGATCAGCGGGCACGCCCTCTACCGTACGGTGCTGATTCTCCTGCTGGAGCTGGGCTTCCAGAGCCTGCCCTTCCTGGCGGGGATCGCCTTGCTTCCCATCAAGCTGGCGCTGCTGGAATGGTACCGGAAAAGCGAACTCTCCTCGGATCGCGCCGGCCTGCTGGCCAGCCAGGATCCCGCCGCAGCGAACCGGGTGTTTCTCAAGCTCGCCGGCGGGGCCAGCATGGAGCAGATGGACGTGGAGGCCTTTCTCGAGCAGGCCAGCGAGTACGAGGAAAAGGGCGGGGCCCTGGACACCATTTACAAGATTCTCAATACCTTGGGCGCGACCCATCCGTTCAACACCCTGCGCGCCGCCGAACTCAAGCGATGGGCCGACAGCGGCGCCTACCAGCGGATTCTGGAGGGCGACTACCCCAGGCGGGATGCTGCCACCTCGCAGCGCACCCTGGGCGAGGAAGTCGGGGAAGCGGCGGCGCACTACGCCGCCGAGGCGCGAAAAACGGTGGACCAGGTGGCCGAGGCCGCGCGGCGAGCGGCTCGCGCCTTCAGCGAAACCTTCAAGGACGCCACCAAGCGGTGAGAATCCTGGTAGTGGGCGGCGGGGGCCGGGAGCATGCCCTGTGCTGGATGCTCGCCCGCCAGGCCGCCGTCCACTGCGCACCGGGGAACCCCGGCACCGCAGAAGTGGCGATAAACCTCCCCCTCACCGGCGACCAGCCCGATGCTTTGGTGGAGGCCATCCGGCGCCACCACATTGATCTCGTGGTGGTGGGTCCGGAGGCGCCGCTCGCCGCGGGCCTGGTGGACCACCTCGCCGCCCGGGGCATTCCCGCCTTCGGACCCACGGCCGCCGCCGCCCGCATCGAAGCCTCCAAGGCCTACGCCAAGCAGGTCATGGCGCGGGCGGGAGTGCCGACCGCCCCCAGTCGCACGTTCGACGACGAGCGAGCCGCGATCCGCTACATTGCAGGCCATCCCGAGCCCCTGGTGGTCAAGGCCTCGGGGCTCGCAGCCGGCAAGGGTGCCGTGGTCTGCCGCACTCGGCAAGAAGCCGCTGCGGCGGCTCGCCAGATGTTCGGCGGCAAGTTCGGCGCCGCAGGGCAACACGTGGTGGTGGAGCAGTTCTTGGAGGGGGAGGAATTGTCGGTCTTGGGGCTCACCGACGGCGAGCAGGTGGTGCTGCTACCGCCCGCGCAAGACCACAAACGTCTAGGCGAAGGCGACACCGGGCCCAACACCGGCGGCATGGGGGCCTACACGCCGGTCTCGCTGGGCACGGAGGAGCTGCTCGAGCGGGTCAGGCGCGAGATCTTGCTACCGGTGCTCCGGGTGATGGCCGAACACGGTACGCCCTACCGGGGAGTGCTCTACGCCGGCTTGATGCTCACGCCCGGCGGAGACCCCTACGTGCTGGAGTTCAACTGCCGCTTCGGCGACCCGGAGACCCAGGCGGTGCTGCCGGCGCTGGCGGAGGACCTCGCGACCGCGTTTTGGCAGATCGCTGCGGGCGAGCCCTGGCGCCCTCGACGCTTCCTGCTTGCGCCCCAGCGGTCGGCCGTGGTAACGGTGCTGGCGTCGAGCGGCTACCCGGACGCCCCCAAGCAAGGCGCACTCATCAGCCTGCCGCCGTCCCTTCCACCCGACACCCTGCTCTTCCACGCCGGCACCAGGCGGGACGCCGAGGGGCGGCTCAGGGTGGCGGGGGGCCGGGTCCTCGGCGCCACGGGCCTGGGCCCAGACGTCGCCGCCGCCGCCCAGGCCAGCCGGGCGCTGGCCGATGCCATTCAGTACGAGGGGAAGATCTTTCGCCGCGACATCGCCTGGCGCGAGGTGGCGCGTGCCCGAGCTTCCTGAGGTCGAGACCATGGTGCGGGACCTAGCCCGCGACCTCACCGGGCGCACCATGCGCTCGGTGCGGCTGCTCAAGGCGGACGTTCTGCGAGGCACGAGCCCGCGCCGGCTCCTCGCCACCCTGGCAGGGAACCGGATCGCCGAGGTGAGCCGCCGGGCCAAGCACGCCGTCTTCCGCCTGGCCAGCGGGCACCGGATGGTGATCCAGCCGGGGATGACGGGGAACTTGCTGGTGTACCGGCGCCGGCTCGATCCCGCCGCGCGCCGCTACGTCGTGTTGGAAGCGGACCTGGGCGGGGGCGGCACGTTCGTTTACCGTGACGTCCGGCGTTTGGGCGTGGTGCGGCTGCTGGACCAAGCGGCCTGGCGGCGGTACACCGAGGCCCTGGGGCCGGAACCTCTCTCGCCGGCGTTCGACGTGGCCGCCCTGGCCCGGCAGCTCAAAGCGACGCGGCAGGCGGTCAAGAAGGCCCTCATGGACCAGCGGCGCGTGGCGGGGATCGGGAACATCTATGCCAACGAAGCCTTGTTCCGAGCGGGGATTGATCCCTCCCGGCCCGCGCACCGGTTGGACGCGGGCGCCCTGAGCCGCCTGCACGGGGCCCTGCGGGCGGTGCTGGAGGAGGCGCTGGCCGCCAAGGGCACCACCCTCCGGGACTATCGCACGGGAACGGGGGAGCGCGGAGGGTACCAGTTCGCGTTGCGCGTTTATGGCCGCGGGGGCCAGCGTTGCCTGGCCTGCGGCACGCGGCTCCATACGACCTACGCGGTGGACGGGCGCTCGACCACCTTCTGCTGGCGCTGTCAGTCGGCCCCATGAAGATCGCGGTGGTCTTCGACACCCCGCATGCCGGTTGGGAGGACGCCGACTTTCGGCGGGAGATGGAGGCTGGAGTCGAGGAGGCGGAGTACGAGGTGGCAGAAGCCCTCGCCAGTCGCGGACACGACGTTCGGCTCATCGGGGTCCGCACGGACTTGAAGTGCCTCATGGATCGCCTCCGGGCCTTCCAGCCCGACTTGGTGTTCAACTGTGCCGAAGGTTTCGGCGGCAACCCCGCGCTCGATTACCTCTTCCCCGCCCTCTTCGAAGCGGAGGGCTATCGCTACACCGGCTCTCCCCCCCTGGCCTTGCTCACCACGCGCAACAAAGCCATGAGCAAGAAGGTCCTGGCGTATCACGGCATTCGGGTGCCGGGGTTTCGCACCTACCGGCCCGGGGAAGCCGTGGGGGAGATCTCGGACCTCATCTTCCCGGTCATTGTCAAGCCGTTGTCCGAGGATGCCTCGATCGGCATTTCGGGCGCCTCGGTGGTGAAAGATCCCGGCGAGCTGGCCGCGCGGGTGGCCTTCATCCACGAGCGCTTCCGGCAGCCGGCCATCGCCGAGGAGTTCGTGGACGGCCGCGAGCTGTACGTGAGCATCTTGGGCAACGGCTCCGACCTCGCGATCTTGCCGATCGTCGAGATGGTTTGGGACAAGCGGCGCACCCGCCCCGAAGAGCGCATCGCCACCCACCTCGCGAAATGGGACCTGGCGTACCGGGAGCGCAAGGGAATCCGCAACGTTTTCGCGCGGCCCATCCCGCGGGCGGCCCGGCAGCGGATCGCCGGTATCTGTGCTACCGCGTACCGGGCGCTCTGGCTCAGGGATTACGCCCGCTTGGACCTGCGGCTCACACCCGACGGCGACGTCTGGGTGATCGAGGCGAACGCCAACCCGTTCATCAGCTTCGGACACGACATGGCGAACGCGGCCGAGAAAGCCGGTCTCGACTACCCGGCCTTCATCCAGCGCATCGTAGACGAGGCCATGCGGCGCTATGACGCGGAACCGTAACCGCCGGCGGGAACCCACGCCGCGGCCCGAACTCCGGTGCGCCTGCGGCTACGAGCTCAAGCGCTTCTGGCGCTATTGCCCCGATTGCGGCCGGGCTCACCTCTGGCGAGACAGCGAGCGGCTCACCGGAGCGGAGTGCTACCAGTGCGGCTGGGTAGTCTCGGAGAAGTACGCCTTCTGCCCCTGGTGCGGTGCCGACATCCACGAAGACGGGGTCAGCAGCCCGGTGCCGCTCAAGGCCCCCAAGGGCTTCCGGTTTCACGCCCGGTGCGACTGGGGCTGCGGCGGCGGCCTGCAGTACCCTATGCCATACTGTCCCTGGTGCGGCAAGCCCCAGCACTGGGACGAGTCCCAGGAATTCGAGGGGTCTTGTCCCCACTGCGGGCGCGGGGTGGACGATTGGATGGACCACTGTCCCTGGTGCCGCGGCGATGCCACGGGGCAAGACCTCCTTCGGCCGGCCCTGCGCCGGGTGCGCCGCCTGCTGGCCGTCGCCCGCATCAAGCCTTGGGGCTTCCGCGTCCTGCTGCGACCCGGCGTCTCGGGGGTGGATCCCCGCTGGCCCAAGATCGTGGAAATCGAGCAGCGCTACGTCACCGACCGCCCGTCGCGCGACGACATTGACTGGCCCATGCTGGTGGGCCTGCTGGCGCATGAATTGGGCCACAGTTTTCTCTATCACAACTGGCGCTGGACCCGAAGCGACCGGTTTCGCCGCACCTTTGGCGAGGTGTACAAGACCTACCGGGGCGTGGACGACACCTGGGTGGACTTCCAGCGCCGGCGCGTGGCCACCACCTTGCCGGAGTACGTCTCCAGCTACGCGGCCACCCACCCCCAGGAGGACTTTGCCGAAACGTTCCGCTTTTATGTGACCCGCCGCGGCCGCATGCGGGAACTGTTTGCCGAGCTGGGGCTCAAGCGCAAGGCCCTAGTGGTGTACGAGAAGTTCCTCACCTTGCACGACTACCTGCGTGGCAGGTCCTGAGGCCAGGCGGTGAGCGCGCTGGGGCTGGCGCTGGGCAACCTGGAGCCTCTCCGGCGGCGCGTTTGGGCCCTGGCCGAGAACCGGCCCGGCGTCTATCGCATGCTGGACCCGGGGGGACGCGTGCTGTACGTAGGCAAGGCCAAGCGCCTGCGCGCCCGCCTGCTGAGCTACTTCCGGTCGGCCGGCAGCGACGAGAAGGCCGGCCGCATCATTCGGGCCGCCGCCGACATCGAGTGGGACTATCAACCTTCCGAGTTCGCCGCCTGCTTGGCCGAGCTGCGCCAGATCCGGCGCTACCGCCCCCTGTTCAACGCCCAGTTCAACCGCTCGCGGCGGCTCGCCTTCATCAAGATTTCCGGCCGGCCCGCCCCCAAGGTGTTCGTCGCGGCGGCCACCCCATCGGCCGGCATGACCCATTACGGGCCCTTCCCCAGTCCGGCCCGCACCGGGCAGGCGGTCCGAGTGCTGAACGACCTCTTGGGCCTGAGAGACTGCGCCCTCGATTTGCCCATGCACTTTGCCGAGCAGGGAGATCTGTTCGGCTCGAGCCGGCGCGCCGCCTGCCCGCGCTACGACTTCGGCACCTGCAGCGGCCCCTGCGGCGGCTTGGTGGCGGAAACCGACTACCGCGCCCGGGTCGCCGCCGCAGCCGCCTTCCTGGAAGGCCGGGCGCTGGGTCCTCTGGATCGCGTCATCACCGAGATGACCGCGGCGATGGAGGCCCAGCAGTTCGAGCGCGCCGCGCGCCTGAGGGAACGCTTCGAGGCGCTGGAATGGCTCCTGGCCGCCTCCATGCGCGCCCGGGCGGCGATCGCGGCCTTGACCTTCGTGTACACCGACCCGGGGGCCTTGGGCGATGCTCGCGCGTACGTGATCCGCCGGGCCACGGTCCGCGCTTCGGCCCCGGCTCCGGTGACACCCATCGAGCGCGAGGCTTTCCGCGCGCTGGTGGCGGCGCACGCCGGCCCAGAGCCGGAGCCGGCCGCCCTGGCACCCGATACCGTGGAGGAGATGCTGCTGGTACTGAGCTGGTTTCGACGCCACCCGGCGGCCTTGCGCCGCACCCAGCCTCTTCAGGCCTGGCTGGATCCCGCTTGGCCGCATTGATCCCCACCCCGTAGGGTCGAGGGCGCGCCGCAGGGTGTTGCGGCGCCGAAGACACCCACGTCCCCCAACCCGTAGGGTCAGGCGCGCACCCGCCGCTCCGGTGCTGCCCCTTGCCACTTCAGAGAGCGCCGGTTATTGTAACCGGTTCATTGTTGACCATAGTCACATTTGGCCTGAGACCAAAGGCTAACTCGCAGTTCGTCAACCAGATGGAGAGGCGACATGAGCACACCGGCAGCCGAAGTCTCGCGCCGGGCACGTAAGAAGGACGAGACCCGCACTCGGATCTTCAGGGCGGCCGTGGCGTTGTTCCGCGAGAAGGGATTCGAGGCCACGACGGTGGATGAGATCACCGAGCGAGCGGACGTGGCCAAGGGCACGTTCTTCAACTACTTCCCGCGCAAGGAATCAGTACTGGGCTACCTCTCGGAACTACAGCTTGCCGAGGTCGAGGCGCTGGCCGAGGAGATGCTGGCGGCCCAGGGGCCGGTTCGCAGGAAGCTCATCGAGCTGTTGCAGCGCACGGCTCGAGTGTACGAGGAGGATCCCGAGCTTTCCCGGTTCGTGGTGCAGGAATCCATGAAGCGGGCGCACACGCCCAGTGACGATTTGCACGTGCACTGGCACCGGCTCTTGGCGCAGCTCATTCGCCAGGGGCAGGAGGCGGGCGAGTTCCGGCGCGAAGCTCCGGTGGACCGTGCGGTCTCGGTGCTGGGCAGCGTGTACATGGGTACGGTCTTCATGTGGCTGTGTTGCCGGAAGGGAACCTCGGGCTGCGAGGAAGCGGGTTTCCCGTTGCGGGAGGAGCTGGCGGCACGCATCTCGCTGGTGCTGGACGGTCTGGCCGCCTGAACGGAGGAAGGCGCATGCGATACATGATCCCGGTGGTGACCGTGGCGGTGTGGCTGGCGATCCCAGCCCAGGCTTGGGCCCAGACCGATACCTTGCGGATCGGGCTCGAGGAAGCCGTGGAGCGCGCGCTCAGCCAGAGCGAGGAAGTACGCCTGGCTCGGGCGCAGGTTTGGGAGACCAATGGCCAGGTGCGGGAGGCGTTCGCGGGGGCGCTGCCGCAGATCAACGGCGGTGTGACCTACACGCGGCAGTTCGCCTCCATTTTCCAAGGGCTGGGGGGCGGGGGTGGGGGCGATACCAGCTTCACCAACGTGTTCAAGAAATCGCCCTTTGGAGCCCCCAACGCGTGGGCGTTCGATCTGACGGCCTCGCAGTTGGTGTTCTCGGCCGGCAAGGTGGGAGCGGGCTTGGCGGCGGCCAAGGCCGCGCGCGAGGCGGCGCTGGAGAACCAGCAGGCCAGTGCTCAGGACCTCGTCTTTCGGGTCAAGCAAGCCTACCTCAACGCCCAGTATCGCCAGCGGTTGCTGGGGGTTGCGCTGGCGGCCGTGCAGGAGGCCCGGCAGCAGTTGCATCAGGTGCAACTGTTCCACCAGGCGGGCACGCGCGCGGAATATGACCTGTTGCGGGCCCAGGTGGAGGCCGCCAATCAGGAGCCGCTGGTCGTGGCGGCGGCGAACGACTACGACCTCGCGCTGCTTGAACTCAAGCGGCTGATCAACGTCCCGGTGGAGCGGCCGCTGGCACTGACCACGCCGCTTATCACCGCCGACGGTTCCATTCCGGTGGTGGTGGAGGAGGACCTCGAGGCGGCTCAGCGTCCCGCGGTGGCGGCCGCGGAAGCCGGGGTGCGGGTCCAGGAGCACCTGCTGCGCGCGGCCCAGGCGGATCGCTGGCCCACGCTGTCGGTATCGTCCACCTTCTCCGAACAGGCGTTTCCCACGGCGCTGTTCCCCTTCGGCGAGCAGTTCCGGCGGAACTGGAACGCCGCGGTGAAGGTCTCCATTCCCCTCTTCAACGGCCTCAGGACCGAGGGCACCGTGGCTCGGCTCCGGGCGCAACTGGAGCGTGCGGTGGCCACCCGCGACCAGGTGCGCGAGCAGGCCGCGCAGGAACTGGCGCAGGCTCGAAGCGAACTCAAGCGGACCCAGGTCCTGTTGCTGGCGCGGCGGGAGACCGTCCGGCAGGCCGAGCAGGCTCACCGCATCGCGCAGGTGCGGTACGCCAACGGCCTGAGCACGCAGCTCGAGGTTTCGGATGCGCGGCTGCTCTTGCAGCAGGCCCAGGTCAACGAAGCGCAGGCCATGCGGGATTACCTGTCCGCGCTGGCGCAGCTGGAGCGCGCGCTGGGCCGTCCGGTGGCGGTGGAGCGCCGCTCGCTGGACGAGCTGCGCCGCACGATTCTTGGCGAGGAGCCTAACTCATGACTCATCGTGCCTTGACATACGGGCTTACCCTTTCCCTCGCGGCCGCTTCGCTGGCCCTGCCGGGGTGCCGAGGGGCGCCCGGCCGGGCGGAGACCTCGGCGGACGCACCTGCCGCTGCCACCCTGGGGCCCAGCGACGTCTGGACCGTGCGGCGCACCGACTTGGTCGCCGGTGTTCCGGTTTCGGGCACGCTGGATCCGGCGGTGGACATCCGGATCAACGCGCCTGCTCCGGAGGTCTTGGAGGCCGTGCTGGTCGAGGAGGGCCAGGCGGTCAAGCGAGGGCAGGTGCTGGCGCGGCTCTCCACGCAGGCCCTGGCGCCGCAGGCTGCCAGCGCTAAGGCGCAGCGCCGCATCGCGCAGGCCGACTACGAACGGATGCAGAGCCTCTATCGGGAGGGGGCGGTGGCGGCGCGGGACGTCGAGGCCGCCGAAGTGGCCCTGAGAGGCGCCGAGGCACTCGAGGCGGCGGCGGTCAAGCGCTTGGAGGAAGCTACGGTCCGGGCGCCGGTGGACGGCGTGATCGCGCAGCGATTCCACGAATCCGGCGACCGAGTCAAAGACGGTGATCCCCTGTTCCGGTTGGTGAACATCAGGGGACTCGAGTTCTCCGCCACGGTGCCCAGCCAGTACGTGGGCGACATCCGGGTGGGGGCGCCCGCGCTGCTCACGGTGACCGGGCTCGACGGTCCTGGTGTCACGGCCCGAGTCGCCCGGATCAATGCCACCGCCGATGCGGCCACGCGCCAGGTCAAGGTGTACGTCGAGGTTCCCAATCCCGAGGGGCGCATCGTAGCGGGGCTGTTCGCGTCGGGGCGGGTGGTGACCCGCGAAGCCCGGGGCGCCTTGGCCCTGCCGCGGAGCGGCATTCGGCGGGACGACAACGGCACGACCTACGTGCTGGTCGTAGCGGACGGGCGCATCGCGCGGCGCGACGTCACGATCGGGCTCTATGACGAAGTGCAGAACTTGGTAGAGATCGTGGCCGGTCTCAGCGAGGGCGAAGTGGCCATCGTCGGCCCGGTCGAAGGACTCCGGGTGGGCGATCCGGTCAACATCGTGAGCCGGGAGGGTTGACGCCGTGTTTCTGAGCGAGTTGTCCATCAAGCGGCCGGTCTTGGCCACCATGATGATCATGGCCCTGGTGGTGCTGGGCCTCTTCTCCTATCGCCGGCTCAGCATTGACCTGTTCCCGGAGGTGGATTTCCCCTTCCTGGTGGTCCAGACGCGGTACCCCGGGGCGAGCCCGGAGTCCGTGGAGCGGGAGGTGACCAAGGAGATCGAGGAAGCCATCAACCCGGTCGAAGGGGTCAAGCAGATCCAATCCACGTCCACCGAAGGCTTTTCCAACATCTTCGTGGAGTTCGAGCTGGGCACCAACATCATGGATGCCCAAGCCGACGTGCGCTCCAAGATTGACGCCATCCGGCTGGAACTGCCGCGGGACATTGATCCGCCCATTATCTCCCGGGCCGATCCCTCACAGCAGCCCATCATGACCATCGCAGTGCGAGGCCAAGGGTGGCCCCTGCGCGAACTCACCCGGTTAGCGGACGAGGTGGTGAGCCGGCGGATCGAGAACGTCCCGGGCGTGGGGAGCGTGACGGTGCTGGGAGGTTTGAAGCGCGAGATCCACGTCCTGCTCCAGCCCGCGCGCATGGAGGCTCTCGGGGTATCCCCGGACATGGTCGTGACCGCGGTGAGCCGGGAGAACGCCGACGTCCCGGCTGGGCGCGTCGAACGGGGCAACGCGGAGAACCTGGTGCGGGTCCAAGGACGCATCCGCGACCCGGCGGATTTCGCGAGCCTGGTGGTGACGGTACGGGGGGGCACCCCGGTGCGGCTGGGCCAAGTGGCGCGGGTCGAGGATGCCCAGGAGGATGCCCGGGATGCGGCCTACGTCAATGGCCAGCGGGCGGTGGTGCTGGAGGTGCGCAAGGTCTCCGGCGGGAACACGGTGGATGTGGCCGATGGGGTCCACCGGATCGTGGAGCAGCTCAACCGGACGCTCCCCGGAGGCGTCCGGCTGGACTTGATCAACGACAACTCGACCTGGATCCGCAACTCGGTGGACGACGTGCAGAAGACCTTGGTGGAGGGCGCCGCCCTCACCGTGCTCATCGTCTTCCTGTTCCTCAATTCGTGGCGCTCGACCGTGATCACGGGGCTCACCTTGCCGGTCTCGGTGATCTCCGCCTTTGGAGCGATTTACGCCTTCGGCTTCACCCTGAACACGATGACCCTGATGGCGCTGTCCTTGGCCATCGGCATTCTGATTGACGACGCGATCGTGGTCCGGGAGAACATCGTGCGCCACGTGGAGCGGGGCGAGGATCACTATACCGCGGCCCGGCACGGGACGTCGGAAATCGGCTTCGCGGTGCTGGCCACCACCTCGTCCGTGATCGCGGTCTTCATCCCCGTGGCGTTCATGAAGGGGATCGTGGGCCGGTTCTTTTATCCCTTCGGCATCACCGTAGCCTTCGCCGTGCTGGTGTCCCTGTTCGTCTCGTTCACCCTCGATCCCATGCTCTCGTCTTTGTGGTACGATCCCCAGGCCGAGGGGCGGGCGCCCCGGGGGCCCGTGGGCCGGCTCCTGGAGCGCTTCAACGGGTCGTTCCGCCGTCTGGGAAAGGCGTACCGCGGGCTCATTGCCTGGGCGCTGGACCACCGGCTCGTGACCCTGGGGATCGCCACCGCAGCCTTCGTGGCCGCCATGAGTCTTTTCGGCCTGGGGCTCGTGGGAGGGCAGTTCGTGCCCACCTCGGACCAGGAGCGCACGGCGCTGGACCTCGAGACCCCGGTAGGCTCCTCGCTCAGCTATACCGAAGCCAAGGCGGTGGAAGTGGCTCGCTGGCTGGCGCAGCAGCCCGAGGTCGCCCTGACGTACGCCGCCATTGGGGGTGCCCAGCAGAACAACGCGGTCAACAAGGGGCAGATCTTCATCAAGCTCACGCCCAAAGATGCCCGGCAGCGTTCCCAGCAGGAGTTCGAGGCGTTCCTCCGCCAGGCGGCCCCGCAGTTCAAGGGGGTGACGTTGCGGGTAGCCCACATTGGCATGGGACCGGGCGGCGCCCCCATCCTGATCAACCTGCAGGGACCGGAATTGAGCCGCCTTCAGGCCATGTCGGACCGGGCGCTGGAGGTGCTGCGCGACGTCCCCGGGTTGGTGGGCCTGAAGTCCAGCCTGGAAGGGCGCAAGCCGGAACTCGTGGTGGACGTCCACCGCGACCTCGCGGCCGACGTGGGCCTAGGCATCGGCGCGATCGGGGCCAGCCTGCGGCCCGTCCTCTCGGGCCAGAAAGCGGGCAACTGGGAGGACGAGACCGGCCTGGCGCACGACGTCATCGTGCAACTGGACCCGGCTGCCCGGGAGTCCGCCGCCGACCTGGGGCGCATCCCGCTGGCCACCGGCCGGATAGACCAGCGAACCGGCGCGCCGGTGATGGTTCCGCTCGCACAGGTGGCCACCATCCAGCCCAGCGCGGCGCCCAGTCAGATCAAGCGCCTGAACCTGGAGCGCGTGGTGACGCTGGAGGGCAACTACGAGGGGCGGGCGCTCACCGAGGTGGTGCGCGACGTGCGCACGCGATTGGCCGCCATCGAGCTGCCGACCGGCTACCGATTCGACTTCGGCGGGGAGCAGGAGAATTTCGTCGAGACGGTGGGCTACGTGGTCGAATCGCTGGTACTGGCCGTCACCTTCATCTACCTCATCCTGTCGTCCCAGTTCGGCAGCTTCCTCCAGCCGCTGGCCATCATGATCTCGCTGCCGCTCTCGCTGGTAGGCGTCATGCTCGCCCTCATGGTGACCCGAGGCACGTTCAACATCATGAGCATGATCGGCGTGATCATGCTCATGGGCCTGGTGACCAAGAACGCGATCCTGCTGGTGGATTTCGCCAACAAAGCTCGGGCTCGCGGCGCGGACCGGCGAGAAGCCTTGATTGACGCGGGCGAACTGAGGCTGCGGCCCATCGTGATGACCACCCTGGCCATGATCTTCGGCATGCTTCCCACCGCCCTGGCCCTGGGCGCCGGCTCCGAGTTCCGAGCCCCCATGGCCCACGCCGTGATCGGCGGGCTCATCACCTCCACCTTGCTCACCTTGGTGGTGATCCCGGTGGTCTATACCTACCTGGACGACCTGGGCCAACGGGTGAGCGCGCTGGTCAAGCGCTGGACCAGCGCCCCCGAGGAACGGGCCGCCCTCGGCGTCCCGGCGGACTAGCGCCGCCGGGGCGTGAAGGCGGGGACCGCCGCGCGATAGCGAGCGCCGGCGGGGTCAGCTCGGCTTGGCCGCCGGCAGCTTGCGCGGCTTCTTTCGGGGCCGCCGCTTGCCAAAGGTCCCCCGCCACAGCTTCCCTCTCCGAGTCCGACGATCTCCTTTTCCCATAGCCCGCACTCCGTTGGCTTGACGTTGAATGCCCGATGCTCCACGCGGTGCAACTGGCGCCGTCAGCCGCCGTACCGGTCGGCCATCCGGGCGCCGGCATAGATCCCCGCTCCCGTGCCGATCATGCTCAGCACGAACGCGGTCATGATGCCCACATGGGCGCCCAACCACCACCCCAGCGTCCCTCCCACCGTCGCTCCGATGAGGCCCAGGAGTTTCCTCACGGAAGACCTCGATTGAAGGCGCCGCCTCCGGCGAGGCCGGCGTGCGAGGATAATACCCGAGTGCCGCCGCGCCGCCAACCGGGAGCTTGACAGCACGAGCCCCGAGGCACCGATTGATGCCACCATTCCACACCATGGAGAACAACGATGCAAGCCTACCCCGCCTTCGCCGTGCTCGCCGCCTGGTGCCTGATAAGCGTCCCCGCCTTCGCCCAGCAGGGGACGATCCCCTCTCCCGCCCGGTCGCGCCAAGTGGTTCCCCTGGACTCCGCGCGCGCGGCCTTGTTGTACGTCAGCAACCGGCCGGAAGATCACCCCGTCGCCAACTACGCCCGCGATGTCGCGGCCAAGGCCCGCACGGACAGCATCTACCAAGCGCGCAGTCGGGGAGTGATGGACTACCGGAAGGTGACCTACCGCAGCAGGGTCGGCGACCTGGACATTCCCGCGTATCTCTTTCAGCCCCTCGCGAAGCGAGGTCCCCGAGGACACGCCGCCATGATCTGGGTGCACGGCGGCGTCCATGGGAACTGGAACGAGAGCGGCCTGCCTTTTGTGCGCGAGGCGGTGGAGCGCGGCTACGTGATCATCGCGCCCGAGTACCGGGGCAGTACGGGCTACGGCAAAGAATTTCACAACGCCATTGATTACGGCGGCTACGAAGTGGATGACGTGATGACCGCCTACGACTGGATGGTGCAAAACCTCCCGCACGTGGACCCCGACCGGGTGGGGATCATGGGATGGAGCCACGGCGGCTTCATCACGCTGCACGCGGTGCTGCGCGACCAGCACCCCTTCAAGGCGGCCGCCGCCATCGTCCCGGTCACCAACCTGGTATTCCGGCTCTCGCTCAAGGGACCGGCCTACCAGCGACAGTTCGCCACCCAGCAGCGGATCGGCGGCCTGCCGTTCGAGAAACCCGACCTCTACCTCGAGCGTTCTCCGCTGTACCTGGTGCCCAAGCTCAAGATCCCGCTGCTGGTCCACGTGGCCACTAACGACGAGGATGTCAACTTCGTCGAAGACCAGCAGCTCATCTGGGCTCTGCGGGCGCAGAAACCCGACCTCGCCGAGACCAAGATCTACGTGGATCCGCCGGGAGGCCACAGCTTCAGCCGGAGGGTCAATCCCCAGACGCTGGAGCGGGACGACACGCCCGAACAGCGGGATTCGTGGAACCGGACGTGGGCGTTCTTCGAATGGGTGCTGAGGCCCTACGAGGACCGGTCCCGGCCCTCGGGCCGGTGAGGGCGCAGCGGGCGAAGCACGAGCGCGCCCCCTGCCTTCCTGGGCGGCCGCCGTGGTTCTCCGTGCGGGCCTGAGATCGGGCGATCAGGCGGGCGGCGGCTCCCGCAACAGGGCGTCGAGGTCCAGGGCCCGGGTGTACATCGCCAGGCTGCCATCCGGGCTCCTGGGCCATTGCTCCTTGGGCCGGTCCCAGTACAACTCCAAACCGTTGTCGTCCGGGTCCCTGAGGTAGAGCGCCTCGCTCACGCCGTGGTCCGCCGCTCCCTCGAGCGGCACACCCGCGGCCAGCAAGCGCCGCAGGGCATCGGCCAGGGCCGCGCGGGTGGGGTACCGGATGGCGACATGATACAGCCCGGTCGAGCCCGGCGGAGGCGGCGAACCGCCCCGGCTCTCCCACACGTTGAGGCCGATGTGATGGTGATAGCCCCCCGCCGAGAGGAAGGCGGCATCTCGCCCGTAGCGCTGCGTGACCTCGAAAGCCAGGACGTCCCGATAGAACCGCACGGCCCGCTCCAGATCCGCCACCTTGAGGTGCACGTGGCCGATGCTGACGCCCGGATGGATCGTCGGGAACGCGCCTGGCGCCGGCATGTCTCTTCAACGCGGCTGCGGCAAGAGCACGAAGTCGAAGTTGAGCACGTAATCGCCGCAGCCGCTCTCGTGACGCAGGTACGCCGAGGCGAACCCAGGGGCCTGGACCGTGAGCGCCAGCCCGGCGCACGTGGCGGGCGGCTGCCGGCGCGTGCGTCCGATGGCGAACTGGCCCGCGGCGTTGGTCTTGATCAGGCTCTGGCCTCCGCCCAGCACGGCCGGCCACTCGATGTTGACCTCCGCGCCCGCGATGGGCTTCCGCGTCCCCACCACCCGCACGGTACCCTGGACCTGCACCGTGACCGGTGGGGTCCGGGAGCAGGCCGCCGCTCCCCACACGAGCGCCGCACCAAGCAACCGGCGGGCCAGCGCCCGCCTCCCTGCCACCCCGACATACCCGCGCACGACCCGCACGTTAGTCGCTCCTCCGTTGGTTCTTCAAGCTCGCCTTCCCTGGCCCGCGGCGTCAGCGGCGCACCGCTTCGATCGGGGTGTTGGCCCTCGGGGGCCGAACGTAGGCGGTCACGACGCTCTCGTGTCCCCCAGGCCCCACCGCGGCGACCCCGAACACATAGTCGTCAATGGAGAGTCCCGGCAACACGATCCCGGTCGCGTTCCCCACGTCGAGTTCGTGCTCCCAGTCGGGCGACCAGGCCTCGCGCCAGAAGACCCGGTACCCGGCGGCCCCCGGCGACGGATCCCAGCTCAGGGCGGCGTCGTAGCGCGACTCGCCCCGGCCCAGCCTGGGCGCGCCGCCCGCACCGATGACGTTCGGCGCCGGCGGCGCCAGAGCGAGCACGGCCACAGCGGCCGCGTTGACCCGGGCATTGCGGGCCAGATAAGCGGCATCCACCCCGTCCGGCGTGTCCCGCACAGTATGCTGGCGGTCGTAGTTCTCCCGGGACTCGCTGATCCGCACCGCAGGATACCCGTTTTGGTTGAACGGGGTATGATCGCCGCCGCGCCCAAAGCGATCCTCGCGCGCCATCAGGCGCACTCGGTGCCCGGGCACGTAGCGCGCCGCGTGCCGGCGAATGAAGCGGGCCAGCGCCCGCGAGGGGGAATCTTCGGGTCCTTCGGAAAAGACCCGCACGCTGGCGCCGTCCGCCACGCCGTCGCCGCCATGGCTGTTGCCCACGATGTCGTTGTTGAATACCGCGTCAATGCGCACGCCGTCGGCCCGGGCCTGCTGCGCGTGCGCCCGCGCCCCCACCAGGCCCTGCTCTTCGCCCGCGAAGGCGATGAAAACCAGCGTGGCGTCGAACTCGAGGTTGCTCTGGGCGAAGACCCGGGCCAGTTCCATGGTCAGGGCCGTGCCGCTGCCGTCGTCGTTCGCCCCCGGCGCCGGATTGTCGTTGGTCCGCGCCGCCGCCGAGTCCTCCGGCGCCGGACGGAGCACCACCGTGTCGTAATGGCCGCTCACGTACACCCGCCGCGCGCTTCGCCCCGGCAGGATCGCCATGACGTTGGCCAGCTCGACCTCCCGGGTCACCCGCCCGCCCGGCGGCACGCGGTAGCGATCCAGCTCCACGCGCAGCCGAGGGCTATAGCTTTGCATCTCCGCCTGGATCCACTGCCGGGCCGCTCCGATTCCCCTGCCGGGCCGATCCGGCGAGGAAAGGGTGTGCCGGGTGACGAACCCGGCCAGGCGCTCGACCGTGGCCTTGAGCCGTTCTTCCGAAATGGCGCTCACCAAGGCCAGGATCCGCGGATCCAACGTCGGTCCACTCTGACCCCACGACGGCGCCGCGACGCCGCCGGAGACTGCCAGGACCCAACCTAGCGCCCTCAACCGTGCCATAGGCCGCTGCATGCGTCCTCCATCAGAATGTGACGGCCCCGCCCCGGCGCCTAATCCTTGGCCACCGGGCGGCGGGGATCCAGAATCCACTCGCTCCAGGAACCGGGATACAGCTTGGCTTCCCCCAAGCCCGCCCGGAATATGGCCAGCACGTCGTGAGCCGCGGTGACTCCCGAGCCACAGTAACACACACAGCGATCGGCGGGAACCGCTCCCAACAGATCAGCGTACCGCCGGCGCAGCTCCTCCTCCGGCAGAAAGCGGCCGCCGGCATCCAGGTTCTCGGCGTACGGCGCCGAATAGGCGCCGGGGATGTGGCCGGCCACCGGATCAATCGTCTCCTGCTGGCCGCGAAATCGCTCCGCCGCACGTGCATCCAGCAGCCGCCATCGGGGATCCTGGCGGATGCGGTTCACCAAGTCGGCGTCCGCTACCAGTTCGGATCGCACGTGCGGCTCGAACGGCCGCGGCGTACGGGACGGCACCTCGGACTCGACGGGCAGCCTGGCCGCCACCCAGGCCGGCCAGCCGCCGTCCAGCACCGCCACGGCACGGTGCCCCAACCAGCGCAGCAGCCACCACAGGCGCGCGGCCATGGAACCGCCGCTGTCGTCGTAGGCGACCACCTGCACCGAGGCGTCAACGCCCCAGGCCGACAGCCTGCGGACCAGCGACGCCACCTCCGGCAACGGATGCCGCCCGGTGCGGCCCGCGATGACCGGCCCCGACAGGTCCCGGTTCAGATCGGCATAGATGGCGCCGGGAAGGTGCGCCTCGGCGTAGGCCTCGCGCCCGAATCCCGGCTCGAGCAGGCGAAAGCGGCAGTCCACGATCAGCCAACCGGGGTCGCCCACGTGCGGGGCCAGTTGGTCCGCCGACACCAGCGCCTCGCTCAAGGCCGTCACGGTGCGAGCGGCACCAGCCGCGCCCGGGGGGGAAGTCCGGGCTCGAACTCCATGATGCCGACCGACGGCGCCAGGCCAAACCGCGCCGCGCCGGCGGCGCCGGGATTCATCACCGTGACCGTTCCCCCTACTAACTCGAGCAGGGGCCGGTGGGTGTGCCCGAAGACCAGGACTTCGGCGCCGGGAAATTCCCGGTGCAGGATCTCGGGCGTGGGCGACCCGAATTGATCCCCATGCGTCACCACGACGATGCATCCCTCCGGCTCGATACGCGCCACGCGAGGACAGCGCGCCCGCACCGCCATGCCATCCACGTTCCCGTACACCGCGGTCACCGGCGCCAGCGCAGCCAGCCGATCCAACAGCTCTACCGAGCCCACGTCGCCGGCGTGGAGAATGTGGTCCACTCCTCGGAACAGCTCCAGCACTTGGGGCCGCAACAGGCCGTGGGTATCCGAGATCACGCCGAGGCGCATGCGGAGCCTGGCGACTCAGGCACGTCCCGTCCAGCGGGGCGCGAGTTCGGCCTCCACTCCCATGTGATCGAGCACGCGCTGGACGATGAAATCCACCAGGTGTTCCACCAGGCTGGGCCGGTGGTAGAACCCCGGCGCCGCCGGCACGATGGTGGCCCCCGCCTCGGCGGCGGCGGTGAGGTTGCGCAGGTGCACCAGGGAGAGGGGAGTTTCCCGGGGGACCAGGATCAGCGGCCGCCGCTCCTTGAGCGCCACGTCCGCCGCCCGCTCGATCAGGGAACGACTGGTGCCGTGAGCAATGGCCGCCACGGTACCCATGGAGCAGGGACAAATGACCATCCCCGCGCTGCGGGCGGACCCCGAAGCCGGCAGCGCTCCGCGGTCGGCGTCGTCGAAGGCGGTGATCGAACTCCAGTCGCCGCCCGTGGCCCGCCTGAGTTCCGCATCCGAGGCGATTCCCGTCTCCATCTCCAAGAGCCGCCAGCCGTGCCGCGAGATGATCAACCACAACGGTACTTTGGCGCGGGCCAGCACCTCGAGCAGCCGCACCGCATACGGGCCCCCGGAAGCGCCGGTCACAGCGAGCACCCATGGCAGCCGGTTCACCGGCCTCTCCGGTTGGGTGTGGGGACATGGTGTGGGTGGCGGACCGGACCTGCCGGAAGCGGCCTCCGCGGCAGCCGGCTTCCGGGCAAGCCCGAGCCTTTGCCGCCGCGCTTCCGGGCCGGTTCGGCAATCGTTTTGCCCGGCAAGGGCTTGCTCGCACTCCCGGCTCCGCCGCCCTGGCCCCCGGCCCCTTTGCTCATAACCAGCGATCCGCCAGGGCGGCTAGGAAGACCACGACGCTCAGTACGCCGTTCATGGTGAAGAAGGCCGCGTCCAAGCGGCGCAAATCGTCCGGCCGGACCAGCCGGTGCTCGAAGGCCAGAAGCCACGCTGCGATCACGACGCCCGCAAAGTACGGTGCTCTGAAACCGGCACCCGCCCCGAACGCGGCGAGCAAGAGCACCGTCGCCACGTGCGCCAGCCGCGCGGCGGCAATCGCCCTCGGGCGCCCCAATGCCACTACCGCGCTTTTCAGGCCCTGCACGCGGTCGAAGGCCTCGTCCTGCAGCGCGTACAGGATATCGAAGCCCGCCACCCAGGCCACCACGGCCAGGGCCAGCGTCACGAGCGGCCAGCCGGGCTCGCTCCAGCGCCCGGCCACGGCCAGAAATCCGCCCACGGGCGCGATGGCCAGCGAAGCCCCCAACCAGAAATGGGACCAATGCGTCCAGCGCTTGGTGTAGCTGTAGGCCAGGATCCAGATCAAGGCGAGAGGGCTCAGTACCAAGCAGAGCCGGTTGAGCAGGCCTGCAGCCGCGACGAACACCAGGGCCCCCGCCGCGACCGCCGCGGCAGCCGCCCGTACGGTGAGGCGCCCCGCAGGAAGCTCGCGGCTCCGGGTGCGCGGGTTCAGCGCATCCAACTCTCGGTCCACGATGCGGTTGAATCCCATGGCCGCAAACCTCGCCGCGGTAAACGCCACCACGATCAAGACCACCTGCCGCCAGGTGACGGGCGCGGTGCGCGAGGCGTACACCACGCCCAGCAGCGCAAAGGGCAGCGCAAAGACAGTGTGCGGCAGCTTGACCAGGTTGATGTACCGGACCAAGAGCGACTCGCCGGTGAAGATCTGACCGTCCCGCCCGGCGGCCGCGCCCTCCTCCGGCCTCAGCACCGGCTCGAGCCCTGCGCGGCGGACCTGAGTCTTGCCCTTCACAGGAGCGGCCTCGTGCCGGGGAGTGCGATCCCGAGCTTGTCCCACAGGGCATCCACCCGGGCCTTGGTATCGGCGTCCATCACGATCCGGCGGGGCCACTCCCGCGTGAAGCCCTCTTCTTTCCACTTGGTGGTGGCGTCAATCCCCATCTTGGAGCCATAGGTGAAGGCTCTCGAGGCGTGATCCAACACGTCAACCGGTCCCAGGGTAAACCGGACGTCGCGCTCGGGGTCTATGTGATTGAGCGCCACCCACCACGCCTCTTCGGGATCCCGCACGTTGACATCCTGGTCGAGGACCACGATCACCTTGGCGAGCGACATCAATCCCAGGCCCCAGAGCGCGTGCATCACCTTCCAGGCTTGGCCCGGGTACTGCTTGCGAATGCTGACGAACACCAGGTTGTGGAAGATCCCATAGGCCGGCATGTGATAATCCACGATCTCCGGCACCAGAAGCTTGAGCAGGGGCAGGAAAATCCGCTCGGTAGCAAGGCCCAGATAGTAGTCCTCCATGGGCGGGCGGCCCACGATGGTCGTCGGGTAGACGGGGTCCTGCCGGAAGGTGACGGCGGTGACGTGCATGGCAGGGTAGTAGTCGGCCAGCGAATAGAACCCGGTGTGGTCCCCGAACGGCCCCTCGAGCACCAGCGGCTCGGCGGGATCCACGTAGCCCTCGATCACCAGCTCCGCCTCGGCCGGGACCAGCAGCTCCACGCTGGCGGCCTTGGTCAGCCGCACCGGCTCTCGCCGGAGAAAGCCGGCGAACAGGTACTCGTCCACGTTGGGCGGCAGAGGAGCCGACGCGGCGTAGATCGAAGCGGGATCGCCACCCAACACGATGGCCACCGGCATGCGCTGCCCCCGCGCGGCCATCTCGCGCCAGTGCGCCGCCCCCACCTTGTGCCGCTGCCAGTGCAGCGCCAGCAGATCGCGCCCCAGCACCTGGACCCGGTACATGCCCACGTTCCGTACCCCCGTCACCGGATCCTGCGTGATCACCTGCGGCAGCGTGATGTAGGGGCCTCCATCCTCCGGCCAGCACGTGATGATCGGCAGGGCGCCCAGATCCAGCTCCCGGCCGCGGAGCACGATATGCTGGCACGGTGCCCGCCCGCTCGCCGTCCGCGGAGCGAACCGGTTCAGCTCCGCCAGCTTGGGAAGCAAGGCCAGCTTCTCGCGCCATCCCGCAGGCGGCTTGATGGCCAACAGCTTCGCCAGCCGCTCGGCGATCTCCTCGAGACTCTGCACCCCCAGCGCCAGACTGATGCGGCGCTCCGAGCCAAAGAGATTGATGCCTACGGGAATGGGAGAGGTGCTGCCGTCTGCCAGCGTCGGCCGGGCGAACAGCAGCGCCGGGCCTCCGCCGGGGGATTTCATGCACCGGTCGGCCACCTCGGCAATCTCCCGCACCACCGAGACCGGCTCGCGCACCCGCACCAGCTCGCCCGAGCGCTCCAGCGCGGCCAGAAAATCGCCCAAGCGATCGAGGCTCACAGCCGCCGCCCCCAGTGGAGCGCCGCCACGCCGAACGTCAGCGGTTCGAATCCCACCGCTCCAAACCCGGCAGCCGCCACCCGCTGGCTCAAGGCCATCGGATCGAGGAACCGGCTCACCGAATCTGGCAGGTACTGATACGCACTCCTATGTTTGGACACCAGCCGGCCGATGCGCGGCAGCACGCGCCGGAAGTACCACAGGTAGAGCGGCCGTACCGGCCAGGTCGAGGGAAGGGCGAATTCCAGGATCACGAGGCTGGCCCCGGGTTTGAGCACCCGGGCCATCTCGCCCAAACCGCGATCTGGATCGGCGAGGTTGCGGACCCCGAAGGCGACCATGCACCCGTCGAACGTGGCGTCGCCGAAGGGCAACTGTTCCGCGTCCGCCGCCAGGACCCGCACCTCGGGAGCCTTCCTTCGGCCTAGGTCGAGCATGGGGAGGGCGAAATCCACGCCGATGACGCGGCCGCGAAAGCCCCTGCTCTTGGCCAGCGCGATCCCCAGGTCCAAGGTGCCCGCGCACACGTCGAGGTACCGGCCCGCGGGGGCGGCTCGCCAGGCCAGGCGCTCCACCGCACGGGCCCGCCAGCGCCGATCGAGGTTGAAGCTCAGCAGGTGGTTGAGCAAATCGTAGCGCGGCGCGATGGCGCTGAACATGCCGCGGACATAGGATCGCTGGTTCGAGCCGGCTTCGGGGCGGGCGGTCGAAGGGGCCGGCGTCATAGGGCCGAAAGATACTGATACGCTTGAACTTGCCGCAAGAACGATGCAGGCTGAAACGTCCTGCGCTTACCGCTCGTAAAAGGCCAGGTCGAGGTGCCGCTGATCCCTGACTTCTCGAGCGCCAGCGACCAGGACGTCGTCGAGCAGGCTCGCGCCGGGAGCGAACCGGCCTACCGCGAGCTGATCCGGCGTTACGAGCGCCCCGTCTTCTCGCTCATCTATCGCATGGTCCGCGACCGGGAGCTGGCTGAAGACCTCGCTCAGGAAACCTTCGTCAAGGTCTTGAACGCCCTGGCATCCTATCGCCCGGAGTTCAAGTTCTCTTCGTGGATTTTCAAGATCGCCAACAACGCCGCCATTGATCACCTGCGCCGGCGCCAACTGGAGACGCTGTCGGTGGACGGAGCACCCCACGCGACCACCGCGGATCAGATGGAATCCAGCTCGCTCGAGCTTGCCGACCGCGCCGAATCTCCGCTTCAAGAACTCGAGGCGCGGGAACTGGGCAGCCTGATCGAGCAAGCCATCAGCCGCCTGAGACCGGAGTATCGCGCCTGTATCATCTTGCGACATGTCGAGGATCGCTCCTATGAAGAAATCGCCGAGATCCTGGACTTGCCCCTGGGCACCGTGAAGACCTATCTCCACCGCGCTCGGGCCGAGCTGAAAGCCATGCTGGGCCCATGGCGGGAGTGAAACCCGAACCCTTAACCTAGCGTATGGGGTCACACAGATGACGGACCACCGCAACACCCCCCCGCTCGAGCCCGACCTCGACCCGGTACTGGATCGGTACCTGGCCTCGCTGGGCCGCTACGCTCCCCGTCCGGGATTCGCAGACCGGGTCATGGCACGCGTTCGCGTGACACCCGCCCCGGCCGCGCCCCTCCCCGGCGCTCGCCTGGCCCGACGGCGCCGGTGGCCGGTGCTCGTGGGGGCTCTCTCCGGCACCGCCGCCGCTTCGAGCACGGCCCTCACGGTGTGGGCAGCGGGGCACTTCGAGACCCTGAGCGCCTGGCTCGCCGCTACCCTTACAGCCGTCGGCCTTCCGGCCTGGCACCGGCTGCTCGATTGGCTCGCCGCCCAAAGCGCAGGGGTGGGAGCGGCTGTCCTCAGCGACGTACTAGCCGGCAGGATCCCGGCCATGGCCATCTGGCTCTTGGCCGCGAGCCTCGCCACGCCGGTGAGCGCCGTGGCGCTCTGGCAGATCGCCCGAACCCCGGTAAGGATGCGCAAGTATGCGGCGCGCTAGACGATTGACCCTGATCCTCGGCGCCGGGCTGGCTGCGAGCCTTTCGGCCGCGACCGCCGCAGCCGCTGCCGGGGTGGCCCCGGACCCTCAAGCGGTTCCCGAGCTGGTAGGCCACAGCACGTCTATCTCCCCCAAGTCCGCCAAGCTCGTGGTGGACTTGAGCGACGGTTCGCAGGTGAGCATCGCGTTCGCCCGGGGCACCGTGCTGGTGAACGGCGATTCAGCGGCCAGTTATGCCGCGGGTGGCCCCCTGGAGCATGCCTGGCGGGCCCTGCTCTTTCGGGCCGGCTCGCTCTCGACCCCTCAGGTCGTGCTGGCGCTGCGCGGCTTGCGGGCCCCCGACTTGGGTCCCGAGGCGCCCGCCGTGGCAGCGGCCATCACGGCCGCGCTGCCCCCAGCGAAGCCCACGGCGTCCGGGCCGGTTCCCAGCCTGAGGGAACTGATGGCGGGCCCGGAGATCAACTTCGACAGCCTGAACCAGTCGCCACCCGAGGAAGGGGCGGTGCGGGGGAGCGAGCGGAACCGGTTCGTCCGAGTGGTCCCGGTCACAACGTCCAATCGCGCGCGGCTGGCCTTGGGCCGGCTCGCCACCGACGTCGCCAGCCTGTTCGGCGCGCTGGTGGCACTCGCCTCGCTGGGTTTCGGCGCCCTGTTCTTCGTGCCTCAGCGGCTCGAAGTGGTGGCCGCGGCGGTGCGCCGCAGCCCGGTGCGCTCCTTCTTTGCTGGGCTGTTCGCGCAACCCCTGCTCTTGCCGGCCCTGATCACTCTGGTGATCGGCCTGGTGCTCACCATCGTGGGCATCCTGGTGGTGCCGGTTGCGGTGGTGGCCTTCGCGCTGGCGGTGGCCGCGGCCCTGGTGGGCGGCTACCTGGCTGTGGCCCGCGTGGTGGGCGAACTCTACGCGGCGCGGCGGGCTCACGACGGCACCTATACCCCAGGCTGGACCGCCTACCGGCACGTGGTGTACGGCCTGATCGGCCTGCTGATCATTTGGGTGCCGGCGGTGCTGCTCCGCTGGATTCCGGTAGCGGGGATCATCTTGTTCGTCACCGCTTTCGTGTTCACCTGGGTGATGGTGACCACCGGGTTCGGGGCGGCCATTCTCACCAGGGCCGGCGCCCGCCCCTTGGGAGCGTCCGGGGAGCGGCGGGCGGAACTGGCCCCCGACCAGATCTGGATGTCCGGCGTGCCGGCGCGCACGGAGTCCGGCCGGAGCGGAACATGATCCTTCGTCTGGGAGCCATCGCGGCGGTGGGCACGGCGCTTCTCGCCTCGACGGTCGCGGCGCAGGACTACCGAGTGGTGAGCGGATCGCGGCTGCGGCGCGGAGAAACCGAACTCAGGGCCAGGGTGGAGTTCGCTGCCGGCACTCTCAGCCTGGTGCCGGGGGAGCCGGGCACCCTGTACCGCTACAGCCTGGTGTACGACGCCGGCCAGTTCGACCCGGTCACCAGCTACGATCCCCAGGCGCACCGCGTGCGGCTCGGGGTGAACTCGCGCGGCAGCGGGGGCATCTCCTACCGGCGCGCCGGCGGTACGCGGCAGCGCCTGGAGGCGAGCTTCTCGCCGGCCACGCCGCTTTCGCTCGAGGTGAGTTTTGGAGCGGGGTCTGCGGAGTTGGAACTGGGAGGGCTCTCGCTAACCGACGCGACCATCAAGGCCGGAGCGGGCGAGGCCACTCTTCGCTTCAGCACTCCGAACGCCGTCACCTGTCGCGAGCTGACCTTGGAGGTCGGCGCCATAGATTTTGCCACCCGCAGCCTGGGCAATGCCCGCTGCCAGCGCATCGGCGTCAAGGGGGCGGCGGGCAACGTGGTCTTGGATCTCACCGGTCAGTGGCCGGCGGGAACGACCAGCGTGGTGGACATCGCGGCGGCCTTGGGCGCGGTGACCTTACGCCTGCCCCAGGAGGTGGGCGTGGAAGCCGACCTCAAGGGCTTTCTTGCGGCCTTCGATCGCTCGGGCTTGCTCCGGCGGGGTGCCAGTTACTACTCCGCCAACTGGGATACGGCCGCCACCAAGCTCCGCATCAGCCTCAGGGCGGCCGTGGGCGACGTTCAGGTGGAGTGGGTCAAGTAAGGCGGGCCCCCACCGCCGCTCCCACGCCAGCACCCAGTCGCTCGCGGGCCGAACCGTCCCGCACCGCGATCTCCAACATCCCGTCCGAGCCGACGAACGCGACCGGCGAGCCGGTCTCCACGTCCGCGAAGGTACGGCGCAGCGGGCCGATAGGCCGGCCGGCGACCTCCACGGCAGGCGCACCCTGCACCCAGGCACCCGGGATATTCGAGATGAGCGTGCCGAAGCGGTCCACATAGATCACTTCGCCCTCCACCCTTCCCTCCCGGCGCCGCGGCTCGGGCGGGGCCAGGCGAACCGGGGCTGCTACCGCCGGCCCCAGCACCTGGAAGGGCTCGCCTTCGGCCAACCGCGCCGCGACCGGCGCGAACACGTCCCGGCCGTGGAAGGTGGGCGACGCCTCGCGCGGAATCCTGAGTTCCACCACCTCGGCGCCGTCCAAGACGGGCGTGAACACGCCGTTGTCGGGACCCACGAAGAAGTGCCCCTGATAGCGCACCGCCACCGCGCGCCGTCCGGAGCCCACGCCGGGATCCACCACCACCACATGGACCGTGCCCACCGGAAACCGGGGCCAGGCGCGCCGGAGGAGGTACTGCGCCGCTCGAATGTCGCCCGGCGGCACCAGATGGGAGATATCCACCAAGCGAATGTCCGTCCCTTCGGAAAGAATGGCAGCCTTCATTTCGGCCACGTAGCTGTCGCTCAGGCCGAAATCGGTGAGCAAGGTGACGATGGGGCGCACGGCCTCAGCCAGTGAGAATGGGCAGGCGCACTTTCTTGCCCCCGGCGCGCGCTTCCACCTCCTGGGCCACGGCTATCAAGGCGCTCGCCGCCGGCGAGTCCGGTTCAGCCAGCACGATGGGTTGCCCGGCGTCGGCGAGGTCGGCCATCCGGGCCTGGAGCGGCACTTGACCGAGCAGCGGAACGCCCAGTTCACCGGCCAGGCGGCTGCCGCCATCGGCCAGGAAGATGTTGGTCCGGGTCCCGCAGTGGGGGCAGGCGAAATAGCTCATGTTCTCCACCACGCCGAGGACCGGCACGCTCACGCGTTCGAACATCTTGGCGCCGCGGAGGGCGTCACCGATGGCCACTTCCTGGGGCGTGGTCACGATGATCGCCCCGTCCAACTGCACCGCCTGTGCCAAGGAGAGCTGGGCATCGCCGGTACCGGGCGGCAGATCCACCACCAAGTAGTCCAGCTCGCCCCAATCCACGTCGTGGAGGAATTGCTGGATGATCTTGGTCACGATAGGCCCGCGCCAAATCGCGGGAGCATCGCGATCCACCAGAAAGCCCAAGGACATGAGCTTGACGCCGAAGCGCTCCAGCGGGATGATCTTGCCGTCTCGCACCGGCGGCTTCTGGTTCACGCCGAACATGCGGGGGATGTTCGGCCCGTACACGTCGGCGTCCATGATGCCCACCCGGCACCCCTGCCGCGCCCAGACAGCCGCGAGATTGGCCGCCACCGTGGACTTGCCGACTCCCCCCTTTCCGCTGGATACGGCGAGAACGTGGCGCAGCTGCCCGGTGGCTGCGGCATCCGGTGCGTGGGGCGGGGCGGCGGCCGGTACGGTCCCGGCCGGCGCCGCCCGGCCCGGCGGCTCGACCACTTCCATCTTCACCTCGCTGACGCCGGGAATCGCCTGCAGCGCTCTGCGGACCTCGCGCACCAGGGACGCGGGATCCTCCCGCGAAAGCAGGAACTTGAGCGAGACCCGGCCTCCCTCCTCGATCTCCAGGTCTTGCACCGCCCCGGACGAAAGTACATCCCCGCCCGTGCGCGGGTGCCGCAGGTGGGACAGAGCGGCGGCGACCTGGGATTCCAACGTGGCAGCCATGGTTCCAGCAATGTAAGCGGCGGGGTAAGAAGAGCCTAGGCTGCGCCGGCGGCGGCCCGCCGGGCCACCCGGTTCCGGTTGGCCTCTTGCTCGGCCGGCGCCTTCACGCGCGCCGGGACGAAAGCCATTCCCGCGCGGCGGCGAGGACCCTGGCCTGGGCATCCGCCAGCGGGCCTCCCAGGGCGGCACCGGCCGCCTTCTTGTGTCCCCCGCCGCCAAATTGCGACGCCAGCTGGGCCACGTCCACGTCGCCGGTCGAGCGGAACGAGACCTTGACCCGGCCGTTGGCCAGCAGCCGGAACAGCAGGGCCAACCGGATGCCGCGAATGGAACGGGCGAACTCCACCACGCCCTCGAGGTCTTCGGCGTCCACCCCGTGTCGTTCCAGGGCGCCCGGGGGCACGGTCATCCAGGCCAAGCCGCGGTCGTGTTCCACCACCAGCGTCTCGAGCACTTCGGCCAAGAGGCGCACCCGGCCTTCGGAGGCCGTGGCATACACCTCCCGGTAGATCTCTTCCGGATCGAGGCCGTGGGCCAAGAGGTGGGCCGCGACTTGGAGCGCCCGGGAGGAGGTATTGCTGAACCGGAACCCGCCGGTATCCGTGAGAATGGCCACGTACAAGGCGCGCGCCGCCTCGGGGCTCAGGGTCCAGCCCACCGAACGCGCCAAATCGTAGATCAGCTCGCCCGTGGCGCTGGCCCGGTCGTCCACCAGCCGGGGGCCCGGCGGCAGGGAGCCGTCACTGGTGTGGTGATCCACGCAAGCCACCGGGACACCGGTCTCCTGCACCACGGCGCCGAGCTGACCCAGCCTGCCCACGTCGCTGATGTCCAGCACCACCACGGCATCCGCCCGCCTCAGGTGGCGTACCGCGTCGGCGGACTTGTCGGCGTGCTCGCTCCCCTGGAGGAGGAAGGCGTACCGCTCGGGAAACGGCGTGGGGTTGGCGATGGCCGCCCGCACACCCCGCGCCGTGAGCAGGTGCCAGAGAGCCACTGCCGAACCCGC
This sequence comes from Gemmatimonadota bacterium, assembly GCA_037440225.1. Taxonomy (GTDB): domain Bacteria; phylum Gemmatimonadota; class Gemmatimonadetes; order Gemmatimonadales; family GWC2-71-9; genus JACPAP01. The sequence continues at coordinate 68,396 of JBBIUN010000008.1, read as the reverse complement.
CCCGTCGCCGTCCGCATTGACGTGGGTGGTCAGCGCCACACGCATGCCCGGCTTCAAGAGGCGGGCGAGTTCCGCCGCAGCCCGGCGGCGCGCCGCGGGCACCGAGACGCCCCGCCCCGGCACCCGGCTACTCGCGCGCTTGCGGCCCACGCCGCTGTCCTCCTGCCGGCGCGGTGCGCGCCTGAAGCGCTTGCTGGAGCCGCGCCGTCTCGAGCTGAGCCTCCTCGCTCATGCCGATACTGACCAACCTGCGCCCGCAGCAACGCGGCGCGGCGAGGGCGGGTTCCACGCGCTACATCAGGGAGTAGTTGGGCGCTTCGCGGGTGATGACCACGTCGTGCGGATGCGACTCCCGCAAGCCCGCGGAGGTGATCTGAAGGAACTCGGTGTGGCACTGGAGTTCTTCGACGGTGGCGACACCGCAATAACCCATGCCGCTGCGAATCCCCCCCACCATCTGGAACAAGACGTCTCCCACGGGCCCCCGGTACGGCACCCGGCCCTCGATGCCCTCGGGCACCAGCTTTTGGGGGGACAGCTCGCCCTCCTGGAAATAGCGGTCGGCCGAGCCCTCCTGCATCGCCGCCAGGGAGCCCATGCCCCGCACCATCTTGAACCGGCGCCCTTCGAGCAGGAAACTCTCGCCCGGGCTTTCCTCGGTGCCGGCCAGCATGCTGCCGATCATCACGCTGGAAGCCCCCGCGGCGAGCGCCTTGACCGCGTCGCCGGAATACTTGATGCCCCCGTCCGCGATGACCGGCACGCCGTGCGCGCCCCGCACCGATTCGATGATCGCCGTGATCTGCGGCACGCCCACACCCGTCACCACCCGGGTGGTGCAGATCGAACCGGGTCCCACGCCCACCTTGACGGCGTCCACCCCGCGTTCGACCAGGGCGCGGGCCCCTTCCTCGGTCGCCACGTTCCCGCCCACCAACTGCGCCTCGGGAAAGGCCTCCCGCAGCATGGCCACGGTGCGCAAAACGCCCTCCGAATGGCCGTGCGCCGAGTCCACCACGATCACGTCGCACCCGGCGGCGAGCAGCGCCTCGGCGCGGGCCTTCGTGTCCGGTCCCACGCCCACCGCCGCCGCGACCCGCAGCCGGCCATGCTGATCCTTGTTGGCATCGGGGTAGAGGCGGCGCTTGAAGATGTCCTTCACCGTGATCAGACCCTTGAGCACGCCCTGTTCGTCCACCACCGGCAGCTTCTCGATGCGATACCGGCCCAGGATGCGCTCGGCTTCCTCCAGCGTGGTGCCCACCGGCGCGGTGATCAGGTGATCCTTGGTCATGACCTCCCGGATAGGCCGCTCCAGGCTGTGTTCGAACTGGAGATCGCGGTTGGTCACGATCCCCACCAGCCTGCCGCCCTCGTCTACGATGGGCACGCCCGAGATTTTGAACCGGGCCATCAGCTGGGCGGCCTCCCGAAGCGGGCGGTCGGGACCCAAGGTGATCGGATTGAGGATCATCCCGCTCTCCGACCGCTTGACCCGATCCACCTCGGCCGCCTGGCGATCCACCGGCATGTTCTTGTGGATCACCCCGATACCGCCCGCGCGCGCCATGGCGATGGCCATCTGGGCCTCGGTCACCGTGTCCATGGCGGCCGATACCAAAGGCACGTTCAGCGGGATACCGCGGGTAAACCGGCTGCGGACATCCACGTCCCGCGGATGCACCGTAGCATGGCGCGGCACGAGGAGCACGTCGTCAAAGGTCAGGGCGATCCCAGGTCGCAAGCGACTCATAGCACCCGTAAACACTCAAACCCGCCGGCCTGGTGCGGCCGCGCGGGTTTGCTGCACACCGTTCTCGCGTTCCATGGCGGAAGGTAGCCGCGCCGCGGCCGGCCGGTCAAGCAGTCCCTGAAGGCGGCTCCGCTCGAGGTTCAGCGGGCGCCGGGCCCGCCGGCTCGGCCGGCTTGGCACTCGTCTGGCTGCCGGCCGGCGCTGCCGCGGCGCGCCGCAGTTCCTCCATCGCAGCCCGCCCCGCGGCCACCAGGCCGCGCATCAACCGGGCCGCCGAGTCCACCGCGTTCATGGTGCCCTCGAGCGCCACCGCGGGCAGCCGGGCAGCTCGCAGGGTATCGCCCACCCCTTCGGCGACCCGCTCCAAGACACCGGGCGCCCGGGCGGTGGTGCCGTACTTGGATTCCAGGAACTCGAGGTAGTCGAGTACCTGGTAGGCTTTGTCCTCCGGCAGGCCTTCCAACTTGCGCTCGATGCGCCGGCGAAGAATCTCGTCCATCCCCTCTCCCTCGAGGCGGTACCCTACGGCTGCCGAACGGCCAGATCCAGCAGCTCGACCACGGGGTTGCCCAGGTACTGGGATCGCCCGACCCTGATGCGCGCCACGATGACCAGCTCGCTGAGCGGCTGAAGCTCGCCGATCCGCTGCGCCTGCTCCGGGGCCAGCAACACGTACACGAACCCTGCCTCCGGCAAGGGTCCCCGGGCCAGCAGGTAGCGCTGTCCGACGGGCATCTCGCGCCGGATCTCGTCGGCGGTCTGGAGGGCCAGATATTGGACCCTCCACTGCACCACCTTCCCCTCGAAGTCGGCCGGTCGCGCCCGCACTTCGGCCCCACTGACCCCGACCAGCACGCCCGGGGCTTGGGGCCGGAGGTCTTCTTCCCGGATCCAGCCTTCCGCCTGCACCCGCACCCACTCGCCGGAGCGCGCCAGCACCTTGATGGCTGCGTCCGCCGCCAGCGATCCCAACGGAGGGCCGCCGGGCGTTTGCTTCAGTTCAGCCGCGCGCGCGGTGACCGCCCGGTCGAGCGCGGAGGAGCCCGGCTGAGCCAGCCCGCCGCTCTCGACCGGGGCACCAGGCGGCGCGCCGGCGCCCGCGCCGCGCGAGGCGCCCACCGCTTCCAGCGAACCGGCCCGCATCCACCCCGTACGGCGGACCAGCACCCAGCCGCTCGCGTCACGCCGCACTTCGTCGAGCAGGAACCCGCCTGCCAGCCGGGCTATGATCGGCCCGTTGGGCTGGGCTCGGAGATTCTCTCCCCGCGAGGCCGATACCACCAACTCGAACCCGTCCCGGTCGGTGCGAGCCACGGACCGAGCCCAGATCCAGCCCTCCAGCGTGACCTCGGTCCAGCCGTCTTGGGTTCGACCGCCGGCCAGCTCCGTGCCTCGGGCGACGGAGGCCAGCACCTTCTGGTCCGCTCCGGGCTGTTGGCGGAAGGCATCGGGTCGCGTGGTGCGGTATCGGGTTTGCGCCGTCGTGGGCAGGGCGGCCCCGGCCAGCGCCAGCGCCGCACACCAGGCTGGTAGGGTGGCGCGAACCAAGCTAGATTGCCGCATCGCCGTAACTTAGAGCAACGTACGAGAGCCTTGGCTCGATGTCAAACCGCCTCCCTCCCATCGCCGCGCTAGCCTGTTTCGGGGTCGCGGCCCTAGCCTGGCCGCCCGCGCTCGCGGGCCAGGTTGGCCACGACCCGCAGCATTCCCCGTACCGGGACCTGCGAGCCACCCAGCAGATCACCCTGAGCGGGGGATATTTGGGCGGCGGAGGCGGAGTCGCGGGGGTGGGGCCCAGACAAGGGTTTCTCGGGGGGGCGCGCTTCGCCATCAGCTTGAGCGCGCCGCTCGAGGCCTGGCTCGGCGTTACTGGCGCGCAGTTGACCCGCCATCTGATTGATCCTTCGGCCCCACCGGAAAGCAGGTCGGTGGGCACCGCCTCTCAGCAGGTGGTGATCTTCGATGCCGGTTTCGCGCTGCGGATCACCGGCGCCAAGACCTGGCACGGGCTTTTACCGTACGTGGGCGCTTCGTTGGGGACGGCGACCGGCAGCACGGTGAGCGATGCCAGCGGCTTTTCCTTCGGCACGCCGTTCCAGGCGGGCCCCCACGTGGGCGTCCGCTTCTACGGCGCGGGGCCGTTCAGCGTGTGGGTCGAGGGGTGGGACCCGATCTGGCGCCTGCGTTATCCCACCGGCTGGACCGGCGGGTCCAACCCCGTGCTGCTGCCCAGCGATCCCATCAAGGAGTGGGTCCATAACCCCACGCTGCTCGTCGGTTTGGGGTACATCCTGCGCCGATGAGAGGGGCTTTGCCCCCCGGACCGCTTCGTGGACTTCTTCACTGACGGCCTGCGCCGCGGCGCCGAGCTGATCTTTTCAGGCGACGCCGAGGTGTTCGGCACCACCTGGCTGTCGCTCAAGGTCGCGCTGCTCGCCACGCTGATAGCCTGCGCCCTCGGAGTGCCCGCGGGGTTCGTGCTGGGCACCACGCGGTTTTTCGGGCGGCGGGCGGTCATCACCACGCTCAACACGCTCCTCGCCTTCCCCACCGTGGTGGTCGGCCTCCTCATCTGGGGACTGCTGGCCCGCCGGGGCCCGCTCGGCCGGTTCGGCCTGTTGTACACCTGGCCCGCGATCGTCCTGGCCGAGGTGGTGCTGGCGGTCCCCATCGCGGCCGCGCTGACCGCCGCCGCGGTACAGGCGGTGGACCCGCGGGTACGGCGCACCGCGCTCACCTTGGGTGCCGGCCCCTGGCAGGCGCACTGGGCCGTGGCCCGCCAGGCGCGGTTCAGCCTGATGTCCGGGGTGGTGGTAGCGTTCGGGCGGGTGCTGGCCGAAGTGGGGGCGGCCATGATCGTGGGCGGCAACATCCGCTACCACACGCGCACCCTCACCACCGCCGTGGCACTGGCCACTTCGCAGGGGGACTTCGGCCTGGCTATGGCACTCGGGCTTTTGCTTCTGGGGCTCGCTCTGACCGTCAACGTGCTGCTGCAACTCTTCCAGGGCCGTGGCGCGGATTAGCCTGCAAGGCGTCGAGCATTGCTACGGCGACCGCCGGGTGCTGGCCATTCCAGCGTTCGAGCTGGAACCCGGGAGCGTGGCCGCCGTGGTGGGACCCAACGGCGCGGGCAAGAGCACCCTGCTCAGGCTGCTGGCCTGCCTGGAAGTCCCCACCAGAGGCACGGTGCGGCTCGACGGGCGCCCCCTGGCGCGGCCCCACGACTGGCGGCGGGCGCGGCAGCGGGTGACACTGGTCGAGCAACGGCCCTTGCTCTTCCCCGGCTCGGTGGCGGAGAACCTGGCCTACGCGCTCGCGCTGCACGGGTTGCGAGGCCGCGCCGCCGCGGAACGGAGCGCTCGAGCCCTGGACCGTTTGGCTATCGGCTCCCTCCGCGATCGCGACGCCCGGCGGCTCAGTGAGGGCGAAGTGCAAAAAGTCGCGGTGGCCCGGGCGCTGGCGCTTCAGCCCGACGTGCTCCTGCTCGACGAGCCGGCAAGTGCCGCGGACCCGGCCTCCACCGGCCTGCTCTACCGCGTGCTGGCGGAGGAGCGCGGGCGCGGCGCGGCACTCTGCTTCGCCTCGCACCAGCTCGAGGACGCCTACCGCTGGTCCGACCGGGTGGTGGCCTTGGCCGGCGGCGAACTCGCCCCGGTAACGCCGGCGAACCTCTTCCGCGTTGACATCCCGCCCGGGACGGGCCCGCGCACGGTCCGTGCCGGGCCGCTCACGCTGCAGGTTTATACGGAACGCACCGGGCCCGCGATCATCGCCCTGCCACCCGAGGATATCGTGGTGAGCACGGCGCCGCTCCACTCCAGCGCGCGCAACGAGTTTCGCGGCCGCGTGAGAAGCATCAGCGAAGACGGACGCGGCGGTGTCACCCTCACGGTGGACGTCGGCGTGGACTTGGTAGTCCGGCTGACCCACGCCGCGCTGGCGGACCTCGGGCTCACCCTGGGCTCTGCGGTGGTGCTCTCGATCAAGACCATGGCGGTACGCGTGTTTTGAGCCCGCCCCGCGGGCAGCAACCGCCGCCGCAAAAACCGCGGTGCCTTGGCCCGGCACCGAGGTTCGCGTTTCGCGATCTCGGCGACCCGCGGCGCGTGCAGGTTGCCGAGCGGCGGGGTAGATTCTCACCGACTCCAGCGCAGCGGGCGTTCCTTTGGACACTTCACCAGGTCCGGCCTACCAGCATCACGCCGCAAGGCCCATCAAGCGCGGAGGCCGCATGGCGGCCGAGTCTGCGGTGGTCGAAGAGGTGGCGGTCTGGCTCGAGGTGAACGGAGAGCCCGCGGTGACCTGGATGTGCACCCCGGACCAGCTCGAGGAGTTGGCCGTGGGCTGGCTGCACGGAGAGGGATACATCCGCACCGGGGACGACCTGCTCAAGTTGAGGCCCTGCGCTACGGACTTGGGCTTCTGGGCGGAGGTGAGCGCCGAACTCGCAGCCGCCGTCAAGCGGGAGAACCGGAAACGGGTGCTGGCGTCCGGCTGCGGGGCCGTCACCACCATGCTGGCGGATCCGGCTGTGCTGCCGGCCAGCGCGCAGCGGGGGCCGGTCCCGGACCCCGAGAGGTTGCGGGCCTTGTTCAAGGAGCTGTTCGCCCGCGGCACCAGGTACCGCGAAACCGGAGGCATTCACGCGGCCGCCTTGACGGACGGCGCGAGCCTGTTGCACCACGCCGAGGACATCGGCCGGCACAACGCGGTGGACAAGGTGATCGGCGGAGCGATCCTGGCCCGGCGCCCGCTTTCGGGACTGGGCCTCTTGGTCACCGGCCGGATTTCGGCAGAGCTGGCCTTCAAGGGGGCTCGGGCCGCGCTGGCCTACATTGCGACTCCCTCCGTGCCCTCCTCGCTCGCGGTGGAGATCGCCCGCCGCGCCGGCCTGGTGCTGGTAGGCCGCGCGGTGAGCGGAGCCCCGCATGTCCACTGGCCGGACGGCGCCTGATGGCAGCGATCCGCGGCGCAGTCCTAGCCGGCGGCGCAGCCAGCCGGTTCGGCGGGCGGCCCAAGGGATTGGAACGGGTGGGGGGACAAAGGATCCTGGATCTCGTGGTGGAGTCGCTTCGCGATGCCACCGGGGCCCTGCCGGCTCTGGTGGCCAACGCGGAGGATGCGGAATCCTGGTATCCCGGACTCACCGTGTTTCGGGATCTGATGCCGCACTGCGGGGCACTGGGAGGCATCTACACGGCGGTCTCGTCGTCGGAGCAACCGGTCTTGGTCCTGGCATGGGACATGCCCTTCGTACCGGTTTCCCTGCTCCGCGCCCTGGTCGAGGGAGCCGCGGACTACGACGTGTTCCTGCCGGAGAGCAACAACCGGAGAGGACTGGAGCCACTGTGCGGGGTGTACCGTCCCGCATGCGGGCCGGCCATTCGGGAGCGGCTCCAGCGCGAGGACTATCGCATGATCGGTTTTCACGACGCTGTCCGAGTGGGCACGCTGCCGCTCGACCAAGTCGCCCGGCACGGCGATCCCGCGCTGCTGTTTTTCAACGTGAATACCGCCGAGGAGCTGGCGGAAGCGGAAGCGCTATGGCGGCAACGCGTCTCATCTCGGTGATCGGCAAGAAGGACGCCGGCAAGACCTCGCTGGTGGTGGCGCTGGCCGCGGAGTGGGTCAAGCGCGGGCACCGAGTGGCCACCATCAAGCACGGCTCCCACCCGGCCGACGTAGACACCCCCGGCACCGACACCTACCGGCACTTTCACCAGGGGATGGCGGGCCAGGTCCTGATGGAGTTCCCTGGCGGCCGGGTGCTATTCGAGCGGACCCAGGAAGAGGCCGACCCGCTGGCGCTCGCCCGCCGCTACCTCGGGGACGCGGAGATCGTGGTGGTCGAGGGGTTCAAGAAGTCCGGGCTCCCGAAGATCGAGGTCCATCGCCGCGCGCGGCACCCCGAACCGCTCTTCCATCCCGAAAGCTCGGACGCGGCCCTGTGGGTGGCCCTAGTGACCGACGATGAAACCCTGCGGCTCCCCGTGCCGACCTTCCGCTTCGGTGATACGGGATGGCTGGTCAGGCTGGCGGACCTGGCCTGGGACCGCGCGGTGCTGGTGGAGTGAGCCTATGTCCGGCGCCCCCTCCGCACCCCCCGGTCCGGGCTCCGAGATCCCGCCTTTGACCCCCGCGGAAGCGGCCCGCCAGATCGTCTCGACCATCCAGCCCCTCCCGATCGAATGCATCCCCTTGCCGGAGGCTCTGGATCGGGTGCTGGCAAGCGACGTGCAGAGCCCGCTGGATATCCCGGCGTGGGACAATTCCGCCATGGACGGCTACGCGGTGCAGAGTGGCGATTTCTCCGGCGCCGCGGCGGAGGGCAGGGAACTCGAAGTGATCGAGACCATCCCCGCGGGCCGCTTTCCCTCGAGACCGCTGGGGCCCGGCCAATGCGCCCGCATCTTCACCGGTGCTCCGCTTCCCGCCGGCGCCGACAGCGTGATCCGCCAGGAGGACGCCACGCCGCTCGACGGGAATCGGGTGCGCATCAACCGCACCCGGGACGTGGGCCGCAACGTGCGGCGCCGGGGAGAGGACATCCGGAAGGGAAGCCGGGTTCTCACCCGAGGAACGCTCCTCGGCCCGGCCCAATTGGGCGTGCTGGCTTCCATCGGCGAGGCGGAGGTGTTCGTGCACCGCCAGCCGCGGGTGGCGTTCTTCGGTTCGGGAAACGAGATCGCCGAGTTGGACGAGCGCGACGCCATCCTCAAGGGCCACAAGATCGCCTCCTCCAACACCTACACCCTGCAGGCCATGATTCGGCGCGCCGGCGCCGAGCCGGTCAACCTGGGGATCGCCAAGGACAGCCTCGACGATTTACGCGCCCGCATCAGGGCCGCCTTCACCAGCGATCTCTTGCTCACCTCCGCGGGCCTGAGCGTGGGCGAGCACGACTACGTCCGGCAGGCTTTAGAAGAGGCGGGCGCCACGCTCACGTTCTGGCGGGTGAGGATGCGGCCTGGCGCCCCGGTTGGGTTCGGGCTCATCGGGGCGCTGCCGTGGATCGGCCTGCCCGGCAACCCGGTGAGCACCATGGTGACCTTCGAGCTGTTCGCGCGGCCGGCCATTCGGAAGCTCTTGGGCCACACGAACCTGTTCCGGCGAACAGTGCCCGTCACCCTGGCCGAGCCGATCTCGCTTGGCGTCCCGCTGCGGCATTTCCTGCGAGCCGTGGTGAGCGAGAAGCCCGACGGCACGCGATGGGCCGCGCTCACCGGCCCTCAGGGCTCGGGGATCCTCACCTCCATGGCCAAGGCGAACGCGCTCTTGATCGTCCCGGAGGATCGCTTGCAGGTTCGGGAAGGGGAAACGCTGAACGCCATGCTCCTGGACGAACCGGTGCACACGCCGGAACCGCCGTTCTAGACGCCGGAGCCCCGGCGGGCGCCGCAGCCGCCGGCCTGCCCTACATCCGGCGGTACTTGGGGCCGCTACCCCCCTCGCGGGGTGTCCAGCGCGGGCCCAGAACGTCGGTGGCCTTGCAGTCCACACAGTTCGGCGGGTTGATGCGGAGCCGCCCGTCCACCCACTCGTACACCCCTGCGGGACAGAGGCTGGCATACAGCTCGGCCACGTTCCTGGGGATCGTGGCACCCGGAACCAGGTGCGAGGGGATGGTATCCCGGGTCGTGTTTCCCGAGCGGAAGACCGCGTCCAGCTTGCTGAACGTGAGTTTGCCGTCGGGCGTGTAGGCGACCGGTGTCGCGCGCGTGCGCGGCGACCGGGCGTCTGCGTGCAGGGCGATCCGCCGCCCGGGGAACCGGCCGCGGGTCAAGGTCATGAGGCCGGCCTTGAGCGCCCCGACGTAGAGGCCGTCCTTGAAGGCCAGCCGCATGTTGCGGGTGCGGTAGAGGTCTTGCCGAATGGCGGAGCCGTCCACCAGCCGGTCGTAGGCGGCGAGCGTGGCGGAGGAGGGGTCGTTGCGCTTCAGCGCCTCGAAGATGGCCCGCGCCGCGAAGATGCCCGATTGCATGGCGTAGTGAATGCCCTTGAGCGCCGGAACGTTGACGAACCCTGCAGCATCGCCCAGGATGACCAGCCCGTCTCCGTAGCGCCGCTCGGGCAGCGCGTAGTAGCCGCCCTCGGGAATGGTCTTGGCACCCCACTCGATCAGTTCGCCGCCTTCCAGGTAGCGGCGGACGAACGGATGGAGCTTGAGGCGCTGGAGCAGTCCGTGGACGTCGAGGGCGGCGTCGGGCGCGTCCAAGCCCACCACCAGTCCCAAGGCCACGAGGTTGGCCTCGAGCGGGTACATGAAGCTCCCACCGAAGGCGTATCCGGGCAGCGGCCAGCCCATGGTGTGGATCACCCGATCGAGCGGCTGCTTGGTCTCCCACAGCTCCTTGACGCCGAGCGCGTAGATCTGGGGGTTTGGCGAGCTAATGCCCTGCCATTCGAGATACGCCTGGGTCAGCATCCCGCGGCTCCCCTCGCCCAGCGCCGTGACTTTGGCGGTGACGTCTGCCGAGGGTTGGTATGCTGGCCCCGGCTGGCCGTCCCGATCCAACCCCTTGGGGGTGGTTCGCACGCCCACGACCCGGCGGCCATTGACCAGTAGCGCGCCGGCGGGGTATCCGGGCAGGATGTTGACACCCAGGGCTTCGGCCCGCTCGCCCAGCCACCGGACCATCTCGGAGAGCGATGCCACGTAGCACCCCTGGTTGCGCATCGTGGGCGGCGTCGGCAGGCGTATCTGGCCGCGCGGGGTCAAGAGATATACCGCCTCTCTCTCCACCGGCGGGCCGAACGGGAAGTCCTGATCGCCGAGGTCGGGAAACAGCTCGCGAAACGCGATCGGGTTGACCACCGCGCCGGATAAACAGTGGTCGCCCAGCCGCTCGCCCTTCTCCAGCACGCCGATGCTCACGTCGCCCAGGCCGCCGCCTGCCTCGTTGTCCCGGCGGATGAGCTGGGCCAGGGCGATGGCGCCCGCCAGGCTGGCGGGGCCGCCGCCCACGAACAGCACATCCAACTCGATGGCATCCGAGCCGGCGGGCTCCTGGATCACCAGCCGATCCAGCGGGAGCGGCGGCTGGTAGTCGGCGGGGACCATGGGGAAGCGCGCCTGGGACTCCGGAGCGGCCGGCGCCATTGCCTAAGCTCCGGCGCGCAGCTTGGTGATCTCTTCCGTCAGGCGGGGCACGATCTCGAACAGGTCGCCCACGATGCCGTAGTCGGCCACCTTGAAGATGGGGGCGTCCTTGTCCTTGTTGATGGCCACGATGACCTTGGCGGTGCGCATCCCCGCCAGGTGCTGGATCGCGCCGGAAATGCCGATGGCAAAGTACAGGGTCGGGCTTACGGTCTTGCCGGTCTGTCCTACCTGATCGGCGTGGGGTCGCCAGCCGGCGTCCACCGCGGCGCGCGAGGCCCCCACCGCAGCGCCGCCCAGGGCCCGGGCCAGATCTTCCAGCAGCTTGAAATTGGCCGGCTCCTTGAGGCCCCGCCCGCCGCTGACCACGATGGGCGCCTCAGCCACGTCCAGCTTGGCTTCGGCGGGTGCTTCGAGCGCCACCGTGCGCACCGCCGGAGCCGCGCCTTCCGGCCCCAACACGGTGTGTCGCAGGCTCGAGGTACGGCCCTGCTCCACCGGCGTGAAGCTGTTGGGGCGTACCGAAACCACGGCCCGCGGAGCAGCCACCCGGAGCCGCAAGAGGGCTTTTCCCGCGTACACCGGGCGGGTCACGAAAAGCTCCGAGCCCTCGGCTGAGACTTCGGTCACGTCGGGGGCCAGGGGCCAGCCCAGCCGGGCCGCCAGCCGGGGCCCCAAGTCCTTGCCCAAGGCCGTAGCCGGCAGCACGATCGCCCGGTAGTCCTTGGTCTTGGCCTGCTCGGTGATCGCACCCACATACCAGTGAGGCTGGTAGAGCCGCACCCGATCGTCGGCAATGATGACCACCTCGTCGGCGCCGAACTGCGCGGCCCGCGTGGCGTCCAGGTTGGTGGGGCCCAAGGCGATGGCGTCCACTCCCACGGCCAGCCGGTCGGCCAACGAGCGCGCGGCGGCCAGCGCCTCGAAGGACACCTTCTTGAGCCCTCCGTCCCGCTGTTCCAGCACGACCAGCAGGCCTCCCATCACAGCACCTTCGCTTCCACTCGCAAGGCTTCGATCAGGGCCGGCACCGCCTCGGGGCCCTCGCCCAGGATGCGGCCCGGCTTGCGTTCCGGAGGCAACGCCAACTGCACGATCTCCAGCCCTCCGGCATCGAGAGCGACCGGCTTGACCTCGAGAGGCTTCTTTTTTGCCGCCATGATGCCCTTGAGCGCCGGATAGCGCGGCTCGTTCAAGCCCTTGTCCACGGTGAGCACGGCGGGGAGCTTGACCTCGACCACCTCCACCGCCCCCTCGATTTCCCTCCGGGCCCGGCCCCCGCCTTCCAGCGGCTCCCAATGCGAGACCGCGCTCACGCACGGGAGTCCCAGCAGCTCGGCCACCATCGGCCCCACGGCCTGGGCGCCGTCGTCCACCGCCAGCTTCCCGAAGAGGATCAGATCGTAGCCTCCGGCGCGCAGCTCCTCGGCCAGGGCTCGGGCCACCGGCAGGGGATCGGCGGGCCGCTGGTCGGTCTTGAGCAAGACGGCGCGGTCCGCTCCCATGGCCAGCGCCGTGCGCAGGGTTTCTTGGGCCGCCTCCGGGCCCAAGGCCACCGCCACCACCTCGCCACCCCCGGCGGCTTCCTTGCGGCGCAGGGCCTCCTCCACCGCATATTCGTCGTAGGGGTTGAGGACGAACTTGACGCCGGCCTCGTCCATGGAGCGGCCATCGGGCGCGATCTTGATACGGGTTTCCGTGTCGGGCACCCGCTTGAGGCAGACGGCGATGTTCACGGGGCGGGCGGCTCCGGGTTTTCGTCGGAGAAGCCGACGTGCTTGTGGGAACCGTCGCAGAACGGTTTGGTCTTCGAGTGCCCGCACCGGCAGAGGGCAAAGAATTCGCCGGGGAGCGGAATGTCGCGGCCCTGATGGTCCTGGAGCACAATCGGTCCCTGCACCCGGTAGGGACCGTTCTTCCGCACGATGATGACGGCCACGGGATGCCTCTCCTGCAGTTTCGAGCCCGCGGGGAGTCTAGACGGCCCGCGCCGCGCTCGCAACCGCGACGTTGCCCGGGCCGGCGCGCCGCCTCCCAAGGCTTCAGGCTCTAGGTCCGCCGCCCACCGGTGTTACCATTTCGGTACAGCAGCCTTCGAGGATGGCGCGGTATGGCGGGCGGAGTGCTGGTCACCGGAGCATCCAGCGGCATCGGGCGAGAGACGGCGCGCCTGCTGGCGGCACACCACTTCGAAGTCTTCGGCACGGTGCGGCGCGAGGCCGATGCCCGACAGCTCATCGAGGAGGGCATCAGGCCGATCCTCATGGATGTCACCGACGGCGCCAGCATTGCCGAGGGGCGGAAGCTCGTGGAGTCCGCTTTGGGCGATCGGCCTCTGGTGGGCTTGGTCAACAACGCCGGCATCCCGGCGGCAGGCCCTCTGGAGTTCCTCCCGCTGGAAGCGTTGCGCCAAGTGCTGGAGGTCAACGTGATCGGCGTGGTGGCCGTCACCCAAGCCTTCCTGCCTCTCCTGCGCCGTGCCCGCGGGCGGGGGCGGATTGTCAACATCAGCTCGGTCTCGGGCCGCATCGCGATGCCCTTCGCCGGACCCTATTCGGCCTCGAAGTTCGCCCTGGAAGCGCTCTCCGACAGCTTGCGCCGCGAACTCGCGCCGAGCGGCGTGCGGGTCATCGTGATCGAGCCCGGCTCCGTGCGAACGCCGATATGGGACAAGGTCGGCGAGGCCGAGCTGTCGCGCTACCGCGATACCCCTTACGCCCCGCTGCTGCCGCTCATCCGGGACCAGGCCCTAGCCGGGGCCCGGCGCGGCCTCCCGGCGCAAGCGGTAGCCACCGCGGTGCTCGAAGCGCTGACGTGCAAGCACCCCAGAGCGCGGGTCGTGGTGGTCAGGCGGCGGTGGCGATTTCGGATGTTGCAGTGGCTGCCGGATGCGGTCCTGGACCGCCTGGCTCAGCGGGCGCTCTGGCGCCGCTGACCGCCGCGCGGTTTACCGGAAGGCGTCCAGCCCGGTGATGGCCTGTCCCAGCACCAGGGTGTGAATGTCGTGCGTGCCCTCGTAGGTATAGACGCTTTCCAGGTTGGCGAGGTGCCGCATCGCCTGGTATTCGGCCAGGATGCCGTTGGCCCCCAGCAGCCGGCGCGCTTCGCGTGCCACCTCGGTGGCCATGTTGACGTTGTTGCGCTTGGCTAGGGAGACCTGTTCCGGCGTCGCCCGCCCCTGGTCCTTGAGGCGGCCCAACTGGACACAGAGGAGCTGGGCCTTGGTGATCTCGGTGAGCATGTCCGCCAGGCGCGCCTGCTGGAGCTGGAAGCCGCCGATGGGACGATCGAACATGATCCGGCTCTTGGCGTAGCGGACCGCCTCGTCGAAGCAAGCCATGGCCGCTCCCACGGCGCCCCAGGCGATCCCGTAGCGGGCCTGGGTCAGGCACATGAGCGGGCTCTTCAAGCCGGCGCTCCCGGGCAGCAACGCCTCCTCCGGCACCCGAACGTCCTGCAGCACCAGTTCGCTGGTATCGCTGGCGCGCAGCGAGAGCTTTCCCTTCTGGTCCTTGGCCGTGAACCCCGGCGCGTCGGTGGGCACGATGAAGCCGCGGATGGACTTGGTGTCGTCCAGCGGGCCGGTCTTGGCCCAAATGATCGCCACCTGGGCCGTGGACCCGTTGGTGATCCACATCTTGGCGCCGTTCAGCACCCAGCCCCCCGAGGTCCGGCGCGCCGTGGTGATCATGCCTCCGGGATTGGACCCGTAATCCGGCTCGGTCAGGCCAAAGCAGCCGATCACCTCGCCGCTGGCGAGCTTGGGCAGCCAGTGGCGCTTTTGCTCCTCGGAGCCGAACTGGTAGATGGGGTACATCACCAGCGCCCCCTGGACCGAGGCAAAGGAGCGGAGTCCCGAGTCCCCCCGCTCCAGTTCCTGCATGATGAGGCCGTAGGCTACGTTGTTGAGTCCGGCGCAGCCATACTCCTCGGGCAGATTGGCGCCGAAGAGACCCAGTTCGGCCATCTGGGGCACCAGGTGCCGGGGAAACTCGCCCCGGACATAGTGCTCGCCGATGATCCCCATGACCTGCTCGTCCACCCACCGGCGCACCGTATCGCGGACGGCGCGCTCGTCTTCGGAGAGCAGCGACTCGGTATCGTAGAAGTCAACGCCCTGAAACGGCATGGCACCCTCGCTCGTCGCAATCCCAAAGCGGAATCCCGCGCCCGCCCTCGGCGCCGGACATGCTCCCGCCGGCCCGGCCCTTCTTACGGATACCGGGCTGCAGGTCTTCGGCGCCGCAGCATGCGGCGCGAGCCGGGCTCGATGCCCACTTCCAGCGCTTTCCTTCGGAAGCTGCGCCCGTGGTCCACTGGGAGTCCGTTCTCCGCCTGCCACTGGTGAACCATTTCGTGCAACAGCGTCTGCCGCACCTCCGCCCAACCGTCGCGCTTTATGTGCCGGCGCGACAGCACGATCTCCCGAGCGCGCCCCGAACTGTCCTCCAGAACCAGCTCCCCCAGCCGGGTGCGCATCCTGCCCGAGAGGCGAATCGGGACCGGGGCCAGGCGGGCCTGGAAGTGCTCGCGGTTGAGTTCGCCCCACAGCCGCCCCAGGCGTTCCAGCAGGCGTACGTCTCCCGGCTGCGGCCGCTCCCGCCGTGGCGGCGGTCCGGGCGGGAACCAGGACGCCACCGGAAACGCCAACAGCTCGCGCCGGGCACGCGACCGCTCGAGCCGCCGGGCGCCGGGACTCACGAACCGGACGATGGCCTCGAGCACCCGATCGGGCGCGAACTGGTAGCCCCGGTGCACCCGCAGCACGCCCCGCCGGGTGAGGCTCACCATCACGGTGCGATTCTGGTGCACCTCGACCGCCCGGATCCCGGAAAGCCCTAGTCGTTCCAGCCGGCGGACCAAGGCCACGGCGTCAGGCCACATCGGCTGCCACCTGAGCGTCGCCCTGGCGCTCCACCGCCCGCCGGTTCCGCGCGAAGACGTGCACGTCCGAGCGCCGGAACGCTCTCGCCTGGGCCTCCCAGCGGTAGAACTCCACTTGCACCGCATCGTCCTCGATCAGCACCCGATTGAAGGCCGCCGGGCGGCCGCCCCGCGAGCGGGTCGAAAGCGTCCCGGCGCACGAGACCACCACGGTCTGCTCCAAGAACTCCGCCTGCTCCTGGTGATCGTGGCCGCAGAGCACCACCTCGGCGCCGGACTGGACGATGCGGCGCTGGGCCCCGCGCCAGCGCGCCAGCCCCATGCGGCCCGACAACTCGCCCCGGAGCACGTTGTGGTGCACCACCAGCACCCGTGCCTGGCCCGGGGAGGCCGCATCGAACACCGCCTTGACCCGCCGGATCTCGCGCTTGGGCAGGTGACCTTTGACGGCCACGTCGCGCAGGCGAAAGGTGAGCGAGCCCCAAGAGACGCCATGCGCCGTCAACACTCCGGCCACGACCGCCTCCCCGAAGACCATCGTGGGCGCGAGGTCCGGCCCGAAGTAGCTCCGGTACTTGGCGTACTTCGCCTCCGAGCCGAACGGCACCAACGGCCGCCGCCACCACTGGACGTCATGGTTGCCCGGCAGCACGTAGACCGGCGCGGTGCGCTCCAGCTCCCGCACCCAGGCCCGGGCGGCTTGAAACTCTCCGTGTCGCGCCCGCTGGGACAGATCGCCCGCCACCACGATCAACCGGGGCTCCAAGTCCGGCACCAGGGCTTCCACCCCCTCGATCAGGGCCAGATCCGCCACGCCGCCAAAGTGGGGATCGCCCAAGTGCACGATGCTGAAGCTCACCCGGCTCCTGCTCCTCCTAGGGCCACAACTCTCGGGCCGCCCGCTGCACCGTGAGCTTGACCAGGACATACCAGACCGCCACCGCCAGGCCGACCATCAGCCGGGCCCGCGGGTCGGGCGGCAGGCGCAGCAACGCGTACAGCGCCAGCCCGGCCGTGCTGAGCCCCGCCACCAGGTGCGCCAATCGCGCCGCCTTGCGCTCGATCTCGCCCCGGCAGGCTCGGCAGAGGGTCCCGAACGGCAGCTCCACCGGACGGTGGCACCGCGGGCATTCGTGCTCAAGCAAGCCGGCGACGAACGGCGTCTGCGAAAACCTGCGTCGAAGCATGCCCTCCCAAGTCCGGGGTGCGCACCCATCCCTCGCGCAGCGTCTCCTCCAAGGCCCGCCGAATCCGCCCCGCCACCTCGCGCTGGCCCACGTGATCGAGCATCATGCAGGCGGCCAAGATCAGCGCCGAGGGATTGGCGATCCCCCGCCCGGCAATGTCCGGCGCCGAGCCGTGCACCGCCTCGAAGATAGCCGCCCGCTCCCCGAGGTTGGCACCCGCTACCACGCCCAACCCGCCCACCAGCCCCGCGATTTCGTCGCTCAGAATATCGCCGAACATGTTGGTGGTGACGATCACGTCGAACTGCGTCGGATCCAGCACCAGCTTCATGGCGCAGGCGTCCACGATGATGTCCTCGACCGCCACCCGCTGGTCGTATTCCCGGGCGACCGCGCGCCCCACCTCCAGGAACAAGCCGCTCACCGCCTTCAGAATGTTGGCCTTGTGACAGATGGTCACCTTCCTCCGCCCGTGAGCCACGGCGTATTCGAAGGCGAACCGCACGATGCGCTGGCAGCCCAACCGGGTCACGATGGCCATGGACTGCGCCACCGCTTTGGGATCGCCGGGAACCGGGATGGTGGTCTCGAAGCCCACGTAGAGCCCTTCGGTGTTCTCCCGCACCAGCACGATGTCCACCTGATCGTAGCGGCCGCCGGGAAGGAGCGACTTGGCCGGCCGCACATTGGCATAGAGATCGAATTCGCGCCTCAAGGCCACGTTGACGGATCGGAACCCGCTGCCCACAGGCGTGGTCAGCGGTCCCTTGAGCGCCACCCCGTTCTGGCGGATGCTTTCGATGGTAGCGTCCGGCAGCGGTGTCCCAGCCTCTTCCACCGCCGCCACGCCAGCCAGTTGCTCGTCCCAGGCCAACCGAGCCCCGGCCGCTTCCAGCACTTCGAGGGTGGCCTCCATGATTTCCGGGCCGATGCCGTCTCCCCGGATGAGCGTGACGCGCGCCGTCATGGGAGCCCCGGGGTCAACGCCTTGAGCGCCCGCCCCAACGCTTCCCACGGATCCGCCGCGGTGGCGTGCGCCACCGTCCGCCACCCCACCACTCCGGCGCGGACATCCACCAGCACCAGGGTCAGTTCCGCGCGGCCCTGGCCGCCCGCGCTGGGTCGAAAGATCAGGCTTGCGGGCACCAGCGCATAGCGCTCGCCGGCCAGCGCGGTGAGCACCCGCATCTGGCTCCACAGCGGATCGGGCAGGCGCTCGATCCCGCGACTTCGCAAGAGGGCAGTCGCCATCTGGTCCGGGTCGGTCCCCACACCGCCGGAGCGGCGGGCCGCCGAGCGAAGAGCCCCAGGCAACACCCAGCTCACTTCCGGGGCTCGTGCCGTGAGCGCCTGGGCCAGCAAGGAGTCCGCCCGATCGAGGGCGGCTCGCCGGGGGCTCAAGCGCGAAGCCCAGGGCAGCGCCTCGTCCGCCGCCAGCAGGGTGAGCGGATAGACCACCACGCGCTGCCCGGCCAATCCCGCGGTGGGCAAGGGAGCAACGGGCGCGGGGGCACTGTCCTCCGCGGCGCGGGCGCGACCGCACCCGACCCCGAACCCCAGTACCAGCAAGCTAGCGGCCAGCCGCGGCCAGCCTGCCGGCACGTGCCGGCCCGCGGCCGGCGTCCCGCGCTGCCGGGCCAGCGGCCCGGCCGCGGCGCGCCTGCTCGGATGTCCGTCCCTCATGGAATGCGGGAACTTAGCCGGACCCCACTCAGGCGCAACGTCAGGCCAGGGTGAGCCCCCCATCCACCACAATCACCTGTCCCGTGATGTGGCGGGCTTCCTCGGAGCACAAGAAGGTGACCACGTGGGCCACGTCCTCAGGCTCCGCCACCCGCCCCAGCAACGACTCCTTCTCGGCCCGCTCCAGCACCTCGCGGGGAAGTTGGCTCAGCATCTCGGTCCGCACGAACCCCGGGGCCACGGCATTCACGTTGATATTGGCCGCGCCCAAGTCCACCGCGGCGGCGCGGGTGAGCCCGATCAGCGCCGCCTTGCTGGCGGCATAGTTGGCAATCCCGAAGCCCGGGGTGTAAGCCTGGTGGGAGGCGATATTCACGATCTTCCCATAGCGCTGCTCGCGGAACGTGGGCGAGACGGCCCGGATACAGTGAAAGGCGCCGGTGACGTTGGTCTCCAGCACCTGCCGCCACGCCTCCTCGCTCAAGCGCCAGAGGGCGCCGTCGTGCGCCACGCCGGCATTGTTGACCAGGTAGTGCACCCCGCCCAGCTCACCCTTGACCGCCTCGACGAACCCGTTCACCGCGTCGGGATCCCGCACGTCGCAGACCGCGCAGTAGGCCTCGACCCCCAGCCCCCTGAGCGCGGTCTCCGTGAGCAGCGCCTGGGCGGCGATGTCGCGCCCGGGCAGCAGCACGTAGTTGAACGCCACGTGCACCCCTCGCCGGGCGAAGTCCAGCGCGATCGCCCGCCCCAGCCCGGTGGCACCGCCGGTCACGATGGCGACGTTGCCCTTCATGCCCTGGGAGAGGATGCGCTCGGGCTTCTCCCGGGGGACAACGGCCGGCCCGGAAGAACGACCCGCCGCCACGCCAAAGATGGGCCCTGGATCGAAGGGAATCAGATGCCGACCGCCGAGTCCTGGAAGCCCCGAACGTACGTTCGAAGCGCCCGCCCGGCAACCGGGCCCTACCCTGCGTCAGGGGACCACGCCGCCGGCCCGGGCCCGGCCTCGGGGGGACTCGCTCGTAGGCTTGCCACGAGCGGCGGAATGCCCCATTCTCAAAGTCATGAACAAACTGCTCTCCCTGCTACTCTGGGCAGGGATTTCCGCGGCGGGGGCCGCCGGTTTTGCGGTCCTCGCGCTCTCGCGCGGCGAATCGGTCAACGCCGCCTGGCTGGTGATCGCCGCGGTCTCGACTTACGTGGTGGCCTACCGGTTCTACGCCCGCTTCATCGCCCGCCGCATCATGGAGCTGGACGACCGCCGGGCCACCCCCGCCGAGCGCATCAACAACGGCCGGGACTTCGTCCCCACCAACAAGTGGGTGCTCTACGGCCACCACTTTGCCGCCATCGCGGGTGCCGGTCCCCTGGTGGGTCCCGTCCTGGCCGCGCAGTTCGGCTATCTCCCGGGCACCCTCTGGCTCGTCATCGGCGTGGTCTTGGGCGGTGCGGTTCAGGATTTCGTGATCCTGTTCGCCTCGGTCCGCCGCGACGGCAAGTCCCTGGGCCAAATGGCCAAAGAAGAAGTCAACCAGGTCACAGGTGTCGCCGCCATGGTGGCCATCCTCGCGATCATGATCATTCTGCTGGCGGTACTGGCCCTGGTGGTGGTGCGGGCGCTGGCGCAGAGCCCGTGGGGCACGTTCACCTTGGCCTGCACCATTCCCATCGCCCTGCTCATGGGTTGGTGGATGCGATCGTTCCGGCCCGGCCAGACCCTGGAGGCCACGGTGCTGGGGGTCACGCTGCTCGTGCTCGCGCTGGTGAGCGGGCGCTACGTGGCCCAGCACCCGGCCCTGGCGCAATGGTTCACGCTGAGGGACACCACCCTCTCGTATTGGCTCATCGCCTACGGCTTCCTGGCCTCGGTGCTCCCGGTGTGGTTGCTCCTGGCGCCGCGGGATTACCTCTCCACGTTCCTCAAGATCGGCACCGTGGTGGCGCTGGCCATCGGGATTCTCATCGTCCTGCCGCCGATTCACATGCCCGCCGTGACCCGGTTCGTGGACGGCACCGGCCCGATCTTTGCCGGCAAGCTGTTCCCCTTCGCCTTCATCACCATCGCCTGCGGAGCCATCAGCGGCTTCCACTCGCTGGTCGCCTCCGGCACCACGCCCAAGATGGTCATGCGGGAATCCCACGTGCCCCTGATCGGCTACGGCGGCATGCTGATGGAATCGTTCGTGGGGGTCATGGCGATGGCCGCGGCCACCGTGCTCGATCCCGGCGTCTATTTCGCCATCAACGCGCCGGCCGGCCTCCTCGGCACCACGCTGGAACAGGCTTCCCGCACCGTAGCCGGGTGGGGCTTCACCTTGAGCCCGCAACAGATGACCGACCTCACCAACGCGGTGGGTGAAGCCACCTTGCTCTCGCGCACCGGCGGCGCCCCGTCGCTCGCCGTGGGCATGGCGTACATCTTCTCGGGGGTCACGGCCCGGATCGGCGGCCAGGCGCTCACCGCCCTCTGGTATCACTTCGCCATCCTGTTCGAGGCCCTTTTCATCCTGACCACGGTGGATGCCGGCACCCGCGTGGGACGGTTCATGCTCCAGGAACTGGGCGGCCACCTCTGGCCCCGCTTCGGCCAGGTCTCCTGGTATCCGGGAAACGTCTTGGCCAGCGCCCTGATCGTCGGAGGGTGGGGTTATTTCCTGATCCAAGGGGTCCTGGATCCCTTGGGCGGCATCAACTCCCTGTGGCCCCTCTTTGGAATCAGCAACCAGCTGCTCGCCGCCGTGGCGCTCACCGTGGGCACCACCATCATCATCAAGATGCGCAAGGCCCGCTACGCCTGGGTCACGCTGGTGCCGCTTGCCTGGCTGGCCACGGCCACCATCACCGCCGGCATCGAGAAGGTCTTCGCCCCCGATCCGCGGCTGGGGTTTCTTTCGCACGCCCGCTCCCTCGCCGGCAGCAGCGATCCCCAAGCCCCGCGGCTGATCTTCAACGATTACCTGAACGCCGCGTTGGCGATCGCCTTCATGATCGTCGTGGTCCTGGTGATCGTGGCTGCCGCGCGCGAGTGGTATCTCACCCTCTGGGGGAAGAAGGAGCCGGTGCTGCAAGAAGCCCCCTTCGTGGAGAGCGCCTACGCCTCGGGAAGCTGACGTGACGAGCCAGCCGCATCTTCCTGCCCGGGTGTCCGGCGTCCGGCGCCTGGCGTCGGTGATCAAGGCCATCTTCGGCATGCCGGACTACGCCCGGTACCTCGAACAACACCAACCGCTGCGTCCCGGCCAACCCGCCCTCTCGCCCCGGGAGCACTACCTCCAGTACGTGGAACATCGCTACCGAGGGGGCGGGCTGCGGTGCTGTTGAAGCCTTAGCGGCTTGCCAGACAGCCGCCACCGAACTCATGTTTTGATTAGACCTTCCAGCGAGCATGGTCCTATGAACCAGCCCGAGTCGTTCCTTTCCCGGCGGAGCTTCCTCGAACTGGGCTCTCTCGCCGCCGTGGCAGCCACCTGGCCCCAAGCGGCGCGCCGCGCCGCTCAGGCGGCGGAGCACGCGGCCGTACCCCGCGAGCAGCAGGATTTCCCCCTCGCCGAGTGGACGATTGCCGATCTCCAGGCGGCCATGCGCAGCGGCCGCATGACGTCCCGGAGCATCACCCAGGCCTATCTGGACCGCATCGCGGCGCTGGACCGCCAAGGCCCCACCCTGCGCGCGGTGCTGGAGACCAATCCGGATGCACTGGCCATCGCGGACCAACTGGACCAGGAGCGGCGGCAGGGGAAGGTGCGGGGCCCGCTGCACGGCATCCCGGTGATCGTCAAGGACAACATTGACACGCACGACCGGATGCAGACCACCGCCGGCTCGCTGGCCTTGGAGGGCAACTACGCGGTGCGCGACGCCTTCCTGGTGGAGCGGCTGCGGGCGGCGGGAGCAGTGATCTTGGCCAAGGCCAATCTGTCCGAGTGGGCCAACTTCCGCTCGACCCGGTCCTCCTCGGGATGGAGCGGCCGGGGGCGGCAGTGCAAGAACCCCTACGTGCTGGATCGCAACCCCAGCGGCTCCAGCTCGGGCTCGGCAGTCGCGGTGAGCGCCAACTACTGCGCCGTGGCCGTGGGGACCGAGACGGATGGCTCCATCGTGAGCCCCTCCAACGCCTGCGGCATCGTGGGCCTCAAGCCCACCGTGGGCTTGGTGAGCCGGGCTGGGGTGATTCCCATCGCCCATAGCCAGGATACCGCGGGGCCCATGGCCCGCACCGTGGCCGATGCGGCGGCGCTGCTCAGCGCCATGACCGGCGTGGATCCCCGCGACCCCGCCACCCAAGCCTCCGCGGGCCGCAGCGCCCCCGACTACACCGCGTTCCTGGATGCCAGCGGCTTGAAGGGCGCCCGTATCGGGGTACCCCGGCGCACCGGCCCCAACCCCCAGGTGAATGCCCTGGTCGAGGAAGCGATCAAGGTGCTGCGCGATCTGGGCGCCGAGGTGGTGGATCCGGCCGACTTGGAAACCGCGGGCCAAATCGGCACCGCCGAACGCGAGGTGCTGCAGTACGAGTTCAAGGCCGATCTCAATGCCTACCTCGCCACCATGCCGCCCGAGGTGAAATACCGGACCCTGGCGGATCTGATCGCTTTCAACGAGGCCCACAAGGATCAGGAGATGCCCTATTTCGGCCAGGAGATCTTCATCGCCTCGCAAGCCAAGGGGCCGCTCACCGAGCAGGCCTACCTCGAGGCGCGCGCCAAGTGCCTCGAGCTGACCCGCACCAAGGGCATTGATGCCACCATGGACAAGTACGGCTTGGACGCGATGATGGGACCGTCGGGCGGGCCGGCCGGCTTGGTGGACTTGGTGACTCTCACCGGCGGCGGGGGCGGGGGCGGCAGCTCCCAGTTTCCCGCGGTGGCGGGCTATCCCCACATCACCGTGCCGGCGGGGTTTTACTTCGGGCTGCCCATGGGCATTTCGTTCTACGGCCGGGCCTTTAGCGAACCGGTGCTGATCAAGATCGCCTACGCCTTCGAGCAGGCCACCAAGGCGCGGAAGCCGCCGGCCTTTGTTCCCACGCTGGCCCTGAGCTAGAGGCCGCGCGCATCGGGGCTAGCCGCGGGCAGCAGAGAGAAGGAGCTAGGCCCGCAGCGTCGCCACCGGGTCTTCAGCGGCGCCGCCCTGCCGCCAGCAGCACCAGCACCAGGGCTCCCGCCACCGCCGCGCTGGCCCCCAGCGCCACCGGTCCGCCCCAGCGGGCGTAGGCGGTCCCGAACACCACCCCGCCTGCCAGGCCCGCCGCGCCCACGCTCGCGTGATAGACGCCAAAGCCGCTCGCCGTGCCCCTGCCTCCCGCCCCCGCCCCCGCCCCCAGCGCCACGAAGGCGCGCTCGGGTGACTCCGTGAGCGCCGCTACCAGACCGAAGACCAAAAACCACGCCACCCCGGCCGCCGTGCTCGGCGAGGTGGCCAGACCCAGGCACACCACCCCATACAAGGCCCAGCCCACCAGCATCACCCGCCGAGGTCCGAACGCATCGGCGAGCTTGCCTCCGGGGTAGCTGCCCGCCGTCCTCACCACGTGCAGCCCGCCCCAGATCAGGGGCGCCAGGCTCACCGGCAGTCGCAGGTCTTGCAGGCGGAGCAACAGCAAGGTCTCGGGGAACCGGGCGAAGGCGAACGCCACCACCAGAAGGAGCACCAGCCGCGAGGAGCGCGGCGGCTCAGAAGCCTCTGCGGCGCGGACCGGCCCCGGCCGCGGCGAGCCGGCCGCCCCCGGCTCGGACCCTGCTCCCCGCATAGCCCAGAACACCACCCCCACGGCGAGCGCACCGGGCACCACGGTCCACCAGATCACGCCGTCGGGACTCAAGCCCCATTGGGAGACCAGCAGCCAGGCTACCAGCGGCCCGACCACGGCACCGGCGTGGTCCATCGCCCGGTGGAACCCGAACGCCCGGCCTTGCATCGGGGGCGGCGTGGCGTCGGCAATCACCGCATCCCGGGGCGGCGTGCGGATCCCCTTGCCCACCCGGTCGAAAGCCCGAAGCGCGATCACCTGCCAAGCCGCGCTGGTGGCCCCGATCACCGGCCGCGTCAACGCCGCCACCCCGTACCCTACGATGACCAGGGGGCGCCGCCAGTGCAGGTGGTCGGCCACCCGGCCGGCCCACAACTTGGCCAGCGAGGCCAACAGCTCCGAAACCCCGTCGAACAGCCCGAGCGATACCGCTCCCCCTCCCAACGTCCGGGTGACCAGCGCCGGGATCAGGGGATACATCATTTCGCTGGCCAGGTCGTTGAAAAACGAAACTGCCCCTAGGGACTTGACCACCCGGGGCAGCTTCGCCTCGCGCCTCGCGCCGCTCATGCGATTAGCTGCCTGCCCTAAGCGGCATGATCCGGCCCGGCTGGTTCATTCGCCTGCTCCCTGATGCCCCTCGTCGTCCCAGTCCCTATTCGTCCAGCCCCATGCCCCAGCGTATCAGGCTCACCGGCAAGCCGCCGTACTGGAGGGCTTGCTCGTGGAACCGGCGCAGGGAGAACGCTGCTCCCTGCGCTCGCTGGTAGGCCTCCCTCAAGGCGCGCAGTTCCCGGCGGCCCACCGCATAACAGAGCTGGTAGGCGGGGTAGGCACAGTAGCGCCGCACTTCCAGCTGGGCGTGCCGCCGGTCGAAATGCACGCGGTTCACCAGGAGATCCACGGCCTCCTCGAAGGTCATGTCGCGGGTATGCAGGCCTACGTCCAGCACGATGCGCAGGGCTCGCCACAGCAGGTGTACCCGCTGGAAGAACGGCTCTTCCACTCCCCGGTAGAAGCCCTGCTCCCCCATCATCTCCTCGCAGTACAGGGCCCAGCCTTCGATGGTGAGCGGCGTGCCGAGCAGCCTGCGCACGGTCCGCTCCTGCTGCTGCGCCACCAAGAATTGCAGGTGATGCCCCGGGTAACCTTCGTGCAGGGCGGTGGACGCTAATTCATGGACGCAGTGGTCCCGCAACATGCGCTCGTGCTCGTCGGGCGGCAGTCGCCCGTCCGGTGGCGTGACGTAAAACCATCCGGTACGATCCTCGGCGAAGGCGCCGGGCGCTTGGTACGCCGCAAACGGGATCAGCGGCTTGAGAAACGGCGGCGTCTCGATCACCGCCAGGCGCCCCTCCGGCACCGGGGCCAGGTCGTGTTGGATCACGAAGGCCCGGGCGCGCTCCATCTCGTCGGCGTAGGCGCGCACCAGCTCCGCGGCCGTGGGGTGATCCTGGCGCAGCCGGTCCACCAGGTCGGGCCAGGAAGTTCCGGGAGCGATCTCTCGAGCCAGCCGTTCGAGCTCCGCTTCGACCTCGTCCGCCAGGCGCTGGCCATACCGCCACAGTTCGGGCGCCGTCGCCCGCAGCGCGTGCTCGTGGTGCAGCCGGAAGTTGAACGCATCTTCCCCGATCGCGAACTCCGCCTGCGGTCCATCCAGCAGTTCGTTCTTGAGAAACGTGCGAAAGTGCTCGACTGCCTGCCGGGCCGCCGCCACTGCCTCGTCAAACTTGGCATCGCCGGGGGGCTTCAGTTGCCCCACCACCTCGTCAATCAGCGGCCCGGCGCCGGCGGCCACGTCCAAGGCGGTTTCGACGAAGACCCGGGGGCAATCCTCCAGCGTGGCTTCGGCGGCCGCCAGCAGGTCCGGTATCGCTGCCAAACGCTCCGCCACCGCCCGCGACCGGTGCTCCGTCGGCCGGTCCTGCCGCGCCAGCAGATGATAGAGCCCCTCCAGCGCGTGCTCCAGCCAAAACGAGGGATTGAGGCGGTGAACCCGCTCCGTGTTGAACCGGTGGATCGTCACCCGGACGTCGTCCAACAACGCGGTGCGGTCTATCTCGTCGTCCAAGCTGTCCACCTGTACCTGTTCCAGCGCGCCCGCCAGCGACCGGAACGCCGCCACGTGCTGGCGGACATCCTCCTCGGCGAACCGCCCCAGGCGATGATCGTGCTCCCGGACGCCGGCCGTGGTGGCCGTCACCGGGTCCAGGTGCCAGCGCAGGTCCAGGTAGGACGCGATCAGATCGGCCAGCTCCACCCGGCTCACCTTGCCGCCCGCCCCGCGGCTGTCGCGCCGGCCGCGATGCGATGGCATTCCTCGTCGCTCAGCACCCGGTCGGCTTGCTTGGCAGCCTCGAAGAGGCGCTGGCAGAGCACGGGATCCGAAGGATCGTACCCGTGCTCTTCCAGCCAGCACTTGACATTCGACAACCCGGAAACCGGCGAGATCTCGATCTTCTGGCGGAGGCCGAAGACCCCGGCCGGCACGCTGGAATAGACCCGGTCGGCGAGCCAGGCGTCCCCCTTTTGGCGCGCCTTGATGATCGCCGCCGCATGCACGCCGGTCCCGGTCCGGAACGCGTCCGATCCCATCGCCGGATAATTGGGCGGCAGCGGCACGCCGATCGCCTCCGCTGCGAGCTGGCAGTATTCCCGCAGCCGGGAGACGTCGTGCCGGTGCGCGCCCAGGAGCGCCAGATTGATGATCAAGAGGTCCATCTCCGCGTTCCCCACGCGCTCCCCCACGCCGAGCGCCGTGGCGTGCACCCGGTCCACTCCCGCTTCGATGGCCGCCAAACAGTTCACCAAACCCAGCCCCCGGTCCCGATGCCCGTGCCAATCCACCTGAACATCCTCGCCCGAAGGCGCCACAATCTCTTCTCTGACGAACCGTACCAGATTTTTCACGCCTGCTGGCGTGGCATGGCCCACCGTATCGGCTAGGCATATGCGCCGCGCTCCCCACCGGATCGCGTTGCTGTAGAGTGCCTTCAGCGTCTCGGGCCGCGCCCGGGTGGTGTCTTCGGTGACGTACATGACCGGCAGGCCTTCGCGCACCGCAAAGGTGACGGCTTCCTCGCTGGCTTTGAGCATCCGGTCCAGCGTCCAGCCCTCGGCGTATTGCCGGATGGGCGAGGAGCCGATGAACGTGGCGGCCTCGATGGCGAGCCCCACTTCCTGGGAAATCCGCACGATGGGTTCCACGTCCGCCACCACGGTGCGCGCGGCGCAGTTCGGCGCGATGGGCAGGCGCGCCTGGACAATCTCGCGGGCCAGGGCCCGGACCGACTCCACCACGCGCGGGCCGGCTCCCGGAAGCCCGATATCGGCCGCCACGATCCCCAAGTCCGCCATCAAGTGGAGCAGCCGGATCTTGACCTCGATGGGTGGATCAATGGCAGAAGGCGACTGCAGTCCGTCGCGCAGGGTTTCGTCGTTCAGATCCACTCGGGCGGAGGACCAGTCGAACCCGTCCCGGGCGTTCCAGTCGTAGATCAGCTCAGCTTCGTCCATGTTCCAAGGATGCCGAGCCGGACCGCAGACCGTCAAGCTTGCCGGCGCCGGCCGCCATGGCCGGCGCTCGCCGAGCCCAAGCTCAGGGAGCCCTGGTCACCTCGTGCGGCGTAGCGATCATCCGATCCAGCACGGCTCCCTGGAGCGAGGCTCCATCCCCGACCAGGGAGCCCGTGACCGTGCAGTCCACAAGCCGCGCCCCCCGGCCCACGATGGCGTCGCGCAGCGTGCTGCCGGTGATCACCGCGCCTTCCTCGATGCTGACGTTGGGACCGATAACCGAGCCCTCCAGCGTCACCCCGTCCGCCACGTACACCGGATCGCGCACCTCCACGCCGGCACGCGGGGGCGGGCGCCGCGCGCGGCCGTGCGACAGCAAGTGCAGGTTGGTCTCCAGGACGGTTTCCACCTTGCCGCAATCGTACCAGCCGGACACCGGCGCCGTGAACAGGCGGCGCCCGTGGTCAATCATGTACTGGAAGGCGTCCGTGAGAAACCACTCCCCCTGATGCCGGGGCCGGGAGAGCGTCCATCCGATCCCCTCGTAGAGGGCCTGCCAGTCCCGAATGTAATACAAGCCGATGTTGGCCAGCCGCGATACCGGCTCGCGAGGTTTCTCCACGATGCGGCGCATGTAGCCGTACGCGTCGGTGACCACGACCCCGAACCGCTGGTAGTCCTCGACTTCCTTGGCCCACAGGATCCCGTCGGCCTCCACCCGATGAATCACGCTCAGGTCCGCATCGAACAGAGTGTCCACGAAGATGATCAGCACCGGCCCATCCACGTACGGCCGCGCCAAGTTCACCGCGCCGGCCGTGCCGTCTTGCACCGCCTGTTCGATGAACCGTGCCGGCAGGCGGTAGCTGGAGCGCACGTGCCGCTCGACCGCCTCTTTGAGGTGCCCCGTGATGAAGATCAGCTCTTCGACATCCAATCCCGCCAGCCGATCCACCACGTAGTCCATGACCGGGCGCCCCGCCACCCGGATCAGCGGCTTGGGCGTGTACTTGGTGAGGGGCAGCAGTCGGGTCCCCTTTCCCGCCAGCGGGATGATGACTTTCATGCCCAAAGCGCGCTCCGCGCCATGCGGCGCCGAAACAGATGCGCGGGCAGCAGCGGCTCCCGGCGATGCTCGAACGCCATCCAATGCGGCCGGCGGCGACCTCCCATGGTTACACCCTCCCGTAGCGGTCCTCGAGCCGCACCACGTCATCCACCTCCGGGGTGGAGGCCTCCAGCAGGTCCGCGGCGCTCACGGCTTCCATCTGATGCACCGTGAGCGGGACGATGTGGTAGCTCTCCCCCTCCCGCATCCGGCGCTCCACCAGCCGGCCGCCTTCCTGGACTCGGAAGATGATCTCGCCCCGCAGGACGTGGATCGTTTCGTCCTTGCGATTGTGGTACTGCAGGCTCAGCACGTGGCCCGGCTCGATGTGCAGAATCTTCCCCACGTAGCGATCGGTTCGGGCCCAGACCAGCTCATAGCCCCACGGCTTGTCCACGCGGTATGGAACGTTCATATCCTCTGTGTCCCCGAGATCCCCGGATCCGCCGCCCGCGCCACCCACGCGGCCTGCAACTATCCTCGGGCCGCGCCGCGACCTTGCCCTCCGGCCCGCACCTCTCAGGCCGCTGCGGGCTCCTGAAGCACCACCTCGTCCAACGCAACATGCATCGCGGCCGCCGACGCCCACCGCTCCTCGCGCCGCTTGGCCAGCGCCTTGAGCACCAGCGCGGCCAGAGAGGCCGGTACCTCCGGGTTCAGGCGGCGAGGATCCTCGGGCGGCTCTTCGAGATGCTTGGCGACGAGGGCCATCACGTGCGGCGCGGTGAACACCGTCCGCCCCGTAAGGCACTCGAACAACACCGCCCCCGCCGCATACAGATCCACCCGGATATCGAGGTCCTCCCCCAGCAACTGCTCGGGCGCCATGTACTCGGGCGTGCCGATCGCGGTCCCCACGGCGGTGAGCCCTTCACGCCCCACGCGATGGCCTTCGGTGCGGCGCGCGATGCCGAAATCCATGACCTTGAGGAAGCCGCCGGCATCCACCACGATGTTCTGCGGCTTGATGTCGCGATGGATCACGCCGGCCTCGTGCGCCACCTCCAACGCCCGGCACAACTGCTTGCCCACCGTGAGCGTGACCCCTACCGGCAGCCTGCCCCGCTTGCGGATCAGGTCCTTGAGATTGGCGCCCTCGACGAACTCCATGGTGATGTAGTAGAGGCCGTTGACCTCTCCCAAGTCATGGGTGCGCACCACGTTGCGATGGGTGATTCGCCGCGCCAGCCGAATCTCCTCCTTGAAGCGCTCCAGGCTCCTGGCGTCTTCCGCAATCGCCTCCGGCCGCAACGTCTTGATGGCCACCACCTCTTCCAATTGCCGATCCCAGGCACGGTAGACTACCCCCATGCCCCCCGCCCCCAACACCTTCTTGATCTCGTACCGGCCGGCCAGCACCTGCCCCACCTCCAAGAGTCCGGTGGGTGCGCTCCCGACCGGCCGGCCTCCCCCGCCTGACGTCACCAGAGCCTGCTGCGCCGCCGTCAGCGCCACCGTCTGGGCGCCGCTCCCGCTCAAGTACTCCACCAAGTCCTGTTTGTCCTTGAGTTCCTTCACCATGCGCTGGAATGCCGCCGCCAGCTCTCCCACCTCATCGCGCGAGGCCACCGGGATGGCCCCGCTGTACTGACCTTCCGCCACCCGGCGCGTGGCCTCCACCAGTTGCTTGACCGGCCTCGTCACCCGGCGCGCCAGAATCAAGGCCGACACGATGGCCAGCAGCAACCCGACCACGAACGCCGCCAACACCGCCTTGCGCAGCTCGATGAAGGCCGCCAGCTCCAGATCCCGCGACCGCAGTCCGGCATACCCGCCCACCGGTACCCCCGAGGCGGTCCGCAAGGCGCCCAGCACCCCTACCAGCGTCTCCTTCCCGACCCGCCACCGCACTCGCGCCCCCTGCGGCGCACCCAGCATCGTGTCCCACCGCCCGCCCGCCGCCATCGCCTCCTGCATAGCCCCGGAAGGCAGGGTGGTGACCATGGGATGGGGGCGCCCCAGGGTGTCCAGCGCAAAGAAGACGATGTCGGAGTTGGTGTTCGCCTTGAGGTGCGCGGCGAACGCCGAATCTATCGCCACCGCCGCCACCAGCACCCCGTACACCACCGACCCGCCCGGACTGCGGATCGGTACGCCTACCGCCTGATACAGCCGATCCCCGCCATCCGGACCCGGCTCGATCCACGTGCCTTCCGCCGGGCGCCCCTCCAGCGCGATGCCCACCAGCGCTCCCTCGGCCAAGGACTCGCCCTCTAGGTCCCGCTCGTTGGTCTTGGCCCTGAGCACCCCCGCGGCATCCGTGATCAGCGCCCAGGAGGCTCCGACTTGATCCCGGAACTCGTCGGCTTGGTCCAGCACATTCGCCCGACGGCCCTGACGCAGGCCCTCGCTGATCCGCGCCACGTAGTCGGGGATCTGGGCCAGCACCGCCGCACTCTGGAGCAGTGCCCGGCTCCGGCCCGTCAGGCCGTCCTCGATGGCCGACCGGGTCGCTTCCAGCGCCCGGCTCGCCGCGGCGTCCGCCGCCCGGTCGGCCCGCTGCTGGGTCACCAGCAGCGCACCACCCAACACCGCCACGACCACCACCGCCGTGGAGAGAAAGATCTTGCCGCTCAGCCCGGAGAAGGGGCCGCCCTTAATAGCGCCTCCCCCGAGTCGCGTACGGCTGGCCGAACTTGTTGAGGTGCTGGACGAACTTGTATCCCCGAGCGTCCAGCCGGACATCCAGACCCGAGACCCCCGAGGCGGTCACCACCAGCGACTCGGGAGCGAAGTCCGCGGCGCGCTCGTGCCACGCGTGCAGGGTGTACCGGCCCGGCGCCACTGGCCCCAGGCTGAAGGCTCCGTCCCCCGCGGGCTGCGTGAACCACGGCCCATCCCGGACCACCACGAAGGCGCTCATTTGCGCGTGCACGTTGCAATAGACCCGAATGATGCCCGGCCGCTTGAACTGAGCCGATTTGGCCGTCGCCCGGCCGTACAGCCCCAGATCGAACGGCCCTTCTTCGGATAACGAGAAGACGTTGTGGTCAAACGGGTCGCTGTTCGGAAAGGCCACCGTGGATCCCACCGGCACCACCACTACCCGCGGCTTGAACTCCTTATCCGACGTCACGATCTGCGCCGTGACCGGCGTCACCGGCGCCGGAGCGGCCGCCTCCAGCCACACGACCGCCTGCCCCACGTCTCTCGCGGGCTTGTCTCCCTTGTCCACCACCACCACCTTCCCCGAGACCGACGCCCCCCGCTGCGCTGCCCCCGGCTTCACCGGCGCACCCGTCGCGGCCCAGACCACGAGGCTATACCCTATGAGACGGCGGAACACACCCCTAGAGTACCCGGCGACTTGGGAGGCGTCAACATGATCGCGTACCGCATAACGCTCTGGCTCACCCTGGCCGTCTTCGGCGCTTCCCTCGCGGCCCAGCAACCTCCCCCCGCGGCCGCCGCGCAGGACACTTCGCTCGCCGCCCGCCTAGAGCGCGCCGAGCGCCTGCTCGAGATTTTGCGCCAGCAGCTGAGCGAGCAGGCCAGCGCCAAAGTCGAACCGCGCTCCCGTAACCGCGTCGAGCTGTCCGGCCTCATCCTGATGAACGCTTTCGCGAACGACGGCAAGGTCAACAACGCCGACGTCCCCCAGGTCGCGGAGCGACCCGATCCCCCCGGCTCGCTGCCCGCTGCCCACCAGGGCGCTACGATCCGCCAGTCCCAGATCGCTCTGACGGCCATCGTCCCCCGTCTTGCCGGCGGCGCGTTCCAAGGCGAGCTGGACCTGGATTTCTACGGCGGCCAGCAGCCCTCCAGCGGAGGCCGCACCTGGCCTCTCATGCGCCTCCGCCGCCTGCGTGTCGAAATCCGCTGGCCCCGCGCCTGGGCGATGTTCGGCCAGGAGGCACCGCCCATTGCCGAAGTGAACCCTTCGAGCCTGGCGCAACTCGGGCTGGTCGGCTTTGTCCGCTCGGGCAACCTCTGGCTCTGGATTCCGCAAGCCCGCCTGGGCATGGAAACGGCGTCGGCGGTGAAGGTCGGTCTCGAGGCGGCGATCCTCTCCCCCACGGCGGGCGAGGCCCAGGGAACCTTCTTCACCCAGCCTGACCGGGCCGAGCGCTCCGGCCGGCCCGCCTGGGAAGGCCGGATCCGTGCTCGGTGGGAGCGCCCTCACAGCGCGGGCGAGGTGAGCCTGGGAGGCCACGTGGCTTGGTTGACCCGCGGACCCGGTGATCTCGTGGCTTCTCGGGCAGCGGCGCTCAGCGCCCGTCTGGCGGCGACGGACTATCTGGAGCTGCGGGGTGAAATCTTCTCCGGACAGGTCCTGGCGGGGCTGGGCGGCGGAGGCGTCGGACAGAATCTCGGCCCGGGCGGGACTCCGGTCCGCACTCGGGGAGGATGGGCCCAGCTCAATTTCCACGCGCTCTCCCCGGTGGAAGTGGGCGCCGGTCTCGGACTTGATGACCCGGACGACCGGGACCTCGATCGGGCCACCGCGATTCTGCAAAACCGCTCCTGGGAAGCCCATCTCCAGTGGCGGCCGGCACCGCTGGTATTCGGCGCGGAGTT
This sequence comes from Gemmatimonadota bacterium, assembly GCA_037440225.1. Lineage (GTDB taxonomy): Bacteria > Gemmatimonadota > Gemmatimonadetes > Gemmatimonadales > GWC2-71-9 > JACPAP01. The sequence goes on along the minus strand of JBBIUN010000008.1, from coordinate 34,892 downwards.
CCGGAGGCTGGCCACCACCTACGGGCCTCCCGTTGGAAGGCAGGTGGTGCACCACGTGAACCTCGCGGCGGGGTTCGAGTTTTGAGGAGCGCATGCCACGTCACGCCGGCCACGCCCCAAGCGGCACTGGAGGGCGGGTGGCAGTGAAACACACCCCGTGGGCCTCCAGGGCAGGCGCGCCGCGTGCCGCCGGGGGCCTCGAGCCAGCTTACCGCTCTTTGGACCTGGGCGAGCTGTCCCGCCGGGCTGCGGCCGCCCTCCAAGGTCTCAGCGCGTGCCGGCTCTGCCCCCGCGACTGCGGCGTCAACCGGCTGGCAGACAAGTGGGCCGCCTGCAAGACCGGCCGCTACGCCAGCGTGGCGAGCTACTTCCCCCACTTCGGCGAGGAGGATTGCCTCCGGGGCACCAGCGGCTCGGGCACGATCTTTTTTGCTCACTGCAACCTGCGCTGCGTCTTTTGCCAGAACTACGACATCAGCCAGGCCATCAAGCCGGCGCAGGCGCAAGGCCAAAGCCCCCAGGAGATCGCGCGCATGATGCTCGAACTCCAGTCCCTGGGCTGCCATAACATCAATCTGGTCACTCCGGAACACGTAGTGCCCCAGATCCTCGAGGCGCTGGCGATTGCCGTCGAAGAAGGCTTGAATCTCCCGATCGTGTATAACACCAGCGCCTACGACTCGCTCGAGAGCCTGTCACTGATGGACGGGATCGTGGACATCTACCTGCCGGACTTCAAGTACTGGACCGTCGAGCGGAGCCGCCGTTACCTCAAGGCGGACGACTACCCTCGAGCCGCCCGCGCGGCCATCAAGGAAATGCACCGGCAAGTTGGGCCCTTGATGCTGGACGCCGGTGGCCTGGCTCGGCGAGGCCTGCTGCTGCGCCACCTGGTCATGCCGGGGGCGTTGGAGGAGACCCGCGCCATCCTCGAGTGGGTGGCGAAGGAGCTGGGACCCGAAACCTATGTCAACCTGATGGACCAGTACCGTCCCGCCGGCCGGGTCAGGAGCGCCACGTACCCGGAAATCAACCGCAGAATCCACGCCGAGGAGTTTGCCGAGGCCGTGGCCATCGCGCGCGATTTAGGGCTCCGCCGCCTGGATCCGCGCTCGGCGGTGGTCCATGGCTGAGACAGCCGGGGCGCCCACCCGGCGTCCCTCCGGCGAGACGGCAGGGCCGGAAACTCCCCGTCGCCCCCCGGCGTAGTATCTTCCACGCGCCATGCTCCAAGCCGTACTCCTCCTCGCCCAGCTCCAGGTCCCCGCTCCCGTGGGGTATGTCAATGACTTTGCCGGCGTCCTGGATCCGGCTACCGAGCAGCAACTGCTGGGCGTGATCGAGGAAGTGCGTCGCAAATCGGGAGGCGAGATCGTGGTCGTCACCCTGCCGGACTTGGGAGGCCGGCCTGCGATCGAGGTGGCTCGGGACATCGGGCGGGCCTGGAAGGTGGGCGCCCGCGGGGGTCCCGGTGAGCGAGCTCGGAATGCCGGGGTGGTGGTGCTGCTCAAGCCGGGCGAGCGCCCGGGCGACGGCCGGGCCGAACTGGCCATTGCCACCGGTACGGGAGCCGAAGGTTTCATCACAGACGCCTATGCGGGCCGGGTGCGGGACGCCGTCGGGCGCGCCGCCGTGGAGCGCGCCAGCTATGGGGCTGGCCTGGCGGCCGGCGTGTGGCTCCTGGCTCAGGCCTATGCCCGGGAGTTCGGCTTCGAACTCTCGGGCACCCCGCCGCCGGCGGCGAGCGGCGAAGGAGATACCATCTCCACGGTAGCCGCTCTGGCAGTCCCGATATTCGTGCTCCTGGTCTTCCTCAGCCTCGCGGCCGCTTCGCGGAGAGCCGGGCGGCGGGCCGGGGTCGGTGACTGGTTGTGGTGGAGCCTGTGGCTCGGCGGCGGGCGCGGTCCGCGTAGCTTCGGCGGCGGCTGGCGCGGGGGCGGGTTTGGAGGCGGCGGCTTTGGCGGATTCGGGGGAGGCGGCGGCTTCGGCGGCGGCGGCGCGTCAGGGCGGTTTTGATGCTTTCCAAGACGCACGCGGCGCTCGAGCGACTGGCTAGCCGGCTCGAGCATCTCCTGGGCGAAGACTTGGTCTCGCTGGTACTCTACGGCTCTGCGGCCCGCGGCGATTTCGTTCCCGGCCGCTCCGACGTCAACCTCCTCTTGATCCTGGCTCAAGCCTCGCCCGCCACCTTGCGGACGATCGGCCCCGCCATACACCAGTGGGTGAGAAGCGGGCAGGCCCCACCCTTGATCTTTTCGGAAGCCGGCTGGCGGGCCTCCACCGACGTCTTCCCCATCGAGATCGAAGACATGCGGCAGGCGCACCAGGTGCTCAAGGGACGGGATCCCTTCAGCGGGCTCGAGACCGCTCCCGCCGACCTGCGCCAGGAGCTGGAGCGGGAGGTGCGCGGCAAGCTGCTCAAGTTGCGGGCGGAATACGCCGCCTCGGGCCCGCACCCCAAGGCTCTGGGCACGCTGCTGGTCCAGTCCGCCCCGACGTTCTTTGTGCTGCTCCGGGCGGTCCTCAGGCTCCGGGGCACCGTTCCCCCGAAGGCACCGGCTGATCTGGTTCGGGCCGCCGCCTCCGTGGTCGGGTTCGAGGCCTCGGCTTTCGACTGGGTGCTGGCCCGGCTCGCGGGAACCAGGGTCCCGGACTTGAAACAGTTCGATCCCATCGCCGAAGGCTACCTGATCGCGATCGAACGACTGGCGGAGTTCGTTGATGCGATGTGAACGCCGCTCGCCGGTGCGGGCACGCCATGCCTGCCGGCGGCTTGCACCCCGCGCAGCCCGCCTGGGCCCGCCGAGCCTCGGGACGCGAGGCGGCGGGCGCTTCACGACCACGACATCCAACCAACCCCAGGGAGATGGGACAGGACCTATGAAAACCCTGCTGATGGTGGCCGCCGCGCTCGCGGTCAGCGGCTGCGGCTACAACCGGATTCAGGCGCTGGACGAGCAGGTCAACGCCTATCGCAGCCAGATCCAGGTACAGTTGCAGCGCCGGGCCGACCTCGTGCCGAACTTGGTTGAAACGGTCAAGGGCTACGCCCAGCACGAGGAGCAGATCTTCACCGCCGTGGCCGAGGCCCGAGCCAAGCTGGGAGGGGCGATCCAAAGCGGCAACCTCGGCCAAATGGCCGAGGCCAACCAAGGTCTCACCTCCGCGCTCAGCCGCCTGATCGCGATCGCGGAGAACTACCCGCAGCTCAAGGCCAACGAGAATTTCCGGATGTTGCAGGATCAGCTGGAGGGTACCGAGAACCGGATTGCCACGGCGCGCCAGGATTACAACGACGCGGTGCGGGCCTACAACGCCTACATCCGGCAGTTCCCGCAGGTCCTGACCGCCAAACTGATCAACGCCAAAGAGCGGGAATATTTCGAACTGACCACGCCGGCCGCCGCCGAGGCGCCCAAGGTGGACTTCAAGAAGTAACCGCTACTTGATCTCCACCCCGGCCAGCCGCTCGATCAGCTTGATGATCTCGACGTGGTCCGCCTCCTCGCCCAAGGCCTTGCGGCCCTCGGCAAACCACCGCCAGGCCAACCCGATGGTCTCGTGGGGCACCTCCGCTTCCCGCAGCAGGTCCACCGCGATGTCCAGGTCCTTGTGGAGCAGGGCCAAGCGGAAGGTGCGGGGCCAGGCTCGTGTCACTACCCGCTGGGGAATCAGGTTCTCGGTCACATTGGATCGGCCGCTCGAGGCGTTGATCACCTCCAGCGCCTTGCTCGCCGCCACCCCCACCTTCGCGAGGGCCGCCAGCCCCTCGCCCGCGGCCAAGAGGTTGACCGCCAGCAGCGCGTTGTTCACCGCCTTGGTCGCATGGCCGGTGCCCACCGGCCCCACGTGCACGATCTTGGCCGCATAGGCTTCGATCAGGGGCCGCGCCCGCGCCACCCAAGCCTCTTCCCCGCCCGCCATCACCGTGAGCTTTCCCGCCTCCGCCCCCGCCGTGCCTCCGCTCACCGGCGCATCCACGTAGCCGACGCCGAGTTCCGCCAGCACCCGAGCCAACTCGCGCGAAGTGAGGGGATCGCCCGAGGTGGCGTCCACCAGCAACTGCCCGGCCCGCCACGCCGGCCGCGCCGACTCGGCCACCTGCCAGACCTCGCGGGACGTCGGCAGACAGGTCATCACCACGTCCACCTGCCGCACCAGCGCCTCGGGCGTCTCAGCCACGCGAGCGCCGCTCGCGTCAGCGAACGCCCGAGCCCGCTCCGCCGTTCGGTTCCACACCACCGTCTCGAACCGCCCGGCCACACGCTTGGCCATGGGCCACCCGATCGCACCCAGCCCGATGAATCCAACCCGCTCCGCCATGATGCCTACGCTCCCAGCATCTGCCGCCGAAGCTGCATCAGCTTCCGCCGCAACGAGCCGTCCATCACCCGATCACCCACGCGCACGATGATCCCGCCCAGAATCCGAGGGTCCTCGCGCACGTGCGGAATGACCTCTTTCCCGATCGCCGCACTCAGCCGGCGCCGGATCTCCTCCAGCAACGCCTGGTCCGGTTCCCGCACCAGCACTAGGCCGGCATGTATGCGGTTGAGTTTGTGATCCAGCAGCACGTGATACTCTCGGCTGATGGCAGGCAGCAGCCCCTGCCGCCCCCGCTTGACCACCGCCGCCAAGAACCGGATGAACGGCTCCGGCGCCCGCCCCGCCAGCGCCCGCTCCAAGATCCGCCGCTTCGCCTCCTTGGTCACCCGCGGCGAATCCAGGACCACGCGAATCCGCGCATCCGCCTCCACCGCCGCCGCAACGGCCTCGATCAGCGCCGCGTAGCGCTCCCTCTCGCCCCGCGGTTCCCCCGCCTCCAACAAGGCCTGGGCGTAATTGCGCGCGATGGTGGGATCCCTCACATCGCCTTCCCGACCGACTCCAGAAACTCGGTCACCAGGCGCCGGTCCGCCTCCCGGTCCACCCGGGCCTGGAGCAGCTTGGCCGCCGCCGCCAGCGACAGATCCACGGCCTCGCGCCGCAGGTCCGCCAGCGCCCGCTCCCGCTCGAACACGATCTCCCGGCGCGCCCGCTCCAACAGCTGCTCCTGCTCTTGCCGCGCCTTGGCGAGCAACGCCTCCCGCTCGCGCTCGGCCACGGCCTTCGCCTCCGCGAGCAAGGCGTGCGCCTGCTCCTTGGCCCCTGCCACCAGGCGCCGGTGTTCCTCCATCAGAGCCTTGGCCTCGGCGTTCATCCGCTCGGCTTCCTCGAGCTGCTGCCGGATCCGGCGCTCCCGCTCCTCGGTGGACCGCAGGATGGCCGGCCAGGCCCACCGGCGGAGCACCAAAAAGAGCGCCAGGAAAACCACCCACGTCCAGAAAAACAGGCCAAAGTTGACCTCGAAGGGCGAGGCCGGGCCCTCGCCCTCCTGGATCGCGGCTGCCAACACCATCGCGTACCCAGGCATCCGGCGACCTAGGCCACGAACTTGAAGAGGAGCGCAAACACCAGGGCGATGATCGTCACCCCTTCCAGCAGCACCGCAATGATCAGCGCAGCCCCCCGGATCTCGGCCCCGGCTTCCGGCTGCCGGGCAATGGCCTCAGCCGTCTGCCCGCCGATGCGGCCCAGTCCCAAACCGGCCCCGATGATCGCCAGACCGATCCCGAGACCGGCGCCCAACAGGGAATTGGTGTTCTTGGCCGCGGCCACCATGGCTTGGCTCTCGCTGATCTGATTGGCCGCCTCCTGAACCAGGGCCAGGACATCCACCATAGCGATACCCCTCGCGTGCAAGGGGAGAGCACTCGATTCGCTGCGCTTGCCGCGTCGCAAGCCGCCTCTCCCATACGGCCCGGTGCGCGGTCCCCCGCCAACGGCCCGCAAGCCAGCGGGTTTCCCCGGCCGTCCGGCCGGGTACGAACGCGGAGCGACGCGAAGCGCGCGGGTCGCCCCGTTTGTTGCCAGGTTTGCCGGCAGCCACGCGGGCTACCGGATGAAGCTGCTCGCCTCCTCCCCGACGCCGTTCGGCGTGCCTGAGCTGCCACCCCGGCAGCCGCCGGCTCGCCCGACGGCGTCAATGCTCATGCTGCAGCAGACCGATAAAGACCGAGGTCAGCAAGGCAAACACGTAGGCCTGCAAAAAGGCCACGAACAGCTCGAGCAGCATGATCCCCAGCACGATGGCCGAAGTGACGAGCCCGATGCCCCAGCGCCATCCCTCGAGCTGCCCGAACAAGAAGATCAGTCCGAACAGCGACAGGATGACGAAGTGGCCCGCCGTCATGTTGCCGAACAATCGGACCGCCAGCGCCACCGGCTTGACCAACTTGCCCAACAGTTCGATCGGGCCCATGGCCAGCGACATCAACGCCCCCCCGACCCCCGACAGCCCCGGCGCCTTGGGAAAGATGGTCCGCAAGTACCCCTTCGGCCCCAGCTTGAGCAACCCGCTGATCTCGATGGTGAAAAACGCGGTAATGGCCAGCGCCCCGGTAACCGCGAGGTTCCCCGTGGCCGTGGACCCGCCGGGAAGCAACCCCAGCAAGTTGGCGTAGAGAATGAAAAAGAACAGCGTCATGATGTACGGCGCGAACTTCTCGCCATCGTGCCCGATGTTGGCGATGGCGATCTCGTTCCGTACGAACAGCACCATCGCCTCGATGGCGTTGCCAAAGCCCGATGGCGCCCGTTCACCCGCACGCTGCCGGCCGAGCTGCCGGCCCGCCGCCCACATGGTCAGAAACACCAGACCTGCCGCCAGAAACAGAAAGACCACGTGCTTGGTCGGCGTGACGTTGACCGTGAGCGGCCCCAGGTGCCAGTCCGGCCAGCGATTCCAATGCACGGTGAAAAACGGCTCGATGCCGATCTCGTAGGCATCGGCCGTGTGGTGCATGACCACTTTCCCGATATCCGGCGCCTGCATCATCGCACCAATCGCAGCTCCAGCATCAAGAGGGGGAGCACGACCCCCAGGTATCCCAGCGCGCTCGCCAAGGGAGGAAAGTGCTCCGGATCCACCGCCACCGCCGCCCCCAAGGCCATTACGCCGCCCAACCGCATCCCCATCCCGGCTCCCCAACGCCTCGCCAGCACGGGAAACGGCACCTCCCGTCCGCGCCGCATCAGCGCCGTGGCCCCGACCTGGATTCCCGTCGCCAGGAGCCCGAACGCCAACACGGCCGGCACCGCCGGCGGGCCCCACACCATCCAGCCCACTGCCGCCCAGAGCGCCGTCAGTCCCAGGCCGGCGGCGGCTAGGCTCACTCGCCGCCTTCTCGCTTGCGGGCTTCCGCCTGCAGCCGCCAGTACACGTGCAGGAAGCTCAAGACCGCGCCCAGCAGGGCCCCGAGAACCGTGAACAGGGGGGTGAGCTTGAGCCAATGATCCAAGGCCCAGCCTCCCGCCATGAACATCACGATCCCGCCGGCGAACGTGCACCCGAGGCTGACGTACTTGTAGCCTGCACCAAGCTCGCGCCCCGGGGCGGGTTCCGGCTGCATGCCGCGCGAAATGTATCCGGCACCAGCGCTTTCGCAAGCGAACGCCGGGTGGCCCGGCGCGGCGTTTGGCTGTACGATTCGGGCCATGCACGCTGAACCCTCCAAGGCCCCGGACCGCGACGTCCAGCTCCTCGAGCGGCTGGCCGCCGCCCGCCGGGCGCTCCTCGAGCAAATCGGCCTGCGCATCGTGGGCCAGCGCGAGGTCCTCGACGGGATCCTCACGGCCATCGTCTCGGGGAGCCATGCGCTCCTGCTCGGCGTACCCGGGCTCGCCAAGACCCTGATGGTCTCCACCATCGCCGAGTCCCTCGCGCTCAAGTTCGCCCGGATCCAGTTCACTCCCGACCTCATGCCCAGCGACATCACCGGCACCGAGATCATCGAAGAAGACCTGGCCACCGGCAGGCGCGCCTTCCGCTTCGTGCCCGGGCCGGTGTTCGCCAACATCGTGCTGGGCGACGAGATCAATCGAACCCCGCCCAAGACCCAGGCCGCCCTGCTCCAGGCGATGCAAGAACACGAAGTCACCGTGGCCGGCACCACCTACCCCCTGCCACGGCCCTTCTTCGTGCTGGCCACCCAGAATCCGATCGAGCAGGAAGGTACCTACCCCCTCCCCGAAGCCCAGTTGGACCGGTTCATGCTGGAGCTGGCCGTCCCCTACCCCAGCCGGGCGGAAGAGGAACGCATCGTCGAGGAGACCACGGGCGACGAGGAGCACCCGGTGCGGGCGGTGCTCACCGCCGAGGACCTGATCGAGATGCAGCACCTGGTGCGCCGCATCCCGGCGCCGGCGATCGTGGTGGCGGCTTCCGTCTCGCTGGCGCGCATGACCCGGCCGTCCGACCCCAGCGCGCCCCCGCTGATCCGCGAATACGTGAGCTGGGGCGCCGGCCCCCGAGCTTCGCAGTACCTGGTGCTGGGGGCCAAGGCCAAAGCCGCCTTGGACGGCCGGCCCATGCCCGACTTGCAAGATATCCGGGCCGTCGCCCCGGCCGTCCTGCGCCACCGAGTGGTGGTCAACTTCGCCGCCGAAGCCGCCGGCCGCTCCGCCGAGGACGTCTGCCGCGAGCTGATCGAAGGCGGCCGCTGGATGACCCCCCCGTAGGCAGTCTGCCTGCCGTCCCTCCTCATCCGACCCCGCTCATCCGAGAGGGTCCCCATCGGGCTCGATCGCCCCGGGCCCAGGCTTCGCCCAAGGGCCCCCGCACGCGCCCTGAAACTCCGATCCGCCTGGCTCCGTAGAACCCCCCGGGCCCCGCCTGCTTGCGGCTGCACCGGATTCATCCATCATCCCCGGCCGGCCTCTAGCCCCGAGGGTCGGGAAGTCGGCGGCGGTTCCGCAAGGACGCCCATCGGGAGCGATCGGCATGAAGCGCCGCACCAAGTGGACGCTGGGTCTGTTGAGCATAGGGGTCATTCTGGCCGCGGGCGGGGCGCTCCGGGCCCGCAAGGCCGCCGGCTCCGCCCGCCTGACCGCCCGGACCGTGGCGGTCACCCGGGGACAAATCATCCAGAAAGCCCTCGCCGTGGGCACCATCGAGCCTCGGGTGCAGATCAGCGTGAAGTCCCAGATCTCGGGTGTGGTGGGCAGGTTGTACGCGGACGTGGGCGACTTCGTGAAGGCCGGCGACCCCCTGCTCGAGATTCGGCCCACGCCCACCCCGCTGGAGCTGGCCGAAGCGCGCCGCCAGGTGGAACTCCGGGAAATCGAGCTGGACAACCTCAGGCGCGACATCGCGCGCCAGTCTGCTCTCAAGGACCAGGGCCTGGTCTCGGACCGCGACTACGAAGCCACCCAGCAGCGCTACGCCGAAGCGCAGGTCCAGCTCCAGATGGCCAAGGAGCGCCTCGCTCTGCTCGACCGGGGCAAGGTCACCATCGCCCAGGACCGGATCGAGACCGTGGTCCGCGCACCAATCACCGGCTTCATTCTCGAGAACACCGTCCAGCTTGGCGATCCCGTGGTGCCGCTCACCACCTACCAAGAGGGCACCGTGCTCATGACCATGGCGGAGATGAAAGACCTCCTGTTTCGCGGCACGGTGGACGAGATTGACGTGGGCAAGCTGCGCGAGGGCATGCCGGTCACCATCAAGATCGGGGCGCTGCCGCAAGCGCAGCTGGACGGCGTGCTCTCCAAGATTTCTCTCAAGGCGAAGAAGCAGGACAACGCCACGGTCTTCCCGGTCGAGATCACCCTGGTCGATACCCATGGCGTGCGCCTGCGAGCCGGCTACTCCGCCAACGCCGACATCATCATCGCGCGCCGCGACAGCGTCCTCATGCTGCCCGAGCGGGTGGTGACCTTTGCCGGCGACAGCGCCTTGGTCACGCTCCTGCTTCCCGACGGCGCCACGGAACGGCGCACCGTCCGGACTGGACTCAGCGACGCCTTGAACGTGGAAATCCTCGATGGGCTCAAGGAGGGAGACCGGGTCCTGGAGCCCGCGGCCAGGACCGTCAAGTGAGGCCCGCGTCGCAGGCTCCCGCCCCAGGAGCCGGCCGTGCTGCGTGACTGGCTGGCCGACCTCGAGCGGCAGCGCCTGCGCACCTTCCTCACCATCCTGGGCATCGCCTGGGGAACGGTAGCCGTCGTGGTGCTCCTCGCCTTCGGAACCGGGCTCGAACGCCAAACCCGGAAGCGGTTCCATGGTCTGGGCGACCGGATCGTGATCCTCTTCGCAGGCCGCACCACCAAGAGCTACCGGGGCTTCCCCGAGGGCCGCTATCTCCACCTGCAGGAGGACGATGCTGACCTCCTCGCCCGGGAAATCCCCGACATCGTCTTGATCAGCCCGGAATACAGCAACCGCCGCACCACGGTGCGACGCGGGGTAAACGCCGCCAACCCCAACATCACCGGGGTCCTGCCGGTCTATGGCGAACTCCGGAACATCATCCCGGAGCCGGGTGGCCGGTTCATCAACCAGCCCGACGTGGACCAGCGCCGCCGGGTGGCGGTTCTGGGCAACGAGCTGGCCAGCCTGCTGTTCGGCAGCGAACCGCCCGTGGGCCGCCAGATCAGGATCGGCGACGTGCCCTTCTTGGTGGTCGGCGTGATGCAGCCCAAGATCCAGAACTCCTCCTATAACGGGCGGGACCAGGACCGCGTCTTCATTCCCGCCTCCACCCATCGCACCCTGTTCGGCGCACCCTACGTGGCCAATCTGGTCTATCGCACCAGCGATCCCTGGCGCACCAAAGACGTCGAGCGGAGGGTCTATGAGATCCTGGGCCGCAAGTACCGCTTCGACCCCACGGATCAGGATGCCCTCCGGGTCTGGGACACGGCGGAGTGGGAAAAGCGATTCGGATACCTGTTCCTCGCCTTCCATGCCTTTTTTGCTCTGGTCGGCAGCTTCACGCTCACGGTGGGCGGGATCGGGGTCGCCAACATCATGTACGTCGTGGTGCGGGAGCGGACCCGCGAGATCGGCATCCGCCGGTCGGTGGGCGCCACACGGCGCAGCATCCTCTACCAGTTCGTCACCGAAACCTTCCTGACCGTGGGTGCCGGAGGTCTCCTCGGCCTGGTCATCTCGGTGGCGCTCGTGACCCTGGCCTCGCGGCTGCCCGCCAACGACATCGTCGGTACACCCGTGCTGTCCCCCGGTGTCGCCGCACTCACCGTTTCCCTGCTGGCGGCCATCGGCTTCCTGGCCGGCTGGTTCCCGGCCCGGAAAGCTGCCAACCTCGATCCGGTCGAATGCCTGCGGCACTGAGCACCCAAGGGCCGGCACGCTGCGCGCGGCGATTCCCGCGCGAGCGCCCAGCCTAGGAGCCCGCGATGTGGAAGATCCTGCTCGAAGAGTGGTACGGGGACCTCAAAACCCAAAAGACCCGCGCCGCACTCACCCTGTTCGCCATCACCTGGGGCACCATTGCGGTGGTCCTGCTGCTGGCCTTCGGCGAAGGCCTCAAGCGCACTGCGGTCGAGGGGCTGCTCTCAGCCGGCGAGCGGATCTTCCTGATCCGCGGCGGCTCCACGAGCAAGCCCTACCAGGGCCTGCCGCAGGGCCGCAGCATCGGGCTCTCCGAGGAAGACCTCGACCTCCTCCAGCGCTCCATCCCCCAACTGGATCTCACCAGCATCTCCTATGGCCGCGGCGGGACCAGCCTCAAAGCGGGCGAGAACCGCGCCACGACCTACATGGAAGGGGTCTACCCGGCGTTCGGCGAAATGCGACACATGTTCCCGGCTCCCGGCGGGCGCTTCCTGAACCAGAGGGACCAAGACCAAAGGCGGCGCGTCGTCTTCCTCGGCAACAAGATCGCGGAACGGCTCTTCGGGTCCCAAAACCCGGTGGGCCAGACCGTGACGCTGGACGGCCTGCCCTTCGTGGTCGTGGGCGTGATGCGCCCCAAGTTCCAGGACTCTTACAGCAACGGCCCCGACGAAGACCGCGCCGTCATCCCGGCGTCCACCTTCCAGGCGATCTATGGCCTCAAGTACTCCGATCTGCAGCTCATCGTGCGCCCCCGCGCCGTGGCGGAGGCCCGCATGGTCAAGCAGCAGCTGTACCAGGTGCTGGGTCGGCGGCACCGCTTCGATCCCGCCGACCAGCGGGCGCTGTCCATCTGGGATTTCATCGAAGATCAGCAAGAGACCGAGAAGATCGGCTTGGGCATCCAGATGTTTCTCGGCCTGGTGGGCGGATTCACCCTGCTGGTGGCGGGCGTGGGTGTGGCCAACATCATGTACGTGGTGGTCCGGGAGCGAACCCGCGAGATCGGCATCAAGAAGGCGGTCGGCGCACGGCGAGGGCACATCGTGGCGCAGTTCGTGGCCGAGGCCCTGCTCATCACGCTGGTCGGCGGCCTGGCGGGCCTCACGGTGGCCGCCCTGGTGGTGCTCGCCGTGGACGCCATCCCGACGGGCGGCAACCTCGCCATGGAATACCTCGCCAACCCCACGCTCTCCTGGCCCATCGCGGCGATCTGCGCCGGGATCCTGGTAGGCGTGGGGCTTGCGGCCGGCACGCTGCCGGCCCGGCGCGCCGCCGCCGTGGACCCCGTCGAATCCCTGCGGTACGAGTAGCGCGCCCGGGCGCAGGGTCGGCGCGGAGCCCTACCTCGCCTCGCCCCGATGGGCGCCCGGGTTCCGCGCGCCCCTTACCACACCCCCAGGAGCCGCCACCAGAGCGGCCCCAGGATCATCCACACCAGCAGGCTCGCCACCGAGACCACGAGTCCGATCCTCCACCACTTGGCCTGTGACACATAGCCCGCCCCGAAGTAAATCGGCCCCGGTGTGGTGCCATAATGCGTGAGCGAGGCCATGAGATTGGAGCTGTAGGCCAACGCCAACGCCGCCAATCCGGGGGGCGCCCCCGCTACCACCATCACCGCCAGGAACGGCGTGTACATCGCGGTAGCGTGCGCCGTGATGCTGGCAAACCCGTAGTGGGCGTAGAAGTACACCAGCAGCAACCCGCCCATCGCCGCCCACCAAGGCCAGCCGCGCGTCACCACCGCCGTGGCTTCGGCGAAGCGGCGCGTCAGGCCGGTGTCGCTCAAGGCGCCGGCCAACAACACCAGGCCCCCGTACCAGATGAACACGTCCCACGCCGCACGCTCCGAGCAGACGTCCTCCCAAGTGAGCACCCCGCTCAGGAGCAACACCCCGATCCCCAGGAGCGCCACCGCCGCGTAATGGATGTGGTGGAAGGACGTGGTCATCCAGAGCACGGCGACCAACCCGAACACCGCGAGCATCAGCTTCTCCCCGCGGGCCATCGGGCCCATGCGAGCCAGCTCCGCTTTGGCAATCTCCGCGGCCCGAGGAGTGTGCTTCACCTCCGGCGGCGACAGGTAGTACACCACCAGTCCCACCACCGCCAGCCCCGCGATGCCCGGCACGATCGCCCCGATCAGCCAGCGGCTGTAGGTGATCTCCACCTGCGCCGCCTGGGCGGCGAAGGAGGCAATCAGCGCGTTGGAGGCCTGGCCCGTGAGAAAGACGGCACAGGTCACCACCATCGCCTGGTACAGGAACACCATCAAGAAAGCCCCCAGGCGCTCGGCCGTGGGGCCGGGACGCGACGCGTACGCCTCGGCCAGGCTCCTGGCAATGGGGAAGATGATCCCGCCCGAGCGTGCCGCGTTGGAGGGGATGAAGCTCGCCAGGACGAACTCCGTCAGGGCCAGCGCATAGCCCAATCCCAGCGAGCGCTTCCCCATGGCCCGGATAAACACGAACGCGATCCGCCGGCCCAGACCCGTCTTCAACATGCCCCGCGACATGAAGAAGGCGGCCAGCACCAGCCAGACAATGGGATCGGCATAGCCCGCTAGTGCCTGCTCCACGCCGAGCAGCCCCAACAGCGCGGTGGCGGCTACGCCGAGCAGCACCATCGCGCCCCCCGGCAAGGGCTGAACCACGAGCCCCAGCACCGTGGCCACGAACACCGCAAAGAGCCGCCAGGACTTGACCGTAATCCCGACCGGCGGCGGACTCACGGTGACCAACAAGGCGGGCCCCAGCACCAAGGCCCACCGGGCCAGCGCGCGCAGCCGCCCGGGCGCTCGGTCCCCCGATAGTCGCGGTTCCTGAACCGCAGGCGTCGCCACCGTCATCTCCTCGGGTTGGAGGTCGGACGCGGGGGGATGCTAGCGGGACCGGTGCATCCCGTCCAGGACGAGGCCGGGCTCCCCAAGCTCCGCCGGCCCCGCCGTGTCCGTGTCGCTCCGCGGCACTGGCAGGCTGTCCCGCAACACCTCGAGGATCGAGTCCAGCGCCACCCGGACCGCGGGCGGCTCAGGGCCGCCCGGCGCTCCGCCTACGTAACGCCAGAGAAACGTTGCCACCGCCATCCGCCGCTCGATCTCTGCGACGTAGCGCCGGTAGGATCGGCTATCGCGACCCGGATGCCAAGTGGCCGGGCGCGGCAGGCTCGCCGCCAACTCCGCCGCCTCGTGTTCCGTAACAGCCCAGGCCGACTTGCCGAAATAGGCGCGCGCGGCCGCTTCGGCGCCGTAGATCCCCGGTCCGAACTCCACCACGTTCAAATACAGCTCGAGGATCCGGCGCTTGGTGAGATGGCGCTCCAACTGCCGGGTCAGCACCGCCTCCTTGAGCTTGCGGAGGGGATTCCTCGACGGGGTGAGCCAGAGATTCTTGGCCAGTTGCTGGGTGATGGTCGAGGCGCCGCGGGGCACTTCCCATTTGCGGATCGCTTCCGCCAGCGCCCGCTTCAGCTCGGTGCTGGAGAACCCGCGGTGGAAGAAGAACTCCAGGTCTTCGGCCGCCACCACCGCGCGCTTGAGGTGCGGCGAGATCCGTTCCTCGGGCACCCACTGCCAGCGCACCGCCTCGGGACGAGCGGCCTCGCGCTGGCGCGCGCGGTAGCGCTCGATGAACGCGGTGGTCTTGGGATTGTGCGAGGCGAGCGCCGCTACGTCCGGCCAGGTGACCGCCTGGTAGCCCAGCCAGCCGGCCGCGATCAGGCCCGCGCCACCGACCACCCACCGTCGGGCTCCACCACGCTGCGGCGCGTCGGCCCGGCACATCACGCCTCTCCCGCGGGCGGACCGCCTTTGGGGTCGGGCTCCTCGGCTCGCGGCCCGAGGCTCCTGGGTGCCTCATCCAGCGGCTTCGGGAGCCAGAGCGAAAGAGCCACCGATGCCGCCAAGGCGGCTGCCACCACCCCCAACGCGACCGGCGTGGGCACCGGCATCACGTCCGACAGCATCATCTTGGCCCCTACGAACACCAGGATCACCGCCAGGCCATACTTGAGATAGCGGAACAGCGGCATCACCCCCGCAAGCACGAAATACAGCGACCGCAGGCCCAGGATCGCGAAGACGTTGGAAGTGAACACGATGAGCGGATCCGTGGTGATCGCCAGCACGGCCGGGACCGAGTCCACCGCGAAGACCACGTCGGTGGACTCGATCACCGCCAGCACCAGCACCAGGGGCGTTGCAATCCACCGCCCCCGATGGCGCAAGAAGAAGCTCGCTCCATGATACCGCTTGGTCATGGGGAACGCCCGGCGCACCAAGCGCACCACCGGGTTGCGCTCCGGCTTCAGGGCACCGGCCCGCTGAAACGCCACATGCACCCCCGTCACCACCAGGAACCCGCCGAAGAGATACACGATCCAGTGGACCGCATGAATCAGCACCACGCCCACCGTGATCATGATGGCGCGCAGGACCACGGCGCCCACGATCCCCCAGAACAATACCCGGTGCTGGTAGGCGGCGGGCACCTGAAAATAGGAGAAGATCACGAGGAAGACGAACACGTTGTCGGCCGAGAGGGACCACTCGACCAGATAGCCCGTGAGGAACGCCAAGGCCGGCTCCGCGCCCCGCCAGACGTACACCACGCCCATGAAGAGCAGAGCGGCCGCAAACCACACGGCGGACCAGCCCAGCGCCTCACGAAACGTCAGGACATGAGCCCGGCGATGGAGCACGCCGAGGTCCAGGGCCAACAGCGCCCCGACTGCACCTGCAAAGATCAGCCAGAGCATCGAGACCTCATCCGCCAATCGCCCCCGTACCGCGGCGGGTCAGCCGCTTCCGGAGGCGGCGCGCCGGTGGCCCCCTGCCCCTGCTACCGCGGGCCTGAGGGCGCCGGCGCCGGTGCCGGCTGCCCAGCACGTGCCAGATCCGGCCGC
Source organism: Gemmatimonadota bacterium (assembly GCA_037440225.1). GTDB lineage: Bacteria > Gemmatimonadota > Gemmatimonadetes > Gemmatimonadales > GWC2-71-9 > JACPAP01. The sequence continues at coordinate 18,808 of JBBIUN010000008.1, read as the reverse complement.
CAGCCACCTTCGGCCCGTGCCACGTACACCGCCGCGGTGAGATCGCCCGTCACGTTCAAGGTGGTGCGGCACATGTCGAGAATCCGGTCCACCCCCAAGATGATGGCAATGGATTCGGGCGGCACGCCCACCGCGCCGAGCACCACCATGATCAGCGGCAGCGAGCCGCCCGGCACACCGGCCGCCCCGATCGCCATCAAAACCGACAGCATGACGACCACCGCCTGCTGCGCCAGGCTGAGCCCCAGGCCGAAAACCTGCGCCAGGAACAACACCGTGACGCCCTCGTACAACGCCGTGCCGTTCATGTTCATGGTGGCGCCCAGCGGGAGGACAAACCCGGCGATCTTGGGCGGCAGGCCCAGTTCCCGCTCCGCCACCGCGATGTTGGTGGGCAGCGTGGCATTGGAGGAACTGGTGGAGAAGGCGGTGATAACGCTGGCGCGCGCCTTTCGCCAAAACACCAAGGGGCTGAGACCTCCCAGCACCCGCACCAGCGCCGACAGGGTCACCGCGCCATGCAACAGCAGCCCCACGATCACCACCAGCACGTACACCCCGAGTTGCCGCAACACCTCCCATCCAAACCGCGACGTGGTCACGAAGATCAAGCCAAAGACCCCGTAGGGCGCGAGCTGCATGGCGAAATCAATGATCTTGATGACCACGTCACCCAGCGCCTCCAGCACCCCGATCATCGGCTGCGCCCGCTCGCGGGGAATCAGGGTCAGGGCCGCGCCGAACATCAGCGCGAAGAAGATGACCGCCAGCATGTCCATGTCGGCGGCCGCCTGGACCGGGTTTCGCGGCACGATGTTGACGAACGTGCCGATGCCGAAGCCGGACCCGCCGGCCGCCTGCAAGCCGGTGGCCTGCGAGCGGTACGTCTCCAGCAGCCGCTCCCGGATGGCCGGGTCCATCCCGGCGCCGGGACGCACCCAATTGACCAACACCAGGCCGATCACCGCGGAGACCGCGGTAGACAGCACGAAGTACGCAATGGTCCGGCCCCCCACCCGCCCCACCTTGCGCAGATCGCCCAGACCGGCAACCCCCAGCGTGATGGAGGCAAAGACCAGCGGGATCACCGTCATGAGCAGCATGCGGAGGAACACCTGGCCCACCGGGTTCGCCAGGTTGTCGTTGAACCACGCGAGCCACCCCGCCTCGCGCGCCCCGAGGTGGGCCGCGACCCCGGCCCCGGCGCCCAGAACCAGGCCCAGCAGGATCCGGTTGTGGAGCCTCATGCGCCGGTCCCGCCCGCTGTTGGGTAGCGGCCCGAACGCCGGCTCACACGAACAACGGAGCCAGCACCAGCGTCACCGTGCTCAGCAGCTTGATCAGCACGTGGAGCGAGGGGCCCGCTGTGTCCTTGAAGGGATCGCCTACCGTATCGCCCACCACGCCGGCCTTGTGGGCCGGGCTCCCCTTGCCGCCGTATTCGCCCGCCTCGATGAACTTCTTGGCGTTGTCCCAGGCGCCGCCCCCATTGTTCAACATGGTGGCGATCAAGATGCCGCCGATCGTCCCCACCATGAGAAAGGCGGCCACCGCCTCCGCCCCCACGTGGAACAGCTTGAAGGCCATGCCCACCGCGATCGGCATGCCCACGGCCAGCAGCCCCGGCGCCACCATCTCCTTGAGCGCCCCCACGGTCACGATGTCCACGGCCCGCCCATAGTCCGGCCTCGAGGTGCCCTGGAGAATCCCCGCGTCGGCAGCGAATTGGCGCCGCACTTCCTTGATCACGTTGACCGCGGCCTTGGTCACCGCACTGATCGCGAGCGCAGAAAACCACATGACCAGCATCGCGCCCAGCAGCCCGCCCACGAACACCTCCGGCTTGGAAATGTCCACCGCGCTCAACGGCGAGCCCAAGAGCGCCACTTCGTCCAAGTACGCCGAGAACAGCAGGAACGCCGCCAGCGCGGCCGAGCCGATGGCGTATCCCTTGGTGAGCGCCTTGGTGGTGTTGCCCACCGCGTCCAGCCGATCGGTGCGCCGCCGGATCTCCTCCGGCTGGTGGGACATCTCGATGATGCCGCCGGCATTGTCGGTGATGGGACCGAAGGTGTCCATCGCCAGAATGTAGGCCGCCGTCCCCAGCATCCCCATGGTGGCCACCGCCGTGCCGAACAGGCCGGCGTGCTCCAGGCCGCTGGAAGCGCCGAGCTTGTACGACGCAATGATCGCCGCGCCGATCGTAAAGCTGGGCAGCGCGGTACACTCCAGCGCCACCGCGAAGCCGGCAATGATGTTGGTCGCGGGCCCGGTCACCGAGGCGGCCGCGATGGACTTGACCGGACGATAGCGATACTCGGTGTAGTACTGCGTGATGTACACGAAGGCGACCGAGGTGGCGATCCCGATCACCCCGCAGAGCGCAAAGTGCCACCAGGCCCCGGGCGCCCCCGGCGGGTTCAGCAGCCAGTAGGTCCCGGCCACGAACCCGATCGCCGCCAGCACCGCCGTCAGCCAGTAGCCCCGGTTGAGCGCGTCCATGGGGTCCTCGTCCCCTCGCATCCGCACGATCATCACCCCGATGATCGAGGCAATCAGCCCGAAGGCCCGCACCACCAGGGGGAACAGCATCAACCCCACCACCGCGACCGGCCCGAACGCCTCCGGGTTCCTGAGCCCAAGGGTCGCTCCCAGGATCATCGCCCCGATATTCTCCGCTGCGGTGGACTCGAACAGGTCCGCCCCGCGGCCCGCGCAGTCACCCACATTATCCCCCACCAGATCCGCCACCACGGCCGGGTTGCGGGGATCGTCCTCCGGAATGCCCGCTTCCACCTTGCCCACCAAGTCCGCCCCCACGTCCGCCGCCTTGGTGTAAATCCCCCCGCCCAACTGCGCGAACAGCGCCACGAACGAGGCCCCGAAGCCGTAACCCACGATCATGAGCGGGATCCGGGTGGGCTCGAAACCCACCAGGTCCAGGATGGCGTACAGCCCGGCCACCCCCAGCAGGCTCATCGCCACCACGAACAGGCCGCTCACCGCCCCGCCCCTCAGCGAGATCTGGAGCGCGCGGTTCAAGCTGGACCGCGCCGCACTGGCCGTCCGGATGTTGCTCCGCACCGCCACCACCATCCCCACCACCCCGGCCGTCCCCGAGCACAGCGCCCCGAACAGAAAGGACAGCGTGGTGGTCAGCGCCAGAACCGCCGCGGTAGGTTCTCCCGGATGAGGCTCCCGCACGAAGGCGTACAACACGTAGATCAGCAGGCCCAGCACCAGGCTCAGCCCGCCGATGGTCCGGTACTGGCGCCTCAGGAAAGCCGCCGCCCCCTCCTGGATGGCATCGGAGATCACCCGCATCTCCGGCGTGCCGTTGTCCTGGCCCAATACCCACCGGGCAAGCCCCAGCGCCACCGCCAGGGCGACCACACTAATGCCCAGCACCAAGGCAATCAGCATAACGCAAAGGCTCCTTACTATGGCTGTATGGCTGTGGATGATACCGATGGTACCAGGGAAAAAGCGCCCAAATATAACCCGGCCGGCCCCCTGCCGCTTGACACCCGGAGCAGCCGGCCCTAGTCTAGGCCGGCCTGCCTCGAGGCTTCCCCTTTTTCCCTAAGAGGTCGCTCGATGAACCTGTTGCGCCGCAAGAGCGTCACCGACCTGCAGACCGAGGCCCTGACCGACCAGAGCCTCAAACGCGCCCTGGGCGCGCTCAACCTCACCATGCTCGGCATCGGGGCCATCATCGGCACCGGCATCTTCGTGCTCACCGGCACCGTGGCGGCTCAAAACGCCGGCCCGGCCGTGGTGCTCTCCTTTGCCCTGGCCGGCGTGGCCTCCGTGTTCGCGGCCCTCTGCTACGCCGAGTTCGCCTCGCTGGTCCCCATGGCGGGTAGCGCCTACACCTACGGCTATGCCACCCTGGGCGAACTCTTCGCCTGGATCATCGGCTGGGACCTCATTCTGGAATACGCCCTGGGAGCCACCACCGTCTCCATCGGCTGGTCCGGCTACGTGGTTTCCTTCCTCCACGACCTCGGCTTGCACGTGCCCTGTGCCCTCTCCGCGGCCCGCGGCACCCTGGTCACCTGCGCCGACGGCACCCAGGTCGCCGCCATCTTCAACCTGCCCGCCGTGTTCATCATCGCGGCCGTCACCGCGCTCCTGGTCATCGGCATCCGGGAATCCGCCGCGGTCAACGACGTCATCGTCTTCGTCAAGGTGGCCGTGGTCCTGCTGTTCATCTTCGGCGCCTTCCATGCCATCAACGCCGACAACTGGACCCCGTTCATGCCCCCCAATACCGGCGTCCGCGAACACTTCGGCTGGACCGGCGTCATGACCGGCGCCGGGATCGTCTTCTTCGCCTACATCGGGTTCGACGCCGTGAGCACCGCCGCCCAAGAAGCCAAGAACCCCCAGCGCGACATGCCCATCGGCATCATCGGGTCGCTGCTCATCTGCACCGTGCTGTACATCCTGGTCTCGGCCATCGCCACCGGCGTGGTGCCCTATCGGGAACTCGACGTCCCCGACCCCATCGCCGTGGCCGCCGACCGGGCCGGCATGGGCTGGATGGCCACCCTCATCAAGATCGGCGCGATCGCCGGCCTGTCGTCCGTCATCCTGGTCATGCTCCTGGGCCAGTCCCGCATCTTCTGGACCATGTCCCGCGACGGCCTGCTGCCCCAGTTCGTCAACCGCGTCCATCCCAAGTTCCGCACCCCCTGGATCACGTCCATCGTGACCGGGGTGGGGGTCGCCATCTTCTCGGCCATTCTTCCGGTCCGCGAGGCCGCAAGCCTGGTCTCCATCGGCACCCTGTTGGCGTTCGTGATCGTCTCGGCGGGGATCCTCGTGCTCCGGGTGCGGGAGCCCCACCTGCCACGCACCTTCAAGACCCCCTGGGTCTGGTTCGTGGCCCCCATGGGCGCCCTCTCAGCGCTCTACCTCATGGTCTCGCTTCCCTGGGTCACCTGGGAGCGGCTCATCATCTGGTTCGTGATCGGGATGGTGGTGTACTTGAGTTATGGCGTGCGGAAGAGCAAGCTGGCCGCCGCCCCCCAGCCGGCGGGCGACTAGCGGGCTGCCGCGGCGGCCGGAGGCCCCCCCGGGGACTACCTCGCCGTCAGCAGGTCGAAGTAGCTCGCCACGTTGAACCCTGAAGGGTCCACTTCGTAGTAGCGGCCCCGGGCAAAGTGCCCCGTGGTCGGGAAGTAGGGCGGCGGGCTGCTGAAGGCGCAGGAATCGTACGAATAGCGCTTGAGGTAACCGGTCCCGCTCGTGGTGCCCACGGCGCCGCGGGTCTTTTGAATGATGCCTCCCGTGAGGTAGAGGCAGCCCCGCCCCCAGACTTTCGTTTCACACTTCTCGGCGGTGGTGGCACCGGAGGCGTAGTTCTCCACCGTGAAAATGTTGAGCGCCAGCACCACCGCGTGAACGAATTCGTCCTTGGTATCATCGTAGGTAAAGTAGTTGGCGCCGCTGCTCGGGATCACCGGCGAGTTCAGGGTGTTGTCCGCCACCACGATGTCGCCCCCCGAAAACAGACCCAGCACGTCCGCGCAGGTCCCCGCCCCGGGGTTGGTGGCATACGTGAGATCGTCGGCAATGACGATGTTTCCCGTGGCCGCGAGCGTGATCTGCCCTCGCACCACCCCGCTCACCGCCACCTTGCCCTCCACGTAGATCACGCCCTTGAACGAGGGGTTGAGCGCCCGGCTGATGGGGAACAGGTACTGCGCATCCGGCCGGCCGGCCAAAAGCGGGCTCACCGGCCCCGGCCAGGGAAGCCACTGTCCCGTGCCATCGTTGGCCCGGAAGGTGCCGAACAGCGAGTCCGCGCCCCCCAGGTAGCAGCGCTTGGTGCTGCTGCTCACGGCCGCCACCCAGCTATCCGTGCCGGTGGTGGGATGGCTCTTGGCGTTGATGAACGTGGCGCCGTGATAGTGCCCGCAATTGACGGAGTTGCGCAGCCGGTTCGAGCTGTAGTCCGTCGGCACGTCGGCCACCACCCACTGCGGGTTGCTGGACTGATAGACCCGGATGAATCCCTCGTTGGCCCCCGTGGTGCGGCCGTCGCCGTCGAGATCCAGGGCCACGAACTCGATCCGGGTCGTGGCTTGGCCTGCCGTACCCGACGTGGTCGAGGTGAAGGCCGTCCCCCCCGCCTGCGCCTGGATCCTGAGCTTGTTGAGATCCGCCGTCTGCGGCATGGCCACGTAGGGAGCATGCTCCGTGTAGCCCTGATCGAAGGTGCCATACTGGGCGCCTTGAACCGTCTTCGCCGTGGTCACGGGGCCGTGAAAGGTCGCACCTGACGAGTAGATCTTGAGATAATCGTTGGTGTGGACCGGACCGAAGATCTGGTCTCCACCGCCAAAGGCGATGTAGGATGGCTCCACGTCCGTGAAATAGGCGTACTTGGCAAAGCTCTCCTGCACCACCTCCCCCCGGCGCACCACCCGGTTGCCGAAGGCATCTTCCACCACCACGACCACGCTGCCGAACACCCCGTACTGCCCCGTGGTCACCCCGGTGGGCCCCACGTAGGTCCACCGCTTGATGTTGGGAATCGTGGCCCCGTTGGCATCCGTCACCGCGGCCCCCGCCTCCAGCGTGGCGTAGCCGGTATCCGGGTAGAGGGTCTTGTTGCCGTTGATCCGCGAGCGGGCTTCCTCGATGCCCGCATCAGCCGCCGCCTCCAGCAGGCTCAACCGGTCGCTGTACCGTCCGATCAGCGTGCTGTTCGTGCTCAGCACCGCGGCGCTCACCGCCACCACCGCCACCACCAGCGTCACCAGCAGCACCACGATGAGCGCGATGCCTCGCTCATTGTCAAGCCGTTCCGCCCTGGGCTTCATACGGCCTCCTCCTCGCCGTCAGGGAATGGTGACCGTGTTGGACGCAGCCAGCGACGACAGCTTGGGCGTGCAGTCCTGCGCGGCCAGCGCATAGACGTATTGATCACCCGAACTCACGGCCGCGTCCACGTAGGCGTAGGTGGGGTTGCCGGCCGGAATGCTGAGGTAGGGATCGCCCCAGTCGGGATCCGCCGCGAGCCGCCGCCAGATCACGTAGCGCACCACGTCCTTCTCGCCGCCGGTCTCGTCGGTAGCCGCGCTCCAGGTGAGCGTCACGATCGGCTCGCCGGCCGAGCCCGAACCCAGCGTGGCCACGAGGCCAGTTCCCAAGAGCGGCTCATCACCACACGTCCGCCGGCTGGCCAGCCCGGCGTTGGGAAGCCGGATGAGCCGCGTGAGGGCACGGGTCCGCTCGTCGGCACCCGAAAGCCCGTTGGTGGCGGTCACGTTCACCTGAACCGCGCGCAGACTGTCTATCCGGGCCGCGCTTCCCGTGTCCCCCGGCGCCAGATGGATGGCCACCGTGTGCGCCAGCGGCAGCCCGGCCGCCGGGACCAGCTCCACCCGGGGCGCGGCCGTGGCAGGCGTGACTAGGCGGTAGTACTGGAAAAACGGCAGCCCCGGCGTCTGCAGGAGGTTCCGCGCCACCAGCTCCGGCGGCTTGCGATTGACCTGGCGGTACAACACGTAGTCGTCCGTCCGCGAGGTCAGACTGTCCGGCCGGAAAAAGAAGATGATGGTCTCCGCCGGACTGTTCACCCCCGCCTGCGTGTAGCTCGTATCCGGGTAGCCGAACAGCGTGTTCGGGATCTGGATCCGCTGCGCCTTGGTCAGCGCCGTCACCACGCCGGTGGGCGCGTCCGGATCGTAGTACACCGCGAATACATCGTTCTTGACATTGCTGGCGTAGTCCGCGTTGAAGGCCACCACGTCCGGCCCGGCATAGACCAAGTAGGGCTGCTGGTCCGGCACCCCCGCCCCCGCGGTCCGGAGGTCCTGCTCCAGCAGGTTCACCGCGAAGCGCAGGTTCTGTACCGTGCTCAGCCGCTGGCTGCCCAGGTTGAACGCCCGGCTTTCCGAGCGCAGGAAGCTCAGCGCCCCCGCGATCACCGCGCTGAAGACCGCCAGCGCGATCAGCATCTCCACCAGGGTCATGCCCCGGCGGTCCAGTCGCTCCGGCGCGGTCGTCACGGTGCCGCCACCGTCACCGTCCGGCTCACCGGCGCCGGCAGACCCGGGCCGGTGACCGTGACCGTGACCTTGCGGTAGTCGTACGACTGCCCCTGGCCGCCGTAGCGGACCACCGTGGTGGTTCGGGTGAATCCCGGAAATCCGGGAAGGTTGGATTCGACGCCGGCGTACAGGCTGTCCAGCCGGGCATACGAGGGCTCCAACTGCACCTGCTCGACACGGTGCTCGGCCAATTGAATCGCCGAGGCCATGCGGTCGCTGGTCGTCGTGTTGCGGAGCAGGGAACCCGTCATCGAGGCCATCCCCACCAGCACCACTGACAGAATCACCAGCGCCACCATGACCTCGACCAGGGTGAATCCCCGGCCAGCCTTCAGTACTTGCGGGTCCATGTCCCGTTCCCGTAGCGATACCAGGCGACGCGGCCCGTAGCCCGCTCGATCTCCACCGCCCGGGCATCGTCGCTGTGAAGCCCGGTGGCCAAGGCCCGGCGCGAGGTGAGGTAGAACCCGCCCGCCTCGCTGGCGCTCCCGTTCCGATGGAACGTGACCACCGGGAAACCCTCGGCCGTCTTGGTGAACGTGATCGGATTCGCCGACCCCACCGCCGGAGCGGCCGGCGCGCTGCCGCGCCCGAAGACCACCTTCTCCCCCAGTGCTACCCGCCGCACCCGCTCGTTCGCATCCACCTGGCCATTGTTGTTGGCATCCTCGTGAATCACCAGCGCCTGGCCCGAAAGGTCGAAGCGGACCGCTACGTCGTACTGGCGGGTCACCGCCAGGCGCTGGGCCACCATCAGGCTGGTTCCCACCGCCTGCATCGCACCGTCAATCTGGTAGCGGGCAAGATCAATCCGAGGCAGGCCGATCGCGGCGACGATGCCGATCATCGCCAGCACGATCACCAACTCGACGAGCGTAACCCCCGAAGCTCGAGCCCCAACCCTGCGAATGTCCTGCATCGTTGCCTCCGGCAGCCCGGCTGTCTGGCACGCCCTCCCGCCAGACCCGCGGCTTTGCGACCCACGGTCGCCCGTGGTTTGCCCTTTTCGTGTGGCACCGGAGCCGGCGCTTACCGCCCGCCAGCCCACACGAAGAGGACGCAACCGCCATGCCATCCGGGCAACCTCTCCAGCAATCCCGCTTTCCACCAACGATTTAGCCTGTGCTGTCCCGGCCACACTGCGATCTCCATCACAGCTCAGTTTTGCGCAGCGCGCAACAAGTCTCGCACTACCCTGCACCCCGCCCGCCCCCCTTCGCCACCCATCCCTGACACGAAACGATCCGCCCGCTGCCATCTGATACGAACCCGATCAGCCGCGGGTCACCGCCGCAAGCCTGAGCGGCAGCAATGCCGCATCCAAGCGCCTGATCTCCGCCACCGCTCCCAGGGTCGCGAATCCGACCCTCGCGCGGTTGGCCCACTCCGTTGCCTCGGACCTCCGGTCCCAGCCCGCCAGCAGGAGCGCCAAGTCCCGCGCCGCATGAGCCGCGAGCAGCGGATCCGCTCCCTGCTCAGCCCGCTCCACCACGTCGCGGTACATCCGCTCCGCTTCCGCTTTCTCCCCTAGCGCCGCGCGTACTCCCGCCAACACCCGCAAGTCTTCGGCCTCCCCCAGCCGGTCGCCCAGTTCCCGATGCACCGCCAGCGCCCATTCCACTTCCCGCCGCGCCGCCGCCGCAAACCCGGAGAGCCGCTGAATGTCCGCATGCCCGCAGCGCGCCGCCGCCAACAAGGCCCGGTCACCGGCTCGCTCGGCTTCCTCGACCGCACGATCCGCCGCCTGAAGTGCCGCCTCCCAGTGCCCGCGATCCTTGTGCACGTGCGCCAGGTTGTGGAGCGCCTCGGCCGCCCCTTTGGGCCAGCCTGCCCGTTCGAACGCGGCTAGCGCCATGGTGTGCCAGCCCAACGCCTGCCCGTGCTCACCCCGGAGGTTGGCGATGATGCCCAGGTTGTTCGAGCAACGGCCCACCGTGGCGTGGTCCCCCAGTCGGTCGGCCTCGGCCAGTGCCCGGTTGAAAAACTCCTCCGCCTTGGCCACCTCTCCCCGGGCCAGCTCGATCGCCCCGCAGACGTTGAGCGCCCGTGCCTCGACGGCCCGGTCGCCCCGCTCGCCCGCCAGCGCCAGCGCGCGCAAGGCCCACCGCTTCGCCGGCACCGGCCGGCCCAGCCGCGAATGCGCGATCCCCAAGAGCAACGCCAGCGTGGGCGACTGGCGCACCTGCTCTGGCGGCAGCGACTCCGCAAACGCCACCAGCGCCGCGTACCGGCCCGTGTCCACCAGGTGGCGGGCCTCGCTCAACAGCCTGAGCGAAGCAGCAGCGTCTGCCCTCGTCATGCGCCCGCCATCCGGCCACCCGATCTCCCCACGCCCCATCAGTACGAGATCTGGTAGCTCGAGAACCCGCAGATCTTGGCCTTGAACCAGCCCTCGGCAGCCGAGTGCTCGGCCGGCAGCGGCACCCAGTCGCCGCCAGGCTCCCGGTGCCAGAGCTTGAGCCCTCTCGCCGTGGAATCCGCGAGCCCCAGGCGATCGTACCAGATCTGGAGCAGCACCGGGCAGGCCGGCGTGAACTGGAGACCGCTCGGCCCGAAGTGGACCAGCACCTCCTCGGAGTCCACCCGCACGGTGACCCAGACCCATTCCCACGGTTTGATGGGCTGCCCGTCGGGCCGGCGGTAGAGTGCGCCCCGCGGCACCACCAGCTTGAGGAACGGCCGCGAGGATCGGCCGGAGCGGGCCTCGCCCTGGTCCGCGCCGGCCCCGCCCTCGTCCGCGTAGTCAAGGCGCAGCACCGCCGACCGCCAGTTCGCGAGCCAGGTGCCCGCCCAATACGTCTCCAGCGGCTGCGGCAGCGGCACCGCGCGCGCGGCCAGATTCAGATCACCCGGCCCGGAGTCGGACTCCACCTCCACTCGCATGGTGAGCGCCGGCGGTCCCCCGACCCATCGCAAGGCGGGCGGACGGATACCCGCCGGATCTCCACGATCGGTTAGAGCCCCATCGGGCGGGGGCGCGGCGGGCTCGGCGCAGCCGAGCGCCAGAACGGCGAAGAACCAGGGCGCTAGTCTTCGACGCACAGCTACCTCCTCCTGTCGCGGGGAAACCGGCTGTCGCAGGGAAACCGACGCCTCGAGAGACCCGTCAATCCGCCTTACTGAGGGGCCCACAACGCGCAGCCGGGATGACGCAAGCTTCGTTCCAGCCTGCCCGATGATAGTAACTTGTTGCATGACATGGTTTTACAAATCTTGATTCGCCGCGCCCTGTAACGATTCTTGCCGGAACAGGATCGTTTCGTTCCAACCAATGCTGAAACGAATCGTTTCAGGGCTCAGGGTACTGTGGGCCACGGCCGGTGGCTGGTGCCTGCTTCGGAGCAGCCGGGTCTTGGAGATGGGGTGCAGGCGAGGCTTCAGTCCATGAGAAGCCGCCTGAGTCTCGGTCGCGAGATCTTGAGCCGTCTCGCTGCCTCGCTCCGGTTGCCGCCGCAGGCTTCCACCATGCGGCGCGCCGCCGCCGCCATCATCTCATCCAAGGATCCCGGAAACGGCAGCGGCGCCGGGGCTTGGGCGGCGGGCTGCTCTTCTGCCTCCGGCGCGATCAGCTCGCCCAAGTCCAGCGTTCCCTCCGGGGACAGCAGCATCGCGCGCTCGATCGCGTTGCGCAGCTCCCGCACGTTGCCGGGCCAGGCGTGTTCGCGCAGCCGCCTCTGAGCCGCCTCGGTAAGGGGCGGCTTTGGGAGTCCGTGCCGCGCCGCCAGCTCCTGGATCAGGTGCCGGGCGATCAGCACTACGTCGTCGCCCCGTTCCCGAAGCGGCGGGAGCGCGAGCGTCACCACGCTCAAGCGATAGTAGAGATCTTCCCGGAACGTGCCGCTCCGCACCCGGCTCAGCAGCCGCTCGTTGCAGGCCGCCATGATCCGCACGTCCACGCGCCGCGACCGGGTGCCGCCTACGCGCCGCACCTCCCGGTCTTCCAGCACCCGTAGCAGTTTGGCCTGCAGTTCCAAGGGCAGGGTGCCCACCTCGTCCAGAAACAGCGTCCCCCCGTCCGCCAGCTCGAAGAGACCGGGCTTGGCGGCGTAGGCATCCGTGAACGCACCGCGCTCATGGCCGAACAGCTCGGACTCGATGAGCGGGGCCGGCAGCGCCGAGCAGTTGACCGCCACGAACGGCGCGGCGCGCCGCGGGCCCGCTTCGTGGATGGCTCTGGCCAGCAATTCCTTGCCCGTGCCCGTCTCGCCCACGATCAGCGCCGTGGCACTGGGATGGCGAGCCAGCCGCATCGCACGCGCCAGCACCGCGCGCAGGGGCGGGCTGTCCCCCACGATGCGCTCGAACGCCGAGTGCTTGGCCGGCGGCTCCAGCACCCTGCGCTCCGTCCGTTCCCTGACGCGAGCGACCCACGATTCCACCGCGTTGCGGAGGATCTCGGCGTCCTCCGGCAGGGCGAGGTAGTCATGCGCCCCGCGGGACATGAACTGAATGGCCAATCGCCGGCCGGGATCGCTACCCACCGCGAGCACGCCGACGCCCGCCGGCAGCTCATGGGCGGTCAACCACTCGAGCGCTTCCGGTTCCACCCCTTGCGCCGCCAGGATGGCGACCGCGACGCCCTGCGGGACGGCTTGCGCATCCGAGGCCGCCAACGTCTGGACCGGCACCTCGAGGTCCGCGCCCAGTTGGCGCCAGAGATCAGCCGACTCGCCCGAGAAATCCACGATCAGGATCATATCGTTGCAGCGGGGATGGCACGAATTGTACCGCTTGGCACCAGTTGCCGGCAATAAGGCCGGGGATCAGACCTGGGAGGCTTGTGGCCCGGCTCCCTGCGCCACGGGCTTCAGCCTGGGCTGCACTTGGGACCGCCAGCGCGTTCGGCTGCGCGTTGAACGGACCCGGCGCCGGTCGCCGAGGGACCGCAGCCCCGGTCGCGACCCTTGGACCCTGGGCCGAAAGGATCGGACCGCTGCGCGCGCTGTGCGCTAGCCCAGCGCGTCGAGCGGCCGCCTCCGGTCCTTGAGCCCAGGGCTTAAGCGGTGGATCACGATCCTCTCCCGCACCGCCCGCCGGCCCAGGATCCGGGCCAGCGTGGCCCCGAGCGTTGCCTCGTCGTCGTCAAAATCCCCGTGATGCCTGGCCCGCGCGGCCTGCGCGCTTCCCAGCGCCGCCGTGTTGGGCGAGAGCACCCAGGAGGCATCGGGCTCCTGGAGCAGCCGCCGCAGCGACCGGGAGGCCCGCACGTGCTTTTCCATGCCCAGGATGGGGGTGCCGCGCTCCCGCTCGAAGGCATTCGCGACCAGGTAGAGCAGCGACTTGTGATAGATGCCGGCGCAGTGGTCATCCTGTTCGGCCCGGTCCGTGAGGGTAAAAAGCGAGAACCGCTTCACCCGGCCGCTCCGGATGGCGGGCGCGCAAGTCTGTTCGAATCGGGCGACCGTGATGGCCGGGGCCCACAGCGTGAGGCTCGCCACCTGCAATCCCAAGCCGCCGTCGGCCGGAGGCGAGCTGAGCAGGGAAACCAGGGGCGCGTGGAAGATGCTCCCGGCGCTGTGGCCGGCGAGGTGGACTTCCAGGTCCGGGATGCGCCGGCTCACTTCGGCCAGGGTCAGGGCTGCCACCCGGGCGCCGCCCCGGCTGGCCACGGTGGCCAGCTCGGCGTTCTCCTTCATCTCGTCCCACTCGGCCTTGCCGGAGCCGGCCCGCGCGATGAGTTCGAGGGTGTCGTCCAGGCGATCCAGCAGAAAGTCCCGGGCCGCATCGAGGATGCCCTCGGGCTTGCGGCGGCGGATGATGTCCTCCAGCAGGTTCTTGAGCGTGCTCCAGTAGTCGGTCTTCCAGACGAAGGCCAAAGGATAGATCTCGGCCTCCAGCAGGGTCTTGCGGTAGTCGGCCACTCGCTGGATGGCGGCCTGCTCGCTCACCAGCCCGCCGTGGGCGTAGAGCAGCAGGCGTTTCCTGCGCCAGGTACGGGTCAGGGCCGGGAGGTCCTGGGTCAGGATGGTGTGAACGTCCCGCTCGGAGGTGCCGTACACCCCGGTGGGGCGCAGGCGGCCGTCGTTGCCGATGCTGATGATGTGGGGCCGGAGATCGGCAAAGGCATACACCTGGATGCGCCCCCCCGCCGGGGAGGAGGCTTGGGCTACGGCCTCGGGCTCGAGCCGGCTCACCGGGGCGCCCAGTCGGGCCACCCAGACGTCGGTGGCGTGCTCCAGCCAGTCGTCGTAGGTGATGAGGCCCAGGCCTTCCCGTCCCCAGTGCGGGCCCCACGAGTTCTGGATCCAGAAGCCCCGCTCGTCGTAGGCCACGGCGGCAAAGGCATGGCCGCCGATGGGGTCGCCCCGAGCCGGGATGACGCCTTCCCTGCCGGGCGAGAGCCAGCCGGTGTGAATGGTGGCGGTCACGTAGAGGATCCCCACTTCGGCCAAGGCGGCGTGCAGAGCCACCAGGTCCTTGTGGTTCACCCGGAAGTAGGCGCCCAGGGGTCGCCGCGCGGCATCGGCGGCCCGGGGTGCGGTCAGCGTGTCGTCGGCCGCCGGCGTGCCGGCGGGCCACAGCGCCGCGGCGCAGATGCCGTGCTTGTGCCAGGCCTTCATGGCTCCGCGGGCGGAGGAGCCCTGGTATTCCTCGCCCGGCCACTCGTCGTAGCGCTTGGCCATCCGGTAGATCATGTGCGGGCTCACGCGGGTGCGGTCCGGAGTGACGCGGCGCCGCCGGAGCAGGTAGTGGGCCACGGTGGCGAGCCCGAATCCGGTGCAGGCGCCCTCGCGGCCCTGATCGAGCACGGGCACCCTCCATTGCCGGTACTGGGCCAGGGGAATGCGCACGGGGACCTCGACCAGGGTAGGCTGGTAGAGCCGGTCGCGGAAGTCCACGGTATCCGGCAGGGCATCGAGCACGGGGGCCGGGATGGGGGATCGGCCGCGGGGGCTCATGATCGCTCCTCCCATTCCAGGAGGCCGGGCCGGTCGCCGAAGAGCACGCGCTCGGGGCCGTAGCGCACCGCTTCGGCGGGGAGTCGGGCGCCGCGTTCCGCTGCCGCGAGGGCTCGGTGCGGGATGGCGGGCGGCATGGCCTGGATGCTGCCGTCCGGTCCCAGGTGGAAGCGCACCGCCGAGAAGGCGAAGGTGAGGGGGGTTGGGGTCTGGAAGGTCAGGTCCAGGCCGGTGGTGCTCTCGAGCGCGAGGCCGGTGCCGGCCGTGGCGGCGAGCTGGCGCATCGCTGGCAGGTCCATGGAGAAGCCGGACTTGGCGGCCCGGTCCACGTGGAGGCTGAAGCGGTTGCTGGTGATGACCGAATCAATCACCAGCAGGGCGTACCTGCCGTGGTCGAAGAAGATGGCCGCGGCCGGGTTGGTGCGCCTGATCCGCCGGCCCGAGAGCGCCTGGCCAAGCTGGTTCAAGTCCACGAATCGGCGGAGCAGGTTGGCGAAGCTGTAGGAGACCCTTTCGGCGCCCTGCATGTTCGCGGCGAGCGAGCCGCCCGGGAGGCCCAGACCCTGGAGGAAGCCGTCCAGGATCTTGAGGCCCACGCTCCACCTGATGGACCGTGACCGTTTGCCGGCGAGGGCGGCCATGGGGGATTCGGCGATGGGGATCTCGAGGCCGTGCCGGCCGGCGAGCAGGGGTTCGAGCTGGCCGCGGAAGGAGGCGTTGTCACCGCTTGCAGCCAAGGCGCAGAGGGGTTGGATGCGGGTCTCGGGGATGCGGACCGGGGTGGCGGCGAAGGTCTCGCGGAGGGTGTCGAGCAGGGAGTCTCCGGTGCAGAGCGGGATCAAGGCCATGGTGGTCTCCTACGAGCGAGTGCGGGCGGGTTCCAACCTGTGCGATCTTTGGCTCCGTGTCCACCGCTCTCGTGGGCCGCCGGAGACACCACGGCGAGATAATTCCAACCTGTGCGACCTTTGGCTCGGTATCCACGGGCGCCGGAAGCGGCGGGCTCGAGGCTAGCTCGAATCCCGCTGCTGTTCTGGTGGGAGTGCCCGCCCGCCACCGCGCTGTCGAGCCACGGCGCTTGGAAAGCCGGGGTCTCTTGGAGGTCGGGGTTGTTGGCGGGTTGCTGGCGGGTGTCGGGCGGGGCCGGTAGTTTCGCGCTTCTAGGAGTTTCGGTGCGTTCAAGAGCTGGAGCGCATTTGACACTCGCCGGGACAGCGCTGGATCGGGCTCGCTGCCTGGCGCTCAAGTACTGCATTGACAAGATGTTGACGCAAAGTTGATCCAGGCCGCCAACTTTTTGATTCCGCGCGCTGGGAAGTAGCATGGGCGCTTCGTTCGCACTCCGCATTTTGGGACCGCCTGCGCTCTACGGGTTGGGGGGAGCGCGGGTGGTGTTCCGGACGCGCAAGCATCTGGCGCTTCTGGTCTATTTGCACTTGGAAGGCCGGCTGCGGCCGCTCAGTCGGGATCATTTGGTAGAACTGTTATGGCCCGGGGTGCCGGTCGCGCGGGGTAGGCATTCGCTGTCTCAGGCGCTGGTAGCGATCCGCCAGCGGGTGGGGCCGGGGGTGTTGACGTATGGGGGTCGAGATGTGCAGTTGCTGGCCGACCTCGATACGGAGTTGTCGCTGGATGGGGTGGGGGTGGATCGGGTGCCGGAGGTGGTGGAGCCGTTGCGGGGGTTAGAGGATTGTGGTGCGGTCGAGTTTGCGCACTGGGTGGAGCGGGCGCGGGCTCGCCTGCTGGACCAGGCGCGGGACCTGTTGCGGGCGCGGCTCAAGGCGGCGCGGTCTCGGGGGGATTTGGCTGCGGTTCAGGCGGCGGCGGTGCGGCTGTATCGGCTGGACCCGTTGTGTGCGGAGGCCGTTTGTGCCTTGGCTGAGCGGGCGCTCTTGGATGGGGACGGGGTGGGGGCGTTGCGGTTGCTCAAGGAGCAGGTGGCCCGGGCGCGGGCCGAGTTGGGGGGCAATCCCCATCCCGAGATTGCGGAGTTGATGAGGCGGCTCGAGCGGGGGGTGCGGCCCAGTTTTCTCATGCGCGAAGCAGACTGGCCTGCGGGAGCGAGGCGCCGGGAGGTGTTCGTGGGCCGGGAGGGGGAGTTGGCGAGATTGGAGGGTTTGTGGGAGCGGGTGCGGAAGAGCGGCTATGAGACGTGCGTGCTGGTGGGTCCTCCGGGGATCGGGAAGAGTTCGTTGATTCGGCGGTATGCGACGAGTGTTGCCTCGCGGGCCTGGCCGGCGTTTGTGGTTTCGTGCCAGGAGATTGGTCAGGGAATTCCGTACGCGGCGATAGCCGATCTGATCTTGGCGATGGCCATGGACCCGGAAGCCGGGGGTACGGATCCCGGCTGGTTAGCGGAAGCGAGCCGGGTGTGCCCGGCGTTGCGCAACGTGTATCCCGGGATTCCTCAGCCGCCGGAGGCGCCCACGGACTCGATCCGGTTGCGAGTAGCGGAGGCGGTGTTGCGGATGATGGACGCGGTGACGGATGGCGGGCCCATTTTGCTGGCGTTCGACGATGTGCAGCACATGGATCCGGCGAGCCGGGAGGTGTTGTTCTTGGTGACGCGGCGGATGGAGCGCTTGCCGGTGTTGATCTTGGCTACCTCTCAGCCGGACGGGAGCGAGGTATCTGGCTTGGCGGACCGGCCGCACCGAGCGGGGCTAGTGTGGGCGCATCGGATTGACGTGGGTCCCATGGAGCCGGAGCAAGCGGCCCGGCTGGTGGCCGGTTTATGGGAGAAGGGCCAGCTGGACGATCGGATCCAGGCCACGATCATTCGCTTGGCGCAGGGCAATCCGTATCTCATCGAGCTGTTGGTGGCGGACTGGCGGCAGCACGAGGAGCGCTCCTTGGTGGCGGCGGAGTCCTCGGGTGGGGAGGCGGTGGTGACGTCCTGGGACCCGCCGGAGACGTTGCGGGTGGCGTTCGAGCGGCAGTACCGGGTGTTTGCCGCCGAGGTTCGGCGGGTGCTTCAGGTGTTGGCGGTGGCGGCGCGGGCGTTGCCCGCGGCGGAGGTTGCGGGGTTGTTGCGCTGGGACCGGACGCGGGTGGAGCAGGCGATGTTGCAGGTATTGGATGGAGGGGTGGGCCGGATGGAGAACGGCCGGCTCCGGTTCAAAAATGATTTGCACCGGGCGTACGTGTACTATGCGATGGGGGAGGAGCAGCGGAAGTATTTCCATCAGCGGCTGGGGGAGTGTTTGGCGGAGGGGTTGGGGGACGAGGACTTTCAGCGGATGCTGGAGGCTTCGCACCATTTCATTGGGGCGCGGATGCAGCGGCCCGCATGCGAGTTTGCGATTCGGGGTGCGGAGTTGGCGACGCGGCGGGGGGCGCCGGGGGAGGCGGAGCGAGCGTTGACACTCTTGTTGCGGGTGTACCCGCAGGATGGCAGCTCGCGGGTGCACTTACTGTTAGCGGAGGCGTTGGTGGCGGAGGGGAAGTACCGGGAGGTGTTGGAGGCATTGGGCCGCTGGGAGGAGGGCAGTGGGCGGCCGGAGGCCAGGGCGTTAGCGGCGCAATTGCGGGCTGAGGCGTTGCATCGGGGGCGGTTTGTGGACGATCGGGCGATCGTGGAGGCCGCGAACGCGGCTGTGAAACTGGCTCGCGGGGCGAAAGCGGATTTGACCTTGATTCGGGCGTTGCAGGTGGAGGCGGAGGTAGCGGCGGAGGCAGGAGACATAGCGGGTGCGGAAGCGGCCGGGGCGCAGGCGGAGGCGGTGGCCGCGGCGAGCGGGAATCCCGAATGTCAGGCGTTGGCGCGGTTGACGCGCGGCTATTGTTTGATGGTAGACGGGCAATTCGAGGTTGCGGCGGGGGTGTTTGCAGAGGTGGCTGAGG
>JBBIUN010000007.1:97206-161720 GCA_037440225.1 Gemmatimonadota bacterium | reverse complement strand
ACGGCCGGAGCCGCCGTCGCGCCGGGTGTTCGGGAGGCGGCGTCCCGGACGGATGCGACCGGAGCGGGCGCGCCCACCGGGGGCTCTTCGGCTGGGGCTAGCTCTGGGGATTCCTCGCCGCGTGCACGGCCTCGCCCGCCGCGGCGGCCCCGCCGGCGGCGACGGCCGGCCTCCGTTTCAGCCCCTTCCGCCTCGGGTGCCGCCGGCCCTGCCCCGGCATGGCCGCCGGCTTCGCTACGGTCCTCGACCAGGGCACCAGGGTTGAGCTTGAGGAAGTAGCGCCCGTCGTCGCCCTTGCTGAGCTCGATCAAGCTGGCGTCGTGCGCCTGGCGCAACAGGCGCTGGAAGCGGGAGCGCTCGAAGATGGGATCGCGCTCCGCGGCCGAGCGTTCTCGCATGGCATCCCGGACCGGCTCCGCCTCGACTTCGTGTTCGAGTCCGCCCATCGCCGCCAGGGTTTCCTTGAGCAGGTGGAACGCGGCGGCCAGGGTCATGCTACCGCTGGCCGCGGCCGGGCCGCGCTCCCGGGTGCGGCGCGAGCGGGGGGCGGGGGGCTCTGCTTCCGGTGCCGGTACCGCTTCCGCGCCGGCCGGCACGTTGGCGTTCGGGCCCAAGTCCACCTCGTACTGGCCGTTCTCCAGCTTGGTCAGGCGCAGCAAGCCGCGCTGGCCGGCCTCGGCCACGAACTTGCTGAAGCGGTTGAAGCCGGCCTCCTTTTCGTCGAAGCCGGGATCCAGCTCCTGCATCACCTGCTTCAAGCGATCGGACCGCATCACGTCGCCCTCGGCCTTCATGCGGCTGACGGCCTCCACCACCAGTTCCCAGGGATCGCGGCGGGGGTGCTCGCTGTCCGTTTCTCGGGTCAATCCCGTCAGCTCGCTGTAGCTGTAGTACTCGTCGCAGTTTTGGACCAGCAGATCGCTGGACGACTCGCGGATCCCCACGCCGATGACGTACTTGCCGTACTCTTTGAGCTTGAGCACCAGGCTGGAGAAGTCGCTGTCGCCCGACAGCAGGATGAAGGTACCGATCTCCGGGCGGGTAAAGACCAGCTCCAAGGCGTCAATCGCCAGGCGGATGTCGGTGGCGTTCTTCTTGTTCGAACCGAAGGCCGGCGCGAAGATCAGATCAATCGAGGCTTCGGACAGCGGCACGATGTACTGCGGGTATCGCCGCCAGTCGGCGTAGGCGCGCTGCACCGAGACCTTGCCCTTGAAGATGTCCGAGCTCAGCAGGCGGCGCAGTTGGGAGGACAGATCCGACCGGATGGCCAGCGTCACGTTGTCGAAGTCAATCAAGAGGGCCGCGTTGGGCGCGTGAGCCGGAGGCTCCGCGTGGGCGGCACGCGGCGGCCGCAAAGGAGTCGAGTTCACGTCGTGCTCAGTTCCAGTTCCACGACCTGCGCCAGCTCCTTGCGCCTCACCTTCCCGCTCCCGGTCATCGGGAAGGCGTCGAAGAAGCGGACCAGATCTGGGACTTTGTCGTCTGCCACCTGTTCGCGGCAGAAATCCTTGAGTTCCTCGCCGGTAATGATGGCGCCTTCTACGGGGACCACGCAGGCGCACACCAGCTCCCCCAACACGTCGTGGGGGACACCGACCACACACACGTCATCCACGGCCGGGTGGGTGCGGAGCAGATCCTCCAGGCCGCGGGGAAAGATCTTCTGGCCGCCGCGGATGATCATCTCCTGCCGGCGGCCCACGATCGTCAGGTAGCCTTCCTCATCGAGGGTGGCGAGGTCTCCCGTCAGGAAGTAGCCGTCCTCCGTGAACGATCGCTTGGTCTCCAGCGGCATCCGGTAATAGCCCGCCATGACGTTGGGACCCTTCACCGCCAGTTCGCCTGCCAGGGCGGGCCCCTGGACGTCGCCGCTCCGCACGTCCACCAGGCGCACGTCCACCCCGGCAAGCGGGCGCCCCACCGTGCGCTCGCGCTTCTCCGGGGGGTCGTCCGGGCGGGTGATGCTGACGGTAGGCCCGGTTTCCGTCAGGCCGTAGGCGATCTCGACGTCATTCCACCGGCGGATCTGCCGCACCAGTTCCGGGGAGACCGGGCTCCCCGCCACGATGCCGGTCCGCACGGCCGATAGGTTCCGGTTCCCGAACGACGGGTCCCGCATCAGGAGCTGGAACATAGTGGGCACGCCATGGCACACGGTCACCCGCTCCTCGTCCATCAGGCGCAGGGTCGCTGCCGGAGCGAACACCGGCTCCAGGACCAGCGTGGCCCCAGCCATCAGGCTACTGATCAGCACCTGGAGGCCGAAGACGGTAAACGGCGGCAGCGCCGCCAGGACCCGATCGGCCGGGCTGAGCCCCAGCGCCGAGATCACCCCGCTGGCCGCGAAGATCAGGTTCCCGTGCGTCAGCACCACTCCCTTGGGCTTCCCCAGCGTGCCCGAGGTGTAGAGGATCGCCAGGGGGTCGCCTTCCCGCGGCGCGGCCTCGAGGGGCGCAAGCCTCCGCCCCCGCTCGACCAGCGCGGGCAAGTGCAGCAGGCGCGAGTCGTACCACAGGTCTTCGGAGCCGACAATAGCCATACAGGCGAGTTCCGGCAGGTCGGGCGCAACGTCTTCGAAAACCTCGCGGTAATCGGCGCCGCACACCGTATCCCCAGCCACCAGCACCCTGGCTTCAGCGTGCCGCAGTTGATAACGAAACTCGTGGTAGCCGAGGGAAGGGCTTAAGGGGACCACTACCGCGCCGAGCCGAGCCGCCGCCAGCAGGACTAGCCCCCACTCCGGACAGTTCGGCAACTCGATCGCCACGCGGTCGCCCCGGCTTATGCCCTGCGCGGCCAACGCTGCCGCCAGCGCCCTTGCGTCCGCGTCCACCTGGCCGTAGGTCAAGCGCCTAGAGGCCGCGACGAAACACTCCGCATCCGACCGGTGGGCGGCGTGCTGGGCTAGGAGCGCCGCCAGATTGGACCTGCCCAACCGACTCCTCTCACGTCCCTCGCGGTTAAGGTTAACAGCTCCGACCCTCCGGTACAACGGGTGCCGCTTGGCTCTACTCACCTAACACCTTGATAATCAATCGCTTGCGCCGCTGGCCGTCCCACTCGCCGTAAAACACACGCTGCCACGGTCCCAAGTCCAGGCTTCCCTGGGTCACGGGCACGATCACCTCATGCCCGATGGTGAGGCTCCTCAAGTGGGCTGCGGCGTTGTCCTCTCCCGTCTGGTTGTGCCGGTAGCGCTCCGGCTGCCAGGGGGCAATGGTGCCTTCCAGCCATTCCAGGATATCCTGCCAGAGCCCCGACTCGTGATCGTTGACGAACACCGAGGCCGTGATGTGCATCGCGGAGACCAGGGCGAAGCCTTCCTGGACCCCGCTCGCGGTGACGGCCTCGGCGACCCGGTCCGTGATGTCAACGATCTCTTGGCGCTTGCGCGTATGGAACCAGAGGTAGGTGGTATGAGCCTTCACAAGGCGCTCAACGCCCGCAGCGTATCCTCGCCGTAGAAGAGCCGGATGTACTTGGCCTGGACCGGGGTCAGCCGCCGCACCGCCCACGACAGGTGTACGAAGTGCGGCTCATAGGGTGCCCGCAGCGGCTCCATGCCGCACTCCTCGGGCAGGTGGTTGCCCTTGCGGGTGTTGCAGGTGGAGCAGGCGGTGATCACGTTGGTCCAGGCGTTCGTGCCGCCGCGCGAGAGGGGCACCAGGTGGTCCCGGGTGAGGCACTCGCGGAACTTCAGCTCGTGCTGCCGCCGGCCGCAGAACTGGCAGCGGTAATCGTCCCGGGCGAAGAGGAACGTATTGGTCACCTGGCGGCGGAAGCGCCGGGGAACGTGAATGAACTTGACCAGCCGAATCACGGCCGGCCGTGGGACGGTGACACTGATACTGCGCACCACGCCGTCGCCGTCGGTCTCGACGATCTCGGCTTTGCCGTCAATGATCAGACGCAGGGCCCGCCGCACCGGGACCATGGTGAGCGGCTCGAACGATGCGTTCAGGGCCAGGCAACGCATAGGCCAGAAGTTTATCGCGGGTGGCTCTCGGGGGGCAATGGTCTGGGGTCGGGGCCGCCCCTAGCGAACTCCTTCTCGAGCGCGGCGAGCTGAGCCATCACGGAGGCGCGCGATGAGCCCCCCGGGGTAGCGCG
This sequence comes from Gemmatimonadota bacterium, assembly GCA_037440225.1. GTDB lineage: Bacteria > Gemmatimonadota > Gemmatimonadetes > Gemmatimonadales > GWC2-71-9 > JACPAP01. The sequence continues at coordinate 157,607 of JBBIUN010000007.1, read as the reverse complement.
CCGTTCGACGGAATCGGCAAAGGTGCCCAGCCCAGCGATCAGTTGGGGCAGGGCCGAGTGCAGGGCTCCGGCCACGTTCTGGGGCACGGCGGCAAGCCCCACGCCCAGGCGCTCGGCCTCTTGGACCAGGCGGCCCACCAGCGTATGGGCATCCCGAAACGGCACGCCCCGTGCCACCAGGCCGTCGGCCAGATCGGTGGCCAGGAGGCCCTGCTCCAGCGCCTGACCCATGCGCTCGGGCACGGGCTCCATGGTGGCCACCGCCCCGCGCACGGGCGGCAGGGTGACGAGCAGGGTATCCACCGCGTCGAACAGAAACGTCTTGTCTTCCTGCAAGTCCTTGCTGTAACCAGCGGGCAGGCCTTTCAGGGTCGCCAGCAGGCCCGCCAGGTCGGCAACGGTCCGAGCCGCCTTGGCCCGGGCCAGCTCGAAGACGTCCGGGTTGCGTTTTTGGGGCATGAGGCTCGAGCCGCTGCAGTAGGCGTCCGCCAGGCGGACAAAGCCGAACTCGGCGGAGCTGTAGAGCACCAGCTCGGCGGCGAGGCGCGAGAGATGGGTTGCCAGCAGGGCCAGATCGAACAGGATCTCGGCCGCGAAGTCCCGATCGCCGGTGGCATCGAGCGCATTGGCCGAGACCGCCTGGAAGCCCAGCGCCTGGCGCAGCTGTTCGCGGTCCACCGCGACGCCCGATCCGGCGAGCGCTCCCGAGCCCAGGGGGAGGACTGCGGTCCGGCGTGCGGCCTCGGCCAGGCGCTGGCGGTCGCGTACCAAGGGCCAGGCGTGGGCCAAGAGGACGTAAGCCCACCGTACGGGTTGAGCCCGCTGCAGGTGGGTGTAGCCGGGGAGAATGAGGTCCACCCCTTTGGCGGCCTGGCTGACCAGGGCCGAGCCCAGGGCGGCCACCTCGGCGTCCAGCGCCTCGAGCGCTTCCAGGCACCAGAGCCTCAAGTCGGTGGCCACTTGGTCGTTCCGGGAGCGGCCGGTATGGAGCTTGCCGGCCAGGTCGCCTACGGCTTGGTAGAGGAGGCGCTCGACCAAGGTGTGCACGTCTTCGTCAGGCGCCCCGTGGGCGGCTCCGGCGGCTAGCTCATGAGCCACGTGGTCGAGCCCGCGGAGCAGCAGGTCTTCTTCTTGGGCGCTGAGCACGCCGGCCCGCCGTAGGGCCTGGACCCAGGCTTGGCTGCCGCGGATGTCTTGGGGCCACAGCCGTTGATCCACGGGCAGGCTGCGGTTCAGTTGGTGGAAGGCTTCCGCGGGGCCGGCGGCGAACCGGCCGCCCCACATCTGGTGGGGCGGTTGCCGCGGGCCGCCGGGCTGCCCGGGTTGGGCCGCCATTTTATTCGGCGGCGACCGGGGCGTCCGAGCGGGCGTTGAGCTGCGCGGCGATGCGGATGGGAAGCCCGAAGAGTCGGATGAAGCCTGCGGCGTCGGCTTGCCGGTACACCTCGTCGGCGCCGAAGGTGGCGAGCGCCTCCGAGTACAGGGAGAAGGGGCTCTCGCGGCCCACCACGCTCAGGTTGCCCTTGAAGAGCCGCAGGCGCACCGTGCCGGTCACCCGCCGCTGGGTCACGTTGACCAAGGCATCCAAGGCCTCCCGCTCCGTGGTCCACCAGCGGCCCTCGTACACCAAGTCCGCATAGCGGGCGGCCAGCTGGTCCTTGAGGCTCAAGGTGCGCCGGTCGAGGACCAACTGCTCCAGCTCGCGGTGGGCGGCGCGCAGCAGGGTGCCGCCGGGTGTTTCGTACACGCCGCGGGATTTCATGCCCACCAGCCGATCCTCCACCACATCCGCCCGCCCCACGCCGTGCAGGCCCGCGATCTCGTTCAGCCGGCTCACCAGGGCCACCGGGCCCAAGGGCACGTGGTCCACCGAGACCGGGGTGCCTTCCTCGAAGCCGATGGCCACCTCGTCCGGGCTGTCGGGTGCGTCTTCCGGATCGCGGGTGAGCAGGAAGAGGTCTTTGGGCGGGGGCACCGCCGGGTCTTCCAGGATGCCGCCCTCGTGAGAGAGGTGCCAGAGGTTGCGGTCCCGGCTGTAGGGCTTCTCGAGGCTGGCCTGCACCGGGATGTTCTTGGCTTTGAGGTAGGCGATGAGGTCTTCCCGCCCCCGGAACGACCATTCTCGCCAGGGAGCGATGACCTCGAGGTCAGGCGCCAGCGCGGCGTAGGTCAGCTCGAAGCGTACCTGGTCGTTGCCCTTGCCGGTGCAGCCGTGCGCCAAAGCGGTGGCACCGGCCTCGCGAGCGGCCGCCACCTGGCCGGCGGCGATCACCGGGCGGGCCATGGAGGTTCCCAGCAGGTAGGTGCGCGCGTACACGGCGCCGGCCTTCAGGGTGGGGAACACGAACTCGGTGATGAACCGCTCCCGCAAGTCCTCGATCAGGCAGCCCACCGCGCCCGACCGCAGGGCTTTGGCTTCGAGCCCGGCCAGCTCGCCCTCGCCCTGTCCCACGTCCGCGGCGTAGCACAGCACCCGCGCGTGGTGATGCTCCTTCAGCCAGGGGACGATGGCGGAGGTATCCAGGCCCCCGGAGTATGCCAGCACGACCAGTTGACTCATGAGCGACCCCGTCTCGGAGATATATACAGCACGCCGCATAAGTATACGGCCCCGCGGCGGGGGGTCAAGCGGGCAGTCCGGCCTCCTGGCGCAGGCGCTGCGCCAGGGCGCGGCGGGCCCGCTCGCTTCGGGTGATGACCAAGATGGTGTTGTCCCCCGCGATGGTGCCCAGGACGTCGGGCCAGCCCTGGGCATCCAGCGCTTCCGCCAAGGCACTGGCTGCACCGGCCGGGGTCTTGGCCACCAGCAGGTTCTGCACGCCGTCCAGGGAAAGCAGCAAGGTGGGCAGCAATTGGTGGAGCGGGGGGCGCGGCACCTCGCTCTGGGCCGGGACCGCGTAATAGGAGCCCCCCTCGGGGTCGGACACTTTGGCGAGCCGAAGCTCGCGCATGTCCCGAGAGAGCGTGGCCTGGGTGACTTCCATGCCTTCGGCGCCAAGCAGGGCCCGCAACTGCTCCTGGCTTTGCACCCGGTGTTGGCGAATCAGCCTGAGGATGGCAGCCTGTCGCTGGGCTTTCATGTCGGCTCAGCTCCTCCGGGATAGGCTTCATGGACCGGACGGCCCGAGACAAAAGTAGCGATTATATCCCGGGGTCGCGAAAGCAGGAGCGCTTCGGCGGCGAGGTCGGGCTTCCGGGGCAGCGGCCCCGGCAGCCGAAGCACCACTAAGTCCGCCCACTTGCCGGGCTCGAGCGAGCCGATCTCCGCTTCTTGGCCCAGCGCCTTGGCACCTTCGATCGTCAGCAGGCGCAGGGCGGCCTCTGCCGAGAGGCCTGCCATGAGCCGCGCCTCGCGGGCCTCCGCCCACAGATCGAGGTCGTCCACGCTGGCCACCGAGTCCGTGCCGAGGGCCAAGCGGATCCCGGCCTCGAGATACTGGCTCAGGGGGGGGGCACCGTGTCCGTGCCGGGCGTTGGATCGAGGGCAGGCCACCACGGCGCTGCCCGTCTGCCGGAGCACGCCGATGTCCGCCCGATCCACCTGGACTGCGTGGATGGCGAGGAAATCGGGCCCCAGGACGCCGAGATCGCCGAGCAACCGGACCGGCGAGGGGGCGGCCGGGCCGGGCTTTAGACCGCGCCGGCGCCAGAGGTCGGCGAAGCCCCCGCGAGCGGCTTTCACGAAGAGCGATTCGGCAAAAGACTCGGCCACATGCCCCGCCAGGGGCAGTCCTTGGGATCGCGCGTAGGCGGCTACCTGCTGGTAGAGCGGGCGGCTCACCGTGTAGGGCGCGTGGGGTGAAACCCCGATCCGGACGCGGGGGCCCGCCTCCGAGCGCCAGCGCGCGATGGCGTCCTCGAGCCGGGCCATCTCGCCTTCGGCCCGGGCCGGGTCCGGCTGGATGGCTTCCCGATAAACCGTGCCGGAGGCGGCCAACTGGGTGAGGGCGCGAAGGACGCCATCGCTGGTCCCGGTGTCGGCCACCGTGGTGATGCCGTAGCGCCACGCTTCCTTGACGCCCTGGATCGCCCAGTCCAGGTAGGTCTGCTCCGGGAGCGGTTCCTTGGCGCGTCGCACGGCCTGGATCCATTGGACGAAGTCGGCCTCTTGGAGTTGGCCCCTGAGTCCGGTCAGCTCGAGGTGCGTATGGGCGTTCACCAGGCCCGGCAGCAGGGCCGCACCGGCGAACCGGACTGCCCGGGCGTCCGCGGGGCATGGAACCTCTTGCTCCGGGCCCACGGCGGCGATCCGTCCCTGCGAGTCTACCAGGAGGGCGCCCTCGAAGACCGCCGGCGCCGTAGCGGGCCAGATCAAATCCGCCGATATGCGATATGGCCTCAGTGGACCGGCCCCGCGGAGATTCCTCGATACGGCAGGTGGACCGGGCAGAACTCGGTGGGCTGGGTGTCGGGGATGAACCACTCCCAGTATCGGACGTCGCGGGGGCAGAATTCCGTGGCGAGGTAACCGGTGGTGGCGTCCACTTCCCGGGTGATCAACCCCTCCGGTCGCTGCCAGGGAGCGGGCGGGCTGCGCCGCTGATAGACCTCGCTCATGAACGCAGTCCACGCCGGCGCGGCCAGCACGCCGCCCGCCGAGTTGGCCTTGATCTTTTGGGGCGCGTCGAAGCCGATCCACACCCCGGTGACCAGCTCGGGGGTGAACCCGATGAACCAGACGTCCGTGCCGTCGTTGGTGGTGCCGGTCTTGCCCGCCGCGGGGAGGCGAAAGCCCGCTCCCCGCACCGCGGTGTAGGCCGTTCCCCGGTCCACCACGTCCTGGAGCATGGAGGTGACGATCCACATGTGTTCGGGATCCATGACGCGGTCCACCCGCGGCTGCGGCTGCCAGACGATGTTGCCCCGGGCGTCTTCGACGCGCAAAATCCCGATCGGGGCGGCCCGTTCGCCGAGGGTGGCAAAGGCGGTGTAGGCCGATACCATCTCCAGCGGAATGACCGAGGCAGAGCCGATGAAGAGCGAAGGATACGGAGGCAGCGGCGTCGAAACGCCGTAGCGCACCGCCTCGCCCACCACGGCCGGCGGGCCCAGCTCCAAGCCCAGCCGGACTGCTACCAGGTTGCGCGACAGATACAGTCCGCGGCGCAGCGTCATGGGTCCCCGGAAGTCACCCTCGTAGTTCTGCGGCTCCCAGGGCATGGAATCGCCGGGTTGGGCCATGAGGCTGATGGGCTCGTCGTTGATCACGTAGCTGGCGGGCTTCCCCGACCGAATGGCGGCGGCATAGACGAACGGCTTGAAGGTGGAGCCCGCCTGGCGCCGGGCCTGCGTGGCCCGATTGAACTCCGACTCCTCGAAGTTCCTGCCGCCCACCATGGCGCGCACGTACCCGGTGCGAGCCTCCATGGTGACCAGGGCGCCCTGCAGGTAGGGGGTCAACACGTGTCCCTCGGCCCTCAAGCCCCGGCGTTCCAAGCTGTCCACGTACTGCTGGTAGGTTTGGTGCCGGAAGGGCCCGTAGGTGCCCGACTCGATGGCCTCGAGCTGGTCGGCCAGGGCCTGCTCGGCGGCGATCTGCATGTCCAGATCCAGTGTGGTGTAGATGCGGTAGCCCTCCTCGTAGAGGTCCCGGCCAAAGCGGGCGTACAACTGTTGCCGGATCCATTCCACGAAGTAGGGAGCGACCTCGCCGAAGTCCTGCCGGGAGCTGAGCTGAAGCGGGTAGGCTTTCCAGCGCTCGGCATCTTCGGCGGAGAGGTACCCTGCCTTCCGCATCAGGCTGATCACCAGATTCCGGCGAGCGATGGCGCGCGCCGGGTACTTGCGGGGATCGTAGCGGCCGGGGTAGCGGGCGATGCCGGCCAGCAGGGCGGCCTCCGCCACGTTCAGGTCCCGAGCCGACTTGCCGAAATACGCCTGGGCCGCCGCCTCGACCCCGTAGAGACCGTAGCCCAGCAGGATCTGGTTCAGGTACAGCTCCAGGATCTTGTCCTTGGAATAGGTGCGCTCCAGCTCCACGGCGACGCGCATCTCGCGCACCTTGCGCCGGAGCACCTTCTCGAAGCCGATGCGCTCCTCCCAGACGTTGCGGGCCAGTTGCATGGTGATGGTGGAGAACCCTTCGGCCCACCCCAGGGCCAGCAGGTTGGCCTTGATGGCCCCCGGAATGCGCCAGAAATCAATCCCGTGGTGCTGGTAAAAGCGCTTGTCTTCGACCGAGAGAAACGCGGCACGCAGTTCCGGCGCGATCTCGCCGACCGGGATCACGGTGCGGCGTTGCACGCCCAGCTCGGTCACCAGACGCCCGTCGGCGGCGTACACCTTGGCGGTTTGCTGGGGGCGGTACTCTTCGAGCACGGCGATCGAAGGGCAGTTGCCGCCGGCGCAGGCCCGGGTCCACGAGCCGTAGGCCAGACCCAGGCCGAACCCCACCCCGCCGAGCACGACCACGTAGGCGGTGCGGCGCACACCCGGCTTGCGCCAGGCGGCCGCCAGGGGGGCCGCCGCGCGGCGGAGCAGCAGTGGGCGCAAAGCAGGTGGGCTCATGGACTCCCTTCAAACGTACTGGCCCTCCGGCCTGCTTGCCACCCGTATTGCAGCCACGTAACCTTGGCGCGCCATGCGTGTGCCACGGCTGCCCGAAACCCAGATGCCGAAGCTGCTTCACGAATTGTCCTGGCGGCACTTGCTCGAGGACCAGACGCCGGGGCTGGCGGCGCGCCTCGAGCGGGGACCCGTTACCGCCTACGTGGGATTCGACCCGACCGCGCCGTCGCTTCAGGTCGGCAACCTGGTGCCCGTCATGCTGCTGGCTCACCTCCAGCGTGCCGGCGGACGGCCCCTGGTGGTCCTAGGAGGCGGAACCGGTCTGATCGGCGACCCCTCGGGCAAGCAGCAGGAACGGCCGCTCTTGGATCCCCGGGTGCTGGCCGCCAACCTCGAACGCCAGGCCGGCCAGTTTCGGCGGCTGTTGCCGGGGGCTCAGATTCTCAACAATGCGGACTGGCTTCAGGGACTCTCCCTGGTGGATTTTCTCCGCGACGTGGGCAAGCACTTCACGGTGTCCGTCATGCTGCAGAAAGAGTCGGTCAAGGCGCGCCTGGACGAGGGGATCTCGTTCACCGAGTTCACCTACATGCTGCTCCAAGCTTACGACTTCTGGCATCTGTATCGCGATCCGGACTGGCGCTGTGAGCTGCAGATGGGCGGCAGCGACCAGTGGGGGAACATCACGGCGGGCATCGAGCTGATCCGGCGGCGGGAAGGAGGCGAAGCCCACGGGTTGTCGGGCCCGCTGGTGACCACGGCATCAGGGGCGAAGTTCGGCAAGTCGGAGGGCCAGGCCGTCTGGCTGGATCCCGCCCTGACGGCGCCGGCTACGTTCTACAACTTCTGGGTGAACACCGACGACCGTGACGTGGAGCGCTACCTCGCCATGTTCACGTTCAAGACGGCCGCCGAGATCGCGGATCTGATGGCGCGGCACGCCGACGATCCCGGCGCGCGCGTCCCGCATCGGGCGCTGGCCCGGGAGCTGACCGCCCGGGTCCACGGGGAGGCCGTCGCGGAGGAAGCGCACCGGGCGTTGCGGGAGGTGTTTTCGGGACTCGCCGAGGGGGATCCTGTAGCCGTGATCGAGCGGCTGGCCGGGCAGTTGCCGGAGCGCTCCTACCGCTGGGATGCAGCCAACCCGCCCAAGGTGGAGGATCTCTTCGTGGCGGCCGGACTGGCGACCTCCAAGAGCCATGCCCGGAAACTTTTGGCCGGCCGAGGGCTGTGGTTGAACGGGCGCTTGCCCAAGCCGGGGGAGGTGGTAGATCGCTCGGAGGTCAAAGAGACCGCCGTGGGACCGTACGTGCTGCTGCAAAAAGGGAAGAAAACGTTCCAGCCCCTCCGGATCATCGGGCTCGAGTGACGGCCTGCCGTCCCGCCGGGCGGCCCTTTGCCGACCAAGCAGGATCCCCACCACCTTTTCGATTTCTTCCACCGTGTTGTCGCAGTGGGGCGAGAGGCGGATAGCCCCTTCGCGGAGCGCGCACACCACGTGCGCCTTCCGGAGCGCATGATAGACCTCCGCCACGCGAGGCGGCGCGACGCAGACGATGGCGGAATCATGCTCGGGGTCCAGAGGGGAGACCAGCGCGAGTTCGCCTTGGCGGGCGAGCCGATGCAGGGGCTCGCGCAAGGCACGGGTGTGCGCCGCGATCCGTTCGACGCCCAGTCCAGGATCAGACCGACGCTTCCTTTGAGGCCCATCAGGTCTTGAAAGGGAAGGGTCGCCAGCTCGAAGCGGCGGGCGTTGGCCGGAGCCGTTCTTCGAGCCACGCCTCGTCGGGGCAGCCCCGCCGCGGCCAGGTTGACGCCGTAGCTGGTGTTGGTCGCCAAGGCGATCTCCTCGGCGCGGGCGTTGAGCAGGCGCGCCACCATCACCCGGGTTTCCTGGAGCGCGGCGTGGAGTTCGCGGGTATCGAGCAAGTACGGCGCCGTACGCCGGGCGGTGAGCTGATCCAAGAGCCGGCGGGTGCACTCCGGAATGGGGCCGATGCCGGCGTTGTTGAGGTAGATGGTCTCCGCGGTCCAGGGAAACTCGCTGTTGCGGAGCGAGGAAACACCGCGGGAAGGCCAGCTCGGGGCGCCTCCGGGAGATCGCCGCCGCGGCGCGTCATCCGGCCAGCAGCAGCTGCGAGCGGTGCAAGCGCTGGTACCAGCCGCCGGCGGCGACCAAATCGGCGTGGCGGCCGCACTCGACCACCCGCCCTTGGTCCAACACGACGATCCGATGCGCACGCGCCACGGTGGAGAGCCGGTGGGCGATGACCAGGACGGTACGGTTGGCCATGAGCCGGGCTAAGGCCTCTTGAATCAGTTGCTCCGACTCCTCATCCAGCGAGGAAGTGGCCTCGTCCAAGATCAGCACCGGGGGGTCGCGCAGCAGGGCCCGCGCGATGGCGATCCGCTGGCGTTCGCCGCCGGAGAGTCGCATGCCCCGCTCGCCCAGGACGGTGTCGTAGCCTTGGGGAAGCCGCTCGATGAACTCGTGGGCATGGGCGGCCCGGGCCGCCGCCTCGACGGCGGCCAGGCTGGCATCGGCCTGGTCCCCGTAGGCAATGTTGCGCCGAACGGTATCGTGGAACAACACGGTGTGCTGGCTTACCACGCCCAGCTGCCGGCGCCAGGACCGGCGATCATAGGTGGTCAGCGGCACGCCGTCCACCAGCACGGCGCCTCGTTTCGGCTCCACGAAGCGCGCCAGCACGTCCGCCACGGTGGACTTGCCAGCTCCCGAGGGCCCCACCAAGGCCAGGACCTCGCCGCGCTCCAGGCTGAGCGTGACGTCGCGCAAGACCCACTGGTCGGGCCGGTAGGCCACCCACACGTGGCTCAGGCTGATAGCGCGCACCAGCCCCGGAAACGGCCCTGCCCCCGGCGGATCCTCGTCATCCGGCGCGCAATCCAGAACGGCAAATATCCGGTCGGCCGCGGTGAGGGCCTGCTCCGCCAAGGCGGGGAACTGGCTCAACGCCTTGATGGGGGGCAGGAGGCGAAGGGTCACGGCGAGGAACGCCACCACCAGTTCCGGGCGCATGCCGGAGCCGGCGCCCCCCCTCAGGGTGCCCGCGGCCAGCACCATGATCACGACCGCGGCCCCCAGGGTTTCGCTCAGCGGGTGGGCCAGCAGCGCCAGTCGTTCCGAGGCGAGCAGGCGGTCGGCGTAGGCCCGCACGGCCGCGGCGAAGCGGCGGTACTCGTAGCTCTCGGCGCCGTGCGTCTTGACCAGGCGCACGCCCTCGACCGACTCCGCCATGACACCGGCCAGCTCGCCGCGGCGTTCCAGGGCTTCGGCCAGCCGGCGGCGCACCCCGGCCACCACCGGCCGCATGAGGAGGGCCAGCGCGGGGGCCAAGAGCAAGGTGAGCAGCGTGAGCCGCCAGGACAGCGCGAACAGGATCCCGACGTACACCGCCACCACCGCGCCGTTTTGCAGAGCCGACGCCAGGCTGTGGCCGACCACGGTCTTGGCCTGATCGGCGTCCGCCGCGGCCGCGCTCACCAGCCGTCCTCCCCGGATGCCCTGGAAGAAGCTCAGGCCCAACCGTTGCACGTGCCGGTAGAGCGCCAGCCGGAGATCGCTGGCGACGCCCTCTTGGATCCGCGCGCGCAGGTAGCCCGCCACATAGGCTGCGGTGTTCTTCAACGCGATGGTCCCGAGGAGCACCAGCACCACGTGGCGCAGGGCGAGGAGCGGGCGCCCCGGAGGGAGCCAGCCGCCCAGCGCCTGGGCGATGAGGCGCTCCACGATCGTGGAACCGCTCCCCGGTGTCGCTTCCAGTCCGAACAGCAGGCGCAGGAACGGAATCAGCAGGGCGAAGGTGAGCCCGTCCAGGACCGAAGCCAGGGTCGCGGCCAGCACGGCGACGGCCAGGGGGCCCGCATGCGGCCGCAGGTAGGCCAGCAACCGCCCCCAGCGGGCCATCTACCGGCTCCCGCGGGGGGTGAGCAGCGCCACCGGGACGATCATCTCTTCGGGGGTGACACCGCCGTGCAGGAACGCTCCTCGATACCGCGTCTGGTACTCCCGGAGCTTGGTGGGATAGACAAAGAACGTATCGCCCACGGCGACCAGCAGCCGGACCCCGAGGCGCATTTTGGGCAGGCCCCAGGCCGGCAGGTCCTCGATCACCAGCGCCGTCTCCGGGCGTTCGGCCCGCAGGTCCTCGCCGAACTTGTAGCGCAGATTGGCCGTGGCGTCCCGCTTGGCGAACACCGTGGCGGGCGTGTGGCAGTGGATCGAGCCGTGATCCGTGGTGAGCAGGACCGGCACGTTGCGGCGCTCGGCCTCCCGCAGGGCGCGCATCAGCGCCGAATCGTCGAACCAGGTACGCGTCAGGCTGCGGAGCGCCGCCGCATCCCGTGCCACCTCGAAGAGGATCGCATGCTCCCCGCGCCCGTGGGTGAGCTGGTCCACGAAGTTCACCACCAAGGCGGTGACACCCGGCTGCGCCAGGTAGCCGGGCAAGCGCTGCAGCAGCTCCTCTCCCTCGGCGGCGGTGGCCAACTTCTCGTAGCGCACCGGCACCGCCGGGGAGAACAAGCGGGCCATCTGCTCGGCCAACAGTTCGGCCTCGTGGGCGTTCAAGCTCTCGTCATCTCGGTCCCCCCACCACTCGGGATGGCGCGAGGCGATCTCGATGGGGAACTGGCCCGCGAAGATGGCGTTCCGGGCGAACGGTGTGGCGCTGGGCAGGATGCTGAAGTAATACGAGACCTCGACGTCGAACATCTGGCTGATCGCCGGACGCAAGAGTTCCCACTGGTCCAAGCGCAGGCAGTCCACCACCACGAAGAGAGCCTTCCCGTGGGCGCGCACCAGCGGGGCCAGGAATTCCGCCCCCACGTCCGGCGAAAGCGGGGGGCGTTGGGCCCGGCCCTCGAGCCAATGCGGATAGTGTTGGCGCACGAAGGTCGCGAAATCCGCATACAGGCTGCGCTGCAGGCTGGCCAGGGCGTCCCGGAGGCCTTCCTGACCGCTCTGGCTCAACCGCACCTCCCACTGCGCCAGCTCGGCTGCCAGCTCGATCCATTCGCGCCATCCCAGCGGCTCGCCCCGGCGCTGCTCCAGCTCGCGGAACCGGGTCACGAAATCCCGCGCCACCCGCTGCGCCCGGATCCGCTCGCCCTCCAAGAGCCGGGTGACCACGCTCAAGACCTGGCGGGGATTCACCGGTTTGACGAGGTAGTCGTCCATCTCCACCCCGATGGCATCCCGCAAGGTGTCCGCGGCTTCACTCTTGGTGATCATGACCAAGGGCACCGAGGGATCAATGGCGCGGATCTCCTCCACCAGCTCCAGCCCCCGCCGGCCGGGGAGCTGCTCGTCCAGCAACACCACGCCGTACGGCTGCCGCCGCAACAGCGCCAGCGCGTCGTCGCCGTGCGCCGTGCGCTCGACCGCGTAGCCGTGCTCTTCCAGAAAGAGCGCGTGCGCCGCCAGCGACTCGACTTCGTCGTCCACCCAGAGAATGGTGCGGGGCCGCTGCATGCTGACCACAACTTAGTCAGATCGGGGAACACCGAGCAACGCACTCTGGCCGCTTGGGTCCCCTGCCGGTACATTGGCCTTCCCATGGCACCGGGCCCCCGCGTCTTGGTCGTCCGGTTCAGCTCGCTGGGCGACGTCGTGCTGATCACTCCCCTGCTGCGCGCCATCCGGCGGCGCCATCCCGCGGCGCACATCACCGTGCTGACCCGGGCTCGCTACGCGGAACTGTTCGAGGACAACCCTGCGGTGGATGGGGTGATCCCTTTCGACCCCGCCGCCGGCTGGGCCGGCCTGTGGGCCCACCTTGCGCCGGCACGCTACGATGTCCGCCTCGATCTCCAGGACTCGCCCCGCTCTCGCCGACTGCGGCGACGCCTGGGCGGATCCTGGGGTGTCGCTCCGCGCCGGCGGGCCGCCCGACTGGCGCTGATCTGGTTCGGCTGGGATCGCTACCTGCCGCCGCAACCCGTCGCGGAGAGCTATTTCGTTGCCGCGCGGTCCCTCGAGGTCCAGCCCGACGGGAAGCCCCCGGAGGTGTTCCCCTCGCCCGCGGACCTCGAGCGCGCCGCCGCGCTGGTGCCTCAGGGATGCGTCATCCTGGCGCCGGGTGCCAGCCGCGCCGCGAAGCGGTGGCCCCCGGAGGCGTGGAGGGCCCTGGCGCGGCAGCTACAGCACCGGGGTCATACCGTGGCGGCCGTGGGGGACGCGCGCGAACGGGTGTTGCTCGAGGGAGAAGGCATCATCGCCGCCTACGCCCTGCCGCTGCGCCAGACGGCCGCGGTCCTCGCGCGGGCGCGCGTGGTCATCGGCAACGATTCCGGCTTGCTGCATCTAGCCACCGCGGTCTCCCGCCCGGTGGTGGCGATTTTCGGGCCTACCGTCCCGGCTTTCGGCTACGCCCCCTACGGGGTGCCGGCTGGCATCGTCCAGCAACCCTTGGCCTGCCGGCCCTGCAGCGCCACCGGAGGCGACCACTGCCCCTTGGGCCACCATCGCTGCATGATTGATATCGAGCCCGAGGCGGTGCTCCGGGCCATGGAGCAGGTGGCGTGATCGAGCGCCTCGGCGGGGCCGAAGGCCGCCTGCTGGAACTTTTGGCCCAGAGTCCCAGGGGGCCCAAGCGAAACGGGGTGTTCGCGGTTTGGATGTTCGTTCGCGTTTGCGAGGGCGTACTCCTGCCGGAGCCGCTGACCCTCCGGGCCCATCGGCGGCGCCTCGAGAACTTGGAGCGCCGGCTGACCAGCCTGTCGGTGCCGGCGCCGCTCAAGCGCGCCTTGGCCTCGGCGGTACGGGAAGTGTCGGACGGCGGCCGGCTGCAAGCCGGCATGGCCCTGCAGCGCCTGGCCGCCCCGGCGCGGGAGACACTCGGGGCCGAGGTGGGCGAGGTGCTGGGGCTGGCGGCCCGGATCGCCAAGGAGACCGAGGCCGGCGGACCGAGCCGGGAGTGAGCGGCCTATGGGCCCCAGGAGAATGCAGCGATCATCGGTGACCAATCTGATCCGGCAGGTGGACGCCCGGCTGGAAGGCCGCGATGCCTCCGGGGACGCCGTCCCTACCGGGTTCCCCTCGGTGGACCGCTTGCTGGGCGGAGGGCTGCGCCGCCGCGACCTGGTGGTGCTGGGTGGGGACGTGGGAAGCGGCAAGTCAGCGCTGGCCCTGGGTTTTGCCTTGCGGGCGGCGCAAGCGGGACACACCGTGGCCTTTTTCTCGGGCGAGATGGACGAGGATCGGTTGATGGAGCGCGCGGTGGCCATCGAGGGACGCGCCCGCATTGACGATATGCGCCGCGCGGAGCTGACGGACGAGGCCCGGGCCGCGCTGGGGGCGGCAGCCCTACGGCTCCGGGATCTCCCCTTGCACATCTACACCTTTTCGGCGGGCCCCCTGGAGGACACCTTAGCGCGCGCCTGGCCGCACCAGCCCGCGCTGGTGGTGGTGGATTACCTCCAGCTCCTCTCGCTGCCGGCGGGCCGGCGCACCCAGGACGAGGACCTGGCGGCTGCGCTCCGGGCACTCAAAGCGCTGGCCTTGGACCGGCGCGTGGTGTGCTTTGCCGTGGCCCAGCTTCCGGAACACGCCGCTCAAAGGCCCGACCCCCGGCCCACGCTGGACGACTTCGGCGTCCTGGGCGCGGTCAAGCAGCATGCCGACGTGGTCCTCTTGATCTACCGCGAGGAGATGTATCACCCGGGCGGCGGCGTCGAAGGAGCAACCCAGCTCCTGGTGCCGAAGAACCGCAACGGCCCCACGGGCTTTGTGGATCTGTACTTCTACCGGCAGTGGCTGCGGTTCGAGGACATGCTGGACCCCGACTGAGCCGGCGCTCCCGCCGCCGGGGAGCGGGATCCGCTCCCGCCGCGGCGCGGGGCTGCCGCCGGATTCGGCGCGGCTATATTGTAGGTGAAGGAGGGCGAACCTCATGGCCGGCCACAGCAAGTGGAAGCAGATCAAGCGCAAGAAGGCCGTGGCGGACCAGCGGCGCGGGGCGGCGTTCACCAAGCTGATCAAGGAGATCACGGTGGCCGCGCGCCAGGGCGGCGGGGACCCGGCGGGCAATCCGCGCTTGCGCAGCGCGATCGAGGCGGCGCGGCAGGCCAACATGCCGTACGAGAACATCGAGCGCGCCATCAAGAAGGGCACCGGCGAACTCGAAGGGGTCCATTACGAGGAGGCCACCTACGAGGGCTACGGGCCCGGAGGGGCGGCCATCATGATTCAGGTCACCACGGACAACCTGAATCGCACGGTGGCGGAGATCCGCCATCTGTTCTCCCGCTACGGCGGCAACCTGGGTGCGCCCAACTCCGTGGCCTGGATGTTCGAAAAAAAGGGCCAGATCTACTTGGACGCGGCCCGTTACGCCGAAGACGCCGCCCTGGAGGCGGCGCTGGAGGCCGGGGCGGACGACCTGACCCTGGACGGAGAGCAATTCATCATTTCCACCGAACCCGCGGCCCTGCACGCCGTCCAGGACGCCCTGCGAGCCAAGGGCCTGGAGCCGCGCGAGGCGGAAATCGCGCTGACGCCCAAGAGCACGGTCACGGTCCAGGGACCCGATGCGGAGAGGCTGCTCAAGTTGATGGAGGCGCTGGAAGAGCACGACGACGTCTCCAAGGTGTTCAGCAACTTCGATATTGACGCGGAGACCATGGCCGCGGTGAGCGGGTGACCTGGCGGGTGCTGGGGATCGATCCCGGCACCGCCGTTACGGGCTACGGCGTGCTGGAGGCGACTCCGGTACCCGGCCGGCCCGGGCGCCTCGTCGAGTGCGGCGTGATCCGGACGCACTCGCGAGGCGAGCTGGCGCAGCGGTTGAACGCCCTCTATGCCGCGGTGAGCGAGCTGCTGGCACGACATCGGCCCCGCGCGGTGGCCATCGAAAGCGTCTATTACGGCAGGAACGCCCGCTCCACGCTCAGCCTGGGATGCGCCCGCGGGGTGATTCTGCTGGCCGCGGCTCAAGCGGGCGTGGACATCGCCGAGTTCTCCCCGGCCCAGGTGAAGAAAAGCGTGGCTGGCATTGGAGGGGCGCTCAAGCCGCAGGTGGGCTATATGGTGCAGCAGCTCTTGCGCCTCAAACAGGCCCCCCAACCCAATGATGCGGCCGACGGCGTGGCGGTGGGGCTCACCTATCTGCTGACCCGGCGCGCGGCCCGGCCAGGGGTCGCATCCCGCAGGAGCCCGGGGTGATTTCCGCCGTGCGAGGGCAGTTGGTCGCCAAGGCCGCCGATCGCGTGGTGGTGGAAACGGCGGGGGGCGTAAGCTACGAGATCGGCGTGCCGCTGGGGGTGTTCGAGCGGCTGCCGGCCGAAGGGCGGCCGGTAGCACTGCGCACCGTGCTGGTGGTGCGGGAGGACGGCTGGGCGCTGTACGGCTTCGACCAGGAGCTGGAGCGCACCGTGTTCCAGCGCCTGCTCGCGGCCAGCGGGGTGGGACCGCGGCTGGCGCTGGCGCTGGTGTCGGCCCTGGGAGGCGCCCGGGTGGTAGCGGCGATCCAGCAGGGCGACGTGGCGGCCTTGTGCACGGTCCCGGGGGTGGGCAAGAAAACCGCCGACCGCCTGATTCTGGAACTCAAAGACCGGATGGGGGATCTGGCAGCCGCCGAGGGACCCCCGGCGGCAGGCCGCGTGGCCGAGCAGGCGGTGCAGGCCTTGATGGGACTAGGCTACGGCCCCGGCGAGGCGGATCGCGCGGTGCGCGCGGTGATATCCCAAGATGGCAGCGCCGAGCCGGCGGAACTCATCCGCCGGGCGCTGCAGCATTTGACGGCGGGACGATGAAGACGGCGGAATGGATCTGCACGGCCTGCGGCACCACCAACCGCCGGCTGGTGGGAGACGCCGAGACGCGAGCGAAAGATCGCTGCGTGAGCTGCCGCACGGACCACGAGATCGAACAGGACAGCCGGCCGGTGCGCTGGCGTTCCAGGCCGATCCGGTGAGCCGCACCGAGATCACCACCCCGGAGGCCTTGCCGGAAGAGACCTCGACCGAGGCCTCGCTCCGGCCGTCCCGGCTCGATGAGTTCGTGGGGCAGGAGCAGGTCAAGGAAAGCCTCCAGATCGCCATTGACGCCGCCAAGCAGCGGGGCGAGCCCCTCGACCACATCCTGTTCTTCGGGCCGCCCGGCCTGGGCAAGACCACGCTGGCCATGCTGGTGGCGCGCGAAATGGGGGTCAACATCCGCACCACCAGCGGGCCGGTGCTGGAGAAACCCGGCGACCTCGTCGGCCTCCTGACGACCTTGCGACCGGGCGACGTGCTGTTCATTGACGAGATCCACCGCCTGAGGCCAGCGCTGGAAGAGTTCCTCTACCCCGCCATGGAGGACTATCGGGTGGACGTCCGGGTGGCCGACGGTCCCAACGCCCAGACCATTCCCATGCGGCTCGAACCCTTTACCCTGATCGGGGCCTCCACCCGCTACGGGATGCTCACCCCGCCCATGCGCGCGCGCTTCGGCCTGGTGGAACGGCTGGGGTACTATCCCGCGGAGGATCTGGAGCAGATCGTGCGCCGCTCGGCCAAGATCCTCGAGATCGACCTCGAGCCCGAGGGGGGCCGCGAGATCGCCCGCCGCAGCCGGGGCACGCCGCGCGTGGCCAATCGGTTGCTCCGCCGGGTGCGCGACTACGCCCAGGTGCGCGCCGGCGGCGTGGTAACCGGGCCCGTGGCGGCTGAAGCGCTGGCCCGGCTGAACGTGGATGAATACGGGCTCGACGACATGGATGCCCGTATCTTGCGAACCATCATCGAGAAGTTCGACGGCGGTCCGGTGGGACTGACCACCATCGCCGCGGCAGTAGGCGAAGATGCCGGGACCCTCGAGGAAGTTTACGAGCCGTACCTGATGCAACAGGGCTTTCTGGATCGCACCCCCAGGGGACGCGTCGCCACAGCCGGGGCCTACAAGCACTTCGGCTACGCCCGCCGGGCAACCGGCGAGCAGAACTCGCTCTTCGGCTGACCGCTTCCGGCCGGTCGGGCCTCCCATGGTTGACCCTGTGACAACGCCTGCTTCAGACCCTCGAGCGGGGGCGGCAAGCTATCCCACCTCGGCCTTCGACTACCCCCTGCCCCAACACCTCATCGCCCAGCGGCCCTTGCCCGACCGCGCCGCCAGCCGGCTCCTGGTGCTCTCGCGTGCCACCGGCGCTATCGAACACCGGCAGTTCCGGGACTTTCCCGGCTTGCTGAGACCGGCTGACGCTCTGGTGGTCAACACCAGCCGCGTCATTCCTGCCCGGCTTTCGGGCCGCCGGACCAACGGGCGGCCCGCCGAGCTGCTGCTGGTCCACCCGGAACCCGAGGGAACCTGGCTCGCCATGGTGCATCCCGGCGGCAAGCTCAAGAAAGGACGCACCATCGCGTTTGGTGACGACGCCGTGGCGGAAGTCCTGGAGGTGCTTGGCGGAGGACTCCGGCGGATCCGCCTGAGCGGTCGCCTGGACGTGGAGGGGCTCATGGCCCGCTACGGCACGATGCCGCTGCCACCGTACATCAGCCGGCCTGCCGACGAAGAGGACCGGGAGCGGTATCAGACGGTCTATGCCCGTGTGCCGGGCAGCGTGGCGGCGCCCACCGCGGGGCTGCACTTCACGGCGGAACTCTTGGAAGCGATCCGCCACGCTGGCGTCAGCGTGGTCGAGGTGGTTCTGCACGTGGGCCCAGGGACCTTCAAGCCGGTGGCGGCGGAAGACCCGGGCAAACACACCATGCACGCCGAGTGGTACGAGGTGCCCCAGGCCACGGCGCAGGCCTTGCACCAGGCCCGGCAGCGAGGCGGCCGCATCTGGGCGGTGGGGACCACGGTGGTGCGCGCCCTGGAGAGCGCCGCACGGCAAGCCGCCTTTGCCCCTTCGGGCGGCACCGCTCCGGTGGCGGCCGGAGCCGGCTGGACGGATCTGTTCGTTCGCCCCGGGTTTCCCTTCCGGGTGGTGGATGCGTTGTTGACCAACTTCCATCTGCCGCGGTCCACCCTGCTCATGCTGGTCGCGGCGTTCGCCGGATACGAGCACACCATGGCCGCGTATCGAGAAGCGATCCGTTTGGAGTACCGGCTCTACAGTTACGGCGACGCCATGGCCGTGGTGTAAGACGTGTTCGACTTTATCCTGCAGGCCACCTCGGCTGCCGCCCGGGCGGGCACGCTGGTCCTGCCCCACGGCGAGGTTCGCACCCCGGCGTTCATGCCGGTGGGCACGCAGGGCACGGTGCGGGCCCTCTCGCCGAACGACCTCGAAGCGGCCGGTGCGCAGATGGTGCTGGCCAATACCTATCACCTGCACGTGCGCCCCGGCGAAGACGTGGTCGCCGCCCTGGGCGGACTGCACCGCTTCATGGCCTGGCAGCGGCCCATCCTGACCGATTCCGGCGGCTTCCAGATCTTCTCGCTGGAAGCCTTCCGGCGGGTGGACGATGAAGGCGTGGAATTCCAGAGCCACGTAGATGGCGCGGTGAGGCGCCTGACCCCCGAAGGGGCCATGGAGATCCAGTGGGCCTTGGGCGCGGACATTGCCATGGCCTTGGACCACGTGGTGCCGGGTACCGCGGACCGGACGCTGGCCGAAGCGGCGCTCCGGCGGACGGTGGCCTGGCTGGAGCGGGCGCGTCGCCGTCACGAGGAACTGGCCCGCCGGGCGCCGCCCAGACAGACCCTCTGGCCCATTCTGCAAGGGGCTACATACTTGGAACTGCGCCGGGTGGCGTTGAGCGCGGTGCTGGAAAGCGGGTCCTGGACCGGGCTCGCGATCGGGGGGCTGGCGGTCGGCGAGCCCAATCACGTGATGCACCGGCTGCTGGAGTCGCTCAACCCGTCGCTCCCGGCCAACCTGCCGCGTTATCTTATGGGCGTAGGATTTCCCGAGGATCTGCTGCGCGCCGTCGCGTGTGGGATGGACCTCTTCGATTGTGTGGCTCCCACCCGGAACGGCCGCAACGGCAGTGCCTACACCGCGGATGGCCCCATCAACATCCGCAACGCGGCGCACCGGAGGGATCCCGGGCCGCTGGACCCGGAGTGCGACTGTGAGACCTGTCGGACCTACAGTCGCGGGTATCTCAGACACTTGTTCGCCGCGGAGGAGTTGCTCGGCTTGAGGCTGCTCTCGCTGCACAACGTCCGGTTCCTCGTCCGGCTGTTGGACCAGGCGCGGGACCGCATTCTCCAGGGAACGTTTGACGCGTGGCACCGGGAGTGGCTGGCCCGGTACCGCGCACGAGGTGGTTCGTGATCCCACACACCTTCTTGCCGGTGTTCGCGCCGGTGGACCAGACTGGCGGGCGCGGGTTGATGGTCTTCGTGTTTCAGATGGCGGCCATCATCGCCATCTTCTACTTCCTGATCATCCGGCCGAAGGTGCAGCAGGAGCGCAAGCATCGCGAGCGTCTGCAGCAGCTCAAGCGAGGCGACGAGGTGGTCACGGCCGGGGGGATCGTGGGGGAGATCGTCCACCTCAAGGACGACCGGGTGACCATCAGGAGCGGCGAGTCCCGCCTGGTGGTCCAGCGCGACCGCATCGCCGAGATCCGGCCGGCCAAGGCCGAAGCGGAGGCGAAGCCCTCGTGAGCGTCCGGCCCATTCACCTCTTGGGCTCGCCCGTCCTCAGGGAGCGCGCCGCCGAGGTCGGCGCCATAGACGACGAGGTGCGCTCGCTGGTGGAGGATTTGCTGGATACCATGCGGGCCGACAAAGGCATCGGACTCGCCGCCAACCAGATCGGCGTGGCGCGCCGCGTGGCGGTGGTGGAGCCGGACGACGGGCTCGGCCCCCTGGTCTTGATCAATCCGGTGCTGCTCGAGCGCCACGGCCGCGTGGTCCAGGAAGAAGGCTGTCTCTCCATCCCGGAGATCTACGGCGAAGTCGAGCGCGCCCAGCGCGTGGTGGTGGAGACCACCTCGCTCGAAGGCCCGCGGCTGCGGCTGGAGGCCGCCGACCTCCGGGCCCGGGTGATCCAGCACGAGATGGACCACTTGGACGGCGTGCTGTTCATTGACCACCTGAGCCCGCTCAAGCGGCGGCTGCTGCTCAACAAGTGGCATCGGCTGCGCAAAGGGAAGACCGGCTATCTCAAGGAGGTTGCCGCCGCGGGCGTCGAGGACTGAGTGCGCATCGCGTTTTTCGGCACGCCGGAGTTCGCCGTGCCATCGCTCCGGGCCCTGCTCGGTGAGGGTTTCGAGGTTCCGGTCGTCGTCACCCAACCGGACCGCCCGCAGGGCCGATCCCGCTCCCACTCGATCCCCCCGCCCGTCAAGCAGGCCGCCTTAGCCGAGGGCCTCCCCGTGCTCCAACCGGAACGGCCGGAGACCCCCCAATTCCTGGAAGCCCTCCGGTCCTACGCCCCGGACCTGGGCGTGGTGGTCGCCTACGGCCACATCTTGAAACCGGAGGTGCTGGCCCTGCCGCAGCTGGGCATGCTCAACGTCCATGCCTCGCTGCTTCCCCAACTGCGCGGGGCGGATCCCATTCGCCACGCCATTCTCCAGGGACTGTCGGAAACCGGGGTCTCGATCATGCAGATGGACGCAGGCTTGGACACCGGGCCGGTCCTGCTTCGGGTCCCCACGGCCGTGGCACCGGACGAAACCGCCGGCGAGTTGGCCGCCCGGCTGGCCGAGCTGGGCGCGCTTGCCCTGCTGGAAGCGCTGGCCTCGATCGCTTCCGGGTCCGCGCGGCCCGAGCCCCAAGATCCCTCCCGCGCGACCTACGCGCCCAAGATCACCCGCGAACTGGCTCGCCTCGATTGGTCTCGCGGTACCGAGCACCTGGCCCGCGTGGTGCGGGCCATGGACCCACGCCCGGGCGCTTGGAGCACCCTGCGCGGCCGCGAAGTCAAACTGTTCGGCCCCCAGCGGGCGGACCCGCCCGAGCCCGGCACGCCACCGGGGCTGGTGTTGCAAACCGAACCTGCCCTGGTGATCGCTACCGGGGACGGCGCTCTGCAGTTCCTCGACGTCCAGCCGGCCGGACGGTCCCGCATGGCGGCTCAGGCCTGGGTTCGGGGCCGGGGCGTGACCAGGGGAGAGCGGCTGACGTGACCCCCGCGGCCTCCCGGTCGCCGGCGGTGCCGCTGCCGGTGATGTCGTGACCAGGGAAGAGCGGCTGACGTGAATCCCGCGGCGGCGCCATTACCCCGATTGCACGTGCTCACCAACGAGGCCGTGGCCGGGCGGCCGGACCGGGCCCGGCAGGCCGCGGCCGTGGCGCGAGCGGGCAGACTGGCATTGCACGCGCGAGGCCCCTCCTTGACCGGGCGGGAACACACCGAGTTGGCCCGGACCCTGGCTGCTGCGGTAGAAGGCACCCCAGCTTTGCTGTTCGTCAACGACCGCGCCGATCTCGCGCGACTGGTCGGCGCCCAAGGGCTGCACCTGCCGGCGGCCGGGCTCCCGGTGCCTGCCGCGCGCGCCTTGCTCGGGCCCGGCGTCTTGATCGGGCGGTCGGTCCACAGCCTGGCGGAAGTCGAGTGCGCCGTGGACGAGGGCGCCGATTACCTGATGCTCGGGCCGGTCTTCGAGACCGCCTCGCATCCCGGCTCGGCCCCCGTGGGCCTGGACCTCATCGCCCGCGCGCAACCGGTACCCGTGATCGCCGTCGGCGGCGTCACGGCGGAGCGGGTCCCGCAATGCCTGGACGCAGGGGCCTACGGCGTGGCCGTGATCCGGGCGGTGTGGGACGCGCCCGATGCCGGTAGGGCAGCTCGCACCATCCTGTTATCTTTGAAGCAGAGCGGGCGGTAGGCGCCAACCCCGGCCAGGAGATCGCCCGCCGGTGCGTATGGAAGAGGCTATCACCATTCTGGTCAACGGCGAGCCCCGCGAGGTCGAGCCTTCGGCCTCCCTGCTCGATCTGCTGGAGCGCCTCGACCTCGATCCCCGCATGGTGGTCGTGGAACACAACCGCCGGATCGTGCGGCGGCCGGCGCTGGCAGACACCACGCTCAGCGCCGGCGACCGGGTCGAGCTGGTGCATTTCGTGGGCGGCGGCTGAGCCCGGCTTCGAGGAGCGACGACATGACCGCGACCGCCACAGCCCTTGCCGATCCCCCCCTCACCATCGCCGGCCGCGCCTTCCGGTCCCGGCTCATGGTAGGGACCGGCAAGTACCGCGACCCCGAGACCATGCTTCGCGCCCTGGAAGCCTCCGGAGCCGAGGTGGTCACGGTGGCCGTCCGGCGGGTGGATCTCAACCGGAAGAACGACCAGGGCATCCTGTATCACCTGGACCCCGGCCGGTTTTTCCTCCTGGCCAACACCGCGGGCTGTTACACGGCGGAGGAGGCGGTGCGATACGCGCGCCTGGCCCGCGAGGCCGGCTTCAACGAGTTCATCAAGCTGGAGGTCATCGGCGACCAGGAGACGCTGCTGCCCGATGTGGAGGGACTGCTGCAAGCGGCGCGCACCCTGGTCCAGGAAGGCTTTCAGGTGCTGGCGTACACCAACGAAGACTTGGTCACGGCGCTCAAGCTGGAAGACGCAGGGTGTGCGGCGGTCATGCCGCTGGCCTCTCCCATCGGGAGCGGGCTGGGGCTGCTCAACCCCTACACGGTGCGCACCATCAAGCGCCGCCTCAGCGTTCCGGTGATCGTGGACGCGGGCGTGGGGACCGCGTCGGACGCCTGCATCACCATGGAACAGGGAGTGGATGGGATTCTCATGAACACCGCGCTCGCCGAGGCCGAACACCCCGAGATCATGGCCCGGGCGATGCGCTTAGCGGTGGAGGCGGGCCGACTGGCCTATCTGGCCGGACGCATGCCCCGCCGGGAGGTCGCGGTGCCCTCCAGCCCGACCACCGGCTTGATTGACTGACCCGCGGGCCGCGGCCTTCGAGATCCTCCGCGCCGTGGCGGCAGGCGGGACCTTTCAGGCGGCACGGGACCGCGCCACGGGTACCTTGAGCGAGCGCGACCGGCGCCTCGCGGAGGAGATCGCCGCCGGCGTCTTGCGCCAGCGGCGGCTGCTGGACGCCGAACTCAAGGCCGTGCTGGGCCGGCGCTGGAGCACCACCCGCCCTGAGGTGCAAGACGTGCTGCGTATCGGCACCTACCAACTGCGCCGCTTGGCCCGCGTGCCGCCCCACGCAGCGGTGCACCGCACGGTGGAAGTCGCCAAGACCTTGGGGGCCAAGCCCGCGAAGTTCGTCAATGCGGTGCTCCGGCGGCTCCTCCGCGAGGGCCCGCTCCGGAGCAGCCCGCTTCCCCGCGACCCGGCCGGCGCGCTGGCCTGGCAGTACTCCTGTCCCGACTGGCTGGTGCATCGCTGGCTGGACCGCTACGGTTTCCGCACCACGGAAGCCTTGCTCCGGCATGCGACTAGCCGCCCCCCGCTGGTCCTGCAGCCCGCGCGCTGGAGCCGGGACCGGCTGGAGAGGGCGCTGGCCGGGGCGGGGGTCGCCTACCAGGAGGCGCCCCTGGGATACGGACTGGTGGTCGAGTCTCGGCAGCCTAAGCACCTGCCGGGCTTCGCCGAGGGAGGGTTCATCGTCCAGGGCCCGGCCCAGGCCCGCTTGTTAGCCTATGCGGACCTAGCGCCGGGGTTGCGAGTCTGGGACTGCTGTGCCGCCCCCGGCGGAAAAGCGGTCCGCTTGGCCGCACGCGGGCCGGTCCTGGCGTCGGATCGGGGGCGGGAACGGCTGCGCCGCCTGGGCGAGACGCTTCGCCGCGCGGCGCCCGAGGTGAGGTGGTTCGGGGCGGACGCCAGGCGGCCGCCCCTGGCCGAAGGGTCGCTCGAGGCGGTCTGGCTCGATGCCCCGTGCAGCGCCACGGGCGTCCTGGGCCGCCACCCCGACCTTCGCTGGCGGCTCGCCCCGCGACGACTGGATATCTTGTGCCAGCTGCAGGCGGAGCTGCTCGACGGCGTGCGAAGCGTGGTCCGGCGGGGCGGGCTGCTGGTCTATAGCACCTGCTCGCTCGAACCCGAAGAGAACACCGCACAGGTCAACGCGTTCCTGGCCCGCCACCCGGACTTCTATCGCGCCCGCGACGACCTCACCGTCCTGCCCACCGAGACGGGAAGTGACGGGGGCTACGTCGCCGTCTTGCAGAGGCGATGATGCGGCCCCGGCGCCACTTGCCCCAGGGAATGGCTGGGAGCCGGATGATCCGAGCCTTGCG
Organism: Gemmatimonadota bacterium; assembly: GCA_037440225.1. Lineage (GTDB taxonomy): Bacteria > Gemmatimonadota > Gemmatimonadetes > Gemmatimonadales > GWC2-71-9 > JACPAP01. The sequence goes on along the minus strand of JBBIUN010000007.1, from coordinate 132,993 downwards.
CCGGAGCCTCAGGCGTCGGCGCTGGTTCCTGTATGCCGGCACCTTTCTGGGCGCGGCGGTGCTGGGCTATGCCGTCGCGGCCCTGCTCCTCTTTCCCGCACCGATTCTGGCTTCTCGCACCAGCGTTCCACGGGTCATCGGATCGGACCTCCAAGCTGCGCGAGAAGCGATCGCCCGCGCCGGGCTCAAGCCCGACAAGGCCGAGGAGGTCCGGCACCCCACGCTGGCCCCGGGGACCGTGGTGTGGCAGGATCCGCCGCCGGGGGTGGTGGTCCCCCAGGGAACCAGCGTGCAACTTTCCGTGAGCACCGGCCCGCAGCGCGTTGGGGTGCCCGATGTCACGGGCTATGATCAGTCGCTAGGGACCGAACTGCTGGAGGCTGCGGGTCTCCGGGTGGGGGCCATCGAGCCGGCCCAGACCGCGGTGCCGAAAGGGGTCATCGTCAACACCCGGCCGCCGGCCGGAGCGGCCCTCGTGCCTGGGGGCCGGGTGACGGTGGTGGTGAGCGTCGGGGCGCCGACCATCGTGGTCCCCGATCTCCAAGGCCTGACGCTGGAGGAGGCGCGCGCTGCATTGGAACAGGCGGGACTGAGCTTGGGTACGTACTTTCGCCGCACCTCGAGTGCCCGGGCGGGCACGGTCATCGAGCAGCGGCCTGCGGCCGGAACGCTGACCGCCCCCGGGGTAGCGGTGGACGTGATCCTGGCGCGCCGGGGCGGCTCATGAACGGGCGGGTGCGCATCGCGCCCAGCGTCCTGAGCGCCGACTTGGTGCGATTGGCGGAGCAGGTGGCGGCGGTGGAAGCCGGAGGCGCGGACTGGATTCATGTGGACGTGATGGATGGGCGGTTCGTCCCCAACCTCACGTTCGGGGCGGGGCTGATCGCGGCGCTCCGGAGGATCACCCAGCTTCCCCTGGACGTGCACCTGATGGTGGTCGAGCCCGAGCGCTACATCGCGCCGTTCGCCGAAGCGGGGGCATCGGTGTTCACCTTTCACCCTGAGGCCACGGTGCACGTACAGCGACATCTGGCGGCCGTACGGGAGCGCGGCATGCTCGCGGGGCTGGCGTTGAACCCGGGCTCGCCACTGGCCTTGGTCGAAGACCTGATTGACGATCTCGATATCTTGCTCATCATGAGCGTCAACCCGGGGTTCGCGGGGCAGGCCTACCTGCCGGCGGTCACCTCCAAGATCCGGCGGGCCCGGCAGTTGTTGGACGCCAAGCACAGCGCCGCCGCCCTGGAGGTGGATGGTGGTATCGGGCCGGAGACGATTGGGGCAGCCCGCGCGGCAGGGGCCGATACCTTTGTGGCCGGCTCGGCGATCTTCGGCTCGGCCGACCCAGCAAGCGAAGTCCGAGCCCTGAGGCGGCTCTGTTACCCGGAAGCGTAGGGTCCGGAAGGGAGATGATCGTCGTAGGCTGCTCGCTGCGCGGGAGGGGCAAGAGACCGTGACCAATCGAGGCCAATGGTTGGCGGTGGGTGGCGTGCTGGTGGCCGTGGGGGCGGTGCTGGCGGCCGGCCTGGCGCTCTCGGGGGACCTGGCCCCGGTGAGCGTGGGAAGCCGCGCGCCCAACTTCCGCGCGGTGGACTTGGCCACGGATGATACGGTAAGCCTAGAACAGTCCACCGGCCAGGTGATCCTGCTCAACATCTGGGCCACCTGGTGCGCGCCGTGCGAGAAGGAAATGCCCTCCATCGAGCGACTCCACCAGGAACTCGGGCCCCAGGGGCTCAAGGTCCTGGCCGTGAGCATTGACCAGGGCGATCCTGAAGCCGTCCGTGCGTGGGTGGCGCAGCGGCATCTCACCTTTCGCATCCTCTGGGATCCTGCCGGCGACATCCAGCGCATCTACCAGACGACCGGGGTGCCGGAAAGCTTCGTGATCGACCGGCACGGGATCATCGTCAAGAAGCTGATCGGCGCAGCGGAGTGGGACCACCCCACCCAGAAAGCCCTGTTCCGCCGGTTGCTGGCGGAGCCGGTCGCGAGCGGCGGGGGGCGATGAATCTTCGCGGCATGCTGCTCGACAACTGGCCCATCAAACTCACGTCGCTGGCGCTGGCGGCGGTCCTGTGGGCCGCGGTCGCGGCGGAAGAGCCCACCACCCAGTTGGTCCCGGTCACCTTGATCGTGGAGCCGCCACCGGGCCGGGCGCTGACGCGCCCGCTCCCGCCCGTGCGCGCTTTGTACGCCGGCAGCGCCCGGGAGCTGGTCAAGCTCTACCATGCCCGTCCGGTGATCACCGCCGTGCTGCCGGACACGCTGAGCGGGCCAACCTACGTGCTGGACCTCTCGCCGAGCGACCTCAAGCTGACCAAGGATGCGGCGGTGACGCCACGCGACGTCCAGCCCCGGCGCATCGAGATCCACCTCGACGCCCTCTCGCAGCGACTGCTCCCGGTCGTGCCGCGGGTGACCATCCAGCCGGATTCCGGCTTCGCCGTGGTCGGAGGCCTGGCGCTCAGTCCCTCGAGCGTGTTGGTCCGGGGGCCCGGTGCCGCGCTGGCCCGGCTCGAAGCCGTGACGACCATGCCGCTCGCGATCACGGGCGTGCGGGAGCCGGTCCGCCGCAGCGTCCCGCTCGACGGGGCGGCGCTGGGCGTGGTTCAGCCCGCCCGGCGCGAGGTGGACATTGCGGCGGAGGTGGAGGCCCTCTCCGAACGCACCTTGCTCGACGTCCCCGTCAGCATCGTAGGAGACCGCGGCGCCTGGTTGGCCGATCCGGCGGCCGTCATGGTCTCCCTCAAAGGCCCGGCGCGGCGGATCGCCCGGCTGAGCCGGGACAGCATCACTGTGCTCGCCGCCCCGTCCGGTGCCGGCCGGCGCGAGACGGCCCGCCTGATGCTGGTGCCGCCTCCCGGGATCGAGGCCCAGGCGAGGCCGGATACGGTCCGGCTCCAGCGCAAGGGCGATGCCTGACGTCGTCCTGGGCATCGAGACCTCCTGCGACGAGACGTCGGCCGCCGTGCTGGTCAACCAGCGCGGCCGGCCGGAACTGGCGAGTCTCATCATCCTGTCCCAAGACATCCACCGGGTGTTCGGCGGCGTGGTGCCCGAACTGGCCAGCCGCGCCCACTTGAGGACCATCGGGCCCGTCGTCCGGCGAGCCCTCGCCGAGGCCGGCCTACCCCTTGCGGCGGTGGATGCGGTGGCCGTCACCGCGGGTCCCGGCTTGGCCGGGGCCCTGCTGGTCGGGGTCTGCTATGGCAAGGCGCTGGCGGCCGCCGGCCGGCGGGCCCTGGTCGGGGTGCACCACCTGGAAGGCCACCTGTTCGCCCCGGCGCTCGAAGACCCCGAACTGGCGCCTCCTCTGGTGGCCCTGATCGTCTCCGGAGGCCACACGGTGCTGCTGGACGTCCCCGAGTGGGGGCGCTATCGGCTGCTGGGCCAGACCCGAGACGACGCCGCCGGCGAAGCATTCGACAAGGTGGCCAGCATGCTGGGCCTGGGGTTCCCGGGTGGCCCGGCGATCGAGCGGCTGGCAGCCCAAGGCCGAGACCGATTCGACTTCCCGCGGCCTATGTTGGGGGATGGGTTCGACTTCTCCTTCAGCGGCCTCAAGACGGCCGTGCTCTATGCGGTACGCGCAAGTCCGGACCTCGCCGCCGACCGAGCCGACCTCGCCACCTCGTTCCAGGCCGCCGTGATCGACGTCCTGGTGGGCAAGCTGGAACGCGCGGTGCAATCCACCGGATATCCCGTTGCCGTGATCGGAGGCGGCGTGGCGTGCAATCGGGCCCTGGCGGAGCGAGCGGCGCAGGTGCTCGCCGGCCGCGCCAGCGTGGCGGTGGCCTCGCCGCGACTCAACGCGGACAACGCGGCCATGATCGCCCGCGCCGGCTGGTTCCATCTCGCCCGCGGCGAGCGCAGCGGAAGCTATCTGGACGCGGACCCCAGGCTCCCCTGGCCGGGCCTTCAACCCGCAACCTGCAACGCGTGATCAGCCAACGGTGACGATCTATCCTCTGGTGATCCGGCTTGGGCCCTTCATGGTCACGGGCTACGGGATCATGATGATGGTGGCCTTCTTGATGGCCGGCTGGGTGATGCAGCGCGAACTGAGGCGCCAAAACCTCAGGGACGAATTCGCAGCCGATATCGTGGTGGCCGCGGTCATCGGCGGGATCATCGGCGCCAAGCTGTGGTACGCCGCCCTCTATGGCGAGCTGTCCGCCTTGTTCTCCAGGGGCGGCTTGGTGTGGTACGGCGGGTTCTTGGGCGGTGTGGCCGCGGTGGTGCTCACCAGCCTCCGGCGGAGGGTGCCCCTGCGCTTCACCATGGACCTTACCGCCCCTGCCCTCGCGGTGGGTTACGCCTTGGGGCGAGTGGGGTGTTTCTTGGTGCAGGATGACTACGGCGTGCCCACCTCGCTCCCCTGGGGCATGAAGTTCCCGCAGGGCTGGCCTCCTTCGACTGCGCAGAATCTGGCGCGCGAGTTCGGGGTACCGGTGCCACCGGGCACCGACCCCACGACCGTCCTGGCCGTGCACCCCACCCAGCTCTACGAAGTGGCGCTGATGCTCGCGGCGTTCTGGTTCATCTGGCGGCTCAGGGCCCACACCCATGGCAAGGGCTGGCTGTTCGGGGTTTACCTGGTCCTGGCAGGATTGGAGCGGTTCCTGGTGGAGTTCCTGAGGGCCAAAGACGATCGCCTACTCCGCGGATTCACCCTGGCCCAGGCGACGAGCCTGGTCCTGGTGCTGCTCGGCCTGCTCTGTCTCAGATTGTGGCGCCGCGCCGAGGCGGTGGCCTTGCCGCCTAGTCTCTTGCCCCGCCAAGCGGCGCAGGCCAAGCATCTGGCGTAACCAGGGGCGGACAAAGATTCACCACTGGATCCGGCTCTGCGCCCCGGGGAGGAAGCGTTGCCTGGTGAGGAAGCACAGCACGCCGCCTGATCCGTACTTACACACCGAGTGAGATGAGCTCAAAACGACTGGCGGGAGCGCCTGAGGGCGCCCCCGCCAGGTACTCGCCGCACCGCCTCAGTTGGCGGTGCGGTTCTGGCAATCCGCGGTGACCGTAAACTGCGGGTTGTTCGTCTCCTCGAACGGAATGGGCAGACTCTGGTCGTTCCCGTAGGCCCCGCCCTTGAAGTACGGTCCGGTCGGGAAGACAGTGTTCGGGGCTCGCCCGTACTGCCGGACCAGCCGCCGGAGATCGCCCAACCGGTGGGCCGTGCCAAAGAGCCAAAAAGCTCGCTCCTTGAAATGCAGGTTCTCGCGGTCCGCTTGCGTGCCCGGGTCCGACAGCGGGGCCAGACCGGACACGGTAGCGCGCAGGGCGTTGAGGATACTCAGCCAGTTGGCGGTGTTGCCCAGGCGCAGCTGGTTTTCCGCCTCGATGAGCCGCGCTTCCACCCCGTCCGCCAAGGGCGTGGGAGCGTTCCGGGCGTTGTACTTGAGCTGGTCGAACAGCGGCGACGACTGGTCGAACCCGATGCCGGTGGGCCCGGAGCGGCGGCTCCAGGGGATGCGCGGATCGCCGAGGGCCGGATTGGTTCCCGGACCAACGGCCCCATCCAGGACCCGGAAGTACAGTCCGTTGACGCCCTCGTTGTTGGCCAACGACCAGCGCCGCTGGACGAACTGCAACTGGTGCAGCGAGTTCTCCTGCCGCGCGCTGGTGATCGAGTGGAAGATCCGGTACACGAAGTTGGTCGGTACCGGGGCGGCCGTGGCCGCGGCTCCGGCAAAGTCGCCCTTGTTCAACTGGGCCCGGGCCTTGCCTACGCGCGCTAGGCGCTCCTGCGTCGCGTTGGCCGCCAGGGCCGCGTAGGCCAGCGCCGAATCGAACCGCTGGATGGCGAGGTCCAACGACTGGGTCGTCGTTTGGGGCCCGCCATACAGCAGCTCGCCGCCCTCGGTCTTGGAGTACGGCATCCCGGAGCAGTAGTTCTCCGCCGCGAAGACATAAGTGAACCCCGCCAGGGAGTACATCTCCGCAGCGCGGGCTGCGTCAGCCGCACCGAGGGGGCTTCCCCCGTTGGCCTTGATGAAGTCGGCGGCGCTCTCGGTCGCCCGCCGGGCCCGGTGCAAGTTCCGGAACACGCCGAGCAGGGTCCCGTTTACGGTATTGGCGTTGCGCCGCTCGAACTCCTGGCGCGTGGGGAAGGTACCCGAGTGGAAAAACTCGTCGGTCATGAGCCCGACGGTAGAGGTCTGGGCATCGCCGGTGCCCGAATTATAGGCGACGGCAAAATCCCCCAGCGCCCCGTTGTAGATGGTGACAATGGCCGGCGACCCGCTCAGCGCCTCGGGCAGGACGATGTCCGGGTCCCGGACTTCGAGAATCTTATCGGGATTGCAACCCGCCAGCGGCAGCAGGAAGGCCGCGACGAGAAGGAACGTTCTGGACTGCATGGTCGTGGCCCTCATGTCAGAAGTTGACCGTAAGCCGCGCAATCCAGTAGCGGATTTGCGGCTGGGTGAGAAACTCTTGCGCCGTGAAGTTGCCCTGGTTGAGCGAGGCTTCCGGGTCGAGGTCCGGCCAATCGGTGATGGTGAGCAGGTTTCGCCCGGTGAGCGTCAGGGCGAGCCGCGAAACGCGCAGCGACTGGGCCCAGGAATCGGGGCCTTGAAGCGTGAGCGACAGTTCCCGGAGCTTCCAGAAGCTGGCATCCGACACGTAGCCGGCCCGGCTCACCTGGGCCTGGGCCACCACGGCGGCGGCTTGATCGTTGAAATCCGAGTTCGGCACGTAGGCCGACTCGCACGTTTGAATCTGCGAACAGCGGAACCACTTGGTCCCGGCATCCCGCTTGTGGCCGCCCTTGTATTCCATCAAACCTTGGATGCGAATCTTGTCGAACAGCGAGATCCCACTCGAGATGGATAGCTCTCGCGTGGGCAGCGGGGCACCGAGGAACTCCGCCGTATCCCCCAGCGTCACCTCGGAGAGCGCGATCACCCCGTCACCGTTGGCGTCGTTGACAGCCCGGATCGGGCGCTGCCAAAACCCACCCACCGGATACCCCGGCCGGTGCTGCTGGATGCCGAAGGAAATCGGCGTGATCCCCTCACCCAGCGTCACCAGCTCGTTGTGCAAGGTGGATCCACTCAAGGTCAGGTCCCACTGCAAGTCGCGGCTGTCCACCACCCGGGCGTTCAGCACACCTTCGAAGCCGCGGTTAAGCACCGAGCCCAGGTTCTCGAACCGGCTCGCGGCGGTCCCCAGCGAGGGGGCCAGCACCCGCGAAATCAGCGCCCCACTGGACTTCTTGTGGAAGTAGGTCGCCTGAAGCCCGATCCGACCGGAGAAGAGATCCAGGTCCGCCCCGCCCTCGAACTCGGTGGAGCGCTCCGGCTCCAGCTTAGGGTTGCCCACCCCGCCCACCGTCACCCCGACGGCGTCCGCCCCGGTGGCATCCGTGACACCCACGGGATCGAAGAAGGGGATGGCATCGGTAGATCCCGGCTGCAGGCCGGTCCGGCCCCAAGCCCCCCGGAACCTGAGCGACGACAAGAACGAGATCTGCGGGAAGAACGGTTCCTCGCTCACCACCCACGAACCGCTCAGCTTGGGGTACTTGATGGCTGAAAAGTCCTTGCCGAAGGCGCTGTTGTCATCCACCCGCACCGCGCCGGTCAGGAACAGCCGATCGCTGAGATTGAGCTGCTCTTCGACGAAGCCGCCCAGGGTGATCCGCTCGGTAGTCGCCTCGCTGGCGCGGAAGGTCGCCGCGGCGCTCACCGACTTGGCGCCCGCCGGAAGCGACTGGCCAAAGGATCCGTTGAAGGTGAACAGATCGCGGAAGTACTGCACCCCGACCGAGGTCCGCGCGCTGAGCGAGCCCACCAACCGCCGCGTGGCCGAGCCGGAGAAGTCAGCCGTGTACTGATAGATCTGCGCCCGGTTGGCGGTTTTTTGACCCGCCAAGAGGGTGGTGCTGGCAGGAACTTCCCCCGTGGGGAAGAACTGGTCGTCCAGGCGGCTGGTGACATCCACCCCACCCGTGCCCCGGAAGGTGAGCCATTCGAAGGGCTGCCAGTTGCCGTTCAGGCTGCCGGTGAACCGGTCCACCGACTGGCGGGTGTTGATGGCGAAAACCTCCTCGGGAAACCGGAAGCCCCAGCCCCGGTTGACGTTCTTGGACCAAGTCCCGAAGAAGGCGCTGGGCAGAATCCCCAAGGAGTTGTTGTCGTTCTGGACCAGCTGGAGATCGCTGGTGACGTAACCCGCCGACGCCGTGACGTCTATGTTGCTGCGGGCCTGAGCCCGGATGTTCGAGCGCAGGCTCACTCGATCCAGGGTGTTGGGCCGGATCTGGTTGGCCGGCAGCTCGCCGCGGATCTTGACCAGGGAGTCCTCCACGGTCTTGGGCAGCCGGTAGGTTCCCACCTCCCGCTCCAGCTCGCCGGAGAGGAAGTAGGTCACCTGATCGATGCCGCCCGAGATGTTGAGCCCGTGCTGGCGCCGGTTCCCGGTGGAGATGGGCGTGGTCTCGGGATCCTCCAGCGGATTGAAGGACAGGATGCTGTCCTGCTGGCAGCGGCCCTGAGAGACGGAGATGAGCGTGCAATTGGTGGTGACCGCTCCGCTCGGGATCAAGCGCCCAAAGGCCCGGTAGTTGGTGGGGTAAGTGTTGGGATCCGTGAGGAGTCCCTGCTCCGTATACGCCACCCACCGGGCCCGGCCTGGCCGGCCCCGCTTGGTGGTGATCCGGATGACACCGTTGGCCGCCTCGGTGCCGTACAGCGTGGCCGCCGAGGGGCCCTTGATGATCTCGATGGATTCGATGTCCTCAGGATTGAGGTCGTCCAGCCGGGAGGGCGCCTGACCGCCGGTCCCCACCGAAAGGGACGACACCCCGGTCTCTACCCGGATGCCATCCACGTACACCAGGGGCTCATTGGACAAGGAAATGCTGTTGGCCCCGCGGATCCGAATCCGGGTGCCGCTGCCCACCTGCCCGCTGGAGCGCTGCACCACGACGCTGGGAGCGCGGGCCGTCAGCATGTCGCTCAAGGCCGTGATCGGTGCCTCCTCCGCCACCGCGGCGGCCTGCACCGTGGTGATGGCATTGCCCAACTGCCGCTGCCGCTGCTCCCCGGTGGCCGTCACCACCACCTCGTCCAGCGAAACCACCGCGGCGTTGATCTCGAAATCCACCGTGGCGGCTTGGCCGGCAGCCACCGTCATCACCTGCACCTGCGACTGGTACCCGATGCGAGAGGCCCGTACCTGCACCCGCCCGGGAAGCACGTCGCGGAGCACGTACCGACCGTTGGCGTCCGTGGTGGCTGCCGCCGCCGTGCCCACCACCGCCACGGTGGCCTCCGGCACCGGGCGGCCCGAACGGGCATCCACCACGCGGCCGCTGATGGTGGCCTGCTGCGCCGCGGCGGGCCTGGGGCCAAGCACCAACGCCCCCACCGCCACGGCCGCAAGCCGCGTCCACACTAAGGTTGCCCTCATACTGCGGTTCCTCCTCGAGATGTGCATTGTGTCCTGTTTCCGAATACAATGGCTTGTCGGAAACACCAGATTGCCAAGCGACCTTCCGCTCACCACCTCCTTTAAAGCCAGCTGGTAACCCGGCTTACGATTTGAGTGGGACCGTTCCCTAGCAGTCGCTCGAGACCGAAAAGCAATCCCGGGGCTTGCATACTATCTCATTGGCCCGAATAGAGATACAAGCCGGGGGACAGCCGAACTCCCCTATATTGGGACCCACCGCGATGCCTGTCAAGAACCCGCCCTACGCCTCCGCTCCCCGCCCCCTGGGCTCCAGCCAAAACACCCACACTAAAGCCCCCGCCACCGCCAGCGCCAACAAGGCTTGCAGTAGGAAGGATTGCAACGTGGGGAAGATCCCCAGCGCCGGCACCGTGGGTACCCAGGCCAGCGGTGTCGCCGGCACATACCCCGCCGCCTGCAGTTCGGCCATGCCCTGGCCGGCGAAGCTAAACGCCATGAGGTAGAGCAAGCCGCTGGTGACGCCGAAGAAGGGCTTCAAGGCCAAGCGGGTCCCGTAGCGCTGCATCAAGGCGTACACTGCGCCCAGGCCCAACGCCCCCAAACCGATCCCCGCCACGATCGCAGCCGCGGCTCCGGGTGCCTGGCCCGCGCTGGCAAACAGGGCGGCGTAGAACAACACCGTCTCGAAGCCTTCGCGATACACCGCGAGAAACGCCACGGCCGCCAGCGCCAGAGCACTGCGCCGGGACAACGCCTGCCCCATCCGCCGAGCCACGAAGGCCTGCCACTTCTTGAGTTCGATCTTGGAAACCAGCCAGTAGGACACCCAAAACAGCACCGCGGCCGCGACGAGCATGGTCAAGCCTTCCAGCGCCTCCTGCGAGGCGCGGGCCCTGCGGAAGATGGTCGCAAAACCCAGGGCGGTGAGCAGGCTCGCCCCCACCGCCCACACCGCGCCCAGCCCAACCTCCCGCTTCCGCTCAGCGGCGCCGGCCCGGACCAGGAACGCCACCAGCGCCCCGATCACCAGAATGGCCTCGAAGCCCTCCCGCAACATGATCACCAGCGACTGGGCAAACAGGATGCGCGGCGAGGCGGTGGCCGCCAACTCCTCACCCGCCAGGACCAATGCCCCGTCCACCCGGGCGGCCGCGTCCCGCACCACCTCCACCGGAGCCTCCGCCGCTGCCCCCCGCAATGCCGCAAAGGCTGCCTCCGCCTCGGCGGCCGCACGCGGGCGCCGCGCCCGCAACCCAGCCTCCACCCGCTCGAACACCAGGTAGGCATCCACCAGCCGCCGGAGGGCACCAGCACGATCCCCCGCCTCTACCGCACGGACGGCTTCCCCCACCTGCCGGCGCGTCTCCCCCAACACCCTGGCGGCCAGCAACCGCCGGTCCGCTCCGAGTTCCTCCAGCGCCCCCGCCAGTCGGGCGAACGCCACCGCCTCGCGGACCAGGGAATCGTCCGGCGCGCGCTCTAACTCCCCGGCCAGCAGCACGCCCAGCGAATCGTCGCTCAAGGCGGCAGTCTCAGCAAAACCGCTCACCCTCACCAGGCACGCTGGGCACCGGTCTCGGAGCAGCCGCGAGCCCCGCTCTCGCTGAGCCTCCGAATACCTCAAGCCATAGGCATACAAAGCCACTGCCCAGCGATCTTGGGGCGCGAGTTCACCCGCAAAACCCGGCATCGCCGTCCCCGCCACGCCGACGCTGATCTTCCGGAAGAACTCGAGCGGGCTGCTGTTTCCTCGCCCCGCGGCCAGCGCCGCCGGTGGGGGCTCAAGCCCTCGGCCCAGGGGACCATCGCCCCGCCCCGAGAGGCCGTGGCAGCCTGCACAGCGCGCCTGGTAGATTCCCCGCCCCACCGCGAGAGAAGGCGGCTGCTCGGGAAAGGGATCGAGATCCACGCCCAAACCCGCCGCAAGCTGGGACCGCAACCGGGCCACGGCCCCAACCAACGACTCGGCCGGCGCGCGCCGGTCTACTTGAGCGATCAGCGTGTCCAGCAGCGCGGCCGCAGGGGCCGACACCCCTACCGGCAGAGACTGGACCGCAGCGCGCGCCTCTTCCAGGAACCGCCGCGCCTCCGCCAACTCCACCGGGCTCACCACCCGGGCGCCTTGAACGCCCAAGCGGTATTCGTCCACCGCCAGCGAAGCGATAGCCGCGACGCGCCGGGCTGACTCCGCGACACCCTGGGCCCAGAGCGCCGGGGCCCAAGCAGCCGAGCTGATTATGATGAGGAAGACGTACCGCATGCCTTGGCTCAAATGCCTTGAGAATGGTTCTCAAAAGATTCGGGAGTCGAATTGTAGACAAGCGGATGGGTAAAGGCAACGGCTGAGCCGGAGCTGAGCGGTGGGACGCTGCCCGATCTGCCAGCTCAGGACAGCAGGAGCACGATGGCCGCAGCCTGGAGCCGGGAATGCGACAGCGAGACCAGCACCCGGCACACGCCGAGTTGCTGAGCCAAAAGCCGTGCCCGATCGTGGAACAGGAGCGTAGGCTCCCCGTGGTCGGCGCGCCGCACCTCGATCTCTCGCCAGCTCACGAGGCCGCGCGCGCCCCCGGATTGAAAGGCCTTGAAGGCTGCTTCCTTGGCTGCGATTCGGGCGGCAACGTGCGGGGCGGGCTCTGGCTGCGCCACGCAGTAGGCGCGCTCTCCCGCGGTGAGGAGCCGCAGTAGCGCGCGCTCGCCCGAGCGTCTCAGCAGGCGCTCCACCCGCGCGACGTCCACCACGTCAATCCCCACCCCGAGCGGCGTCACAGGCGGCCGGCCGCCTGGTCCCAGAGTCGCATCAGCCAGCGGGGGGCGGAGAGGTAGCCGCCGTAGGCCAGCCCAAACCAGGCAGCCAGTGCGGTGGCCAGAGCGCCCACCGCGACCACCGGCCACAGGGGCCTACGCCAACGGGCCACTCGATCTGCCACCTCTTGCCACCGCCCGGCTTCTCGCTCCACGGCCTCTTCCAGATTCAGCCAGGCAGCCTCCAGCCGCCGCGCCGCGGTGCGGAGCGCATCCTGCCAGGACAAGACCAGCTCTCGCTCCAGCGCCGTGGCGCCGCGCGCTGCCTCGCCCCGCCGGGCCAATTCGTCCAGGGCTGGAATCAGGATCGCCCCGCTGGAGCCCAACCGGGCCGCCATGGCCCGCCGCTCAGCCCGGTCCAGCGCCACCCGCCGCGCGAGTCGCCGGGGCAGGCGCACGGCTCGCGCCTCGGCATCCAAGCGGCGGTCGATCTCGCTGGCCAGCGCTTCCGCCACCGACTGGACCGCCTCTTCCCAAGCCGCCAGCCACGTGGCCCGCCCGATGGCGGCCACTGCCGCGGCTCGTTCCTCGTTGGCTGCAAGCCGCCGGGCTTCGCCTGCCTGCTCGATGATCCGACTCACCAAGCGGTACCTCAGTGCATCCAGCGCCAGGCCGCCCGGGGTCCGGCCGGTACCGGTCACCAGCTTGCCGAAGAAAGGACCCAGTTCAGGGATCCGAAGCGGGAGCAGGAGCTTGGGGCTGCTCATGCATACACGGCGTCGAGTACCGGCCTCGTGTCGGCGAACGAATCGAAGGCGGCGTAGGCGCCGGCGGCCAAGAGTTCCGCGGTGCCGTAGAACCCGGTCGCCACGCCGATGGCGCGAGCCCCGATCGAACGCCCGCAGGTCATGTCCGCGGGGGTATCCCCCATGATGACCACGTCGCTGCCTCGGACCACTCGACCCATGAGGTCTCCGGCTCGCCGCACCGCGATGGCCGGCAGGCGGGTTCGATCCGCGGCGTCCGACCCGTAGGCGCCCACTTGGAAGCGGGCGGGGTCCAGGCCCACGGCTTTAAGCTTGAGCGCCGCTCCTTGGGCCAGGTTCCCCGTCAGGAGGCCCACCACGGTGTCGCGCCGCCGTTCGAGCAGTTCCAGCAGTTCGACCACGCCGGGATAGAGATGACTGCGCCCGGCACTCGCCTCGAGTTCGGCGGCCAACAGGCTCAAGTAACGCCGGCAGACTCGGTCTTGGTGCTGGAGGTCGTCGGCCAGCGGGTGGCCCGCGGCCGTCAACAGCTCGCGGATGATCTGGGGATCGGTCTTGCCGTCGAAGCGATAGTTCTCGATCGGGCCCGCCGTGCCGCTTTCGGCCAGCAGGGCCGCCTGGATGGCTCGGCGGCCCGCCCCATCGGTCCACAACAGGGTGCCGTCAATATCGAACAAGACCAGCTTGGCCATACCCCATAAAAATAGCCGCGCGGCGAGGCCTCAGTCGGCCAGCCCGGGCACTTCCCTGGTCCCCTTGGCCAATCTCACCGCCCGCTCGATGGCCCCGCCTACCGCCTCCTGGCCCAGCAGTTCGATCATGAGCGGCGACGCTACCGGCTGGTCGCCGGCGGAAACGGCGAACACCACGTCGCCATCGAAGGGGGTGCCCACGGGCGTGATGTGGCGAGCCAGGGCGTCGGCCGCGGCGCGCGCCACGGCTCGAAGTTGGAGCCGGTCCAGGTGCGCGTTGGTTCCCACCACGACCAAGGTGGTGTTGGCGCCGGCCCGCGCGAAGCTCCCGCCCGGCGCGCCCCCGGCAGCCAGGTACCGGGCGGTATCCACGAATCCCGACGGTCCCCGGGCACCCGCGATGATCCGGCCCGTGGCGTCGCGCACGTCGCCAAAGGCATTCACCACGGCCAGCGCCCCCACCACCACCGGGCCACTCCGCGCAGCCCAGAGCCCCAAGCCCCCCTTCATGGCGCCCCCCGTTCCCAGCACCTTGCCCACCGTCGCGCCGGTGCCGGCACCCACCGAGCCTTCTTCGGGATCCGAGCCGGCCTGTTCGCAAGCGGCGTAGGCATGTTCCGGCGTGGGCCAGCGATCCGCCCGGCCCAGCGGAGCGAGATCGAAGATCACCGCGGCGGGGACGATGGGCACCACTCCCACGCCCACGTTGAAGCCGCGGCCGCGCTCGGACAGCCAGCGCATGACGCCGTCGGCGGCGCCCAAGCCGTAAGCCGATCCCCCAGTGAGCAGGATGGCGTGGATAGCCGGCACCAGGTGCTCGGGCGAGAGCGCGTCCAACTCGCGGGTGCCGGTGGCCCTGCCCCGCACGTAGGCGGCCGCCCGCATCCCTTGGGGCGGACCCAGAACCACGGTCAATCCGGTCTGGGCTTCGGGATCACTGTAGTGGCCGACCGACAGCCCGGGGACGGAGGTGAGCGACGAACGCAAGGGGGCGGACACGGGGAACCCGAACGTCAATCCTCGCCCGCCGGCGGCACTCGGCGAGCCGGATGGGCCGGGCCCGGCGGGTAGCTCATGGGGCTGGAGGAGGTGGACCCGCGCTCTCGGCCTGCGCGGCGCACTGCTTGCACTTGGTCACCCCGCGCATGGTGCAGATCAAGCAGATGAACGTGCCGCACCCTTCGCAGGGGTAGCCTTCGGAAGCCCGCTCTTCGTTGCCGCAGGCTCGGCAGACCATCACGTCGAGTTCTTTGGGCACCTTTCCTCCCGGCTGATCATCGCGGCGGCCGCGTGGTGACGTGGGCTCAAAGCTATCCCTCAAGTCGCCGACCGGTCAGTCGCCGGCCGGGACCAGCACGCGGATGGCGCCCGGCATGACCTCCGCCTGCACCGGCGTCCTACCCGCAGGCTCGCCGTCGAGCTGAACCGGCCGCGGGGGGTCGGTCTCGACGCTCACGGAGCGACCTCGCGCATAGGCGATGCGGCCCCGGCTGTCGCCGCTGCCGGAGACCAGTCGCCAGAAGACCCCCATGCCATCTACCAGGCCCGTGGCGCGCAAGACGACCACATCGAGCCAGCCGTCGTCGGGGAGGATACCCGCTTTGAGTCGCACGAAGGGGGGAACCAGCTCACCACAGTTGGCCACCAAGACGGTGGCGGCCCGGGTCTCGCGCGCCTGGCCGTCCACCACGATCCGGTGCGGGACACTCGAGACGTCGCTCAGCCGGTGCCAGGCCTGGGCCACGTACGCCCCCATGCCCCAGCGGCGCTTGGCTGCTTCGGTGGTGGCAGCCATCAGCTCCGCGTCGAATCCCGCCCCGCAGTTGACGGCGAAGTAGTGGAGTCCATCTCCGCGCTCCACTCGACCCAGGTCAATGGCCCGCACCTTGCCGGTGGCCAGGACCTCGGCGGCCTTCTTGGGGTTCCGCGGAATCCGGAGGTTTCCCGCCAGCAGGTTGCCGGTCCCGCCGGGAATCAGCCCTAGGGTGGCCGTCGTGCCCACCAAGCCGCGCACGGCGCGCATGGTGGTGCCGTCGCCGCCGTACACGGCGACGATCTCGCAGCCCTCGCGAACACCCTGCCGCGCCAGCTCCCCGGCTTGATCCGGGCGAGTCGTCCCCACCACGTCAACCTGAAGTCCGCGGCGAGTCAACACGCGGCTCACCGCGGCGATGACCTTGGGATCGCTTCGGGCTGCGGCCGGATTCGTGATCAGGAGCACGCGGGCCATCAGTAGCTCCTCTCCCACAGCAGGTCCAGGCCGAGTTGGTAGCGCACCGGCAGGCCCAGGGGTGCCACGAAGCCGCAGCTCCCCACCGGATCGCGGCTGGCCGCCAGCAGCCACTGCGAGCCCAGGCGCAGCTCGGCGCTCGCGCCCAGGTCTACGCCCAGCGCCTGCTGGGGGCAGATCCTGGGGCTGGCCGTCACGAACATGGGCAGCCCGAAGAGCGACACCTGTTTGCCCAAGGCGATCTCCATCCCCGTCAGCGGGCCCGCCCCGCCCCCGCCAATGCCTTCCCCCGGCCGGATCTGCACGAAATCTAGAGGAATGCCCAGGTCG
Organism: Gemmatimonadota bacterium; assembly: GCA_037440225.1. GTDB lineage: Bacteria > Gemmatimonadota > Gemmatimonadetes > Gemmatimonadales > GWC2-71-9 > JACPAP01. The sequence goes on along the minus strand of JBBIUN010000007.1, from coordinate 116,806 downwards.
CTGATCAGGGAACGCTCCAGTTGGCCCGAGACCGCTCCGGCGAGCCGGGAGGCCGCCAGGCGGGACATCGTGGTCCGCAAGAGCGCGGCGTTCCCGGCGTTCTCGGCCAGCGCCTGAAGGCTCGAGGTGCCGAACAGCAGCAGGGAGATGATCTCGGTCTCCGATATGGGCGGCCGGATATCGCTGGTGAACGTGAGCCGGGGGGTGTAGAGTGTCCCTCCGATGTGCACCGTCACGGTGACGTTCTGATCGCGCTGCCGCACCACGTGCCGCGCCTCGATGTCCACCGCGGCATTCAAGTCCGGGGTGCCGAAGTACTGGAGCTGTCCTCTGGTCACCACGAATTCGCTGGTGACCCCGCTGGTCAGTGGCAGGCGATAGGTGCCGCGAGGGGTTTCGAGCGTGCCGTCCAGCCGGTAGCGGCCGGCCTGCTTGCTCACCGTGAGCCGGCCGGCGAGCTGGATATTGGCCTCGCTGGACCGCATCCACACGTCGGAGCCCATGGTCAACACCAGGCTGTCCATGCGGAGGCTGTCGAGGAAGCGGTTCTCGAACGCCTCGCCTAATCCCTGGCGCCGGACCCATGACGTATCCACGATGTCGGCGTAGCGCGTGTCTTCCAGGCTGATCACCTGCTTGGCAATGAGGTCGGTGAACGACAGCACGCCCCGCGGAACGGTGCCGCTGCCGGTCAGCACCGCGCCGTACACCGGCCCCCTGAGCGTGACCGCCCCGGAGGCCGTAAAGGACAGGTAGTCCCGCACGTCCATCATGCGGAAGTTGTCGGCCCTGATGGAGAGGTCGAGCAGCGGGCGAGTCAGCTCGGCCAGGCGCACGAAGCCTCCCACCACCGCCAGGCCGTCCCCGCTGCGCAGCGAGAGGCTGTCCACCCGAATGGTGTCTCCTACCAAGCGGAGCCGACCGTACAGCGCCTGGTGGCGCACGCCCAGGGCGGGAAACGTGGCCGCCCCGTCGCGCACCGCCACCGTCCCGGTGAGCTGGGGGTGTTCCCAGGTGCCCGCAACACCGACGTCGGCCCATAGCCGACCCCCGGTCTGGCGCGCCACCGGCACCATGGCCTCCACGAATCCCAGGTCCACCGAATCGGCGCGTACCCGGATCGCCAGCGGCCCCGGCCGCCGGCGCTGGGGGGGAGCACCGCTCAAGGCCAGATTGACCGGCAGGTCCAGGGAGATCGCCAGCACGCGCTCGCCGCTCTGCCAGAGCGCGAACTGGCCTCCCAGCCGCTCGCCCTCATAGCGGAACTCGCCGTCGAGATAAGGCGCTCGGAAGCCCCGGAAGGCGAACTGCTGGAGAGCCAGCCGGCCTTGCATGGAAGGCGCCGCCGCGGTACCGGTCAGGCGCAGGGTACCGCTCAGCGCGCCGTCAATGTCCCGGGGATCCCCCTGCCACGCGGCCCACAGATCCTGAAGCGGCAGGTGCTCCAACGCCAACCGCAGCTCGGCGCTCCCCGAGCGAGGCAGTGCGCCCGCGAGGGCCAGCCGGCCCCCGCCGCTGGCGCTCGTCAGGGTCATCGAATCCAGCACGACGGCGCTGTCCCTCAGCGCCAGCCGCGAGCCCTGGTCGAGGAACCACACCTCCGACGGCAGCAACACGCCCAGCGAGTCCACCGCGACCACGGTGCCGGCATCCTCCGCGGCCAGCCGCCCGCCGGCGATCCAGGCCGCATGCTCGCCCCAGCGCCCCCGGGTGAACCACTCGAGCGAATCTCGTCGCCCCGCTGCGCGAGCCTCCAGGGCAGAGACGGCGAACCGTTCCCATCCTGCCGAGTCCGCCGTCACATCCAGGTCCAACGCGTTTCCGCCGGTACGCCAGCGGGTACTCAGGCTGGCTGATCGCAGGAGCACCGGGCCCCACCGCAGCGCCGGCGACCGCAGGTTCAAGCGCAGGGTGTGGCGGGACACCGATCCCACCACCGTGGCGCTGGCCTCCACCGTGCCCGAGGGGGCGCGCTGGCGCGAGGCCAAAGCGGGGTTGAGCCAGCGGAGCAACGGTTCCAGCACCCCCAGCGAATCGGTCCGGGCCCAGGCCTTGAGCGTATCGGCTCGCTCCGCTCCCAGCCCCACGGCTCCGCCCGCCTGGAGGAGCAATTCGGGGGCGGCCAACACCAGGGTGTCCACCGAGAGTGACGAATCGGCCAGCCTGAAGCGGGAGATGAGCGAGTCGAGGGCCACGCCGGCTAGGCGCGAGGCGGCGAGATCGAGCCTCCCCGCGGCTTGGGGTGCCAGCGCCGAATCCAGGAGGAAGTGGCCGCGGAGCCGGCCGCGAAGGCTGGAAGGCGGCCAGGCCGGCTTCAAGGCCTCGAGGTCGAGGCCGCTGAACTCGACCTCCAAAGTCCGGGCGCCCCAGGCTGACCCCGAGAAGAACAGCGCGCCGCGCGCCTGGAACGCGCCACCGGCCCCTGCCAGGTGAGCCTCGAGGTCCAAGGAATCGAGCTTGCCGCTCACGCGGATGTCCCCGCCCAGCGCTCCGCCAACTCCCAGGACGGGGAAGCTGCTCCCCAGCCCATCGAGCGCCAGGGAGTCGAGCGAGAGATCGGCCCACAGGCCGATCGGCTCGGAGCGCCCGTCCCAGCGGACCACGCCGCGCGCGCGAGTGGGAGCCAAGGGAGCATCTTGGTGGCGGATGGTCCCGCTGAAGGCCACCTCCCGCCAGGGGCCGGTCAACGTCCCTGCGGCATCCAGTCGCCCGACCAAGCCGATGGGCACCAGCCGGCGAACCGTGCCCAGATCCAACTGGGCTTCCCGAAGCGCAAAGTGCTGGAAGACGAAATCCCCCGGCACGTGGAGGGAGACCACGCCGTCGCCCACCACATGAGAGACCGGCCAGCCGGCAACCAGGGAATCGCGAAAGGTCCAATCCACCGCCACGGAGAGCCGTTCCTCCGGACCCTGGGCGCGGAGGCGGCCGCTCAGCCGGCCGGCGACGGGCAGCGTATCCAGGAGGGGCCGCAGGTACTCGAGGTCGAAGTTCTCCGTCTCGAGATCGGTGGGGAGCAGGGTCCTTTGTGTTCCCGGTCCCAGAATCAGCCCCAGGGTGCCCCGGAGGCTCCCCCCGCCCCCGCGGCCGCTCACGGCCAGATCGCTGAGTCTCAACTCCAGCACATCGCCGCTCGGGGAATGGATGGCGGCCTTGCCTCTCCCCCTCAAGCCGGAAGGCAATTCGGGCAGGAGCCACCGCAGGTCCTCGGTAGCGAGGCGACTGGCCTCGGCTTCGAGATCGAAGAGCAAGGTATCGGCCGGCCACCGGATGGTGCCTTCGAGGCTCGCCACGGTGGCGCTCAGGCGGGCTTCCTCGAGATCCAGGACCAGGGAATGGTCTATCAGCTCGATACGCCCTCGCGCCCCGCGCAGGGCCACGGCGGGCTCCGAGATCGTGGCCTCGAGCGCGTCCAGATCGGCGCGTACCGACTGCTCGCCGGGAAGCGGCGAGGAAAGCCGGAGGTAGGCCAGCCTGGCGTTCAAGCCGGTGACGGTGCGCTCGCTCGGGGCCTGAGCGGCGGCATGGGCCGCCTGCCGGATCCGCACCGTACCACCCCGAATGTCCACGTCGCGGAAGGCAATCAAGGGCCGGGGGCCTTGGGAGCCGGGCCGGTCCAGCCCCAGCACCCGCTCCAGGGTGAACCGCCCTTGGGGGTCCTCGATCAAGGCCACCTCGGGATTGCCGAGCCTGAGCTGCCCCAGCACGATCCGGCCGCTCAGCAGGTCGCGGAGGCGATAGCGAAGCTCCGCTTGCGGCAGCCGAACCACGGCCGCGCCCGAGGAATCGGCGAGCACGAGATCGCGGACCAAAAGCCCGCGGGTGAAGGATCCTCCCACGTGGGAGACGGTGAGGGACCCGGCGAGGGCCCGGTTCGCCAGGTCGAGACCCGCCCGTACCAGGAGGTCGCGGCCCGCGCCGGTCCCGAGTGCGGCGGTGGCGAAACCCAGCAGGCCGCCCCCGAGGCCCGCGGCGAGGGATGCCAACCACAGGCCCAAGCGCCGCGCGCTCAAAAGGCCTGCCCCACGGCAAAGTGGAACGTGAGGTGCCGCCTGAGCCAGCCGCCGGCGCGCTGGGGGCGGAACGCCGGGTCCAGCAGGATCAGCGACTGGCCTTCCCGCCGGTACAGCGGCCCCGCCTGCGCGGCGTACCCGTTGTAGGCCGCGTCGAACCGCAGGGGGCCCAAAAGCGTGGCCACGCGCAGGCCTAAGCCCGGCGTCGCCTTGAGGTCTTTCACGGTCAGCAGTTCGGCTTCGCGCTCGAGCAGCTGGCCCAGGTCCACGAAGGCCGCCCCGCTCAAGCGGCCCCAGAAGCCCGGCAGCGGGAAGCGCAACTCGGCGTTGGCCAGCAGGAGTGCATTGCCGCCGGTGGCCGCCGTGAGCGTGTCCGGGCGGTCCGGGCTGGCCACGCGGACCACGGGCCCCAGCTGATTCTGCCCGTAGCCGCGCACCGTGTTGGGCCCGCCGGCGTAGAAGCGCTCGGAGGGAGGGATGTAGCGCACGCTCTGGCCCGTGAAGCCTAGTCGCGGCGAGACAATGCCCCCGGCCCGCAGCCGCCACGCCAAGGTGGTGCGCCGGCCCAGCGGGAGGTACCACGCCCCATCGGCAACCCCCTTGGCGAACTGGATCAGGGAGTCCGAGCCGAGCAGCCGCGAGGCGTACCGCAGTTCCGCCGAGAGGGTCGAACCCCTGGTCGGATCCAGCACGGAATTGGCGCGATCGCGCACGATCCCCAGGCTCAGCATGGACTGGACCCGGCGCCTGGTGAATTGCTGCGCGTCTTCCAAGCGACAGACGTTCAGAAAGGCGCAAAACACCGCCGGCTCGGCAAACGTTTGCGTCAAGGAGAGGGCATAGCCGGCGGTTACCGGCACGTCCCATCGGGACTGGTGCACGAACGTGACGGTGCCTCCGACGGCGCGCCGAAGATACGCCTGGATCTCGCTGTGCTGCTCCGCCGAGAAGGCGATGCTGCCGCGGTTCAGCCGGGAAAAGAGAAAGGGTTCATCGAAGCGGGCCGTGAGGTTGTAGTTGATCTTGAAGCGATCCGTGGCGGTGTCGGGCCGCAGGGCGGTGCAGGGGAACCGCTCGAGGCCTGCGCCCAAAGGCGCCCCCGCTCCCAGTTTGGACACCCGGGCCGACAGATCCAGGCTCCGGCCCCCGCCGAAGACGTTGCTGCCGGTCCAGTTGGCGAGGGCCCGGAAGCAGTCCACCGTGCCGTAGCCCGCTCCCAGGCGCAGGTGCCGCAAGCGGCCTTCCGAAACTTGGACCCGGACCGCGACGGTGGAGTCGCCGGGCCGCGGGACCGTGTCGGCCAGGCGGACGTCCACGTAGCTGAAGATCCCCAGGCGATACAGTTCGCGCTGGCTCAGGTACAGGGCGGATTGGCTGAACCAGGAACCCGGACGGATGGGCAGCATCCGGCGCACCACGCCCGGCTCGATCTCGCGGGTTCCCTCCACCAGCACCGTGTCCACCCGGGCCTTGGGCCCCGGTTCGATGTCGAAGCGCAGGCGGGCGCTCAGGCCGGCTTCGTCCACATCGTAGGATCGAAACACCTCGGCAAACGGATAGCCCCGGTTGCGCACCGCGGCCCGAACGGTGTCCGCCGCCCACTCGAAGCGGATGCGGTTGAAGGGATCGCCCACGCCGAGCGGGAGGTCGCGCAGCAGATCGCGGGGCGACAAGATGCCCTCGACCCCGTGAATCTCGATGGCGCGCACGCGGACGGGCGGGCCCTCGGAAATGACGAACCTGATCGAGACCGCATCCTTGGTGCGCCGGACGATCGTGTCCACCCGAGCCTGAAGGAAGCCGCTCACCCGATAGAGGAGCACCAAGCGCAGCACGTCGCGACGGAACTCGGTTTCGTCCAGGTAGCGTTTGTCCCCCGCACCCAGCCAACGGCTCCACCACTGCCGGGCGAGATAGGACGACGGGCTGGTGGCGATGGAGACGCCCAGGGTGTAGTCATCCAGGGCGTGGTTCCCCTCGAAGGAAAGACTGCGGATGACCAGCCGCGCGGGTTCGCCCGGTTGGGCTGAGAGCGCCCGGCCTGTTAGCCCTTGCAGGGCGATGAGCCACACCCCGAGGCCGACCCAACCCCGCCAGTCCGCCCTCGACCCTATGGGGACCCTTCCATGCCTGCGATCGCTCACGGCATGGTAAACGTAATCACCACCCTGCCGCTTCAGCTCCCGCCGGCCCGGATGGCGGCCAGCATCTCCGGCACCGAGGTGAATTTCACGCGGGGCCGCCCCAGCAGCTTGCCCCGAGCCTGCTCGATCCGATCGAGTGCCACCCAGTCGGCGTAGGTCACCACCATGGGCTGCCGGCTGCGCAGCAGGACTTCCACGGCCCCAGGACCGGGCTGCTCGGGCTCCCAGGTGCGACCGGCGGCTGCGTCTTCCAACATGGCCTCCACCGTCTCGGCGGCATCAGGCTTGTTGGTCCCGATCACCCCGGTGGGCCCTCGCTTGATCCAACCGCTCACGTAGAGCCCGCACAACACCTCGCCGGTTGCGGGATCGAGCACCCGGCCGGCCCGGTTGGGGACCACGCCGCGCCGGTCATCGAACGGGAGGTCCTCGAGCGGTACCCCTCGATAGCCCACGGACCGGAACACCAGTCCCGCCTCGATCTCCTCGGTCTCGCCCGTGGGCTCGGCCCGGAGGCCTCCGCGCCCGTCCTCCACCAGGCGGTTCCGCACCAGCTTGATGGCCCGGAGCCGACCCCGGTCATCGCCGCACAGCTCCACCGGAGAGACCAGGAAGCGCAAGACCAGTTTCCGGGCCTTGCCGCTTCCGGGGCGCGCGGCGAACTCGCGCAGGATTTCCAGCTTGCGCTCCAGGGCCCTGCGCTCTGGGGAGCGTTCCAACTGCGCCCGGCTCAAGGGATCCAGTTCGACCTCGGCGCGCCGGACCTCGATATCCGCCGCCGGCAGTTCCCCGAGTTCCTTGATCTCCGCGTTGGTGAAGGCGGCCTGCAGCGGGCCCCGGCGCCCCAGCATCACCACCTCCCGCACCCGGCTCAGCCGGAGCGCCGCCAGGGCGTAGTCGGCGATGTCGGTTCGGGCGAGTTCTTCCGGCGTGCGGCAAAGGATGCGCGAGACGTCCACCGCCACGTTGCCCACGCCAACCACCACCGCGCGCTCGGCCGAGAGGTCGAAGGTCCGCTCCCGGTAGTCAGGGTGCCCGTTGTACCAGGCCACGAACTCGGTGGCCGCATGACTGCCGCGAAGATCTTCGCCGGGGATGCCCAGCCGCCGGTCGGTCTGGGCGCCCGTGGCGAAACACACCTGATGGTAGTGGCGCCGGAGATCGTCCAGCCTGAGGTGCCGGCCGACCTCGACGTTGCCGAAGAATCGGAACCCGGGCTTGGTGGCCGTCTTCTCGAATTGCCGGGCGACCCGCTTGATCTCCTCGTGGTCCGGAGCCACGCCGAAGCGCACCAGCCCGAAGGGCGTGGGCAGCCGTTCGAAGAGGTCCACCTGCACCTCGATCCCCGGCCGGGCGAGCAAGTGCTGCGCCACAAAGAAGCCAGCCGGCCCGGCTCCGACCACCGCTACCCTGAGCGGCGCGCGCACGGTTGCCTCGTGGTCAATGCGTCTTCCTCCGCAGGACGACCTGCAGTGTGGGATGCTGCCCCGGCGATGCGCGGCGCCCTTGCCGCCGTGCCCGAGCCAGTCGCCGATTGCCCGGCCGGGTGCTACCTTGGACCGCGTGGCCAAGATTTACACCCGAACCGGCGATCAGGGCCAGACCGCCTTGTTTGGCGGCGGGCGGGTTTCCAAAGCGGACCCGCGCGTAGCCGCCTACGGCGACGTGGACGAGCTGAACGCCGCCTTGGGGTTGGTATTGGCCTGCCAGCCGGTGGATTTCGAGCGAGAGCTGCTGGAAGCCATCCAGCGCGACCTGTTCGCAGTAGGCGGCCGCCTCGCCAGCCCGGAGCCGCAGAAGGTGGCCCGCGCCCTGGAGAAAGCCCAGGTGGGGCCGGAGCGGGTGGCCGCGCTGGAGGCGGCCATTGACGTTGCCGAAGCCCAACTGCCCCCCCTTGCCGCCTTCACGCTGCCGGGCGGAACGACGAAGGGAGCCCTTTTCCACGTCGCCCGCACGGTCTGCCGCCGCGCCGAGCGCAGTGTGGCGGCGCTGGCCGCGGCGGCACCCGTGCCACCCAGCATCTTGGCGTACTTGAACCGTCTATCGGACCTGCTCTTCGTGCTGGCGCGGCTGGCCAACCATCGCGCCGGCGTCCGCGAGCAAACCTGGTAGTCCATGCCGAGCTACCCCTTCGTGCAGCTCGACGTTTTTACCCGAGAGCCGCTGGCCGGCAACCCGCTGGCGGTGTTTCCCGAGGCCACCGGGCTGGACGACCGCACGATGCAAGCGCTGGCCCGGGAAATGAATCTCTCGGAAACCAGCTTCGTGCTGCCCTCTTCGGTCGCGACGCGGCGGGTGCGGTTCTTCACCCCCGCCGCCGAGATTCCCCTGGCCGGCCATCCCACGATCGGGACCTGGTGGCTGCTGGCCGCGCGCGGGGCGGTGGACGTTGCCCCGGAGGGTGTGACTCGCCTGACCCAGGAAACCGGCGCCGGAGTGCTACCGGTGGACATCCATTGCGAGAGCGGCCAGGTGCGGCGGGTGGTGATGACGCAGGCAGATCCTCAGTTCGGCGATTCGGTGCCGTCGGAAGGATTCGGGCTGCTGCTGGGCGGGCCCGCTGATATCGTCCCGCCTTCGCCGTTGCCCCAGGTGGTCTCGACCGCCCTGCCCCAGCTCATGGTGCCGATCCGCTCGCTGGCAGATCTCCGGGCCCTGCCTAGCGGAGGCGGCGGCGCGGCGCTGGCCCGCCGGCTTCGAGAGTTCGGCACCGATTGCGCCATGTGCTTTACGCTCGAGACCGAGCGGCCGGAGGCCACGGTCCACTGCCGCATGTTCGCGCCCGGACTGGGCGTGCCGGAGGATCCGGCCACGGGCAGCGCGGCAGGGGCGCTGGGCTGCTATCTGGTCTGGCACGGGTTGGTTCGCCCCCACGACGGAGTGGCCCGCGTCGTGGTCGAACAGGGCCACGAAATCAACCGCCCGAGTTCGATCACGGTAGACGTCACCGTGGGGAACGGCGGAGAGATCACCGGGGTCGAGGTGGGCGGCGAAGCCGTCGTGGTGATCACGGGCGAGGTGCACCTATAGCGACTACGACCCTGCGCGTCCCGCTGCCTGAGGGAGGCTACCAGGTGGTGGTGGGCGAGCGCCTCCTGGGCCGCGCGGCCGAGTGGCTGGCCCAGTACTGTCCCGCCTACCACTACGCGGTGATCACCGATTCCACCGTGGGCCCACGCTACGCCGAGACGCTGGCCGGAGCATTGCGCGCACTGGGGCCGGTCACGGTAGCCACCTTTCCGGCAGGCGAGTCGAACAAGACGCGCCAGGTGTGGGCGGACCTTACCGACCGCCTGCTGGCAGCGGGCGTGGGACGCGACGGGGCGGTGGTGGCGTTGGGGGGCGGGGTGGTGGGTGACGTGGCGGGGTTCGTGGCCGCCACCTATCTGCGCGGCATTCCCTACGTGCAGGTCCCCACCACGCTGCTTGCCATGATTGACAGCTCGATCGGCGGCAAGACCGGAGTGGATACGCCCGCCGGCAAGAACCTGGTCGGGGCGTTTCACCAGCCCAAGCTGGTCATCGCCGATCTGGCCACGTTGGAAAGCCTGCCGCCTCAGCACCTGGCCGCGGGCATGGCCGAGGCCATCAAACACGGCGCCATTGCGGACCGAGCCTATTTTGCCTTCCTCGAGCAGGCGGCCGGTGCCATACGCCGCGGCGAGCGCGATGCCCTGCGCCACGTGGTCGAGCGGAGCATTGCCATCAAGGCAGAGATCGTAGCGCAGGACGAGCGCGAACGGGGCCGCCGCGCCATTCTCAACTTCGGGCACACCGTAGCGCACGCGCTCGAAGCGGTGCTGGGCTACGGCCTCTTGCACGGGGAAGCGGTCGCCATGGGTATGGCCCATGAGGCGCGACTGGGCGTGGCGCTGGGGGTCACGCACCCTTCGGCCGAGGCAAACCTGCGGGAGGTTTTGGCGAGCTACCACCTGCCGACGGCGAGGCCGCTCGCCGCCGGGATCGAGGACCTCTTGGAGGTGATGAGTCGAGACAAGAAGAACCGCAGGGCATCTGTCAGGTTTGCATTGCCGGAGACCCTTGGCGAAATGCACCAGAGCGCTCCCGGAGTTTGGACCGTCGAGATCCCTGATGAGCTGATCCGTGCCATGCTCGAGTCGACCTGAGTTAACCACATCAGGTTGAACAACTTGGGCAAAGTCATCAACATTTCCACGTAGTGTAAGTGGTGGATTCGCAACGGCTTGCGGACAGGGGCCCGAGGGTGGTGCATCGGGTGCTCGGCCGGGAGAGTGGACAAAGTCTGCAACGGCTTTTCGTTGAACAGTTTGTGATGTTGAAAACTTTTTTTGCTTGACGCTCCAACGGGTGTGTCCTATATTCGGCCCGCTCGCCCCCGGCCAAATTGGCGGGTTTGAGGGATGGTTCTTCCGGTGCGGAGTACCCACCCAACTTTGGGGAGCGTGGAATGGCCCAGTTGCGTGCCAGCAAAGCGAAGATGTTCTTTCGCGTCAGCGCCTCGGGCGCGTTCGATCAGTACCTGCAGGACATCCAGAAGCTTCCCCTGATTCAAGATCCCCAAGAAGAACGCCGCCTGGCACGCCGGGCGCGGCGGGGAGACCAGAAAGCGGCCGAGCGGTTGGTGACGGCCAACTTGCGGTTCGTGATCTCGTACGTAAAGAAGTATCAAGGTCACGGACTCGATCTTTCGGAACTGGTGGCCATCGGCAACGAAGGGTTGCTCAAGGCGGTCAAGAAGTTCGATCCCGACCAAGGTGTCAAGTTCATCTCCTATGCGGTTTGGTGGGTGCGCCAAGCGGTGCTCAAGGCGCTGGCCGAGCAGACCCGCAGCGTGCGCATCCCGCTCAACCAAAACAGCCAGCTCATTCGGATGGCCCGGACGGAGACCTACCTGTCGCAGGAGCTGGGCCGGGAGCCTACGGATAGCGAGATCGCCCGGGCGCTGGACGATTCGGTGGAGAACGTGCGGAGTGCGCGGCGGATGACGGCGGCGGAGGTCTCGCTGGATGCGCCGATTGATCGCACCGACCGGGACGCGGCCACCGTGGGCGAGCGCTTCGCCGGTCAGGAAGGCGGCGAGATCGAGGAGAAGACCGACGGCAAGTTGATGCGGGAATTCATTGACCGGGTGTTCCGCAAGTACCTCACGCCGCGGGAGCGGAAGATCCTGTACCTCTATTACGGTCTGGAAGAGGGCACCGAGGGGATGACGCTCGAGAAGATCGGGGCCCTCATGGGGGTGACGCGGGAGCGGATCCGCCAGATACGGGAGCGGGCGTTCGAGAAGTTGCGGGAGAGCCCGGACGGCAAGGCGCTCAAGGGGTTTTGGGCGGCGTAGGGCGGTTCTCCGGTCCATGAGCAGACGGCGGCAGGCAGCTCCTGCCGCCGTCTTGCATTTCAGGGCGGCGCACCAGCCGCGGCCAGCGCGGCGGTATATTTTGCGCTCATGGCAGTCAAGCGGGCGAACTTTCGCACCCTGGAGCAGGCCCTGGAGGCCGTGACCCAGGCGGTGGGCTCTCGCTGGGTGCGCCGCGCGCCAGCGGAGCTTCTGACCTACGGCAGTGATGGGCTCACCATTCGCCAAGCCAAGCCGGCCGCGGTGATCCTCCCCGGCTCCCGCGAGGAGGTGATCCGCGTGATACGCATCTTGGCGCATCACGGGGTTCCGTTCGTGCCGCGGGGCGCGGGCACCGGGCTTTCGGGAGGTGGGGTGGGGGGCGCCGACCAGGTGGTGATCGCGCTCACGCGGCTGACGCGGATCTTGGCCATTGATGCCGCCAACCGCCGGGCGGTGGTGGAGCCCGGGGTGGTGAACGCGCGCCTCTCCGAAGCCGCCCGGCCGTTTGGCCTCTATTATGCACCGGACCCGTCTTCGCAGAGCGCCTGCACGCTGGGAGGCAACGTGGCGGAGAACGCTGGGGGCCCGCACTGTCTCAAGTACGGCGTAACGTCCAACCATATTTTGGAGCTGGAGGTGGTGCTCCCCAGCGGCGAGCCGGTGGTGTTGGGCTCGCCCGGGGGCGAGCCCTGGGGACCCGATTTGGCCGGCTTGTTCGTGGGCAGCGAGGGAACCTTTGGCATCGCCACGCGGATCACGGTCCGGCTGGTGCCGCTCGCCCGGGCGGTACGCACCTTGCTCGCGGCGTTTGGCTCCGTTCGGGCGGCCAGCGAAGCTGTAACGAGGATCATCGCGTCGGGCGTGGTGCCGGCGGCGCTGGAGATGATGGATCAGAACTGCATTCGGGTGGTGGAGGCCTCGGCGTACGCCGCGGGCTACCCGACGGAGGCGGCAGCCGTATTGATCGTCGAACTCGATGGTGCCTCGGAGCCGGCGGTGGCGGCCGAGGCCCAAGAGGTAGAGGCCCTGCTTGCGGCTTGCGGAGCGCGGGGCATTCGGGCGGCGGCCGCGGAGGACGAACGGGCGCGGCTGTGGCAGGGGCGCAAGAAGGCGTTCGGGGCCCTGGGGCGACTGAGTCCCGACCTCCTGGTGCAGGACGCGGTCGTACCGCGCACGGCGCTGCCGGACATCCTGGATCAGGTGGCGGAGATTGCCGCGCGACACGGGGTAACGGTGAGCAACGTTTTCCACGCGGGCGACGGCAATCTCCATCCCAATCTTTCGTTCGACGCCCGGGTGCCGGGGGAGCTGAGCCGGGTGGAGCGAGCCAGCGCCGCGATCATGGCGGCCTGCATTGCAGCCGGCGGCACGATTACGGGCGAGCACGGCGTGGGGAGCGACAAGGTGCACTACATGCCGCTGGTCTTCGACGCCGACAGCTTGGCAGCGATGCGGGCGGTGCGCCGGGTCTTCGATCCGGCCGAGCTGGCGAACCCCGGCAAGGTGATCCCGATCCATGCCTGCCGGGAGTGGCGCGGGGCCGGCCGAGGGCGGAGGGCTCGGCTGGCAGCCGGGGGCAGGCCGCCCATGGTGGCCGGTGGAGGCGGGGCGGCCAGCGTGATCGAAGCCGGGGGGCCGGCCGCATGATCGCCGTTCCCACGCGGTGGAAGACCACCTTTCGGGAGCAATTGGCGGACGCCACCAGGCGGGTTGCGGCCGCCGAGCGACAGCTCGAGGCGGGCGACGGGGGGCGGGCGCTTCAGGCGGCCTACCCAGCGGTGGTCGCCGCTGCTACCCTGCGGGTGTGGCTGGCGGAGCCACCCTGGCAGCGCACCTTGGCCTCGGAGGCGATGCAGCGCCGGGTGCGCGAGGCCTTCCCCAGCCGGTTCGGGGCGCTGGCGGCTTTGGACCTGCGCGACGTGTTGACCAGTCCGTGGACCGCCGAGGCGGCGGCCCCGTACGTGAGAGAGGCGCGGGAGTTCGTGGAAGAAACCGCGAAGCAGTTGGCGTCATGGCTGGAGCAGGGTTAGCCATCGTGCGGCGCATCCGATCCCTGCTGGGATCGGAGGCGGTGGTGGACACCGACGCCGCCGGCATGCCCCGGGCCGCCCCTCGCACCGAGGAAGGAGTGGCTTTGGTCCTCCAGGCAGCGGCTCAGGAGGGCTGGCGGGTGCGCGTGGAAGGCCACGGCTCCTGGGTACCGGCGGATGCTCCGGCGGACTTGGCGTTGAGCACGCGAGGTCTGGAGCGCGTCTCGCGCCTCGACGCGGCGGACTTGGTGGCGACCGTGGAGGCCGGTGTCCCGTGGGACGATCTCCAGCGCGCGCTGGCCGAGCACGGGGCCTGGGTGGCGGCTGACCCTCCAGGGGAAGGCCGATCGGTGGGCAGCGTGGTGGCCACGGCGACGGCCGGCCCGTTGCGCACGGGATTCGGCGCGGTGCGCGAACTGGTGCTGGGTGTGACCTTGGTGACCGGCGAGGGCAGGCTGGTGCGAGCCGGCGGGCGGGTGGTCAAGAACGTGGCGGGCTACGACCTCACCAAGCTGGCGGCGGGGAGCTTTGGTTCGTTCGGGGTGGTGACCTCGCTGAACCTGCGGCTGCGGGCGGTGCCGCGGGCGGACCTGACGCTGGTGGCCTCGGGCGAGCGAGACGCGCTGGTGGATACGGCCCGGGCCATTCTCGAAGCGGGGGTGACTCCCGGAGCGTTGGAGCTGCTCTCGCCGCTCGCCGCCCGGCGGCAGGCGTGGACGCTGGCGGTACGGCACCTGGGGACGCCGGCGGCGGTGGAGGCGGACCGGCTGGCCACTAGCGGAGCGGCGGGCTTGGTTTGGGAGCCCCTGGAAGCCGCCCAAGCCCATCGCTTCTGGCGCGCGGCGTTGAGCGAAGCCGCGCGCCATCCGGTGACCTTGAGGATCGGCGTGCTGCCTGCCGCCATGGATGAAGCGCTGGACCTCTTGGCCCACCATCTCGACGAACACTGGGTCATGGCGAGCATTGGCGCCGGGGTCTTGCGGTGGGCCGGCGAGGCAGCCGCCCAGCGACTCCGCCTGCTGCGCCATGCGGCGGCCCAGCAGGAGATGCCGGTCACGCTGGAGCGGGCGCCGTGGGGCTTGCGCGAAGAGGTGGGCCACTTTGGAGCCTATCGTGAGGGAGTGGGCTCTCTGGTGCGCGCCTTGAGAGAAGCGTTCGACCCCGCGGGCGTCCTGGTGCTCCCGCCGTCGGACTGGCGATGACGGCGCAGGTATTTGCGGAACACCCCGGAACGGGCGCAGGAACTGATCCGCATCCGGCGCCGGACTGGCGATGACGGCACAGGCGTTTGCGGGACTCGATCCCTGCGTGCACTGCGGTTTCTGCCTCCAGAGTTGCCCCACGTTCTTGGTCACGGGCGACGAGAGCGACAGTCCCCGGGGCCGGATCGTGCTGATGCGCGCCCTGGCACGGGGCGACGTGGATGCCGGCGATCCCGCACTGGTGATGCATTTGGACCGTTGCCTAGGATGCCGGGGCTGCGAACCGGTATGTCCTTCGGGCGTGCGGTACGGCGAGGCGCTGGAGGCCAGCCGCAGCTTGATCGCGGAACGCCGGCCGGTCGCGGCCGCGGCGCGATGGACCGCGACGCTGCTGGCGGAGCCGCGCTGGCGCAGGCCGTGGTCGAGCTTGGCGCGGGCGGCCCGGCCCCTGGCCGGTTGGCTGGCCGGCGAGTCGCGCTCCGGCTTTCTCGCGGGGATGCTGGCAGCCACCGTCCCGTGGCGGGACGGGCGGAAGCCTTCGGAGGGACCAGGCCACGGTTCTCAGCGCAGGCTCTCTCCTGAGGGTCCACCGGCGGCTGCGAAGCCCGCACGCGCCGGCCGGGTGGCGGCGCTCTTCGAAGGCTGCATCATGCAGGGCCTCTTTGGCCACGTCCACCGGGCGACCGAACGGACGCTGGGGGCCAACGGCTACCGGTTGGTGGAGGTTTCGGGCCAGGGCTGCTGCGGCGCGCTCCACGCGCACGCCGGGCTTCACCAGGGAGCCAGGGAGCTGGCGCGGGCCAACGTGGTCGCTTTCGAGCAGGCGCCGGATGCGGCGATCGTGGTGAACAGCGCGGGCTGCGGGGCGATGATGCGCGAGTATCCGCGTTTGCTGGTAGGGGACCCACTCGCGGAGGCGGCAGCTCGATTCGCCGCCCGAGTGGTGGATGTCACCGAGGCGCTGGCCGCCCAGGGCCCCGAGCGAGGCGGCCCCCTGCCGCTCGCGGTGGCCTACGATCCGCCCTGCCACCTGCTGCACGCGCAGCGGGTCTCCCAGGCCCCGCTTCGCGTCCTGGAAGCGATACCCGAGCTTCGCCTGGTGCGGCACGAGGAAGCCGACCTCTGCTGCGGCAGTGCGGGCAGCTACTCCCTCACGCAACCTACGTTGTCGCGGGCGGTGCTGCGGCGTAAGATCGAGGCGCTCAGGCAGGTGCGCCCGGACGTGGTGGCCACGGGAAATCCCGGGTGCATCATGCAGATCGGAGCCGGACTGCGGGCGGTTGGGCTCGGTCTGCCCGTGGTCCACCCGGTCGAGCTGCTGGACCGCTCCTATGCGCGAGCGGGTTATTATTGGGAGTAGATCATGACCCCAGCCTCGTCATCGGCCCCATACCTCGTAGAGCAAGGGAGCGTACCCGACGCGGACGCCGAAGCCGTGCTGGACGCGGCGGCTCTGGCACCGGTGGCCGCCGAGGTGATCGAAGTGACCGGACCCGGCGCGCTCGACTGCCTGCAGGGCCTGTTCACCAACGACCTCCAGCGCCCCGGGGACGGGGCGTTCCTCTACGGAGCCGTGTTGTCCCCTAAGGGCATGATCCTGAGCGATCTCTGGACGCTGCGCCGGGAGGGCAGCGTCTTCTTGGTGGTCCCATCGGACGGCAGAGCGGCGGTGGATCTGGTGCTGCAGAAATCCCTGCCGCCGCGGCTGGCGCGGCCCGCCTCGCGGCCGACGATCGAGGTCTGGAGGCTGGCGGGACCGCGGGCCCTGGAAGTGGCTGCCAGCGCGGGGCTCCCGGTGCCGGAACCGGGGCGAAGCGCTTCGTGCGAGGTGGCTGGTGCGGCGGTGCTCGCCGCGCGGCCCCAGGCGGCCGCCCCTTTCGGGTTGGAGCTGCACGCCGAAGCCGACCGCTGGCCCGCCATCAAACAGGCCCTCGGCGCAGCAGGTGCGCGGGAAGCCGGTCCCAGGGCCCTCGAGATCGCGCGGATCCTTGCCGGCTGGCCGCGGCTGGGCGCGGAGATTGACGAGAAGACCTTGCCGCAAGAGGTCCGCTTCGACGACCTGGATGGAGTCTCTTACACCAAAGGCTGCTACACCGGGCAGGAGACCGTGGCCCGGGTGCATTTCCGCGGGCACGTCAACCGCGTCATGGCGGGGCTCTGGTGGACTGCGCCGCCCAACTTGCGCGCGGCGCCCACGGTGGTGGCGGAGGATCGAGTGGTGGGCCGGGTGACCAGTGTGGCCTGGGTGCCGCCGTTCGAGCGGTTCGTGGGCTTGGCCAAGATCCGGCGAGAGGCCAACCGCAGGGGACGAGTCATTGCCTTCCGGGCCACGGCGCACATCGTGCCCCTTCCCTTCCCGGAGATGATTTAAGGCGAGCGCTCGCGGGCCCTCCCCCGCCGCTATTCCGCCTCCATCGCATCATGCTCGAATCCGATCGTCGCGAGTTCCTCCGCCTGCTCGCCGCGGCGGGCGCGCTCCTGGCCGGCGCGCGCAGCCCGCAAGAGCGGGAGGCCACCGTCACGGCGGCTGCGACGCCGTTCTACGCGCAACCTGACGGCGAGTGGTGCCTGGTGCGTTTCGTGGTGGCGGGCCTCGAGGCTCCAGCCGGCCGGCTGCGCGCCTTCGATGCCGCACGCCGGCCCCTCGGCACGGCCGGCGTGTTGCCGTCCGGCGAGGGGCGGTTGTACGGAGAGCTGTGGCTTCCGGTGGCGGCACTCAAGAGGTTCCGCACCGAACTGGCGGCGCCCGGGCTTTCGCGGCCGCTGGTGACGTGGCACGAGCTGGCGCCGGCGCCACGCTGGACGGTGTGGTGGGTGGCGGTGCTGGACCCCGAGGAGCTGGCTGGGGCCGTGGACAGCCTGGCTCCTCTCCCCCGCGCGGTGCAACTCGGCCTCCTGAAAACGATGGGAGCGGCGATCAATCCCTTGCCGGCTGGTTGGGGTGCGCCAGGCGGCGAGCTTCCGTTCCTCCGCCAAGTCGAAGCGGCGCGGCGCGCGGCTACGGCGTGGGATCTCCCGCTCAGTCCGATCGCGGTGCTGGGCGAGGGCAAGTCGGACCTCGCGACGCTGCCCACCGTCCTGGCGGGAAGCGGGATCGCTGCGGTCTTGTGGCTCCGGGCGCCGGAGACCGGGCACTACCGCTGGCAGGGGCGCGACGGTTCGCTGGTGGAGGTCGTGGCGCTCACCGAACGCAGCTCGGCATCGGCCCTCGCGGTGCGCGGCGGTCTCGATCGCCTGGCGGCCTCGGTGGAACGGTGGCTAGCTGTGGCACCGGACCTCGGCAGCGCGGCGGGTGGCAAGCGGGAAGGCCCTCGGGCCAAAGCGCGCGGGAGGAGCGGCGGCCAGGACCCAAGCGGCGAGCGGCTGGCGGTGCTGGTCTCGACCTCGCTCGAGGAGCTGACCGAAGCCTGGGGCGGCTTGCGCCAATGGAACGCGCGATTCGCTTATCCCCGGTTTGTGACGAGCGGAGCGGAGGCGCTGCTCCGCCAGGCCGGCGCCGGCGGGGAAGCAGCCTTACCGGTGCGACCGCCGTCCGTCACCACGGCGAGCGTCCCTCCTTCGCTCGCCGCGGCCGGCGCGCAGGCCGCGCTTCGCGCCGCCGAGCGGGACCGGCGAGCCGCGGCGATGATCGAGACGCTGGTGCGGGTGTTGCCGGAGCGGCGAGCGTCGGGCCTCGAGGCCATCGCCCAGCAACTGGCCTTTCCCCTGCCCGGCACGCTGGTGTTCAATCCCACTTCCTATGTCCGCTCCGATGTGGCCCGCCTGGCGGACGGATCCGAGCGCATGGTGACCGACGTTCCGCCCCTGGGGTACGCCTACATCCCGCTGGGGAGCGGCGGCGGGGGATGGAGGCCATGTGCGGGGGAGAGCGGTTCCCTGACCGTCGAGACGAAACAGTTTGCGGTTACCTTGGATCCCGCCAGCGGCGCCGTGAAGTCGTTGATCTCGGCGGACGGGAGGGAATGGGTGGGCTCGCCGCACGGCCTCAACGCCATGAGCGGCGCGCGACTCGAGGGATTCGCGCGCCAGTACCTGCCGGGCGTGGGGGCGCGGATCGTGGCTCAGCGTCGCTGGGCCCGCGGGGGAATGGTTCGCACCACCGTCACCGTGTACGAGACCCTCCCCTTCGTGGATCTGGTCAACCAGGTGGAGGTGAGCGGCGAGGAGGCGGTCGGCTGTCAATTCGGCTTCGCCGTGGAGGTGGACGCCGTGGACTGGGAGATCCCCGCCGGTTGGGAGCGCACCGCCCCGCCTTGTACGGCCACTCCGCTACGGTGGGTGCGGCTGGCCGGAAAGGCGGGCACCGTGCTGATGGCCAGCTTGGAATGGGCGGCGGTCGAGGTGGACGGCTCTGGTCTGGTGACGAGTTACGGGCCTCGGGGTCTCTGGCGCCACCGGGTCGCCGTGATGCCGGCCGGGCGGTCACTTTCGCCGGAGGAACCTTGGCGCCTCGGTTGGGGGCTCGAGCCGCTGGTGACGGCCCCGGTTCCGGGTACGGGCGGAGCCACGTTGCCGAGCTTCGGCAGGCTCCTGGTGGTGGACCAACCCGGGGTCGTGGTGCTGGGGCTCGAGCCGGCAAAGCGCGAGGAGGCGGTCGTGGTCTATCTTCAGGAACTGACCGGCCGGACGCGCACTGTCACACTGGGGGCTGCGCTTTTGGATTTCGAAGACGCCGAGCTCGTTGACTTGCTCGAGCGAGCGCAGGGCTCGCCCGCGTGGGTGATACCCGGCGGCGCGGGCGTGGTGGTTCCCGGCAGCGGGGTGAGGGCGCTCGAACTGCTGGGTGTGCGGCTGGCACGCTGGTGAGGCGAGGCCGGTGCGGCCTTGAACGGCGCTTCGCAGCGGGGGTATATCTGCCAGGCACCTCTTACGGCGCCGGTAGAGCTTGGGC
>JBBIUN010000007.1:89310-97106 GCA_037440225.1 Gemmatimonadota bacterium | reverse complement strand
TACGGCGCCGGTAGAGCTTGGGCCTGAGGCTGCGGCTGGGCCCGGCGCACAGAATGACAGCAGGCTACGGAGGATGGCGTGGGGATAAAGCCGAGTCGAGGTGAGCAGCCGCGCACGCTGGGCGAACTCAAGCGAAGCGCGTGGGGCCGGCCGGAACGGTATTTGCGGTCGGTGAAGGATGAGATGCGGGCCAACCTGATCGCCAAACTGAAAGCGCGGGTGGAGATCTTTCCCGGCATCCGGGGTTATGATGACACCGTGATTCCCCAGGTCATCAACGCGGTGTTGTCGCGGCACAACTTCATCTTGCTGGGTCTTCGAGGGCAGGCCAAGAGCCGGATTCTGCGCAGTCTGGTGAACCTGCTGGACGAGGAAATTCCCATCTTGGCGGGGAGCGAGATCAACGACAACCCGTTCCGGCCCATCTCCAAGTACGGGCGGCAGCTGGTGGAGGAGTGCGGGGACGCCGCGCCCATTGATTGGGTGCCGCGGGAGCAGCGCTACGTGGAGAAGCTGGCGACGCCGGACGTGACCATCGCGGACATTATCGGCGACGTGGATCCCATCAAGGCGGCGCGGGGCGGGCACTTGCTGTCGGACGAGCTGACCATTCACTACGGCCTGCTGCCGCGCAGCAACCGCGGGATCTTCGCCATCAACGAACTGCCGGATCTCGCGGGCAAGATCCAGGTGGGCCTGTTCAACATCATGCAGGAAGGCGATATCCAGATCAAAGGGTATCCCATCCGGCTGCCGCTGGACGTGCTCCTGGTGTTTTCGGCAAACCCGGAGGACTACACCGCGCGCGGCAAGATCATCACGCCGCTCAAGGACCGCATCGGGGCGGAGATCATGACGCATTACCCGCTGACCGTGGAACACGGGGTCGAGATCACCAAGCAGGAGGCTTGGACGGAGCGGGACGGTAAGGCGATTCAGATTCCGGACTTCATCCGGCAGTTGGTGGAGGAGATCGCCTTTGCCGCCCGGCAGGACAAGCGGGTGGATCGCCGGTCCGGCGTGAGCCAGCGGCTGCCCATCACGGTGCTGGAGTCGGTCACGTCCAACGCCGAGCAGCGCGCGCTGCTCACCGGGGAATCCCGGGTGGTGCCGCGGGTGGCGGACGTCTATGCGGCTCTGCCTTCGATTACGGGCAAGATCGAGCTGGAATACGAAGGGGAGTTGCAGGGCGCGGATACCATCGCCAAGGATCTGGTCCGGCGGGCAGCCGGCCAGACGTTCGAGGCCTGGCTCGGGGGTGCCGACTGCGATCCCATCGTGCAGTGGTTCGACGAGGGAGGCGCCCTCAAGGTATCCCAGCAGGAGCGCTCCGAGGCGTGCCTGAAGGGCTTCGCCATGGTTCCGGGGCTCATTGACCTGGTCGAGCGGGTGGGCCTGGCCTCCGAGAAGGATCCGGCGATGTTGGTTTCGGCGTGCGAGCTGGTCCTGGAGGGCTTGGTAGCGCAGAAGCGCATTTCCCGGAGCGACGAGCTGGGGTACGTGCGCTCCCGGCCGGACAAAGGCCCGCCGTTCGGCAAGGGGGTCCCGGGGATGGGCCCGAATCTGTTCACGTGAGCGGGGCGCGGCGGCGAAGGAGCGAGAGACGGTGAGGGGTGGCGGGGGAGGGTGAGGGTGATGAGAGGAGGGTACAATGCCGGTCGTCACGATCTCTCGGCAGTATGCCTCTGGCGGCTCGGAGATTGCCCGCCTGGTGGCGGAGCGGCTGGGTTTCGAGCTGGTGGACAACGAGTTCGTGGACCGGGTGGCGCAACGGGCAGGGCTCCCCCGCGAGGAGGTGGAGCAGCTCGAAGAGCGGGTCACCGGGTTCATGGAGCGCCTGGCTCGGACGCTAGCCGGTTCCTCTCCGGAACTTTTCCTGGCCGCGGGGCCCCAGGCCGTGGCGGGGCCCTCGGAAGAGGAAATGGTCAAGCTCACCGAGCGGGTCATCGCCGAAGCGGTGCGGCACGACCGCGTGGTGCTGGTGGGGCGCGGGGCGCAGGCCTACTTGGGGCAGCGCGAGGGCACGCTGCACGTGTTCGTGGCCGCTCCTTTCGAGGTGCGGGTCCGCCGGGCCATGGAGCGGCTTGGGCTCGATCACAAGGACGCCGAGCGCACGGTGCGGGAGATTGACGAGGGGCGGCGGAAGTACGTCCGAACCTACTACGGACGCGCCTGGGACGATCCGGCCAACTACCACCTCATTCTCAACACCGGGACCTTCACGTTCCCGGAATGTGCCTCCCTGATCGAGGCGGCGCTTCGGGTGCGGGGTTGGCTGTAGCGGCCCCGGCGCTCTGGTGGGGCCGGGGCGTAGCTTAGCGGAGATCGGCGACCTGGCGCACGCGCTGGAACAATGCGGTGGAGGCGGCCACGCAGATCAGGCCGCCGATCACCAGCGTGGCCGGCGCTCCCAGGTGATCGGCCAGCACGCCGGCTTGGAGCGCGCCGATGGGTCCCATTCCCACGAAGGCCAGGGTGAACACCGACATGACGCGGCCGCGCAAGTGATCGGGGGCGAGCGTCTGGAGCAAGGTGTTGGTGGTGGCGGTGTTCACGATCATGGCAAACCCTGCGAGCCCGAGGGCGGCCAGGCTCAGGGGCAGCGAGCGCGACAGGCCGAAGGCCATCACGATCAACCCCAAGCTGCCGGCGGCCCAGCGCAGCACGCGCCCCTTGGGCAGTTGCCGGGCGAAGGCGGCGAGCATCAAGGCCCCGCCCAGCGCGCCGGCGCCCACGGATGAACTCATCCAGCCGAACTCCGCGGCGCCGCGGCCCAGGACGTCGCGGGCCACGACCGGCAGCAGCACCAGGAACGGGAATCCAAAGACGCTCAAGACCGCGATGTTGAGCACGATGGCCAGCACCCGGCGGTCGCTGGCCACGTAGCGCAGTCCTTCCCGGATGTGCGCCCAGGTGGAAGGCGGCAGGGGGGCCGGACGGTAGGGCGGCAGGCGGATGGCAAAGAGGGCCGCGATGACGGCGAGGAAGGAGATCCCGTTCAACAGGAAGCAGACCCCGACGCCGAACTGGCCGATCAGGATGCCGGCGGCGGCGGGCCCCAAGACCCGGGTGACGTTGAAGGCCGAGGAGTTGAGGGCAATGGCGTTCATCAAATCCTCTTTGCCCACCATCTCCACGAAGAACGACTGGCGGCCCGGCACGTCGAACGCCATGACCACGCCTTGCAGCGCGGCCAGGACCACAATGTGGGTGGCGGTCACCACCCGGGCGAAGACCAGGCCGGCCAGCAGGAAGGCGAGGAGCATGGCCGCCGTTTGGGTGAGGATGATCAGCTTGAGTTTGGACATGCGGTCGGCCACGGCTCCGGCGTAGAGGGAGAAGAGCAGCACCGGGAGCGACCCCAGGGCCGATACCAGGCCGACATAGAACGCCGAGTTGGTGAGGGTGAGGACCAGCCAGGCCTGGGCGACCTGCTGCATCCAGGTCCCGACCAACGACACCAACTGGCCCAAGAAGAACAGGCGGAAGTTCCGGTGGCGGAGGGCCCCGAAGACGGGAGGAAGGGCGATCCGGCGGCCCGGCGGCGCCGGGGCGGGCTGCTCGCTGCCGGTCTGCCGCGCTCCGGCCGCGCCGCCCGCGGGGGAAGGCAGGTCGGGGTGGGGACCAGCGGTCATTGCGGGAACAATGGCAGCGTGCGAATGTTTGGACAAGGTATGCGGTACACCACTTACGCCCGGTACGTCCCGGAGCTGCTGGACGCGATCAACCTCGAGGAGCTGCTCAACCAGTTGAGCGACTTCTTGCTGCACTCCGGCTTTGCGGCCTCGCCGTGGGGGCCTTCACCCTGGGGGGACTTTGGGGAGCAGGACCCCGAGCGCTCGCTGGACGCCTTGCGGCAGGCGATTCTCCAGGCGCTGATGGATTCGGGCAAGCTCCATCCCGAGATGCTGCAGGTGTTGCGGGGAGAATCCACCGGGGACGCCGCGCGCGACCAGGAAATCGAGCGGCAGCTAGCCGAGCTGTTGGATCAGATCATCCAGCGGCTGATCGAGCAGGGCTATCTCTCGGTGGAACAGGCTCCCCGGATGCCCGAGGGCCACCAGGCGGTCTTCGGCCCCGGTGGACAGGCGCATTCGGCTGCGCAGCAGGTGCAGTTCAATCTCACGGACAAGGGCATCGACTTCTTAGGCTACCGCGCCTTGCGCCATCTCCTCGGGAGCATCGGGAAGTCGAGTTTCGGCAGTCACGACACCCAGTATCTCGCGACCGGGGTGGAAGCGGAGGCGGTTTCCAAGCCTTATGAGTACGGCGATACCATGAACCTGGATGTGCCCGCCACGCTGGCCAACGCCTTGGCCCGGGGGGGCTTGAAGCGCGGCGGGGAGGAGGGTTCCGGTGCGGGCGGGGTCTGGATTGACCTCGACTACCCGGACCTCATGGTCAGCCAGTCGGAGTATCGCTCCAGCGCGGCTACGGTGCTGATGTTGGACTGTTCCCACTCCATGGTTCTCTACGGCGAGGACCGGTTCACGCCGGCCAAGAAGGTGGCGCTGGCGCTGACGCACCTGATCCGCACCCAGTTCCCCGGCGACACGCTGCGCGTGGTGCTGTTCCACGACTCGGCGGAGGAGATCCCGCTCGAACGACTGGCCCGGGCGCAAGTGGGGCCGTACCACACCAACACGGCGGAGGGCTTGAAGCTTTCGCGCCGGCTGCTGTTGGCGCAGAAGAAGGACATGCGGCAGATCATCATGATCACCGACGGCAAGCCCTCGGCGCTCACCCTGCCGGACGGCCGGATTTATGTGAACTCGATGGGGCTGGACCCGAGGATCCTCAAGGAGACCTACCGCGAGGTGGCGATCTGCCGCCGCAGCGGGATCATGATCAACACCTTCATGCTGGCGCGGGAGCGGGCGCTGGTGGAGTTTGTGAAGAAGGTGTGCGAGATCTCGCGGGGCAAGGCCTACTTTACCAGCACCATGACGCTGGGGCAGTACATCCTCATGGACTTCATGCGGCGGAAGACGCGGAAGGTGCGGTAGCGGCGAGCCGTGTTCTGCTATCCTAGCACCCCCGTCCCGACTGGACTCCACGTGCGCCCTGCGATCCCGGCGGCCAGACCCTTCCGGCTGGGCGTGATCCTCGCGGCCACCTTCGCAAGTCAGTCACTCGCCGCGCAGCAGCCACTCGGCGCTCCATGGGACTCCGTCGCCCGCGTCCTCAAGGCGCCGGGGGCGGTCGCCGAGGGCGTCTATCGTTACAGCATGCCGCGTCGCGACCTCGATGTGCGAATAGGAGATGTAGCGGTCGCCCCAGCTCTCGCCCTGGGCTCCTGGGCCGGGTTCGCGGGCGCGCCTGAGAACGCTACGGTCATGGGCGATCTCGTCGTCACGACCCAGGAACTCCCTGCAGTTCTCGGGGAGCTGGCTCGGCAGCAGATCACAGTGACCGCGGTGCACAATCACCTGGTGGGGGAAACGCCCCGGATCATGTACGTGCACTTTCATGGCCGGGGCTCGGCACTCGATCTTGCAGCCCGCTTGGCGCGGGTGGTGGCGCGCACCGGAACGCCGCTCCCGGTCGTGCCGGGTGAGTCGCCGCCGGTTCGGATTGACACTGCGGTCGTGTTTCAGGTCCTCGGGACCCGCGGTAGGGTGCTGGGGAATGTCGCTCAGATGTCGTTCGATCTGGTACCCGGCGCGGTGATGCAGCATGGCGCGCGCCTGCCTCGGCCCCTCGCGTACCGCTCGCCGATCAACATCCAGATGGTGAACCGGACGCGAGCCGTGGCCACCGGCGACTTCGCCGTGCTGGGAGAACGAGTCGCCGCGGTGCTCGACTCGCTGGCAGCCCATGGCATCACGGCTACTGCGGTGCACAACCACCTGATCAACGAACAGCCGGCGATCTACTACATCCATTTCTGGGCCGACGGGCAGCTGCCCTCTGTCCTGGCCGGCCTGCGCGCCGCAGTGGATGCGGCCCGATAGGTAATCCTGCCTGCGCGGGGCCATCGGAAAGGCATGTCCCGGGCCTCGCCTTCGGGCCCGCTTCCGCCAGGAAGCTCCGCCTCAGCTCGAGATCGGGTCCGGCACCAGCTCCAGGGGCGGCGGCTCGTCTTCCACCAAGTAGGCGAATTGGTCGCGGAATTCCTGAAGCGACAAGTGCGCGGTGGCCGCGAAGCGGGCCAGTTCGTGCGCGTCGTCGAAGTCGTCCCGGCGCAGCCGGATCATGTAGCGCCGCGCGATGGCGTAGCGCGTGGTGTGGATGTCCACGTACCGAATCCGGGTCCGGCCGGTCTCCCGATCCACCAATTGGCTGAACGGAATGGGGACGAACTTCCCGCCCTGCATGGAGACCATCACCCCGCTGCCGCCGGAGAGGAGGTACTTGGCGGCGCAGTACCCCAAGTCGCGGGCGTACTCCATGTCGTACGGGATGGGGTCGGCGCAGCGGAGTTCGTAGCCGATCTCTTTGGCCACGATGGTCATCTTGAGGCCGAACTCGCGCAGCCGTTCCTGGACGGCGCGCTTGAGAATCTGGCCGATGTCCACCTCGGCGATCCTCAAGTGCCCGTGCTCGTCCCGCTCCGCCGCTTCGACCTGGGCCAAGTCGGCGGGCTCGATCCGCTCGACCAAGCCTTCGGCCAGGACGGCAACGCCGTGGCGCTGCCCCAGGGCCAGGCGCTTGATGATGGCGCCGACCAGGGTATCCACCACGGTGCGCAGGGGCACCCGGCCCCGGGGGAACTCTTCGGGAATCAAGGTCAGCGTGGCGCCGGCGGCCTTCCCGATCCCCAGCGCCAGGTGCCCCGCCTTGCGTCCCATGGTGATCACGAAGTACCAGCGCGAGGTGGTGTGGGCATCCACCATCAGGTGCTTGACGATCTCGGCGCCGTAGTGCCGCGCGGTCTGGAAGCCGAAGGTGTCAATGTCCGGCGATGGTGGCAGCCCCGATCACCGCATTGATGCCGGGGGCCGGGCCGCCGCCCACCAAGATCGCGAGCTTCTTGCGTTCGCTCATCGCCCGGGCGGGTGGGCCGGCTCGCCGACCCTCGGCGCGGGCGCGGCGACGTAGTCCGGCTCCCGGCCCGGCTTCCACTTGATGTTGCAGCCCACACTCGGCACCTGATTGGGGGAGACGGGCCTGCCGGCCAGCACGGCGTCCAGGGCCGCGCGGAGATCCCGGCCGGTCACCGGCAGGTTGTTCTTGGGCCGGCTGTCGTCCAACTGGCCCCGATACACCAGCTTGCGGTCCCGGTCGAACAGATAGAACTCGGGCGTGCAGGCGGCGCGGAACGCCTTGGCCACGTCCTGGGTCTCGTCGAAGAGATAGGGGAACGCCCAGCCTTCGCGCTGGGCCAGTTCTTTCATCTTCTCCGGTGCATCCTCAGGGAACGCCGCGATGTCGTTGGAGCTGATGGCGACGATCCCCACGCCCCGAGGAGCATACTCGTTCGCGATCCGGCCGATCTCGCTCTTGACGTGTTGCACGTAGGGACAGTGATTGCACAGGAACATCACCAATAGGGCCGGCCGGCCGTCGAAGTCCGCACTCGAGACCACGCGACCGTCCACGGCATTGGGCAGGGAGAACTCCGGGAGCCTGGTGCCCAACGGCAACATGGTGGAAGGAACAGCGACCATGAACACCTCCATCAATCGCAGCCGCGCTCTCGTCAGGCGTGGAGCACGCCGCGCTATCAATTAAAACGTCATTAATGTAATCAAGATGGAGGACCTGGATACTCCCGCCCCAGTACTCCGGCTCCCTTCTGCTGCTTCCGGGCGCTGCGGTTCAACCCAGGTCTGGTACCGCTCCCCTGGCGGCGC
>JBBIUN010000007.1:6439-89210 GCA_037440225.1 Gemmatimonadota bacterium | reverse complement strand
GGCGCGCGGCGCGGGCCGCGCTAGCCCACGTCGTCCGCAGACGGCCCATAGACCCCGGGGACCCGGAGGCCGGCTCCCCGCATCAGGGCGGTAAGCTGCCCCCGGTGATGAATCTCGTGACGCAGCATGACGTCCAGCGTCAAGCCCCGGGGCCAGGACCGGCCGTACACCTGGTCTTCCACCCGGAGTGCCGCGTCGTCCCAGTGGCGTTCCACCGCTTGGGCCAGCGCCAAGGCGGCGTCCACGTAGGCCGCCTGGATCTGACTCGCCCGGGGCGGCCGCGGGGTGCCTTTGCGGGGCGCGTCGTACACCAGGCCGGCCTGCGAAAGGATCTGGCAGGGCGAGGTCACGATGTGCCACGCCAGATCGCCGAGCGGGCGATAGGTGGGCGTCAGGCGATAGTCCAGCGAGGCGTCCGTCAACTGGGCGAGCACCCGGGCGGTCGAGGCGGACTCGTGCCGCCAGGTGGCAAGAAACTGCTGCACGCTGGTAAACATGAGCCCTCAGGTCTCCGAGAGGTTGGGGGGAATTTAGCCCCCGCGGCAGCTCAACGCGGTCGCCAGGCGGGCAGGCTGAGGCCGCACCGTGGAGGGGCGGGGGCGGGGGCGGGACCATCCATGGCACGGCGGCTAAGAGGCTCATATCTTCCAAGCGGTCACCGGCGATCGGTGACCGCGTCCACCTCCAGGCGGCTAGACGCTTGTTCGAGAACATCTTCGAGACCGTCAACTCCGGATTCGCGCAAGCCCTCTACGAAGACTATCTGCGCGATCCCGCTTCCGTGCCTGCCGAGTGGCGGGAACTGTTCGAAAACGGCCTCCGCGGCATCCGGCCGGAGCTGCGCGAGTCGCTGGACCGTCCCCCCGTCGCTTCCCCGGCGCGCGCCCAAGCGCCGCCGGGCGCGGCCCGGGAGCCGGCCGGTCCCCCGGTGGCGCCAGCGCCGGCGGGCGGCAGCGTGGAACCGATCAGCGGTCCGGCCCTACGGTTGCTCCAGAACATGGAAGCCTCGCTGGTCGTTCCCACGGCGACCTCGTTCCGAGACATCGAGGTTTCCCGGCTGTGGGAGGTCAGGCGGTGGTTCAACGAGCAGCTCGCCCCCCGGGGCATCAAGTTGTCGTTCACCCACCTGGTGGGCTGGGCCGTGGTCCAAGCGGCGCGGCGGATTCCGGCCCTGGTGAGGGCCGTGGTGCGGGTGGACGGGGTCCCGCATCGCCTCGATCCGGGCGGCGTGCATTTGGGGTTGGCGGTGGATGTGCAGCGGAAGGATGGCAGCCGGGGATTGCTGGTGCCGGTCATCAAGCACGCAGACCGCCTGTCGTTCGGCGAGTTCCACGCCGAGTACGAGCGCTTGGTGGCGGGGGCGCGGGAGGGCAAGCTGCTGCCGGATGCCTACCAGGGCGGGACCATCACGCTCACCAATCCCGGCACCCTGGGCACGGCGGCCTCGGTACCGCGACTGCTGAGCGGGCAGGGCTCGATCATCGCCACCGGCGCCATCCGGGAGCTGGCGGGCGGGCGCTGGATGACGGTGACCAGCACCTACGACCACCGCATCGTCCAAGGAGCGGAGTCAGGCGAGTTCTTGGGGCTGGTGGATCGGTTCCTGCAGGGCGGCGAGGGGTTCTACGCGGGGATCGCCCAAGCGCTGGGGGTTGCCCTTCCAGAGAATTTCGGCACCCTGGGAGCGGCCCGTCCTGCGCCGGTCCCGCCGGGTCCCGGTCGCGGCCCTGCAGCCGTGGTCGCTCCGGCCGGCGCTCCTGTGCCTGCGGCTGGGGCTGCACCCGAGCAGGCTCCGGTGCCGGAGGCCTACGTGGCCGCCGCGATGTCGTTGGTCCGGGCCCATCGCACCCACGGATACCTCTGTGCGCGGCTCGACCCCTTGGGCACCGAGCCCAAGGGCGACCCGGCGGTGGACCCGGGTCCGCCGGAGCTGGTGCCGGAGATTCTGCGGCGAATCCCTGCCAAGGCGCTGCGCATCTACGTGCCGGGCGAGACGCTGGCCGACGCCCTGCCGCGGCTCCGGGAGACCTACTGCGGCACCATCGCCTACGAGATCGAGCACATCGCGAGCCATGAACAGCGGGTGTGGCTGCGCCAGGTGATCGAGTCGTGGCAGCACCGCACCCCGCTGGCGCCGGAGGAGCGGGTGCGGCTGCTCGAAGCGTTGACCCAGGTGGACACGCTGGAGCGGTTTTTCCACAAGACGTACCTGGGACACAAGCGGTTCGGCATCGAAGGGTTGGACATGCTGGTGCCCATGCTCCAGTGGGCGTTGACCTGGGCGGCGCGGCATGGAGTGAGCGAGGTGGTCATGGGGATGGCGCACCGGGGGCGCCTCAATGTGCTGACCCACGTGATCGGCCTGCCCTACGAGACCCTGCTGGCCGAGTTCGAAGGCGGGCGTCAAGTCGAAGAGACGCTGACGCCGCGAGGGGGAACGGGAGACGTCAAGTACCACCACGGGGCGGCAGGCACCTTCGGCACCCCGGACGGCCGCACCATCGCGGTGACCTTGCTGCCCAACCCCAGTCATCTCGAGGCGGTGGATCCCGTGGTCGAGGGGCGGGCGCGGGCCGCGCAAACCGATCGCCGTGCCGCCCGGGCGCGGCACGATCCTCGCCGGGTGCTTCCCATCTTGATCCACGGTGACGCCGCCTTCGCCGCCCAGGGGGTGGTGGCGGAAACGCTGAACCTGGCGCGGCTCGAGGGATACAGTACCGGCGGGACGTTGCACCTGATCGCGAACAACCAGGTGGGGTTCACCACCGACCCGTGGGAGGCCCGTTCGACGGACTTCGCCAGCGATCTGGCCAAGGGGTTCGACGTGCCCATCATCCACGTCAACGCCGACGACCCCGAGGCCTGCTTGGCCGCGGTGCGCCTAGGGCTCATGTATCGCGAGAAGTTCCACCACGACTGCGTGATCGATCTCGTGGGCTACCGGCGGCATGGCCACAACGAAGGGGACGAACCGCGCTACACGCAGCCCATCATGTACCAGCGGATCGAGCGGCATCCCACGGTGCGGGAACTCTACGCCACGCAATTGGTCCGGGACGGGGTCTTGACCCAAGCGGCAGCCGACGAGATGGAGCAGCGGCACTACGACCTCTTGGTTCGCACGCAGGAGGAACTCCGGCGCGACCTCAAGGAGGAAGGCGAGGAGCCGGTCCGGATCTCGGCGGCGTGGGCCGCCGTGGAGGAGCCGGTGACGGCCGTGCCGCTCGATCTGCTCCGGGAACTCAACGAGCAGCTCCTGGCGGTCCCGGAAGGGTTTACCGTCAGTCCCAAGCTGGCCAAGCAGCTGGAGCGGCGCCGGGAGGTCTTTGGCGGCGGCGCGGCGATGGACTGGGGGCACGCCGAGGCGCTGGCCTTTGCCTCCTTGCTGGTGGAGGGCGTGCCGGTGCGCTTGAGCGGCCAGGACAGCGAACGGGGGACTTTCAGCCAGCGGCATCTGGTGCTGCACGACGCCCAGACCGGCCAGCGCTATTCGCCCATGCTCGCGCTCCCGAACGCCAAGGCGGCCTTCGAGTTGTACAACAGTCCGCTGTCCGAGTACGCGGTGCTGGGTTTCGAGTACGGCTACAGCGTGGCAGCCCAGGAAGCGCTGGTCCTCTGGGAAGCCCAATTCGGCGATTTTGCCAACGGGGCCGAAATCATCATTGACCAGTTCATCATTGCCGGGCTCGCCAAATGGGGGCAGACTTCCCGCCTGGGGCTCTTGCTGCCCCACGGCTACGAGGGCCAGGGCCCGGAACATTCCAGCGCCCGACTGGAGCGTTACCTGGCGCTGGCCGCCGAGGGGAACATCCGGGTGGCGAACTGTTCGACTCCGGCCCAGTATTTCCACCTGCTGCGGCGCCAAGCCAAGCACGCCGAGATCCGGCCGCTGGTGCTCATGACGCCCAAGAGCTTGCTCCGGTTACCCCAGGCCGCTTCACGGGTGGAGGAACTCGCGCAGGGTCGCTTCGAGGCGGTACTGGACGATCCCGGCGTGGGGCCGGATCGGGCGGGGGTGACCCGACTGGTGTTCTGTTCCGGCAAAGTGTACTACGACGTGCTCGCCGCGCCTCGGCGCGCGCAGGCTCGGCACGTCGCGGTGGCCCGAATCGAGCTGCTCTACCCCTTCCCCCGGGAGGAAGTGCGCCGGGTAATGGAGAGCTATCCCGGCCTCCGGGAAATCGTCTGGCTCCAAGAGGAGCCGTCCAACATGGGGGCCCGCAAGTGGGTGGTGCCCCAGCTCGAGGCGCTCACCGGTGGAGCGCTGCCGGTGCGATACGTGTCGCGGCCTGAGCGATCCAGCCCCGCGGAGGGCTATCCCGCAGCGCACCGGACGGAGCAGGAGCGCCTGGTGCGGGAGGCGCTGGCCTGAGCGCCATCCTCGAGATTCTGCGGTACGCCGTGTTCGCCGCGTTCCTGGCCAGCGCGCTGATTGCGGCCGGCTCCTGGGCGCTCCGCACGCGCCGGATCCAGCCTTTCAGCACGGCGGGCCGCACCGTTCGGTCGCTCACCGATCCCATCATCCGGCCGATCGAGGGCTGGCTCCTCGGGCGGGGCGGCAATCCCCAGCAGGCGCCGTGGTGGCTGGTCGGCATCAGCCTGGTTGGCGGCATCCTGCTCATCACCGTGCTTCAGGGGCTCGGCGCGGCGCTCGCACAGGCGTTCCTCGCGGTGCGCACCGGGCCGCGGGGCTTGGTGCGGCTGGCGGTGTATTACGCGGGCCAATTGATCCTGCTGGCGCTCATCGTGCGCGTGGTGGCCTCGTGGTTCGGCCTGTTTCGCTATCACCGCTGGATGCGGCCGGTGTATGTCCTCACCGATTGGATCGTGGAGCCCCTCCGGAGGGTGATCCCTCCCATCGGCATGATAGACATTACGCCCTTGGTGGCCTGGTTCGCCCTCCAGCTTGCTCTGGGATGGCTGCTCCGGGTCCTTTGAGCGGGGGCCGGCCCGCTCCCGGAGCGGCGCCGGCTCGGGCGGTGCTGGCGGTCCAGGTGCAGCCTCGGGCGGCCCGGAGCGGGATCGTGGGGTGGCACGGCGAGGCCCTCAAGGTTCGGCTGGCTGCCCCGCCGGTGGATGGGGCGGCCAACGAGGAGCTGCTGCGCTACCTGGCGGAGCGGCTGGGGACGCCCAAGGCCAACGTGCGGCTGCTCTCGGGGGGAGGCAGCCGCAGGAAGCGGGTCGAGGTCTTGGGGCTCACGCTACCGGCGGTCCTGGAGCGCCTGGGCGTGGGGCCGTCACCGCCGCCATAGCGGAGGGCCGCGATAACCTCGGGCCGCCGCCGCAGTAGCCGCCGGAGTGGCGAGGGGCGCACCAGCGGATCGAGGCCCCGATCACCGGGACCAGCCCGTCCTGTTTGACCAGTGCCGGGCTTCCTGGTAGATTGCAGCCACAACCGACTTCGTGGTGATTTGCGGCGTATTGCAGCCACGTTAAACAAGTCGCTAAAAAGCCCGGCCCCGGCGCGTTTTTGGCGACCGGGGCTTTGGTTTCCAGGGGGTTCATGAGCAGCGACGTCCATCAGAGACTCGAGGCCCTGCTCGGGCAGCGCATCCTGGTGTTGGATGGCGCGATGGGCACCATGATTCAGCGCTACCGGCTCACCGAGCAGGATTTCCGGGGGGGGCGTTTTGCCGACCATCCCCGCCCGCTCAAGGGCGACAACGACATTTTGTCGCTCACCCGCCCGGACGTGATCGAAGCGATTCACCGCGGGTATCTGGAGGCGGGGGCGGACATCATCGAGACCAACACCTTCAACAGCACCCGCATCTCGCAGGCGGACTACGGTCTCGAGGGGCTGGTGCGCGAGCTGAACCGGGCGGCGGCGGAGCTGGCGCGCCGGGTGGCGGACGAGTTTACGGCGCGGACGCCGGAGAAGCCGCGTTTCGTGGCGGGGATCCTGGGGCCCACCAATCGGACCGCCTCGCTCTCGCCGGACGTCAACGATCCGGGGTTCCGGAACGTGACCTTCGACGAGCTGGTCGGGGCGTACACCGAGCAGGCCGAAGGACTGTTGGATGGGGGTGTGGACCTGCTGCTGGTAGAGACGGTCTTCGACACCTTGAACTGCAAGGCGGCGTTGTTCGCCATTCGGGAGGTGCTGCGGCGGCGCCAGCGGGAGCTGCCGCTCATGGTTTCCGGCACCATTACGGACAAGAGCGGCCGCACGCTGTCGGGGCAGACCACCGAGGCCTTCTGGAACTCCATCAGTCACGCAGGGCTGTTCAGCGTGGGACTCAACTGCGCGCTGGGGGCGGACGACTTGCGGCCGTACCTGGAGGAACTCTCGCGCGTGGCGGACGTGTACGTCAGTTGCCATCCCAACGCGGGGCTGCCCAACGCGTTCGGGGAGTACGAGCACACGCCCGACCACATGGCGGCGGTCTTGCAGGATTTTGCCCGGCACGGATTGCTCAACATCGTGGGCGGCTGTTGCGGGACCACGCCGGAGCACATCCGGGCCATCGCGCAGGCCGTGGCCGGCCTCGCGCCCCGGCGCATCCCCGCGATCGAGCCCTACACCCGCCTCTCCGGGCTGGAGCCGCTCACCATTCGTCCGGAAACCGGCTTCGTGAACGTGGGCGAGCGGACCAACGTGACGGGTTCGGCCAAGTTCGCGCGGTTGATTCGGGAGGGGCGTTTCGAGGCGGCGCTGGAGGTCGCCAGAGAGCAGGTGGCCAACGGGGCGCAGTTGATTGACGTCAACATGGATGAGGGGATGCTGGATTCCCGTGCGGCCATGGTCCGGTTTCTCAACCTGATCGCGTCGGAGCCGGACATTGCCCGGGTTCCGATCATGATTGACTCCTCGAAGTGGGAGGTCATCGAAGCCGGGCTCAAGTGTCTTCAGGGCAAGGGGGTGGTGAACTCGATCAGCCTCAAGGAAGGCCCGGAGGCGTTCCTCGCGCAGGCCCGGCGGATTCGCGAGTACGGCGCGGCGGTGGTGGTGATGGCGTTCGATCAGCGGGGCCAGGCGGACAGCTATCAGCGCAAGGTGGAAATTCTCTCGGAGGCCTACCGGCTGTTGACCGAGGAAGTCGGCTTCCCGCCGCAGGACATCATCCTGGATCCCAACATCTTTGCCGTCGCGACCGGGATCGAGGAGCACGCGCGCTACGCCCTGGATTACTTCGAAGCCTGCCGCACCCTGAAGGAGCGGTTCCCGCGCTGCCTGATCAGCGGCGGGGTGAGCAACGTCTCGTTCGCCTTCCGGGGCCAGCCTGCGGTGCGCGAGGCGATTCACGCGGTCTTTCTATATCACGCCATTCGGGCAGGGATGGACATGGGGATCGTCAATGCCGGCCAGTTGCCGGTCTATGACGACGTCCCGCCCGCCTTGCGCGAGGCCATCGAGGACGTGCTGTTCGACCGGCGGCCGGACGCCACGGATCGGCTGATGGAGCTGGCTCGCGGGGCCGCCGGCAGCAGGATGGCTCGCACCCAGGATTCGAGCTGGCGGCAGCTGCCGGTCGAGGAACGCTTGGCCCACGCCCTGGTGGAAGGCATTGCCGAGTACATCGAGGAAGATGTCGAGGAGGCGCGGCGGCAGTACGGGCGGGCGATCGAGGTGATCGAGGGCCCGCTGATGCGGGGCATGAACATCGTGGGCGACTTGTTCGGCTCCGGGCGCATGTTCCTGCCGCAAGTGGTCAAGAGTGCGCGGGTGATGAAAAAGGCGGTGGCCTACCTGGTGCCGTACATCGAACAGGAGCGGGCGGCGAGCGGCGAAGCGCCGCGGGCCAAGGGCAAGATCGTGCTGGCCACGGTCAAGGGCGACGTGCACGACATCGGCAAGAACATCGTGGCGGTGGTCCTGCGCTGCAACAACTTCGAGGTGGTGGACTTGGGCGTGATGGTGCCCGCCGCCACCATCCTGGAGACGGCGCGCCGCGAACAGGCCGATGCCATCGGGTTGAGCGGGCTGATCACGCCGTCGCTGGACGAGATGGTGTACGTGGCTCACGAGATGCAGCGCGAGGGCTTCGAGATCCCGCTCTTGATCGGCGGCGCCACCACATCCAAGGCCCATACGGCAGTGCGCATCGCGCCCTGCTACCAGGGCCCCACGGTGCACGCGCCCGATGCCTCCCGAGGCGTCGCCCTGGTCTCGACGCTCCTCTCCCCGCAACGGCGGGCGGCCTTGGCGCAGAGCATCCGGCGGGAATACGCCCAACTGCGCGAGGCGCACGGCAGCCGGCAGGCGACGGCGCGGCTCCAGCCGCTGGCGGAAGCGCGCCGCCGGAGCCTGGTGCTGGATTGGGACAGCTACCGGCCGGTGGCCCCGCCCCGCCTCGGCGTGGCCGTGTTCCCGGATTATCCCCTCCAGGAGCTGGCGGCGTACATAGACTGGTCGCCCTTCTTCCGGGTGTGGGAACTGCGGGGCACTTACCCCAGGATCCTCGAGGACGAGGCCGTGGGGGCCACCGCCCGGACCCTGTGGGCGGACGCCCAAAAGCTCCTGGCACGGATCATCGAGGAGCGCCGCTTTCAGGCCCGCGGCGTAGTGGGGCTTTTTCCCGCCAACGCCGTGGGGGACGACATCGAGGTCTATGCCGATGAACGGCGCGATCGGGTCATCGCGGTGCTGCATCACTTGCGCCAGCAGGCGGACAAGCCTCAGGACCGGCCGCAGTTGTGTCTGGCCGACTTCGTGGCTCCCAAACAGTCCGGCGTGCCGGACTACGTGGGCGCGTTCGCCGTCACGGTGGGCGACGGGGTCGAGCGCCTGGCGGCAGAGTTCGAGCGGGCGCACGACGACTACCACGCCATCATGACCAAGGCCCTGGGCGACCGGCTGGCCGAAGCCTTCGCCGAGCGGCTGCACCAGCGCGTGCGGACGGAATTGTGGGGCTACGCGCCCGATGAGGCCTTAAGCAACGACGAGCTGATCCGCGAGAAGTACGCCGGGATCCGGCCGGCTCCCGGCTATCCGGCCTGCCCGGATCACACGGAGAAGCACACCTTGTTCGCCCTGCTGGAGGCTGAGCGCCACACCGGCCTCTCGCTGACCGAAAGTTGCGCCATGCTGCCCGCCTCGTCGGTGGCGGGCTGGTACCTCGGCCACCCGGGATCGTTTTACTTCGGCGTGGGCAAGATTGACCGGGACCAAGTGGAAGATTACGCCCGTCGCAAGGGGTGGTCGCTGGCCGAGGTCGAGCGCTGGCTCCGGCCGCACCTGGGATACCAGCATGACTAGCGGGCTCGCGCGCCCGGCGGTCGGCGCCCGATGAGCCGGCGGTTCCGCGATCTGGTCGCCGACGGCCGGGTCCACGTCTTCGACGGGGCCATGGGCACGATGCTGTACGCCAAGGGGGTCTTCGTCAACGTCTGCTACGACGAACTGAACCTCACCAAGCCCAAGTTGGTCGAGGAGATCCACCAGGAGTACGTCCGGGCCGGGGCCGAGATCCTGGAGACCAACACCTTCGGGGCCAATCCGGTGAAGCTGGCGGGCTGGGGGCTCGCCGACCGCACGGAGGAGATCAACCGGGCGGCGGCGGCCATTGCCCGGCGGGCGGCGGGGGAGCGCCTGGCGGTGCTCGGCGCCATGGGGCCGCTGGGAATCCGGATCGAGCCCTTTGGCCCTACCAGCCGCGAGGAAGCCCGGGCCTTCTTCGCGCGCCAGGCACGAGGTCTAGCGGAGGGCGGAGTGGACGGCTTCGTGCTGGAGACCTTTAGCGACTTGGAGGAACTGAAGGCGGCGCTGGAAGGGGCGCGACAGGTGGCGGATCTCCCGGTGGTGGCCCAAATGACGGTGACGGAGGAAGGCGCCACGGCCTTCGGGACGGCGGTCGAGGTGTTGGCGCGCGCCCTGGACGCGTGGGGGGCGGATGTGGTGGGGCTCAATTGTTCCACCGGGCCCGCCATGATGCTCGAAGCCATCGAACGCATGGCGGCCGCGACGGACCGCCCCCTCTCGGCGCAGCCGAACGCCGGGTTGCCGCGGGTCGTGGGCGATCGGCGCATCTACCTGAGCAGCCCGGAGTACATGGCCAATTATGCGCGGCGGCTGATCGAAGCCGGCGTGCGGTTTATCGGGGGTTGCTGTGGCACCACGCCGGAACACATCCGGCACATCCGGACCGTGGTGGTGCAGCGGCAGCCGCGCCGCGCGGGAGTGGCGGCATCGGTGCCGGCCCCCGTCGCGCCGGCGGGCGCCCAGCCCGTGCCGCTGGCGGAACGCTCGGCGCTGGGGGCGAGGCTCGCGGCGGGGGAGTTCGTCACCACCATCGAGTTGCTGCCGCCCAAGGGCTGGCAGCCGGCCCCCCTACTCGAGCGGGCGCGGGCGATCAAGGCGGCCGGCGTGCAGGCGGTCAGCATCTTGGACGGGCCGAGGGGCCAGAGCCGGATGGCCTCCATCCCTGCGGCCATCGTGGTGCAGCGGGAAGTGGGTCTGGAACCGTTGATCCACTACACCTGCCGCGACCGCACCATGCTGGGGATGCTGAGCGACCTCTTGGGTGCGGCAGCCGCGGGGCTGCGGAACGTGCTGATCGTGACCGGCGATCCGCCCCGGGCCCCGGCCGAGGAGACGGCCGCGGTTCCGGACATTGACAGCATCGGGCTCACTAACGTGGTGCACCGGCTCAACCAGGGCTTGGACCCCGGCGGGAGTTCGATCGGCGAGCCCACGCGGTTCGTGATCGGCGTGGCCGTCAATCAAGCGGCCCTCGATCCCGAGCGCGAGCTTGCCCGCCTGTACTGGAAGGTGGACGCCGGCGCCGACTTCGCGGTCACCCAGCCGGTCTTCGATGCGGACCAATTG
This sequence comes from Gemmatimonadota bacterium, assembly GCA_037440225.1. Lineage (GTDB taxonomy): Bacteria > Gemmatimonadota > Gemmatimonadetes > Gemmatimonadales > GWC2-71-9 > JACPAP01. The sequence continues at coordinate 78,442 of JBBIUN010000007.1, read as the reverse complement.
GCGAGCTTTCTCGAGCGGGCCGCGGGATTTCGGATCCCGATCATCGCGGGGCTGTGGCCCCTCCTGTCGCTCCGCAATGCCGAGTTTCTGGCCAACGAAGTCCCCGGCATCCACGTCCCGGAGCGGGTGCTGGATCGGATGCGGCGGGCTGAAGCGCAGGGACCCGACGCGGCCCTGGCCGAGGGCATCGCCATCGCCCGCGAAGTGAAAGACGCCCTGCAGGGCTTGGTTCAGGGGGTGCAGATCAGCGCGCCGTTGGGCCGGGTGGAGGTGGCGCTGGCCGTGGCGCGCCCGTCCTAGGCGGCGACCACCTCGAGCAGGCGCCGGTAGTGCTCGTCCGGCTTTTTGACGCCCAGGTTGCTGACGTACACCTTCTCCACGCCCACCTCCCGCAGCGCCCGGATGGAACGGGCGCAGATTTCTTCCGGACTCGCCCCCGCTTCGAACTCGCGCACCAGTTCCCGCGCGGGGACCGGAAAGAACTGACTCAGCTTCGCCAAGGTCGCCGGATTGGCGCTGCGATACAGGAAGACGCCAAAGACGCCGGGATAGGCGACGTCGCGGCGCCGGGCTTCGGTGACAAAGGCTTCCACCGCTCGGATGCTGTGGTGGGAGACGACCTGGGTCAGATAAAACTCGCCGGTGAAGCGCGGGCTCAACAAGAAGTCCACTTGCTGGCTCGCCGGGCGGTGGGGGTTGGCCCAGCCGCCGAGGGCGAGCTGGGGCAGGCGCTGCCGGATCAGCTCGCGCAGCTCGAAGGCGTACTCCACGCAGCGGGCCGGCCCCACCGTCCGATCCCCGCCCAGCACGGTGAGGGCCTGGAAGCCGTGGGAGGCAGCCCGCGCAGCGTACAGCAGGCAGTAGTCCAGGCTATGCTTGGACGTGAGGAAGGGGATGAGCTTGGAGGGGCTCACCTCGCCCGCCAAGTTGGTGGTCAGATGCTGGAGGTTTTCCTCCTCCGCCTCGCCCACGGCGTTGTCGGTGAGGAACACGACGGTGTCGCTGCGCCCCAGGCGGCGGATGGCGTGATACATGTCAATCCAGGTGTCCATGCCCGCGGCTCCCAGGAGGCCGGCCTTGGGAGGCCTCAGCTCCACCGCGACCAGCGGTGCGGGGGCACGGAGGCGGTCGAGGACGGGCGGTGCCAACCGGGTCAGCGGGGAAGCGGCACGGCGGCATCGGGGTCCGCCGCCGCCTCCTTGCGGTACCAGCGGAAGAACATGACCGACATGGTGCCAAAGAGCAGCGCCCCGCCGGCCAATTTCATCACCATCCCCGCCGCCCGCTGGTCCGCGACGGCACTGATGCCGCCCACGCGGGGCGCCAACTCGTACAGGGCGTAGATGGGGTACTGCGAGAAGGTGAAAAACGAAGCCGGCACGGTGGGCACGAACACGTTGAGCCCCAGGTACCCGATGCGGGCACCATAGGAGAGCGGGCCGAGTTCGGGGAGGAGCGCCAGTGCGGGCCACCAGAAGACAAAGCCCGATCCGATCACGGCCAGGTCGAGCAGAAAGGTTCCGAGTTGGCTGCCCGAGACCCCGTCCACCACGACCGGCAGGTGAGTGGCGACCAGCACCCCGTTGGCGATGGCCAGCGGAAGCAGGGGGCGGCTCAACGCCTTGGCCACCCGAAAGGCCACGCGCCCCCGGATGAGGCGGCGCAACAGCCAGCGGGGGATGCCGAGGAGCATGAGACCGGGCGCCACGTAGGCGAGCAGCAGGTATTGAACCGTCTTGACGCTCAGCAGATACCCGGCGGCCAGCGCCCCCAGCGGCCAGTCGGCGGCGATCCAGAGCGCGAGCAACCCCAGCAGGAACAAGACCACGTCCCGCCGCGTGGTGGGGCGATCGTCGCCGGCCAGCCGCGAGGGCTCGAGGCGGCGCACCGCCCACGCGTAGGCGCCCCCGATCGCGAGCACGAACAGCCACACGCCGGGATACGCCTGCCACTGCCAGGTCCACGGAGCATCCAGGGCCGAACACCACCACCTCATGGCCGGCTCCACGCTCCGCGGACCAGCTCGGGAAGGTCGTGCGCCCAGTCTTCCTGCCGGGTGCCGAAGGGATAGACCACGTGGGCCAGGTTGTCGGGCGTGAACGCCACAACCAGAGCGGAGTGCCCCACCGAGTAGGCGGTGTCGGCCGGGCTCTTCCTCTCGATGACGGCGGGCGGAAGCTTCAACGCAACTTGGGCCTGAGCCACGGTGGCCGAGTCGCCCGTGAGGCCCACGATGTCGGGGCTAAAATGATCCAGCCAGGCTCGCAGCACGTCCGGGGTGTCGCGCCGGGGATCCACAGTAATGAACAGCACCTTGACGCGCTGGGCTACCGCGGGCTCCAAGTTGGCGAGCACGGTGCCCAGGTTCGCCATGGTGACGGGGCAGACATTGGGGCAGTGGGTGAAGCCGAAGAAGACCAAGGTGACGAACCCGTCCGTGGCCGCGCGCAGCGGAAACGGGCTGCCGTCGGTGGCGGTGAGCGCGATGTCCGGCTTGGGTAACGGCTCGGCGAGCACGGCGCCCCTCAAGTCAAGAGGTCCGCGATCGCGTCCGGTCCCAGCACCGCTGCAGCTCAGCCCGAGCCCAGCCACCGCAACCGCCGCCCAGCGGCGCCACGAACTCAAACCCGGGATTGTGCTGCCAGAACCCAAGGCACCTCGCACCATCCTGCCTCCCATCTGACTTTGGCGTAAGACGCGCACCATGAGGCTTGCCACCGCGGGCGGCTGCCCCTAAAGATAGCGGATTGGCGGCAACGTCCTGCAGGCCTTGGGCTCAGCATTCAGCGCCGGCGCGAGGGACGGTATCTTTGCCTGCGCCCGCGCCGTGGCTTTTGTTGGAGGCCGGCAGGGAGCCGGCCGGCATTTTCCGGCAACGGGCTTGGCACCGACCGCGGGGGGCTTGTCGCATGGAGATTCGAGCGATCCAACCGGAGGAGTCGGGCCAGGTGCTCGACCTGCTTCGCCGTACCCGGCTGCCGGTTGCTGGCCTTCTGGAACATGCGGCGGACGTGCTGGTGGCGGTGGAGCGTGATCGGGTGATCGGGAGCGCGGGGTTGGAAGTGTACGGACAGGCGGCGCTGCTGCGCTCGGTGGCGGTGGAACCTGGGCTCCAGGGGCAAGGGATAGGCCGCGCGCTGGCTTCGCGGGCGCTCGAGCTGGCGCGCGCGAGGGGAGTGACCGCGGTGTATCTGCTCACGGAGACTGCGGCCGCTTTTTTCCAGGGACTGGGATTTCGGCCGATTCCGCGTGGAGAAGCTGAGCCGGCGGTGGGGCAATCGCTCGAGTTCCGAGGCGCCTGTCCCGCGAGCGCCACGTGCATGGTGTTGGTGCTGGAGGGGGCGAGCGCGGGGGAGACTTCCCCGCTCGGACCCGAACGCCGGGCGTAATGCCCTCGAGGGGAGCGGCAGGCAGCCTGCCTCAGGGGTACACGATCATCGAACTCGCGATCGTGATCGTGGTCTTCGGCGTGTTGTTGTCCCTGGGGTACGTGCGGCTGGCGCCGGCGCTCACCCACGCGCGCGTGAACCGGGCGGCCACCGTGGTAGCGGCGGACCTGCAGTACGCGCAGCTCCTGGCGGTGCGGCAGCGCCGGCCCGTGGCGGTGATCGTGGATCCCGCGCTCAAGTCGTATCTCATCCGGCTGCGCGACACCTCGATCACCTTTCGGAGCCGGTTCTTGGGACCGGACACGGAGTACCGGTTGGACACGCTGGCGGCGAACCCGGCCTCGGTGGTGCTGTTCCCCAACGGCGTGGCGGCGGCCACCACCACGGTGACCTTGGGGCTCGAGGGCTATGTCCGGCGGGTGCGGCTCACCCAAGCCGGGTTGGTCCGGGTGGTGCCGTAGAGATGGCGAGTCGGGCGCTCGAGGCGCCGAAGTCGAGGCGAGCGCCGGCGGACCTCCGCCTCGGCGGGGGGCGCGGGGAAGCCGGCGTGACGCTGGTGGAAATCGTGGTGGCCTTGGCGATCCTTTCCGTGGTGTTGATCTCGCTGGGAGGGTTGATGTTCCAGGTGAGCCAGCAGACCCGCCGGGCGACAGCGCTGTCGTACCTCGGCGCCGCCCTGCAGAGCGAGCAGACCCGGATCGAGGGCCTGCCCTGGGACAGCCTGGACGCGGCTCGCGGTTGTGCCGCCGGCAGCACCGGTCGCTTGACCTACACCCGATGCACCACGGTGACCAGCGTCACACCCCGCTGGAAGCAAATCCGGGTGGTTGTAGTGCCGACGGGTAATTTGACCGCGCCTCCGGAGACACTGGTGGTGGATCGCACCAAGCCTCGCATTCCTTCGCCGTTCAACCGATGACGCGCCGCGGCTTCACGCTGACCGAGCTGCTGGCGGCCATGGTGGTCATGGCCTTGCTGGGGACGGCGCTGGCCCAGCTTTTGATCAGCAACTCCCGGTTCGTCGGCCGGCAGGATGCCATGATGGACGCGCGGGCCACGGCCCGGGCGGCGCTCTACACCATGCTGACGGAACTGCACATGGTGGGGGAGAACGGACTCAACGCGGCCAGCAAGGACCGCGTCGAGGTGATCGTGCCGTATGCGTTCGGGGTGGCCTGCCGCACCACGTCCGGCACGATGATCGCTTCGCTGATGCCCACCGACTCGCAGAGCTTTGCCGCAGCCGTGCCCGACGGGATTGCCTGGCGCGACAGCAGCACCGGCAACTACAGCATTCGGACCCGCAACCCCACGGTGGCGCCTTCGAGCGATTACGCAGCCTGCCAGGCCGATAGCATTCGCGTGGTGCCGGGCGGCTCCTTGGTGGCGATCGGGCGGGTGGGCGGCGGCGCGCCGCCGGGGAGCCTGTTCTACCTGTACCAGACCATCACCTACCGCTTCCGGCCTTCGGCCGACGTGCCCGGCCGATTGGGGCTGTGGCGCCGGGTCAACGGGGGGCCATACGTGGAAATCGCGGCACCGTTCGACACGGCGGCGAGATTTGCCTTCCTGACCAAGGCCTCGCTTGAGGTAGATACCAGAACCCGGGTCCGGACCTCGGAGCTGGACTCGGTCCGGGGCCTGGAACTCCGGCTCGTCGGGGCCAGTGTGGCAACCACGCCGGGAACCTCGAGCCCCCAGCGGTTCGAGCTGACCACGCGCATCCTGTTCATGAACCGGGCCTATTGACCCAGAGGAATGCCCTGAGGCCTATGGCGCACCGGGCCGACGAGCGCGGTATCGCGCTCCCGCTCACCCTGTTCATCGTGATCCTGCTCACGGTCATGCTGGCCTCGCTGTTCGCGCGCGTGGGGATCGAGCGGGAGATGGCGGTGGGAGCGTCCGACGCGGTCACCGCGCTGGCGGTGGCTCAGGCGGGCTTGCAGCGGTACTTCGGCTCCCAGACGGCACGGCCCCGAGATGGCGACTCGGTGCGAATCAACGTGACAGGCGGCTACGCGGATGTGGTGGCACACGTGGTGCAGCATCCGGCGGACACCATGTCGGACCAGCTCTACATCGTGCGATCCACGGGCTACGTGATCGTCCCGGCCCTGGGCGCCGTACCCCGAGCCCGGCGCACGGTGGCGCAGTTCGCCAACTGGCAGACCGGCTCGATAGACGCCGTGGCAGCCTGGACCGCGGCCAACCGCACGGAGCGCCGTTCGGGCGGGACGGTGGACATCCGGGGCCAGGACGCCTCCGGGCGCGAGCCTGCCGTCTACGGGCTCAGAACCCGGAATGGTTCCAACGTCTCCCCCACCACCGGGATCTCGGGTTCGCCCAGCGGATACTACGAAGACGGATCCGGGAGCGCGGTGGCGAGCCTCGCCGATATTGACTGGCAGCGGGTCACGGACGGCCATTTCGTCCCCGACTACTACAGCTATCGCGCCTGGGATGTGACCTACCCATCCATGCTGGTGCGCGGCAACCTCGACCTCAGGGACTTCGTGACCGGCGGTTGGGGGCTGCTCATCGTCACGGGCGACCTCACCATCCGCAGCACTTACTTCATCTGGTACGGCATCATTCTGGTGGGCGGAAAGATTGATTTCGATGCTACTACCACCTGGGTGTACGGCAACGTGAAGTCGGGCCTCAACGAGCAGCTCGGCGGGGCCGCCCCGCCCCGCGGGTATTTTGCCGGCACCGGACGGAAGCTCACCTTGTACTACGACAGCTACTACGTGCAGCGGGCCTTGGCGTCGCTCACCGGATTCGCCCCCATTCCCAACGGCTGGGTGGACAACTGGGCCACGTACTGAGGCCCGCCCTTTCGCGCCCCGGCGCTCGCGACTACATCACTTCCATGCACTCCCTGGCCCATCGGCTGGAAACAGCCGTGGCGCGCTTCGAGCAGGACCGATCGAGCGGCTCGTCGGAGTTGGCCCGCACCGCAGCCCGATTGCTGGCCGCGGCGCGGCAGGCCGGGCTCGAGGGAGGCGACCTCGAGCGCTTGGCCGCCCGCCTGGCGCGCGCACACCCCACGATGGCGGCCGTGTGGAACGTGGTCCATGCGGCAGACGCCGAACGGCTGGCCCGGCACATAGGCCGGCAGGCCCGGCGCGCCGCGCGGCACGCGCGCCGGCTGCTTCCCTCCGGCGGCCTGGTGGTCACGATCTCCTACTCGGCTACGGTCATCGAGGCGCTGCGGGGGTCCTCGTGTCGGGTGATCGTGGCCCGGAGTCTTCCGGGAGGCGAAGGCGAGCGGACCGCGGAGCGGCTGAACGCCAACGGCCTGTGGGCGGCGGTGATGCCGGACGCCACGATGGGCCAATGGGCCGCCGCCGCCGATGCGGTGCTGCTGGGAGCCGACGCGGTGACGCCTCGCGGCATCGTCAACAAGGTGGGGTCGCGGCTGCTCGCGCTCGCGGCCCGGGCGGAGCGGGTCCCCTGCTACGTCGTGGCGGACGGCTCCAAGCTGGCCCCGGTTGCCTCCGGTTTTCCCCTGCCCTTGCTCGGGCCTGGTGCGCTGTTCGAGTACGTGGAGTGGAGCCTGATCTCGCGCTTGATCACGGAACGAGGAGGACTGAGCAGCCGGCTGGCGGAGGGGTGGCTGCGACGGCCGGCGGCCGGGATCCCCACGCGGCGCTCCTCAGGCGAGCAGCGCCGCCCTTCAGGCGAGCGACTCGGCACGCTAGATTCGGGCCCATGAGCACGCCGCTGACTTGCTTGAGCGACGACGAGACCATGTTCCGGGACGCGGTGCGCGAGTTCGCCGCGGCGGAAGTCCGCCCCTTGGTGGATCGCATGGAACGCTCGGCCGAGTTCGACCGCTCGCTGATCCCCAAGTTCGCCGAGCTGGGCTTGATGGCGATTGACGTCCCGGAGGAGTTCGGGGGAGCGGGGGGATCGTTCTTCATGACGGTGCTGGCCGTGGAGGAGTTGTCCGCGGTGGATGCGTCCACGGCCATCCTGGTGGACGTCCAGAACACCCTGGTGAACGCGCCGTTTTTGGCCTGGGGCAGCGAGGAGCTGAAGCGCGCCTACCTGCCCCGGTTGGCGCGGGGGGTGGTGGGGGCCTACGCGCTGTCGGAGCCGGGGTCCGGCTCCGATGCGTTCAGCCTCACCACCCGGGCGGCGCGGCAGGACGGCGATTGGGTGCTCACCGGCCGCAAGCTGTGGATCACCAACGGCGCGGAAGCCGAGGTCTTCGTGATCTTCGCCACCGTGGACCCGTCGCTGGGCTACAAAGGGATCACCGCGTTCGTGGTGGAACGGAACTTCCCGGGCTTCGCGGTGGGCAAGAAGGAAGACAAGCTGGGGATTCGGGCGTCGAGCACCACGGAGCTGATCCTCGAGGACTGCCGCGTGCCCGCCGGCCATGTCCTGGGCGAGGTGGGCAAGGGTTACAAGGTCGCGATCGAGACCTTGAACGGGGGGCGCATTGGTATCGGCGCGCAGATGATCGGGGTGGCCCGGGGGGCACTCGACGCGGCACTCAGGTACGTGGGCGAGCGGCGGCAGTTCGGCAAACCGATCCGCGAGTTCCAGGCGGTCCAGTTCCAGTTGGCGCAGGCGGCCACCGACCTCGAGGCCGCGCGCCTGATGGTGTACAACGCCGCCCGCCTGCGCGACGCCGGCCTGCCCTACACCCGGGAGGCGGCCATGGCGAAGCTTTTCTCCGCGCAGGTCGCCGAGCGGGTGACCAGCTTGTGCGTCGAGCTGTTCGGCGGCTATGGGTATACCAAGGAATATCCGGTGGAGAAGTTCTACCGGGATGCCAAAATCGGCGCCATTTACGAAGGAACCAGCAACATGCAGTTGCAGACCATCGCCAAGCTGTTGCTGCAAGCGTGACCGCCGGCCACCGCTCAGCGCCGGCCTTTCCGACCTAGGACTTCACCCATGCGTATCCGTATCGTGGTTTTGGCTCTCGGTGCCGCGCTGGCCGCGGGTCGCCTGAGCGCGCAATCGGCGGCGGCCGACCGGGTGGGCGCGGACCTCCGCTACCTGGCCGACGATCGCCGGGAGGGGCGAGGGATCGGCACCGCCGGTTTGGACTCCGCCGCGGCGTATGTAGCCGCCCAGTTCGCTCGGATCGGTCTGATGCCGGGCGGCAGCGAAGGGTTTTTCCAGCCGTTCGTGGTGGACTCGGGCGCCCCGGCGGCGGCACACGCCGGCGCAGCGGGCCAAGCCGCTAAGAACGTGGTAGCGGTGCGGCCGGGTGCCGGCGCGCTGGCCGCAGAAACGATCGTGATCGGCGCTCACTACGACCACCTTGGCCGGGGCGGGTTCGGCGCGCTGGATCCGGAGTCCACCGGCGTGGTGCACAACGGGGCGGATGACAATGCCTCCGGCACGGCGGCCTTGCTGGAGATCGCCCGCCGCCTGGCGGCGCGCCGGGCGGAGGAGGCGCGCACCATCGTGTTCGTGGCCTTCTCGGGCGAGGAGCTGGGGCTCTTGGGCTCCACCTACTACGTCAAGCACCCCGTGAGGCCGCTCGCCTCCACCACCGCCATGATCAATCTGGACATGGTGGGCCGCCTGGGATCGCGCCGGCTCACCGTGTTCGGGGCGGAAACCGCAGCCGAGTTCCCCGCTCTGCTCGATTCGGTCGCGGCGGCGTTCCAGGTTCCCGTGACCGGCACCGGCGACGGCTACGGGCGGAGCGACCAGGAATCGTTTTACACCCAGAAGGTGCCGGTGCTGCATTTCTTTACCGGCACTCACGAAGACTACCATCGCAGCACGGACGACTGGCAGAAGATTGACGTGCCCGGGCTGCTCAAGGTGGTGGACGTGGCCAGCGAGTTGGCTTGGCGGCTGGCCACCCGGCGCGCGGCGTTGACCTATGTGGCGATCCCGCCCCGCCAGGTGGCCGGCGGCGGTTACGGCGCCTACCTCGGCACGGTGCCCGATATGACCGAGTCGCCGGGCGGCGTGCGGCTGAGCGGAGTGCGGGCCGGCAGCCCCGCCGAGCAGGCAGGCCTCAAGGCCGGAGACATTTTGATCCAGCTCGGCGATCACCCGATCAAGAACTTGTACGACATGACCGAAGCCCTGAACGCCTACCGGCCGGGAGACACGGTGGTGCTGGTGTACCTGCGCGGCGGCCAGCGCCTCGAAACCCAGGCCACCTTGCGAGCCCGTGGCGGCTGAGGCGGTCCTCAAACCGGATCCCATCATCCGGGCACTGCGGGGTGCTTTCGCCCGGCGCGCTCCGCGGCAGGAACTCTTGCAGCTTGTGGCCACGCGGATCCAGGCGGCGGGGCCTCCCTACACCGGGGTGTATCTCTACATGCTGCACGGCCAGGAGCTGGTGCTGGAAGCCCACGCCGGCCGGGACACCGAGCACGTCCGCATTCCGGTGGGGACGGGCCTGTGCGGTCGGGCCGTGGCTGAGCGGCGGGATATCAACGAACCGGACGTGCGCTCCGCGCCGGGCTATCTGGCATGTTCGCTGGAGACGCGCTCGGAGCTGATCGTGCTGATTCGCCGGCACGAGGAGATCCTGGGGCAGATAGACATTGACAGCGACGTCCCCGCCGGCTTCGATGCCGCCGAGCAGGAGGCGGTCAAGGAAATCGCCGACGCGCTCGCGGTGCTGTTGTGAGCGCGGGGCCGGACGGGGCCGCCACCGGCGCCCGCGAGGGCGTGGTGTCGCTCGAGGACGTCCGGTTGTTCACCCGGACCGTGGGATCCGGTCCCGACGTGATCGTCCTGCACGGCGGGCCGGGCGCGCACCACGATTATCTCCTGCCCCAGTTCGATCTCTTGGCGCGGGGCCGGCGCTTGCGCTACTACGACCAGCGGGGCGGAGGGCGCTCCCCGGTGGCGCGGGACGTACCGGTGGGCTGGCGCCAGCACGTGGCCGACCTGGATGCCCTGATCGCGCACTGGAACCTGGCACCGGCCACGCTGCTGGGGTACTCCTGGGGAGGGCTCTTGGCCTTGCTGTACGCCGTGCAGCATCCCGGCCGCGTGGGGCGGCTGGCACTGGTCTCGCCCGCCGCCGCCTCACGGCGGGGCCGGGAGGCCTTCGAGCGACGCTTTGCGGAACGGGCCCGCGATCCGTGGCTCATCGAGGAGCGAAAGCGGCTGGCCGCCTCGGGCTTGGCCGCGCGCGACCCGGACGCCTACCGCCGGAGGCTGTTCGAGCTGGCCGTGGCCCCGTACTTTGCCGATCCCCAGCGGGCCCGCGAGCTTGCGTCCTTCCGGGTCACGGCCCGCACCCAGCAGGAGGTCTGGCACAGCCTGGGCGCGTACGATCTCACCCGCGACCTCGAGCGGCTGTCCGTGCCGGCGCTGGTGGTGCACGGCCGGCACGATCCCATCCCGCTGTGGTCGGCGGAGGAGACGGCGCGGGCCCTGCATGCTCCGCTTGTGGTCTTGGACGCCTCGGGCCACGTGCCGTACGTGGAAGAAACCGAGACCTGGCGGGCCGCCTTGGACGCTTTCCTGCCGCGCGATCCATGAGCCGCCTCCACCCCTTCGACCCGATGGCGGCGGCTTTGGGCGACGACTGGTTCCGCGAGGTCGAGGCTGCGGCGGCCGCCGCGGCAGCGGACCCGGGCGACCGGCTGGCGTTCGAACAGCTCGCCCCGGTCCAGCGCGTCTTGAGCGATCTGCTGCCCCCTTCCGAGCAGGCCCCGGGCGCCGCCGTCGAAGGGTACGGCATCCTGCTCTTCTCGGTTTATCACTTTTGGCGCGGCGGCCGCCGCTCGCTCAGCCTGGATCGCGAGAGCCTGGAGCGAATCGTGGCCCAGGAGGCATCGCCTGCGCCGCCCCGCTTGCGAGAGGGCTGGTACGTCCAACTTCCCGAGCGAGTGGTCTGGGCGCGGATCAACCCGGGCAGCTCGCCGGAGCCGCTGGACGGTCTGTTCGTGACCCCCGGGGCTTCGGGCCGCGAAATCACGGTGCTCGCGGTCTTGGGGCTCAGGCCCGAGCGGGAGGGGTTCAGTCAGATCGCGGTGACCGTCCCCACCGAGGACTGGCACCGGGCGGGGAAGGTGGTGCGCCGGCCGCTCTTCGCTCCCGTGTTGGAAGGGGGCGAGCGAGCGGGGATCAAGTCGCTGGTCTCGGAAGCCGAGCTGTTGCACCTGGCGCACCTCGCGCTGGCGGAGGCAACCCAGTAGGTTCTCCCGACCGCTATGGACAAGCAGGATGTGGCTCGGGCGTTCGAGGAAATCGCCGGTTTCCTCGAGCTGAAGGGCGAGAACCCCTTCCGGATCCGCGCGTATCGGACGGCCGCTCGCGCGATCGCCACCTTTCCGGGCGACCTGCGCCAGGCCCTGGGTTCCGGCCAACTGGCCGAGGTCAAGGGCATCGGGCCGGCCATGCTGGAGATCGTCTCCGACCTCCTCGCCACGGGCCGTTCCCGGGTGCTGGAAGACCTGAAGGACCAAGTTCCGCCCGGCTTGGTGCAGATGCTCCAGGTCTCGGGGCTCGGCGTGGCCAAGGTGCGGCAGATTTATCAGGCGCTGCACGTGGAGACCCTCGCCGAGCTGGAAGAGGCGGCGCGCGACGGGCGGCTGGCCAAGCTGCCGCGGTTCGGCAAGAAGACGGCCGAGAACGTGCTCAAAGGCATCGCCTTCCTCCGGCAGGCCAGCGGGTACCAATTGCTGCACCACGCCCGCGCCGAAGCGGCGGCGCTGGCCGAGGTGCTGGGGGGGATGTCCCACGTCCGGCGGGTGGCGATTGCCGGGTCGGTGCGGCGGGTGGCGGAACTCATTCGGGATCTGGATTTTGTGGTCGAACTCGCCGGTCCCCCGGGCCCGCTGCTGGAACGCTTGGGCGCCTCCGGCGGGGTGCGGGAATTCGTCCACCGGAGCGAGCAGGCGGTCACCTTGCGCTTCGGGAGCGGCGTGGTGGCGGACATCTATTTCGCCCCGCCGGAGCGATTCGGATTCGAACTGATCCGGGCGACCGGCAGCCAAGCGCACGTGGAGCAATTGGCGGCGCGCGCGCGGGCTCTGGGAGTGGCCTGGGAGAGCGGCCTGCCGGGGCGGGAAGAGGAGGAGGTGTATCGCGCGCTGGGCCTGGCCTTCATCCCACCCGAATTACGCGAGGGCGAAGGCGAGGTGGAAGCCGCGGCGGCCGGGGCGCTGCCGCAGCTCCTCACCCGATCCGATCTCGCCGGGTTTCTGCACTGTCACACGACCTACTCCGACGGGACCAGCACCGTGTCCGAATGGGCCGAAGCGGGTCGGGCGGCGGGATACCGCTACGTGGGGATCACCGATCACTCCGCTGCGGCGGTGTATGCCGGAGGGCTCAGGGAGGAGGACGTGCCGCGCCAGCACGCCGAGGTGGACGAGGTCAATCGCTGCACATCCGGCTGCCGGATTCTCAAGGGCGTGGAAGCGGAAATCCTGCGAGACGGCTCGCTGGACTTCAGCGCCGCGACCCGGGCGAGCTTCGATTTTCTGATCGGCTCGGTGCACAGCCGCTACGGCATGGACGAGCGGCAGATGACGGAGCGGGTGCTCAAGGCCTTCGACGACCCGCACCTGGCGATCCTGGGCCACCCAACCGGCCGGCTGCTGCTGTCGCGGGACCCCTACCCCATTGACCTCGACGCCGTTTTCGCCAAGGCCGCGGAGCTGGGTATTGCGGTCGAGATCAACGCCGACCCCCAGCGCCTCGACTTGGACTGGCGCTCGGTGCGGCGCGCGGTGGCGCACGGGGTGCCGATCTCGCTGGGCGCCGACGCCCACGGGGTGTCGGCGATGACCAACATGGACTTGGGCGTAGCGATGGCCCGCAAGGCGTGGCTCACCGCGGAGCAGGTGCTGAACACCAGCCCTTCGGAGGCGTTTCTGGCATTCGTCGAGCGGCGGAGGCGGGGCCGATGAGCCGCGCCGCGCCCGGCCGGCCCAGCCGCGAGAACGGGGCCCAGCGCATCAAGCCCATCATCGCGCGGCTCAAGCGCCGCTACCCGGATGCCCGGTGCGCCCTGGAGCACGAGGATCCGCTCCAATTGCTGGTGGCCACGATCCTCAGTGCCCAGTGCACCGATGCCCGCGTGAATCAGGTGACGCGGACGCTTTTCCAGAAGTATCGAACGGCGGAGGACTACGCCAACGCCGACCCGGCGGTCTTCGAGCAGGAGATCAAGTCCACCGGGTTCTTCCGCAACAAGACCAAGGCGATCTTGGGCCTGGCCCAGGCTCTGCTGGAGCGGCACGGCGGGCAGGTGCCGGCCAGCATGGAAGCGCTCACCCGACTACCCGGCGTGGGGCGGAAGACAGCCAACGTGGTGCTCGGCACCGCCTTCGGGATCAACGACGGCGTGGTGGTGGACACCCACGTGCGGCGGATTGCCAACCGGCTCAAGCTCACCGCCCATTCCGACCCCGAGAAGATCGAACGCGACTTGATGCGGCTGGTACCGCGCAAGCAATGGAGCGACTTCGGCCACCTCCTGATTCATCACGGCCGCCAGATCTGCATCGCCCGGAAGCCCAAGTGCGAAATCTGCCCGGTCAACGATCTGTGCCCGTCCGCGGCCGTGGCGGGAGGGGCGCCGACCAGCGGGCACCGGGGCGCGCGGCGGCCGGGGCCGCGCCGGAGCCCAAGGCGCTAGCATGGCGTCGCGCCTGGCCACCGCCCAATCGGCGTACCTCAGGTCCGCCGTGCACCAGCCGGTGGATTGGTATCCCTGGTGTCCGGAGGCCTTCGAAGCGGCGCAGCGGGCGGGCCGGCCGATCCTGCTGGACATCGGCGCCGCCTGGTGCCACTGGTGCCACGTGATGGATCGCGAATCCTACGAAGACCCCCGGATCGCCGACCAGCTCAACCGCGACTGGATATGCATCAAAGTGGATCGGGACGAGCGGCCCGATGTGGATGCCCGTTATCAGCGCGCCGTCCAGGCGCTGACCGGACAAGGCGGCTGGCCCCTCACCGCGTTCTTGACGCCCGAGGGCCAGGTGTTCTACGGGGGCACCTACTTTCCCCCGGACGGCAAGTACGGGCGGCCCGGCTTCTCGAGCGTGCTCCGGGAGCTGATCCGCATCTACCGCGAGGAACCCGGCCGCGTAGCCGGGCAGGCCGCGCGGCTCCGGCAGGTCTTCGAAGGGCAGGCGCGCGAAGCTCGAGCCGGGCCGCTCGAGGCCAAGCTGTTGGATGACGCCGTCGAGCTGATGGCTCGGATGTTCGATTTTCGAAACGGCGGATTCGGCACCCAACCCAAGTTTCCGCATCCGGCCGCCCTGGATCTCTTGTTGGCGCGCTGGTTCGACACCGGACAGCCCTGGCTCCGAGAGATGGTGGATCGCACCCTGACCGCCATGGCGCGCGGCGGGATCCACGACCACTTGGGCGGCGGCTTCCACCGCTACGCCACCGACGCCCGATGGGTGGTGCCGCATTTCGAGAAGATGTCCTACGACAACTCGGAACTCCTGCGGGCGTACCTGCACGCCGCCCTGGCCCCCGGCAGCTCATCCGGAGCCGGCAGTCCCGGGCCACCGGGCGGCTATCGCGCCGTGATCGAGGGCATCGCGGGCTGGGCCATGGAGGTGCTGGCCCTCCCCGAGGGCGGCTACGCGGCTTCCCAGGATGCGGACGCGGGCCCGGATGACGACGGCGACTATTTCACGTGGACGGCGGAGGAGGCGAGGGGGGTCCTCAGCGACGAGGAATTCGCGGTCGTCTCCCGGCATTACGACGTCCAAGAAACCGGCGAGATGCACCACGACCCGCGCAAGAACGTGCTGTGGATCGCCCAGGACGTTTCGGAGATTGCGGCCGCCCTGAGCTGGCCGGCGTGGCGGGTCGCCGCCCTGCTGGAGAGCGGCCGGCAGAAGCTCCGCGCGGCGCGAGCGCAACGGGCGGCTCCTGCCGTGGACCGGACCGTCTACACCGGGTGGAACGCGATGATGGCCTCGGCGCTGATCGAAGCCGCCCCGTATCTTTCCCGGCCGGACCTCGAGCGGCACGCACTCCAGACCCTGGAGCGGCTGTTTCGTGAAGGGAGCGGGGACGAGGGCGCCTCGGGAGTGCGTCACGCCTTGGGCGGGCCGGATCTCCGGCTACTGGAGGACCAAGTGCAGTTGGCGTTGGCGGCGCTCGAGGCCCATGAAGCCACCGGTGATCCCCGCTGGCGCCGGCGGGCGGAAGCGCTGGGCGAGTACGTGTGGGCGGCGTTCGCCGCCCAAGGAGGCGGGCTCAACGATCGCCCGGGTGGCGCCTCGGGCGAGGGATTCCTCGAGCAGCCCTGGCAACCGATCGAGGATGCACCCGCCCCGTCCGGCAACGGCGCCGCCGCCCTGCTGGCGGCCCGCCTGGCGGAGCACACCGGCGAGCCTCGCTGGCGGGAGCGCCTGGAGCGCCTGCTCGGCGCCTTCGCAGGATCCCTGGCCGGCCTTTCGCTCCACGCCGCCACCCTGCTTAAGGCCGCGGACTGGTATCTTCACCCGGCGACCCACGTGGCGATCATAGGCGAGCCCGGCGACCCGGCCGCCGACGCGTTGCTCGCCGCGGCTCGCTCGAGCTACCGGCCGCGCACCGTGATGCACCGCCTGGGACCCCAGGATTCCGCCCGCGCCCTTCCCGGGCCGCTCAAGGCCATGCTCGAAGGGAAGACTCCTCGGGCCTACGTTTGCGCGGGAGAGGCCTGTGCAGCGCCCACCGCGGACCCCAGCGAACTGGCCGCGACGCTGGCCCGGTTCGGACGCTCGGCACCATGAAGCTCGACTTTGCGGTGGTGTGCGACTACGCCTTGGTAGACCAGTACGGCAAGCTCTCCGTGATGGGCATCTTTCAGCACATCTGGGTGGCCCAATTCCCGGCGGTCCACCCGCGGTTGCACTTGGTGCTGCGCTTGCGCGGGCGGCGCACGGAGGTGGGCCAGCACGGCGTGCGCATCCGGCTGGTGGACGCGGACGGGAGCGAAGTGTTGAGCGGCGACGGCACGGTGGTGCTCTCCGAGCCTCCCGCCGGCGTCACGGAGGTCGAGGCAGGAGCCATCCTCGTGTTCGATGTGCCGTTCACCCATCCCGGAAGCTACGCGTTCGAGATCCAAGTGGACGGCGAGCTCAAGGCCACGGTTCCTCTCACCGTGGCGCAGTCGCCGGGGCCGCCGCAGCCCGGCCCGTCCGGCCTGCACTAGGGAGGCACTCTGCTGCGGTCTCTCGCGGCAGCGGTGACGCTGCTGGGCCTCGTCTACGGGCTTACCGCCTATCCGCTGCTGGAACCCGATGAAGGCCGCAACGGCGAGGTGGCGCGGGAGATGGCGGCCGGCAACGATTACCTCCTGCCCCGCCTCGACGGGCTTCCCTATGTGGACAAGCCGGTGCTGTTCTTCGCGGTCGGGGCGGCGGTCATGGAACTCTTGGGACCCACGGTGCTGGCAGCGCGCCTGCCGCCGCTGTGCTTCAGCTTGGCCACCCTGGCGTTGCTGGCGTGGTGGGGCCGGCGCCGCAGCGGTTCGGAGTCGGGCTGGGTCGCCGCGGTGGCCGCGGGCACGAGCCCGCTCACGCTGGGGTTCGCCCGAACGGTGATCTTCGACGCTCAGCTCACCGCGTTCGTGACCGCCGCGCTCGTCGCGTTCTTTGAAGCCATCGAAGCGCGGGCGCGTCGAGGCGAAAGGGAGTCGGGGTGGGCATGGGGAGCCGCCGCCTGGGCCGCCATGGCACTGGCCGTCTTGACCAAGGGCCCCATCGGGCTGGGGCTCCCGCTCATGGTCGCGATCCCTTACGCCTGGTGGCGGCGCGCGAGCAAGGCGTTGTGGGACCCGGTGGGGCCCCTGCTCTTCACGGCGCTGCTCTTGCCCTGGCTGGCGGCGATGTCGCGCCGGGTGCCGGACTTCTGGCCGTACGTCCTAGGCACCGAAACGCTGGCGCGGCTCGCCACGCCGGCCCTGGAGCGAACGGGTCCGGCGTGGTACTTCCTGCCGATCCTTGCCGCCGGAAGCCTGCCCTGGATTGCCGTAGCCTTGGGCTCGCTGGCCCACTCCAAGCCGGAAGCCGGCCTGGCGCGCCGCGACCCCTATACCGTTTTCCTTCTTTGCTGGATCGTGGTCCCGCTGGTCTTCTTTTCGCTGTCGCAATCCAAGCGGCCCCAATACGTGCTCCCCCTGGTGCCGGCCGTGGCGCTGCTGGCAGCACACCGGTGGCGGGAAGAGGCCATTCGGGCCGGGGCGCGCTGGGCAGCCGCAGCGCTCGGCGCAGCCGGTCTCCTCGCAGCCGCCGCGCCGGCGCTCCTGCCCGCGCTGCTTCCCGTCTCCTCCGCGGTCGCTCGCGAGGTGCGCGTCGTGGGATACGGGCTGGGGATGCTGGCTTTGGCCTCGGCGCTCGGGGCTTGGCTGTGGGCTGGCCGGCGCGAAGCCGTGCTGGTGTGGCTCGCGCTTCCGGTGGCAGCCCTGGCGCCGCTGGGCACCGGATTGATGCGCCAGATCGGCCGGGAGCGATCCAGCGCCGCGCTGGCTCAAGCCATCGCCGGCGCGGCACCCGGAGCCGAAGTGGTGGCCGTCGGCACCTTCCCGCTTTCTCTCCCGTTCTATCTCCGGCAGCCCGTGCTGCTGGCCACCGCCACGGGACGGGAACTCACCAGCAACTACCTCATCCGCGACGTCGAGCGCTGGCGGAGAACCGCAGGTTCCCCGCTTCGCCCGCCCGACTTTTGGCGCCAGGCGCTGGAGCGTTGCGGTTACCGGGTGTTCGTCACCGCCGCTGGGGATACCGCTACCCGCGCGGTCCTCGAGACGCGCGCCCCCTTGCTGGTGGAGACCCCGAACTACGCGGCCTACGGTCCGTGCGGGCGCAACCTGGCTGCCGGTCGCTGAACCGTGTGCGGGATCTACGGGTTGATCGCGCCCAACCGGCTTCCCCTGGCCCGGCCGGAGCTGGCCAGGCGCCTGGGTCCCGCGCTGCGCCACCGCGGGCCGGACGGATCCGGGCTGCTGGAGCGGCCCCACGCGGTGCTGGGTTGCGAGCGGCTGCGGGTGGTGGACCTGGATCCGCGGGCCGACCAGCCTTTCCAAGACCCCGACGGGCGGGTGTGGCTTGCCTGTAACGGGGAGATCTACAACGCGGCCGAGCTGAGACGGCGGTTCCCGAGCTATCCCTTCCGCTCCCGATCCGACGTCGAGGTCATCATTCCGCTCTACCTTGAGCGGGGTGTCGAGGGTATCGCCGAGCTATCGGGCATGTTCGCGCTGGCGCTCTGGGACGAGGCGCTTCAGCGCTTGATCCTGGCCCGGGATCGGGCAGGGGAGAAACCGCTCTTTTACCGCAAGCTGGGCGGTGCCATCGGCTTTGCCTCGGAAGTGGCTCCCCTGCTTGCGCTGTCCGGCGCCCGGCCCGCTTTGGACCTCCAGGCGCTCGCCGCCTTCTTGCAATTGGGCTACGTGCCCCAACCGCGAAGCCCGTTCGAAGGCATCGAAGCAGTGCCCAGCGGCACGGCTCTGGTCTTCGAGCCCCGGGGCTCGCGCGCGGTTCGCTACTGGTGTCCCGAGCATTTGGCGCCGGTGGAACGCCCGCCCGACGCGGTGGAGCAACTCGAGGCCCGGCTTCGGGCGGCGGTCGAGGCCCAGCTCGTGGCGGACGTGCCGCTCGGCGTCTTCACCAGCGGCGGGGTAGATTCCTCGCTGGTGGCGGCCCTGGCAGCCCGGGCGTTGGGTCCGGATCGCCTGGTCCTGTTCACCGCGCGGCTCATGGCGCCTACCTATGACGAGTCGCCGTTTGCCGAGAAGCTGGCCCGGCACCTGGGGGCGGAGTGCCTATCGGTACCGGTGGATCAGGCTGCGCTCTGGCAGGCGCTCGATGATTTCACGGAGCACACCGCCGAGTGGCTGGCGGATCCTGCGGTGCTTCCGACCTTGCTCTTGGCCCGGGCGGCGCGCCAGCGGGTGACGGTGGTGTTGGGCGGCGAAGGGGCGGATGAGCTGTTCGGCGGCTACCCCACGTACTTGGGTCACAAGCTGGCTCCGGCATGGCTTCGCCTGCCCCGAGCGTTGCGCCGGCTGGCGGTGTCGGGACTCGAGCGGCTGCCGCCCTCCGACGCCAAGGTGCCGCTGCGCTCGCTGCTCAAGCGTTTTGCGGCGGCGGGCGAACGGCCCTGGCTTACGCGCCATCTCGCGTGGGTGGGCACGGGGCTCGACCCCCGAGCCTTTGCCCTGCCGCCGCTTGAGGCGGAAGACCTGTTCCCGTCGCCGGGGCTCTACGGCCCGCTGGCCGAGGCCATGCGGCTGGATTACGGCTCGAGTCTTCGGGATCAGTTGTTGGTCAAGCTGGACCGGGCCACCATGCGCGCCGCGCTGGAGGCGCGCTCGCCGTACTTGGACGCCGGGCTTGCGGAGTTCGCCTTGCGGCTCGACCCCAAGCTCAAGGTGCGGGGGCTTAAGACCAAGTGGCTGCTCAAAGCCGTAGCCCGCCGGTGGCTGCCGCGGAGGATCGTGCATCGCAGAAAGCGCGGCTTGAGCGTGCCGCTCGCGGGCTGGCTCCGAGGGGGGTTGCGCCCGGCAGTCGAGCGGCTGCTGGCGCCGGAGCGGTTGAGGCGCCAGGGGTGGGTGAGCGAAGTTTACGTCCGGCGCATGCTGGCCGAGCACGCTGGCGGGCAGGCCGACCATGCCCGGGCGTTATGGACCCTTATCGTGCTCCAGCGCTGGCTCGAACGCTGGGCACCGGAGGTGGTGTGATGAGACGGGATGAGGCGTTGGCCTTGATGCACGAGTACACCGGTTCGGATGCGTTGCGCAAGCACATGTACGCGGTGGAGGCGGCGATGCGGGCCTATGCTCGCCGCTTCGGCGAGGACGAGGAAACGTGGGGGGTGGTCGGGCTGCTGCACGATTTCGATTATGAGCGCTATCCCAACCCGGACCACTCGCCCACCGAAGGACACCCCTCGACCGGGGTTCGCCTGCTCCGGGAGCGGGGCCTGGACGAGCCGTTGTGCCGCGCCATTCTGGGACACGCGAGCTATACCGGGGTCCCGCGGGAGACCGCCCTGGCGCGGGCGCTCTTTGCGGTGGACGAGCTGTGCGGGTTCCTGGTGGCCTGCGCCCTGGTCCGCCCCTCGCGGAGCCTGGCGGACTTGGAAGTGGCGAGCGTCAAGAAGAAGCTCAAGGACAAGGCCTTCGCCCGCGGGGTGAATCGCGAGGAGGTCTATCAGGGCGCCGCGGAGCTGGGCGTGCCGCTGGAGGAGCACATCGCGTTTGTCATCGAGGCTCTCCGTCCCGTGGAGCGGAGTTTGGGCTTGGGCGGCGCGTGAACGCGGTCGGGGGCATCCTTCCGGCCGGTTCCCTGCGGGAGCCCGGCTTCGACCGGGCGGTGGATCGGGCGTGCGGGAGCCGGGCCATCGCCGGCAACCGGGTGCACTGGCTCCCGGACAGCCCGGCGGCGTTGGCGGCCATGGCGCAGGCGATCGAGGAGAGCCGCCAGTTCGTCCATTTCGAGAACTACATCATCCGGGACGACCGTACCGGGCGCGGGTTTGCCGATCTCTGGACCGCCGCCCAAGCCCGTGGGGTACGTGTGCGGGTGCTGTACGATGCGTTCGGATGCCGGGGGACCTCGCGCAGCTTCTGGCGCGCGCTGGAACGGCGCGGGGTCGAGGTCCGGGCGTTCAATCCGCTGAGCCTGGCGCACCCGGCGCGCTGGGTGCGGCGGGACCATCGCAAGTACGTGGGCGTGGACGGCTGGCGAGCGGTGGTGGGGGGACTCTGTGTGGGGGACGAGTGGGCCGGAGATCCGGATCGCGGGCGGCTTCCGTGGCGGGACACGGCGGTGGAGATCAGCGGTCCGGCGGTGGCGGCGCTCGAGGTCTCCTTCGAACACCTCTGGCATCTGGCGGGGGGCGAGCTTCCGCCGGCGGGGCAGGCGCCGGAGGTCGAGCCCTTAGGCCCGGCCGCGGTCCGGGTCATTGCGGGCCTGCCCGGCCGGTTGCGAGTGTATCGAGCGATCGAGCTGTTGGCTGCGAGCGCGGCCCAGCGGGTGTGGCTTACGGATGCCTATTTGGTGGCACCGGCGCCGCTGGCGGCCGGGCTGATCGCGGCGGCGCGCGACGGGGTGGATGTGCGGCTGCTCTTGCCCGGCCGGAGCGACATTCCGGCGCTTCGGGCTTTTACCCGGGTGGGGTACCGGGAGCTGCTGGAGGCCGGGGCGCGGATCTGGGAGTGGCGCGGCCCGATGCTGCATGCCAAGACCGTGGTGGTGGATCAGCAATGGGTCAAGGTCGGCTCCAGCAACCTCAATCCGTCCAGCTTGATGACCAACTACGAGTTGGACGTCTTGATTCAGGACGAACGCGTGGCGGAGGAAGCCGCCCGGCAATTTCGCCGGGATCTGATGCAAGGCACGGAGATCATCCTGCGGGCGCCGCGGGTTCCGAGCCGCCTGGCTTCCCGCTGGCCTCCGGCAGTAGTCTCCTCGGGCGCGCCCCTGGCGGCGCTCCCGCACGCGCCCGGGGCGCGGGAGAAATCGCAGCGAGCCGTGATTGCGGTGCGCCGGCTGGCGGCGGGGGCGCGCCGTTCCATTGCCGGTGCGGTGCTGTTCGGCTCGCTGGGGCTGGGGGTGCTGTTCGCCTTCGCGCCGCGCCTGATGGGATACTTGGTCGCACTGGTGTGTTTCGGCGTAGCGGCCAACGCGGGGCGTCAGTTCCTGGTTCGCCGCCGCCAGCGCGATGAGTGAGGTTCAACGGCCCGGCGGGCGTCTGCGTACCACAGAGATGAGAGACGCAGAGCTGGCCGCGCTGGCGCAGGCGGGCGACCGCGAGGCGTTCGGCGAGCTGGTGCGGCGGTATGCGGCGCAGGCGCGGCGGGTGGCGCGAGCGGTGCTGGGGCACGCCGAGGACGCCGACGATGCGGCCCAAGACGGGTTCCTGGCGGCGCTGCGGCACTTGGGGCGCTACGATCCTCATCGGCCGTTCGGTCCCTGGTTGATGCGGATCGTGGCCAACGCGGCCACCGATCGGCTGCGGCGCCGGCGCGTCCGGGCGGCGGAGCCGATTCCGCAGGCGATGGCGGCGGCGGACGCGCCACCGGATCGCGAGGCCGACCGGCGGGCATTTCACGAGGCGCTGCGCCGCGCCCTGGCACGGTTGCCGGAGCGCCAGCGCATCGCGGTCGTGCTGTTCGACGTCGAGGGCTACACGCACGGCGAGATCGCCGAGGTGTTGGGCATTCCGGTGGGCACGGTGCGGTCGCACGTCTTCCATGCGCGCCGGGCGCTGCGGAGCGCGCTGGCAGCGTGGCGGGATTGGAAGGAGGATGTCACATGACGCAGGGGTCTCCCTTCGATCACCAGCCCGATGCGGAGCTGGGAGCGGCCCTGCGCGAGGCGTTGGCAGCGGAGGGCGAGCCGGCTTTCGTCTCGCGGGTGCTGGAGTCGGCCACGCGGATGGGGTTAGGATCGGGCCGGGGCACCTGGTGGTGGGTGTTGGAGACCTGGGCTCGCGCCGGCGTGGCTGCGGCGCTGCTGTTGGCGGCCGGTGCGACCATCTGGTTCAACAAGGCATCCTCCAGGGCGCAGGAGGCCACCCTGGAAGAGGTGTTCCTGGCCACCGCGGAGATGGTGGCACCCTCTTTCCCGGCGGCGGCAGCCAGCGCGCCCACTTTCGACCGGGTGCTGGCCTTGTCGCTGGAACCATGAGGCGCCGGGCCGCCGCGGGGAGGCCGCATGTTTGACCGGTCGCGGCTCTGGGCTCTGGCCCTGCTGGTGGCGGTGTTCGCCGCCGGGGCGGCGGTGGGCGGAGCGCTGAGCCTGGCGCTGCGGGATCGCGCCGCGCGGCATCGGCCGGAGCGACCGCGGCAGGAGAGCAGCTACCTGGATCGGCTGGACCGCGAGCTGCACCTCACGGCGGCCCAACGGGACTCGGTGGCGGCCATCTTGAGGCGTTACGACCAACCGATGCAGGAACTCTGGCGCACGGCGCGCCAGCGGTTGGATTCCCTCAGGGTCAAGGTTCGGGCGGATATCGGCGCGGTGCTGAGCCGGGAGCAGCAGGAACAGTTTCGCTTAATGAACCAGCGGATGGACAGTCTAAGGGCAGTGCGGGAACGAGGAGGATCATCGCGTGATCACTAGCCGGAACGAGGTCGCCGGGCGATCGGTGCGGGGGCGGCGTACCTGGAAGGGTGCGGTGCCGCCGCGGCGGGGGCTGGGCGCGGTGGTGCTGCTGGCAACGGGCTCGGTCCTTGGCGTCGGGCCGGCGGCGGCGCAGGACCGCACCGTGACCCTGGAAGAGGCCATTCGCCTCGCCCTCAGGACCCAGCCGGCGGTAGTGCAGGCCGAAGGCGACCTGGACGTGGCCCATGCCAGCCAGCGCGAGGCCGTGGGCAGCTATTTGCCCACGCTGAGCTTCTCGTCGGGGCTGAGCCAGAACTCGCCGGATCGCTGGAATCCGCAGACCCAGCAGTACATCACGGGCCAGCGCTCGGTTTCGTATTCCACGGGGCTCAGCGCGTCCTTGCTGATCTTCGACGGGTTCAGCCGGTTGGCCCAGACCAAGGCCGCCAACGCCACGGCGGCCAGCGCCGACGCCTCGCTCACCAACCAGCGGTTCCAGGTCATTCTCCAGACCAAGCAGGCGTTCTTCAACGCCCTGGCGGCTGCCGAGCTGGTCAAGGTGTCCCAGACGCAGGTGGAGCGCTCGGAGCGGCAGCTCAAGATCTCCAAGGACAAGCTGGCGGCGGGCAGTGCCATTCGCTCCGACACCTTGCGGGCCACGGTGGACCTGGGCAATGCCCGGTTGCAGTTGCTGAACGCTCAGGCGCAGTTGGCCACGGCGGAAGCCAATCTGGCGCGACTGATCGGGGTGGACGGCCCGGTGCACCCCAGCGGCCAGCCCGAGTTCCCGGACTTGGCGGCGCTGGATACCGCCGCTTTGCGGCAGGAGGTGCTGCGCTCCTCGCCTGCGGTCCAGGCGGCCGAAGCCCAGGCTCGGGCCGCCGGCGCGCAGGTGGGGGTCTCGCGATCCCAATACCTGCCCACCATCAGCGCCAGCTACTCGCAGAACTGGGCGGGGGCGCAGAACGACATCTGGCTGTCGCCGTCGTCGGTGGTCAACTGGCCCAAGCTGGGCAACAGTTGGTCGCTCCGGTTCAACCTGTCGTGGCCCATCTTCAACGGCTTTACCCGGGAGACCGGCCTCACCCGTTCGCTGGCCAGTCGAGACGCGGCGCAAGCGCGGGCGGCGGACGCCCGGCGACAAGCGAACGCCACCTTCACCCAGCAGTTGGCGGCGCTGGAGGCGGCGACCCAGCAATGGCGGATCGCCCAGGCCAGCCGCGCGGCGGCCGAGGAGGATCTGAGGGTGCAGCAGGAGCGCTACCGGCTGGGGGCCGCCACCATCGTGGACGTGCTCACCTCGCAAGTGAGTCTGGGCCAGGCCGAGGTGAACCTGGTGCAGGCCCGGCTCAACGTGTTGATCGCCAAGGCGCAGATCGAGGCGCTGTTGGGACGGGAGCTATGACCCAGCACCAGGACTTCCGGACGGGCGATACCCCGCTGCCCGACATCGTGATCCTGACCCACAAGCTGACCCGGGATTACGTGATCGGGGCGGAAGTGGTCCATGCGTTGCGGGGCGTGGACCTCCAGATTCGCCGCAACGAGTTCACCGCAGTGATGGGCCCCTCGGGGTCGGGGAAGTCCACCCTCATGAACCTGTTGGGCTGCCTGGACACGCCCACCTCGGGGGAATACTGGCTCAACGGCCAGAAGGTGAGCGAGCTGGACGACGACCAGCTCGCCCGCATCCGGAACAAGGAGATCGGGTTCGTCTTCCAGACGTTCAACCTGCTGCCGCGGGCCACGGCGCTGCACAACGTGGAGCTGCCGTTGATCTACGCCGGGATGGGCGCCAAGGAGCGGCGGGAGCGGGCGGCGGAGGCTTTGGCTCGCGTGGGCCTGGCCGACCGCATGCACCACAAGCCCAACGAACTCTCCGGGGGGCAGCGGCAGCGCGTGGCCATCGCCCGCGCGCTGGTGAACAACCCCAGCATCCTGCTGGCGGACGAGCCCACGGGCAACCTGGACAGCGCCACCAGCAGCGAGATCATGCAGGTGTTCGAGCAACTGCACGCCCAGGGGCAGACCATCGTGCTGATCACGCACGAGCACGACATCGCGGCGCATGCGGAGCGCCAAATTCACTTACTGGACGGCCGCATCGAGCGCGACGTCCGAACCGAGAAGGTCGCATGACGAAAACCACGATTCCCTTGACCGGACTGGCCGTGCTGGTGCTGGCGGCGGCCTGCTCCAAGCCCGCTCCGCCCCCGGTGTACCAGGCCATTCCGGTGGCCCGGCGGGACATTGTGGTGTCCGCCAGCGCGAGCGGGGTGATCGAGCCGATCACCACGGTGGACGTCAAGTCCAAGGCCTCGGGCGAGGTGGTGGCGGTGTACGTGGAAACCGGGCAGGCGGTCCAGAAAGGGCAGCCGCTGGTGCGCATTGATCAGCGCCAGCCGCTCAACGCGCTGCGCCAGGCGGAAGCCAACCTCGAGGTGGCCAAGGCGCAGTTGGCCAACGCCGAAGCCCAGCTCAAACGCGCCGAGGAATTGCACGCCTCCAACGCCATCACGGACCAGGAGTTCGAGCAGGCGCGGCTGCAGGCGGCGACCGCGAAGGCCCAGCTGGTGGCCGCGCAGCGGACGCTGGAGGACACCAAGATCGCCTACGAAGACACCGACGTCCGGGCGCCGAGCGCGGGCGTCATCATCCAGCGCAACGTGCAGCCCGGCACCGTGATCTCGTCGGCCATGAGCAACGTGGGCGGCGGCACCGTCCTGTTGCAGATGGCCAACCTGGACACGGTGCAGGTGCGCGCCCTGGTGGACGAGACCGACATCGGCAAGATCCAGCCCGGGATGGATGTCACCATCACGGTGGATGCCTTCCCCAACCGGCCCTTCCGCGGCACGGTGCTGAAGATCGAGCCCCAGGCCACGGTGCAGCAGAACGTGACCATGTTCCCGGTGCTGGTCCGCATCCCCAACGAGGGCCACCTGCTCAAGCCGGGGATGAACACCGAGGTCGAGGTCCACATCGGGAACCGGCGGGGGGTGTTGGCCATTCCCAACGCGGCCTTGCGCACCCAGCGCGACGTAGCTTCGGCGGCGACCGTGCTGGGGCTGGATCCGGAGCGGGTGTTGCAGCAGGTGGCCGAGGCCCGCCAGCGAGCGCAAGCCGACTCGGGCCGGGCCTCGCTGGGGGCCACCACGCCGGCCGGCACGGCGCGGCCGGACACGGCGCGCCGGGGGGTGGAGACCTTCACCACGCCGGACGGGCGCGAGGTGACCTTGCCGCCCGGCATCAAGGCAGAACAGGTGCGCAGCCTGTTCACCAAGATGCGAAGCGGCGGCTTCGAAGCGCTCTCGGCGGAGGATCGCGCCCTGATGCAGCAGTTGCGCCAGGCCGGGGTGTTCGGCCGGCCGGGCGGGGGTGGCGGAGGGGGGATGTTCATGATGCGGGCGGGCGGGGGAGCGGGGCCTGGGGGCGGTGCTGCCCGCGGTTCTACGGACTTCCTGTTCGGCGGCAATTACATCGTCTTCGTGCTGCGGGGTGGCAAGCCTGCGCCCGCGCCCGTTCGGACCGGGCTCACCGATTTGGACTACTCCGAGGTGACCCAAGGCCTGACGGAGCAGGATACGGTGCTGATTTTGCCGAGTGCCAGCCTGGTCAGGGCCCAGCAGGAGAGCCAGCAGATGCAACAGCGGATGCGCAGCAACGCGCTGCCGGGCATGGGAGGCGGCGGGCCGGTCCGCGTGGAGGTACGGCGGTAGCATGCTCTTCGGCGAGATCGTCATGGTGGCGCTGGGAGCCATCCGCGCCAACAAGCTGCGCTCGGTGCTCACGGCGCTGGGCATCGTGATCGGCGTCGCAGCGGTCATTACCATGGTGGCCTTGGGCAGCGGGGCGCAGAAGGCGGTGCAGGACCGCATCCAGGCCTTGGGGACCAATCTGCTCAGCATCTATCCCGGCCAGTCCTTCATGCGGGGTGTGGCGGTCTCCTTCGATACCCGGGCCAGCCTCACCATGGACGATGCGCTGGCGCTGTCCCAAGGCACGAGCACGCTGACGGCCGTGGTTCCCGAGATGTCGCGCAACCTCCAGGTCAAGTACGGGAACCAGAACAGCAACGTGAGCATCGTGGGGACCACGCCCAACTACGCCCAGGTGAACAACTTCAAGATCGAGGCGGGCCGGATGTTCACCGCGGGGGACGACGAAGGGCGCCGGCGGGTGGCGGTGATCGGGGCCTCCATCCCCACCATGTTCAACGCCAACGGTGCGGCCATGATCGGCCAAGAGATCCTGATCCGCGGTATTCCGTTCGAGATCGTGGGCCTCCTCGGCGCCAAGGGGGCTCAGGGATTCATGAACCAGGACGAGCAGATCTTGATCCCGCTCAACACCGCGCGGTATCGGGTTTTCGGCACGGACCGGCTGCGCAGCATCAACGTCCAGGTGCGCTCCACCGATTCGGTGGGGGTCGCCATGTTGGAGATCGAGCGGGTGCTCCGGCGAACCCACCAAATCCGGCCCGGCGGTGACAACGACTTCCAGATCCGCAACCGGACCGAGTTCCTGGCCACCTTCGAGGAGACCACCAAGACCTTCACCTACCTGCTGGCGGGGATCGCGGCCGTGAGCTTGATCGTGGGCGGCATCGGCATCATGAACATCATGCTGGTGTCGGTCACGGAGCGCACCCGGGAGATCGGCACCCGCAAGGCGCTGGGCGCCACCCGCCGGAACATCATGCTGCAGTTCCTGGTCGAGGCGGTGACGCTTTGCCTCTTGGGCGGCACCATCGGGATTTTGCTGGGATCCGGCCTGGCGATCGCCATGGCCAAATTGGCGGGCTGGAACACGGTCATCTCCCCGGCTTCGATCGCCATCGCGGTGGCCTTCTCGGCGGGGGTGGGGATTTTCTTTGGCCTGTGGCCCGCCCGGCGGGCGGCGCTGTTGGATCCTATCGTGGCCCTGCGGTACGAGTAGGCGGCCAAGCGAGGGCGGCTTCTTCCACCTCGGATTCGCTGAATGGGCTCATGCCCGTCGCACCACTGCCCGGCCGGCCGGGACAGAAACTCCTCCAGCGCGATGCCTTCTCCCCCGATCAGGAGTTGCCTCTTGCAGCGGAACGCGCCTGCGAAGGCGGAAAGCCCGACCAGCCGCCCCCAAAACTCACGGTCCGCCTTCGCGTCGGCGGGCAGGAGCCCGGAGGTCGCCGAGAGCAGCGCGGTGTTCAGCACCTGCAGCTTCGGGCTCGAGCCGCGGCGGCGTGCCGCGTCGCCGGCGTACTTCGCGAGCCCCGTGACCATCCCAGCGCCGGCGAGCAGATCCAGGTAGTGCGCCAGCGTCGTCGTGTTGCCGGCGTCCTGCAACTGGCCGAGCATCTTGGTGTACGACAGCACCTGCCCCGAATAGCGGCAGGCCAGCTCGAACAGCCGCCGCAGCAGCGCCGGCTTGTCCACGCGCGTAAGCAGCAGCACGTCCCGCGCGATCGAGGTCTCGATCAGGCTGTCGGTGATATAGCGCCGCCAGCGCGCGGGCTCGCCGATCAGGGACGCCGCGCCCGGATAGCCGCCGAAGAAGAGATATTGCCGGGGATTTTGTGGATCTCGCCGAGCACCAGCACGGCGCCGTCTGCCCGGCCGTCTGCGGCTTCGAGCCGCGCCGCCTCCCACTGTTGGGCGATCCAGTCCGCGCCGCGCAGCGTGGGCTCGCCGGCGCTGGCGTAGCGCACCGGGACGCTGAGCGATTCCACCACCTGCTGCACCAGCGTGGACTTGCCCACCTGCCGCGGCCCGGCCACCACCTGGATGAAGCGCCGCGGCTCGGCCAGGCGGCGGCGGAGCTCGGCGGCGTGGGGGCGCTGGTAGGGCTCGGACTTTTTAATCGGCACGTTGAGTATTTTTACTCAACGTCATGAGTAGAGCAAGGGCACGACGGCCTAGAGGTCACTTGCCCCGGCGTGAACGCGGCGGCGGGCGGTGGGCGACGTCCAAATCGTCGCGGTCGCGGTAGCGGTAGTGGAAGAATCCGAGCGGCTCCGGCCGTGAGGCCGCCTGGCGCTGCAGCTCCTGGAGCACGAACGTCCCCAGCATGGCGCCGAAGGTGGGCCGGTCGGCGCCGAGCCCGGTGGCTCCGAGGCCGAGCAACGCCCAGGCGACTCCCGTATCGCCGTCGTGGAGCTTTGGCCGTTCCCGCTGCGCCTCCTCGAGGACCGCAAACAACACTTCCTTACTCACCCGCCATTCCCCAGCTCCTTCAGGTTGGCGGCAATTGGTGTATCGAACTTCGCGGCCTCGGCCCGCTGCTCGCGCCGGAGGTGATCCGACGTTCGCGCCTTCACGGCCGCGCTTCCTCCGGCTCCTCGAAGAGTTTCAGATACGGTTCGAAACGGAAGCGGCGGTTTCGGGCGTAGCCCGTGATTTCGCGCAGCAGGCCGATGTCCACCAGGCGCCGGACGAGGTTGTTGGCGCCGGCGGGTGTGACATCGAGCCACTCGCGCACGGTGGCCA
Source organism: Gemmatimonadota bacterium (assembly GCA_037440225.1). Taxonomy (GTDB): domain Bacteria; phylum Gemmatimonadota; class Gemmatimonadetes; order Gemmatimonadales; family GWC2-71-9; genus JACPAP01. The sequence continues at coordinate 48,571 of JBBIUN010000007.1, read as the reverse complement.
CCGTGACGATAGGCCGGTGGAAGAGCCGGTCCATGATCCGGTGGCCGCTCCCGGCGGCGCGGCCAAGCCGGTCGGTGATCTTGGCGCGGTACTCCTCGCGCATGCGCAGGATCGCGGTCGCCGTGCGTGTGGCCTCGCGGCTCACCTCGGTCACCCCGCGCAGAAAGAACGCGAGCCACCCTTCCCAGTCGCCGGCGTCGCGCACAGCCTGGAGGCGGTCGTAATATTCGGCGCGATGGCGCTTGAAGTAGTGCGAGAGGTAGAGCACCGGCTTGCTGAGCAGCCGCTTTTCGGTGAGCAGGAAGGTGATCAGTAGCCGCCCGATCCGCCCGTTGCCGTCGAGAAAGGGGTGGATGGTCTCGAACTGCGCGTGCGCAAGCCCCACCTGCACCAACGGGGGCGGCGGATCGTCGGCGTGCAGGAAGCGCTCGAGATCGGCCAGGGCCCGCGGGACCTCATGAGGCGGCGGCGGAACGAACGTGGCCTCGGCGAGCGTGCACCCGGCCGGGCCGATCCAGTTCTGGCTGGTGCGGAGTTCTCCCGGCTTGAGCTTGCCGCCGCGCGTACCCTGCATGAGTACCTCGTGGATCTCGCGTATGAGCCGCACGGAGACCGGCAGTTCGGCGAGCCGCGCCAGTCCGTGGTTCATCGCCCGAACGTAGTTGACCACTTCGGCCACGTCCGCTGGCGCGTCCGGGTCGCCGAGCTGCGCCTCGGCGGCGAGCAGGTTCTGCAGCGAACTCTGCGTGCCCTCGATCTGGCTCGACAGCACAGCCTCCTTGCGGACATACATGAAAACGAACAAATCCGGGTTCGGGAGCGTCAGAATGGCCCCGTCCAAGCGCCCGAGGGCGTAGTCCGCCTCGGAGAGCAGCTCGCGGAGGGGGCCGGCCAGGTTCACCGGCGGCTCTGGCGGCAGCGGCTTGGGGATGAACGCCCGATAACCGGCGGCCTGGGTCACGTAACGGCCGGCAGGGTCGCGATTGTTATCTGTTGCGTTGCCGATGGCCAAGAAGACTATCCATATTAAATGCTGCGTTTATTATAAACGAAGTAGTGAAGCATGTGCAACGCTGCGTTTAACATGAGTCGGCTAGGAAGTCCTTGCTAAACGGAGGGCGTTCGCGGTCCTCGCAGCCATTACTACAGAGCCCACGGCGTGAGTCGTCACAAGGCGGGCGGCACTGACGGAAGCTATCGCGTCATTAGACGACGACCACGTGAAAGCCCTATTGGGAACGATAGCGCCACCAGAGGCGTGCGCCGTGGCGGTTAGCCATATCGTGCCTGTGCCTGACGCTGAGCCAGTTGCTGCTTGGCGAGTCGACATTTCTTCGACTTGTTGAAGCCAACGCCTTCAAATACTCCATGCGTTCATGGCCGTCCGGTGGAGCGTGAGAGAAGATGAAGCCGCAGCCGGTTGCTGAAACGGGAAGTAGTAACAGGGTAGCGACTGCGCCGCGCGGAAGGACTGGTCGTCTGGACATCGTAGCACCCCACGCACTGGTTCTCCAAGGCGAGAGATTGCCTCAGAGCGCCCGATGTCGCAGAGGGAGCGCTGAGGAACGGCTTGCGCTTTACCTGCGGGCGACTCGCCCGCCGCCAGGCAAACCTAACCTTCCTTATCCGTCGCGACGGCGCTAGCCGGCGCGCCGCCCCCTGCCCCTCCGCGCGCCCGACAGGTCCAACCCCCGGTTAGGCCGCACCGGCGTCAGCGCGCGGCTCGGATGACGACGCCAGCTATCCAGAGTGCGAGTGGCTGCTGAAAGAAGAGCGTGACCAGCACTCCGACCCCGCCTGCGAAGGCGCCTCGCCACACGTGGTGCGGCATGACCGGAGCGGTCAGTCGCTCCACAGCCAAGCACACAGCGAGAGGCACTGGTGCGACGATGAGGATGGATGCAATGCCACTCAGCCACAGCACAGCCCGTCCGAACTGTTGATGCCAGCCAGACCATACGTAGTACGTGATGGCACCCACCAACCAGAGCCCGGTAAACACTAGTGGAACCAAGGACTGGCGCGGTCGCGCGAGCGTGGTCCACACTACGTAGGTGGAGAAGGCGGCGGCGACGGTCGTCCATATCCACCATCCTGCAGTACTGAAGCGCATCCAGTTGGACAGGCTCGTGGACCGTCACCCAGTGGTCGTCCCCGAGAGTAGTATGATCGTGCGGCAAACGCGATGCGCTTCAGTTGCGAGCGAGCCGGCAGGCCCCTCTAGTCCAATACCGCCAGGCGAGCCCGACAACTGCAAGCGCGTCGTTAGACAGCACCACGCTAAGCCTGGAGCCGGCGAAGTCGCCACTGGTGCTCCAGCGATGGCGGCAGTTCCTCGTCAAGGATCCGGAGGGTGGCCACCTTGCTCCCGTTCATCTGTCGCGCCTGCCAGGGGATGCCTAGTGGATCATAGCCGGACACCCGGATCCGCAGCGTGTTGTGCGATCTGAAGATCTTGCCGATGGCGCGAGTGTCGCCGGGGGCCTTGTTGTTGTTCGGTAGCCGATCGGTATCTGCGGCGACTGCGAGAAGTACGGTCTTGAGGATCTCTGCCTCGTGCTTGGCTGTAACCGTGCCGATGTCCCCGGTGATGGCCACGTAGCCGTCGAAGGGCCACGCAAAGCGTTCGGCGTGCTGGGCCAGTCGCTGAAGTATGGTGCCCTCCCCTATATAGGTGGGCCGAGCCCGAGCCTTGCCATCCCAGATCACGTACACCCCAACGGCTCCGATCAGATCGGTGACCGACACGTCAGACAGACGCTGGAACGTTGCGCGGACGATTCTCATGCGTGCGGCTGGCTAACCTCTGATTTATGTTGCGCGCCCGCCACGTAACTGTCAACACAAAAGGTTATCACCGCCACCGCGGCACGCCGCCTCACCCAGCGCCCGGGCTCCAGAATCAAGCTCGTGCATTCAACAACCTGCCCCTTACCCAGACCCTCGCGCGTGAAACCCCAGACACTTGAAGGCCCACGACACGGACCAAAACCGGGGCGCGGGCGGAAGCCACCGCAGCCCCGTAGCAGCCCCGTACCGGTAGCCGAGCGACCGACTCACCCACGAGGAACCCGACCTCGAACCGTCACGGCCTGGGGGCGGCACGAGCCGAGGGGCGCCCGGGGCCAGGTCCCGCCCCGCCCCGTTATCTTCCAGCCGTGTCGTTCCTCGTCCGCGTGCCGGCCTCGACTTCCAACCTCGGCGCCGGCTTCGACTGCGTGGGCCTGGCGCTGGACCTTTGGCTTACGGCGCGCCTGGTTCCGGGCGCGGGGCCCCCGCGCTACGCCGGGACGCTGGCCGGCCTCGACCCTTCCACAGACCTCATTGCGCGCACCCTGGCAGCGGCCGGCGCGGGCGATGCCTGGCATCTCGAGGTCGAGTCCGAGATCCCGGTGGGCAAGGGGCTGGGTTCGTCGGGGGCCGCCGTGGTGGCCGGCCTGGTGCTGGCGGACCTAGCCCGAGGCGCCGCCGTGAGTCGAGAGCGCGTCCTCGAGCGAGCCGCCGCCATCGAGGGACATCCCGACAACGTGGGCCCCGCGATCTACGGCGGGCTTTTCCTGGCCAGCCGCCCCGCGAGCCGCCTGCCGTTGAGCCCCGCCGTGGCCGTGGCCTTGGCTGTGCCCGACCGGGGCATCGCAACCCACGAGGCGCGCGCCCGCCTGCCGCGGGAGGTGCCGCGCGAAGTGGCCATCCAGCAAGCGGCGCGGGCGGCAGCCCTGGTGCTGGGGCTCACCCAAGGACAACCGGATCTCATCGCCTATGGCATGGAAGACCTGCTGGCAGTCCCGCACCGCCGCCAACTGATACCGGGCTTCGAGGAGGCGGTGCGAGCGGGGCAGGAAGCCGGCGCCTATGGGGTGACGGTCTCCGGCGCCGGCTCCGCGCTGCTGGGGCTCTGCCCCCCGGAGGCGGCGCCCAGGGTGGCAGCGGCCATGGCGGAAGCCTTGAGTCGCGCCGGGAACCCCAGCCGGCCGCTCGCCCCGCCGGTCGCCGCCAGCGGGTTCACCGTCTCGCCGGGAACCGGCCGCGAGGATGGCGCAGCGAGCGGCGTTACGGCGCCTTGGTCGCCCTGAGCCACCGCAGCCGCGCGGCGATCTGCCGGGCGTGGTGGCGGCTGTGGAGGTAGTGGAACCGGACCCATTCCGGCAGGTTGAGGTCCCCGAGCAGGGGGTGTTTGACGAACACCGCCGCCTGCCGCTCCAGGGGCCATGCCTCGAGCAGAGCCTCCAATCGCGCCACGCCCATCCGGAATTGCGCGGCCGTCGCCTCGGGATCCGGGCGCGCTTCGGGCACGCTGCCCGGGGGCGCCTGCCGGCCCCGCGGGATGCGGCCCAGGCCCAGCACCAGATGGCGCAGCAGCGCCTGCGCCGGCGTGGCGCGCCGGCGCATGCCCTGTTTGTCCGCCCGCCGCTCGAAGGTGGTGGCTACGCTGTCCAGCGCGATCGCCAGGTGGCGGACGATCTGCGCAATGCTCCACTTGCCCGGCAGGGTGCGATGCCAGTCTTCCGGATCGAGCTGGTGCAGGGGCTTAAGCACCATGGGCTCGAGAGCGGCGAGCTGGCGGCGCACTTTCATCGGCCGGCTAGGGCGATGCACTCGATCTCGACGCGCGCCCCCAGAGCGAGGCCGCTACCGGCTACGGTGGACCGGGCCGGCGGGTCTTGGGGGAAAAACGTCGCATAGACCTCGTTCATCGCGGCATAGTCGGCAATGTCCTTGAGGAACACGGTGCATTTCACCACCCGGTCCATCGAGCTGCCGGCGTACTCCAAGACGGCTTTGATGTTCTCCAGGATCTGGCGGGTTTCGGCGCCCACGCCGCCCGAGACGATCTCGCGGGTTCCCGGTTTGACGCCGACCTGGCCCGAGAGATAGATGACGTTCCCCACCCGGACCGCGGTGGAAAACGGCAGGCCGAGCGAGCTGCCCGGCATCTGGATGACTTGCTTCTCCTGGGCGGTCGCCGCCGCAGGCAGCAGCAGCAAGCTCAACAAGACCAAACGTCGCATAAGTCCTCCTGGTGGAGCGTCGGGGGCCGCGGGTCTCTCGGGCCTCCCTGCCTCACTGCTTCTCACCGGGCGCGGGGCGGCCCAGCCGGCAGAGCCGGCTTACGGCGCTGGTCCCGCCTCAGCCGCCCGCCTCGTAGACCGCGTTCACAATGGCCTCGAACAGTTGCGCCTTGGGTCCCAAGGTGCCGGTCACCGGATCGCGCCGGATGTACCACTGGCACATTTCGGTGAGCGCCATGGCTTCGTCGTCCGTGAGCGAGACCACGTACTCGGTGCGATCAGCCCGCGCCGCATCGAGCCGGGCCAGCAGGTTGTCCGGCATTTCCGGCGTCTCGCGCAACGCCGCGATCATGGCTTGGGTCAGGCGCACGTCCATTGGTCCCCCTTCGGACTACGATTCCTCTGCGGCCCACGATCGCCCACGCCGGCCACCGCCTGCCCTGCGGGCTGCAGTCCTCCCGCGGCGCTCAGCGCTTGGGCCGATCCATCCGGCTGGTGACGGCCACCTTCCAGCCGCCTCCGGTCTTGACCAGCACCCGCTCCGAGTAGCCCCGGGAGGTGTCTCCCTGCTCGACCACCGTGTAGGGATAGATGCCGTACACCACCCCGGGCGCAAGCCACGTCAGGGCGGGCTCGCCCGCGATCAAGGTGTCCGGCCACGCCGCCGTGGCGCGGCGGCTTTCGGCGAAGGCGGCAAACCCCCGGCGCACCGTGTCTGCGCCGGCGATCACCAGCTCGGGCGAGTCCAGGTAGTGGCTCAAGTAGGCTTCCACGTCGCGGTGGTGAATGGCCGCGATGTTGCTCCGAAACGCCGCCGCCGCACCCTCCAAATCCGCCCGGCGCATCGCCTCGATGTCCGGCCGGCAGGCCGCGCACAGGGCGGCGGTTCCCATCAGGAACACAGCTCGCATGGTATCCCTCGCTGCTTGCGAGACGATGTGGGCTCGCGCCACTTTTCCTCTCCTTCCCGCGACGCGCGCGGGCTCCGCCCCTGCGAGTCGCCGGCCCGGTGTGGGCCAACCCTCCTTCCCGCGACGCGGGCGGGCTCCGCCGTTACCGCACCGGTCCGGTCCAGGGAGGCGGCGTGGGCCAGCCGTCCAGGATTTCGATCTGCGCCAGGCTGGGCCCGCGCTCGCGCTGCAACCGGGCAGCCACGGCCTCCACCTGGCGCATCACCCTCAGCACGTTGAGCCCGATCACTTTCTTGGCGTCGTCCGGTTTCCATCCGCGGCGCAGCAGCTCGGCGATCAAGGCCGGAAAGGTGGAGACGTCTTCCAAGCCCACCGGGGTTTCCTCGATCCCGTCGAGATCGGAGCCGATGCCCACGTGGTCCACGCCGGCGACGTCGCGCACGTGCTCGATGAGGTCGGCCACCACGGCGAGGTCCGGCCGGGGGACCGGGTGCGCGGCGAGCCAGACGCGCATCGAGTCCCGGATGGCCGCCGAGTCGCGCCCCCGCTCTTGGAGGCCGCGCAGGTAAGCCTGCTGGGCTTGGGATTGCTCCCACGCCGGCCGGTAGATGAACGAGGCCACATAGTTGACCATGACCACGCCGCCGTTTTGGGCCACCGCCCGCAGCACGTCGTCGGGCACGTTGCGGGGATGCGGCGTGTTGGTGCGGGGCGAGGAGTGGGAGAAAATGACCGGGGCTTCAGTCACCCGGAGCGCGTCCCACATGGTGGAGTCCGAGACGTGCGAGAGGTCCACCATCATCCCCAGCCGGTTCATCTCGCGGATCACTTCCTCGCCGAAGGGGGTCAGGCCGCGGTGCACCATGGAATCGGTGGCGGCGTCGGCCCAGGCGGTGTTGCGCGAGTGGGTGAGGGTCATGTACCGCACGCCCAGACGATAGAAGTTCCGCAGCACGGCCAGCGAGTTCTCGATCATGTGCCCGCCCTCGAGGCCCATCAGCGAGGCGACCTTGCCGGCTCGGTGGATGCGCACCACGTCATCGGCGGTCCGCGCCAGCTCGAAGCTCTCCGGGTACTTCTCCACCAGCCGGTAGACGATGTCCACCTGCTCCAACCCGACCCGCGCGGCCCCGCGTCCTTCGAAGGAGCTGGGCGAGTAGATAGACCAGAACTGCCCGCCGACCAGCCCGGCTTTGAGACGGGGGATGTCGGTCATCAGTCGGGGCTGGCCTTGGGCCAGGTGGGCCGAGTCCAAGCTGAAGCCGAAGCCGGTGCGCACCGCCCACGGCAGATCGTTGTGGCCGTCAATGAGCGGCACTTCCCGCATCAAGGCGCGAGCTTGGCTCACGTACTGGTCTCTGGTCTGGGCGGCCGCCGCGCGGGGCGCGGGCGCCATCACGCAGGCCAAGACCAAGGGCGACACCAGGGCACTCAATCGCATGGCACATCCTTTCCGGCACCGAGCCCAGGTTCGAACCCGGCGCACCGCAGCACCGGGAGCACCGGGTATTTGGAGAAGCGGGGGTCGGTCTCCGAGCGAGCGCAGCGCCAGAAGGTCGAGCCCCGCCGGGTAGTAATCTGGCGACAGTGCGCGCATTCTGCACAGAGGCCCGGCGAGCCGAGGTCCGCGCCCGCGGAGGACATGGTTAGATTGCCGGCAAGGGTTCGCGGCTCCTGCTCCAAGTTGCTGCTGGGTGAAGGCGGCACCGCCCAGCGGGGGCCGCTCAACGGATAACGGAAGGCGCAGAGAATGGCAACCATTCAGTGTACCCGCTGCGGGGAGACCCGGGATCAACTGCCTCGACCCCCGCTCGCCGGCGAGCTGGGCGAGCGGATCTACCAGCACATTTGCCAGGCTTGCTGGCGCGAGTGGCTGCGAGCCCAGACGGCGGTCATCAACCATTACGGGCTCGATCTCTTGGATCCCGAGGCCAAGCGGTTCCTGACCCAGCAGACCGAGGCCTTCTTGTTCGGGCCGTCAGCGCCGTTAGCTTAGGCACATGGTCCAGCCCAAAGTCACCATCCGGTTCGAGGTCAACGGCGAGCCCGTCGAAGCGGCCTTCGCATCGCACAAGACGCTGCTCGAAGTCCTGCGCGAGGACCTAGGGCTCACCGGCACCAAGCACGGCTGCGAGTTGGGCGAGTGCGGCACCTGCACGGTGCTGCTGGACGGCGTGCCGGTGTTGTCCTGCCTGGTGCTGGCCGCAGCCTGCGGCGGCCGCCGGGTCCGCACGGTGGAGGGCCTGGCGCGCGGGCCGGAACTCCATCCTCTGCAGCGGGCCTTTGCCGATCTGGGCGCCGCCCAGTGCGGCTACTGTACCCCCGGCTTCCTGCTTGCCGCGGAAGCCCTGCTCGCCGCCAATCCCCGGCCCAGCCGCGAGGACATCGAGCAGGCACTCGCGGGCAACCTCTGCCGGTGCACGGGCTACCACAAGATTTACCAAGCGGTCGAACTGGCGGCGGCCTGGATGCGGGGGGAAACCGCAGAGCCCGATACGGAGGTCCTCTATGGGCGCGGATAGCGCCCGCTCGGATGACTCGAGGGTACGGTGAAAGCCGATACGGAGGTCGTCTATGGGCGCGGATAGCGCTCCCCGGGCGCACCGGGTGATCGGCCGGGCGCTGCGCAAGGTGGATGCGGTGGCCAAGGTCACCGGCGCCACCAAGTTCGCCGACGATCTGTCGCTGCCCCGGATGTTGTACGCCAAGTTGCTCCGGAGCCCGCACCCGCACGCGCGCCTGGTGCGCCTGGACCCTTCCGGTGCGCTGGCGCTGCCGGGCGTGCAGGCGATTCTCACCGGCCGCGACCTTCCCACCCCGTTCGGCATCCTGCCCGTGAGCCAGGACGAACACGCTCTGGCGCTGGACCGGGTGCGGTTCGTGGGCGACCCGGTGGCCGCCGTGGCGGCGGTGAGCGAGGACGTGGCGATTGCGGCGCTGGACCGGATCGCGGTCGAATACGAGCCCCTGCCGGCCATCACCTCCGCCGAGGAAGCCGTCCAGCGCGCCGCGCCGCGGATCCACGACTACGGAGACGGCGGCAACCTGCACAAGCTCATCCACCTCGAGTTCGGAGACGTGGAGGAGGGCTTCCGGGAGGCCGACCTCGTGGTGGAAGACCTGCTGTTTTACGAGGGCAGCACGCACCTACCGATGGAACAGCACGCGGCCCTGGCCGACTGGTCGCCGGACGGCAGGCTCACGCTCTGGAGTTCCACCCAGACGCCGCACTACGTCCACCGGGCGCTCGCCAAGGTGCTGGGCCTCGCCCCCTCGCGTATCCGGGTGATCGCGTGCCCCAACGGGGGCGGCTTCGGCGGCAAGAGCGATCCCTTCAGCCACGAGATCGTGGTGGCCAAGCTGGCCATGGTGACCGGCCGCCCGGTGAAGATCACGCTGACCCGGGAAGAGGTCTTCTACTGCCACCGGGGCCGGCATCCCACGCTGATGTGGGTCAAGACCGGCGTCAAGCGCGACGGCTCCATCACGGCCATGCACTTCAAGAGCCTGTTGGACGGCGGGGGGTACGGCTCCTATGGTGTGGCCAGCACCTACTACACCGGAGCCCTCCAGACCGTGACCTACCAGGTCCCCCGGTACAAGTTTCAAGGCGCGCGGGCTTTCACCAACAAGCCGCCCTGCGGGCCCAAGCGGGGGCACGGCACCCCGCAGCCGCGCTTCGCGCTGGAAGTGCACCTGGACAAAATCGCCGAGCGACTCGGCATGGATCCGGCGGAGCTGCGCCTCCGGCACTTGGTCCTGCCGCACACCCTCACGGCCAACTACCTCCGCGTGGGCTCGATGGGGCTGGGTCGCTGCATCCAGCAGGTCGTGGAGGGGTCCGGCTGGCGGGAGAAGTTCCGGCGGCTCCCATACGGGCGCGGCGTGGGGCTTGCCTGTTCCAGCTATCTGAGCGGCGCGGGGCTTCCGATCTATTGGAACAACATGCCGCATTCCGGCGTGCAGCTCAAGCTCGACCGGGGAGGCGGGGTCACGGTCTTCTGCGGCTCCACCGACATCGGCCAAGGCTCGGACTCGATCCTGGCCTACATCACCGCCGAGGTGCTAGGGGTGGATCCTTTGGACGTGCGGGTGGTAACGGCCGACACCGATCTGACGCCGGTGGACTTGGGAAGCTATTCCAGCCGGGTGACCCTGATGAGCGGCAACGCGGTTTTGCAAGCCGCCGAGCGGGCGCGAGACCTGCTGCGGGGGCCGGCGGCCCAGCGACTCGGCGTGCCGCCCCAGCAGCTCGTGTTCGCGGACGGCCGGGTGTTCGATGCCGCCGATCCCGGCCGCGGGCTCTCCTTTGCCGAAGCGGTCGAGCTGGCCGAGGCGGCGGGGGGCACGGTCGGCACGGTGGGTTCCTACACGCCGCCGGCTGCCGCCGGCCGATATCGGGGAGCCGGCGTGGGGCCGTCGCCCGCCTATTCCTATACGGCGGCCGTGGCCGAGGTGGAGGTAGATCCCGAAACCGGGGTGGTCACGGTGCCGAGGATCTGGATCGCCCACGACGTGGGCCAGTGCATCAACCGGGCCGCGGTGGTGGGCCAGATCGAGGGCAGCGTGTACATGGGGCTGGGCGAGGCGCTCATGGAGGAAATGGCCTACCGGGCCAACCGCAACGTGGTGCACAGGGCGCCCAGCATGCTGGAGTACAAGAGCCCCACCACGCTCGAGATGTGCGACGTCATCACGTACCTCATCGAGGACCCCGACCCCAACGGCCCCTTCGGCGCCAAAGAAGTGGGCCAAGGCCCGCTGCTCCCGGTGCCGCCGGCCATTGCCAACGCGGTGTACGACGCCGTGGGCGTGCGGGTGGACGAGGTGCCCATCACGCCGGAAAAGGTGCTCAAAGCGATCAAGGCCAAAGCCAAGGGCGAATCCGGCCGGGTGGGGCCCACGCGCTTTCCGGAGATCCCCTGGCCCGAGCCGATCCGGGTGCCGCCGCCCTGGGCGGGGGGCGACGGGCAGGCGATCTCGGGCGAGGCGAGACGGCCGGCCGAGTTCAAGACCCGCAAGAGCGATCTCTCCGCGGTGGGCGGGGGAGGGTCCTGAGCGCCGTGCTTCGCCTGCCGCCGTTCAGCTATGAGCAACCCAAGAGCCTGCGACAAGCGCTCGCCCTCAAGGCGGACGCGGGGCCCGAGGGCGCCTTCGTGGCCGGCGGCACCGACCTCTATCCCAACATGAAACGCCGGCAGGTAACGCCCCGCGTGGTGATCTCGCTGGCCGGGGTGCGGGCTCTGGCGCGGGCGCCCTCGTTGCGTGGCAGCGAGGGCGCCTGCACCGTGGGTTCGATGGTCACGCTCTCGGCCCTGGCGGGCAACCGCCTGATCCGGCGGCACTACCCCGTGGTGGCCCACGCGGCCGAACTCATCAGCACCCCGCTCTTGCGGAACATGGGCACCTTGGGCGGGAATCTGTGCTTGGATACCCGGTGCAACTACTACGACCAGACGTACGAGTGGCGCAAGGCCATTCACTTCTGCCTCAAGAAAGACGGCCAGACGTGTTGGGTGGCGCCCGGCAGTGCGCGCTGCTGGGCGGTCAACTCCTCGGATCTCGCGCCGGTGATGGTGGCGCTGGACGCGCAGTACGTGGTGGTGGGACCCGGGGGCGAACGACTGGTGCCGGCCGCGCGGTTCTATCTGAACGACGGGATCAACTATCTCGCCAAACAGCCCGATGAGGTCCTCACCGCGGTGCGGCTTCCGGCCCCCGATAGCTGGGATGCGGCCTACGAGAAGCTCAGGCGGCGGGGCTCGTTCGACTTCCCCGTGCTGGGGGTCGCCGTCTGGGTCCGCTGGGACGGGGCCCGGGTGGCGGAGGCCCGGGTGGTGCTGGGGGCCGTCTCCAGCAGCCCGCAGCCGGTGCCCGAGGCGGCACAGGCGATCGCGGGCACCGGGCTGGAGGACGAGGCCATCGAAGCCGCGGCCCTGGCCGCCTTCCGGCCGTCGAAGCCTATGGACAACACCGACTTTGGCCTGGCCTGGCGCAAGGAGATGACGCGCACCTTGGTGCGGCGGGCGCTGCTCAGGCTCAGGCGACGCCGGGACGAGGGGGCCGCCCGCTGAAGCGGCGGGTGCTCCCGAGTCTTCCGGCCGAGTTCCAGCAGGTCCTTGGGGACCAGACCTCGGCTGCGCGAGCGCACGGTGCAGTGGGTGTCCTGGTCGAGGAGGTTTTCCGATGCAACCGGTTGATCGGCGCCAGTTCGTAAGAGTGACGGGCCTCGGTTTGGGGGCGTCCGTCTTGGGCCCTCGGGCCGCCTGGCCCGACGAGCGCGCCATGGCCCGGGCGGCCGCGGCCACGGACAGCTTCGTGCTCCTCCGCCGGGAGCAGGAGCGCCGCCGCCGCGAGCTGCCGCAAGCCGCCGACTACCACCGGCTGCCGCTCTCGTGGTATCAAGCCAAGGCCCAGGCGATCAAGCAGGAAGCCCGGGCTCGGGGAGCGGACGGCGGGGTGCTGCTCACGCGCACGCTCAACATCATCTACGTGACCGGCCTCTTTCACACCAGTACCGAGCGGCCCTTCGCCTGCTTCCTGCCGATGGACGACGACCAGGGGCTGATCTGGTTCAATCCCTACCTGGACCAGCAGTTGGTCCACGAGTGGTGGCAGACGGCGAGCTACGCCTACTTCGACTATCCCCACGCGGAGGGCGCCTACCCCAACCAGGGGCACGTGGCGCTGGGGAACACCGTGAACGTGTATCGCTGGTGGGGCGAGACGCTGGCGCGCTTGGGCTACGGCGGCAAGACCATTGCGGTGGACGCCGCCTCGGGCCCGGAGGCCGGCGTGCTGCCGGGCCAGGAGGCGGCGAGCCGGCTGGATCTCATGGGTCGAGTGGAAACGCCCCAGAGGTTCCGGCCCCAGAGCGGGCCTTTGGGTCAGTTGGCAGCGGCCCTCCCGGGAGCCCAGTTCGTGGACCTCAACGACATCTTGGTCCGGCACCGGGTGGTGAAGGACGACTGGGAAAACCGCCTCACCCAGCGCGCCATGGACTACTTCTCCGAGCTGCACGCGTTCGTGCGCAACTACATCATCGAGCGCGGCATCGGCACGCTGGACTTCGAGATCGAGAACGCAGCCCGGCTCTGGGCCATGCATCGGATCATGCAGGACATCCCCCAGCAAGGCGAACTGCACCACGCGGTAGGGATCGAGGTGAACGTCTCCTGCCGCACCGGCCGCAAGACCGCCTATCCCCACCCCAATCAGGTATCCTGGACCCGCATCGAGCGCGGCCATGCCCTCCAGTTTGCGGGCGTGGTGAAGCTCGGCGGCTACGGCGGCGAGCAATACCGGTCCTTTCTGTTCGCCCCGTGGACCGACTGGCAGGCCAAGGTGTGGGACGTGCACACCGCGAGTTATTTCCTCCAAGCCGAGCAGTCCCGGGAGGGCAACACGTGTGCTGCGGTGGCCAAGGCGGTGCACGACTACCAGGTGGCCAACGGCGTCGCCCATCTGGTCTATCACCGGCCGGGACACGGCGAGGGGATGGAGGGCCACCAGCCTCCGTACCAGGCGCTGGGCGACTACACCGTGATGAAAGCGGGCATGCACTTTTCCAACGAGCCCGGCCTTTACGATCCGGAGCACGGCTTCGGGTTCAACCACTCCAACAACATCCTGGTGAGCGCGGCCAAGGGGCTGCAGATGGGGACGGCGCCCTGCGACCGGGAGTGGTGCCTGCTCGACCTGTAGGCGGCGTTGGCGCTGCCGGCCGCGTTCCGCCGCCCGGGTACGGAGTGATCCGGCCTAGAGGTAGCGCAGCAGCAGGTAGGCCTGGGCCAGGGCGATGCTCATCAGCATGAGCGGAAAGCCGACCTTGGTGTAGGCGAGAAACCGGAACGGGATTCCCTGCCGCTCGGCGATGCCCGCGACCGTGAGATTGGCGCTGGCGCCGATCAGGGTGCCGTTGCCTCCCAAGCAGGCTCCCAAGGCCAAGGCCCACCAGAGCACCGCGATGCGCTCGTCCCCTCCCGCCAATTCCGGGCCCACGTCCTTGATCAACGGGATCATGGTGGCCACGAAGGGGATGTTGTCCACCACGGCAGACAAGATCGCCGAAGTCCAGAGGATCAGGCTCGCGGCGAGAACCAAGCTGCCGCCGGTGATACTCAGAACCCACTGCGCGATCCGCTGGATGACCCCGGCCCGCTCCACGCCCGCCACCACCACGAAGAGCCCCATGAAGAAGAACAACGTGATCCACTCCACGTCGCTGAAGCTGGCGTGGACCTTGTGGGTTTGGTGTTCGGCGGGATGGGGCCAGTTGTCCACCAGCAGCAGCACCACGGCGCCGGTCATGGCGATGGTGCCCGGCTCCAGGTGCAGCTCGCGGGCCAAGACAAAGGCCACCAGCACCGCGCCCAACACCGATAGGCAGTGCTTGAGCAGGACGGGGTCCGTGATCGCTTGGCGTGGGTCCAGGGCGAGCACGCGGCGGCGGTCTTCGTCGGCCGCGGTCAAATTGCGCCCCCAAACGACGTGCAGGGCCAGCGCGTTCGCGGCCAGGATGACCAGCACCACGGGGGTCAGATTGAGCAGGAACGCATTGAAGCTCAACCCGGCCGCCGACCCGATCATGATGTTGGGCGGATCCCCGACCAGGGTGGCGGTGCCGCCGATGTTGGACGCCATGATCTCGCCCACCAAGAGCGGGTAGGCCGGCACCTTGAGCTGCCGGGCGATGGCGATGGTGACCGGAGCCACCAAGAGCACGGTGGTGACGTTGTCCAGCAGGGCGGAGACGATCGCCGTGGCCACCGAGAGGCCCACCAGGATCCCCGCCGGCCGGGCGCGCGCCACCTTGACCGACCAAATGGCCAAGTACTCGAAGACGCCGGTCCGGCGGGTGACGCCCACGATCAGCATCATGCCCGCCAGCAGCATGATGGTGTTGAAGTCCACTCCGCGGATGGCGGCCTCCTGGTTCAGCACGCCCAGCACGATCATGAGCGTGGCCCCCACGCCGGCCACGATGGCGCGGTTGACCCGCTCGGTCATGATCGCCGCGTACGTGGCGATGAGGATCGCGCTCGAGACCCATGCGGGGTTCAACCCGAACACGACGTGGGGCGTCCACTCAGCGGCCGTCGCCAACCTGTCCTCCTCGGGCAAGCAACCGGATTAGAGGTATCGCAGGAACAAATAGACCTGGGACATCACGATGCTCAGCAACATCAGCGGAAAGGCCGTCTTGGTGTACGTCCAGAACCCGAACGGGACCCCTTGGCGCTCCGCCAGGCCCGCCACGGTGAGGTTGGCGCTGGCGCCGATCAAGGTCCCGTTGCCGCCCAGGCACGCGCCCGCCGCCAGCGACCACCACAGGACGTTCGCCTGGGCCGGATGGCCGGCGAGTTGCGGGCCCACCTCGCGGATCAGGGGGATCATCGCCGCCACGAACGGGATGTTGTCTACCACGGCCGACAGGAAGGCGGAACTCCACAGGACCATGGTCGCCGCCACCGCCAGCTTCCCGCCCGTCGCTCCCAGCACCCAGTGGGCGATCCGGCTGATCAGCCCGGTCCGCTCCACCCCGGCGACCACCACGAAGAGTCCGATAAAGAAAAACAAGGTGATCCACTCCACGTCGCTGAAGCTGGCGTGCACCTTGCGCGTCTGGTGCTCGGCGGAATGGGGCCAGTTGTCCAAGAGGAGCAGGATGGCCGCGCCGAACATCGCGATCGTGCCCGGTTCCAGGTGGATGCGGCGAGCCAGCATGAACGCCACGAGCACCGCGCCCAAGACGCCCAGGCAATGACGCAGCAGGACGGCATCGGTGATCAGCGCGCGCTCGTCCATGGCCAGCACGCGCTGCCGGTTCTGGTCCTCGGCCTTGAGACCGCGCCCCCAGAGGAGGTGCAACGCCAGACACTGGGCCAGCAACACCAGCAGGATGAGCGGAGCCAGGTTGAGCAGAAAGTCGTTGAAGGTGAGGCGCGCCGCCGAGCCGATCATGATGTTGGGCGGATCCCCGATCAGGGTAGCGGTGCCCCCGATGTTGGACGCCATGACCTCGGCGAAGAGATACGGATAGGGAGAAACCTTGAGTTCCTTGGTGATGGCCATCGTCACCGGCACCACCAAGAGCACGGTGGTGACGTTGTCCAGGAGGGAGGACACCACCGCCGTGGCGACCGCCAATCCCGCCAGGATGCCCGCCGGATGGGCCCCCACGCGCTTGGCCGACCAGATGGCCAGATACTCGAAGACGCCGGTCCGCTTGGTCACTCCGACCAGCAGCATCATGCCGGCCAGCAGCATGATGGTATTGAAGTCCACCCCGGCAATGGCCGCCTCCTGGTCCAAGACCCCCAGCACGATCATCAGACAAGCCCCGATGCCCGCTACGATGGCACGGTTGACTCGCTCGGTCATGACCGCCACGTAGGTGGCCACCAGGATCGCGCTCGAAACCCAGACCGGATCGAGCCCGAAGATCACCCGGGGAACCCACTCGCTCGCCTGCGGCATCCCGCACCTCGAACGCAGTCGGCCAGGAGCATAACCGCCCTCCCCAGGCCGGCCGTGAGATTAGTCTGAAGCCTCGGTGAAGATCAGCCTGGCTAACCCTCCGGGAAACGCAGCGCCATGGCCCACGCAACCACCAGCACGGCCCCCGCACCCACGAACACCACGGCCGGATGGACCCGATCGTACAGCTCGCCGAAGACGAACGGCCCGGTGAACCGGCCCAGCGCCGAAAACGATTGCGCCGCGCCCAGCATGGTGCCCTGCTCCGTGGCGCTCACCAGCTTGGAGATCAACCCGCTGATGGCGGGCGAGACCAAGCTGTTGGCGAATCCCAGCAGCGCCACCCAGAGATAGAGGGTCTTGGCGTGGGCCACGAAGGGCACCATGCCGATGGGTACGGCCATGCCCAGGGTGCCGAGAACGGCCAGCCGCCGGTCGCCAAAGCGGCGGGCGAGTTGGCCGAACAGGTAGCCCTGCACCGCGGTGCCCACCAGCCCGATGATGGTGAACAGGAGTCCCAGCTCGCGCTCGCCCCAGCCGAAGCGCGCCTTGGCATCCAGCGGCAGGGCCACCATGTATCCCGAAAACGCCAAGGGAATGAGTCCGAAGGCGAGAAAGACCGGCCCCAGCGCCCGGTCCCTCAAGGCGCTGGCCAAATGCGCCAGGTCGAGCAGCGGCCGCGCCACGCGGTGCCTGGCCTCGAGCGACTCGCGCAAGATGAAATAGGCCGAGAGCAAGTTCGTGGCCGCCAAGCCGGCCGCGGTCAACCCCACGGCGCGCGGCCCGCCGTAGTGCCCCACCAGGCCTCCCAGGGCGGGCCCCACCGTGAACCCCAACCCGAACGCCGCACCGATCAACCCCATGCCGCGCGAGCGCTCCTTGGCCGTCGTGATGTCCGCCACATAGGCCTGAGCCACGGAAATGTTCCCCGCCGAAAACCCCGAGATCGTCCGACCCACGAGGAGCGCCCAGTACGATCCCGCCAGCGCGAACACCAGGTAGCCCGCCAGGCTGCAAGAGATGGTGACCAGCAGGATCGGGCGGCGCCCCAGGCGATCGGAGAGCCTCCCCAACACCAAGGTGGCCAAGAACTGCATCAGCGAGTAGGTGCCGATCAGGGCTCCAAACCCGACTCCCCCGACCCCGAAACTCTGGGCGTAGTAGGGCAACACGGGGATGACCAGCCCGAATCCCACGAGGTCCAACAAGATGGTAAGAAAGAGCACACCGAGGCGGGAACGAGCCGTGGGCATGGGGGACAAACTAATAGGGCGCGAGGGGCGGTGAGGGAGGCCGAGAGGCGGGGGGAAGCACCGCTACCGGCACCGCCCCCCGCCACCGCCCGCGCGGGCGCAGGAGCGAGCTAGAATCCCGGCAGGAAGGTGAACTGGAGATGAGTGCCCCGGACGCGGTTGAAGGGGTGCACCAGGCTCATCTCGATCACCGCGAAGCCGAACAGGTTGAAGCGCAGGCCGCCGCCCGCGGAGAAGACCGGCTTGCGATCGCCGCCCAAGAAAAACGCGTCCTGGGCCTTGGGGTTGCCGGCCGGGCACGCCCCCAGGGCGGTCTGCGGATCACAGGTGCTGTTCCAGGCGAGCCCGCCGTCGCCGAAGAAGAACATCTCGAGCGGCAGGAACCCGAACGGGCCGCCGGCCCGGAACAGGCCCAGCGGCGGGAATCGCAGCTCGAGATTGCCCAACAGCATCTTGGAGCCGAACAAGTTGTAGTAGGCCGGGCAGTTCGGATCGCCGCCGCACTCGCCGTAGAAATCGAACGAGTTGTAGCCGTAGCCCCGTACCATGCCGTCGAAGCCCAAGAACAGCGGCCGGAGCCGGGGCGAGCCCGCATCGGGCCCATAGCGGCCGTAGTGCACCAGGCGACCGGCGATGGTGACCGGCCGGACCGGCATCCAGTACTTGCGGAAGTCCGCGAGTACGGTTTGGAAGTCGAGCGAGCCTTGGGTGGCCCCCGCCTCCACCCGGACCCGCTGCCCCAACATCGGGCTGGTGAACCCGAAGATGGCATTGTCGTACACATAGGCGCCGTTGGCCTGCCCCAGATTGAGCGCCGAGGGCGCCGTGAGGGTGCTGTCCCGGCGGTCCAGCATGCGACCAAAGGCATCGTAGAAGCGGTCCTGCTGCTGGATGTTGAAGCTGATGTTCGAGTAGCCGACGCTGCCCTCGAACCGGTTGACGCGGCTCAAGGGATAGGCGAAGGCCCAGCTCGCCTGGCGGCTGATCTGCCGGTACAGCAAGGTCCGCTCGATGAGCACCGGGGTCCCGCCGAGCTGTCCCGAGCCGTATCCCACCGTGCCGGTGAGATAGGGAATTTGCTGCAGGGCGATCCCCCAATTGAGGCGGTGATAGGTGTTGCTGTATCCCAGGAGCGCCGCGACGTCTCTCACGGTTCCCTGGAACTGGACGCCGGTGGCCAGGTTGTGACCTCCCAGCATATCGCTCCAGAACAGCGAGGCTCCGCCGCCCAAATAGGTCCCGAACCGATCCACGCCCACGGCCAGCGACGGCTGGCTGATGTAATCCAGCCCGAACCGCGGCCGATAGGGCTCGCTCCGGAATCCCACGGTGTCGCTGGGCAAGCCATAGAACGCGTTCGCCTTCAAAGCCAGGATCTCGCTCTGCCGGTCGTGGGGCGGCAGCAAGGCCGGGTTGCCCCCGGCCAGCGGCCGCGCCACCGGCTGGCCCGCCAGGACGGCGGGGTCGCCCGCCAGGTAGATCGAATAACCGTCTTGGGTGTACACGCTGAAGGCCAGCTCGCCCGATCGGGCCGCCGCACTGATCGCCGGGCTCAAATCGGTGATGCCGCTCGCACCCGCGTAGAGGTCCGTCACCTGCCGGATGGGACCGGACGCAACCGGCGCGCCGGCCTGCGCCACCTGGGTCAGGTCCAGGCGGTAGATATTCGAGATGCCGTTCTGGTCGGAGACGAAATAGAGCGCCCGGCCGTCGGGCGACCACTGGGGATTGATGTGCTTGCCCGTGGGGAAGGCCGCCAGCTCGCTCATCTTGCCGCTCGCCACGTCCCAGAGCGCCAGCCGGTAGTTGCCGTAATCCAGGTTGTCCAGCCGGGTGGAGTAGCGGTCCGTGACCCAAGCGATGTAGCGCCCGTCCGGCGACCAAGCCGGCTGGAGATCGGCAAAGGGGTCATCGGTGAGGCGGGTCAGCGAGTCGCGCTTCAGGTCGTACACATAGAGGTCCGACAGCCCGCCCACCAGGGCCGAGAAGACGATGGACCGGCCGTCCGGGGACCAGGACGGGCTCAACACTTCTCCCAAGCCCGGCAGCGCGATCTCCCGTTCCATCCGATCCCCCGGCACGTTCAGGATGGAGAGCACCGGCCGGCCGTTGCGCACCCCGGCGAACACGAAGCGCTCGCCCGTGGGGTCCCAAGCCCCCGCCGAGGAGATGAACTGGATGCTCTCGAAATGGGGATCCACGTCGGTGCGCACCACCCGCTTGAGGACCTTGCCCGTGGCCGCGTCGGCCAAGTAGAGGTCCACCGAGAACAGATCGCGGGACGACAGGAACATGAGTTTGGTGCCGTCGGGGCTCAGCACCGGAGCCACGTTGTAGCCGGCGTCCTTGGTAGCCTGGATCACGCTCCGCCCGTACGCCGTGGCCGGCCGGGTGAGGTCCTTGAGCGGGGCATACGCTTCCTTGGTGGCCTGCTGCCAGTCGCGCACCAAGGTGTCCGGTGCCAGACGCAGCACCTGCTGGAAGGCGTACCGGAGATCCCCTCGCCGCGCCGCCTTGAGCACCCGGCCCACGGCCTCGTCGCCCCACTTGCCGCCCACGTAGGCCCACAGCGCCTGCCCGTACCGGTACGGGAAGAAGCGGGGATCCTCGAGCCGGCCCAGATCCGGCAGCTTGTCGGCCCGGACCGCGTCGCGCATCCACATGGCGGTGTTGGCGTCCTCCGGCCCGAGCGAGAGATACTCGGCCATGCCCTCCACGAACCACAGCGGGAAGCGCATCACCGAGGGCCCGCCGGCGCGAATCACCCCGCCCCGGGCACCGGTCATGTCGAACTGGAAGGCGTGCACCAGCTCGTGGGTGAGCACGTGGTCGGTTTCTTTGAGCGGGCCGGCGAACGGCATCACGATGCGCCGCTTGAGGATCTCGGTGACGCCGCCGGTGCCCTCCCCCACGGCGTCCACCACGTTGGTCTGCCGGAATTGCGGCGCGCTGGCGTAGAGGATCAAGGCCTGCCGGTCGGACAGCTCGTGGTCCAACAGCCGCGCCAGCCGGGCGTAGGCCCGCTCCGCCATCAGGGCGGCATACTGGGCAGCCTGCTCCTCTTCCGGATAGTAGTAGATGTCGAAGTGCTGGGTCTTGAGTACCTGGAAATCGAACGTCTGGTACTCGACCTTGTTCTGGCCGAAATACTGGGCCCGTGCCGCGACCGGCAGCGCCAAGACCGCGGCTGCCCCCAAGGCCAGGCCAAACCCTCTGCGCATCGCGTTGCCTCCTCCTCTTCAGGACGCCGCGGGACGCTGCCGTATTAAGGGCAGGAGGTGCTCGGGTGCGCGAGATCCCACCCGACCGCCAATAATACCGCTCCGGTCGCCCAAGGGTCCGCTCTCGGGCCGCCGGGGTGGGCAAGACGCGATCCCGGCGATAGCTTGGCCTCGACCGCCTCTGGGGACAGGGGCCGCGCGCCCCAAGTATACGGCTTCCGCCGGCCGGACATCGCAAGGGAGGGTACTCGTCATGTCCCCGCAACCGTACGAACGCTATGAGAGGTTCCTTTCTTGGCAGCGGAGGTTGGCCGGATGCTGGGTCCCGGTGCTGCTGGGTGCCGGCTTCCTCCCCGCGCCGCTTTCCGGCCAGCAGCCGCCGCCCGGCCTCGAGGTGGTGATCGCCGGCGGCCGCGTGCTGGACCCCGAATCCGGGCTGGATGCGGTGCGGGACGTGGGAATCCAAGGGGGGCGCATCCGGGCGATCAGCGACACGGCACTTCGGGCTCCCGTGGTGCTGGACGCGCGCGGGCTGGTGGTGGCGCCGGGCTTCATTGACCTCCACGCCCACGGCCAGACTCCGGAAAACTGGCGCTTGCAGGCCCTGGACGGTGTGACCACCGCCTTGGAACTGGAGGTGGGCACCGAGGACGTGGACCGCTGGTACGCGGAACGCGAGGGCAAGGCGCCGATCAACTACGGGGTGAGCGCGGGGCACATCCGGGTGCGGATGGTGGTGATGGGGGATACGGCCCGCGGCTTGTTGCCCAGCGGGCCGGGGGCCAACCAACCTGCGACACCGGACCAGATCGCCCAGATGAAGGCGCTCCTGGAGCGCGGCCTCACGCGCGGGGCCGTGGCCGTGGGGTTCGGGCCCACCTACACGCCGGCCGCCACCCGCTGGGAGATCCTGGAGATGTTCCGCGTCGCGGCGCGCTACGGGGCATCGGCCCACATCCACGTGCGCGGGGGAACGGACTCGCTGGTCGGCTTCGAGGAGGCCATCGCGGCGGCCGCGGTGACGGGAGCGCCGCTCCACATCGTGCACCTGAACAGCGTGAGCACGCGGGCCACGCCCCAGACCTTGCAGCTCATCGCCGAGGCGCGGGCCCGGCATCTCGACGTCACCACGGAGGCCTACCCCTACACGGCCGGCATGACCGAGATTCAATCCGCCCTGTTCGACCACTGGGGCGAGCAGCCGGACGATTGGTTCGGAAGGCTGCAATGGGTGGCCACCGGCGAACGGCTGACCCGAGAGACGTTCCCCCGCTACCGGCGCCAGGGCGGCCCCGTGATTTTATTCAACAACACCGAGGAGATGGTGCGCCTGGCGATCGCGAGTCCGCTCACCATGATCGCGAGCGACGGCGGCCTCCAAGACGGCAAGGGCCATCCCCGGACCGCAGGCACCTATGCCCGGGTCCTGGGGCGCTACGTCCGCGAACAACAGGCCCTGACCTTGATGGCCGCCCTGCGCAAGATGAGCTTGATGCCGGCCCAGCGCCTCGAGTTCCGGGTGCCGGCCATGCGGGACAAGGGGCGGATCAAGGTAGGCGCCGACGCGGACGTGGTGGTCTTCGATCCCCAAACCGTGAGCGATCGCTCCACCTACCAGCACCCGGCCGAGCCCTCGATCGGGTTCAAGTACGTGCTGGTGGGCGGCGTCCCGGTGGTGCGGGACGGCAGGTTCGACGAGAGCGTCAAGCCCGGTAAACCGATCCGGGCCATGGTCCGATAGCTTAGGCCTTGCTAGGGGCAGAAAGCAGAGCAGCTTTCGGTACACGCCGCAGCGGGCGAGCCAAGGTGAAGGTCTCGTTCAAGTACGAGGGCAAATAGGGCCGGCAAGGCCCCCGAGCTGCAGCTAAGGAGTAGAGCGATGCGAGTGAACCCATGGTGGCTCCGGCTGGCGGCGGTCGCGCTGATCGCGCCTGCCGGTTATGCGCAGACCCTTCCCACCAAGCCCACGCCGCCGCGCGAGATCGCCATTCGCAACGCGCGGATCGTTCAGGCGCCGGGCCGGGTGGTCGAGCGCGGTACGGTGGTGATCGAGGGCGGGCTGATCACCGGCGTGGGAGCCGGCGTGCCGGTGCCCGCCGGCGCCTGGGAGCTGGACGGCTCCGGCCTCACGGTCTATCCCGGGCTCATCAACGCGTTGAGCACGGTGGGGCTGCCCGCCGCCATGAAGCTGCCGCCCAGGCCGCGCTCGGGCACGGCAGGCGGGCCCGCTCAGCCGGGCGGGCAACCGCCCCAGGGCCAGCAGCCGCCTTACTCGTGGGGGCCCGGGGACCGGCCAGCCACGACGCCCTGGGTCAACGCGGCCGACGATCTCAATCCCTCCGATGAAGGCGTGGCGACCTGGCGCAGCGCCGGCTTCACCACCGCGGTGGTGGCCGGGGAGCGCGGCTTCTTCCCCGGCCAGGCGGCGGTGATCAACCTGGCCGGTGACCGGGGCAGCGAGATGGTGGTCCGCGCTCCCGTGGCCCTCCGCATCAACTTCAATCCCGGGCCCGGCCATCGCGGCTACCCCAACTCGCTGATGGGGGTGATCGCCTACGTCAAGCAGATCTTTTTCGACGCCGCCTGGTACGGCCAAGCCTGGAGCACCTACAACGCGAGCCCTGCGGGCCTCGAGCGTCCGGCCTACGACCGGACCCTCGATCCCCTGCGCCAGGCGCTGGAGCAGAAGGAGCCGGTGCTGTTCCCGGCCAACCGGGCCCGCGAGATCCAGCGGGTGTTCGCCATCGCGCAGGAAACCAATACCACGCCGGTGATCTACGGGGCTCAAGAAGCCTATCGCCTCGCCGCCGAGTTGGGACGGCGCCGGGTGCCGGTGCTGATCAACGCCGACTGGCCCGCGCCCGATCCCGAGGGCGACCCTGATGCCGAGCCCACCCTCGAGACCCTCCGGTTCCGCGACCGCGCCCCCACCACCCCGGCCGAACTCGAGAAGGCCGGGGCGGCGTTCGCTTTCTACAGCGGCAGCCTGAGCGACCCCAAGAAGTTCCTGGACAACGTGCGCAAGGCCGTGGCCTTGGGCCTCTCTCGAGACGGCGCCCTGCGGGCGCTCACCAGCACCCCGGCCCAGATCTTCGGCGTGGCCGACCGGCTGGGGACGGTGGAGGCCGGCAAGATCGCCAACCTGGTGGTGACGGACGGCGATCTCTTCGAGGCCGGAACCAAAGTGAAATACGTCATCGTGGATGGCCGGAAGTTCGAACCCGCGGCTCAGGTGGCGGAGAACGCCCAGCCGGCATCGGGCGGTGGGGGCGAGCGGACCGGCGGAGAACGGCCGGGCCAAGGCGGCGCCGCGCCGGCCGTGCAGCCGCCCGTGCCCCTGACGCCGGACCGCGGCCCCATCCAGTCGCCGCGCGTGCTGCTCATCAAGAACGCCACGGTGATGACGGTGACGCAGGGGACCTTGAAGAACGCCTCGGTGCTGGTGCGGGACGGCAAGATCGCTGCCGTGGGCCCGAACCTCACCGCTCCCGCGGACGCTTTGATCCTTGACGCCACGGGCAAGTACGTGACACCCGGGATCATTGACGCGCACTCCCACATCGCCACGGACGCGGTGAACGAAGGCAGTGTGGCGGTCTCCGCGATGGTGGGAATCCGGGACGTGCTCGATCCCGACGACGTCTCGATCTACCGGGCCCTGGCGGGCGGGGTCACGACCGTCAACGTGCTGCACGGCAGCGCCAATCCCATCGGCGGCAAGAACGCCGTGATCAAGCTCCGCTGGGGGGCCGACGCTGAAGGCCTCTTGTTCCAAGGGGCGGAGCCGGGGATCAAGTTCGCCCTGGGCGAGAACCCCAAGCGGGACCGCGACCCCGACCGCTACCCCGCCACCCGGATGGGCGTGATGGATGTCATCCGGCAGGCGTTCGTGGAGGCGCAAGAGTACCAGCGGCAGTGGAGGGAGTACGAGGCCAAGGTCAAGGCCCAGAAGGGCAAGACCGCGGGCCTGATCCCGCCGCGCCGCGATCTCGAGCTGGAGGCCCTGGCCGAAGTCTTGGAGGGCAAGCGGCTGGTGCACGCGCACTCCTACCGGGCGGACGAGATCTTGCAGCTCATCCGCCTCGCCGAGGAGTTCCATTTCCGGATCGCCACGTTCCAGCACGTCCTGGAGGGCTACAAGGTGGCCGACGAGATTGCCCGGCACGGGGCCGGCGCTTCGACCTTCTCCGACTGGTGGGCCTACAAGGTGGAAGCCTACGACGCCATCCCGTACAACGCCGCGCTGATGACCGAGCGGGGCGTGATCAGCTCGATCAACTCGGATAGCGGCGAGGAGATGCGCCATTTGAACCAGGAGGCGGGCAAGGCCATGCACTGGGGCGAACTCTCGGAGGACCAGGCGCTCGCCTTGGTGACGTTGAACCCGGCCAAGCAGCTCCACATCGCGGATCGGGTCGGCTCGATCGAGGTGGGCAAGGACGCCGATCTGGTGATCTTCGAGAACTACCCGCTCGGCACCTACGCCTTGCCGTTGACCACCATCGTGGACGGCAAGATCTATTTCGACCGGCAGCACGATCTGGAGTTGCGCCGGCAACTAGAGGCCGAGAAGAAGGCCTTGCTGGACAAGGCCAAGGCGGAGTCGCCGCGGCCGCGGGTAACCACGGACATCGCGGGCAGTCCCCGGGAGGAGGTCCGATGAGGCTCTCGACCATCCCTTGCGCCCGGCGTGGGTTCCGGCGGGTGCTCGGCGCGGCCGCGGCGCGCGCCGCCGGCGCCGCGGTGCTGCTCGGCGCCGCACCCGGCGCTCAGGTGCAGGCCCAGGCCCCGGAGGCCGGGCTCGCCATCCGGGGCGGCACGGTGTACACCTTGGCCGGGCCGCCCATCACGGGCGGTACGGTGCTGATCCGGGAGGGCAAGATTGCGGCCGTGGGAGCCGGCGTGCCGATCCCGCCGGGAACCGCGGTGCTGGACGCCACCGGCTTGGAAGTCTATCCCGGGCTGTTCGACGCCATCAGCCGGTTGGGGCTTACCGAGATCGGAGCGGTGGACGTGACCAACGACGTGAACGAGCTGGGGCTCTTCAATCCCCACCTCGTGGCGGCCACCGCGGTCCATCCCGCGAGCGAGCACATCCCGGTAGCCCGGGCCAACGGGATCACGCACGCGGTGGCCGCACCCCAAGCGCGCAGCGGGGGGATCGGCGGTCAGGGTTCGCTGATCAATCTGGCGGGCTGGACCGTCGAGGAGATGCTGGTCGAGCCGTCGGTCGGGTTCGTGGTCAACTGGCCCACGCTCGAGACTCGGCAGTTCGACTTCAGCACCTTCCAGCAGACCGAGCGCCCCTTCCGCGAGGCCAAGAAGGAGTACGACGATCGGCTGCGGCAACTGGACGAGTGGATGGAAGCGGCGCGGCGCTACGACCGGGCGGTGCAGGCAGGGGAGGCGGTGGCCCGCGACCTCAAGCTGGAGGCGCTGGCCAAGGCGGTGCGGCGCGAGCTGCCCCTGCTGGTGCAGGCCCGCACGGAGCGGGACATCCGCAACGCGATCGCTTGGGCAGAAAAGCAGAACGTGCGGATCGTGATCTTGGGCGGCGAAGAGGCCTGGAAGCTCAAGGACGAGCTGGCGCGCCGACAGATCCCGGTGATCCTCGGCCCCACGCAAACCCTCCCCAACGCCGACGACCGCTGGTACGACGAGATGTACGCCCAGCCCGCCGCGCTGTACCAGGCGGGGGTGAAGTTCGCCATCTCCACGTTCAGTGCGTCCGACAGCCGGACCCTGCCGTACGAGGCGGGCAACGCCGTGCCCTACGGCCTGCCCCGCGAGGAGGCGCTCAAGGCCATCACGCTCTATCCCGCTCAGATTCTGGGCGTGGCGGATAGGCTGGGCACCATCGAGACGGGCAAGCTCGCCAATCTGATCGTGACGGACGGCGACCCTCTGATGATCCAGACCCAGGTCAAGCACCTGATCATCGCGGGGCGGGAGGTCGGTCTGGACAACAAGCACCTGGAGTTGTACCGGAAATACCGCGCCAGGCCGAAGGCGACGCGTCAGTAGGCGAGCGCGGCGGCCGCCGCTCGGTCGAGCCACGAGGTCACCCGGCCGTGCCTGGCGCCGCGCGCCTTCAGCCACCGAGTGCCGCCTGCAATTGCTCCAATCCGCCGCGCACGTCGCTTCCCAAGTGCACCCGGAGCACCGGCCGCCCTCCGTCCTCGAGAGCCCGGTAGTCGCCCAGCGCCTGGGCCCGAATCAGGGTGCCGAAGCTCATGGCCTGGCCCGGCAGCGCGAGATCCTGAGCAGGGTCGTCGGTCAGTTGGAGAAAATACCCTGTGGGGGGACCGCCCTTGTGGAACTGCCCGGTGGAGTGGAGAAACCGCGGCCCGTAGCCTACCGTGACCGCGGCGCGCAGGCGATCGCGCAGGCCGGCCTGGATCGCGGCCAAGGCCCGGCTGGTTTCCTCGCGGGGTGCGAGGTACGCCTGAATCGCGACGTACCGGCCGGGGCCGGCTCCCGCGAGGAATGCCTCCAGCGCCCGGGCATCGTCCGGCGCCGCGGGCGGGGGCTCGACCAGCCGGCCTCCGGAGGCGAAGGCCTCGAGCACCGCTCGCGTGGCGTCCTTGGCGCGCTGGACATCAGGCTGATCGAACGGGTGGATCCCGAGCACGGCGCCTGCGGCCGCCACCGCCAACTCCCAGCGGAAGAACTCGGCGCCGAGATCGTAGGCGTCGCTGAGCCGCAGCGCCACCGTCGGCTGCCCGGCTCGGGCCAGCGCCTCGACCAACGCACCGGTGCCGGCATCGGGGTCGCCTCCGATCGCCAAGCGCACGAACGCCCGGTCCGGCCCGTACGCCTCCACGGCACCGGGCGGCTCGCCCACCACGGGCAGGATGCCGCGCCCTTCCTTGCCCGTGCTCTCCGCAATCAACTGTTCCACCCAGGCGCCGAATGGTGCCGTCGAAGGCGGCAAGAGAAAGGTCAGCTTGTCGCGCCCGGCCCGAGCCAGCTCGCCCAGCGCCGCTCCCAGCATCAAGCCGGGGTTCTCGCGGACCGGGACGCACGAGGCTGAGGCTTCCGCCATGGTGAGCGCCCGATCCAGCAGCCGGTGGACATCCACCCCGATCAGCGCCGCCGGCACCAGCCCAAAAGGCGTCAGGGCGGAGTAACGCCCGCCCACGTCGGCCGGGGCTGGCCACAGGCGGAGGAAGTGGCGCTCCACGGCCAGGGCTTCGAGGGGTGTGCCAGGATCGGTGATGGCCACGAAATGCGCTCCCGGCTGCGGAGTCGCCGCGGCAAGCCGGGCCCAGAAGTAATCGAACAGCCGTAACGTCTCGGTGGTGGTCCCCGACTTGCTGGAGACCACAAACAGTGTCCGGTCCAAGTCCAGCCCCTGTTCGGTCTCGCGCACCGCGTCCGGGTGGGTGCTGTCCAGGACCACCAGTTCGGGGTACGCCGGAGCGGATCCGAAGGTGCGCTGGAAGACTTCCGGGGCCAGGCTCGAGCCGCCCATTCCCAAGAGCACGACGTGCCGCATGCCCTCTTCCCGCACGGCCCGGGCGAAGGCGCAAAGCTCGCCCAGCCGCTCGTGAGCGATCTCCGGCTGGATGAGCCAGCCCATGCGGTCCTGGATTTCGGGCACCAGCCGCTCGGACCACAAGGTGTAGTCCTTGCGCCAGAGCCGGCGCCCGACGTCGGCCCGCTCCCACCGTGCCAAGCGCTCATCGAGCAGGTCACCCACCGGCCCCAGGGCGAACTCGGCTACGGGCGCCGCCTGCGCCAGCGCGGCGGCGCGTTGCCGTTCCAGCGCCTGGAGCAGCTTGTCGAACGACTCGGCGAATCCCGCGACACCCTCCTCCTGCAGCTCGAGACCTACGGCCTCCAGATCCATGCCCGCCGCGGCCAAGCGGGAACAGAGGGCGTCGGCCGCGGCCAGGCCCTCGAGGACCGTGGCCCCCCGCACCCGCCCGTGGTCCCGGAAGGCATTCAGCGTCGCCGGCGCCATGGTGTTCACCGTGTCCGGCCCGACCAGCTCCTCGACGTACTTGACGTCGGAGTAGCGCGGGTTCTTGGTGCTGGTGCTGGCCCACAGGACGCGCTGCACTCGGGCTCCGCGCCGGGCGAGTCCGGCAAACGGCGCTTCGGCGAACAAGGCTTGGAACCTGCGATAGATCCGCTTGGCATTGGCCAGCGCCGCCTGTCCGCGCAGCGCCAGGTCCCCCGCATCGCCCCGCGCCTCCAGCTCGCGATCCACCGCCGTATCCACTCGGCTGACGAAAACCGAGGCCACCGATGCCACGCGCCGGGGATCGCCGCCCTGTTCGACCCACCGGGCCAGCCCGCGCTGATAGGCACGCGCTGCTTCTTCGTACTGCCGGAGCGAGAAGATCAGGGTCACGTTCACATTGATCCCGTCGGCCAGCAGCGCCTCGATGGCGGGAATCCCCTGCGCCGTGGCCGGGACCTTGATCATCACGTTGGGCCGGGCGATGGCCTTCCAGAGCCGGCGCGCTTCCCTGACCGTGCCCTCGGTATCCCGGGCCCACCGAGGGGCCACTTCGAACGAGACGAAACCATCGGCCCCGTCGGTTTGCTGGTACACCGGCTCCAGCACTCGAGCCGCCTCCCGGATGTCCTCGATCGCCAGCGCTTCGAACAAGCGCGGCCCGCCGGCCAGGGCCTCGTCGGCCACCAGCCGCTCGAGCGCCGCCTGGTAATCGGTGCTGCCGGCGATCGCCTTCTCGAAGATCGTGGGATTGGAGGTCACACCGGTCACGCCATCCTCCTGGACCAGCCGGGTCAACTCGCCCGAGGTCAACAGTCCCCGGCGGATGTAGTCGAGCCAGACTGCCTGCCCCAGCTGGCGCAGGGCGGCAAGCGGACTTGGGCTGATCGAGGTGGTCATAGCTCTCCTTTCCGGCCCGGCGCGGTCCCTCTAAGAACCCGCGCCATAGGTGCTAATGTTTCCGCCCCGCGCCTCGGGTGCCAGCTCTCCAACATTCCAGCCCCCTCCCGCGTAAGGCAACAGACAGCCTCCGGCTTGAGCCCCGGCTGATCGGAGTGCACCTTTGCCGGCGCACCGCCACGCTACTGGACTTCCTCAACCTCGAGATGGCTTATGAGACGCTCGGCTCGCGTAGTCCTCCTTGCCGTGACCCTGGGATCCTGCGGTCGCGCGGCACCCACCCCCGCCCCCAGTCCTGCCCCGCAGCCCGCCCGGAGGGAGGGCCCACCCGCGGCTCCCGAACCCGCCGGGCCTCCGGCGCAGGCTGCACCCGGCGCGGAGCAGGCGGAAGGCTCCCAGCGCCCGGGCGGCCCTGCCGGTGAGCCGAGGCCCCGGCCCTACAACCGCGTGATTACCGCCGAGGCCAAGACCAGAGACGGCCTCTTCAAGACCCATCGCATCGGCACCCGGCTCTACTTCGAAATCCCCCGCAGCCAACTGGGCAAGGAGATGCTGCTGGTGACGCGGGCCGCCCGCGTCCCCGTCAATATGGGCTACGGCGGCCAGCAGGTGGGGGCCACGCAGGTGCTCAAGTGGGAGCGGCTCGATCATCGGGTGCTGCTCCGCACCGTCTCCTACGAGACCGTGGCCGACTCCACCACCCCCATCTACCGGGCCGTGCGGAACTCCAACAACGACGTGGTGCTCGCGGGCTTCAACGTGGAGGCCTACGGTCCCGACAGCGCCCCGGTGATCGAGGTGACGCGCCTGTACACCAACCCGCCGCCGGAGATGGGACCCGGCAGCCGCTTCCGCGGGCAGCCGGATGCGAATCGCTCGTTCATCGAGCGCGTCTTGGCGTTCCCGGAGAATATCGAGGTCGAAGCCACGGTCACCTACCCTGCCCCCGCACCCGGCGGGCAGCCCAGCCAGCCCACCAGCCCCTTTGCCCCGCCCGTCACCGGCACCGCGAGCTTGCTCCTGCACTGGAGCATGGTGAAGCTGCCCGAGAAGCCCATGATGCCCAGGCTGGCGGACAAGCGGGTAGGGTTCTTCTCGATCAGCCAACTGGATTACGGAAGGCCCGAGCAGCGCGCCCAGGAACGCCGCTACATCGTGCGCTGGCGTCTGGAGAAGAAGGACCCAACGGCTGCCGTCTCCGAGCCGGTCAAGCCGATCGTCTATTACGTGGATCCGGCGACCCCGGATTGGCTCAAGCCCTGGGTCAAACGCGGCATCGAGGCCTGGCAGCCGGCCTTCGAGGCGGCGGGGTTCAAGCGGGCCATCATCGCGGCCGACCCGCCCACCCCGGAGCAGGACCCCGACTGGGCGCCGGAGGACGCCCGGTACTCGGTGGTGCGCTGGCTTCCCTCGACCATCGAGAACGCCACGGGGCCCAACGTCCACGACCCTCGGACCGGCGAGATCATCGAGTCCGACATTTACATGTACCACAACATCATGAACCTCCAGCGGGCCTGGTACTTCACGCAGGTGGGCCACCTCGATCCCCGGGCCCGGATGTGGCCCATGCCCGACTCGCTCATGGGGCGGTTGGTGCAATTCGTGGTGACCCACGAGGTGGGCCACACGCTCGGCTACCAGCACGACCAAAAGGGGAGCGCCACCTACCCGGTGGACTCCCTGCGCAGCCGCACCTGGGTCAAGCGCATGGGCCACGCGCCCTCGATCATGGACTACTCGCGCTTCAACTACGTGGCCCAGCCGGAGGATTCCATTGATCTGGCCGATCTCGTCCCCCGCATCGGCCCGTGGGATATCTATACCACGCGCTGGGGCTATACCCCGATCCCCGAGGCGCGCACCCCCGACGAGGAGCGGGCCACGTTGGACCGCTGGGCCCGAGAGCAGGATTCGGTGCCCTGGTACCGCTTCAGCCTCTCGGATTCCCGCGGCGCCGATCCCGGCGACCAAACCGAAGCGGTGGGCGACGCCGACCCCGTCAGGGCCACCGGCTGGGGCATACGGAGCATCAAGCAGATCGTGCCGCTCCTGATCCCGGCCACCGTACATCCCGGGGACGATTACGACGACCTGAGCGAGATGTACGGCCGGCTCATCAACCAGTGGGCCACCGAACTCCGCCACGTCGCCATTGTGGTGGGCGGCGCCGACGCCCAGGAGAAGTACGCCGGCCAGGATGGCCCGCGCTATCGCCCCTGGCCCCGCGCCCGCCAAAAAGAGGCGGTGCGCTTCCTCAATCAGAACGCCTTCACCACGCCCAGCTTCTTCTTGGTGGACGACATCCTGCGGCGGATCGAGGTGGAGGGGGCGCTGCGCCGGATCAATCAGGCGCAGACCAGCGTGCTCAATACGCTCTTCAACGACCGGCGGCTGGAGCGCCTGGAGGAGTTTCAAGCGCTGGCCGCCGCCAACGGCGGCAAAGACGCCTACGGCCTGATGGAGATGCTGGCCGACGTGCGCGACGGCATCTGGAGCGAGCTGTCCCAGGCGCGGGTGAGCATTGACGCCTTCCGGCGGGAACTCCAGCGGAGCTACTTGACGGCGGCGCGGAACAAGATCGCCCCGCCGGCCCAGACCACGCCGCCCAACCTACCGCCCCAGGTGGCCCAGCAAGTGGGCCCGGCCCGGGCGACCAGCGATATTCGCGCCGCGTTCCGCAGCGAGCTGCGCTCGCTCCAAGCCGCCATCGAGCGGGCCCTGCCGCGCGCGGCCGATGCCGCGACCCGCTCGCACCTGGAGGATGCGCGCGACCAGATCCGGGATATCTTGGAACCCAAGAAGTAGGATAGGCGAAGCGCGATCCGGGCCCCCACGCGCCCGATACCTAGCGCCAGAAGGCGGGGTGCGGGGGTCCCGAGCGCGCCTTCGGGCGGCGATAGGCGAACCGCGATCCGGGCCCCCACGCGCGCCCGAGAGCGCGCGAGGGACCCCCGCACCCCGCCCAACCACTCACGACCAGGAGGCAACGCGATGACCGTCCCTCGTCACCCCGCTGCCGCGCTGCTCGCCGCAGCCTTCCTCGCGGGAGCCGATCTCAGCGCGCAAGACCCGCGCGACGCCATGCTGGCCTCGCTGGACGCCGGCTACCAGCGCTACGCCCAAGTGGCCAAGCAGATCTGGGACTGGGCCGAAGTGGGTTACCAGGAACGCCAAAGCTCCGCCTTGCTCCAGCAGCAGCTCCGCGAGGCCGGATTCGAGATCCAAGCCGGTGTCGCCGGCATGCCCACCGCCTTCGTAGCCAACTTCGGCCAAGGGTCGCCGGTGATCGCCATCCTCGCCGAGTTCGATGCCCTGCCCGGCATCACCCAGGACGCCACCCCGGTGCGCCAGGTGCTGGCCACCAAGACCGCGGGGCACGCCTGCGGCCATCATCTTTTCGGCACGGGCTCCACCGCGGCCGCGATCGCGGTGAAGGAATGGCTGGCCCGCACCAAATCGCCGGGCACGATTCGGGTCTACGGCACCCCGGCCGAAGAAGGGGGCGGCGGCAAGGTCTATATGGTGCGCGCCGGGTTGTTCCGCGACGTGGACGCCGTGCTGCACTGGCACCCGTCGGATCGCAACAGCGCCTCCCAGGACAGTACCTTGGCCAACAAGTCCGCCAAGTTCCGCTTCCACGGCCTCTCGGCGCATGCGGCGGGGGCGCCGGAACGAGGCCGATCCGCGCTGGATGGGGTCGAAGCCATGGACTACATGGTCAACCTCATGCGCGAACACGTCCCCCAGACGACCAGGATTCACTATATCATCACCCGCGGCGGCGGTGCGCCCAACGTGGTTCCCGACTTCGCCGAGGTGTATTACTACGTTCGCCATCCCGACCCCAAGCAGGTGGCGGAACTGTTCGAGCGGGTGGTGCAAGCCGCCCAGGGTGCGGCGCTGGGCACCGGCACCACCGTGGACTACGAGGTGGTGCACGCCGTCTATTCCATGCTGCCCAACGACGTGTTGGGCCGCCTGATGGACCGGAACCTGCGCCGGGTCGGTGGGGTGGACTACACCGCCGAAGAGCGCGCCTTCGCCACCCAGATCCAGGCCTCGTTCGATGCCGGCTCACGGCCGCTGGAGACGGCCAAGGAGATCGCCCCGTACGGGATCGGCCATCCGGGCGGCGGGTCCACCGACGTGTCGGACGTGAGCTGGGTGGTGCCGACCGCGGGGCTGGAGACCGCGACCTGGGTGCCGGGCACCGCGGCGCACTCGTGGCAGGCCATCGCCGCCGGTGGCACCAGTATCGGGATGAAGGGCATGCTGGTGGCGGCCAAGACGCTGGCGCTCACCGCGGTGGACCTGCTCACGGATCCCAAGACCCTGGCCGCAGCCAAGGACGAGTATCGGCGTGCGGTGGGCCCCAACTTCGTGTACCGGGCGCTGGTGGGCGATCGGCCGCCGCCCTTGGATTACCGGAACAAGTAGGCCGCGAGGGCGCGCCGCGGAAGCGGCGCCGCCCTGCGGTGAAAGGGACTCTCATGGCATATGCTCGGTTCTCCGCCCTGGCTTTGCTGAGCCTCGCCGGCTTCGTGCCGCGAGCCCTGGCTCAAACCTCGCCGCTCCGCCCGGTCCATACCTATTCGATCGTCGCCGTGGACTCGGCCACGGGGGAGATCGGGGCGGCGGTCCAGTCGCACTGGTTCTCGGTCGGCTCCCTGGTCATCTGGGCCGAGCCGGGCGTCGGCGCCGTGGCCACCCAGTCGTTCGTGGATCCGAGCTATGGGCCGCGCGGTCTCTACCTCATGCGCTCGGGCCTCGAAGCCCCGGCCGCTCTCGCCGCGCTCCTCAAGGCCGATCCCGATAGCGCAGTGCGACAGGTGGCCATGATTGACGCCGCCGGCCGCGCCGCCGCGCACACCGGGTCGCGCAATATCCCGGCTGCCGGTCACCGGGTGGGACGATGGTACTCCGTCCAGGCCAATCTCATGCGCGAGGACCGCGTCTGGCCGGCCATGGCCCAAGCCTTCGAGACCACGAGCGGCGATCTTGCCACCCGCCTCCTCGCCGCGCTGGACGCGGCCCAGAGCGCGGGCGGCGACATCCGGGGGCAACAGTCGGCGGCGCTCATCGTGGTGAGCGGTGACCGCAGCGCCAAGCCCTGGGAGCGCATGTTCGATCTTCGGGTCGAGGACCATCCCGATCCGCTGCGCGAACTCCGGCGTTTGGTGACGGTTGCCCGAGCCTATCGGGCCGCGACCGCGGGCGACAACTACGTCACGGCCGGCAAAGTGGACTCGGCGCTGATAGCCTACCGCCGCGCCTCGGAGTGGCTGCCGGATTCCGCCACCAACGGCGAGCTGGCGTACTGGGTCGGCGTGACCCTGGCGGACCGAGGACGCGTGGAGGAGGCGCTGCCATGGTTCCGCCGGGCCTTCCGGTTGGACTCGAGTTGGATCGAGCTGCTCTGGCGGCTCCCCCGCGTGGGGCTCCTCAAGGCGGACTCCACCACGCTGGCCAGAATCGTCAACCAGGCACGCCGCTAGCCGGCTCGCCGCCTGCGTCCGAGCACCGGGCAGCCCCGGGGTAGCGTGCTCGGTGGCCCGCGACGCGCGTACGCCTCCCTAGTCTTCCAGCAGCCGGCCGCTGGTATCGGGAAGCGCGAACAACAGCACCGCCCCCAGCAGGAAGAACGCCGAGGTGAGCGCCAGCGCCGAGCCGATCCCCACATGCGGGACGGTGGCCAGGGTGCCGATGGTGTACGGCGCCAGCGCGCCCAAGCCTCGCCCCACGTTGTAGGTGAGCCCCTGGCCGGTGGCGCGAACGGGGGTGGGGAACAGTTCCGCGAGGAACGCCCCGAACAAACTGAAGTACCCGTGCCCGACGAAGCCCAAGATCGGCCCCAAGAGCATGAGCACGGCGGGACTGCGGGCCAGCTGGCCGTAGATCGGCACCAAGAGCGCCGCCGTGCCGAGGAACAGCGCGAACGCGCTCCGCCGGCCCAGCCGATCGGCGATGAAGCCAAAGGAGAGATACCCGAAGTAGGCGCCGACCTGCATGGGGATGATCCAGCTCATCGAGCGCACGATGCTCATGCCCGCTCCGCCCTGCTCCACCGGGGTCGCGAGAAAGGCAGGCAGCCAGAAGAACAGGCCCCAGTACGCGAATTGCACCGAAGCCGTAAGCAGGGCCGCGAGCACGGTTCGCCGGATGAGCGCGCGGCCGAACAAGATGGCGAACGGGTTCTTGGCCAGCGTGCCGGCCGCCCGGCGCCGGGCCCACGCCGGAGGCTCGGCCACGCGGCGGCGGATCCAGAGCGTAAAGAAGGCAGGCAGCACCCCGGCCAGGAAGAGCCAGCGCCACGCCTCGCGACCCAGCGGCAGCACGTCGAGCACCACAGCGGAGATGACGGCCGCGAGGATGTAGCCCAACGCCCATCCGGATTGCATGATGCCCACCGCCTTGGTGCGGTGCTCCGGCGGCCAGGTCTCGCTCACCAGCACCGCGCCCGAGGCCCATTCGCCCCCCATACCCAGCCCCAGCAGGGCTCGCCACAGCAAGAGTTGGATCAGGCTCTGCGAGGTCGCGGCGCCCACTGAGCAGAGGGAAAAGACCAGGATGGTGGCCATGAGCGCTCGGGTGCGTCCCAGCCGGTCCGCCACCGCACCGAAGACGATCCCGCCCGCCGCCGAGACCAGCAGGGTGACCGTGCCCAGGAGGCCGGCCGTCGCGTCGTCGAAGCCGAAGGAACTCTTCAGTCGGCCGATCGCCATGACGTAGAGCAGGAAGTCCATGGCGTCGAGCATCCAGCCGGCTTTGGCGGCCACCAGCGCGCGCCACTGCTCGGCGGTGATGGTGCGGTACCACGGCACGCCGGGCGCCGGGGCGGTGGCTTCTCTCGAGGGGGAAGGCGCTGGGGGGGAGATCACGGCCCAAGAAAGCAGCACCGCCAACCCGCGGCCGTCAAGCGGCGGCCGGCTCGACCCTCGCGAGCGAGCCACTGGGAGATCGAACTTGCAGCGCGCCCTCAGCTCACTAGGCGGAATCCGACCCGGCCAGGCCCGAAACGCTACGGCGAGGCGCTCGCTAAATCCGCAATCGCCGCGGCCAGCTTCCGCACCTTGGCGCGATCGGCGGCCCGTTCAGCCGACCGGTTCAAGCTCTCGGCGAGCCTGGCCAGCCTGGCCCGCCGCTCGGGGCCCGAGACCTGCTCCGCCTCCGCCAGCGTCCGCCGGGCCGCCGCGATGCCGCCGGCATCCAACCCCTGGGAGCGCTCCAACTGATCCAGATAGGCCCGCGCCAGCGCAAAGCTGGGCGGCCAGACGAACCGCTGCTGGCCTTGCACGTTGAAATAGTCGAACCGCACCGTCTTGGCCGCCGCGATCTCGTTCTCGGTGAGATAGGCGCTGGGCAAAAGCTCCAGGATGTCGAGTCCCCGGGCGATCTCCGAACTGACGATGTACCCATTGTACCAGTACGCCGACCACGAACCGCCCAGCACCAGCTTGGTGGAGTCCACCGGCCCGCGATCGAAGAAGGCGATCTCGCGCGGATGGGCGGGATCGGTCCAATCGAACACCGAGATGCCGCCCTGGTACCACCCTTGCACCATCACGTCGCGATCCGGAATGGGGATCAGCGACCCATTGTGCGCCACACAGTTCTCCACCGTGGTCTGGGGCGCCGGCAGCTTGTAGTAGCTGTGGAATTGCATGCGGTTGCCGTTCAGCGTAAAGACAGCATCCGCGCCCCACTCCGGCTTGTCCGTGGCGCGGCACTTGGGCGCACCGCCGCCGCCCCACTCGTCGGTGAACAGGATCTTGGTGCCGTCGTTGTTGAACGTCGCCGAGTGCCAGTAGGAGAAGTTCGAGTCCGCCACCGCGTCCAGGCGCACCGGATGCTCGGGATCACGGATATCGAGCAAGAGCCCGTAGCCGCCGCACGCCCCGCCCGCCAGGCCGATCGCGGGGTACAGGGTGATGTCGTGGCACTGGTTAGGCCCCGAGGGCGGCCGGTTGGCTTGCTCGCCGATCATCGCCGCGACGATGCGGGGCAGCGCCTCCCGCAAGGCCGCGCTGTCGGCCCCGGTGGGCGCCCCCGTGCCCCCGCGCGCTTTGACCACGCTGTCCAGCATCGGCCTGACGAACCCAGGCCCTAGGACCACGTCTTGGCCACCGATCGTGGCCACGAAGCCTCCGGCTCGCCGGACCGAATCCGCCCGGGCTTTCTGGGCCGCGATGTCTTCCGGCGCCTCGCCGTGCCGGGGCGGCGCGGTAAGCCCCTGGAAGATCCGAGGCGAACTCACGATGGCCGCCTGCTCCGGGTGCCGGAGCGGCACCTTGATGACCTCGATCCGGAACAAGGCGGAGTTGGGATCTTCATCCGGCCACAGCCGGGAGCAGCCGGGCAGCTCGCTGGGCGAGCGCACCCCCGCCTGGCCGGAGATGTACACATAGACGTTGTCCGGATCCTTGGGATCTACCAGCACCGAGTGGGTGTGCGACCCGCGGCAGGTCTGGACGTTGCCGATGTACTTGGGGTTGGTGATGTCGGAGATATCGAAGATCCGAATGCCGCGGAGCCGCTCGTGGCTCACCGTGTCGGGGACACCCTGGGTGCCGCAGTCCAGCCTGGCCGAGGGCGCTTCGGCCGACACGAACAGCAGGTTCCGGTACACCGACACGTCGCTCTGCGAGGCGGGACAGAGATAGGCCTTGACCAGCTGCGGGGCGGCGGGGTTGGAGATGTCCCAGACCTGGTAGCCGTTGTAGTTGCCCTGGATCACGTACTTGCCCAGGAAGGCGAGATCCGAGTTGGTGACGCCCAGGAATCCCGGCGGGGCCGGGGTGAAGGAGACCTTCCGCAGGTTCCAGATCGCTTCGCCCGCGTCCATGAGCCCGGCCTTGAGCCCGATCCGCGGATCAGGGCTGGGCGGCCGGGCCGGGACCGCCGCCCCTCCTGCCGCCGCGCGAGCAGGGGCGGAAGCAGCCGCGGGAGCGGGGCCGGCGGCCGGCGGCACGCTGGAGCCGCGGGCACACGCCGCGAGCGCGAGCGGGATCAATAGACCGGTGGGACTGGGTCGCTTCATCGTCACCTCGATGGGAGGGTGAAGAGCATCTTCCGCATCCGCTCGATCTCGGTGCTCTGATCGGCGTAGATGTCGGAGGCGAATTTGTACACCGCTTCGTCCTGCGCCGCCCCGGGCGAGGCCATGAGCTGCTGCACCATGGTGATGGCCCCCTGGTGGTGCTGGATCATGTAGGTGAGGAACAGCCGGTCGAATTCGGCGCCTCGGGCCTGATCCAGCCGGCGCATCTGGTCCTCGCTCAGCATGCCGGGCATCAGCATCTCGTGCTCCATGCCGCCCATCTTCATCTTGACCGGCAGGGGCTTGGCCTCGGGCACGGGCTGGTGGCGATCCTCGAGCCAGCGCTGCATCAGCGCGATCTCGTCCGACTGCGCGTTGATGATGCGGGCGCAGAGCGTGCGGATCGAAGGGCCGGCGTCGTGACTTTCGGCCCAGCCCGCCATGACGATGGCCTGCGCGTGGTGGCTGATCATCCCGGTGACGAACTGCACGTCGGCCTCGGTGAAGGGATAGCGGCCGGGGTAGGCCGGTCCCTGCGCCGACTGTCCCGGGGTGGGCTGGCTCAGGGCGGCCGGCGCGGCGCCGCCCAGGCTTCCGCCGGCCAGCAAGAGCATGAAGAGCCGCCCGGCTCCATGTCGCCATGCGATCATCGCTCTGCCTCCTTCTTAAGCATCTGGCCCGCCGCGGTGCCGCCGTTCCGGCGCTGGAGGGCCGCCGGCGATCCCCATAAAGTTCTCTGGCCGCCGCCCGCGCGCCAGGGGCCCCCGCCGCCCGCCCTCCCTCCCTGGCGCCGGGCCTTATGGCGTGTAGCCTAGAGGCGTAGCCGGTTCACTTTCCGGGAGCGGAACCATGCGAGACATTGCCAGGCTCGTGCTGCTGATCGGTTGGGCGAGCGGCGCTCCGGCCGCCGCCTTCGCCCAGCAACCGTCCTATAGTCTGTCCCAGATCCTGGGCTTCACCTACCCCGCCGAGCTGGTGGCGGCGCCCCGAGGCCAGGCCATCGCCTGGATCATGGTCCAGCGCGGCCAGCGCAGCATCTGGGTGGCGCAGGGTCCGGACTTCGCGCCGCGGCGTCTGGTGGGCTACGGGGATGACGGCCAGGAACTCACCAGCCTCCAGTTCGCCGCGGACGGCAGCCGGCTGGTTTACGCGCGGGGTGGCGACCACGGGTCCAACTTCCCGGCCGCGTTCAACCTTGAGCCCAACCCCACGAGTTCGCCCATCGAGCCCAAGATCGAGATCTGGTCCGTAAGCCTGGAGGGCGGACCGCC
Source organism: Gemmatimonadota bacterium (assembly GCA_037440225.1). Classification (GTDB taxonomy): domain Bacteria; phylum Gemmatimonadota; class Gemmatimonadetes; order Gemmatimonadales; family GWC2-71-9; genus JACPAP01. The sequence goes on along the minus strand of JBBIUN010000007.1, from coordinate 8,521 downwards.
CATCAAGCTGGCCGAGGGGGACGATCCTGTGGTCTCGCCCGCGGGCCAGCGCGTGGTGTTCGCCCGGGGGCGGGAACTCTGGGTGGTGCCGGCCGACGGCAGCCAGCCGGCCAAACGGTTGTTCTTTGCCCGGGGCACGAGCCAGTCGCCCGTCTTCTCGCCCGATGGGAGCAAGCTGGCCTTCGTCTCCAATCGCGGCGACCACAGCTTCATCGCGATCTACCTGGCCGACAGCGTGCCGCTCCAGTATCTCGCCCCGTCCACCAACCTGGACGGGATGCCTCGCTGGTCGCCCGACGGCTCGCGCTTGGCCTTCGTGCGCCGGCCGGGTCGCGGCGGGCCGGCGAGCGACCCGCTGGCCCTGGAGCCGCAGCCCTGGGCCATCTGGGTGGCCGACCTCGCCACCGGCCAAGCGCGCCAAGTCTGGAAAAGCCCCGAGACCTTGTGGGGCTCGTATCCTCGCACCCTGGGCGGCCCCAACCTCGCGTGGGCGGCGGGCGATCGGCTGATCTTCTTGGCCGACTTGGACGGCTGGCCGCATCTCTATTCCGTGCCGGCCTCGGGCGGCGAGCCGCTCCTGCTCACGCCGGGCGCGTTCATGGTGGAGTACGTGACCTTGGCGCCGGACCGCAAGAGCGTGGTGTACAACGCCAACACCGGACCCGACCCCGACGACCTCGAGCGCCGGCACCTCTATCGCGTGCCGGTGGACGCGGCGCGGCCGGTGGCGCTGACCAGTGGACCGGGGATCGAGTGGGCGCCGGTGTTCACCGCCGACGGCTCGACCTTGGCGTACCTCGGCTCCGATGCGCGCCGGCCGCCGCTTCCCTACGTGCAGTCCCTAGCCGGCACGGCGCCGGGTGAGCCGGCGGGAGCGCCCGGGGCCCGAGCGCCGCGGCGAGAAGCGGCGGCCCAACCGGCCGCGGGCAGTGCGCCGCGGGCGTTGAACCAGGACCTCGTGCCGGCCGACTTCCCTGCCGCGCAGTTGGTGGTGCCGGAGCACGTCACCTTCGAGGCGCCGGATGGGCTGACCATTCATGGCCAGCTCTTCAAGCCCCCGGCTCGAGCTGCCGCTGGCAGAGGGGCTCGCTCGCCGGCGGCGGAGCGCTCGCCCGCCGTGGTGTTCGTGCACGGCGGGCCGCCGCGCCAGATGCTGTTGGGCTGGCACTACATGTTCTACTACGCCAACTCCTACGCGGTGAACCAGTATCTCGCGAGCCGGGGCTATGTGGTGTTGTCGGTCAATTACCGGCTGGGCATCGGCTACGGGCACGACTTCCACAATCCGCCGCGGGCCGGCGTGCGGGGGGCTTCGGAGTATCAGGACGTGCTGGCCGCGGGCCGGTATCTCCGGTCGCGGCCCGACGTGGATCCTGCGCGGGTGGGCATCTGGGGCGGCTCGTACGGCGGCTACCTTACCGCCATGGCGCTGGCTCGCAACTCGGACGTCTTCGCCGCCGGCGTGGATTTGCACGGGGTGCACGACCGGGCGCAGTGGCCCTCCGATCAGTTCCAGCTCCAAGCCGAGTTGGGCGACGGGATCACGCTGAACGACCGCCTGGCGGCGGTGCGGGTGTCATGGGAGTCCTCGCCCGCGGCGTACGTCGGGACGTGGCGCTCGCCGGTGCTCTTGATCCACGGCGACGACGATCGCAACGTGCGGGTGGAGCAGACCGTGGACTTGGTGCAGCGGTTGCGCCGGCAGAAGGTCCCGTTCGAGGAGATGATTCTCCCCGACGAGATCCACGATTTTCTCCTGTACCGAAGCTGGTTGCGGGCGGACTCGGCGGTGGCCGCGTTCTTCGAGAAGACGCTCAAGCCTTGGCCGTAGCGGCCTCTCTCCTGCGCCGGGCCTTGCGGCCCGGTTTTCGTCCTCGCTTCCTTCCGCCCAATGCCCGAATCGCTCGGTCCAGCTTCTTGAGCTGGCCCAGCAGCCGCCGTCGCTCTTCCCGCAGCAAGGTCAATGCGTCGCTCATGAGTCACCTTTGGGTAGCGAGTTTCTGGCTTTACCAACGCGGACACCGGCCTGCAGCATACGCGCCGTCGTATCAGCGCGGTGCCGCGAGCGCATGATACAAGCGG
>JBBIUN010000007.1:0-6339 GCA_037440225.1 Gemmatimonadota bacterium | reverse complement strand
GCCGGTGCGGCTGGTGGCGCGCCGTCCGACCGGGACAGTCGTGTGCCGGGACGTCTGCGATTTGTTTGACATGGAGTTTGGGGTCTCGTATAATCGTCCGCAGTGAGGCCGATAGCGCAGTCCACCAGCGTGCGGGCGGCCCTACCAGCCCGGATTGTGGCGCGCGGTTGCGCACTCACCGGCCCCATCCCCGCCGCGGCGCACACACCGGCGCGCCGGCGCGTCACCGGCGCCCAGCGCTTCTGGCACCAACCAGGACGGCAAGAGAAGATCTTGGGCCCACGGGGCTTGCGTTCGCTCGCTCTGCTCCGGTGGCCGAGGCGACGCGAACCGCAGGAACCACGTTGCCGGACCGCGCGGTGACCGCCCCTCCGGCGGTACGGCATTGGTTCGGCGCGGCCGCGGTCCTGGGAGCGCTCGGCCTCTTCGGCGCGCCCCGGGACGCCTGGGCGCAGCGCTGGGGCGTGGGTATCGGCGGCAGCCTCCTCAGGTGGCGCGACTATGGCGTCTACGGCGGCTGCCAGGACAACTCCGGAACCAGCCCGGCGTTCGACTTCTCGGCGGATCGGCGACTAGGCCGCGCTCCGCTCACGCTGCATGGCCGCTTGCGCTATCACCCCTCCGTCGAGAGCGCGGCGCTGCTCTGCCGCGAGAGCTTCGTGCCTCCCGGCGCCGGAACGTTCGAGTACTTCGAGTGGAGCGGCGGCAATCCGCTCAAGCAAGGCTTTGTAGCCACCGACCTTGCCCTTCGCCTCTTCCACCGGATCGGCTGGTTCGTCCCTTTGCTGGATGCCGGCGTGGGCGGCATCTGGCAGGGGGCGACCGTCCTGCCCTACGGGTTGGCCTCGGGCGGCCTCGCCATCGGCCCGCGCTCGCTGCGCGTGGTGCTCGCGGCGGAGTACCAGCGGCTGGGGCTCAGTCTCGAGCGCATTCAGGAGGTCTACGCGTCCGAGGGCACGCGCCGGCCGCTCTTTGTCTCGCGGCTCGATCTGGGGCCGGTGCGAGCCTGGAAGCCGGCCTGGCTGTGGAGCGTGCGGGTGGAGAGCGGGCCCCGGTTCTGAGAGGGCACGCCGAGCGCTTCGCCGTGGTGCGGGTTCCGTTTCCTTTCACCGACCGCGAGGCCGCCAGGAACCGTCCCGCGCTGGTGCTCTCCGATCCCACCGCCTTCGACACCCCTGCGGGCCATTCGGTCATGGCCATGATCACTTCGGCGGCCAACCCGCCCTGGCCGCTGGACTGTCCCATCGCCGATCTGGGCGCAGCCGGGCTGCCGGCGCCGTCCAAGGCGCGCTTCAAGCTCTTTACGCTGGACCACCGGCTGGTGCGCGGCAAGCTCGGGCGGTTGAGCGCGGCCGACGAAGCACGCGTCCGTCAAGGACTGGCCCGGCTGTTTGGCATGCCGGACCAGGGGCGCCCGCACCGCGAGGCCGGCGGCAAGGTTAGGCGATAACAGCGCGGCTTCAGCCGATGGGGGTTACGCGGACGTATCTTGTGGGATCGCGGGTATTGCTATAAGCGCAACGATTTTATACTATTATAGCAATGCCCAACCCCCCTCGACTCCTCGAACACCGGGCCGACATCGAACAGGCGCTCCGGCGCGTAGGAGAGCTGCTCGCCGCCCGCGGTGCTTCCTACGCCATCGTCATCGTCGGCGGCGCCGCCTTGAACCTCCTGGGCATCGTGGCACGCAGTACGCGGGATGTGGATGTCCTGGCGTTCGCCACGCGGTCACGAACCAGACGGGCTTGGCGGCTCGACGCGCCGCCGGATCCCCTTCCGGAGCCTCTCGCGGCCGCCATACGGACGGTCGGCCGCGACATGGGGCTCGCCGAGACGTGGCTCAACACCGAGGTCGTCACCTACGTCCGGTCCCGGCGAGGAGCCCGTGGCAGCGGCTAGGCTCCTCGACGCCACGCTCGACCTGCTCTGGCGGCAGTGGCGAGCCATCGGCGGAGCGGCGGCAGGCAGGGGGGCGATCACCAAGCAGGTGGATCCCGAAGCCCTCTGCTTGGCGTCGCTGTACCTCCAGGAGGCGGAGCCGCGCCTCTGGACGGTCATGGTGGACTGGCTGCGGCTGGGATCGGCCCTGCTGAGCGTCCAGCGACTCAAGAATCTCGCCAAACAGTTCCCGCCGGTGGAGGACAGGTTGCGGGCCCTGGCTGCCGCGGCCGTGGAGGAGGCGAAGGATGCGCGCTGGCGCTCCCTGCTCGGACCGCGCCCGGCGAGAAAAGCCGCGCCTCGAAAGCCGATGAAGCTGCGCGGCGGCGGGCCTGCGCTCACGGCTCCCCCGGCGCTGGTGCTGCGCCTGCGGGCCGCCTTCCAGGTCGGCGTGAAGGCGGACTTGCTCGCGTTCCTCCTTGGCCAGCCCTTGCGCGTCTCGGTCTCCACCGCGGCGCAATCGCTGGGCTACTCCGTGCCGCCCGTGTTCCGGGCGCTGCAGGATCTCGTCGCGGCGCAGTTGGTCCAAAGCGGCGATTTCCCCTCGGGGGCCGAGTACTGGGTGCACATCGAGCGGTGGCACGAGGTCTTGGGCGGCTGGCAGGCGATCGCGCGCTGGGGGTTCTGGCGGGAAGTGCTGGTTTATGTGTGCGCCGCGCTCGCGCTGGAACAGCGCGGCCAGTACCGCAAGGGTAGCGACTACGCCCGAGCTGCGGCCTTGCGCGAGCTGGCGCTCCGTCACGAGGGCGGGCTGGTGCGCTCGGGCTTGGTCGAGCACGGGGTGCCGAGGTCCCCGTCGCTCGAGGAGTGGGGCGCCTTCCACGCCGAGCTGGCGCGACGCCTCGCGGAGCTGGCCTAAGGGGGTCGGATCGCTTGCCGCCTCGACGTATGCGTGGGTGCTCACAACTCTGCCACTCGTTGCACGGCCCAGGGATGCACGAACTCGTGAACCGGGGTGCGTCGAAGCGCGACGAGGGCAATCTGATGTCGTTGCAGGCGCGTCCGGCGAGCACGGCCAGCCGATGGCCCAGCCGGCGATTCGAGACGGAGCCGGCGCTCGAGGCAGGAGTCGGAGCCGCCTGATGCAAGCCTGGGCTGTCGGGCTGGACCTCGCCTGGTCTCCCTGCAATCTCTCCGGTGTGGCCTTGGCGCGCGTCGAGCCGGAGCAGGTGGCGATCGAGTGGACCGGGCTGATGCGCTCTCTGGATGACATGGTCGAGCGGATCGCGGAGCTGCGCCATGGCGGCGGGCGCATGCCTATCACCATCGCGGTGGATGCGCCCACCATAGTGCCGAACCGCGAGGGTGCGCGGGCGGTCGAGCGCGAGCTTCAGCGGCGCTTCGGGGCGCGGCACGCGGGCCCCTACCCTGCCAACCGCCGCCGCCTCGGGCGTTACAACGCCGACCGGCCGCGGGGAGAGGAGCTGGTGGCGCTCCTCCGCCGGCGGCTGGGCGCCGCGGAGTGCGGTCTTCCGCCTCCCAGGCACGGAGGCCTATACGTGATGGAGGTTTTCCCCGCCGCGGCGCTGGTCGAGCTGTTCGGTCTCGAGCGCGGCCTCCGGTACAAGAAGAAGCCCGGGCGTTCGTGGTCCACTTGTCGCCAGGAGTTGCGGCGGTTGCTCGAGCTGCTGGAAGGGCTTCGCGGGCCGCGGGCGTGGTTCCGGCAACCGCTGGTGGTCGGCAACGAGCGTGGCGTGGCGTTCAAGCGCCTCGAAGATCAGGTGGACGCGGCGTGCTGCGCGTACCTTGCGGCCCTCGCTTGGCTGGGCGGCGAGCGGAGGCTCGAGCTGGTGGGGTCGCTCGAGGAGGGGTATATCGTGCTGCCGCGGGGGCAGGGTGGGCCTGCCAGACCCTGAGCATTCCGCGCGGGAAGTCCGGCGAGTTCGAGCCTTCCACCGACGGGACGAGCTACCGCGTCCAATGGGAGGCGCGGGCTGGGCTCGGCGAGCCAGGCTGCTGGGGTTCAGGGCCAGGACCGGGCGCGGCCGTTGGGCGTCGGTCGTACTGCCTAGTCGCTCTAGCGGGCTGTCACACCGGTCGTATTTTTTCAGAGCCGGGAGATGGCGCAGGCAGCCTAGGGCGAAGGGGTGCGCCGCTTCCTTATCGACCTGAACGCGCAATTTCCGTGAAGTGGGTGCGACCGACATGGGCCTCGAGCAAGCGACCGTATCGGAAATCGTGGACAAGGCCGTCACTCATCGGTGGGGCGTCCCCGAATTTCAACGCGGCTTCGTGTGGACGCCACAGAAGGTGCGCGACTTGGTGGATTCCCTGTGGCGAGGGTATCGGGTGGGCGCCTTTCTGATCTGGTACGGCGGAGAATACGAAGAGCCTCGCACGGCGGAAGACGGGGTTGCCCCCGGCGCCTGGCTGCTCACGGCCGAGCGGTACGAAGAGTTTTTGGATACCAGGGCACCGGCGCTGGCCGAGGCGGCGAACGGGTACTTTCAAGAGCTTCGGACGGAGCTGGATGAGTGGGGCAACTCGCGGGTCCCGGACCTCTGATGCGGTGCGGCGTCGCTTCGCGCGCTGCTAACGGGGCGCGCCGTGTGGCGTCCTGGGCCAGCTCTTGCCGGCTCCAACGGCGCGCCGCATGGTTTATGGACGGCGGTGCCTGACGGGGCCATCGGCTGGGTCGAATGAGAGGTCTCTGGCCGCTGGAGGAGAAGATTGGATGCCCAAGCTCGATGCCGTAGGAGGTCGAGGACCCGATCTGATTCAGCTCACGTCGCTGCCGTGGCTCGAGCGCTCCGTCGCCCCGGGCCTCATCCGCGGTGGCGTCTACCTGTTGGCAGGTGAGCCTGGGATCGGGAAGACAACCCTGGCCATTCAGGTGCTTGGCGATCTCGCGCGGCAAGGACTCAAGGTTCTTTACCTCACTACGGAGCAGGGCCTTCCCGACCTGAAACGCGCCGTCGAGAGAATTCACACCGACGGCAGCAGATCGCTCGACCCGACCCTGCGCGAGAACTTCCTGCTCGACGATACCCTCGACGACCTGGCTGAGCTTCCGCGGTTCTTTGCCCGCCGGGTTCTTACGGAGGGGGAAGAGTATCACGGAACGCAAGCGATCGTGATCGACTCGATCCAAGGCCGGGGGCTCTCGGCTGCGGCCACACAGAAGTACCGCGCCCTGTACGAGTTCGCCGAGAACGCCAAGGCACAGGGGCTCGTTACGCTCCTCGTGGGACATGTGACGAAGAAGGGGCAGATCGCCGGGCCTAAGGACCTGGAACACAACGTGGACTGCGTCCTCTACATCCGCCGGGCGTTCCGCTTGCGGCCATTTTTCGTTCCGAAGAATCGCTTCGGTCCCGCGCAGCTCGATCCGCTGGTGCTGATGACCGACGATCGGGGCAGGCTCATCGAATCGCCCCACACCACGGCGCAGAGTAGCGCCGTTTACGGCTACGCGGGTATCGGCGAGGACGTGGCGGAAGGACAGGCATCTGTCAGCCTCCCGCGCTACGGTTCCCGCCCGGAGCTGAACGCGCCCTTCCTCCCGGGCAAGAAGGTTAAGCAGCTGCTGAGCGTGCTCAGTACGCTTCGCGACGTCGACCTCACGGACCTCTCGTACGAAATCAACTGCTACGTTCCGCGGCAGCAGCGCTACCGTGAAGAACTCGATCTGCCAATCGCTCTGGCGCTTCTGAGTTCGTACCTGCGCAAGCCGGTTCCTGAGAAGGCACTGTTTGTGGGCGAACTGGACCTGACCCGCAGAATCCGGCCGCCGGACCAGGTATATCTCGCGGCGCTGGCGCAGCTTGTGACAGGGCCCCAGCGGAGGCGGTTCACCATCGTGTACGTGTCGGATGAGTGCGCGCGCATGTTGGCCGAGATGCGGCCGAGCGAGGGAGGCAAGACGGTCGGCGAGACGGTACAGGTCCGGGGAATCCGGACCCTGGAGGACCTGATCCAGCAACTCTGGCCGGAGCTTGTCAGCTAGAAGCTATGCCGCCGCACTCCGTGCCCCGGAAGGTCGGCGACTTCATCCTGTACTACTATGCGAAGCTCGTCATCGCGCCTTCGGCTGGCCAACCGGGGAACTACCGCTTCATCATGGACCGCTACAAGCGACTCAAGAGCGGCGAGATCGCGATGTCGGAGTACGACCGCGAGATCCAAAGGATGGCCCGGGAAGCGGGCGCCTGCGCGTTCTGCGGGGAGCGGGGCCAGACCGTTCCGACGGCCGTCGTCCCACGCCGCCTGGGAGGGCCGGTGGGGATTCACAACCTGGTCCACGCGTGCCCGGGTTGTGCCGAGTCAAAGGACGAGAAGGACCTCGTGGCCTGGTGGTGCGACGAGCTGGGCCGGGACAAGGACGAGCTTCCGCGCGTACCGGTCGGCCTCTTCCTCAAGTTGGCATATGAGAAGCGGGTGGTGGAGTTCGGGCTAGAC
>JBBIUN010000006.1:142184-273079 GCA_037440225.1 Gemmatimonadota bacterium | reverse complement strand
CCGGCCGTGCCGCGGGCGCGGCCCAACCCGCGGTTCCGCCGCGGCTCGCGGGGGCCCGTGCGCGCCCCCGTCGTGGCCGAGTCATCCGGTACCGGAGGAGCAGGCGAACTCGAGCCGGCTCGCGTTCCCTCTCCCGCTGCCGCGCCGGCTGCCTCTTTGGCCTCCGGCGGATCTCGCTCGGTGCGTCTGCGCACGGGAAGCCGCGGGCCCAGAACAGTCCCGCGGGGCGGGACCGGTGCGCTGCCGCAGGAAGCGCCGGAGGCCGCTCCGGGAGCGGATCCGCGCCAGCCCGCCCCGGAGGCTTTGGCCGCCCAGCCCCCCGCTCGCCAGCCCGCGAGCTCGGCAGCTCAGGGGCCGGACGCCTCGGCCTCCCCGGAGGAGCAGGCCGTGGGCTCCAGCCTGCTCAAGCGGGTGACGGCGGCGCTCCAGCGCGCCGTGCGGGGTAACGCAGGGGAGAAGGCCGGCGAGGAGTGACGCCGCGCTGGGGCCGCCTGCTGCCGGCCAGCTTCTACGCGCGCGACACCGAAGCGGTGGCGCGCGACCTGCTCGGCTGCGTCCTCGAGACCCGCATCCGGGGTCTCGTCACCGCCGGGCGCATCGTGGAAGTGGAAGCGTACGTGGGCCCGCACGACCCGGCAGCCCACGGCTACCGCTGGCGCAAGACCCCCCGGAACGCCGGGCTGTTCGGACCCCCGGGCACTTGCTACGTCTATTTCATCTACGGGGTCCACTGGTGTGCCAACGTGGTCACCGAGCGCGATGGCTACCCGGCCGCGGTGCTGCTGCGCGCGCTCGAGCCTTTGGTCGGTATCGAGATCATGCGCCGCCGCCGCGGCACGGACGCCCTAGAGCAGCTCTGCTCGGGTCCCGGTCGCCTGTGCCGCGCGATGGGCATTGACGGCTCGCTCAACGGGCAGCGGGTGGACGGACCGCGCATCCGCATCTACCGGCCGGCCCATGCCCCCGCAAAACCCATCGCGGCCGGCCCGCGCGTAGGCATCAGCCGCGCGCGGGACTGGCCGCTCCGGTTTCTGCTGGTCGGCTCGCCTTGGGTCTCCCGCCCGTTCCCCGCTCAGCGGCGGGTGGTCACCTCCTCGCGGGAGCCGGTCAAGGCATAACGCAGTCCGCCGCCCACGATGTACTGGGCGCTCGAGATCAGGAAGTTCCTCCCCAACGGCATGTACTGGCCCTGCCCGAAGACCGCGAGCCGCCCAAAACGCAGTTGGAGCCCGCCCGTCGCGATAGGGAACGCTTTGGTGCTCGTTTCGTCAATCGTCCGGAGTACGGTCTCCTGGGCGGCACCGGTCGTGAACGTCCCTACGGGGAAGGCATCCGTGACTTGGTGAATTCCGAACCCGCCGCCCACATAGATCTGGAGCCAACTGTCTGAGGGGATTACCAAAAGCTGGGCTTGAATGCGGCGGCCGGACGAGAACTGCACGTTGCGGAATCCGGTCGTACTGGAGGCATCGGTCACGGCCGAGGTGGTGCTGTCCTTGAAGATGACTTGGTCGTAGCTCACGTACAGCGCCGACCGCGAGCCGGTGATCAACCAGTGCCCCCCCACGGCCACGGCCGATTGCCAGTTTGCCGAGGTGGGTGTCTGGAATCGCATGAGGCCACCTTGAGCCCCCCAATACCACTTATGCTGCCAGGCTTCGGCCTGGGCCCAGGCCGAATTCTCGACTCCCACCAGGGCGAGCACCAGCCCGCACGCCACCTTGCCTCTCATCGGGTTCCACCTCCCAGTGCCTGGCCTAGGGATCGTCCGGGCAGGGAACCGGACCGGGCGGTCACCAGCGAACCGCGCCTGGGTACGGTTGCCTCCTGCACCGAGGTCATGCTGCCTCGATTAGCCGGCGCCGGCCAGACCGAGCGCCGGACTCCGAAAATAGGACGCTGAGGCCGGAAACGCGAGCCCTGGATCACCGGAGGCCCTGGCCTAGCTTGTTGTGTGCTAGCCGGTTAAGGGACCGGGCTCGGAAGTTACTTGAGGCTTTTGCAAGTAGCGACAGTCTGTCGCGATGATGCCAATACCTGTTCTCGTGGGTCGGCAACCCCCGAGCGGGCACGCCGATTTCCGCCGGGCGCCTGGCAAACGGGGAGCGCAGCTAAACCAGGCCCAACTTCTTGCCCACCTTCGTGAAGGCCTCCAGGGCTTGGTCCAGATCGTCCTTCGTGTGCGCAGCCGAGATCTGGCAGCGCACGCGCGCTTGGCCTTGGGGCACCACCGGGTACCCGAAGCCGGTGACGAAGACGCCCTCGTCCAGCAACAGGTCGCTCATCTGGATCGCTTTGGCGGTCTCCCCGAGGATGACCGGGATAATGGGGGTCTCGCCTGGCAGCGGCTTGAACCCCCGCGCCATGAGCTGCTCGCGGAAGTACCGGGCGTTCTGGTGCAGGCGGCTCACCAGTTCGGGGTGGGCTTTAAGGTAGCGTACCGCGGCGAGCGCGCTTGCGGCCACGGTGCAGGGCAGGGCGTTGGAGAACAACTGGGGCCGGGATCGCTGGGTCAGATAGTCGGTGAGCGCGGCCGAGGAAGCGGTGAAGCCGCCTGCGGCACCCCCCAAGGCTTTGCCCAAGGTGGACGTGATGATGTCCACTTGGCCGAGGACCCCGTAGTGCTCGGCGGTCCCCCGGCCGGTGGGGCCCAGGACGCCGGTGGCGTGGGAGTCGTCCAGGGCCACGATCGCATCGTAGCGGCGGGCCAGCTCCAGAATGTCCGGCAGTCGGACGATATCGCCTTCCATGGAAAAGACCCCGTCGCTGAAGATCAGCCGGGTGCGGGCGTCCCGGGCCGCCTTGAGCTTCTCCTCCAGGTCTTTCATGTCCGAGTGCCGGTAAACGGCCGACTGGCACTTGGTGATGGCCTTGGCCAGCCTGATGGAATCAATGATGGAGGCGTGGTTGAGTTCGTCGGAAATGACCACGTCCTCCGGCCCCAAGAGCGTGGGGCAGAGCCCCTCGTTGGCGTTCCAGCAGGAGACGTACGTGAGGCTGGACTCGGTTCCCACCCACTCGGCCAGGGCCTGCTCTAAGTCCCGGTGGATGGTGAAGGTGCCGCAAATGAAGCGGACGCTGGCCGTGCCGGCGCCGAAGCGGTCCAGGCCTTGATGTCCCGCGGCCACCACCTCTTTGGTGTTGGACAACCCGAGGTAGTTGTTACTGGAGAGGATGATGATCTCGCCGCGGCCTTCCATCCGGACGCGCGGGGCCTGGGGCGAGTCCAGGTAATTGAGCCGCTTATAGACACCTTGCTGGCGGAATTGCCCCAGTTCCTGTTTGAGGCGGGCCTCCACCGAGGCTCTCATGGTCCCGACCTCCCGATTTCGAGGATGACCTTGCCGGCGGCCCCCGAGCGGATGGCCTCGAGCGCTTGGTCAATCTGTTCCAAGGAGAACGTGTGGGTGACGACGGGGGTGGGGTCCAACAGGCCGCTGGAGAGGAACTGCTGCATCTGGTGCCAGGTCTCGAACATTCGCCTCCCGATGACCCCGTAGACCGTTACCCCTTTGAAAATGAGGTCGTTGGAAAGGGGCAAGGGCACTTCTCCCTTGGGCAGGCCCAGTAGGTTGATCCGGCCGCCGGGTCTTACGCAGGCAAAGGCCTGGCGAATGGCGTCGGGGTGGCCGGACATTTCGCAGACCAGATCCGCGCCTTCGCCATGGGTGATGGACGCGACTCGGGCGGGGACGTCCTCTTGGGTGGCGTGGAGCAGCCAGTGCGCGCCCATCCGGCGAGCCAGTGCCAGTCGCCGGGGGTTGACGTCGGAGGCGATCACCTGAGCGGCGCCGGCGGCGCGGGCGATGCCGACGGCGAAGCAGCCGATCGGGCCGCAGCCCAAGATCAACACGGTGCTGCCGGAAACCGCGTTGCCGGTCAGCACGGTGTGGAAGGCGTTGCCCAAAGGGTCCATGATGGCGCCGGTAGTGGTGGGGATACCGTTCAGGGGCATGACGTTCGCGGCCGGCATGGCGATGTACTCGGCGAAGGCGCCGTCGCGGTCCACGCCGATGATGCGGGTATTGCGGCAGATGTGGCCGTCGCCCATGCGGCACTGGCGGCAGTGGCCGCAGACGATGTGCCCTTCGGCGGTGACCAACTGACCGATCTTCAGCTCCGCAGGCACCTCGTCGCCGGCGGCCACGATCTCGCCGGCGAACTCGTGCCCCACGATGATGGGAGGGCGAATGCGTCCCTGGGCCCACTCGTCCCAGTCAGCGATGTGCAGATCGGTGCCACAGACGCCGGCGTGGGTCACCCGGATCAACACGTCGCTTTGGCCGTACCGCGGGCGGGGCGCTTCGCAGACCTCCAAGCCGGGCGCAGCCCGGGCTTTCCGGATGGCTCGCATGATCTCGGGCAATGGCAGGCCCCCTCAGTGTCCCTCGCCACCCCTCACAGGATGCTTCTCACGTAGCCTCCATCCACCGCCAGCGCGACGCCGGTAATATAGCCGGCGCGTTCCGAGGCCAGAAACGCGACTGCCGCGGCCAGCTCCTCGGGCTCGCCCATCCGGCCGAGGGGGATGTCGGCCACGTAGCCCGCGAGAATCTGATGCGTGGAGCGCTTGGTTTGCGCGGCACGCTGTTCGACCAGATCCAGCACGCGATCCGTATGCATGTAGCCCGGGCACACCGCGTTGACGGTGATGCCTTCGGTGGCCACTTCGTCGGCCAGGCACTTGGCGAAGCCGAGCACGCCCGCGCGGGCGGTAGTCGAGAGAATGAGGCCGGGGATCGGCTGCTTGGCGGCCACGCTGGTGAGGCAGATGATCCGGCCCCAGTGCCGCTTGCGCATGATGGGCACGGCGGCGCGGCAGAGGTGGACGGTCGAGAGCAGGTTGAGGTCCAGCGCGGCCTGCCAATTCTCGGGCGGAGTGTTCTCGAACGGGGCCGCGGGCGGGCCGGCGGCGTTGCACACCAGGATGTCCACGGAGCCGAACCGGTGGCGGACGCACTCGACCAGTTCGGCGGCTTGGGCGGGCACGCTGACGTCGGCTCGGAAGCCCTCGATCTCGGTGGTGTGTTTTTGGCGGAGGAGGGAGACGGCGTGGTTCAGGCGTTCTTCGTCCCGTCCGTTGACCGCCACGCGGCAGCCCTCGGCGGCGAGGGTATCGGCGATGGCCCGGCCCAAACCCGCCGAGGATCCGCAGACCAGGGCGACTCGACCCGAAATGCCGAGATCCATGGCGACAGTTCCGTGCCTAAGCGAGTGCGGTGGCCGGTCCCCAAGCCCGGCCCCGGCCCGCGCCAGCCGCCCTCGGGTGCGGTTGCCCGCCCATCAGACGGCGGCCGGGACCTGAGCGGGCTCGATGCGCACGGCGCACACTTTGAGCGCCGCCATCTTGGCATGCGGCTCGAGCACCGGGCTGGTGAGCAGGTTGGCCGCCGCTTCCCGGAAATGGAACGGCACGAACACCTGGCGCCGGGCCACGCGGTCGGACAGCCGGACGGAAGTGATGACGCTGTTGCGCCGGCTGGTGAGGCGAACCAAATCCCCATCGCTCACTCCCAGCTCGGCGGCGTCATCGGGGTGCATTTCGACGATCGCGGTAGGCTCGCGGGCGTCGAGCCCCGTCGAGCGCCGGGTCATGGTGCCAGTGTGCCAGTGGTAGAGCTGGCGGCCGGTGCTCATCACGAAGGGGTACTCTTCATCCGGGAGTTCGGCGGGGTCGGTGTACTCCACCGGGTGGAAGGTGGCTCGTCCATCCTCGGTGGGGAACCGGTCGGCGAAGAGGAACGGGGTGCCGGGGTGGTTCTCGCTGGGCACCGGGTATTGCAACCCCGCTCCCTCGAGACGGGCGTAGGTCACGCCGGCCCACGAGGGTGCCACGCGCCGGATCTCCTCCATGACCTCCTCGGGGGACCGGAAGGTGGTGGGGAGCCCGATCCGGTTGGACAGCTCCACGATGATCTGCCAGTCGGCCTTCGCTTGTCCCGGCGGGGTGATGGCTTGGTGGGCCAACTGGATGCGCCGCTCGGTGTTGACGTAGGTGCCGGTCTTTTCGGCAAACGAGGCTCCCGGCAGCACCACATCGGCGTAGCGTGCCGTTTCGGTGAGGAACAGGTCTTGCACCGCCAGGAAGTCAATGCTTTGGAACCAGGCTTCGGCGTGGGCGATATCGGGGTCCGAGATGATGGGGTTCTCGCCCATGATGTAGAGGGCCCGGATGGGCGAGCCCGGCCGGGACATCTCGGTCACCTTGAGACCGGGTTTGAGCGACATGCGTTCCGGCTCGACGCCCCAGACGCGGGCGAACTTTTCCCGCGCCGCGGGATCGCTCACGGGCTGGTAGTCCGGGTAGACGAACGGGATCGCCCCCATGTCGGAGGCGCCCTGGACGTTGTTCTGTCCCCTCACCGGCATCATGGCTGCTCCCCAGCGTCCGATCATGCCGGTGGCCAAAATGAGGTTGAGGAGCGCCGTCACCATATCGTGGCCGGTGAGGTGCTGGGTGAGCCCCATAGCCCAGATGGTGGAGGTATTGGGGCCCCGCGCATACCGCTCCGCGGCCTGCCGAATCAGGCCGGCCGGCACGCCGGTGATGGCTTGGGCGCGTTCCGGGGTGTAGGGGGCTACCGCCCGGCGTACGGCTTCGAAGTTCTTGGTGCGCCGCGCGATGAAGTCGCGGTCCTCCAGGCCTGAAGCGAGGATGTGGTTCAGCATGGCGTTGAAGAGCGCCACGTCGGTGCCCGGCTGCATCTGCAAGTGCAGGTCGGCTCGGCGAGCCAATTCGATCCGGCGGGGGTCGGCCACGATGAGGAAGGCTCCGCGCCGCTGCGCGCGCTTGATCGCCGCCCCGAAGACGGGATGGGTTTCCGTGGTGTTGGCCCCGGCGATGAAGATGACGTCGGAGGCTTCCTCGACCTCGCGCATGGAGCCCGAGGCCGCGGCGGTGTTGAGCGCCGCCTGCATGGCCGAAACGCTGGTCGAGTGGCACAGCCGGGTGCAGTGGTCCACGTTGTTGGTGCCGAACCACGCCCGGAACAACCGCTGGAGGAGATAATTCTCCTCGTTGCTGCACTTGGCGCTCTGGAAGACGGCCACCGCATCGGAGCCGTGTTCCTGGTGCAGCCGGTTCAGTTCCTGGGCTACCAGCTCCAGCGCCTCTTCCCACGTGGCCTCCCGAAAGGGCTCGTACCACTGGGGCGGCGTGGCGGCCCGGTCCCGAATGTCGGCGGCTAGGCGCTCGAGAAGGGGCAAATCTTTAAGGCGCTTGCCCGTAGCCCGAGGCGGGGCCTTCGGCTTGGGCTGTTGGCCTTCTCCTTCGATGGTCTGCCAGGGCCCGCTGCGGCGTTCTGGCCCGCTCGGACCCTCCCATACCCACCGCCCTTGGCGCTTCACCCAACCCTTGCGGATGAGCGGGGCGGTCAGCCGGTCGCGGTGCTGCACAAAATCGTAGCCGAACCGTCCCTTGACACAGGTAGAGCCCTGGTTCGGGGTCTCGCCTTCGATGCTCGGCGAGTCCACCTTGAGGATCCAGTTGTTCTCGACGTGCAACTCGATCCGGCAGCCCACGCCGCAATAGGGGCAGACGGACTGCACCACCGGGTCTGCCGCCACCGCCGCCTCGCGGCCAGCCAGGCGCTGCCGGGGCAGCACTTCGTAGATCGCATCGGTGGGGCAAACCCGCACGCACTCGCCGCACCAGGTGCAGCCCGCTTTATCCGGATCGCCGTCGGCTCCCACGACGATCTGGGCGTGCTCGCCGCGGTAGGCCACGTCCAGGACGCCCACCACTTGGATATCCTCGCAGGCTCTCACGCAGCGCGTGCAGAGGATGCAGCGGCTCATGTCGTGGCTGATCATGGGATCGCCGGGCCGCTCGTCCCCGCGCCTAAGGCCCAGCAGGCGCTGGCGCGCCGGAACGGGCCGCACCCCATAGCGCACCACATACGCCTCGAACACGTTCTGCGGCTTCGCGTTGCCGCCATCCAGCAGGTGGTCCGCGGGATAGCGCGCCAGCAGAAATTGGAGCACGCCGCGGCGCGCCTGAACGGCAGCCTCCGACTCGGTGGCGACCTGCATCCCTTCGGTCACCTTGGTGGCGCAGGCAGGAACCAACTTGCCCTGCCCGTCTACCGAGACCACGCAGATGCGGCAGTTGCCGGCCACCGGCAGCTTGGGGTACCAACAGAGCGTCGGGATCTCGATCCCGGCGCTGCGGGCGGCTTCGAGAATAGTCGCCCCTTGAGCGACCTCGAGCACCCGGCCGTTGATGGTCAAACTGGGCATGGGGCTATTAAGTTGGCCTTGGGTCGGCCTGGGGGCAAGCGGACCCTCGGACATTCGCTCCCCGGGAGCCAAGAGACTCGCCGGACGAGAACGGTGCTCGCACCGGATGGCGGCTGTCGAGCAAGTACCGCCCTTAAGCCGCCGCGCGGGGGTGAGGTCGTTACGGGTTACGTCGCCGTCAGTGTGAGCGATTAGGGCTTGTAAGCTAGGAACCAGCGGCCGCGCGCGTTGCGCCGCCCGCGCTCGACCACCCAGCCTGTGTAGTAGGTCTGCAGCGCTTCGGGCGCCAGCGGGGTCACCCCTGGTGGGGGATCGGCCGGCAGCACCAGATGAGCCCCGCCCGCCTGGGTCCGGACTTTGACCGTCTCCACGACCTCCTGGCGCCGGCCGGGCTCGAGCCCGCCCAAGACCAAGGGATCCAGCACGGCCAAGGCAGGAGTCACTTCGGGAAACCAGGTCTCGAAGCTCACCACCAGGGCCTGGAACCTGCCGGCCAGCGCCTCGGCGGCAGCCCGCTGTTCAGCCGCTTCAACCGTGGCCAGCCCGGGATCGATGAACAAGACCTCCGCCTCGTGGGCCGCGAGATAGAAGCCTGCGGCCAGCGCGCCGGCCCCCATGACCAGGGCCAGCTCGCCGTCTTCCAGCCGGGCGGCCAAGTGCTCGAGCGGCGTGCCGGTCTCCAAGCCCCAATGCGTCGGCTCCTGCTGCGCCCGCCGCAGCCGCAGGTGTCGCTGGCGCCAGCGCCGGTAGGTGGGCAGGTTGAGCCGCCGCATGATCAGCCGGTCCACGTGCTCTAAGACCAGCACCTCGGTCAGCACCAACTGATCCTCGCTGCCCATCTCCAGCTCCCGCACGGCTTCGTCCGCAATCGCGAGGAGTTGGTCTCGCGTCAGCTGGTCCTTGAACTCCTCGATGCGCTGTAAGAGAAACTCCTCGTATTCCTGCTTGAGAGACCGCCTCCGGTTGAGCACCTGCCGGCGCGAAGGCTGAGGCGTGCTCAGCATGCTCGAGAGCCGAGGAGTTCCGCCCCCGCCACAGGGCGACAAAAGGCCGAAGAGCAAACGAGGGCGCCTTGCCGGGCGACTGGCATAGGACGCAACCTTGCGGGGTCCGGGAGCGGTGTCAACGGCAGATCCCAACTGCAGCTTGACAATAATGAGACGATTGTCTAATTATCTAATAGCGAACCATGCCCGACAGTGCCTTCCGCGCCCTGGCCGACCCCACGCGCCGCCGGATCCTGGAGCTGCTCGCCGAGCGGGATCGGACGGCGGGCGAGATCGCCAGCGAGTTTTCCATCGCCTTTCCCTCGGTCTCGCACCACCTGCGGGTCCTGAAGGAGGCCGAATTGGTCACCGCCGAGCGCGAAGGCCAGAACATTCGCTACCGGATCAACACGACGGTCTCCCAAGACCTGATGCGTTACCTCCTGAAGCTCGTGGGGAGGCGCTCATGATGCGCAGCCGCTGGTTGGGTTACGCGGTGGCAGCCGTAAGCCTCTTGGCCGGAGCGTGGGCCTATCCCCACCTCCCACCGCGGGTGGCCACCCATTGGGGATGGAGCGGCCAGCCGGACGGGTACAGTCCCAAGGCGCTCGCGGTGGTCTTGCTCCCGGTGGTGATGCTCGGGATGCGGGCGCTGGTGGGCGTGCTGCCGCGCATTGACCCCATGGGTGACAACTACCGGAAGTTCGCGGGAACGTATTGGCTCATCTTCAACGGGATCATCGTGTTCTTTGGGTTGTTGCAGCTTGCGATGCTGGCCTACGGTCTGGGGGCGCCGGTGCGCATGGACCGACTGGTGCCCGCCGGCGTCGGAGTGCTGCTCATCGTGATCGGCAATTATCTGGCGCGGGTCGAGCCCAACTGGTTCATCGGCATCCGGACCCCCTGGACCCTGTCCTCGGACCGCGTCTGGCGGCGCACGCATCGGCTCGGCGGCTGGATCATGGTGCTGGGGGGCGGGTTGATCGCGTTCAGTCCCTTCGTACCGGCTGGCGCGGCGCTCCCCCTGTTTCTCTTGACCCTGGTCCTGGTGGCGGTGATCCCGGTGGTTTTTTCCTACCTGCTGTGGCGGCGCGAGCGTGGGGCGAGCGACTAGCATTTGGATGCTGCTGGTGCCCGGCCTGCTATCGGCCCAGCAGGTGCAGGTAGGCGGCTACGTCACGCGGCGCGGCGAGGTCGAGATCGCGCGGGAGCGCTATCGCTTCGACGGCCACTCGCTCGAAGCCGACGTCGAGTTGGTGGGGCAAGGGGTGTTTCTCGAAACCCGCACCACGTTCGATTCGGCGGGAGGCCCGGCGGACTATCTGGTGCAGGTGCGCTCCGGCGCGGGCGGCCCGGTGCTCCAGGAGCTGCACGCCGAGTTTGGGGATTCGTTGCGCTGGCGCGCCACGGTGGCGGGGAGGGAGCAGCAGGGCGTGCTGGCGCTGGTCCGGCCGGTGGCGGTGATCCAGAACTTGGTCTTCTCGCACGTGGCGGTCGCCCTGCGAGGATACCATCGGGTGGGTCGGGGGCGGCAGCCGGGGAGCGCGTGGGTGCCGGGTGTGGCATCGCTCCTTCCTCTCACGGTGAAGGTTGCGGCCGATACGGGGAGCATGGAGCTGGGCGGCGTTTCGTTCCAGGTGCGGTTCGACTCCACCGGCTGGGTGGTGGGGCTCGAGGTGCCCTCCCAGGGGTTGGTAGTGAGCCGCCGGGACGATGTGGCGTTCTCCCCGCCCTCTCGCGCTGGTAAGGCCGATACGCTCCCCCCGGCGGGCGTACACGAAGAACCGTTTCTCATCGAGGGAGGCGGGGCGCGAGTGATCGGTACCCTGGCGCTGCCGGCTGCGCCCGGTCCGGTGCCGGTGGCTCTCATCGTGCCAGGCTCCGGGGCGGTCGATCGCGACGGCAACGCGCCGCCGGCGTTGCGGTCCAACCTGTACGCCCAGCTCGCCTGGCGCTTGGCGGAGCGCGGGGTGGCGAGCCTGCGCTACGACAAGCGGGGGATCGGGGCGAGCGCTGCGGGTGTGGATCTGGCCAGGACCACCTTCGATGACTTTGCCGAGGACGTCTTGGCGGCTGCTCGCTCGCTGGCCCAAGACGAGCGGTTCCGCGGGGTGGTGATCCTGGGACACAGTGAAGGAGGCTGGCTTGCGATCCGAGCGGCGGGGCGCGGGGCGCCGGTCCGAGGGATCGCGCTCCTGGCTGCTCCGGGCCGCCCCTTCCTGGAGCTGCTGCGCGATCAGTTGGCCCAGCAGCTCGACAGCCTGGCGCTGGCGCGCTTCGAGTCCGCCATGGCGCTTTATCTGCGCGGCGAGCTGCCCGTGGAGCTGCCGAGCTATCTCGAGCCCTTGTTTCGCGCCGTGAACCAGCGGTTCACCATCTCTGTCGCCGCCTATGACGCCCTCGCGGAACTCAGGCGGCTCGATCTACCGGTCTTGATCGTGCAGGGCGACCGCGACGTCCAGGTCAGCTTGGCGGATGCCCAGGCGCTGGCCGCGGCCGCGCGGCGGAGCCAATTGGTCCGCCTGGAGGAGGCCAACCACCTCTTCAAAGCGGCAGCTCGAGCAGACCGCCTGGCTCAGCTCGCGCTCTACGGCGACCCCACCGCGCCGGTGGTGCCGGGGCTCGTGGAGGCGCTCCTGGACTGGATGGGCCGCATCGGTCGCTGAGCGCACGCGCGGCGGAGGGTCTTGAGACCCCCGGGCAGCCGGGCACTCCATCCCCAAATTCAATCTACGGCCCGGAGCAAGGCCCCTTTGAGGTAGCCGGTCTCCGGCACCGTGAGGAGGACTGGGTGATCGCGGCTCTGGCCGGTGATCTGTTCCAGGACGACGGTCCGGCCGGCGTCGGCCGCCGCGTCGGCCAGCATGTCGAGGAAAGCGGTCCGGCCCACGTGAAAGGAGCACGAGGCCGTATACAGCCACCCGCCGGGCGCCAGCAGCCCGAGGGCGCGCAGATTGATCTCCTTGTACCCGGCCAGCGCCCGGGGGAGGGAGGCTTTGTCCTTGGCGAAGGCGGGCGGGTCGAGGACGATGGTGTCGAACCTCTCCCCGCGGCGTTCCAGAGCGCGCAGCGCGTCGAACGCGTTGGCCTCTCGCCACTCCACGTTGCCAACGGCGTTCAACGCTGCGCTCTGCCGGGCCAGCTCCAGTGCGGCTCCGCTGATCTCGATCGCCAGCACGCTGCTGCACCGCCGGGCCAGGTGGAGCGCGAAGAGTCCCTGGTAGCTGAACACATCCAGTCCCCGCCCGCGGGCCAGCTCTCCCATCAGGCTGCGGTTATCGCGCTGATCCAAGAAGGCGCCGGTTTTCTGGCCGGTTCGAGGATCCACCAGGTAGCGGATCTCGTCTTCGTGAACTTCCAGGATGTCGGGCACCGATCCCGAAGCCACTTCGACGGTGAGCGGCAGGCGCTCGTGGCGTCTCACCGAGGCATCGTGCCGGAGCAGGACACCCTTCGGGCTGAGCACCTCGGCGATGGCGGCCAGCACCGCGGGCCGGACTGCTTCCAGGCCGGCCGAGAGGAGCTGGGCGACCACGATATCGCCGTAGCGGTCCACGATGAGCGAGGGGAGGCCGTCGGCTTCGGCGTGGACCACGCGGTAGGCGGAGGTGCGAGATCTGATGCCGGCCCGGCGCGCCAAGGCGCTCGCCAACCGGTCGCGCCACCAGGCATCGGTTACCGGTTCCTCGCTGCGGGTGAGGAGGCGCAGCCGGATCTCGGAGGCGGGGCTGTACAGGGCCTGTCCCAGGTAGCGGCCCCGGCGATCGGCGACCCGGACCACGCCGGCTGCCAGCCTGGGATTCTCCAGCACGTCCGAGCGATAAATCCAGGGGTGCCCGCGGGTCCAGCGCGCCGCGCCGCGGGCGGAGACCACGATCGGGGCGGTCACAGGTCCGGACGCAGGCTGCGGGCTCCGCGGAGGTAGATATGTTTAATGGCGGCCGGCGGGGTGGAGGTGTTGACGTGGACCAGGACTCGGATGCAGCGCAGCGGGCCGCCGCGGACGGCCATCTCGGTGGCGCCGAGCAGGGGTACGTGGGTCCAGCCCAGCTCCCGAGCCGCCCGGGCCGGGAATTCGGCCGAAAGGTCGGGCGTAGCGGTGAACAGGGCGCTGGCGATATCGTCGGGGGCGATCTGGTTGGCCGCGACGATCGCGCTCAGGAGTTCCCGGGTGGCCGCGAGAATGGCCTCGCGGCTGTCGTCTTCGACCGTCGTGGCTCCTCGGATTCCTCGAACCGGCATGGACGCGTCTCCGTGAACCTCGATCTCCGGTTGCTGGCCATCGTGGACCCCGCGGTGCTGCGGGGTCGAGACCTGGTGAGTGCGGCCCTGGCGGCTCAAGCCGGCGGGGCCACCGCCATTCAGCTCCGCATGAAGCAGGCCCCTGCCCGCGACCTGCTCGAGGCCGCCGTGCGGCTGCGCGCTGCGCTGGCCGTCCCGCTGTTCGTCAACGATCGCGCGGACGTGGCCCTTGCGGCCGGCGCCGACGGGGTCCACGTAGGCGCGGAGGACCTGCCGGCGGCGGCAGTCCGGCAGCTCGCGCCCCCGCCCTTCCGCATCGGGGTCTCGGTCGGCACACCTGCGGAGGCGGAAGCGGCAACCGGTGCCGAGGTGGATTATTGGAGCGTGGGCTCGGTTTTCGCCACCTCGAGCAAGCCGGACGCCGGTGACCCCATCGGCGTCGCCGGCTTTCAGGCGCTCCGGGCCCTGGCGCCCTCCGGCATCCCCGTCATCGCGATCGGGGGTATTGACGCTTCCAAGGCTGCGCGCGTGATCGCCGCGGGAGCGGCCGGTGTCGCGGTCATCAGCGCCATCTTTGCCGCAGAAGATATCGAAGCCGCGGCCCGCAAGCTCAGGGAGGCGGTGGACGAGGCGAGAGCCCGTTCCTCGCTTGCGCCACGGCCTTGAGGTGCTCGCGGAGGTTCCGAGAAAAGATGTGCTTGCCGTCCGGCCGGGCGACCAAGTAGAGAAAATCCGTCCGCGCCGGGTAGAGGGCGGCCTCCATGCTCGCCGCCGAGGGCTGGCCGATGGGCGTCGGGGGCAGGCCGTCAATCAGATAAGTGTTGTGCGCCGAACGGGTCTGGTAATCCTTCTCATACAGACGGCGCCGCCTGCCGAGGGCGTAGATCACGGTCGGGTCAGCCTGGAGCCGCATGCGGCGGCGGAGGCGGTTGTGGTAAACCGAGGAAACGTAGGGGCGGTCCGGAGGGTAGCGGACTTCGCCTTCGATGATCGAGGCGAGGGTCACGATCTGATGGCGGCTCAAGCCGAGGGAGTCCAGCCGGGCATCCCAAGCCGGTTGCCAGCGCGCGGCGAACTCGTTCAGCATTTGCCGCACCACGTCCGCCGCGCGAGCCCCGACCGGGACTAAGTACGTACTGGGATAGAGGTAGCCCTCCGCGGTGGTGGCCGGGATGCCGAACCGGGCGAGGAGCGAGGGGTCTTGGGCGGCCTGGATCACGCTTTCAGCCGGGATGCCGAGCTGGCGTTCGATCAGCCGGGCCACCTCGCCGAGCATGAGCCCTTCGGGTACCACCAGGCGCTGCTCGGCGGGGCGCCCGCTGGTGAGGATGCGCAGGGCGGCTGAGGCGGATGCGCCGCGCGGGACATCGTACGTGCCGGCGCGGATCGCTGCTCCTTTGCCCGTGAGCCGGGCGTAGAAGCGGAACCAGCGCGCCGAGGTGATGGCGCCTCGCGCCGCCAGCGAATCGGTTACCTGGTCCAACGTGGCCCCGCGGGGGATGGTCACCCTGACGGTGGAGGGTGCGCGAGGACTGCCACAGCCGGCCGCGAGGGCTACCGCCAGGCCCGCCCAGGCTCGCCTTCTCATGAGTGGCGCCGATCCAGGACCGACTGCAGCAAGAGGGTGGCGGCGAGCTGATCGGCGTCGGGGGCGCTGCGGGAAGTTCGGGCCCCGGTTTCCCGGCGGGCGGCACGGATCCGGGCGGTGCTCATGCGCTCGTCCACCAGCGCCACCGGGAGCCCGATCTTGGCGGCGAGCAGCTCGCCCATCTCCCGGGCGGCAAGCGCGGCAAGGCCTTCCCGGCCTTCGGCGTCCAGGGGCAAGCCCACCAGGATGCCGGTGGGCTGGTAGGTCTCGAGGTGGGCTTGGAGCTGGCTCAAGGGGAAGCGCCTGCCCTGGCGCCGCCTCAGGGTGGCCAGCGGTTGGGCCAGGGTCTGGGTGGGGTCCGAGATGGCCAGGCCGATCCGCTTGGTGCCCCAGTCCACGGCGAGCAGCCGGCCGGCTCGGGGGAGGGCGTCCCAGGGCGTGAAGGTCGGCCGGGGATCCGGCCCATCCTGGTGCCTGCCGGCGCCCGGCCGTCCGGTCATCCCTGCTGCATCGAAGCGAAGAACTCCTTGTTGTTCTTGGTCCGCTTCATGCGCTCCAGCAGGAACTCGATGGCTTCGACCGGGGGCATGTCGGCCAGGAAGTTGCGGAGCAGATAGACTTTGTTGAGTTCGTCCTTGTCCAGCAGCAGCTCTTCCTTTCTGGTGGAGCTGCGCTGGACGTCGATCGCGGGCCAAATCCGGCGGTCGGCGATCTTGCGGTCCAGCACGATTTCCATGTTGCCGGTGCCTTTGAATTCTTCAAAGATCACCTCGTCCATGCGGCTGCCGGTCTCGATCAGGGCGGTGGCGATAATGGTGAGCGAGCCGCCTCCCTCGATGTTGCGGGCCGCCCCGAAGAACCGTTTGGGCTTTTGCAGGGCATTGGCGTCCACGCCGCCCGAGAGGATCTTGCCGGAGTGGGGCACCACCACGTTGTGGGCGCGGGCCAGGCGGGTGATGGAATCCAGCAGGATGATGACGTCGCGCCCGTGCTCGACCAGCCGCTTGGATTTCTCGATCACCATGTCGGCCACCTGCACGTGGCGGTCGGCCGGCTCGTCGAAAGTGGAGGAGATCACTTCGGCCCCCTTGACGTTCTCCTCCATGTCCGTGACCTCCTCCGGCCGCTCGTCGATCAGCAGCACGATGAGCACCGCTTCCGGGTGGTTCTCACTGATCGAGTTGGCGACTTTCTGCAGGAGGATGGTCTTGCCGGCCTTGGGAGGGGAAACGATCAGTCCGCGCTGGCCGAAGCCGATGGGCGTCAGCAGGTCCATGACCCGCATGGAGAGATCCCCGTCCTTGCGCTCCAATCGCACCCGGCGTTCCGGGTAGCGGGGTCTCAAGTTGTCGAAGGCGATCCGGTGTTTGGCCTTTTCAGGGTCGTCGAAGTTGACCTTCTCGACCTTGAGCAGGGCGAGGTAGCGCTCGCCCTCCTTGGGCGGCCGCACCTGGCCCAAGACCGTGTCCCCGGTACGCAGGTCGAAACGCTTGATCTGGCTGGGGCTCACGTAGATGTCATCCGGACCGTAGAGGTAGTTCCAGTCCTGGCTGCGCAGGAACCCGTAGCCCTCGGGCAGGATCTCGAGCACGCCCTCCCCCCGGAGCACGGTATCCGAGTCCAGCAAGGACTGTTCGATCTTGAAGATGAGATCCTGCTTGCGGAGGCCGGAATAGTTGGTGATGTTGAGTTGTTCGGCCATCGCGTGGAGTTCGGCGACGGACTTCCGTTTCAGTTCAGCGATGTCCACAGCAAGGGACTCCGAGCATGGTGGGAAGGGTTCGATCAAGCCCTGCCAGGGCTATGGTGACGCGCCGTTGGGGACGTGCCGTACGAGCGAATTAGGGAGTTCTTAACGAGGTGACAGCGACAGCAACATACCAGAGCGGCCTCGAGGCGTCAAGAGGCGGCGGGGGTGGGCTGACCCGGTTCTTCGAGGTCTGGCGGAGCACCGTGTTCCGGGACCGGGAGATCGTGGACGCGGTGGTGCTGCCCCAGCATCGGCCGCCCTCGAGCGAACTGGTGGCGGCCTTGAGAGAGTGGCCCGGCATCCACTACTGGGTGGAGGGAGACGGGGAAGGGCGCCTGGTGTTGGTGCGGGCGGTGGGCCGGCCCAGGCGCGAGCGCTGGTGGCTCCACGCGGTGCTGTTCGTCGCCACGTTCTTTACGGTGTGGATGGCCGGGGCGCTCTTGGCCGGGGTGGCAGCCGGCCTGCCCGCGCTCCGGCTGGGCTCCCCGGACGAGTGGGGGCGCGGTCTGCTGGACTGGCTCCTTGGGCTGCGCCCGGGACTGGAATTCGCCATGGCGCTGATGGCCATCCTCTTGGCCCATGAGACCGGCCACTATCTGGTGGCCAAGCGCTACGGCATTGACGCCTCGCCGCCGTACTTTGTCCCGGCTCCGCCCTCGTGGAACTTTGTGGGCACCTTCGGCGCGTTCATTCGATTGCGCTCGCCCGTGGTGGACCGGCAGCAGCTCCTCGATGTGGGAGCCGCTGGTCCCTGGGCCGGATTCGCGGTAGCGCTGATCCTGCTGGCGGTGGGACTGTCGGCCTCGCAACCCGTGCCCGCCCTCGAAACCAACGCTCCGCAGCTCGTGATGATCGGCGGTACGCCGCTCTACCTGGGGGACTCGCTGGTGATGGCGGCGGCGCGAAAGCTCTTCGCCGGAGGGGCCGTGGTGCTCCTTCACCCCCTGGCTCTGGCGGGCTGGCTAGGGATCCTGGTGACCGCCCTGAACCTGCTGCCTTTGGGCCAGCTCGACGGCGGACACGTGCTCTACGCCCTGCTCGGCAGGCGCCAATCCTGGGTGGCCTTGGGCACGTGGCTCACATTGTTGCTGCTGGGGTTTTGGTTCTGGGGCTGGTGGGTTTGGGCCGGGTTCACCATCATCTTGGGGCGCGGCAGCCTGGCCCACCCGCCTGTACTGGACCGCTTTCGGCGCATCCCGCCGAGCCGCCGGCCGTTCGGTTGGGCCAGCGCACTGCTGTTTCTGGCGACGTTCACGCCGGTGCCGTTCTACATCTAGCGAGGCCTGGACGTAGCCATGCCCAGCGATGCCGCTAGTCGGAACCCCACACGACCTCGGTAATGCGTCTGGAATACCGCTCTGGACGTACCCGGTCCCGCGATCGAGCACGGGGACCTAGGTCTCACGTCCCGCGGACTGGTAGCGGCCCCTCCCATCTGGCGCGGCGCTCCGACGCTCGCGCTGCCAGCCCAGGCCTTATCTGCCCGGTGGTAACAGGACCAGCTTGCCAAAGTCGAAGGGGCGACCCT
Source organism: Gemmatimonadota bacterium (assembly GCA_037440225.1). Classification (GTDB taxonomy): domain Bacteria; phylum Gemmatimonadota; class Gemmatimonadetes; order Gemmatimonadales; family GWC2-71-9; genus JACPAP01. Next base: position 254,747 of record JBBIUN010000006.1, on the reverse strand, counting down.
CCGTCACCAGCGTGATGGCGCCAGACTGTCAACGGCCCCCTAGAGAGAGTCCCTTTCCGGACATCCCGGCGAACCATAGGGCGCGACAGGAGTGAACGCTCACTATTGCGTAAGTCGTCGGTCGCACTATATTTGCACAAACTAGCGGAGTCCCCGCCATGCCGGCCAACCCGGTGCGCTACGGTGTGCCGAACTCCAGCGAACCCCAGGTCCACGAGCTTCCCCCTCTTCGGTACGGAACCGGTCTCGTCACGGTGCGCGTGGAAGTGCGACGCGCCGATGACGGGACCTGGCGCGGGCGGTTGATGTTCCAGGCTCCAGGCAGTGAGGCGGCGGCGAGTACGGGAGAGATCCTCTGCGGTGCCAACGAGAACGATCTCTGGGAGTCGGTTCGCGACTTAAGGGATCATCATCTGCGGGATCTGTACCGCTCGCTGGTCGAATGACCGAAGGCGTTGACGATCCCATCCGCCGCCTCAGGCACGATCTTGCCAACCCGCTCTCGGCCATCCTGGCTGAGACCCAGTTGTTGTTGCTCAACGCGGATCAGCTCGATCCCGAGACTGTAGCTTCGCTCAAGGAAATCGAACGGTTGGCGCGGCGCATGCGCGACATGCTCCAAGCCGCCACGCCCGGTTCGTAGGCCCCGCGCGAGAACCGTCAGGCGGGTGGCCTAAGCCCAGCGGCGCCTGTGACGCAGCGCACGGCGGGCCGGGAAGGGTGTGCCTAAGCTTGGCGCTTACCGGAGGCTGGCGCCGGGTTGCCGAGACCTCCTTGACGCTCTGCGGACCGGGGGGCAACTTGTCCCGGTCCACGGCAGTCGTTCCCCACGTTCCCCGCGCGGCCAGGGTGGTGTGCTGATGGCCAGACGTTCGCGATTGGCGCCGCAGTGGCTCGCGTGCTGTTCTGCGGGATGGCTCGCGGCCTGTCTGCCGGGAAAACCTCGCGAGGTGGCGCCGGCGGAGATTCCCGAACTGGCGGCGCGACTGGAGCGCGAGCCGGACAACGCGGCGGTGCGTGCCAGGTATGCGGCCGCCCTCTTCGCCGCAGATCAATGCGAGCAGGCCACTCAGCAGGCGCAGTTGGTCCGGCAACGCCGGCCGGCGGATGCGGTGGCCACGCTGGTCATCGGACAGTGCGCTGAAAAGGCGCAGCGCTATGAGGACGCGCTGGCCGTCTATCGCGGCTTCCTCGCGGAGTACGGCGAGGCTAGAGGCTCGGCGGCGGTCCGGGCGCGGGAGCAACTGGCCCTGCGAGCCTTTTCCCTGGCGCAGGCGCGGCTCGCCCTCCAAAACGAAGCCCAGCTCGCGGCCCAGCCCGGCGATCCCAACACGCTCGCGGTGCTGCCGCTCACCATCGCCACCACGGACACGAGCCTCGCACCGCTGGGCCGCGGCTTGGCCCAGATGCTGACCTCCGACCTGAGCTTGATCCGGCGCTTCCGCCTGGTCGAGCGGCTCCGGTTGGCGGCGCTCTTGGACGAGCTGCGCTTGGCTCAGACGGAGCGGGTGGATCCGAGTACGGCCGCACGGGTGGGGCGCTTGGTGCAGGCGGGCCGCCTGGTGCAGGGGTTCGCCAATCTCCCACCGGAAGGCCAGGTGCGGCTGGAAGGAAGCGTGGTCGCGGCCACGGGCGAGGTGACCGGGCCCGCAACGGTGGCGGGCCGCTTCCGCGACTTGCTGCAGTTAGAAAAGGAATTGGTGGTGGAGTTGGCCGGCCGCTTAGGCTACCAGCTTTCCGAGGCCGAGCGGCGCCTGGTGCTGGAGAACGGGACCCGAAACCTGGCCGCCTTTCTGGCGTACTCCCAGGGACTGCTGGCCGAGGATGCCGGTGACTTCCAGCGTGCCGCCGCGTACTTCGGGGATGCGGTGCGGGCGGATCCCGGCTTTCAGGCCGCTCGAGAGAGCTACCAGGCGGCCAGCGTGGCCACGCAAGTTCAGCAGGCTTCCCCCTCGCAGGTGACGACGGTCGCTTCCCAGCCCTCGCCTCCGCCGCCGACTGCGGCGGAAAACACGGTCACCAGCGCCGTGAACACTTCGGTGGGGGACGTCGCGGCGAACAAATCGGAGCAAACGGCTGCCACCGGCCGGCAGTCGGGCGAACAAGCGGCGAACGCGCCGTCGGCCTCTCCGCCACCAACGCCCCGCAGCGAGGGCACCTCCCAGACCGTCACCGGCCTCATCCGGATCGTCTTCCGCCTGCCATGACCTGCGCCCGCGTCGTGATCGTCCCCTCGCTCTTGCTGCTGGCCGCCTCCCCCGCCGCGGGGCAGGGTCGCGCCAGCGGCCGGACTGCGGTCTTCTTCGAGAGTTATGACTTTCCCAAGCCGGATTCGGGTCCGGGGCTGATCTTCGATCAGGTTCGCGAACTCACCATCCCGGTCGGCCTCACGTACGACTTGGGGCGGCTGGGCTCGCTCGCCCTCTCGACCGGCTACGCGCGGGTGACGCTGAGGAGCGCCGACACCGCGCGCTTGGCCAACCAAGAGGTGTCGGGTCCGTTGGACACGGAAGTGCGGCTCTCGCTCAATCTGGTGCCGGGCAAAGCCATGGTGCTGCTCACCGGGGCCCTGCCCACCGGCACCAAGTCGGTCGAGCAGCAAGAGCTGTCGGTGCTGGGGGCGATTTCCAGCGATGTGATCGGTTTCGCGACCTCGAGCTTGGGAACCGGTGGCAACGTCGGAGCCGGGTTTGCGGGGGCGGTGCCGCTGGGCCGTTGGGCCGCCGGCTTCGCGGGCAGCTTCAAGCAGCCGCTGGGATACCAGCCGGTCCTGGGCGAGAGCCGCCAGTTGAAGCCGGGCAGCGAGATGCGATTGCGGGGCGGCTTGGAGGGTCCCTTGGGGCGGCGCACCTACCTCCGGGTGGCGGGCATTTTGGCCCGCACCGCCAAGGATCGCGTGGGGATCGCCGGGAGCGACTCGGTGCGTAACGGGGTGGGAAACCGGCTCATTACGTATCTCTCCGTCAATCAGGGGATGGGCCGTCTGGGGTTGACCCTGTATGGCTTCGACGTGCTGCGGGGCGATCCTCAGATCGAGCAGACGGCGCAAGGGGCGGCGATCCTCCCGCGCGGGAACCTGCTGGCTTTGGGTGGCCGGCTGGACGTTCCTCTGGGGGTCGCGACGACCCTCAGCCCTAACGCGGAGTGGCGGGTGTCGGACGCCGCGCCGGACGCCAGGACCAAGGCCCTGGAGCGGCTGGGAGGCTCGCTCCGGCTGGCGTTGGACCTCCGGCATCGGCTGAGCCCCGTCTTTTCGCTGGTGCTCCAAGGTGGGCGGACCTCGGGTTATGTGTACCAAGCCGGCAATCGCGTGGACTTGAGCGGATTCCGGGTGGCAACCCACTTGGAGATCACGCCGTGAGGAAGGGCATCGTGGCAGCCGCGGCCGTGCTTGGGCTTTCTGCCTGCGCCGAGCTGTTGGGCCCGCGCGGGTATCGGCTGAACCTCACCATCGTGCCGGTGTTCGATGCCGCGGATCCCTCCGTCGCGGCGGCCGCTGCCGCCGCCGACCAGCTCCGCATCCGGGTGCTGGGGGCGGACAGCACGGGGGCGTTCACCGTGACCGTGGTAGATACCGTGGTGGCCATTGATCCCCAGACGGGGCAGGCGGAAGCCTCGCTTTCGATTCCCTTGGTGCGGAGCCCGCAAACTTTCCGGTTGGTCCTGACCGCGGTGCGGAGCAGTGACGGAACGATTCTGTTCAGTGGTACCTCCAGCATTCAGGTCTCTTCATCCACCGGCGGAACCACGGTCTCGACCGATACCATTCCGCTGCCGTACGTGGGGCCTCGGGCAGTCAAGCTCAAGCTCGCGCCCAAAGACACCGCGGTGACGGGGACCGGCTCGTTCACCTATCGGGTCACCGCGTTGGACAGCGCGGGGCGGGTGGTGTCGCCTCAACCGCAGTTCACCTTCTTCTTGGTCAATCCCGCGGATTCGACCAAGCTCAGGCTGGGGAAGTTCACCGGCACGGCGACCCCGGTGGCGGGAGCGACGGGCACGGTTCAGGTCCGCGCCGAGGCCCCGGGCCCCACTGCCGGCACGGTGGTGGCGGACACGGCACGGGTGACGGTGGGGACGGTGCCGGCTGCGGTGGTGGTGACACCGGGCTATCTCAATATCGGGGTCGGCGACACGGTTACACTGAACGGTAACGTTCTGGATATCACTGGCACTCCCATTCTTAGCAGCGCGGTCACCTGGGTGTCGCGCGCCCCCTCGGTGGCCAGGGTCAGCGCGAGCGGCACGGTGACGGGGGTGGCTCCCGGCACGGTGGTGGTGGTAGCCAGCGGTTCGGGCTTCGCGGATTCGACCCTGATCACGGTGGTGACGGCGAGCCACGCCGTGGTCTCCAGCACGTCCTCGGGCCGTGGTTTCCGCGCCGCCCGGGTGGGAGACACGGTGGTGGTGGATCTCACGGTGGACGCCCGGTTTACGCCGAACGAGAAGGCGGGCAGCTACCAGGCGGGCCTAGACTGGAACGCCGCCGTGCTGGCGTTCATTGACGTGCAGTCCACCGGTTTCGCAGCCCCCACGGTGAATCCAGGAGGCGGCGGGTGCACTCACCAGCTCTGCCTGGCGGCGGCCGATCCCCAGAACGCGTCCGCCAATGTGGTGGTGGCCCGGGTGCGGTTGCGGGCCCTGGCGCAGGGGAGCACCTCGCCCGCGCTCACCATTACCGAGCTGTCGTCCAATGTGCCGCCCACGTATACCAACCTGTTGGCGGCGAATCGAGTGACCGTGACCAGCGGGAGCATCACGGTTCGTCCGTAGAAAGGGAGCAGGGTTTATGCGATCGGTCCAGATGCTGTATCTCGCGGGTGTCGCCCTGGCGGTGGCGGCGTGCAACGACGATCCGCTGAAGTCGGGGATGCCCGAGGTTCCCACGCCGCCGGCTCGCGGCGTGCAGGCCTTCGTGCAGGTGGACAAGGCCACGGCACAGCCGGGCGAGCAGGTGCACGTGGCGGTTCGAGTGCAGATGGGCTCGGAGACCTCGGCAAAGTTGGGCAGCTATACCGGGCGACTGATCTTCGATCCCGAAGCCTTGGCGTTGAAGAGCGAGGTCAAGATCAACGACGGGCTGCGGGTCACCAACCCGCAGGGCGCAGGTAGCGGCGAGATCCGGTTCGCCGGCGCTTCAGCCACCGGATTCGGCGACCTCACGCTCTACGAGGGGGTCTTCGAGGTGAAGAAGCCCGGATACCTCGACGCGCTCAAGGTGCAGATGGAAGAGCTGTCGGCGGCCATGACGCTCACCAACCTTCAGCCCAACCTCGAGGTGCCGAACCAGATCTTCCTCCGGAAGAGCGGGCAGTAGGCCAGGGAGGACGAAGCCCTCGATGCCAGGTTCCGGCGCATCCCGGCGGGTGTGGCTGGCGGTGGTGGCGGCCGTGCTGGGTGGCGTGCGCGCGGCCGGAGCGCAGACCGTCGTCGCGGGACCGACGGCGACGGACGTGACGGCCGCAGCCGGCGAGCGGTTCTCGCTGCCGATCGCCGTGGATCTCACCGGGGCGCCAGGCATCAAGCTCGGGGCGTACCGGCTGTCCCTTCGCTGGAAGACCTCGCTGCTCGCGTTCGTGAGCGCCGATGGGGGCACCTTTGGCGCGCCGGCGGCCTACACGGACTCGGTGGGGCAGGGCGTGCTCAAGCTGGCCGCGGCCAATGCCGCAGGGGCTTCCGGGCTGGTGACCATTGCCAATGTGAGCTTCCGGGTGCTGAGCACCGCGGCCGCGGACACCTTCAAGCTGGCCTTCCAAGAATTGGCGGCAGCCGGCAGCTTTGGCGACCTGCTTCCGGTACTGGCCGTCACCCAAGGGGTCTTTTGCGGCGGCCCCGTCTATGGCGACCTGGATGGGGACGGTTCGGTCAGGGCGCTGGATGCTCAGATCGTGCTGATGCACGCGGTAGGGCTGCCGGTGAGCGCCGACACCACGCGCGGCGACGTTGACGCCGACGGCAAGGTCAACCCGCGCGACGCGCTGGTGATTCTGAGTCAGGTGGTCGGCCTCGACGTTTCGCTGTTCCGGGTGGGGCGATTTACGGTCTCGGCATGTCTCGGCAGTCAGCCCAAGACCCTGGCGGTGGTCCCCGCTCCGCTGGCGCTTGCCGTGGGCGACGTCTTCCGTCTGGGGGTGGAGGTGCGCGATTCCACGGGGAAGCTGCTAGTGGGCCAGAACCTCGCCTGGTCGTCGAGCGACACCAGCGTCGCCAGGGTGGATTCCACGGGCCGGGTGACGGCTTTGGCTAATGGGACCGCCACGATCACGGCGGCGGTGGCTCCGGCCATCAGCGGGACCGCCGCGGTGACCGTGGGCCCGCGGCACCGCTGGGTGGTGAATCCCATAGCGGCCTTGGGGCAGCCCAGCGAGGTGGGGAGCGACGCCTATCCCTTCAGCACCATCAAGCAAGCCCTGGATCGGGCCTCGCCGGGAGATACCGTGGCCCTCGGCGTGGCTACCTACGGCGAGCCGCTCTCGAGCGGGAAGCCGCTAGTCATCTTAGGCGACTCGGGCCCCGCGGGCATGCCCGTGATCTCGGTGCCGGATGCGCAGGCCGGCGTGCTGAACGTCGCGGGCAAGCAGGTGATCCGGCGAGTCGTCATTGGGCCGTCTCGGGTGGGCCTGCTGATCCAAGCAGACAGCGTGGAGTTGTCTTCGGTGGCGCTCAGTTCCACGGAGGGCGCCGCACTGGCGGTTTTTCGTTCCAAACGCACCACGCTGCGCGGCGTGAGCGTGAGCACGGCAGGGGGCGCGGGGATCTGGGTGGATAGCACCGGGGGCGGTGTGGTCAGCATTGTGGGTGCCAGCGTGGGCGGTGTGGGGGCGTTGCCGATCCCGCTGGTCAGGGGGTCGAACTACGGGGTGTACGCTGCGGGGATGTTGCTCAAGGCCGATTCGGTGACGATTGATTCGTCGCGGGTGGCGGGGATTACTCGGGGCGAGGTGTCCGACACGAGTGCCGTCTTTGCCGGCATCCTGACCACCAAGACCAAGCGCACCTCGATCCGGCGGACCCGGGTGACGGACGTGCGGTGGGCGCCCGCTTCCACGAGCGGGAGCGGGGGAGAGGAAGGGTTAGGAATCGCGGCTGACAGCGTGGGGACGTTGGACGTGGGGGATTCGGTGGTGGTGGAGCGGGTGGGGGGCAGCGCGGTCGCCATGCGGGGCGATACCCTGCGGGTGCTCGCGGCCCGGATCCGGGACGCGGGGCGCGAAGCCCTGGATCCAGGGTTCGGGTATCACCTGCTCGACGTTTCCGACGTCTCGGTCTGGGGTGCTCGAAGGGGGGTACGCGGGGAGGCGGGCCGGCGCGCCAGCATCCGGCGTTCGGAGTTCCAGCAAGTCGCCGAGAGCGGCTTGGTGACTGGAGCGGACACGACGCTAGTGGACTCGGTCCTGATCGGTGTCAGTGACCCAACGGGATACGGCTGCGGGGTGGTGGTGGACAGCAACGCCGCCGTGACCACGATCACTCGGACCAAGATTCGGCACGCGGGCTTCGGGCTGGGGGTGTGCTCCCGGGATCCGGTCACGACGGGCGACTCCGCGATCCGCTCGGTGGGCTACGTGGCCATCACCAACACCGTGATCGAAGGCCCCTACACCGCGGTCCACGTGCACGCCGACAGCCTGCTCTTGGCGCAGGACAGCCTCCGGGCGGTGGGGTGGGGATTGTGGCTGGAAGGCGGCGCGCCGCGGCAGACCCAATGGGTACGCGCTCGGGGGGTGGCGGTCGGCCCCCTGCTTTACGAAGCGGTGGCTCTGGATTCGGTGGCGGCGGTGGAGCTGGTGGCGATCCAGAGCGATAGCGCTCAGCGCGACTGCGGATCCTGCGGTTCGGCAGCCGTGGTCGTCACCCGGGCGGGGACGGTGAGGCTGGATTCCAGTCAGGTGACGCAGTCCGGGGGCCGCGGGGCGTTACTGAGCCAGGTTGGGTTTGCGGAAGTCACCGGTAACGTGGTCCAGGGCGGTGTGGAAGCCGGCATCTTCGTGTTCGGAGCGGACAGCCTCCGCGCCGAGGGCAACACGGTGCAGGGCGTCTTGCCCGGGTTCCAGAGTTTCGCCGGGCTGGCCGTCGGCCGAGTGCGCGGGCAGGCTGTGGTCGTCAACAACCGGGCGGCGGGGAACGGGGTCGCGGGCATCTTGCTGGGGGACACAGTGGCCTCAGCTACGGCGGACACCAACCTCGCCACCGATAACGGGGCGGGCGGGCTCGTTCTCCTCGGTGTGGTGGGCAGTGTCTCCGGCCGGTTGAACACGGTGCGGCGCAATCTCTACGGCATCTTCAACAACAGTCCCACGGCGGTCCCGTTGAGCTTCCAGTTCAACAACATCGAAGCCAACACCGTCGGGGTGCAGAACTTGAGCCCGGACTCGCTGGACGGCCGCAACAACTGGTGGGGCGATCCCAAAGGCCCCCGCTGCGCGGTGGGTTGCGATGCGACCTCCTTGGGCGATTCGGCCATCGGATACGTCGCCTTCGTGCCCCCGGCTGCGGATACGATCGCGCTTGCTCCGGTCGGAGCGCCGCCGCGCGTGGCGGGAGCTGTTGGGGTCGGGGGTACCTCGCACGCATATCGGCCTCAGGGCCGCGACGGAGTCGTTCCGGCCCTGGATCGCACGGCGCGGATGACTTCCCCGCTCGCTCCTTCACTGCCGGCCCGCGTTGGGGTGACAAGTGGCGGCGGGGCCGCCGGCTCGCCGGAGCGCAAGGCGCCCGCTGGGCGCACCGAGCGCCGGGCGTTCGAAAGCAGGTGGCGGCGATGAGGCGCCTCGTTTTGGCCGCAAGCCTGGTGGCCAGTGCCCGGTGGCCCGCGGCATCGCTCCTCGCCCAGCAGATTCCGGTGAGCATCGGAGGATCGCCGTCCTCGTTCGTGGGAGTGCCGTTCGAGCTCCCGATCGAAATAGACCTCTCGGCCCGCAGCGAGAAGCTGGGAAGCTTCGCTTTGACCCTGCGCTGGAACCCGGCCGTCCTGCAGTTGCTGGGCGGCAAGGACGGCAATTTCGGCGCGATGACCACCTACGACGATTCCATCTCGCAGGGCGTCATCAAGTTTGCGGGGGCCAATCCGGCCGGCGTGGGCGGAAAGGTCGTGATCGGGGTGGGGCGTTTCGTCCCCGTTGCAGCGGCCTCCGACACCCTCCGCCTGAACGTGACGGAACTTTACGCCGCCCAGACGTTCGCGGACCTGCTGCCCAGCGCGGTGTGGTCCGACCGGGCCTACTGCCCCGCTGCGGGGCGCTACGGCGACATTGACGGCGACCAGGCGGCCAACAGCCGGGATGCCCTGCTGGCGCTCTCGCACGCGGTGGGGGCTACGGTGCCCGGCAACCCGGCCATGGGAGACGTAGATGGCGACGGCGCCACCGGGGCGCGGGATGCGCTGATCATCTTGTCCAGTGCCGTAGGCCTGGACGTGAGCGGCTTTCGGGTGTTGCTGGTGGCGCCGGGTGCCTGCGCGTCACCGCGGAGGCCGCTGCTCGCGCTCCTTCCGGGGCCGGTCACGTTCGACGTGGGCCAGCACGCCCGGTACGCCGCCATCGCGCGCGACTCCACCGGAGCGGGCATCGCGGTGACGGACGTGTACTGGTTCTCGAGCGACGATCGGGTGGCCACGGTGAGTCCCGAGGGCGTGGTCACGGCCGTGGCGCCCGGGACCGCCACCATCACCGTCAAGCGCCAGAGCGGAGCCACTGCTTCGGCGACGGTGACCGTGCTCCAGCGGCGTACCCACTGGGTGGACGCCTTCGCCGCGCCGGACCGGGAGAACCAGATCGGGGCGCCGGAGCTGCCGTTCGCCTCGCTGCAGGACGGGGTGCATTACGCCCGGCCCGGCGACACGGTGCGGGTGCGGCTGGGCCGCTACGAGGGACCGGTGGCGATTGATCGCCGCGTGGTCGTCATCGGCGACACCGGAGCAGCCGGGGAACGGCCGCGCATCGAATGGGGCGGTGGCAGCCAGGGTGCGGGCGTGCAACTGGCGACCGAGTCCAGCGTGGCGCTTCACAACCTGGCTATCGTGGGATTCAAGGCCGGGGTTAGCGCTGGCGTGCTCGATACGCTGGAGCTGGACGGCCTGCGTATCCGCCTGGCGCAGGGCAGCTGTGGTTGGGCGGGGATTGCGCTGGACCAAGCGAGGGCGCTCATGGTGCGGCGCTCGAGACTGGTCGGGGACGGCCAATGGAACGGGTGCGCTGACGGCATCATGGTGAGCAACACGGCAGCCCTGCTGTTCGTGGAGGACGCCGTGATCACCGACTTCGGCTGGAACGGCATCGCGGCGTTCCTGCCCGAGAGCGTGGTGGTGCGGCGGAGCACGATCAGCGACAACTACTATTTCGGCCTCGCGGTGGGCGATTACAGCTTTGGGGCCGGTGCCCCGCCGCGGGGCGCCGGCGCCGCGGCTGCCACCGTACCCGCGTCGGTCGCCTGGGTGGTAGAGCAGTCGCGGTTCCTCCGCAACTATTTCGGCGCGATCCATGCCAGCCAGGTGCGCTCGGGCCATCTGGGACACAGCCTGATTGACATGGCCGACTACGATGATGCTATCGAGGTCTCTGGTAGCGCCGGTGCTGGCTACGTGACCTTGCTGGCCGATTCCCTGCTGCGCGCCCGCGACTACAACTGGATGTACGCCTGGGGGCTGGACAGCGTGGTAGTGGACAGCACGTGGGTGGCCGGCACCTACGGAAGTTGGTTCTACAATGTGGGATTGGTCCGCGTTACGCGCTCCTCGATCCTGGACATCGATGACGGAGCCGGCATCGGGGTCTCGTACGGCTACGGGGGCACGGGCGGACGGCTGGTCGTAGACAGCGTGCACCTGCGGGGAAGTCCCCAGTGCTCCCAGTGCAGTGACGGAATCGAGGCCACGGCGACCGGCGTGTACGTGGACCGGCTGCTGGCGGAGCAGTTGGGCAACGGGGTGTGGGTGAGCGATTCGAACGCCACGGTCACCAACTCGACGTTCCGGGACTTATGGTACGGGGTGTACGCTCCTTCGACGTTGAGTCCGCGGCCGCGGGTTGCGGTGCGGAGGTCCACGTTCCTGCGGGCGTACAACGGTGTCTTCAGCCAGAACGCGGTCACGGTCGTGGACTCCTCGACCTTCACCGCGGGTGGGGGCAGCCGGGGGATCTCCGCCTGGGGCGGGGGCGCCGACACGGTGCGTTTCAACACGGTCACGGGCTACGGTTATGGCATTGAAGTGAGGGACAGCGTCGCCTACGTGGCCCAGGACACGGTCTTGCAGCCGGGCTCCTACGCGTTCTTCGCCGAGCGGGCGTCTTCTGCTCCTGGGGACACCGTTGTGTTCGTCAACAACAGCGTCGCGTGCGACGCCCTAGGGGCTCAGCAGGCGTCAGGGTTCTATCTCGGGCGCGCCACCCACCGGGTTGCCGGAAACGCGGTGACGGGGTGCAGTTCCGGCATCTGGGCGGGAAACGGCGAGAACGTCAACAGCTCGTCCGTCCGGAACAACACGGTAATCATTCCTGCCGGGGCCAGTTATCCGGGTATCTATGTGCAAGGCTATCGGGCAGAGGTGGCAGGCAACACCGTAACCGGCGGAACCCTGGGCTCTGCCGGCGGGAGCATCTCCATCGAAGGGGGATACCTAGCCCGTGCGCCGTTCGCGCGCATTGACTCCAACGTGGTCCAGGGGGCCCAGGTTTTTGGGATCGGCGCCCAATACGTGGACTCCTTGCTGGTCCGGGGGAACCTGGTGGAGGATGTGACCGTGCGGTGCTGCGGGATCTACCAGGGCGGTGTCGCGCTTCTCGACTCGAGGTACGCGGCCCGCATCGAGCGCAACACGCTGCGGCGGGTGCACGGAGGGGCGGCGATCAGCATCAGCCAGGGCGATACCGCCACCGTGGTGGTGGACAGCAACGCGGTCTCGGCGGCGGACACCGCGGCCGTGCGCCTGACCGCCGGCAACCTGCTGATGCGGGGCAACAACATCCGCAACAACCTACGGCACGGAGTGCAGATCGCGAGTTCGGCCGGCGGGATCCACCAGATCCACGGCAACGCGTTCAAGGGGAACGGCCTCTACGCCGTGCTCTCGCCCTCGGACAGCGCGGACGCCAGCGGCAACTGGTGGGGGGTGGACGCGGCGCTGCCCGGAACGGGAGGGGCGGACTCGGTCTCGGGGAGGGTGAACGGCACCTCGCCGCTTCCGGCCGAGCCGGCGGGACTCTTACCCTTGGCGCCGCCCGTGGTCGCGGCCGCGCCGCACGCTACGGCGGTGCGGTTGCCCGCAGCGGCGAGCGTGCGGCCCGAGGCTCGAGCCAAGGTGGAGCGCCCCGCTCCGGTGAGCCGCCCGCCGCGGCCGTCCAAGACGGTCAAGGCGATGCCGCTCGAAAGCCAGGCGGATGCCCGTGCCGCGGGGCGCGCCCGGGCGATCGAGTGGGAGAAGGAACGCGAGGCGCGCAGGACCGCAGAGGAACGGGAGCGGCGGGCGGCGATGGAGGCTCTCAGGCGCGTGCAGCGTGAGCTGGAAGAGGCTCGGGATCGGGGCGACATGTTGGGGAGGAAGCGGTGAGGGCCGCTCGGCGAGGCATCTGGGCCTTGGTGCTGTGGGGCGCCACGGTCACGCCGGGCCTCCAGGCGCAGTCCGGCTATCCGATGCGGATTCAGTTCGACCTGGCCGGCGACTCGGTGGCCGCCGCTCTGGATACGGGGCGAGTGGACCTCCTCCTCGTGAGCTACGATCAGCGGGCGTCGGGCTTGGATTCCTTCGCGCTGCGCGTGGCGTTCGACTCCACCAAGCTCGATTTCGTGGGCGCGGCCAAGCTCTGTCCCGACGCGTCCGTCCCGCTCAACGTGGCGGTCGGAGCCGGATATGCGGACCTCAGCACCTCGAGTTGCAACAGCTCTTATAATTTCGCGAGTTTCGCCCGGGTCACCTTCCGGCTGCGGCCGGGAGCGCCGGACGGCGGTACCATCGGGCTTCGAGCCCTGGCACTGATGGACAACGGGGCGCTGGACCGCACCGCGGACTTCGAGGGCGATTTCGCCGAGGTGTGTCACGCTGGCGCAGTGTGGGGCGACGTGGACGGCAACCTCGAGGTGAACAGCCGGGATGCCCTGGTGGCCCTGTCCGCCGCGGTGGGCCTGCCGGCGCCGGGCTTCGAGCTGGCGCGAGGCGACGTGGACGCCGACGGTGCGGTCAGCGCGCGGGACGCCCTATTCATGCTGGCGGCCTCGATCGGGCTGCCTACCCCAGGCTCGCGGGTGACGCGGGGAATTGCCGACCGGTGCGTGGCGCAGACGGTGCTGCCGCGGCCCCTCTACTTCTCCCGCGGCGGCACCACCCCGGGGCAGGTAGCTTTCGGGTCGGGATTGAGCATCCGCGCCGCGCTGGACAGCACGGCCACCGTGGCGGGAGACAGCGCCGATGCGCTCATGTCCTACCCGTGGCGGCCCAGGGTGTCACCGGACGGAAGCGCGGTGTTGTTCGTGTGCCTGAACAGCTCGCTTTATCCCAATATCTGCAAAGCCAATGCTGACGGCTCGGGTGTGGTGCGACTGACGACGGGCTTCTCGTCCGACCAGTCTCCGGACTGGTCGCCCGACGGCTCGCAGATCGTCTTCGTCCGGGGAGGCCAGCTCTACACCATGAACGCGGACGGAACTGGGGTGGCGCTGGTGCCCTCTTCGCCTACCGGGGCGACCAGCGTGGCGTGGCAGCCGGTGGGCGGCAGCCGCCGGGTGGCCTATACCATCGGCGGCTCTGGAGCGAGTGCCGGCGTGCACACCCGCTCGCTCGACTCGCTGGCCAACGACACGCTCGTGGTGGGCAACCCCACCTGCTGCGCCCGTTACGATGCGCGGTGGGTGGATTGGTCGCCGGCGGGCGACTCGCTGGTGTTCGACATCGCTCTCAACGGCGGGCGCGCCGTCATGGTGGCCGGGAACGCGGCCGGGGCTCAGCCGCGCACGGTGGTAAGCTGGGCCAGCGGTCCGGCTCAACATCCCGCGTGGACCGACCAAGGCCTGCTGTTCAGCGCCTTCCGCGGCGGGTTCTACCGCTTGTTCCTGTTGAAGCCGGGCGGGACCGTGGGGCGAATCGGCCGCGACACGCGGGACAACTTCGCGCCCGGGATGCGGAGACAATGAAGCGGCTCCTGGTTCTCGGACTCGCCCTGGTGGCGTTTGGGCGGATGGCGGCGGCGCAGACCGTGACGGCCCGCGTGGGTGGGGAGCTTACGGGGTTCGCCGGCTCGTCGCTCACCGTTCCCATCGTGGTGGACCTGAGCCAGGCCGGCGGCGCCAAGTTGGGAAGCTACACTGCGCGGCTCCAGTGGAACCCCGCGGTCCTGGGGCTTTCCTGCAACCAGTACTCGTGCGATACGTTGTCGGGCAACTTCCCTGCGCCCCAGATCAATAGCGACAGCATCGCGCAGGGCGTGGTGCGATTTGCCAGTGTCTCACCCGCCGGGGTGTCAGGCTTGATCACGCTGGTGCGGTTTCGCTTCGCTGTGGTTGACACGGCCTCCACTGCCTCGTCGCCGATGGATCTTTCGTTCTCCGAGATGTCTGCGGCGGGGACCTTCGACGATCTCATGCCCTTGCTCACGGTCACCTCCGGTACCTTCTGCGCCGCCCGGGGCCGCTGGGGCGACGTGGACCGGGACGCTCGCGCCAACAGCCGGGACGCCCTGGTGATTCTCTCCGCGGTGGTGGGGCAGGCCATCAGCCCGGACACGTTCGACCTCGCGATGGGGGACGTGGACGGCGACAACAAGGTCAACAGTCGCGATGCCTTGATCATCCTATCCTATGCCGTTGGGCTCGAGATCCCGGGCCAGCGGGTGCTGCTGCCGGCGCCGCGCTCCTGCGCCACCGGCTCGCCCCGGCAGCTTGCCGTTTTTCCGCCCGCTGCGGAACTGACGCCCAAACAGAGCTTGCGGCTCATGGCCCAGGCAGTGGACAGTGCGGGCCGGGCGGTAACCGTGCCGGATGCCACCTGGCGCTCCTCGGACAACCTGGTGGCCGGCGTGGATGCGGCGGGAATGGTGCAACCCAGGGCGCCGGGCACCGCCACGATCACGGCGGAGGTGGCCCCCGGACTCAAGGCTCAAGCCGTGATCACGGTGATCGCCCGGCGGCCCAACTGGTACGTGGACCTCAAGGCCACGGGCACGGCGCTTCAACTCGGGACGGCAGCCGCCCCGTTCGAACACCCGAACCTGGCTTTCGGGGTGGTGGACGAAGGCGACACCGTTCACGTGGCGCCGGGAACGTACTTCTTCCTCGAGGACGGCGTGCTAGCGGCGGGAGCCGTGATCATCGGGGGCACTCCGGGTGATACGGCCACGCGGCCCGTCTTCAGGGATCCCACGGGCTCCAACACCGGCCTTTGGCTCCGGGGCGGCCAGCGGGCGGTGGTGCGCAATGTCGCCTTCGACAACTTCGATACGGCCATTGACTTGGGCGGGGTATCCAACTTCGCGCTGGAGGACGGCCGGGTTACCGTGAGGGGCACCAATGGGAGTTACGGCATCTACCACTGCGCCGGCGCCATGGACACGGTCCGGGTGGACCGGAGCGCCTTCATCGGCGACAGCGCCTCCCAGTACGGTGATGCCATCTACTACAGCGGCTGCGCCCGCATTGCCCTGACCCTGCTCCGCGACAGCAAGATCCGGTTCTGGGACGATGGGGTCTCCCTCTACGAGGCGGATTCCACTGCCGTGCTGCGCTCCGAGATCAGCGACAACGGGGGCTACGGAGTGTTGGCGTCGCAAGAATCCGCCGTCCGACCGTCGGTGTACGTGAGCGGGAGCCGCATCGAGCGGAATTATTGGGAGAATATCTACGTGTCTTCCGCTCGGCGGCTGGTGGTGGACAGCAGCGTGGTGCGTGCCACCGACGACGACGCCATCAACGTGTACGGTACCTGCTGCGGCCCCACGGCCCAGGTGTACCTGCGCGGCGACTCGATCTACCAGGAAGGCAACGCCGAAGACTACGAATGGCTGGATAGCGATTACCTGGATAGCCTGGTCATTGACGGCACCGTGGTGCGCTTCCCGGCGGACACGAACTTCTACAGCTACACGTTTATCTACGCCGACAAGGGCTTGGTCACCAACTCCAAGTTCCTGAACATCGGCGGTGGCTCCGAGCCCTTCGATTTTTCAGGCCGCCAGGCCCTGCTCGACAACGTCGAGTTCACGGGCTGCAATGTGTCCGGCTGCGACGGCGGCTACGGTCCGGAACTGTTTTCCTACCCCGACGTGCTGAACGCCCGGGTCCAGAATTCTCGGTTCACCAAGCTCAATTTCGCGGTGCTGGTCTACGCCTCCCGCGGCGTGCATGTCCTGAGCGGCAATACCGTAGACAGCGCGCGTTACGCGATCCAGGTCGTCGGCGACAGCGTGGTCGCCACGGACAACGTAATGGCGCGGGTGATCCAAGCCGGGCTCGAGATACAGATGGCCGGTCCCTCTGCGCGCGGGCTCACATCGGTGCTCCGAAACCGCATCACCTGCACGCCCTATAGCTTCAGCCAGTCAGGGATTGCACTCTCCGGCCGGGCCTTCCTCGTGGAGCAGGATACCGTGACCGACTGCCGGCAAGGAATGGCCCTGACCTCGGTTCTCCCCGGCACCACGGTGCAGGGGGCCGTGATCCGGAACCCGGTACACGGTATCTGGGTGAGCCAGTCGGACTCTACCACCGTGAAGCTGATCCGGAACGCGATCTCGGACGCGGATACCGCGGCGGTGTACGTGGCGGCGGGGCGGGTGCAGCTGCGGGGCAATAACATCCGCAACAACCAGGGGGACGGCCTCGCCATCCCCGGCATTACGGGCTACGTCTCGGTGGCTGACTCCAACGCCTTCGTGGGCAATGCCCGGTACGCCGTGTACGCGCCCAGCGACTCGGTGGATGCGCGGCAGAACTGGTGGGGTCTGGCTACGGGGCCGGGCTCCGGAGCCGGCGCGGACAGTGTGTTCGGAACCAAGGTCGCCACTTCGCCGTTCCTGACGGCGGAGCCTTCCGGCCTGCCGGGCCTGGCCCCGCTGATCGCCACGGCGCCTCGGACCGCTGCTCCGCTGTCCCCGCAGGTGGCGATCGAGCGCCCGGTCCGCGCCCGCAGTGCCAAGCCTCCCAAGCACGCGCCCGTTGCTGCCGCGCCCGCAGGGGGCCGATCCCCGCGGCAGGTCGAGCGAGCCCAGCGCGAAGCCGAACACCGGGCCGCGCAGGCCGCGCGCGAGGCGGAACGGCAGCGGAAGCGCGACGCCGCGCGAGCGGCTAGGGAAGCCAGGTTGCTCGACCGTTGACTCGGCCGGGTTGAGCGCCGGCCTCGCGCCGGGGACGGCCCTGCCGTAGCTTGGGCGCCGCCTATGTGCGAGCCCGGCGCCCGAGCCGCGACCCCTTCCGCGGTTCATCCCAGCGCGCTCGAACCGCGCACCCTCGTGGTCACGCTGGCCGTTGCGGTGGTCGGTGCCGTGATCGGCACCGAGATCGTGACCGCGCTGGGAGTGACCCCCAACACCTCCATCATCGGCGTGATCTTGGCCATCATGCTCTCCCGGCTCCCCCTGGCGGCGTGCCGGCCGTTCCGCTCCATCCATCGCCAAAACCTGGTTCAGACCTCGATCTCTGCCGCCACCTTCGGGGCGGCCAACTCGCTGTTGGTTCCGGTGGCGATCCCCGTGCTGCTGGGACGGGCGGACTTGGCGGGGCCCATGCTCCTCGGCGCCACCTTGGGGATGGCGATTGACCTGGCCATGCTGTACTGGCTGTTCGATACCCCGCTGTTTCCCGCTCGGGCTCCCTGGCCCCTCGGTGTGGCCACCGGCGAAGCCATCCTGGCGGGCGACCAAGGGGGAACGCGGAGCCGCCTCTTGACGGCAGGAGCCGCGCTGGGCGTGCTGGGCTCGTCCAACTTCTTCGGGAGCCTGAGCCGCTGGACGGGTAACGGGGGCTTGCCGGCGGCAGCCTTCGGCTTGGCCTTCCTGGGCAATGCCTGGGCCCTGGGCATGTTCGGGGCGGGACTCCTGGTGCGCGCCTATGCCGGCTCGCTGGCCGGAGTGGACCTGAACGCCGCCCTGGTGCCGCACGGGGTCATGATCGGCGCCGGGATCGCCGCCCTGGGCCAGGCGGTGGCGAGCGCGCTCAAGCCCCCGGCGCCCCAGGAGGCGAGGTTGCCGGGTCGGGCTCAAGCGGCCGGCAGTGCGCGCCTAGGGCTTAGGCGGGGGTTCGCCCTGTACCTGCTCGCCGGAAGCGCGCTGAGCCTCATCGTGAGCCGTGCCACCGCCATGTCGTGGGGCGAAACCGCGGGCTGGGTCGTGTTTGCCGCCGTGGCGTGCATCGCGGCGGAGCTGATCGTGGGCCTCTCCGCGATGCACGCCGGGTGGTTTCCGGCCTTCGCCACCACGCTGGTCTTTCTCCTCCTGGCGCTGCTTTTGGGTTTTCCGCCCGCGGCCGCGGGGGTGCTGGCAGGTTTTGTGGCCGCGGGCGGGCCGGCCTTCGCCGATGCGGGCTTCGACTTCAAGACGGGCTGGTACATCCGCGGCTCCGGCAGGGATCCCGCCTTCGAACGGGCCGGACGCCGGCAGCAACTGCTCGCCGCGAGTTTGGGGTTCGCCACGGCCGTGGTGCTCGTGGCGCTGACCGAGCACCGCTACTTCGCGGCCGGCCGGTTCCCGCCGGTGGCCCGGGTCTATGCGGCCACGATCGGCGGAGGGATCGAACCATCCGGCACCGAGCATCTCGTCGCCTGGGCTGCGGCCGGTGCCCTGCTCCAAGCGGTGGGGGGACCGACCCGCCAGCTCGGCATTCTCTTCGCCACCGGCCTGTTGATTCTCAACCCGGCGGCCGGGTGGGCGGTGCTCGCAGGCCTCGCGATGCGCACCTGGTTCGCCCGCCGCCGCCCTCTTGCAGAAGGGACAGCGGCCACCATCTTCGCCGCGGGACTGATTGCCGGCGATGCCGTCTGGGCGTTTGCGGCCTCGCTCCTGGGCTTGGGCTAGGGCCGATGCCACAGACCCGGTCATCCGTTCTGGGGGTAGGTGAGGGGACCGTGACTACCGTGAAGCTTGGGCTCTCCCCCGCGCGCGTTCCTAAGGCGTTCTGGGAACTCCAGCGTTCCCCGAGCGCCTGCGTTCGAGGGGAGCTGCGGGAACGCTGGTATGCCGTGCGGGAGGACCAGACGCCGCGCGAGAGGACCGGAAGGACCGTGGGGGCATGCCGCGAGGGTCTCGCAACCTGGAGGATCGGTTAGGTTGAAGGGCGAACACGGGAGCGATCCGGCCTCCGGGCTCGGCAAGCCGCATCCAGAGGCTCGTGGGAGGCACCGCAAGCTGTAGGAGGCAAACGAGATGCTGCTCAAGCAGGTGATCGAGGTCGGCGAGCTGCTCGATCGTCCCGGCGCCGATGGCGGCGACGTGGCGCACCTTTTTCGCCAGCACGGTTTTGACGGGGTCGAAGTCCAAGCTGTGCGGGCCGGACGGGGGACCACCAGCGTGGTGCGCATGCTGATCCCTGGGCTCCGGGGCCGGAGCGCCGGGGGCAAGGCGCCAACCCTCGGCGTGATCGGATTCTTGGGCGGCGTGGGGGCCAGGCCGCAGGTGATCGGTCTGGTCTCGGATGCCGACGGCGCCGTGGCCGCGCTGGCGGCTGGGCTCAAGCTGGTGGACATGCTGGCGGCAGGCGACCGGCTGGAGGGCGATGTGATGGTCACGACCCACATCTGTCCCCACGCTCCGGTGATCCCGCACGAACCCGTGCCCTTCATGGGATCGCCCGTGGGGGTGCCCATCCTGGCCGAGAAGCTGGTGGATCGGCACATGGACGCCGTGCTCTCGCTCGATACCACCAAGGGCAATCGCATCATCAACCTGCGCGGGTTTGCGATCTCGCCCACGGTGAAGGAGGGCTACATCCTGCGGGTCAGCGAGCCGCTGCTTACCATCCAGCAGTACGTCACCGGCCGGCTTCCCGCCGTCTTCGCCCTGGCGACCCAGGACATCACGCCCTACGGCAACGGGCTGTTCCACCTGAACTCGATCATGCAACCGGCGACCGTGACGGCCGCGCCCGTGGTTGGGGTAGCCATCACCAGCGAGGTGGCGGTACCGGGATCCGCCTCCGGGGCGAGCCACGCGGTGGACCTCGAGCAGGCGGCGCGGTTCGTGGTGGAAGTGGCCAAGGGATACACCGCCGGCACGCTCTCGTTTTTCGACCCCGCCGAGTTCAAGCGGTTGCAGCAGCTCTACGGGCGCATGAACCACCTGCAGGCGGCGGGCAGGCAGCGGCGAGCGAGTGTCCGGCCGGGTTGATGGGGTGGGGGTGGGGGACCGGTCGGGGGCAGCCGGTGGCCGGCCGGGGCAGGCTCCCCGCGGAGGACTGGCGCTGGGCGCGGTGACCATCGGTCAGTCTCCGCGCGAGGACGTCCTGGCCGAGATGCGAGGGCTGCTGGGCGAGGTGCCGGTGCTCCAGTGCGGCGCGCTGGACGGTGTCTCTTCCGCCGAACTGCTCGAGCTGGCGCCGCGCCCGGGCGATCCCGTACTGGTGAGCCGCCTCCGGGACGGGAGCGAAGTGCGGCTGGCCGAGTCCAGAATTCTTCCCCGGCTCGAGCACTGCATCCGGTCGCTCGAGCCGCAAGTCGGCTTGGTCTTGGTGCTGTGCACGGGCGATCTTCGGGGCTTGAGTTCGGTGCGGCCCCTGCTGCTGGCCGGCAGCGTGCTCAAGCCGCTGGTTCGTGGGTTAGGTCCTCGGCGGCTGGGAGTGCTTACGCCCGCTGCCGAGCAGCGTGCCGCGCAGCAGGAACGCTGGAGGGACGTCGCGTCGGACCGGGTGGTGGTGGAGGCGGCGTCGCCTTATGGGCGGCAGGGAGAACTCGAGGAGGCTGCGTCCCGCCTGGCGGCCGCCGGCGTGGACTTGGTCGTCATGGATTGCATTGGCTACACCCGCGCTATGAAGGCGGTGGTGCGCGATGCGGTCGAGTGTCCGGTGGTGCTGGCGGTGACGGCCCTCGCCCGGGTGACTGCGGAACTCCTCGAGTGACGGCGCCTGGTGAGCGCCGGGGCACGGAGAAGAGCAGCGACCCGCCTGAGCGTGCGGAACTTCTCGGGTGACGGGGCGGGGCGAGCGCCGGGGGACAGCGGCCCTGGGGCTGCGGGGCACGCCGTGCCCATGGGGGCGGCATGCGGACCGAGCGACATGCAGATCGAGAGGCGCAGGTGCAGACGGTACGCGCCGGGAATGGGCTTACAGGGCAGGATTCAACGTGCAGGGTAGAATCGAGCTTGACAGGAGCGATACGGTATGAGGCGCATGCGATGGGAGTGGGCCACGGTCGCGGGTGCGGCGATCGCCTGGCTTGCGGTCCAACCGGTCGAGGCACAGGAGATCCCCTCGCCGCAACAGGTCTTCGGCCACGTGATGGGGGCCGACCGGAAGCTGGTGGGGTGGGATGGTATCGTGGATTACCTGCGGCTGGTGGCCCAGCGGTCGGATCGGGTGAACTTCCGCGAGGTGGGCAAGACCTCGCAAGGCCGGCCGTACATCATTTTGGAGATCGCCAGTCCGGAAACCCTGCGCCAGTTGGACCGATACCGGGCGCTGCAACGGCGGTTGTATTTCCAGGACGCGCGTCCCGGACAGGACCCGGACTCGGTGCATACCGCGGCCCAGAGGCGGGAGCTATTGGATCAGCACAAGGCCGTGGTCTTAGTGAGCGCCAACATCCACGCCACCGAGATCGGCGCGGCGCAGATGAGTCTCGAACTGGTACACGAGTTGGCCACCAGCCAGGATCCCGCGATCCAAAAGATCTTGGACCAGGTGATTCTTCTGCTCATCCCCAGTCAGAATCCCGATGGGGAGGCCATGGTGACCGACTGGTACAACCGGACGTTGGGCACCGACTACGAAGGGACCGCCCCGCCCTGGCTGTACCACCACTACGTGGGCCACGACAACAACCGCGACCTCTACATGCTGACGCAGGTCGAGTCGCAGCATGTAGCCCGGGTCCTCTACCAGGAATGGTTTCCCACGGTATGGTTGGACGAGCACCAGATGGGACCCGCCGGGCCCAGGATCTTCACCATGCCGGCCACGGATCCCATCAATCTCAACGTGGATCCGGTGATCTACCGGTGGAACGGTATCCTGGGGCAGGCTCAAGCGGCGGCGCTGGAGCACGCAGGCAAGGTGGGCATCATCTACGATTACACCTACACGAACTTCTGGCCCGGGGCCATGGCCTGGACCGGCTGGTGGCACAACCAGGTGGGCCTGCTCACCGAAGTGGCCAGCGTCCGGATTGCCTCGCCCACCGATCAGCGCGTGGCGCAGGTGGGAGAGGCCCCGCCCCAGCAGGGCACTGCCGCAGGCGGGTTCCAGTTCGGGGGGCCGCGGGACACCTTGCCCGCTCCCCGCGACGTAAGCCCTCGCACCACGTATCCCCGGCCCTGGCTGGGCGGTCACTGGACGCTCCGCGACATTGTGGAGTATGAGCTGATCGCCACCAAGGCGCTGCTCACCGCGGCGGCCGACAACCGGCGGGAACTGATTCGGCAAGTCTATGAAGCCAATCGGGCGACGGTGGCGCAGTACCTCGAGGGCCAGGCCCGCCGTGCCAGGGCCGGCTACCCGCCGGTGCCCGCGCGATTGGCCGGCGAGTCGCCGGCAGGGGGACGGATCATGGAAGGGGCCTTCGGGACGGCGGGGACGCCCTATGCCATCGTGATCCCCGCTGACCAGGACGATCCGGTCACGGTGGCCAAGATGCTCCGAACGCTTGCTGCCGAGGGCGTCAAGGTGGAGCGCGCCAGGGCTCCGTTTACCGCGGACGGCAAGCCCTATCGCGCTGGCACGTATGTGATCCGGTTGGCGCAAGTCTTCGGCCGCTATGCCAAGGACATGCTCGAGCCCCAAAGGTATCCCGAGGTCCGGCCGGCGCCCGGCGCCCCACCTCAGCCGCCCTACGACGTGACGGCTTGGTCGCTCGGGATGCAGATGGGGGTGGCCACCGCCTTCGTGGACGCGCCGTTTGCCGCCTCGCTGGAGCTGCTGGACTCGGTGCCCCTGCCGCCAGGGCGGGTGGTCGGCGGCGGGGGAGCGTTCATCGTGGATGCGCGGTACAACGATGCTTTCCTGGCGGCGAACCGCTGGTGGGCGGCCGGGGCCACGATCCGGCGTGCGGCGGGCGCGTTCACAGCGGGCGGTCATCGCTTCCCGGCCGGGAGCTGGATCGTGCAGGGCATAGCACGCCAGCTAGTCGAGCGGGTGGCCGGTGAACTCGGTCTCGAGGTGTACGCCGCGGGCGTGCCGGCGGTGCAGACCGTGGCAGTCGGGGCTCCCCGCATCGGGCTCTACCAGCCTTGGGGCTCGAATATGGACGAGGGGTGGACCCGTTGGGTCCTGGAGCGATACGGGTTCGATTACACCACGCTCCACCCGCAAGACATTCGGGCCGCCAACCCTGACGAGCCGGATAGCGTCGTGAGCCTGCCGGACTCGCTGCGCGCCCAGTGGCCTCCGCATGTCGCGGGGCGCGCTCCCCGCACCGTGATACGATCGCCGCTCAGGGATCGGTTCGACGTGCTGCTCTTCGCCGACCAGGATGCCGGTAGCCTGCTCGAGGGCAGCCGGGGGAGTTCGATCCCACCAGCCTATCGCTTGGGGCTCGGCGCCACCGGGCTCGCCGCGGTGTGGGAGTTCGTGCGAGCTGGCGGTACGGTGGTTGCCCTAGGGTCCTCCGGCGATCTCTTCATCCAACACTGGCCGATCCCGGTACGAGACGCCTCGGAAGGGCTGAGCCCGGCGGAACTGTTGATTCCCGGCTCGATCGTCCGGCTCCAGACCGACCCCGAGCACCCCATCGCGTGGGGGATGCCGGATACCACGTATGCCTACTTCATCCGGAGCCCGTTTTTTGCCTTGACCGAGGGGTTTCGCAGTCAGTCCGTGAGCGTGCCGGCGCGCTATCCGAACGCCAACCTGCGGGCCTCCGGGTGGGTGCGCGGCGAAACCTACGTGCAGGGTCGGGCTGCCGTCGTGGAGGTGGATTTTCCCCGCGGGGGCCGGCTGGTGTTGATGGGCTTGAGGCCACAGCACCGGGCGCAGACCCATGCCACGTTCAAGTTGTTGTTCAATGCGCTGGTGGGAGCGGCGAGGGGCGGAGGGGGGCGCTGAAGGCGCTGAGGGTGGTGACGGATGCGCCAGGCGGGACTCGAACCCACGACCTTCGGCTCCGGAGGCCGACGCTCTATCCAACTGAGCTACTGGCGCCACTGGCTCGCCTCGCGCGCCGGATGCCCTCTGGCATCGCGCGGGGTCTGCCGGGGTCCTTCTTGGGCTGATGGGCCGGGCGGCAGGCTGCCCCCGGTTGGCCATCGGCTGCGCGCTCCGGGTTACGCCATCGGGCAGGCGCTCGCAAACCAGCGCCCCCACCGGAGCAGGCAATCGGGGCGAGTGGATTTGAACCACCGACCTCCTGGTCCCGAACCAGGCGCGCTAACCGGACTGCGCCACGCCCCGTGTCGTGTTGCCTCGAAGCCGGAGCCCTCAGCGCGTGCAGCGGGGTTCCGGCTCCCGAATCTCCAACGTGCGCCCAGGAGGACTCGAACCCCCAGCCTTCTGGTCCGTAGCCAGACGCTCTATCCAGTTGAGCTATGGGCGCCAATGGGCGGTACTAGACTCGAACTAGTGACCTCCACGATGTCAACGTGGCGCTCTAACCAACTGAGCTAACCGCCCCAGGGAACGCGGCTTCCTGGCGGGCCTTGACCCTGGCGGCCCGGCTGCACCGGACCGACTGACCTAAACCTCCCCGCGAACGTGGCGCCGCGCAACCGCGCCGAAAGGCCGGATGGGCGGCCGGTGGGACGGGCGGTCGCCTGCCGCCGATCCACCGCTCCGCCCATCCTCGATCTCTCGGCTTGGTGCAAGTAGCGGGGGTGGGATTTGAACCCACGACCTCCGGGTTATGAGCCCGGCGAGCTACCAGACTGCTCCACCCCGCGCCGGTGACGAATGTCCCACGGGATCCAACGCTCGTGCCCCAGGCTGGCAAGCCGGGCCGGCGCACGCCGCCCGCTGCGCGGCTCCTCGTGGAGAGCGGGAAACGGGACTCGAACCCGCGACCCCAACCTTGGCAAGGTTGTGCTCTACCAACTGAGCTATTCCCGCGCGCTTGCCAATCTAACCCGCAAGCCCCTGCCTCACCACCCTGGGTCCCCGGAAGCGGGCCGAGCCTCGAGGGGCGGGCCGCCGCTGGGCAAAGGGGTGGGTTGGGCCGGGCGCCGCGATGGAGGCGAGGGGAATCGAACCCCTGACCTCGTGAATGCCATTCACGCGCTCTCCCAACTGAGCTACGCCCCCATTATATTAGGCCGGCCGCAAGTGGCCTCCGGCCGCAAACACGCCAAGCTAGCCGGCTGGCCAGCCTGGTGTCAAGCGAACCTTCCGCCCGGCTTGGGGTAGGACGCGTTGGCCCCGTAGAAGAGGCAGAGCACGTCGCGCTGGGGTGGGTTCCCGGCGCGCCCAGCTACATAAGGATACCCATGACCCACTCTCGAGAGCCCAAGCGGCGTCGCCGTCGTCGTCCGGTGCCGGCGCTCGCCTTGAACGAAGAGGACCGCGATTTGTTGGATCAGTACCTCTACGAGGTGAGCAAGACGCCCTTGCTGACCCCGGAAGAGGAGATCGCGCTGGCCCGGCGGGTCCGGGCGGGGGACCAGGAGGCCATGCAAGAGCTGGCCAAGCGCAACCTCCGCTTCGTGATCTCGGTGGCCAAGAAGTACCAGAACCGCGGGCTGCCGCTCACGGACCTCATCGGTGAAGGGAACGTGGGCTTGCTGACCGCGGCCCGGAAGTTCGATCCTGATCAGGGCGTCAAGTTCATTTCGTACGCCGTCTGGTGGATCCGGCAGGCGATCCTGGCCTCGCTGGCGCGCCAGGGGCGCACGGTGCGGGTGCCGCTCAACCGGACGGCCGATCTCTCCAAGATCGTGCGCACCGCCGAGGCGCTGCGCCAGGAAATGCGGCGGGAGCCCACGCCCGAGGAGCTGTCGGCGGCCACGGGCTTGTCGCTGGAGGTGGTGCAGTCGCTGGCGGCGCTCAACACCGGCGAGGTGCGGCTGGATGCCCCGCTCGATCCTGATGGCGACCGGGCGTTGATCGAACGGTTCATCGCCGAAGACCTGCCCGACACCGAAGAGAAAACCATGGAGCGCTTCTTGAGCGATGAAGTGGAGGAGGCGCTCCGCACCCTGCCGGCCCGCGACGCCAAGGTCTTGCGACTCTACTTCGGCCTGGACGGCGGCCGGGAGCACACCCTGGAAGAGATCGGGGGCATGCTGGGCGTCACTCGCGAGCGGGTGCGCCAGTTGCGCGACCGGGCCCTCAAGCGGTTGCGCGAAGGCGAAGTGGGTCGGGCCCTCGCCAGCTTCGCCGCGTAAGGCCGGGGCTTCGCCGCCTAAGGCTGGCTCCTGGTTTAGCTGGTTTAAGGCGAACGGTGGTGAACGATTTGGGGGGCGGTGCCTCAGGCATCGCCCCCCATCGCCGTCAGCACCCCTGCCGGTTGGGACGCGGTCCCTCCCCCTGCCCGGCCGCGCGGCTTAAATTGGCGCCGTGTATGCGCTTCTGGCCGGCCGCGTCGCCGGGTGGCTGGCGGCTTGGGGCCGTCTCGGTTACTGGCTCGCGTCCGTGGCCCGGGCTTTCCAGGACGTTGCCACCTGGGGCAGGCTCACCCCCCGCCAGATGCGGCGCATTGGCGCGGCCTCGGTGCCCATCGCCCTCTTCATTGCGGCCTTCACCGGCATCGTGCTGGCGCTGCAAGCCTCCTACACCTTCACCGGCGCCGTTCCGCTGTACTTTGTGGGTACGTTGGTGGGCAAGACCATCATGCTGGAACTGGGCCCCGTGCTCACCGGCCTGGCCCTGGCGGGCCGGGTGGGGGCGAACGTGGCGGCCGAGCTAGGTACCATGCGGGTCACCGAGCAGGTGGACGCCTTGGAGACGCTGGCCTATGATCCATTGTCCTACCTGGTGGTGCCCCGGGTGATGGCCGCGACCTTGATGTTCCCGTTCGTGGTCATTTTGGCCATGGCCATGGGCGTGCTCTCGGGGTGGCTGACGGCGATCAACCTGCTGGATCTCTCCACGGCGGAGTTTGTGCGAGGGCTCAAGCTGTTTTACCGCTTCAAGGATGTGTGGTTCGGCCTGGTCAAGAGCGCCTCCTTCGGCCTGACCATCGCGCTGGTGGGCTGTCTCAAGGGGCTCTCGGCCACGCGGGGGGCGGAGGCGGTGGGGCGGGCGACCACCGACGCGGTCGTGGTGAGCGCCATGCTGATCCTGGTGCTCGATGCGTTCTGGGCGGTCCTGCTCCTCTAGCGCGGGCGGCGGTACGTGATCGTGTTTCGCGAGGTGTACAAGAGCTTCGGGGACAAGCCGGTGCTCCGGGGCCTTTCGCTGGAGATCCGGGACGCGGAGACCATGGTCATTCTCGGCTACTCGGGCAGCGGCAAGAGCGTGGCGCTCAAGCACATCGTGGGCCTGCTGGAGCCGGACCAAGGCGAGGTGGAAGTGGACGGAGAGGTGGTGCACCAGCTCGAGCGGGAAGCCTTGATGGCGCTCCGGGCCCGGATCGGATTCGTCTTCCAGTTCGCCGCCCTGCTGGACTCGATGACCGTGGGCGAAAACGTCGCCTTGGGGCTGGTGCGGCGGGGGCTCGCGCAACAGGAGATCGCCGCGCGGGTCCAGGAAGCGCTGGCCCTGGTGGATTTGGAGGGGACCGAGGACCGCTACCCCGCCGAACTCTCGGGCGGGATGCGCAAGCGGGTGGGGATCGCGCGGGCGATCGCCTTGCGGCCGCGCTACATCCTCTACGACGAGCCGACCACCGGATTGGATCCGGTGACCGCGGCGGTGATTGATCAGCTCATGGTGCGTGCCAAACAGAAGCTCGGCGTCACGGGCGTGGTGGTGACCCACGATATGCGGAGCGCGTACACGGTGGGGGATCGGATTGCGATGTTGTACCACGGCCGGATCCGCCAAGTGGGCACGGTGGAGCAGATCCAACGTTCACACGACCCGGTGGTGCGGCAGTTCATCGAGGGCCGGCCGGAAGCGGCGCAAGACGCCGAGGCCACCGCGGCGGGAGCAGCCTCGCCATGAAGCGGCGCGATGACATCGTGGTGGGGGCCACCATTGTGGCGGGTCTCGTCGTCATGGTGGGTGGCGCCCTGTGGCTCTCGCAGTCGCGCTTGGGAGGGGGAGGCGAGGTGCACGTGGCGCGGTTTCGCAGCGTGGGCGGCCTGGGGGTGGGGGATCCGGTGGTGCTGCGGGGCGTGCGGGTGGGCCGGGTCAGGGCGATCCGCCTGGGCCAGCGGAACTGGGTGGAGACCGAGCTGCAGATCTACGAGGGGGTGCTGCTGCCGGCCCGGCCCGCCATCGTGGCCGCCTCGGCGTCCTTGTTCGGGGAGTGGCAGGCCGGAATCATCAGCCTGGACGACCCGCTGGACGATCCCACCCTGCGCCGGCAGTTGCAGGAAGCGGCCCGGGAGGGAGGCCGGGCCTGGCCGGGCGCGGCCTTGCCGGACATCGGGCAGCTCACGGCGCAAGCCAACCGCATTGCCACCGACATCGCGAGCGTGGCCTCGCGGGTACAGACCGCCTTCGACTCGCAGGCGGTGGCCGAGCTGCAGCGTGCCATCCGGGACTTCGGCCGGGTCTCGCAGCGGCTCACCGAATTCGCCCAGCAGCAGACCGAGATCTTGGGCGGGGTGGGGACCAACCTGCAGCAGGGGTCCGATGTGCTGGCCGATGCGGCCAAGAACCTCCAGAACTCGCTGGCGCGGGTGGACTCCGCCACCAATCAGGGGCAGCTGGCCGCCATCCTGAACAACACCCAGGAAGCCTCCCAGCACATGCGCGAGGCGAGCGCCGATTTCCGCGAGCTGGTGCGGGTGGCGCGGGCCAATGAGGCCAGCATTACCCGGATCATCACGGGGGCGGACTCGGTGATGACCCGGCTCGAGGAGCGGGCGGGAACCTTGGGGCTCTTGGTGGGGGACTCGACGCTCTACGTCGAAACCACCCGCGCGGTGGCCCAATTGCGCCAATTGCTGGCCGACATCCAAGCCAACCCCCGGAAGTACTTCCGGTTTTCGGTCTTCTAGGCGATGCGGCCGGAGACCGCCCCGGTTGAAATGAATCCGACCCGGAAGTACTTGCAGTTTCGGTCTTCTGGGCAATGGCCCCCGGGCAATGAGCCGCGTTCGCACTCGTAGGGAAACCAGCGCCGGCGGGGTGATCTTTCGCCGGGAGGCCGGGGAGCCGCGTTTTCTCTTGATCCACGACGGGCACGGCAACTGGGGCTTCCCCAAGGGACACGTGGAACGCGGCGAGCAGCCTGCCGACGCGGCGCGCCGGGAGATCGCCGAAGAGACCGGGCTCGAGGACCTCATCCTGCACGCCCCCTTGGGCACGCTGGATTGGTACTTTCGGCTCCGGGGTCGCCTGATCCACAAGTACTGTCACTTTTTCCTCTTTGAATGCAAGCACGGCACCGCGGTTCCCCAGGCGGAGGAGGGCATCCAGCGCTGCGAATGGCTTCCGGCGGCCGAAGCCCTGCGGCGGGTCACGCACGACAATGCCCGGGAACTGTTGGAGCGAGCCGTCTCCCAGGTGATGGAATCCCTTAGCGGCGGTGCGACTCGGCCACCTGGGAACGGGAGCCTTTGGGGCGAGCCGTCTCCCAGATGATGGGGCCGACCGCAGCGGCGGATGGTCCGTAAGATGGCGGTGGTGGCGATGGCTCACCGCAACCCGGCCCTGAGCGGCCTCTTGCGCCAGGGGCTCAGGCGACGAGGCCTGCGATTGATTGGATGCCGCTCGCCCGCGCGCCTGCGGGCGGTACTTTCCTCGGAACTGGTGGATGCCATGGTGGTAGGCGCCGCGGCGGGCACCCCGGACCTTGCGGGGCGGTTCGCCAGCCAGTTCCCTCGGATTCCCCTGTTCGTGGCCGGTGCCTTCCGCCCGGACGATGGCCCGGCCCTGCTCGCCTATCGCCAAAGCGGCGTTCGCGCCATCTTGGTGGAAGGCGTAGACGACCACGCCGCTGCCGAGCTGGTGGCCGCTTTCGGAGCGAGCCGCGCGCGCCGCGAGGCCCTGCGCGATGCCCCGAAGCTGCTGCGCCTGACGGAGCCCCTCCAGCTTCGGGCGTGGGAAGAGGTGCTGCTCAGGGCGGGCCAGCGGACGACGGCCAGCCAAGTGGCCAGGGCTTTTGGCGTAAGCCGGGAGCACCTGTCGCGGGAGTTCGCCGCCGGCGGAGCGCCCAACATTAAGCGAGTCATAGACTTAGTGAGTGTGCTTTGGGCGGCGGACCTGCTGGCGAACCCGGGGTACTCCGTGGCGACGGTGGCGGCCATACTGCGGTTTTCTTCGGCCAGCCACTTGGCGAGCTGTGCCAAACGGGTGGCGGGTGCCGCGCCGGGGGAGCTGCCCCGACTGGGTCTCAGGGGCGTGCTGGCGAGGTTTCTCAAGGGTCGAACGCGGAGTCGGTTGTAGCGGGGGTAGTGAGGGGTCGGGTCTTGTGATATTTTTCACAAGCCTTCCGGCAGTTCGACGAGGATCCGGTTTCGGTCACTAACTAGGCGACGTACCATGGCGAGCGAATCCATTCTGCGTCCTGGCGAGCTGAAAGACATCTTGCTCCGCGAGATCGAGGTAGCGGATCTTGGGGCGCTCGATGTCGAGGAATTGGGCACCGTACTCGAGGTCAAGGACGGGATTGCGAGGGTTTACGGGTTGGGAGCCGCGATGGCGGGGGAGATGTTGGAATTTACCTCCTCGGTTACCGGCCAGACGGTGGCGGGACTGGCTTTGAACCTCGAGGAAGACAATCTGGGAGCGGTGATCCTCGGCGATTATCTGCAGTTGCGCGAAGGCGATGAAGTGCGGCGGACGGGGAGGGTACTGGAGGTGCCGGTGGGGCCTGAGCTGGTGGGCCGGGTGGTGAACCCATTGGGGCAGCCGCTGGACGGGTTGGGGCCGATCAAGACCAAGAGGAGTCGCAAGATCGAGTCGCCGGCGCCGGGCATCGTCAAGCGGCAGCCGGTCAAGGAGCCGTTGCAGACCGGGATCAAGGCGGTGGACTCGATGATTCCGATTGGGCGGGGCCAGCGGGAGCTGATCATTGGGGACCGGGGCACCGGCAAGACGGCGATTGCGATTGACACGATCATCAATCAGAAGGGGGAGGACGTCATCTGCGTGTACGTGGCGATCGGGCAGAAGGCGTCCACGGTGGCGTCGGTGGTGGAGAAGTTGAAGCAGTTCGGCGCTCTGGACTACACGATTGTGGTCGCGGCCAGCGCGGCCGATCCGGCACCCTTGCAGTACATCGCCCCGTACGCGGGCTGCGCCATGGCGGAGTATTTCATGTACGAGGAGCGGCGGGCCACGCTGTGCGTCTATGACGATCTCTCCAAGCATGCGGCGGCGTACCGGCAGTTGTCGCTGGTGTTGCGCCGGCCGCCGGGCCGGGAAGCCTATCCGGGGGACGTCTTCTATCTCCATTCGCGGCTGCTGGAGCGGGCGGCGAAGCTGTCGGATGCCGAGGGTGGGGGGTCGCTGACGGCGCTGCCGGTGATCGAGACCCAGGCCGGGGACGTTTCGGCGTACATTCCCACCAACGTGATTTCGATCACCGACGGGCAGATCTTCTTGGAGACGGATTTGTTCTACTCGAACGTGCGGCCGGCGATCAATGCCGGGATTTCGGTTTCCCGGGTGGGCGGGAATGCCCAGATCAAGGCCATGAAGCAGGTGGCGGGCCGGTTGCGGTTGGACTTGGCGCAATACCGGGAGTTGGAGGCGTTTGCCCAGTTCGGCTCGGAGCTGGACCAGGCGACTCAGCGCCAATTGGCGCGAGGGGCCCGGGTGGTGGAGGTGCTGAAGCAGCCGCAGTACCAGCCCATGCCGGTGGAGAAGCAGGTGGCCATCATCTACGCGGTGACCAACGGCCATCTGGACGACGTGCCGGTGGAGAAGATTCGCGAGTGGGAGCGCGGCTTTCACGAGTTCATGGACGTGCGCGCGCCCCAGGTGTTGCGGGAGATCCGGCAGGGCAAGGTGTTGACGGAGGCCCTGATCGCCAAGCTGGAAGCGGCGATCGCCGAGTACAAGCAGTTGGAGCAGTAAGTGGCCAAGGCACGGGAGCTGCGCCGGCGGATCCGGTCGGTCGAGAAAACCCGCCAAATTACCAAGACCATGGAAATGGTAGCTACCTCCAAGCTCAAGCGGGCGCAGGATCGGGTCGTGGGGGCGCGGCCCTACTCGACGGCGCTGGCGGAGGTCATGGCCGATCTCTGGGATCCGGAGCTGAGCCAGCGTTTTGCGTTGCTCCGGCCGGTGGCGCGGCCGCGGCGCGTGGCTTTGGTGCTGATCACCAGCAATCGGGGCCTGTGCGGCGCCTTTAACGCGAACCTGATCCGGATGGCGCGGCAGCGGCTGCAAACTCTCACGGGAGAGGGGGCGGAGGTCGAGCTGCACGCCATTGGCCGCAAGGGGATCGGGTATTTTCGCTATGCGGGACAGGCCCTGGCGAGCCAGCGGCAGGATATCGGTGACCGGCCTACGCCGGCCCACGCGGTGGAAATTGCCGAGCCGCTGATGGCGCGGTTCGCCGCGGGGGAGCTGGATGCGGTGGAGCTGGTTTTTGCCATGTTCCGCAGCCCGGTGTCCACCCCGCCCACCACGCTGCGGGTGCTGCCCATCGAGCCGCCTGCTCGGGCGGCGGGGGTCAGGGCGGCCAACTATTTGCTGCATCCCTCGGCGGAGCGGATCGTGGAAGCCCTGTTGCCGCTCTACGTGCGCCAGCAAATTTACCGGGCGCTGGTGGAGACCGCGGCGGCGGAGCAGGGGGCGCGGCGGACCGCGATGAAGAACGCCACCGATAGCGCGGGCGAGATGATTGACTGGCTCCGGCGGACCTACAACCGGGCCCGTCAGGGCCAGATCACCCAGGAGATTGCGGAAATTGTGGGCGGCGCGGAAGCGCTGAAAGGCTAAACGCCGGAACAGACGAGGTACGCGTGGCAGAGCAGCATGTGGGCCGGGTGGTGCAAGTGATCGGCCCGGTGATTGATGTGGAATTCGACCCGGAGCACCTGCCGGAGCTGTACAACGCCTTGCGGATTGACCATCCGGGCAACGGCGGGCCGCCGGTGCACCTGGTGGCCGAGGTGCAGCAGCATATCGGGCGCAACCAGGTGCGCGCGGTGGCCATGAGCAGCTCGGACGGGGTGGTGCGGGGGATGCGGGTGGTGGATACCGGCGGTCCGATCACCGTGCCCGTGGGCGAGGCTGCCCTGGGCCGGATCCTCAACGTGGTGGGAGAGCCGGTGGACGACGGGCCGCCCATTCCGCCCGACGTGGAGCGCTGGCCCATTCATCGGCCCCCGCCCCAGTTCGTGCAGCTGGAGCCCAAGACCGAGGTCTTCGAAACCGGGATCAAGGTCATTGACCTGCTGGCGCCGTTCGTCAAAGGCGGCAAGATCGGGCTCTTCGGCGGCGCGGGCGTGGGCAAGACCGTGGTCATCATGGAGCTGATCCACAACGTGCAGAAGGGTCACGGTGGCCGGTCGGTCTTCTGCGGGGTGGGGGAACGGACTCGGGAAGGCAACGAGCTGTACCTGGAAATGAAAGAGAGCGGCGTCCTGGGAGCCTGTGCCCTGATTTACGGGCAGATGAACGAGCCGCCGGGCGCCCGGCTGCGGGTGGGACTTACGGGGCTCACTGTGGCGGAGTATTTCCGGGACCGCGAAGGGCAAGACGTTCTGGTGTTCATTGACAACATTTTCCGGTTCACCCAGGCTGGCTCCGAGGTGTCGGCTTTGTTGGGCCGGATGCCCAGCGCCGTGGGCTACCAACCCACGCTGGCCACGGAGATGGGCGACCTTCAGGAGCGGATCACGTCCACCAAGAAGGGCTCCATCACCTCGGTCCAGGCGATCTACGTGCCGGCGGACGATCTCACCGATCCCGCCCCGGCTACGGCGTTCAGCCACTTGGACGCTACCGTGGTCTTGTCCCGGGCTCTGACCGAGATCGGCATCTATCCGGCAGTGGACCCGCTCGCTTCCTCCAGCCGCATTCTGGATGCGCAGTACATCGGCGAGCGGCACTACCGCGCGGCCGTGGAGACCCAGCGCATTCTCCAGCGCTACAAGGACCTCCAAGACATCATCGCCATCCTGGGCATGGACGAGCTGTCGGAGGAAGACAAGCTCACCGTGGCGCGGGCGCGGCGGGTGCAGCGATTCTTGTCGCAGCCGTTCCACGTGGCGGAGGCGTTTACCGGGCGGCAAGGCCGATACGTCAAACTGGCCGACACGGTTGAGAGCTTCGAGCGGGTGGTGGCCGGCGAGTTCGACGATCTGCCCGAACAGGCCTTCTACATGGTGGGCGGGATTGACGAGGCCGTCGAACAGGCCAAAAAGCTGGCGGGCGTCTGATGCGGGTTCGGATCATCTCGCCCGATCGCGTCCTCTACGACGATGAGGCCACAGGGCTCATCGCTCCCGCGTTCGACGGCGAGGTGGGCATCCTGCCCCGCCACGCTCCGTTCATGACGTTGCTGGGCCAAGGGCGCTTGGTGGTGCGGCAGGGCGGCGCAAGTCACCGCTTCCAGGTCCGAGGAGGATTCCTGCAGGTGCGCGATGACGTGGTGCGCATCGTCACCGAACACGCCGAAGGAGACCGACATGCAGCGTAGTGTGATGCTGGCCGCCGCTCTGGCTCTGGCGGCCTTCTCGACGGGCGCCGCGCAAGTGACCGGCATGCCGGCCTTCGATGCCCCCTATCGGGCCTTTGCCCGGCACGAGTTCGGCGGGTCGGCGAGCTTCCCTTCGGGCGGCGGCACTGCCCTCGAAGGGCAATACCGGTTCGGCTACCGCACCTTCGATGTGGGCTTCCGGGGCGGGATCTTCGATCCCGGCGGGCTGGGCAAGACGCAGGCGCTGCTCGGCGTCGCCGCGCGGGACCGGGTGCTCACCCACAGCGAGGCGTTCCCCTTGGACGGCGCCGTCACCTTGGGGTTGGGGGCAAACTTGGTCTCCGGGGCCAACCGCTTCCTCATCCCCGCCGGTCTCTCGCTGGGCCGGAGGATTGACGTGAAGGATTCCCCGGTCTCGATCGTACCCTATGGCGAGCCGGTGCTGTTCATCACCTCCGGCAGCGGCCGGGGAACGGATATCCAGTTTGCCCTGGGGCTGGGCGGCGATTTTCGCCTGAGCAAGCTCTTCGACGCGCGGGTGAGCATCGGGCTGGGAGACATCGAGGGCATCTCGATTAGCGCGGTCTGGGTGCACTAACACTTCTTCCCGTGAGGGATCGCACATGAACGCCAAAGTTGCTCGACTCGGAGCGGTGGTTTTAGGGCTGGCCGCAGGGGCCACGCCGGCGGCGGCGCAGCTTGCCGCCTCGCCGGTGTATTTCTCGCCCAAACAGCCCGTAGGGCTTACCGTGGCCCTGGATTTCGGCAGCACGCTGCAAACCAAGGTGAACGGGGTCAAGGCCACTCCCAAACCCAACAACTTGGGCGGCCGAGCGGCGCTGGGGCTGCCGTTCATCACGCTGGGCGTCGGGGCCGGAAGCTACGACAGCGATGTCTCCGGGGCCAAGAAAGAAGTCCAGTTCATGGGCTCAGCCGCCATCAAGGTGTTCAGCCCGCCCCTGGTGCCGGTGGGGATCAGCATTCAAGGCGGCGCCGGATACCTCAAGCAGACCTCGGGAACCACGACCACGAAAACGGTGAGCCTCCCGGTGGGTCTGGGTGTGGCGGTCAAGCCCATCACCCCCGGCCTGTCGTTGGAAGTTTGGGGCGCTCCCCGCGTGCAGTTCAATGCGGTCAGCCAGAGCGGCGCGGTGAGCGGCAATCGGGTGCAGGCGGGTATCGGGGCCTCGGGGGGCGTCAACCTAGGCATGCCGATGGGGCTGGGCCTGCACATCGCGGCCGACTATACCAAGCTCAGTGCCAAGACGTCGGCCGGTTCCGGCAGCCTCACGCTTCCCGAAACGCAGACCATCGTGCTGGGCATCGGGCTCCACTACACCTTCACGATCCCGGGCTTGCCGATCGTGCCGGTCATCTGACCAGCCGGCACGGTGTCGCCCAGGGCGGAAGCCAGGTCCCTGTGCCGCTTGGCCGATGCATCAGCCGGCTTCCGCCCGCGGCGGGCCGGTCGCTCGCGGGTAGCCTCGTACTGTTGAGCGTGGCTGCGACCAGCTCCCCGTTGCGCGCCCAGCTCAAGAACCTTCCGGTCTATGGCCTCACCTCGGCAGCACCCGGCGTGAGCGCCGGGCTCGACTATGGAGCTGGCCTCAACGCGGCCTCGGGCCGCGGCCGGCACGTGGGAGGGCACCTGAGCGCCAACCGGGGCCGGCTCCGCCTGTCGCTGGGCGTCGGCGTGTGGGATCCGGGAGCCGAGACCGCGCTGCAAGGAGGCGGCACGATTGCCGTGCGCGTGCTGGGGAACCACGAGCAGGGTTTCGTGCTGGAAGGGATGCTCGGTGCCGGGAGCGTTCGCATCGGTCCCGCCGATACGGCAACCAGATACCTGCAGGTTCCCGCCGGGGTGGTGCTGAGCCGCCGGGGACTGGCTAGTCGCCGGGGTCCGATCACGCCCTGGGTGGGCCTCCGGGCCGAAGTGGATCGGGTCTGGTTTGCAGGCAACCGAGCGGACCAGACCGGACTGGGTGTCGGCATCGGGGCCAGTGCCCAAGTCTCGCACCGGCTGGGCCTGCACGGCGCGCTCGATTGGTCGGCCCTGGCCGCGCGCAGCGGAAGGGGGCTCTCGCTGCCCGCCAGGCAGCCGGTCACCGTGGGCCTGGGAGTCCACTTCCTGGTGCTGCCGGACCCTCGAGACTAGGGTGACGCCGGCGGTACCGTGCCCGGCGCGGTCCCGCTACTTTACGAGCGCTCGCGCCGCTTCCACACCACTCCTAGGATCAGGGCTTGTGTCGTTGCTACCAGGGTGTCGTTTGCTGCGAAGCGCTTGCCTGGCTGCCGGGATGCTGGCTGCCTCAGGCTGCGCCTTGACGTTCGATGCCCGGACGCTGGGCGCCAACGTGACGATGGCGGCCGCTCCCGGGGACACGCCCTGCGCCGCCGAATTCCGCCGTTCGGAGAAAGCGGTGTTCCTGCTGTGGGGTCTGGTATCCGCCTCGCGGCCCTCGCTGGAGCACGTCCTGGAAGGCCAGGTGACGGGCTCGCAAGCCATAGCCAACCTTCGGATCCAGGTTCGAAGCAGGTTTACGGATCTGGTCGTGACGGGAGTGACGGCGGGCTTGGTGGCGCCGCGGACGGTTACGTTCGAAGGCTGCGTGCTGAACCCATAGTGCTGAACCCGTAGCTGGTAGCCAAAAGGCGGCGGCGCGTCCCGGGCTTTCCCGCTCTGCCCGATGACTGGGGTAGGAGGCTCCGGTCGCTAGCGAGCCCGGCCCGCGCCAAGCTGTCGCCGACGAGCGCAGCCCGCGCCTCCCGGACTCCGGCGCGGTTGACCGGGGCGGGTCGCTTTTACGCCGGGGGGAGCATCCCCAGCAATCGGTTGGCAATGCGCTGAGCGGCTCCGGTCTTCAACGCCCGGCGTGCAGCCAGGCCGGCTTGAGTGCGGAGGCGCGGCTCCGCCAGCCAGCGGCTCCAGGCTTGGGTGAGCGCGGGGAGCCGCTCCCGCTCTGGAAGGGGGAGCGCCACCGCCGCGCCGGCGGCGAGCAGCAGGCCGGCGTCCGGGCTGTGCCCCCGAGGGCCGATCACCACCGGGATTCCGTAGGCGGCGGGCTCGATGACGGCGTGCACCCCCCTGCTACCGAATCCTCCGCCGACGTAGGCGACCTCGCCCACGCCGTAGAGGTCGGCCAAGACGCCCGGTCGCTCCACGATCACCACTGGGGCGGGGCTCGTCACGGGTCCGGCCTCCCAGACCCGGCTTTCGAGCGCGCGCTCCCTCCCTAGGCTCAGAAGGCCCAAGGTGCGCCGGCGGCTGGGGCGGTGGGGGCAGAGCAGGAGCCGCGCCGCCGGGCGTTCAAGGTGAATCCGGGCGAAGGCATCGAGCAAGAGGGGTTCGTCCTCCGGTTCGGTGCTGCCCGCGATCAGCACGTCTCGGTCCGCGGCCCAAGGGGCGAAGTCTCGAAAGACGCCCGGATCCGGAAGCCGCTCGAGCACGTGGTCGTGCCGGGGATCTCCGGGCACGTCCAGGGCGTCGGGGCGCACGCCCAGGACCGCCAGCCGATGAGCGTCGGGCTCGGACGCCGCGGCGGCGTAGGCCAAGCCGGCGTAGAGCGGGGTGAACCAGCGCCGAAGCGGCCACCGCAGCCGCCCGCTGCCTGGGCGCACGGTGCCCCCGATGAGGGCCACCGGTATCCCGCGGCGCAGCGCCGAGGCGGTGAGTTCGGGCCAGACATCCGACCGCGAAAAGATCACCATCCGGGGTCGCAGGGTGTCCAGCGTGCGGCGAACCGGCTTCGGCTCATCGGGCGGCAGGTAGTCGGCACGATCCACCGGCCAATTCCCCGGCCACTCGTGGGCGGAGGGCGAGGTATAGGTGAGCGCCACCAAGTGGTCGGGGCGGGCGGCCTTGAGCCGGCGGGCGAGCGGCAAGGCGGCGAGGATCTCTCCGACCGATGCTCCGTGCATCCACACCACAGGAGCTTCCTCGCGCGGCCACGCTTCCCATCGCGCCAAGGCGGCCAAGCGGGCGCTTTGGCCGGCGAGCAGCCGGTGGCCCGCCCACGAGGCGGCCCGGTAGGCCGCTATGACGCCGGGCGCCAGCGGGCTAGCTTTGGAGCCCATGGCGTTTCGAGCCTACTTCGCGGCCAGCCGGCAGCCGCGCTATAGTCTCACCTTCGCAGCTCCGTTGCTGCTGCTGTACGAAGGGCTCACCACGTTCTTGCCTCCTCGATCGCTGGCCGGCGTGCGCAACGGGGCCGACGTGCTCCTGAGAACCTTGTTCGCCGCCCTGGGCGGCCGGGGTGGCCTCACCGGTTTCGGGCTCGTGGTGTTCGCCGGTGGGGCTTGGGCGGTGTGGCGCGACCGCAAGCGCCATCCCGGCCCGCTCAAAGGCGGCGTGCTGCTCGCCATGCTGGCCGAAAGCCTGGTGTACGCGGTGCTGTTCGGCTTCGTGGTCTCGATGCTCACCGCCGCGCTGCTCGGCCATGCGGCGTTGGCCGCGGTGCCAGGCGGCGCGCAGGGCCCTCTCCCCCTCGCGGCGCAGCTCGTGGTCTCCTTGGGAGCGGGAATTTACGAGGAACTGCTCTTCCGGGTACTGCTGGTCTCCGGCCTGCTCGCGCTCGGGATGCTCCTGGGCTGGCGTCGTCCGATCGCCCTGGCCGTG
The DNA here is from genome assembly GCA_037440225.1 of Gemmatimonadota bacterium. GTDB lineage: Bacteria > Gemmatimonadota > Gemmatimonadetes > Gemmatimonadales > GWC2-71-9 > JACPAP01. The sequence continues at coordinate 215,379 of JBBIUN010000006.1, read as the reverse complement.
GCGGTGGTGGGCAGTGCCTTGATCTTCAGCGGCTTTCATTACCTGGGCCCGCTGGGCGACGATTTCAGCCTGCCGTCCTTCACGTTCCGGGCCATTGCCGGCTTGTTGCTCACCGGGCTCTATGCCGCTCGGGGCTTCGGCATCGCGGCCTGGACCCACGCCCTCTACGATATCGGCCTGTCGCTGCTCGGGCGGTTCTAGGCCGGCCCGCGGGATCCCCTCAAGGCCGCGACCCCTGGCCGGTCGTCGCCGTCCGCGCCCGGTAGATCGAATCCAGGATGGGACGCCATTCCTTGATGGGCGCGGTGCCGGCAAGGAGCGCCCCCTGCACGATGAACGACGGGGTGCTGCGGACCCCGGCGTTCCACGAGGCCTCGGCCTCCGCCCCCACGAGTTGGCGGATCCGCCCGGCCGCGATACACGCCTCGTAGGTTCCCCCATCTACCCGTGCCGAGTCTGCCAGTTGCCGGAAATACGGCTTGGGATCCTCGAGCTTGGCCCAGTGGTCCTGGTGCGCGTACAGCAGGTCGTGCATAGGCCAGAAGCGGTTCTGCTGGGCGGCGCACATAGCCGCTTCGTGTGCGGCGCTGGCGTTGGGATGCAACTCGGTGATAGGGAAATTGATGAACGTCAGCCGGAGCTTACCGGTCCGAATGTACTCCCGCTCCAGCGCGGGCATGGTTTCCGCCCAGAACTGCCGGCAGAAGGGGCATTGGAAGTCGCTCACCTCGTACATGACGATCGGGGCATCGGGGTTGCCCTTGGTGCGCGCGGCGAGGAGCAGGTCTTGGGTGGCCTCGGAAGCGGCGGCGGTGGACTCACCCGGGAGGGAAGCACCGGGGGTGGCGGTCGTGGCAGGCCGGTGTCGGGCGCGGACCAAACTCGCTATGCCCAGGCCGATGAGGATCAACGCCGCGGCGCCACCCGCCATCACCGCGCGCGTGACCGGCCGCCGGGGAGGGGCAGGTTCGTTCATGGAGGCAACCTGTACGGGCGAGGCCGCGGCCGCAAGGGGGCGCCGGTCAGTGGCGCCAGCGGAGCACCGCGGTGCGCTCCCCCAGCGGGAGGTACACCCGGACGAGGCGGTTCAGGGTCACGGGCACGTTCCACCGGCGCTCCAAGAAGGGGTTGTCCGGCACGCGCGTGCGCGCCTGGATCCACCAGCGGCCGGGCTCGAGGTTCAGGCCTACGGTGCCGGTCGAGTCGGTGGTGCCCCGCCGGATGTCGCGGCCGCTCCGCCTCAGCGCTTGCGCCAGCCGGTCGGGAAAGTTGGCGTAGGCGATTTGCTCCCATTGGCGCAGGGCGTCGGCAGCCTGGGCGGCGCGTTGGGCCAAGTCGCGCTCGGCCTCGAGCCCATTCTGACCCGCGCGATCGGCTTCTGCCATGCGTTGACCGAGGCGCTGGTAGAGTTCGCGCAGGCGCTGGTAGGCCTCGCGGTAGGCAAGCGAGGCGCGGTCCAGGGCACGGATCGAGTCGGCCAGCGCCGCAACGCTGTCGCGCGTGGCGAGCCATGCGTGGCTCGCCCCCGGACCCGTAGCGTGGTCGCCCCCGCGCCTCGAGAAGGCCCGCATCTCGGCTTCGAGCGCGGGGAACGTGGGCCGGGAAGTCCCCGCCGCGGCGGCCAAGGAATCGAGCAGGAGATCGGGGTCGAGGGGGAGGGCCATCACCTCGACGCTCGGAGCCGGCGTGCCGCCGGGTCCGAGCACCCGCACCACGAGCGCCGGTTCCGGGCGGCAGGCGCCGCCCGCCAGCGCCAGCATCAGGCTGAGGGAAGCAGCCTGGTGCCCGTGGTCGAGCCGGTTCCGAAAGCGAGAGGCGATCCGGAAGCGAGCGACGGTCCGACTCAGTCTACGATGGATTCGCGAAGGATGAACTTCCGGGGATCCACGGTCATGCCGTTCACTTCGATCTCGTAATGCAGGTGGGGGGAGGTGGACAGCCCCGTGTTGCCCACCAGCGCGATTTCGTCTCCCCGCCGCACCCGCTGGCCAATACGGACCAGGATCTTGGAACAGTGTGCATAGCGGGTGATCACCCCGTAGCCGTGGTCAATGCTCACGTACTTGCCATAGCCGTCTTCGGTGTTGACGTCTATGACCAGGCCGCCGGCCGGAGCCACGATGGGCGTGCCCAGCCGGGCGGCGATATCAATGCCGTCGTGGCGGCGGGCTTCGTGGAAGATGGGATGCATGCGGGCCTGGGCGAAATTGCTGGTCAACCAGCCTCGCGTGGGCATGATGGACGGCGTCCTGGCCAGCCGGTCCTGGTGGGCGCGCAGGCTGTCCGTGGCTTCCGCGAAGGATCGGGCCAACAGGTTGGCGCGACGGATCAGCGCCTCGACGTCCACCCGCATGCTCAAGGCGTCGCGCCCCAACGGCTGGCCCGCCAGCAGCAGTTCGCGTTCGCCCGGAGGAGCGGCGGGCCCGCCGATGCCGGCTTGCAGCACGTCCGGGTCGTGCGGGGGCAAGTTGGCCAAGAGCCTCACCAGCTCATCCCGCTTCATGATGGCAGCTACGGTATCGCTCACCACGCGGAGCAGGCTCTTGGTGCGCACGACCTCCTGGGCCAGCGCAGCATTGGCGCGCTCAAGGCGCTCCAGCCGGGAGAGGTCCAGCCCCTTGCTCAGCACCCCGTAGCCGAAGCCCACGGCGGCGGCCAGCACCAGGCCCGCCGCCAGTCCCGCGAGCCTGAGCTGAAGCTGCGAGACCCGGATCGAGCGGGTGATGCCGCTGCCCAACGGAACCCAGAGCAGCTTCCAGTGCCGCGGTGGGGCCATGGCCGGTCCTCGTGATGGTTGGTGCGGCGAGCCGGCGGATGGCGCCGCCTCGCCCACGGGAGCCGCTAACTTAGACCTTGCGTCCCGGATCTGTCAACCACCAGGTTCCCAGACACAACTCGTTGGATTTCACAAGGTTACGGAACCGCTCCTCAGCTTGGGGAAGAGCGGAGCCAGCTGGCGCACCCGCCTGCCGGCCGTCGCGGGCCGGTCGAGGTCGGCCCAGGTGGCTTGGCTCAAGGGGGTGAGAAAGCCCAGGGCGGCCCAGACTGCCTGGGTTTTTTGGGGCAGGTAGGGGCTGGCGAGCAAGCTGATGCGGGCCAGCGCGCGGCAGAGGGCGGCCAGGGCCGACCGCAGGGGTCCGGTCTGTTGTTGCTTGGCCAGGTTCCAGGGCGCGGTTTCTTCCACGAACGCATTGGCACGGTCCACCAGGGTCCAAGCGAGGCGTGCGCCCTCGTGCAGCAGGTGGCGGTCCATCATCTGGCGGTACTCGGCGATGATCTCGTCGCCTTCGCGGTCCAGGGGGGTGCTTTCGGCGGCGTCCGGGACCGTGGCGTCGAGGTAGCGGGTGGTCATGGCGAGCACGCGGCTGGCCAGGTTGCCGTAGCCGTTGGCGAGGTCGGCCTGGTAGCGGGCGTCAAAGCGTTCCCAGGTGAAGTCGCCGTCGGCGTTCCAGGGGATTTCGCGGAGCAGGAAGTAGCGCAGGGCGTCGGGGCCGTGGCGGCTGATGGCCTCGCCCAGGGTGACGGCGACGCCGGCGGACTTGGAGAATCGTGCCCCGCCCCAGTTGATCCAGCCATGGCACCAGACCTGTCGGGGGAGGTCCAGGCCGGCGGCGAGCAACATGGCGGGCCAGATGGCGGCGTGGAACCGGACGATGTCGGGGCCGATGATATGCAGGTTGGCGGGCCACCACTCGCGGTACGACGGGTCGGGGTACCCGGTGGCCGAGAGGTAGTTGATCAGGGCGTCGAACCAGACGTAGACCGTGTGGGCGGGGTCGTCCGGCCAGGGGATGCCCCAGGGGACGCGGGCGCGGGAGATGGAGAGCTGGTAGTCGTCGCTCCAGCCGGCCACCACGTTGCGCAGCTCGTGGAGCTTGCTTAGGGGCTGAACGAAGTCCGGGTGCTCGTCGTAGTGGCGGAGCAGGACGTCGCGGAAGCGCCCCAGGGCGAAGAAGTAGTTGGGTTCTTCGAGCCACTTGATCTCTCGGGTGGGGTGCAGGGGGCAGCGGCCGTTCTCTAAGTCTTTATCCAGTTTGAAGGCCTCGCAGCCCACGCAGTAGTAACCGGCGTAGGTCCCTGGCGAGATGTAGCCCTGGGCCTGGATGCGGCGGAGCAAGGCTTCGACGGTCCGGCGGTGCCGCGGCTGGGTGGTGCGGATGAAGTCGTCGTAGCTGATGGCCAGGTGGCGCCAGGCCTGCTGGAAGGTGGTGGCGAGGCGGTCCACCCACGCGGCCGGTTCCACGCCGGCGCGCTCGGCGGCCTGGACCACGTTTTGGCCGTGCTCGTCCATGCCGATCACGAAGTGGACGCGGTCGCCGCGGAGCCGGCGGTATCGGGCGATGGCATCGGCCCCGATCTTCTCGAAGGCGTGGCCGATATGGGGCTCGCCATTGGAGTAATCAATGGCGGTGGTGAGGTAGAAGCGCTCACTCACCTCCTGGGTCCTCCTCAGGGGGCTCGCGGGCCGGCTCTTCGGGCCGGCCGGGCGCGGCTTCGGGCCTTCCGCGGGGGCGGCGCCGTCGCCGCCGGCGCTTGCGGCGGGGGCTTACCGCTTCGGCGGCGGCCTCGCTGGTGACCGGAGCCACCGCTTCCTCGAAGGTCACAAGCGAGCTGGGTGGCAGCGCCGCGGCGGCCGCGGGCTCGGGCTCGCCGTGCTCGGCGAGTTCGCGCTTCAGGTCCGCCAGCGCCAGGGTGCGCAACGAGCCGTCCTCGGCCTTGAGCGTCACCCGGTCCCGGAAGATGTCCAGGGCGTGGACTCGCTCGGCGCCGCGGGCGGTCCTGAGGACCTTGCCTTCCTTGGGGAAGCGCTTGCGGCTGGTGACGTAGAAGTCGTGCTCGTAGCGCAAGCAGCAAAGTAGCCGGCCGCAGCCGCCGGAGATCTGCGGAGGGTTGAGCGAGAGGCGCTGGTCCTTGGCGAGCGCCAGGCTCACCGGCTTCAACTCGGGAAGCCAGGAAGAGCAGCAGTATTGGCGCCCGCACCGGCCCACGCCGTCCAAGCGCTTGGCCTCGTCGCGGGCTCCGATCTGCCGCAGCTCGATTCTGGTCCTGAACAGCGAGGCCAAATCCCGCACCAGGGCCCGGAAGTCCACCCGCTGGTCCGCGGTGAAGTACACGGTCAGCTTCTTCCGATCCCATTGCCACTCCGCGTCCGAGACCTTCATGGCGAGGCCATGTGCCCGCACCCGTTCCATCACTTTGCGCCGGACGTCCTCTTCCGCCTTGCGCAGCTCGCGGCTCAACCGTTCTTCTTCCGGCGCGGCCGGCCGGAGCACCTTGCCCTTGGGCTCCTTGGGGGCCGCCAGGGCGCAGCCACGGCATCCCACACCGCATTTCTTCTGGGCCACTTGGCCCACGGCCGAGATGACGCCTAGGTCCAGGCCGCGTTGGGCCTCGACCAGCACCGCCTTGCCCACCGCGGGCGGGGCAGCGGGTTCCCAGGTGTAGAACTCCTTCCGGTTGCCTTTGAACCGGACTTCCACGAGTTCGGGCATGGCTAGCCTTCGGCGAACTGGCCCATGCGGCGGTACTTGTCGGCCCGTCGCTCGAGCATCTGGTCGAGCGGCAGCGGGATCAGGGCGGCGATGGCCTCCTCCAGGGCGGCGGCCAGCGCCCGGGCGGCTTCCTCGGGATCGGCGTGGGCTCCACCCGGCGGTTCCGGGACGATCTGGTCAATGACCTCGAGGCGGAGCAGATCGTGGGCGGTGAGCTTGAGCGCCTCGGCGGCGCGCTCCTTTTGGGAGGCGTCCTTCCACAAGATGGCGGCGCAGCCCTCGGGGGAGATCACCGAATAGATGGCGTTCTCCATCATCAGTACACGATCGGCCAGACCTAGGGCCAGGGCGCCGCCGGAGCCGCCCTCGCCGATCACGGCCGCCACGATGGGGGTGGGGAGCGAAGCCATTTCCAGCAGGTTGCGCGCGATGGCTTCCGCCTGGCCGCGTTCCTCTGCGCCTAGGCCGGGGTAGGCGCCAGGCGTGTCAATGAGGGTGATGACCGGGGCGTGGAAGCGTGCAGCCAGGTGCATCAGGCGCAGGGCCTTGCGGTAGCCCTCGGGGTGGGGCATGCCGAAGTTCCGGCGCAGGTTTTCCTTGGTGTCGCGGCCCTTCTGCTGGCCGATGACCATGACGGGCCGGCCGTTCAAGCGGGCCCAGCCGCCGATGATGGCGGGGTCGTCCCGGTAGAGCCGGTCGCCCTTGAGTTCGATGAACCCGGTAAAGCAGGTCTCCAGGTAATCCAGGGTGTAGGGCCGGCGCGGGTGCCGAGCCACCTGCACCCGCTGCATGGGAGTCAGGTTGCTGAAGATCTCGCGGCGCAGTTCGCGCAGTTTGCGCTCCAGCGGCGAGATTTCCCGCTCCACGTCCAGTTGCCGCTCGGCGGCGAGTCGGCGCAGGTGGTCAATCTGCCGCTGCAACTCCGCGATGGGCTTCTCGAAGTCCAGGTACGGGGTGGTCACGCTACCAAGTTACCTCGCGCGCACCAAGTGCACCCGGTCCGGCCCCAGGACCCGGCGGAGTTCCTCCAAGAGGGCGTCGTCCAGGGCGACCCGGAGTCGCTGAGCCCGGAGGCGGGCGGTGACACCGTTGCCGTCGGACCAGCGGACGAAGACGGGAGCGGGGCCGGGGTGGGCGGCGCACAGGGCTGCCACGGTGCGCGCGGTCCGGCGGTCCGGGCTCAGGCCCGGTTCGAAGTCCAGTTCGACGGCGATGGCGCCGGCCGGCTTCAAGTCCGCCAGCGGCTGAGCGTCCTCCACCACGAACGGCGCCCGGTCTTCGCCCCGGTCGCGGGCGCTGTAGCTGCCGGTGAGCAACAGCGCCGCATCGGGGACGATGACCGCGGAGAGCTTGCTCCACTTTTCGGGAAACACGATCGCTTCCGCGGTGCCGTGGAAGTCCTCCACCAGGAGCCGGGCATATTCCGCGCCGGACTTGCGGCTGATGCGCCGCTGGACGGCGGTGACCACCACGGCGGTGGTTACCTGGTGCTCGCTCCAGGTGGCCAGGGTGGCGGTGGAACGCGTGCTGAAGAGGGCCACCTCATCGCGGTAGCGGTCCAGGGGATGGCCCGAGATGAAGAAGCCCAGCACTTCCTTTTCCTTGGCCAGGCGTTCGGCCTCGGTCCAGGGGGGCACGTCGGGCAGGGGTGCGGGTTCCCGCTCGGCGGCCACTCCGGTGTCGTCGTCGAACAAGGTGACCTGGCCGGCCTCGCGTTCGGCTTGCCGCAGTTGGGCTGCGGCCAGGGTCGCATCCAGGGCCGCGATCAGCTGAGCGCGGTGGCCGCCCAGTTGGTCGAACGCGCCGGCGGCGATCAGCGACTCGATGACCCGCTTGTTGCACAGCCTGAGGTCCACCCGCTCGCAGAAGTCGCGCAGCGAGCGGTACGGGCCGCCCTCGGTGCGGGCCCGGATGATGGACTCGATGGCGCTCTTGCCCACGTTGCGCACCGCCCCCAGCCCGAAGCGGATCTCGCGCTCGCCGGTCACGGTGAACTTCCAGCCGGACTGGTTGATGGAGGGGGGCAGGACCTTGAGGCCCAGCTCGCGCGCCTCGGCGATGTAGGAGACCACCTTGTCGCTGTCGCCGATTTCCGACGAGAGCAAGGCCGCCATGAACTCGGCCGGGTAGTGCGCCTTGAGCCAGGCGGTTTGGAAGGACAGGACGCTGTAGGCCACGCTGTGGGACTTGTTGAACCCGTAGCGGCCGAAGGTCGCGATCTGGGCGGCGATGTCCTCGATCACGCGCCGGTCGTGCCCCCGGGCCACCGCGCGCTCCACGAACCGCGCCAGCTCCTGCTGGATCAACTCCTGGTCCTTCTTGCCCACCGCCTTGCGGAGCACGTCGGCTTCAGCCAGGCTGTAGCCCGCCAGCACGTTGGCGATCCGCATGACCTGCTCTTGATAGACGATGACCCCGTAGGTGGGTTCCAGCACCTCGCGCAGCGCGGGGTGCGGGTAGCGGACTTTCTCCTCGCCCCGCTTGCGGCGGATGTACACCTGGTGCATGCCGGAATCCAGCGGGCCGGGCCGCACCAGGGCGTTGGTGGCTACCAAGTCGTCGAACCGGTCGCAGCGAAGCTGGCGCAGCATGTCCGTGCCCAGGGGCGATTCGAACTGGAAGACGCCGGCGGTGCGCCCGGAGCGCAGCAGGGCGTAGGTCTCGGGATCGTTCAGATCGAGCGCGTCCGGGTCCACCGTCACGCCGTGGCGCTCCCGAATCATCTCCACGGCATCGTGGATCACGGTGAGCGTCTTGAGGCCCAGGAAATCCATCTTGAGCATGCCGACCTGTTCCAGGCCGATCATGTCGTATTGCGTGATGATGGCCTCGTCCCCCGGCGGCGCGCCGTTGGCTCCCTCGCGCTGGGGTGGGGTGCACACCGGCACGTAGTCGGCGAGCGGTCCCGGGGCAATCACCACCCCGGCCGCGTGGACCGACGCGTGGCGGGAAAGTCCTTCGATGCGCTGGCTCAAATCCACCAGGCGAGCCACATTGGGATCCGAGCGCTTCAAGGCGGCAAGCTCAGGCACCTTCTCGGCCGCCTCGCCCACACCCAGCGTGTAGGCCGGGCCGGAAGGAATCAGCTTGGCGATCCGGTCGGCATCGCCCGGAGCGAATCGGAGCACCCGGGCCACGTCCCGCACCGCGGCGCGCGCCTTGAGCGTGCCGAAGGTGATGATCTGGCCCACGCTGGAGCGCCCATAGCGCTCCCGCACGTATTCGATCACCTCCCCGCGGCGCTCGTAGCAGAAATCCACGTCAATGTCCGGCATGGAAATGCGCTCGGGGTTCAGGAACCGCTCGAAGAGCAAATCGAACTTGAGCGGATCAATGTTGGTGATGCCCAGCGCATAGGCCACGAGCGACCCCGCCGCCGATCCCCGTCCCGGCCCTACCGGAATGCCGCGCTCCCGCGCCGCGCGAATGAAGTCGTGGACCACCAGGAAGTAGCCCGCATACCCCGTCTTGGTGATGACGGAGAGTTCGTATTCCAGGCGTTCGCGGACCGCGGGCGGCAGTGGCTCGCCGTAGCGCCGCGCCGCCCCGCGAGTGGCCAGCTCCACCAGCAGTGCGTCGTCGGAATCGTACCCCGCTGGCCGGGGAAACTGTGGCAGAAAATAGCGCTTCTCGAAATCGAACTCGCAGAGATCCGCCACCCGCGCCGTGTTGCCGATCACATCGTCCCGCCCGGGAAACAATTCCCGCATCTCGGCTTCGGACTTGAGGTAACTCTCTTCGCCGACGAACCGAAAACGCTTGGGGTCGTCCAGATCCTTGCCGGTCCCGATGGCCAGCAGCACGTCGTGGGCCGCCGCGTCCTCCCGCCTGAGGTAGTGGGCGTCGTTGGTCACCACTACGGAAAGCCCCAGCAACTCCGCCAGGCGGAACATCCCTTCGGCCACCACCCGCTCGTCCGGAATCCCGTGGTTCTGCACCTCGAGCCAGAAGCCATCGGGGCCAAAGGTGCGCGCGAACCACTCCGCCGATTGCCGTGCCGCCTCGAAGTTCCCCTGCCGGAGCCACAGCGCGATCTCTCCGGAGAGACAGGCGGCCAGCGCCACGAGTCCCTCGGCGTGCTGAGCCAGCACCTCTTTGTCAATGCGAGGCCTGCGGTAGTAGCCCTCCAAGAACCCGATGGAGGACAGCTTGATGAGGTTGCGATAGCCCGTTCGATTCCGCGCCAGCAGGACCAAATGGGAGTAATAGGCCGGCGCCCCGGGCGGGCGCTCCCGGCTGTGCCGGGAGCCAAATGCCAGATAGGCTTCAAAGCCCAGGATCGGGCGCAGCCCCGCCGCCCGCGCCTCGCGATAAAAACTGGGGGCCGCGTACAAGTTGCCGTGGTCGGTAATCGCGAGGGTGTCCATTCCCAGCTCGGCGGTCCGGCGTACCAAGTCCGGGATGCGGTTGGCCCCGTCGAGCAGCGAGTATTCCGAATGAGTATGGAGATGGACGAACGGCATCCACGAATAGCCTGGTGTGAGCTGGAGTAAGGGCCTCTGGCATAAGGTATGAGTGACGGGGGTCATTGTCAAAACCGACCTTCGCGGCGTAAGTTCGCACCGCGCTACGGCTTACGCTCCAGTGCCCCGAGCGTCGCCGTATCGTGGCAGCCGGGCATGCCAAGGCTGCTCTGGGCTAAGGCGGCAAGAGCCATCTCGCGTGATGCCGGGGCGCCATCGCGCCCCCAGCCGCCAGCGGAAGGTCGAGGTGCTTCGCTGGCCACTCGCGGCCTCTTCGCCGCCGGGTCCCCGGGGACCTCCTGGGCCTTGGGGGTACAAGAAAGGCATCTTGGGACGGAGCGAGCGTGAGCCGAGTGACAAAAGCGCCCTGGTGGTCCATGTGGTGGCTGGCAGCGCTGGCCGCGGGCTGCGGCGGCGATGACGGCGTGCTGCTGCCGGCCAGCATCGAGAAGGTGGCTGAACGCGACGGGCAGTCGGCGCCCGCGGGCGGGCGCTTGAGCGCGCCGCTGGCGGTCGAGGTGCGAGCTTCCGACGGCACGCCGGTCGCCCGGGCCGAAGTGCGCTGGACCGTCACGGCCGGCAGCGGTGCCGAGTTGAGCGATTCCGTGACGCGTTCCGACGGCGCCGGGCGCGCCGAGGTGATGCTGCGGCTGGGTCCGCTCGCGGGACCCTACGCCGTGCGGGCGGCGCTCAAGCTCAATGCCGATCGCGCCGTGACGTTCGGTGCCACCGCCACGCCGCCGCCCGCGATCACCGCGGTGAGCCCGACCCAGTTCGCCGGCGGGGACACCGTGCTGATTCAGGGAAGTGCCTTCGAGACCGGTGCGCTGGTGGACATCGGGGGCGTGCCGGCGCGGGTGCTGAGCGTGAACCCGGCGGGGAGCGTCATCACGGCGGTGGCGCCCGCCTGTCTGGTGCCGGGCACGGTCTCGGTGGTGGTGCGGGTGCGGACCGCACCCTCCAACGTGGCCTCGGCCACGTATGTGGCGTCCGGCGGGGCGCTCCGGTTGGCGGTGGGCGATTACTCCGCGATTGCGCCGGCGGCGATCTCGGGGTGCGCGGTGTTTCCCGCTGCGGGGACGGACTCGGTGAAGTATCTCCTGGCCCCGCAGTTGGTGACCGAGCGGACCGGGGATACGGTCGGCTACCGGCTTCGGGGGGACTCCGCCTTGGCTGCCGCTTGGGTCCCGGGCGCGAAGCCTGCGGCGCTGCCATATGCGGTGCAATTTCACGACTGGCTGCGGCGCCGGGAACAGGAGTACGCGAGACTGCCGTACCAGCCCCCTGCGCTGCGCGCGGCGCCGGCGGCGCCGTCGCCCGCCGCGGTGAGTCAGCGACGAACATTCCGGGTTTGCAACACGGTGCGCTGCAGCGCGGCCGGCGACTTTACCGAGGTCACAGCCGATCTGCGCTATGTGGGCCGCCACGCAGCCATTTACCAAGACGTCACCGCTCCGACCGGCGGCTTAGCCGACGCCGACTTTCAGAGCTTGGGCCAGCTCTTCGACAACCACCTCTACGACGTGGACGCCAAGGCCTTCGGCGCCGAGTCGGACGTGGACGGCAACGGCCTGGTGCTCATCTTGTTCACCCCGGTGGTCAACAAGCTGACGCCCAAGGAGCAATGCTCCCAGTCCTTCGTCACCGGCTTCTTTTTCTCCATTGACATCGAGCCCGCCTTCCAGAACGACACCCGGTCCAACCAGGCGGAAGTGTTTTACGCCATCGTGCCGGATCCGCAGCAGACGCTCACCTGCCGCTTCACGGTGACCTCGATTCGGCGGTTCGTGCCGGTGACGTTCATCCACGAGTTCCAGCACATGATCAGCTATTACCAGCACCGGATGCTCCGGGCCGGCTCTGGCGAGGTGCTCTGGCTGAACGAGGCGATGTCCCACGTGGCCGAGGAACTCGGTGGCTTCCACTTCTTGGCCCAGGGGGACAGCACCCAGTTCTCCAACTTCGTGGTGGGCAACCTGTTCAACGCCTTCAAGTATCTCAAGAATCCCGGCGCGCAGGCGCTCTTCGCGGGCGAGGGCACGGGCACCCTGGAAGAGCGAGGCGCGGGATGGCTGTTCCTGCGCTGGCTGGTGGATCAGTTCGGCGAGAGCCTCACGCGGCGCCTCTCGGAGACGGGCCTTACGGGAGCGGCCAACGTGGCCGCCGCCACGGGCGAGCCGGTGGCTAACCTGCTTCCCCAGTGGTTCCTCGCCAACTATGTGTCGGACCTGCCGGGCTTCGCCGCTCCCGCGCGCCTCAGGTACCGGACGTGGTCGTTCCGCAAGACGTACGCCGACTTGAACCGCCAATCGCCGAGCAACTTCGATCGCCCCTTCCCGCTCGAGCCGGCGGTGTTCCTAGGCGGCACGTTCAACGCGGGCGGAACGCTGCGCGCCGCCTCGGGGGATTACTTCCTGGCGGCCCAGCTTCCGGGGCAGCGGAGTTTCGCGATCCAGTTCACCGACGGAACGGGCAGCGCGTTTCTCCCCTCGGTACCGGCGCGACTCAATGTCATCAGGCTGCGCTGAGAGCGCCCGGGTGGCCGCTGGGGGGCGCGGGAGGGATGCACGGTCGTGCCCCACCCCGGCCGGTCGCTGCCGGGCCGGCGCGCACCGGGCTGCCGGCTGGAGAGGCGCGTTTCAGCTTCACCTGATCCTGGTTGGCGCGTTGTGGGGAGGAGGGGCGGGATGGCTGGCGGCACAGTCGCCGCCGCCGGTCCTGTCGAGCTGGCCCGGATCGGTCCGCAGTGCCGGCCTCCACGGGGCCGGGGCGGCCCTGGTGGGCGATGCGGGCGCGGTGTTCACGAACCCCGCCGGGTTGGCGACGCTGCGGCATGTCGCGCTGGAGGGTACCTATCGTCGCGGCCGGTTCAACGGCTTGCTAGGGACGGCCGCGGTGGGATGGCGGCTGAGCCAGTTCGATGTGGGGGGCGGGGTGGCCTACCTGGTCGCCGACTCCGAGCCCGCGCTGGGGTTGGTGCGGGGGCCGCTCGAGCGGCCCTACGAAGCCATGGCGGTGGGCTCGCTGGTCTATCGCTTTGGGCTCTTCGCGCTGGGCGGCTCCATTCGCGAGCTGCGCCGATCGAGCGCCGCGAGCCTCGAGCGAGGTCGGAGTGGAGACTTGGGTGCGGCGATCGCCATTTTCGACATCATGGCGATCGGCTTTGCCGCCCAAAATGTCTCCGGCAACTGGTACCGCAAGGAGGCGCTCCCCATGCCGCGCCTGTTGCGCTGGGGGTTTACCATGAACTATACGGACCCCCAGGAAACGGTTCGGCTGCTCTCCACGGTGGAGGTGCAGTGGCCCGAGGGCGCACCGGCCCGGTGGATCCTGGGTGGGGAAGGCGGTGCGGTGATCTACGGGGTCGGTGTATTGGGTCGCCTGGCCTACCAGACCCGGACGACGGGGGAGCCGGCGGTCACGTGGGGAGGAAGTCTCACGCTGGGGGCCTTGCAGGTGGACTATGCGTACGGTTCCCGGGATCCGCTCGGGACGGGCGCTCACCGGCTGGGGCTTCGGCTCACCTTGTGACCAGCTTGGCGGCAGGCGGTTTTGGCGCGGGGCGGCTTGAAGGCGGCGTAGCGCTTCGGGGGGCGGCGGCCGGGCGAGCGGCGCTCCCCATGGAGCGGTAGGCTCGACCGTGGAAAGAGCGCGGGCTCGCCGCTGGGTGCTGGCGTGGGGACTCGCCGCGGCCGGCTTGGTGGTGGCGCTGTTGGCTTCGAGTGCGGAAGCTCGGTTCCTGGCTCGCGCCGCGTACGAGGAGGCGCGCATCCTGGCGCGCCGCCGCCCGCTGGCACGCCTGCTTGCGGACCCGCAAACGTCGCTCGAGCGCCGGGAACAGTTCGCCCTGGTGCTCCAGTGCCGGGCCTACGCCGCCGACTCGCTGGGGCTCGCGGCCCGAGAAACCTATACCACGTTCAGCGAGGTCGGCCGCGACACGCTGCTCGTGGTCCTCACGGCGAGCCCGCGTGACCGCTTGGCGGAGTACGTCTGGCGCTACCCCATCGTGGGGGCCGTGGCGTACAAAGGGTTCTTCGACCCGGCCGCCGCCGCTCGCGCCGCGGCGGCGCTCGAACGCCGCGGATATGACACCTATCTCCGCCCCGCCGCGGCCTTCTCTACGCTCGGCTGGTTCAACGATCCGCTGCTCTCGACGGCCCTGACCCGCGATCGCGCCGAACTCGCGGCCACGGTGATCCACGAGATCGCGCACAACACCATCTACGTGCCCGGCGCCACGCCGTTCAACGAGAGCTTTGCCGCCTTCGTGGGATACCGGGGCGCGGGAGCCTGCTTCCGCTCCCGGGGCGACACCACCGCCGCGGCGCGGGCCGCGGCCATCTGGCGCGACGAGCAGCGGCTGGATCGCTTCTACGCGGAGTTGGCCGCGCAACTCACCGGCCTCTACGCCTCTGGGCTGGCCGGCCCGGCGCTAGAGGCTCGGAGAGGCGCGGTCTTCGAGCAGGCTCGCGCCCGACTGGCGGGGCCCCTGGCGCGGGAACTCGAGGTGTACGACGGCGCCCGGCTGGCCCGCGGGACGCTCAATAACGCCAGCCTGGTGGCGGCCCGGCTGTACCGCACCCGCCTCGAGGTCTTCGAGCGGGCCCTGGCCGCCAACGGTGGCGATCTCCGAACCACGATCCGCCGCATCGTCGAGGCCGTCCGCGCCGCGCCCCGTGGGGACCCCTACGAGGCCGTCGCTCAACTCGCCGGGCAAGCTGGGCTCCGCCCTCGATAGCGAGCGCAGGCCCGCCGGCCCGCCAGACCTCCGGGTGAGCGCGGCAGGGAGGGCGGGGGCGCCGGAGAGAGCCGCTGGTGCACTGGGGGGCCAGAGAGAAGCTGCTCAGTGGCCCCGCAACCGCTCCGCTTCCGCCACGCGGCCCAAGGCGATCATGTAAGCCGCTGTGCGCCAGGGGACCTGCCGTTGCCGGACGATGTCCCGCACCCCGCTGTACGCCGCCGTCATCTTGCGGCGCAGCTCGGTGTTCACCTGCTCCAGCGACCAGGGGTGCTGTTGCAGGTTTTGCACCCACTCGAAGTAGCTCACGATCACGCCGCCGGCATTGACCAAGAAGTCGGGTAGGACCGGGATGCCGCGCTCTTCCAAGATCCTGTCGGCGATAGGCGTCGTGGGACTGTTGGCCGCCTCCACCAACACCTTGCAGTCGAGGGCGCGGGCGTTGCGTTCCTTGTTGATCACCCCGCCCAGCGCCGCCGGCACCAGCCACTCGCACGGGATGGACCAAAGCTCCTCGTTGGCGATGCGTTCGCCCTGGGCGAACTCCGCAACCGGCTTGCGCTCGCGGTAGGCGTGCTGGAAGAGCCGGGGAATGTCGAGCCCGGCTTCGTGGTGGCGACCCCCGTCCACGTCGGTTGCCGCGATCACCCTGGCGCCGGCCTCGTGGGCGAACAGGGCCACATGGGCGCCCACGTTGCCGAAGCCCTGAATCACCACCCGGCTTCCGGCCAGCGGAAGGCCGAAGTCCCGGGCGTACTCCTCCATAATGTAGACCACACCGCGCCCCGTGGCTTCCTCCCGGCCCAAGGAGCCTCCTAAGGCGATGGGCTTGCCCGTCACCACGGCCGGCGTGTAACCCGCTCGGGCGGAATACTCGTCCAGCAGCCACGCCATGACCTGAGCGTTGGTGCCCATGTCCGGTGCGGGGATGTCGCGGTAGGGGCCCAGCACGATGGCAATCCGGCGGGTAAAACTACGGGTGACGGCTTCCAGCTCTCGCGGGGAGAGCTTGCGAGGGTCGCACTGGACCCCGCCCTTGGCGCCCCCGAACGGAATGTCGGCCAGCGCCGTCTTCCACGTCATGGTGGTGGCCAAGCCCACCACTTCTTCCTCGTCGGCTTCGGGGTGGAACCGGATGCCGCCCTTGCAGGGGCCGCGTGCCCCGTTGTGCTGGACCCGGTAGCCTCGGAGCACCTCGACGGAGCCGTCGTCCCGCCGGAAGGGCACCTCCACCGCGACCGAGCGAAACGGCATGCACAGCAGCCGGCGCATGTAGGGTTCGAGACCTAAGAGGTCGGCCGCCCGGTCGAACTGCGACTTGGTGATGGCGCCGGTTTTCATAGCGCGGGCTTCCGCGATGGCACTCATGGGGCACGTCCTTGCGGGTAGGGTCGCTCCAATCTCCCTCGGGGGCCCGCGTTTGCAAGGGGGCGCGCCCTCCGGCCCTTTCCCGCCCCCGGCAGTATATTTGGCACCATGAGCGACCTTGCCATCTTTGCCCAAGCGCAGCGCGAGCGCATCCTGAGCGAGCTGGTGGAGTTCCTCAGGATTCCCAGCATCTCCACCGATCCTCAGCATGTCTCCGACTGCCAGCGCGCCGCCCGGTGGGTGGCCGATCATCTCCGGCGGCTGGGGTGCCCGCGGGTGGATCTCGTGGGCAGCGAAGCGCACCCGGTGGTCTGGGGTGAGGGCCCGGCGGTACCCGGCCGGCCCACGGTGCTGGTGTACGGGCACTACGACGTCCAGCCGGCCGACCCCCTGGACCTGTGGGAGTCGCCGCCGTTCGAGCCCACCGTTCGAGGCGGGAACCTGTACGCCCGCGGGGCCACGGATGACAAAGGCCAAGTATTCTCCGCCATCAAGGCGTTCGAGGCCGTCAGCCGCAACGGCCGTCCGCCGGTCAACCTGCGCTTCCTCATCGAGGGACAGGAAGAGTCGGGCAGCAAGGTCTTGTTCGACCTGCTGGACCGGGAACCGGAACGCGTCGCGGTGGATGCCGTTCTGGTGTCCGATACGCCGTACTACGCGCCGGGCTGGCCCGCCGTGGAGGTGGGCTTGAGAGGCCTGTGCGCGGCGGAAATCACGGTCCGCGTGTTGAAGGGGGACCTGCACTCCGGCCTGTACGGTGGCGCGGCGCCCAACGCGATCGAGACCTTGGTACATCTGCTCGCCAAGCTCAAGACCCCGGACGGCAGGATCCACATTCCCGGGCTCTACCAGGCCGTCCGGCGCCCCAGTGCCGCCGAGCGCGCCGGCTGGAAGAAGCTGCCGTTCAACGAGCGGCGGTTCTTGCGGGAGGAAGTCGGGGCGAAGGCGCTGACCGGGATCAAGGCCTATTCCGTATTGGAGCGGATTTGGGCGCTGCCCACGTTCGAAATCCACGGCGTCGTAGGCGGGTTTACGGGCGAGGGCACCAAGACGGTCATCCCGGCTGTGGCCACGGCGAAAGTCACCCTGCGGTTGGTTCCCGATCAGCGCACCAAGGTGGTGGCTCGGCAACTGGCGGCGGCGGTCAAGCGCCTGGCGCCGCGGTGGGCGGAGGTGTCGGTCAAGATCATGCACGGTGCGGACCCGGTGCTGGTGGACATTACGGCCCGGCCCTTCCAGCTGCTGGACCAGGCCTTCCGCGAGG
Organism: Gemmatimonadota bacterium; assembly: GCA_037440225.1. Taxonomy (GTDB): domain Bacteria; phylum Gemmatimonadota; class Gemmatimonadetes; order Gemmatimonadales; family GWC2-71-9; genus JACPAP01. Next base: position 198,054 of record JBBIUN010000006.1, on the reverse strand, counting down.
TCGAAGGTCGGGGCGTGGTGCCGACGCGCTCCGGGGGCTCTATCCCCATCGTGCCGGCCCTGGCCCGGCGGGGGGCGCCGGTGGTGCTGACGGGGATCGGCTTGCCCGATGACCGGCTGCACGCCCCCAATGAGAAGATCGGGCTGGAACAGTTCTTCAAGGGCGTCCGGGTCTTCGGGCGCTTCTTCGAGCTGATGGGCGGGCTTTCCTAGGGCGGAACCCTCGCCGCCGCGACAGGAGCGCAGGCCGGCCGGAGCGATCGAGCGTCCCTCAGTCGCCCGGCGAGCCACTCAGGGTCGCCAGATCCTCGAGTGCCACCATCTGGGGTTGCTGCCCGAACACCTCCGCGAAGCCGAGCACCACGGCGTCCAGCGAGCGTCCCCAGGCGTCCCGCGGGGTGCGTTCTCCCAACTCGCGCTGGATGCTGGTCATGGTGACGTCGGCAATCCCGCAGGGGACGATGAGATCGAAGTACGACAGATCGGTCGTCACGTTGAGCGCGAAGCCGTGCCAGGTGACCCACTGCCGGACGTGGATGCCGATGCTCGCGATCTTCCGCCGGTTGACCCACACGCCGGTATAGCGCTCCCGGCGCTCTCCTCGCAAGCCGAACGGCGCCAGCGCCCGGATCAGGGCCTCCTCGATGGCTCGCAAGAACCAGTGGAGGTCCGCGCGGTGCTCGGTGAGGTCGTAAATGGGGTAGCCCACCAACTGGCCCGGGCCGTGGAAGGTGACGTCGCCGCCGCGATCGGTCTCGAAGAGTTCGACCCCCTTGGCGGCAAGAACCTCGCGCGGGGCCAGCAGATGCTCGGCGCGACTGCCTCGCCCCAGCGTGATCACCGGCGGATGCTCCACCAAGAGCAGCAGGTCGTGCGGGAGATCGCGTTGGATGCGCCGCGTGGCCAGGGACCGCTGGAGCGACTGGGCATCCGCGTAGGGCATGCGCCCCAGGCCGAGCACCGCCAGTGCGAGGCTCATGGCGCTAGGCCGCCCTCCGGGCCTGTTGCCAGCACCAGATCGCGGCCCCCACGAGGAGAACCGCATAGAGGGTCAGTCCGATTCGCCCCGCCAGCCAATCCGCCGGAACCGCGAGCAGGGAGAGCACCAGGGACGCGACGACCGCCGTAACCGCTGCAGCGGCGCGCCGCCACAGCTCGGGCATCCCCGCGGAGAGCAGCCAGCCGGTGATCGCGGCCAGGGCCATCCCGCCCAGGATGGCGGCGTTGAGAACGGTGAACCCGGTCTCGCGCGTCTCGAGGATGCGACCCGCTTGTACGGTGCGGAGGACGAGGAGCCCGGCGGTGATGGTCAGGGCGCCTGCCGCTGCGCCGGTCCCCAGAGCGCCCAGGGCCCGTCCCACCGGGTCTCGAGGAGCGGGGTCGGGCGGGGACTGCTGCATGGCCGGCGCCGGCACTCAGATGTGGAGCACCCGGTCCAGCGAGTCCAGGGCGGCCTCGGCGATGGCTTCCGAGAGCGTGGGGTGGGCGTGGACCGCCAGCTCGATTTCCTCGACGGTGTACTCGTTGGCGCGCGCCAGGGCCAGCTCGTGGATCATCTCGCTGGCGTGCGAGGCCACGATATGGGCGCCCAGGATCTCCCCGTACTTCTTGTCCCGCAGAATCTTGACGAACCCGTCCGTCTCGTTGGTGGCCCGGGCGCGCCCGCTGGCGGTGAAGGGGAACCGGCCCACCGCGTAATCGAGCTTGCGCTCCTGGCACTGCTCTTCGGTGAGGCCGATGCTGGCGACTTCGGGGTGGCAGTAAGTGACGCTGGGGATGTTGTCGTAGCGAATGGGCTGGGGCTTCTGGCCCGCCAGCCATTCGGCCACCACGATACCTTCCCGGCTCCCCTTGTGCGCCAGCATGGGCGGGCCCGCGATGTCGCCGATGGCATAAACGCCTTGGGCCGTGGTCTGAAGATGTTCGTCCACCTGGACGAAGCCTCGATCGCTGCGGTTGACGCCGGCTTCTTCGAGTCCTAGGCCGTCCAGGTTGAGGGCCCGGCCCGCGGCGACCAACACCTTTTCGGCCTCGAGCGTGTGGGTCTTGCCCTTCGCCTCGACCTCCAGCGCGACCCCTTGCTCGCTCACTCGGGCCTTGGTCACCTTCGCGCCGGCCAGGCAGGTGATGCCGCGCTTCTTGAAGCTCTTGGCAATGGCGCTCGAGGAGTCAGCATCCTCGAGCGGCAGGATGCGGGGCAGAATCTCGATCAAGGTGACCTGGGAGCCGAAGGCGTTGAACACGTCGGCGAACTCGACACCGATGGGGCCGGCGCCCACGATGGCGATGCTCTTGGGGGCCCGGTCCAGCAGCAACGCCTCGTCCGACGAGATCACCGACCTGCCGTTGATCTCGAGGCCCGCCTGCGGCAGCCCCTTGGCGCGCGTGCCCGTGGCCAGGACCACGGCGCGCGTGGCCGAGAGCACGTCGGTTCCCACCCGGACCTTGCGGCCGGCGAGCAGGGTGCCCGTGCCGCGGATGACGGTCACCTTGTGCTTCTTGAGCAGGAACTCCACGCCCTTGGAGTTCTGCTCGCTCACCTGGCGGGAGCGGCGCATCGCGGTGCCGAAGTCCATCTCCACCTGGCCCACGGTAATGCCGAGGTCCTTGGCCTCCTGGCGGATCAGGTTGGCCACGTAGGCGCTGTGCAGCAGGGCCTTGCTGGGGATGCAGCCGATGTTCACGCAGATGCCGCCCAGCTTGTCTTTTTCGACGACCGCCGTGTGGAGCCCTAGTTGGGCGGCCCGGATGGCGCAGACGTAGCCCGCCGGTCCGCCGCCCAGAATGATGACATCGAAAGTCGAGTTGGCCACGACAACCTCGTTTGGTTACCAGACGATGGCGAGAGGGTTCTCGAGCATCCGTCGTACGGTTTGAAGGAATCGGGCGCCGGTGGCGCCGTCAATGACGCGGTGGTCGCAGCTCATCGTCAGGCGCATGCGCCGCCGAATCGCCACGGTGCTCCCCTCGGCCACCGGCTGGGGCGTGATGCTGCCGATGGCCAAGATGCCCGCCTCGGGCGGGTTGATCACCGCGGTGAACTCCCGAATGCCCATCATCCCGAGGTTCGAGATGGAAAAGGTGCTACCGGTGTATTCCTCGGGCTTCAGCTTGCGCTGCCGGGCGCGCTCCGCGAGGTCCCGCGTCTCTCGAGCGATCTCGCGCAAGCTCTTGCGATCGGCGTGCCGAATGACGGGCGTGATCAGGCCGTCTTCGACCGCGACGGCCACGCCGATGTGCACCTCGTCGAAGTACCGAATGAACTCGCCCTGCCACCAGGCGTTGCAGGCGCGGTGCTGCTTGAGCGCCTGCGCCACGACCTTCACGATGATGTCGTTGAAGGTGATCTTGGGTTCTTCGCCCAGCGCATTGAGCGCTTCCCGGGCGTCCCAGGCCCGTTCCATGTCCACGTCTACGGTGAGGAAGAAATGGGGGACGGGCCCCAGGGATTCCGCCAGCCGCCGCGCGATGGTCTTGCGGATCTGGGTGAGGGGGACGTCCTGGTAACCGGCCTCCCGGGGGCGGGCGGGTCCGGCGGGCACCGCCGCCACCGCAACCGCGCGCTCGAGGTCGCGCTTGATGATGCGGCCGCCGGGGCCGGAGCCGGGCACGAGGGCGAGATCCAGCCCTCGTTCCCGCGCGATGCGGCGCGCCAACGGGGATGCCTTGGGTTTGCGGCCAGCGCTCGGGGCGGCCGGCGTGACCGGTGACTCCGGTGCGGCAGCCGCGGCGCTCGCCGGAGCACTCGCCGGCGCGATAGCGGGAGCCTGAGGCCCCGGTGCTCCCGCTGCCGGCGAAGCGGAGGCGGCGCGGGCCATGGCGGCGGGTGGTTCCGCGGCTCGGGTTCCGGCGAGCAGGCTGGAGATGTCCTCGTCGGGGCGGGCCACGATCCCCACCAGTTGTCCCACCGGAACGGTGGAGCCGGCAGGCGCGATCACCTTGCGCAGCACGCCCTCTCCCCGCGCCGGCAGCTCCATCACGGCCTTGTCGGTCTCCACTTCGGCCAGGACGTCGCCGGCCCGGACCGGCTCGCCTTCCTGCTTGAGCCACCGGACCAGGCGTCCTTCCTCCATGGTAGGAGAAAGCGCTTCCATGACGACCTTGGTCGCCATCGTCGCCTGCCGCTCAGTCCAGGTAGGCGGCGCGCCGCACGGCCTCGACCACCTGCTCCACGCTGGGCTTGGCGGCGCGTTCGAGATGCTTGTTATAGGGCATCGGTACGTCGGCCCCGGTGACCCGCTCGATCGGAGCGTCCAGGTCGTCGAAGGCGGCATGCTGGATCTCGTGGACCACCTGCGCCCCGACGCCGCAGAAGGGCCAGCCCTCTTCCACCACCACGCAGCGGTTGGTTTTCCGCACGCTGGTCACAAGGGTCTCGACATCCAGCGGCCGAATGGTGCGGAGGTCCACCACTTCGGCCGATAGGCCGCGCTGCTCGGCAAGCTGGTCGGCCGCTTTCAGGGCCACGGCGACGGTTTTCGAGTGGCACACGATGGTCACGTCCGTGCCCGAGCGCTTGATGTCCGCGCGGCCCAAGGGGATGGTGTATTCGCCCTCGGGCACCTCGCCCCGGGTGTTGTAGAGCATCTCGCCTTCCAGGAAGATCACCGGGTTGTCGTCGCGAATGGCGCTCTTGAGCAGGCCCTTGGCGTCGTAGGGTGTCGCCGGGGCCACCACCTTGAGGCCGGGCACGTGGGCGTAGAAGGACTCGAACGCCTGGGAATGCTGGGCCGCGAGCTGGAGGGCGGCCCCGCCGGGGCCGCGGAAGACGATGGGGATGGGGATCTGCCCGCCGGACATGTAGAGCATCTTGGCGGCCGAATTGATCACCTCGTCAATCGCGAGCAACGCGAAGTTCCAGGTCATGAACTCGATGACCGGGCGCAGGCCCACCATCGCGGCGCCGACCCCGATGCCGGCAAACCCCAGCTCCGCGATCGGGGTGTCCACCACGCGCCGGGGCCCGAAGGCCTCCAAGAGGCCCCGGCTCACCTTGTAGGCGCCCTGGTAGACGCCCACCTCCTCCCCCATCAGGAACACGTTGGAGTCGCGCTCCATCTCTTCGCGGAGCGCCTGGTTCAGCGCGTCGCGGTAGGTCAGCGTCGGCATACCGGCTCGAGGCTCATTCGCGATACACGTCGGTGTACAGTTCGGAGAGATCGGGCTCGGGACTGGACTCCGCGAACGCCACCGCGTCGGCCACTTCCTCGCCCACCTCCCGCTCCAAGGCTTGGTAGGCGGCTTCGTCCAGCAGGCCTTCCTCTTCCAGCCGCCGCTTGAGGCCCGGGATGGGGTCTCGCGCTTTCTGTTCCTCCAACTCCTCCTTGGTGCGGTAATGGCCATGAATGGGGTCGGCCATGGAGTGCCCCATGTAGCGATAGGTCCGCATTTCGAGCAGCGTGGGGCTCTGCTCGCGGCGGGCGCGCTCCACCGCCCGGCGCATGGCTTCATAGACCGCCAGCACGTCCATGCCGTCTACCGTCTCCGCTTCCATCTCGTGGGCACAGGCGCGGTCCGCGATGTGGTACACCGCGGAGGCCCGCTCCAGCGCCGTCCCCATGCCGTAGCGATTGTTCTCGCAGACGAAGATGACCGGGAGGGTCCACAGGGCGGCCATGTTGAGCGATTCGTGGAAGGCGCCGATGTTGGCCGCCGCCTCCCCAAAGAAGCAGGCACTCACCTGATCCGTTCCCCGGTACTTGATGGCGAAGGCCGCGCCGGTCGCCAGGGGCAGATGCGAGCCCACGATGGCATGACCTCCCAGGAACCCGCGACTCGCATCGAAAAGGTGCATCGAGCCCCCCTTGCCCTTGCTTACGCCCGTGGCCTTCCCGAACAGCTCGGCCATGCACGCCCGGGCACTCACCCCGCGCACCAGGGCGTGGGCGTGCTCCCGGTAGCTGGCGAAGATGTAGTCGTCCTCCCTCAGGGCAGCGATGGCTCCCACCGCCACGGCTTCCTGGCCGATGTACAGGTGGCAGAAGCCGCCGATCCGCCCCTGCGCATACGCCTCGCCGGCCTTCTCTTCGAACCGGCGCACCAACAGCATCTGGCGCAGCAGGCGGTGATAGAAGCTGACTCGCGAGGGATCCAGTCTGGCAGCGGTAGCCGACTCGGTCATGAGCGATGCCTCACACCACCGAAGCAGCGCGGGCCTGTTCCCAGGCGTGATACGAGGATCGCACCAGCGGACCCGCCTCCACATGCCGGAATCCCAGCGACAACCCGATGCGCTTCAATTCGGCAAACTCTTCCGGCGTGTAATAGCGGGCCACCGGCAGGTGCCCCCCGGAAGGCCGCAAATACTGCCCTACCGTCAAAATCTCCACGCCCTGCGCGCGGAGATCTCGTATCGCGCCGAGCAGCTCGTCCCACTCCTCGCCCAAGCCGCACATCAGGCCGGACTTGGTCACCAATCCGGGCTCGATCTCCCGGGCGCGCCGGAGCAGGCCCAGGGCCCGCGCGTAGCGACCTCCCGGGCGGGCCACCCGGTAGAGACGCTCGACGGTCTCCAAGTTGTGGTTGAGGATGTCCGGCCGCGCCGCCACGACCCGCGCCAAGGCCGCCTCCGAGCCCTTGAAGTCCGGGATCAGGAGTTCTACCGTGGTCTCCGGCAGGCGGCAGCGCAGCTCCTCAACGCACCGGGCAAACAACTCGGCGCCGCCGTCCGACAGATCATCCCGATCCACGCTGGTGATCACCACGTGCTTCAAACCCAGGCGTTCGACCGCATCGGCCAGGCGCACCGCCTCCAACGGGTCGTAAGGGGCCGGCGTCCCGTGGGCCACGGCACAGTAAGGGCAGTTGCGGGTGCAGGCGTCGCCCAAAATCATGAACGTGGCAGCTCGGTGCTCCCAGCACTCGCCCACATTGGGACAATGGGCTTCTTCGCAAACGGTGTGGAGCCGGAGGTCGTGCAGCAACCGCTTGACCTCCGCATAGTTGGGGCCTCCGGGGGCCCGGACCTTGAGCCACGCCGGCTTGCGCGCGGCGACCGCCTGATCGCTGCGACGGGTTGGCGCCAGTTGTACGAGGTCCATGAGGAAGCGAAACATAGCGGCAACGGTCGAGCGAAACCAGCGCTCAACCCGCGGCCTCAACCACGCGGTTGACGAATAGCGGAGGTGCGGCTCGAGTAGGGCTCCGAGCTACTCGGTCCAGAAGCGGGCCGGGCTCACGGCGGCCAGATCGAACTCGACCGGTTGTCCCAACATGAGGGCGGCGATGATCTCGCCGGTGATCGCGGCCAGCAGGATGCCGTTGCGCCCGTGACCCGTGGCGTACCAGAGGTTGGGCACCGTGGGATCGCGGCCGATGATCGGCCGCCCGTCCGGCGTGGCGGGACGCAGTCCCGCCCAGCGGCGGCCTTCCGGCACCTGTTCGAGGGCGGGATAGAGCCGTCGCGCGGCGCCCAGGATGTGCGAGATGCCTTCCTCGGTCACCGAAGGATCGAAGCCCACATGTTCCATGGTGCTGCCGCAGACGGCTTCTCCGGACCGGGTCAAGACGTAGCCCTGCTCGCTGAAAACGACCGCCCGCGGCTCGCCCGGCGGCCAGGCGAGAGCGACCATTTGGCCCCGCACCGGTTCCACCGAAAGGGGGCGGGGCAAGCCGCCGAGCCTGCCCGACCAGCAGCCGGCGGCGAGCAGCACCGCCCCCGCATCGAGGCGGCCGGCGGTGGTGTCCAGCCCCGCCGCGCGCTCGTTCTCGAGGTGGACGTGGTTCGCCCGTTCACCTCGAAGCCAGGTGACCCCATGGGCGGTGGCGCTGCGGGTCAGGGCTTCCAGCAGGGCGAGCGGCTCGAGCGCGCCGTCTTCGGGTGAGAGGTGGCCGCCCAAGGCGCTGGGGGCGATGCCGGGGTAGCGCTCGCGCAGCTCGTCGGCGCCCAGCCAGTCCACGGGGAAGCCTTGCTGCCGCTGCCAGGCGATCTCGTTCTTCAGGCGGTCGGCGTGCTCGGGGCTGAAGGCCACCTGGGCGATTCCCTCGGCCCACAGTCCGATGTCGGTGCCGGTCTCGTCTTCCAGCGCCACGGCCAGCTCGCGATAGAGGTCCCGGGCTCGGACCCGGAGGCTGAGCAAGGGGTCGGGGCCGTGCGTGTCGGCGAGCGGGGCCAGGATCCCGGCGGAGGCCGGCGTGGCGGCGCCCGGCTGGGCTCCCGCGTCCACCACGGTGACGCGGAGCCCGCGCGTGGCCAGCGCGCGGGCACAGGCTGCGCCGATCGCGCCTCCTCCGACGATGACCACGTCAGGGTGCGTCATGGCGCGCCGCTTGTACTGAAACCCGCCCGGTCATAGGTTCGTAAAGCCCCCATAGGTACACCTCCACGGGAGGGAGCCATGCTGCGGACCTTGCTGGGATACGCCATTCTTGCCGTCGTCGGCTACATCGCGCTGAGGTTGGTCTTTGCCCTCTTGGGGCTTGCCTTCTCGCTGCTCATGACGCTGCTCTGGCTGGCCGCCATCGGCTTCGCGATCTACTTGGTGCTCAAAGTTATCAGCCCGGACCTAGCGCGCCGAGTGCGGGAGACGATCTCGGGTAGCAGGCGGGCGGCCTGAGTCCGCTCTTATAGCAGATTTCAGCGCGGGGGCAAGGGGCCGCCCCCGCTCGGGGATCTGGCGGCGGGCGCGGGCGGCACGTCGCGGCCCGGTGCCCGGTGTTCGATGCGCTGGAGGCGGAAGGTGATGGTGCCGAAGGAAAAGCGGCTCTTCAGCTGCACCATGACGCGGCGCTGGTCATCGGAAAGCCACATTCTGGGCTCGGAAGCTTCGGCCAGGACCCCACGGCCCTTGATGGTGGGCCGGATTACCACGGTGGGAAACCGCCCCGCCGGCACGTCAATGGTGTCCCGGCCCAGCACGTCCAGCACCACGGGATTGCGATCCGGCCTGAAGTAGCGGTGGAATTCGTACCGCCGGCCCACTTCCAAGGGGACGGTCCGGACGAAGTAGAAGAACGCGGCATCGTCCAGCGGGTCGGCCGAGGTGGCGGCGGCGGTGTCCACACCTTGCTGGCGGTAGAAGCCGGAGTCGGGGTAGATCTCGTAGGCCGCATAGCGCAGCTTGCCGCCCTCGTCGAAGTCCTGGACGAAGCGCCGGGAAGCGAAGTCGGCCAAACCGATCCAGGAGTCCATCCGGTCGTTGAGCCGGTAAAAGAAGGTCCCTCCCTGAATCACGAAGGCAATGTGCAGGGTGGGCACGGCGCGGATGGTGTCCACGCCGAGCACCTGCATGAGCGCCCCCCCGAGGGTGACGAACCCGAAGCGGGCTTCGTAGCGCAGGGTCTCGCCGGGGGGGAACCGTTCCGCCAAGGAGGCTGGGTCTCGCGTTTGGGCGCGGGCTGGGGCCAGGAAGCCGCCCGCCAGCAGCGTGACGACGCCGAGGAGGCGCACTCAGGCCGTCCGTTCCACGGGCGCCGTGGGCTTGGGGATCCGCAGTCGGCGGCCGGCTTTGAGCATGGCCCAGGCGAGCGGGGCAGGGGCGGGGAGCGGGTGGCGGGCTCTCACCTTGCCCTGCGCCACGGGGACCGCGGCGATCTGTCGCGCCGCAGCCGCGATGCGCGCCACCAGCTCGGCGTTGGCGCACCAGCCCTCGGTGTGGAGCAGGGGATCATGCTCCGGCAGCAGCCGCTTGAGCGTGGATAGGCGGAGGGCGTAGCAGCCGGAGAAGAGATCCTTGACGCCGGGGACCGAGAGCCCCGGTCTGAGCAGCCAGGGAGCGCTCCGGCGCACCAGTCGCAGCAACAGGGGAGCGCGGTTCGAAGCCAGCTCGCCGATCACCAAGTCCGCTCCCGACTCCAGGCGGCGTACCAGGTCCGGCAGGGTCTCGGGCGCGACGGAGAAGTCGGCCGGCAACAGGAGCGCCGCGTCCCGCTTGGGCCGGTCGGTCCGGCGCAGGCACTCGCGGAGCAGGCGCTGGACGCTCGCCGCGTACCCCTCGGGCTGCCGCGCCCGCAAGACGGTGAGCGGCAGGGCGCGCTGATAGACGTCCAGCACTTCCCGGGTGGCGTCGGTCGAACCGTCATCCGCCACCACGAACTGGTATTCCCGGGGAAAGGCCGTGAAGACCTGCCGCACCTTCCAGAGCAAGAGGCCCACCGTGGTGCCGTGGTTGTGAGCCGCCACGCATACGTAAAGCATCGGGCGCAATTTCGCTGGGGAAGCTTCCCGCCGGTAGCTACCCCGCCGGGTCCAACCAGCCGGACGGTCCTCGGCACTCGGTGGCGCCGGTGGATAACAAAGGCGTTCGGGGCGGGAACTTGCGGGGTACCATATAATGAAGAGCGGCGGCCGATACTGGAACATGACGGCCGGGGCAGGAGCGAGCCATGATTCGGCCCAACGTGCGCGAGCAGTTGACCGCAGATGATCTGGCGTTGGTGGTGCGCCTCTTGTCGGGGGACGATCTCGTCCGGCGGAACCGCTACCAGCAGAAGCTGGAGCACGAGGGGCCCGATGCCCTGCTGGACGAGGCCGGTCTGTTCGAGCGGCTCTGCCGCGCCCCGGGGCTCGCGGCGCCGTCGGCCCGGCTCTTCATGTACGTGGCGGTCCGCCATGCCCTGCGGGCGGTGGGGCTCGACGATCGGCCCTTGAGCGACTACCTGAGCGCCCTGCTCTTGGAGTTCGGGGTCCGGGACCGAGCGCTGCGCATCGCGCCGGCGGATGATCAGGTGTATCGCTACGTGACCGACATCGTGGCGGACTTGGAGCTGGAGGCCGACGCGCGTCGAGGGTTCTTGCTCCGAGCGCACCTGGGAAATTTCAGCCTGTGGTTGAGCGGGGTGTTCCCCGATTACGTGGTGGCGCGCCAGGTGCGGCATGGGGGCCCGGACCTGCATTACTACGAGGAGATGGGCGCACGGGGGTTCCGGCTGGCTTCGGATCACCAGCTGGCCCGCGAGTGGGACCTGGCGGAGATCTATGACCGAGCGGCGGAGGCGTTCGAACGGATCCGGGTGGGGCTCAACCGGCTGTCGGACTATGTGTTTTTCCGAGGCTACGCGAGCCCCGATCGGCTGATGCGGCAGGTGCGGGACGCTTTCCGGCTGGGATTGGCGGACAACTAAACCAGGAGTGGCCGCGGGAGCCGCTCCACCGGCGACCGCGCCCGCACGGGATCAGGCCGCCGCGCCCCGCGGGGCTTCAGGGCGCGGTCGAGTCGGCGCTCACCGGCTGGAACATGGGGCAGCGGGGGGCGTTGAGCGAGGGCCAGTGGACGCGGGCTCCTACGAGCGGGAGCGTGGAGCGGCCGTCCGTCACGGTCCCGAGCTTGGGGAACCCGGGTGGAGCTTCCGGCTCATAGACCAAGACGCCGCGCACCACTTCCAGCGAATCGTCCACCAGCAAGAGGCCGAACCCCGGCAGCTTGGGGAACCCCTCGCCCCGGTAGGTGATGGCCAGCCCACCGGGTCCGGCGGTAGCGGTGGCCGGAGTGGTACCCCGCCCCACCACCTTGGCCGGCAGCAGCCGAGGCACGTCTTCAGGGGGCATGCTGCCTACGGCGTGGCTTACGTCCTGGAGGGATTGCATCACCAGGGAGGCTGCCGCAATGCTGGCGAAGCCGCACGCGGCGCTGTTTTCCGGGTTTCCCTCGCATCCTAGGGCCAACAGGGTGCCCAGGGCGGCAAGGGGAATGCTGGGCTTCATCGGCCGGCCGCGCTTCATGGTGAGAGAATACTAGCGCCGGGTCGGGCCGGTTGCCTAGTCCCGACTCGCTTGACCGGGTTCCCAGGCGGCAATATCGTTTGGCCAGGGAACGTACCAGCATCGAGGTACTGTCACATGCCGACGTACGAATACCGTTGCGAGAAATGTGGCCGTCGGTTCTCGCGGGTGGAGCCGATCGCGGTCCACGGGCGCCGGCGGCCGACGTGCCCCAAATGCAAGTCTGCTCGGGTGGCGCAGGTGTTTTCCACCTTCTACGCCAAGACGGTGAAGAAGAGCTAAGTGTCCGACCTGAGCCGCATGCGAGAGGCCGTGATCGCCGCGCGCGCGGCGCTGGCCCGCATGCGGGAGCAGATAGGGGTGACCCAGCGCGAGCTGGATGCGGAGCGCCGGCAGTTGACCGACGCGGAGCGCCGGGGCCGCTTGGCTGCCGAGATCGGCGACCAGGAGACGGTAGCGGTGGCGCAGCATTTTGCCTCTCGGCACGCGGAACGCGTGAGCGTGCTGGAGCGCAAGCTTCAGGTCCAGCAGGACGAGGTGGCCTTGCTGGAGCGGGAACTCGGCGAGATGACCGAGCGGCTCAAAGAGGCGCTGGAGCGGGGCCCGGCCGCGGAGGTTGCTGACCGGGTAAGCCGGGCTGCTCAGGCGCTCGGGGAAGACCCGGACGAGGTACTCCAGGCCCGGCTGGATCGGGCGGCTCGCGAGGCGGAGGCCGAGCAACAGCTCGAGGCCTTGAAACGCAAGCTGGGCAAGCGGGGGCGGCCATGATGGACATCAAGCCGGACCGGATGGTCTATCTGGGCTACGGGAAGTACTGGCGGTCGGATGCCATCGTGGGGCTGATGCCGATCCAGGAAGATCGGGGTCCAGGCCGGCGCACGGAGGTGTACACGGCCACGTTGGACCATCCCATCGTGGCCTCGCGCAGCGAGACCGCGATCCTCCAGGATATGGCCATTGCCAGCGACGAGGCGATGCGTATCCAGGAGGTGCGCGAGGTGGCCAGCGACCTCTTGGACGCCTTGGAGGGCATCCCGGACGTCTTGCGGCGGTTGCTGGCCAACGAGGCCCGGTTCGACGTGGCAGCCTGGGAGCGACGCCTGCGGGACCTGGTGCGCGGCCCCGCGCCGGAACCCTCCGAGCAGAACGACCTGTTCACGCCGTAGGCGACCGCCCTGATGACCGACGCGAATCCGGGCGTGGCCCTCCACGCCGACACCGGAGGGTGGGGAGGCCATCCGCGCGGCCTGTCCACCCTCTTCTTCACCGAGATGTGGGAGCGCTTCAGCTATTACGGCATGCGCGCCCTGCTCATCCTCTACATGACCGCGGCCGTCGCCAACGGTGGCTTGGGATTCGACACCCAGCACGCGGCCTCGGTGTACGGGTGGTACACCTTCGGCGTGTATGCCTTGGCCATTCCGGGCGGGTGGATCGCCGACCGATTCTTGGGCCAGTACCGGAGCGTGCTGATCGGGGGGATCGTCATCGCGCTGGGGCAGTTCAGCCTGGCCCTTCGCCCGCTACCCTTCTTCTTCGGCGGGCTGGTGCTGATCGCCGTGGGCACGGGGCTCCTCAAGCCCAACATCTCGACCATGGTCGGCTCGCTCTACGAACCCGCCGACGAGCGGCGGGACGCGGGCTTCTCGCTGTTCTACATGGGCATCAATCTGGGCGCGATGATCGCCCCCTTGATCGTGGGGACCTTGGGCCAGCGGGTGGATTGGCACGTGGGCTTCGCGGTGGGCGGCGTGGGCATGACGCTGGGGCTGGTGCAATACGTGCTCGGCAGGCAGCGGCTCAACCCGGCACTCCAGCGACTGGCGCGGGCTCCCAGGCCGGGACTCGGCGAGAAGGGATCCTCCACCCACCTCGCCGGAGGCTTCAGCCGGGAAGAATGGAAACGGATCGCCGCCATCGGCGTGTTCTTCGTCTTCTCGACGCTCTTCTGGGGAGCGTTCGAGCAGGCCGGCTCCAGCCTGAATCTCTTCGCCGACCGCCACACTCGGCTCGCCGTGCTCGGCTTGAGCTTCCCATCTACATGGTTTCAGTCCCTCAATTCGCTCTTTATCATCGCCTTCGCCCCCGTCTTTGCCTGGCTGTGGGTGGCACTGGGCAAGCGCCAGCGAGAGCCGTCGAGCCCGGCCAAGTTCGGCTGGGGCCTGCTGCTGGTGGGCCTGGGGTTCTTGCTCCTGGTCCCGGCGGCCGCCTTTGCCCAGCACGGCGTGCGGGTGAGCCCGGCCTGGCTGGTTGGCGTCTATCTCTTGCACACCTTTGGCGAGCTGTGCCTGAGCCCGGTGGGCTTGAGCCTGGTGACCAAGCTCGCGCCGCAGCGCATCGCCGGCCTGATGATGGGGGTCTGGTTTCTCTCCATCGCTTCCGGGAACAAGGTCGGCGGTTGGGTGGCGGGATTCTTCGACACGTTGCCGTTGCCCCTGTTGTTCGCCGCCGTGGCCGGGACCACGATCGGATCGGCCTTGGTGCTGGTGGTGCTGATCAAGCCGGTGCGCCGGTTGATGGGCGGGGTGCACTAGTGTCGGGCGACGCCGGAGCCGGCTCTTCGGCGTAGTGGCACGCCGCCCAGCGCCCCGGCTTCACTTCACGGAGTGCCGGGCGCTCCGCTATGCAGCGGCGGTCCTTGCGGGGATGATGGCAGCGGGGCTCGAAGCCGCACGCGGGCAGGGGATGACCGGGCGGCCCCGGTGCCTCTACGATCGGCAACGGCCGGGGCCTTACGCCGGGATCCGGAACCGGAATGGCCGCGAGCAATGAGGCGGTGTAGGGGTGGAGCGGTTCCCGGTAGAGGTCCCTGCTCGGGGCCAACTCGACCACCCGGCCCCGGTACATCACGGCCACCCGATCGGCGAGCTGGCGTACCACGGCGAGGTGGTGGGCGATCAGCAGGTAGGTGAGCCCGCGGCGCCGCTTGAGCCCGGCGAGCAGGTGCAAGATCTGGGCGGCGACCGAGACGTCCAAGTTGGAGACCGGCTCGTCCAGGACCAGGAATTCCGGCTCCAGCGCGAGCGCCCGGGCCAGCCCCACCCGCTGGCGCTGGCCGCCGGACAATTGGTGCGGATAGCGATCCATCTGGGTGGCGTCCAGCCCCACCTCCTCGAGCAGCGCCGCGGCGCGCTGCGCGGCTGCCGGTCCTCGGGCCAGACCGTGGACCTCCATCGGCTCGGTGAGGGCGGCTCCCACCCGGAGTCGCGGATTCAGGGCCTGGGTGGCGTCCTGGAAGACGATCTGCATGCGGCGGCGCAGGCGCCGCAGGGACGCACCCCGAAGGGCGTGCAGGTCGTGCCCGTCGAACCACACACGGCCGCTGGTGGGCTCGATGAGGCGGACGGCGAGAAGGCCCAGCGTGGTTTTCCCGCTCCCGCTCTCGCCGACCAATCCCAGAGTTTCTCCGCGGGCGACAGCGAGGCTCACCTGGTCCACGGCGGTGAGGACGGCTCGGCCGCCGGCAAGCAGCGGCCCCGGAAGCGGGAACTGCTTGCTGAGCCGGTCCAGGACCACCAGGGGCGAATCCGCCTGGGGTATATCGCTCACCCGATACCCGCTCCGTGGAACGAGGCGCGTTCCGCTCGAGAGGACCGAGCTAGGCGCATCGGTTGATTCCTGCTGGGCCCGGCCGCTCCGGTTCGTCCACCAGCCAGCATCGGGCCTGGTGCTGGGGGCCGACGGCCAGCAACGGCGGCTCCTCCTCCAGGCAGCGTGCCCAGGCGTAGGGGCAGCGGGGATGGAAGCGGCAAGCCGGCGGCCACGCGGTAGCCACGGGCGGTTGGCCGGGGATGGGCTTCGGCAGGACGGCGTCCTGGTCCATTCGGGGCACGGCTTGGAGCAAGGCAGCGGTGTAAGGGTGGGAGGCTCGAGCAAAGAGCTGCTGGGTGGGGGCGGTTTCGACCAAGCGGCCTGCGTACATGACGGCCACGCGATCCGCCAGGCCGGCGGCGATGCCGAGGTCATGGGTGATGAGCAGGACCGCAAGTTGGAGGCGGTGCCTGAGGTCGGAGAGGAGGTCCAGGATCTGGGCCTGCACCGTGACGTCTAGGGCCGTGGTCGGCTCGTCCGCGATCAAGAGCTTGGGATCGCCCGCCAGCGCCAGCGCGATGGCTGCCCGCTGCTGCATCCCGCCGCTCAACTGGTGAGGATACTGCTCGAGCCGCTGCTCCGGCCGGTCGAGTCCCACGGCGGTCAACAGTTCGACTGCCCGGTCTCGCGCTCGTCGCCGGGCCATGGGCTGGTGGGCCCGCACCGTTTCCACGAGCTGGCTTCCGATGGTCAGTACCGGGTTCAGGCTGCTGCCGGCTTCCTGGAATACCAGGGCCATGCCGCCTCCCCGGACGCGCCGCAGGGATCGAGGGTCGAGCCGGGTGAGGTCCGCGCCTTCGAAGACGATGCGACTTTCGGGATCGGTCAGGGCCACGGGCTCCGGGAGCAACCGCAGCAGGGATAACGCCAGCGTGGTCTTGCCGCAGCCCGACTCGCCGACCAAAGCTAACAGTTCGCCGCGCTCGAGTTCGAAGCTCACGTTCTCGACGGCACGCGCCAGTCCCCCGGCGCTCCGGTACGCCACACTGAGACGGCTGACAGCCAGGAGAGGACTCACCGGGTTCTCGGGTCCAACCACTCCCTCAGGCCCTCGCCCAGGAGGCTGAAGGCCATCACGGTCGCCACCAGCGCCACGCCGGGGACGATCCCCTGCCAGGGGGCGGTGGCCAGAAAGGGTTGGCTGTCGGCGATCATGTTGCCCCAGGAGGCCCGGGGAGGAGCGACACCCAGTCCCAAGAAGGACAGCCCGGCCTCGATGAGCACGGTGTTCCCCACGCCGAGCGTCGCGGTGACGATCACCGGGGCCGTGACGTTGGGCAGGACGTGGCGGACGGCGATCCGCCAAGGCGGAAGGCCCAAGGCGCGGGCGGCCAGCACGAAGCCTCGTTGCCGGATGCTCTGCACCTCCGCGCGCACCAGGCGGCTGGTCCCGAACCAGCCGGTGCATCCCAGCACCAGCACCAGCGCGAGCAGACCGCCCCGTTCCCAGAGCGCCAGCGTCACCAGGAGCAAGAACACGCGGGGGATGGCCAGGGCGGCATCCACCGTTCGCATGAGGACGGTGTCCACCCACCCGCCGGCCAGGCCTGCCGCCAGGCCGACCGTGGTGCCCACCGTGACGGCCACCAGCACCGCCAGCGCCGCGATCCAGAGCGACAGCCGGGCGCCGAAGAGCAGCCGGCTCAGCAGGTCGCGGCTGAACTGATCGGTGCCCAAGGGGTGCGCCCAGGTGGGTGGCAGCAGCCGTCCGGCCTGGAGATCGAGCTGGGCGGTGGGGTCGTACGGGGCCAGCACCGGAGCGAGGAGGGCGATGGCGTAGAGCGCCAGCACGGCGGCGAGCCCCAGCCGCAGGCGGGGATGGCTCCACAAGCGGGCGAGCTGGCGCGGGGCGTTCACCGGGTCGTGGGAGGTAGGCCGCCCGCGGGCTGCGCCGGCCGGCTGGCGCCGAACCGGGCGCGGTGCGCTTCAGGCCGCCGAGCTTCCCGGGTTCTGGGGTCGGCCAGGTGGACGAGGATGTCGGCGAGGGTATTGGCCGCCACCACCAGGAATCCCGCCAGGACGGCGATGCCGGTTACCAGAAAGTAGTCCCGCCGCGCAACCGCTTCGACCGCCAGCCGCCCCATGCCGGGCCAGGCGAAGACGGTCTCCACCAGCACCGCGCCGGACAGCAGGGTGGGCAGCGCCAGGCCGAACAAGTTGATGGTGGGCAGGAGGGCGTTGCGCAGCACGTGCCGGAGGGCGACGGCCGTCTCGCTCAGTCCCCGCGCCCGTGCGGCGCGCACGTAATCCTGGCCGAGCACTTCGAGAACTTGGGCTCGCTGGTACCGCGCGGTGCTGGCGGCACCGATCAATCCCAGCGTGACAGCTGGCAGCGCCAGGTGCCGGAGCCGGTCCAGCAGTTGGCCGGCGGGTGGCAGCAAGGGGTAGAGAACGGGGTCCACCACGCCTCCCACCGGAAACCAGCCCAGGGTCTTGCCGAAGACGAGCAGCAGCATGAGGCCCAGCCAGAACGAGGGCACCGCGTACAGCGTGAGGGTGACGCGGGACCAGAAGCGATCGGCCCGCGAATGGGGGTGCAGGCCCTGGTAAACCCCCAGACCGATGCCCAGCACGAAATCCAGGATCAGCGCGGCCAGCGCCAGGATGAAGGTGTTGGGCAGGGCGTCGCGAAAGACCTCCAGCACGGGGCGCTGCTGGCTGAAGGACAGACCCCAGTCGCCTCGGGCGAGATTGGCGAGGTAGCGGCCATACTGCACCCAGAGCGGCTGATCCAGCCCGAAGTTGCGCTGCGCTTGGGCGATCAGCTCGGCCGATACATACGGGTTTTCCCCCGATCCGATGAGGGGCGATCCGGGGGCCAGGTGAATGAGCAGGAAGGCGATCGTGGCGACCCCGAACGCCACGAGGATAGCAGCCCCAAGTCGGCGCACGAGGAAGGCCGCCATGGAGGATCGCCTATGGCACGACGGCGAGGTCGCGCGGCAGGAGAGCGTCCGGATTGACCCGCCACTTCCACAGCCACGCCATCCACAGGTCCGGCCGCAGGGCGACGTCCTGGAAGCGCTGGTGCACGGCAACCAGCGCGCCCGGGACATACATCCAGATGGCGGGAGCGTCCTGGTTGATGAGCGCGACGGCTTGCTGCCACAGCGCCCGAGCCCGGTCCCGGTCGAACTCCAGCGTCGCCTGCTGCACCAGTCGGTCGAAGGCCGGGTTGCTGTAGTGCTGGTAGTTGGAGGCGCCGATGCCCCGCGTGGTCCATTCCTGCTCCAGGGCGCGCGGGCTCGGATCCTGGACCCAGGAGAGATAGGCCGCGTCGAACCGGCCAGCTCGGGCGCGGGCCATCACCGTGCTGATGTCCAGCTCGCTGATGCGCACGGCCACGCCGACACGCTTGAGTTGCTCTTGCACAATGACGGCGGAGCTGCGGCGCAGCCCGCTGGTGACGGGCACCAAGAGTTCGAACTCCAGCCGGCGTCCCGCTCTGCGGCGAATACCGTCGGGGCCCGGCCGAAAGCCCAACCGGTCCAAGATGTGCCTGGCGCCCGCGGTGTCGAAGGGCAGGGCGCGCAGGCTGTCGCTCCAAATCCAGGACCCGCGGGTGAGCGGGCCTTCCGGAACGTCGCCCACCTCCCCCAGCACCGCGCTGACCACGGAGCGGCGATCCACTGCCATGCTGAGGGCGCGGCGCACCTCGGCGCTGCCGAACAGGGGGTGGGCGCGGGCCGGGTTGGCGGGGTCGCGGAAGTTGAATCCAATGTAGCCGTACGCGTTGATGGCGTAGGGCCACAGGCGCAGCGATGCCACGCCGCGAAGCTGCTGAATCAACTCCGGCGCGCCCAGCACGAAGCCGATATCCGTCTCGCCCGCGGCGAGCTGAGTGACCAGCGTGGCCATGGAAGGCACCACCCGCCAAATCACCCGCCTAAGGCCCGGGCGGCCCAGGAAGTAGCTCGAGTCTCCCGCCAGCTCCACCTGTTGGCCCGCCTCCCAGCGGACGAACCGGAACGGGCCGCTGCCGACCGGGTGGCGGCCGAACGGGTGCTGGGCCAGCCGCGCCCGGGGCACCGTGTCCAGCCAGTGCGCCGGCAGCACCCGAACGTGGTAGACGGCGTCGTAGAAGGCTTCAGGATAGGGCTGGCTGAAGCGGACCACCACAGCGTGGGAGTCCGCCGCGGTCACCGACGCGATTCGACCGAGCAAGGGCCGTGCGCCGGAGTTGACCGCGGGGTCGCGATAGACGTCGAAAC
Organism: Gemmatimonadota bacterium; assembly: GCA_037440225.1. Taxonomy (GTDB): domain Bacteria; phylum Gemmatimonadota; class Gemmatimonadetes; order Gemmatimonadales; family GWC2-71-9; genus JACPAP01. Next base: position 178,594 of record JBBIUN010000006.1, on the reverse strand, counting down.
TGAAGACCACGTCGCGCGCGGTGACCGGGGTGCCATCGTGCCAGTGCGCCCGGGGATTCAGGCTGAAACGCAGCGTGATGGAATCCTCCCAGGCCCACCGTTCCGCCAGCCGGGGTTCGAAGCCCTGATCGCCCACGGTGGTGGGCGCGCTTCCCAAGTCGGCCAGCTTGGAGAACAGCAAGTCGCCGAGCCAGGCGCCCACGTCAATCTGCGACACCGGCGGCAGCAGCACGTCCGGTTCGGCGCCGGCGGACACGGCGGTGCCGCACCAGCCATCGGGGCAGGTGGACCTCCGCTCGCAGCCGGTGAGGACGGCTGCGGCGGCGGTCCAGGCCAGGAGGGAGCGCCTAAGAGGTTCCCTCGGGCCCTGGCGCTGCCGGGCCTCGAGCCGGGCGGCATCCGAGGCGCGAACCTGAGGTTTCGCGGATCCGAGCACGGGAAGGCTGGCGCGCGCCGATGCGGCTCGCAACGCCGCGCCTACGAGAGAGCCGTTCATGGGCCCCGAATATTGGGGAGCGGGCCTAGCGGCGCCAGGTCCAGTTGGGGTCGGCGAAGTGGGAGACCATTTCGGGCTCTACGGGAAGTCCGGCGTCGGGTATGAGCATCTCGCCCGCTTCGGCCCAGGTGGCCACGATGGCTCGGGCGACTTCGGCGAAGGACACCCGGCGGCCCAGCGCCTCCGAGAGGCTCGCGGCCCGGGGAGCCGCCTGCGGCGTGCGGCTCACTCTGCCGAGGATTTCTTGGGACCCTCCGAGGAGAATGGAGCCGTGTTGCAAGAAAGCGCCGCCTTGCTGGACTTGTGCCGAACCGACCACCTTGCGCCCGGCGAGCAACACTTCGCCGCCAACCGGTTGGGCGAAGCACGGCCCGGCGGAAAGGCCGTGGGGCCGGCTGGGCGGTGCCAGTTCGACCGCGGCGCCCAGGGCCTCGAGCGCGCGGGCCAGCCGCCGATGGATGGCGCGGTAGCTGTCCGCCAGGCAGCCGAAGCGCGCCACCGGGGCTGCCACCGCGTACGTGACTTCGTCCTCGTGCCAGACGGCGCGCCCGCCGGTGGGCCGCCTGACCACCGCCAGGCCGAGGCGCTCGATGCTGGTGCGGTCGTAGCGGGCTCGAGCGGGTTCGTTCACGCCCAGCGAGAGGCAGGGGGGATTCCAGCAGTACAGCCGGAGATAGGCGGCGTCGCCGTGGCGCTTGACTTCCTCGAGCAGCGCCTGATCGCGCGCCATGTTCACTGCGCCCGGCTGGCCCACCGGCTCGATCCAGACTTTCCACTGGAGGAGGCCGGGAGCGGAAGCATGGGGAAGCGGCCAGAGCGCTTCCAGCTCGAGCGGCCGCGTTCCGGTCATGGTCTCCCGGCCGGGCTCACCGCCGGCGGCGTGCGCTTTCAGGCATAGGCTTCGACCGGGGGACAGACGGAGACCAAGTTCCGGTCGCCGTAGGCGGCGTCCACTCGGCCTACGGCGGGCCAGACCTTGTGCTCGCGCGTGGCGGGCGTAGGCAGGCCCGCGCGCTGGCGAGAGTAGGGCCGGTCCCAGGTGTCCGCGGTCAGGACCTCGATGGTGTGCGGCGCGCCCTTGAGCAGGTTGTTCTGGCGATGCGCCTTGCCTTCTTCGATCTCCCGGATCTCGTCGTGAATGGCCAGCATGGCCTCGACGAACCGATCCAGTTCGGCCTTGGGCTCGCTCTCGGTGGGCTCCACCATCAAGGTCCCGTGGACCGGGAAGGAGACGGTGGGCGGATGGAATCCGTAATCAATCAGCCGCTTGGCGATGTCCTCGACGTCCACGCCGGCCGACTGCTTGAACGGGCGGGTGTCCAGGATGCATTCGTGACCGATCAGGCCCTTCTTGCCGGAATAGACCAGGGCGTACCGGCCGGCGAGCCGGCGGGCAATGTAGTTGGCGTTCAAGATGGCGATGCGGGTGGCCTGGGTGAGGCCCTCCGGTCCCATGAGCGCGATGTAGGCCCATGAGATGGGCAGAATGGAGGGGCTCCCCCAGGGCGCTGCCGAGACGGTGCCGCACGCGTGCTTGATGCCGAGGGGCACCACGGGGTGATCCGGCAGGAACGGCGCCAGGTGGCGGGCCACGCAGATGGGCCCCATGCCGGGGCCTCCGCCCCCGTGGGGGATGCAGAAGGTCTTGTGCAGGTTGAGGTGGCAGACGTCGGCCCCAATGTCGGCTGGCCGGCAGAGGCCCACCTGCGCGTTCATGTTGGCGCCGTCCATGTACACCTGACCGCCGTAGCGGTGCACGATGTCGCAGATCTCGCGAATGCCGGCCTCGAATACCCCGTGGGTGGAAGGATAGGTGATCATCAGGGCGCCCAGCGTATCCGCGTGCGCTCGGGCTTTGGCCTCGAGATCGCCCAGGTCCACGTCGCCTTGGGCGTCGGTCTTCACCACCACCACGTTCATCCCCGCCATCACCGCGCTGGCCGGATTGGTGCCGTGGGCGGACTGCGGGATGAGGCAGGTGGTGCGGTGTCCCTCTCCCCGGGCGCGATGGTAGGCTCGGATGACCAGCAGCCCGGCAAATTCACCTTGGGCTCCGGCGTTGGGTTGAAGCGAGACCTTGGCGAAGCCGGTGATCTCGGCGAGCCAGGCTTCCAACTCGGCGAAGAGCTGCTGGTAGCCTCGGGCCTGTTCCCGAGGGGCGAAGGGGTGCAGCCGGTTGAACTCCGGCCAGGTGATCGCCGCCATCTCGGCGGTGGCGTTGAGCTTCAAGGTGCACGAGCCCAGCGGGATCATGGCCGAAGTGAGCGAGAGATCCCGGTCCTCGAGCGTCTTGAGGTACCGCAACATCTCGGTCTCCGAGCGATACCGATGGAAGACCGGATGCTGCAAGAACGAGCTTTGCCGGCGGAACGCGGGCGGGATGGCCTCCGCGGCGCGGGCGGCCAGGCGGCGCACCGCGGGCCGCCTGCTGCGGCCCAGCGCGAAGATCGCCACCAGGTCCTCGACGTCCTCGAGCGAGGTGGTCTCGTCCAGCGAAATGCCGAGGCCGTCAGGCGGGATATCCCGCAGGTTGATCCGGCGAGCGCGCGCCGCTTTGAGCAGGCGGGCGCGCTGGCCCTGGGAGACCTCGACCCTCAGGGTATCGAAAAACGCCGAATGCACCACCCGGTAGCCCAGCCGGCCCAGGGCCTGGGCCAAGAGGGCGGTGAGGCGATGGACCCGCCGGGCGATGGCGGTGAGTCCCTCGGGCCCGTGGTAGACCGCGTACATCGCGGCCACCACGGCCAGGAGCACTTGGGCGGTGCAGATATTGCTCGTGGCCTTCTCGCGCCGGATGTGCTGTTCGCGGGTCTGGAGCGCCATGCGCAGGGCGGGTCGGCCGGAGCTGTCGCGGGAGACGCCGATGATCCGGCCGGGCATGTGGCGCTTGTACGGCTCGCGCGTGGCGAAGAAGGCGGCGTGGGGGCCGCCGTAGCCCAGCGGGACGCCGAAGCGCTGGGAGTTCCCCACCGCGATGTCGGCGCCCCACTCGCCGGGCGGCACCAATAGCGTGAGGGCCAAGAGGTCGGTGGCTGCGGTGACCAGCGCTCCGGCCGCGTGGGCCCGGTCGCACAGCGCGCGGTAGTCCTCGACGGCGCCGTAGGTGGTGGGGTACTGGACCAGCGCTCCGATGACCTCGGGGCCGAAGGTAAACGCCGTCCAGTCGCCCACTCGGACTTCCACGCCCCGGGCTTCCGCGCGGGTACGGACCACGGCGATGGTCTGGGGGTGGCAGTCCTGGTCCACCAGGAAGACCGGGTGGTCCGGGTGCCGTACGGCGAGGGACATGGCCATGGCTTCGGCGGCGGCGGTGGCCTCGTCCAAGAGCGAGGCGTTGGCAATGGGCAGCCCCGTCAGGTCGGCAACCATGGTTTGGAAGACGAGCAGGGCCTCCAGCCGTCCCTGGGAGATCTCCGCCTGGTACGGGGTGTACGAGGTGTACCACCCGGGGTTCTCCAGCACGTTCCGCTGGATCACCGCGGGCGTGATGCAGTCGTAGTAGCCCATGCCGATGTAGGAACGGAAGACCTGGTTGCGGGAGGCCATCTCCCGGAGCGCGGCCAGGACCTCCGGCTCGGTGCGCGCCGCTGGCAACTTGAGCGGGCGGCGGAGCCGGATGTCGGCGGGCACCACGTCGTCAATGAAGGCCTCCATCGAAGCGTAACCCAGGGTTTCGAGCATCTGCCGCACCTCGTCGGGCCGAGGCCCGAGGTGGCGGGAGACGAACGCATCCGGATGGGTCAGATCGGGCGCGGTAGCGCGGCGGGCGTCAGATGATGGCGATGCGGTTGGCATGGTCAGGTCCCATTCGTGCAAACGCCCCGGGGAGTGCCCAGGGCGTGGGTCGCTGCCGGCGGCGCCTGGCGGATTCCGGGAAGCGGCTACTCGCCGATGTGCTGCGCGTAGTCGCTGGCGTCGAGGAGCTGCTCCAGCTCCGCGGGGTTCCGCACGCGGAGCTTGATCATCCAGCCCTCGCCGTAGGGATCCTTGTTGACCAAGCTGGGGTCGTTCTCCAAGGCTTCGTTGATCTCGACCACCTCGCCGGCCACAGGGCAAAACAACTCCGAGACCGCCTTGACGGCCTCGATGGTGCCGAACACGTCCATCCGCCCGAACTTCTCGCCCACTTCCGGCAGATCCACGTACACCACGTCGCCCAACTCGCTCTGGGCGTAGTCCGTGATGCCGACCTGGACCACCCCGGCGGTGTCCGTCGGCTTGACGTATTCGTGTTCTTCCGTGTAGTGGAGATTGTCCGGGATGAGTGACATCGGATGGCCGTGCTCGGATTGATCGCGCGCAAAGGTTATGTACCCGGCCGGAGGGTGTCAAGCGGCCGGGTCTTCAGGAAACCGGGAGCCGGTTTTTCATTTTCTGCCAGGCGTCCCAGGCGGCCTGCCTCAGCTCCTCCAGCGTGCCGGCGTTCTCCAGCACCACGTGGCTTCGTGCGCGTTTGATCTCGGCCGGCCATTGGGCGGCCATCAGGCGATCCACTTCCTCGGGGCTGAGCCCCCGCTCGAGCAGGCGTTGGCGGCGCACCGGTTCGGGAGCGTCCACCAGCACCACCAGGTCGAAGGCTTCAGGATGAGCGGCTTCGAAGAGCAGCGGGATATCGCTGACCACGATCGGGTCTCCCCGGGCCCGGGCTTCCTCGAGCAAGGCTTCGCGCCGCGCCTCCACGGCGGGATGGACGATGGCATTGAGCGCGGCGCGGGCGGTGGGGTCGTCGAGGATCAGGCGGCGCAGGCGGGCGCGATCGAGGCTTCCGTCCGGGAGCAAGAGATCGTTGCCGAAGCGCTGGACGATCCGAGCCAGAACCGGGGAACCCGGGCCTTCCAGCTCGCGCACCAGCTCGTCGGCGTCAATCAGGGTGGCTCCCCAGGCCTTGAACCAGCGCGCCACGGTGGACTTCCCGGCGCCGGCGTTGCCGGTCAGGGCGACGTTGAGCACGGCCTAGGGCCGGTACCGGCCGGCCAGGGCGGCGGAGGCGAGGGGCGGAGACCTCCCCGGATGGAGGCGGCTTTCCGAACGGCGCAAGCCGCTTTCCCTGCCCCCGATCCCGGGGTCGGGCCCGAGGGGCCGCGCGGGTTAGAGCAGGGTGGTCTGCGCGGCATCGGGGGCCGGGACCTCGTGGCAGTGCCGGCAGCGCGCCTCATAGGATTCGCTGCCCCCCACCATGATGGTGGGGGAGTCGTACGGGGCGGGCTTCCCGTTGAGCAGGCGCTGGTTGCGGCAGGCAGGGTCTCCGCAGATCACGCAGATGGCGTGCAGCTTGTCCACGATCTCGGCCACCGCCAGGAGTTGCGGCATGGCCCCGAACGGTTCCCCCCGAAAATCCGTATCCGTCCCCGCCAGGATGACCCGAACGCCGCGGCGGGCCAGGTCCGAGGCGACCCGCACGATGCCGGCGTCGAGGAACTGCACCTCGTCAATCGCCACGACGGCCGTGTCGGGTCGCACCTGCTGGGCGATCTCCAAGGCGGTGCTGACCGGCACCGCCTCGACCGCCAGCCCGTCGTGCGTGGTGACCGAGTAGACGTGGTAGCGGTCATCGAGATGCGACTTGAAGACCTGAACCCGCTTCTTCGCGATCACGGCACGCCGCACACGCCGGATGAGTTCTTCGCTCTTGCCGCTGAACATCACCCCGGTGATCACCTCGATCCACCCGGGCTTGGTGCCGTGGTACATCCCTGCAGCCTCTCGTTGGCGGAACGCGGGGGACGTTATCCCGGGTGCAGGCGGGGAGCAAGCGGGGTTGCGGCCGGTTTGCGGCCGGCGATATTGCACCCTGCCCAGCGACGCGACGGAGCCATCATGACGAGGACGACGTGAACCGGGGGAAGCTGATCGCGGCGCTCGCGGAGCGTGCCCGGCTCAGCAAAGCGGAGGCGACGCGAGCGGTCGAGGCGATGTTCGGGATGGACGGTATCATCGCGACCGCGCTCAAGCGCGGGGAGCGGGTACAGATCACGGGCTTTGGCAGCTTTCATGCCCGCCAGCGGCGGGCCCGCAGCGGCCGCGATCCCCGCACCGGGAGAGCCATCCAGATTCGCGCCGCGCTGGCGCCCCTGTTCCGCGCCGGCGCCAAGCTCAAGGCAGCGCTGAACCGCCGGCGCTAGGCGGCGGCAGTGCGGTACTCGCCGAGCCGGCTCAACGTTGGTCCGGCCGCGCCGCGATCCGCCGGCCGCGGATGGTGGCACCGGCAAGGCCGCGCAGGGCGCGTTCGGCGAGTTCCGCTCGGACATCCACCAGCGAAAAGCGCTCCCGGATCTCGATCCGGCCCACGTCCTCCTTGGCCAAGCCTGCCACGTTGAGCAGAACCCCCACCAAGTCGGCGGGACGCACTTGGTCCTGCCGCCCGGCATTGATGTGGAGGCGCGCCCACGTGACCAGCGTGGTCTCGGCGCCGGGAGCTTCGCCGGAGTCGGCCAGCAGCGCGGCCGCCACCAGGGCCGGGTCGTATTCGTCGAACAGCGGCTCCAGCGCCAGGAGATCCGCAGGCCGCACCCCGGCCGCCAGGCGATCCCGGATGGCCTGCCGCCGCCGGAACAGCTGCTCCCGCGCCCGGTCCGGCGGGCCATCCAGGCGCAGCGCCTTCAGCCGCGCTGCGAGCCGCGAGAGGTAAGGATGCTGCCAGGCCCCGATCAACGCGACCACTACTGGGGCAGCCTCCCTTAGGGCGGTGAGGAGGTCCGGGCTCGGTAGATCCAGCGCGAGGGCCACCTCCGCCGGTTCCGGCAGTTCGCTTCCGGGGCCTGCGATGCGCACTCCGGGCTCGGCGGCCAAGTCCTTGAAGCGGGCTGGCGCCTCAGGGTAGGGGTCCCAAATGATCGCGCTGGCGGGATCCAGGGCGTCCAGAACCGCCCGCGCGGCCCACGCCCGCCGGGCGCGCTCGCAGGTCACCCAGCGGATTTCGCCCGAGGGGGCCTCCGGCAGGCGAGCGGCCCAGGCGATGGGTGCGCGGCGGGCATGGCGCTCGAGGAAATCGGCGATGGCGGCCTCGTCGCTGGTGAGCACCACGCGGCCGGCCTGGTGGGCGTCGGCCAGCACGGTATCCAGTGCTTCCCCGCCGCCCGAGGCCAGCATGAGTTCCGGCCAGGCGATGACCACGCGCGCCAAGCGCTCGGGCTGCAAGGCCGCCCGCCGCACCAGTTCGAGGGTGTCCGGCAGGGTGGCGAGCAAGGTGCGCACCCGGCCTTGACGCAGCAGGCTCTGGGTGCGGGCGATGCCCGTGGTCGCGTGAAGAGGGAGGAGACCCGGCTCGACCTGGAGCGCCAGCGCCAGGTCAACGGCCGCTGGCGTTTCTGGAACCAGCACCAAGGTGGCGGGCAGGGTGTCTGCCGGGGGGAGCGCCGCGCCCAAGGGGCGAACCGCCCAGCCGGCGGCTGGGCAGACGTACACTAGCGGTTTGCCGGCTTCGAGGGCGGCACGATGGGCCACGTCCAGCGCGAAATCCCAGTTCCAGGTCACAGGTGCCTCGGTTGTCAAACAGGCAGCCCCGTAGAACTGCTGCCTCGCGGAACCGCCCGGCGGGCGGGACGCTCGTTGGGCGCCGCCCTGCGCCGCCCGGCAGGAGCCCCCCGCACCCGGTTCGTGGCCTGGCGAGCGCAGGGCCGGAGCCGGCTCGGGACTGCCTGGGCGGATAGTAGCCGCGGGCCTAGCCGATGGCAACGGTTGCGCAAGGGGCAGTAGATTCGTAGCAGCGTTATGCGCTGGTGCGTTGCCGGTTGGACCATGGTGCTGTCGCTGGCCGGGGGTTTCGGGTGCCTGGTGGCTCAGGGCCGGCCCAGCGCCCGGGAGTTCGGCGTGGTGGTGGGCGTCTTGCCGCCGGGGCCGCTCAACGCCATCACCGATGTTGCGGGGGTGCGGGTGGGGCAGGTCACGATCACGGCTGGCGATTCGATCAACACCGGAGTGACCGCGATTCTCCCGCACGGCGGCAACGTGTTCCGGGAGAAAGTGCCGGCCGCGGTGGTCGTGGGGAACGGATTCGGCAAGTTGATGGGTTTTACCCAGGTCGAAGAGTTGGGCGAGCTAGAATCGCCCATCGTGCTCACCTGCACGCTGTGCGTGCCGAGGGCGGCGGATGCCGTGCTGAGCTACTTGCTCGCGCTGGAGGGCAACGAGGCGGTGCGCTCGATCAACGTGGTGGTTGGGGAAACCAACGACGGAACCCTGAACGACATTCGGTCCCGGCCGGTTCGGGAGGCGGACGTGCTGCGGGCGATCCGAGAAGCGAGGGGTGGCCCCGTGGAGCAGGGGAGCGTCGGGGCGGGACGGGGGACGATCGCCTTCGGGTTCAAGGGGGGGATCGGGACCTCGAGCCGCCGGTTGCCGCAGCGGCTGGGAGGCTGGACGGTAGGCGTGCTGGTGCAGACCAATTTCGGAGGAATTCTCCAGATCGCCGGGGCGCCGGTGGGCGTCGAGCTGGGGCGTTACTACCTCAGGGACGAGCTTGGGCTCTCCCCGGAGAAGCGGGGGGAGGAAGAGGATGCGGCCGACGGCTCGATCATGATCGTGCTGGCCACGGATGCCCCGCTCGAGCATCGGAACCTCGGGCGGTTGGCCCGTCGCGCGCTGGCGGGATTGGCGCGTACCGGCAGTGCGCTGAGCAACGGCTCGGGTGACTACGTGATTGCCTTCAGCACGGTGCCGGTGGCTGCGCGAGGCACCGCGCCGCCGGTGAGCAACGAGGCGATGAGCCCGCTGTTCCAAGCCGCCATCGAGGCCACGGAGGAGGCGATTTACAATTCCTTATTTCTCGCCACCACGGTCAGGGGCTACCGCGGGACCGCAACGGCCCTGCCGCTGGATTCCACCCGCGCCATCCTCGAGCGTCACGGAGTGCTAGCCCGGTGACGGGCTGCCGCCGTACCAGGATCAGATCAGTCGGGGCCGCGCGGGCTCAGGCCGGCGCGACCGCCAATGAGCCGACCCGTGGATCCCTTAACCACCTGAGGGAGCATCGCGCATGACCGCTATTTCCCGTTCCGATCCGGACCGGTTGTCCCAGAACCTCGACTACCTCAAACCGTCCGAGACGGTCTCCATCAATCAGGAGACTCAGCGCCGGCGCGCGGCGGGGGAGGACGTCATTGACCTCTCGGCGGGGGAGCCCGATTTCGAAACGCCCCGGTTGGTGGCGGAGGCCGGGATGCGGGCGATCCAGCAGGGCAAGACCAAGTACCCCCCCGCGGCGGGGATTCTGGATCTGCGGGCGGCCGTGGCGCGGCACCTGTCGTTGCTCTCGGGCGGCAGGCCGGTGAACGCGGATCACGTGGTGGTGTCCACCGGTGCCAAGCAGTCGCTCTTCAACGCCTGCTTTACGCTGTTCGGCCCCGGCGATCGGGTGCTGATCCCGTCGCCCGCATGGGTGTCCTACCCGCAGATCGTGCGGCTGGCGCGGGCGGAGCCGGTGATGGTGGAGGGAGCGATCGAATGGAGTCTCAAGGTGGACGTGGAAGCCTTGCAGGCCGCCTGGGACCCCCGGGTGGCGGGGCTCATCTTGTGCTCGCCGGTCAATCCCACGGGGGCGGTGTACAGTCGTGCCGAGATCAAGGCCATCGCCGAATGGACGCGGGAGCGAGGCATCTGGCTGATCTCGGACGAGATTTACCGGCGCATCCACTACGGCTCTGGGCCGGCGCCGTCGGTGTTCGATTTGCCGGACGAATTGTTGGGGCGGGTGGTGGTCATTTATGGAGCCAGCAAGGCCTACGCCATGACGGGCTGGCGCATCGGGGTGGCGGTGGCCCCGCAACCGGTGGCCAAGGCCATGGCGGCCTTGCAGACGCACGTGACCAGCGGGGCGTGCCACCCGGCGCAGTGGGCGGCGGCCGCCGCGTTCGGGGACGAGCGGGTGGAAGCCGCGGTGGCGGAGATGGTCCAGGCGTTCCGGCGGCGGCGGGATCTGGTGGTCGCCCATTTCCGGGAACAGATGCCGGGCGTGGAATTCGTGGAGCCCTTGGGGGCGTTCTATCTGTTTTTCCGGGTGGACGGGTACTTCAGCGATGACCTGCCCAGTGGCGCGGCCTTCTGCGAGCGCCTCATGGCGGAGCAGGGCGTGGCCCTGGTGCCGGGCGATGCCTTCGGCGACCCGCGCTGGGTGCGCCTCTCCTACGCCGCCTCGGAGCGCGATCTGGCCCGCGCCTTGGAGCGCCTGACCCGCTTCGCCCGCCGCCTGGAGGGGGTGCGGGCCGGACCATGACGCCCCGGTTTTCCTTGCAAGCCCGCTACCGGCTGGGTATCCTGTGAGCCCACCCTCTTCCTCCAGGACCGCGACATGGGATTTGCGGCTCGCGTCGAACCCCTGAAGGGCAAACTGCCCACGGTCCACTTCAAGTGGGACCCCGAGACCGAGATCCTGTCGGGCCAGGTGCGGGGCGCGGGCAAGGCCGAAGGCTTGACCGGTACGGTCGAGCTGGAAGGGGCGGACGGCTCGTTTGCCGTGCTGGATGTGGCGGGCGGCCAGCTCCGGGGCATCGAGGTGGTGGTCTGGCCCGAGACCCGGACCGTGCCGGATCTGACGCCGCCGCCCCCCGCCGATCGGGGCAGGCTCTGGCTGCCGGCCCGGGCCTCGCAGCCGGGCATCGCGTCGGTGGAGGTGGATACTTCCATGACCGCGGAAAAATCGCCCGATGACGCGGTGATCCATCTTCGGGTCGGGGCACCGCGGCGGGTGAAGTTGGTCCAGGTGGCCGAAAACCTGATGCTGGAGCTGGACGATCGCAGCGAGATCGCCGGATTCTGGCTCTGGCACGTTCCGCCCTTTCCCCGTCCCCGCGAAGGCGCCTGAGCCACCGATGCCCAGTCCCGAGCAGCTCCTCGCCTACGCCGAGCAGCTGTTCGCTCCGGAAGACGATGCCTTGCGAGAGGTTCGCGCCCTGCAGCAGGCCACGGGCCTGCCGGACATCGCCATCTCCGCGGCGGAGGGGAAGATTCTCGAGGTCTTGCTTCGCGCGATCGCCGCGCGGCGCGTGCTGGAAGTGGGCACCCTGGGCGGCTACAGCGGCATCTGGATCGCCCGGGCCCTGCCCGCCGGCGGCAAGCTGACCACCATCGAGGCCGACGCTCGCCACGCGGGCGTGGCCCGGCGCGCGTTCGCCCGAGCCGGCCTGGCGGAGCGGGTGGAACTGATCGAGGGGCGGGCGCTGGACGTCCTGCCGGCGCTCCCGGCGGGGTTCGATGCCGTCTTCCTGGATGCCGACAAGGAGCCCTTGGAGCAGTACTTCTCGCACGCCATGCGCTTGTTGCGCAGGGGCGGGTGGTTGCTGTGCGACAACGCCTTTCTGAACGGACGCGTGACCGACGTGCGAGACCGGGCGCCCGACGTGGAGGGGATGCGGGCTTTCAACCGGCTGGCGGCCGGCGATCCCCGCCTGGCGAGCGTCGTGATCCCGGTGCGAGACGGGCTGGTCGTAGGCCTCAAGGTGGGTGACTGATGGACCTCGAGGTGGGCGACTGATGCGAGTGGGTCAGGTGGTGGCCACGCCGGAAGCTCCGGCCACGCCTTACGAGTTTCGCTTTGCGGCGCGGGCGGGGGAGGAAGCGGTGGGGATCGGGTCGCTGGTGCGGGTGGAGGGCCAAGATGGGCGGCGCATTTATGCCGTGGTCACCGACGGGGTGCGCTACCGAGGCGCGGCGCCGGAAGAGGGTGCGGCAAGCGGGACAGAATCCGGCCCCGCAACGGGGGCTCGCGCAGCCGCGGCGGAGGGTGCCGCGGGTTTCGAGACCGTGCTGTGGACCGCGGCGGTGCTCCGGCAAGTCCCGGGCGAGCCGCTCCGGCCGGTGCCGATCGCGGCGGTGTATTTGGCGACGCCGGAGGACGTCGAGGCCGCCCTGCGGATGGACGCCTATGCGGGAGGGGTGCCGGTGGGCCTGTACGGCACCGGCGCCTCGCGGGCCGGTGTGCGCTTGGACTTCGATTTTCTCGTGGGGCCGGAGGCGGCACATCTCAACGTGAGCGGGATCTCGGGCCTGGCCACCAAGACCAGCGCCATGCTGTTTCTGCTGCAGGGGGTCTTCCAGCACTTCCCGCGAGCCAAGGGGACGGTGGCGGCGGTCTGCTTCAACGTGAAGGGCGCCGACTTGTGTTTCTTGGATCGGCCGGCGGCGCTGAGCGAGGAGGAGCGGGCCGTGTACGGCGCGCTGGGTCTGGAGCCCAAACCGTTCGATCGGGTGCGGTATTACGCCCCCTTCAAGCCTGATGGGGTGCAGCTCAACACCTTGCGCACCCACCCGGACCTCGCGGGCGGGGTGCAGCCGTTGGTCTGGGGGCTCTCCGAGGTGCTGGAGTACGCCGAGGTGCTGCTCACGCGGGAGGACATAGACGCCAAGGCGGATGCGTTCTTGGACTTCCTGGCGGACCGGGTCGTAGGCAAGGAGTTCCGCGACGACTGGGGCGGGGTGCACCGGGTGGCGACCTTTGCGGACTTGGAAGCGTTGTTCCGGGCCATCTTCGACGGCTTGGAGCGGGGGCGCGGCAGAAGCGACCTGTGGCGGACGCACCATGTGGCCACGATCCGCAAGGTGCGCAACCGGCTGCTCAACGTGTCGGTGCGCTGCAAGGGGCTGGTGTCGGACGAAGGCGTGGTCTCGGACTTGCCGTTTGGCGCCTTCGAGGATCGGGCGGTGTACGTCTTGGACCTGGCGGGTACCGACGCCCTGGTTCAAGATCTGGTATTCACGCGCGTGGTCTCCAAGCTCAGGGAGCGCCTGGAGCGCCGGGACTTGGGGGTGGATCACGTGATCGTGCTGGTGGACGAGTTGAACCAGTACGCTGCGGCCGACGCGGCCGACACCTACGTGCGCCGGATGCTGCTGGACATTTCCGAGCGGGGCCGGTATCTGGGATTGGTGCTGTTCGGGGCGCAACAGTTTCGCTCGCAGGTTCACCGCCGGGTGGTGGGGAATGCGGGGACGGTGATCGTGGGGCGGAGCGATCCCGAAGAGTTGGGCACGCCGGGCTACCACGGGCTGTCGGCGGCCACGCGGGTCAAGCTGGCCACCTTGCCCAAGGGCGAGGTCATGGTGCGGCATCCCCATTTTGCCCAACCGGTCTTCGTGCGATTCCCGCGCCCGGCGGCCATGTTGGGGACCGAGGGGTTGGCCCAATTTCCTCCGGCGCCGGAACTGGCCTTCGACGAGGCCGTGGCCCGCCAGTTGGCATCCCTGGACCGGCGGGTGGAAGCGGCCAGCGTGCGGGATGCGGTTGCCGGCCGGGATCCGGACGACGTGCGGCGCGCCCTCTTGGCCACGCACCGGGCGCGGCCGGCCAACGTGCTGGAATTCTTCCGGGCTCGCCTGGGGCCCAGGGTGCCGCGCGAGGGCCGGGATGTAGCAGAAGCGGGGGTGAGACCGTTACGCTCGATGGAGGACCCGTATGCGAGCGAGTAGGCGTGGGGTTCTGATGCTTGCCGGCCTAGCATGGGCGGGGCATCCGGCTGGACTGCGGGCGCAGGTGGTGAGTCTCGAGCTGGCGGGCCGGGTGGGTCCGCCGGTGCGAACCATCACGGCATTGCGCGGCACCATGGTGTTCCGGGAGATCAACGAAGCGGGCCAGCCGGTGGGCGACAGCGTGGTGGGCGAGATGACGGCCAGCGCCGGGATTACGCACCGGGTGGTGGCCGCCCAAGGCGGATCGCGCGTCGTGGAGCTGCGGTACGACTCGCTCAAGAGTCGCGCGCGGCTCGTGGGTCAAGCCTGGAAGGAAGGGGCGCCTCAGGCGACCGGCCGTCCCATCCGGCTCGACGTGGACAAGAGGCTCGAGATCGAGTCCGGGGCCGACGCCCTGCCCGCGGACCCGGCGGCCGGCGCCGGGATTCTCTCCTGGAACGGGGTGGCCCTCCCCGGCCGAGGGGCGGCGCCCGGCGATACCTGGACCGTGCGCGTGACCTACCGGCTGCCCGCGGAGCTGGCGCAACTGTTGGAGATCACGCTCCGGGATTCGGTGCCCGCGGTGGCCACCGTCACGCTGGACAGTGTTGCGGCCCGCGGGGTCGATACGCTGGCGTACTTGACCGTGAAGCATCCCATCGGGCCGGTGACGTTGCCGGCGTCGGACGCGGGGGACAGCGCCGCGGTGGAACTCGCCGGGTCGCAGGCGGCGAGCCTGGTGTGGTCCACCGGGTGGAACGCCTATGTCGCGGGCGCGGGCCAGGCGCGGGTGATCGGCCGGCTGCGCAGCGTGAACGCAGCCGGGACGCCGCGCATGGCCGAACTCACCTGGAGCCTGAGCCTCAGGCTTACGGTGCGCCTGTGACGGGAGGCGGTCCGACTCGAGGTCGCCCGCCGTGAGGATCGCCCACCTCGCGGACATCCACCTCGGCTTCCGGCAGTACCATCGGCAGACCCCGCACGGTATCAACCAGCGGGAGGCGGACGTGGCCCAGGCGTTCCGGCGGGCGGTGGACGACGTGATCGCCGCGCAGCCGGACGTGGTGCTGGTGGCGGGGGATTTGTTTCATTCGGTTCGTCCCACGAATCCGGCGATTCTGCATGCCTTCAACCAGCTCCGCCGCTTGCGCGAGGGGGTGCCGGCTGCGCCGATCGTGATCATCGGTGGCAACCACGACACCCCCCGATCAGCGGAAACGGGCACCATTCTCAAGCTCTTCGAGGCGCTTCCGGACGTTGCCGTCGTGCCGCAGGAAGCCCGCTATGTGCAGTTCGCCCGTCTGGATCTTTCGGTCTTGTGCGTGCCGTATCCGGCGGCGGTTGCGGCCCGGCCCCGCCTGGTGCCCGCTGGGGACGCCCGCTACAACGTGCTGCTGGTGCACGGGCGGCTGGCCGGCCTCTTGCCCGGAGACGAATGGTGGTACGACCATGCGGGCCCACCGATCGAGCCGGGGGAGCTGAACGCCGAGCGGTGGAGTTACGTGGCGCTGGGGCACTACCACGTGGCGCACCAGGTGCGGCCCAACGCCTGGTACGCCGGTGCCTTGGAGTACGTGAGCCCCAATCCGTGGGGCGAGCTGAAGGACGAAGAACGAGAGGGCCGGCCGGGCGTGAAGGGGTGGCTGTTGGTCGAGTTGCCGGAGGAGGCTCCGGGCCTCGGGGCGGCTGCCGCGCGGCCGCGGGTGGAATTTCAGCCGGTGAAGCTGGCCCGACGGGTGGTGGATCTGGAACCGATCGAGGGAGCCGGCGCGTCGGCCGCCGCGCTGAGCGCGCTGATTCGGCAGCGGGTGGAGGGGGTGCCGGGGGGCATCGGGGATCAGATCGTGCGCCAGCTCGTCTGGAACGTGCCGCGCTATGTGGCGCGCGAGCTGGACCACGCCCTGATCCGGCAATACAAGGCACAGGCACTGCACTACCATTTGGATATCCGCCGGCCGGCGCCGCGGCGCGAGGTGGGCGTGGGAGCGCCCGGCCCGCGGCGGACGCTCACCGATCTGGTGGTGGAGGCGCTCGCGCGCCGGCCGCTGGATGCGGAGTTGGATCGGGAACGGCTGGTGGCTCTGGCGCGGAGCTACCTGGCAGAGGTCGAGCGCGCCCGGCCGGAGTCCTGATGCGGTTGCACCGGCTGAAGCTGGTCAATTTCCGCCAGCACGTCGAGAGCGAACTCGTGTTCGGGCCGGGAGTGACGGCGATCATCGGGCCGAACGGGGCAGGCAAGACCACGCTGCTGGAAGCCATCGCCTGGGCTCTGTATGGGTCGCCGGCGGTGCGGGGGGGACGGGAGTCGCTGCGGTGGAATCGGGCGCCGGCCCGGGCGCCGGTTCGCGTGGAGTTGGATTTCGGCCTGGGAGCCCATGAGTACCGCGTGGTGCGGGGGCTGTACCAGGCGGAACTCTATCAGGACGGCGGCGAGCGCCCGGTGGCCAACAGCCAGCAGGAGGTGACGGCCAAGCTGGAGCGGGTGCTGGGGATGAGCCGGGAGGAGTTTTTCAATACCTACTTCACCAACCAGAAGGAATTGGCGGTGATGGCCCGCATGGGTCCAGCCGATCGAGCCCGGTTTCTCTCCAAGATCCTGGGATACGAGAAGCTGCGGGAGGCGCAGGATCTGGTGCGCTCGCGGCGCTCGGAACTCAGGGCCCAGCAGGCGGGCGCCGAGCAGGGCTTGGGGGAGGAGCGGGTCTTGCAGGAGGAGCGACAGGCGGCGCTGGCTCAGCTCGAGCAGGCGCGCGGGCGGGTGCGCGAGGCCGAGCGCCGCAAGGAGGAAGCGCAGCGCCGCCTTGCCGCGGTGGGCCCGGCGTGGTCGCGGATGGCGGCGCTGCGCGAGTCGGTGCTGTCGCTGGACGGCGAGCGCCGGCTGGCGGTGCAGCGGGTCGAGGAGGCGCGGCGGGACTTCGAGCGGCTGGATCGGGAGCTGGCGCAGGCGCTGGAGGCGCAGGGCGAACTCAAGCGGCTGGCGCCCCAGTTGGACGCGGTCCGGCGGTTGCGGGCGGAGTTGGAGCTGTTGGAGCGGGAGGCGCAGGCAGCCGACCGCCGGCGAGCCTTGGCCGGCCAGCTCAAAGAAGTGTGCCGCCAGATCGAGCGCGCGGATCTTCGGTTGCGCGACTTGGGGGAGGTCGAAGCGGAGGCCCGGGCGGCGGAAGCGGACCTCGAGGCGGCGCACGCGGAACTCGCTCGCGCGCAGGCGGAGGAAGAGCGCGCGCGGACGGCATGGGTGCGAGACCGGCAGGATGCCCAGACCAAGCTGGATGCGGCGCGCCAGGAGTATCGGGACTTGCAGGAGCACTTGCGGCACATCGAAGAAGCCGGTCCCGACGGGACGTGTCCCACCTGCTTGCGGCCGTTGGGTGCGGAGTACGCGGCCGTGGTGGGAACCTTGTCGCGGCAGTTGGAGGCACTCGAGGTCAACGGGAAGTACTACCGCCAGCGGGTCGAGCAGTTGGCGGAGGAGCCGGCGGCGGTCCGGGAAGCGGCGGCGCGGGCGCGCGCGGCGGCGGCGCGTCTGGAAGCGGCGCTGGCGAGCGCTACGCAGGCGCGGGAGCGCCTGCGGGACCGCGAGGAGCTGGTCGCGGAGCGGCGCCACCTGGCCGAACGCCGGCAGAGCTTGGAGCGGGAGGCGGCGGCCTTGCCGGATCGTTACGACGTGGAGCGCCACGAGGCGGTGCGGCTGGAGCTGAAGGCGCTGGAGCCGGCCGTGGTCCTCGAGGCGCAGCTTCGGGTGGTGGCGGAGCGTGCCGCGCGCTTGGTGGCGGAAGCGGAGGCGGCGGAGCGAACCCTGAGCCAGCGGGAGCAGCACCTGGCGGAGCTGACGGCGGCGATTGCGGCGGCCGGGTACCGGGAAGAGGCGTTCGTCGAAGCGCGGGAGCGCTACGAAGCGGCCGAACGGGCGGTGCGCGAGGCGGAACTGGACCTGACCACGGTGCGGGGCGACGTCCGGGGCGCCGAGCAGTTGGTGGAGATGGCCGCGCGGCGGCTGGCCGAGCGCGCCGCGCGGGCGGAGTTGGTGGAGCGCCTGAAGCGCGACGTGCGGCTGCACGACGAACTGGACCGGGCGTTGGGCGACGTCAGGGCCGACCTCAACGCCCAGATGCGGCCGGAACTGGCGGAGCTGGCCTCCGCGTTTCTCGCCGAACTGACCGATGGTCGCTACCAGGAGCTGGAGCTGGACGAGGATTACGACCTCATGGTGCTGGAAGACGGGGTGGCCAAACGGGTGATCTCGGGCGGAGAAGAGGACATCGCCCACTTGGTGCTCCGATTGGCGATCAGCCAGATGGTGGCCGAGCGCGCGGGGCAGCCCTTGAGCTTGCTGGTGCTCGACGAAGTCTTCGGCTCCCTGGACGAGAACCGCCGGGAGCACGTCATCAGCCTACTCAGGCACTTGGGTGACCGCTTTCCGCAGGTGGTGCTGATCACCCACGTCGAGGCGATCCGGGCGGGGGTGGACCGTGTGCTCCGGGTCAGCTTCGATCCGGGCCGCGGGGCGGCGGTGGTCAGCGAGGATCCGGGGGCACCCCAAGATGTGGCAGCCTGAGCGGCTGGTGCAGGGCCCGGTGCGGTTGCTGGAGAGCCAGATCCCCCAGCTCAACCGCTTGTTCGCCGATGCGTTCACCGACCGCTATCGCAAGGACGGGTTCGTGGGCATGCGGGTCCCCCAGCTCCACGCGGACGTGTGGCGCTACGCCCTGCGCGATGCCGGCTCGGGCGCGATGGCGTGGCTGGATGAGCGCGGCGAGCTGGTGGCCTTCAACGTGGCGCATCATTCGGGCGAGGAAGGCTGGATGGGGCCGCTGGCCGTCCGGCCCGACCGCCAGGGCCTGGGGTTGGGCAAGACCGTGATCAAGTCCGCCCTGGACTGGCTCCTGGCCCAGCGGGCACGCGTGATCGGACTGGAGACCATGCCGCGCACCACCGAAAACATCGGCTTCTACAGCCGGCTGGGGTTCAGTCCTGCGTACTTGACCGTCACGCTCTCCAACGAGGTGGCTGAGCGGGCTCCCCGGGGCTCATGGCTGCGGCTCGGCGAGGCGGACCCGGAGGAACGCCGGGACTGGCTGGCTCGCTGTCGCCTGAGGCTGCAGAGCGCGATGGCCGGCTACGACTTCACCCGGGAGCAGGAGCTGACGGCGGAATTGGGGCTCGGCGACACGGTGGTGGTGGATTCGGCGGGGGCGCCGACCGCCTTTGCCCTGTACCACTCGGCGCCGCTGGTCGAGGGCCGGCCGGCCGACGAACTCCGGGTGCTCAAGCTCTATGCCGCTTCGCCGGAGGCGTTCCATCGGATCATGACGGCGCTGGAGGCCGTGGCGGCTGAACTCGGGCTCCGGCGCGTGGCCATCCGATGTCAGACCTCCTACCGGGACGCCTATCGCTATCTCATCGAACGAGGCTACCGCGTGCGCTGGACCGATCTCAGGATGTGGTGGCAAGGACACGAGGAGCCCATGGCCTCGGGCGGGGCCGTGGTGTTTTCCAACTGGGAGATTTGAGCCGCCTGTTGGGAGATGTGCGCCGCCCGGCAGGCGGAGAGAGGCCATGAAACCGGATTCCATCCTCTACCTGTCCCGACGGGACGTCGAGGCGAGCGGGCTTTCGATGGGCGAGATCATCGAGGCCGTGGAGGCCATGTTCCGGGAAAAAGGCGAGGGACGCGTCGAAATGCCCCCCAAACCCGGCATCCACCCCCGCCCCGACGCGTTCATTCACGCGATGCCCGCTTACCTTCCCAGCGTCCACGCCGCGGGGCTCAAGTGGATTGCGGGCTATCCCTCCAACCTCGAGCGAGGGCTGCCCTATATCTCCGGCCTGCTAGTGCTCAATGACCCGGACACCGGGTTCCCGCTGGCCGTGATGGACGCCACCTGGATCACGGCCCGGCGCACCGGGGCGGCCACCGCGGTGGCCGCCAGGTACTTGGCGCGCCGGGACAGCACGACCGTGGGCATCGTGGCCTGCGGCGTGCAGGGGCGCAGCAACCTGGAGGCGCTCTGCTGCCTGTTTCCCATCACCAAGGTCAAGGCGTATGACCTCGTCTTCGGCACGGCGCAGCGGTACGCGCGGGAGATGAGCCAGCGCTTGGCGTTGGACATCGAGCCGGTGCGCACGCTGCCGGAGGCGGTCCGGGGGCTGGACCTGGTGGTGACCAGCGGTCCGATCTTGAGGCATCCTCGCCCGCCCATCGAGCCCGGGTGGCTTGCGCCCGGCGCCTTTGCGGCCCTGCTCGATTTCGACTCCTCGTGGCAGGGGGCCGCCCTTCGGGAAGCCGACAAGCTGGCGACGGACGATCGGGCCCAAATGCGCTACTATCGCGCAGAGGGATACTTCCGCGAGACTCCCGAGCCGTATGCGGACTTGGGCGAGATCGTGGCCGGCAAGCAGCCCGGTCGCGAGCGCGACGACGAACGCACCATGACCATCAATTTGGGGCTGGCGCTCGAGGACCTGGCCACGGCGATCTTGGTCTATCGCCGCGCCAAGGCCCTGCATCTGGGAACGGAGCTACCGTTATGACGGGGAGCGGCCCGTAGGATCGGCCTCGACGATGCCGGCGGCGATCAGCACCGCGCCGGCTGCGAGAAAGAGGTGGACCCAACCGGAGGGGATGGCCAGGCCGAAGGCGAGAACCACCCACAGGGCGAGCGAGGCCAGGGCCGACACGAAGTAGGTCATGGTGCTAGCGCTTGATCAGGACGCCGTCTCGGACCCAGACGTCGCCGCCCACGGTCACGGTGGCGTCGGTGAAGAAGTTCCAGCGTACGTACCCGCCGGTGACCGCGCCGCCGAGTTCGCTGTTGTCGCCCAGGGATAGGCGTACCACCCCGGCACCATAGCCGTAGTACGGGATCCAGCGGGGCTCGGCGGTAGGGACCGCAAGCAGGGGATTGAAGCCCAAGGCAAATTCTCGGAAGGCCCGACCGGGGCCGTCCGGAGGGCCCAGCTCGGCAGCGACGGCGTCGGCGTGCGTGCGGGCGTGAAAAGCGATGACGCGGCCGCGCTGGAACGTGAGGAACAGGCCCTCGACCCGCGCGCCGCCCCACCAGCTCGGCGGAAACGCCACCCTGCCGGTGACGCTGGCCTCGAGCGGCGCCACTCGGACGGCCCCGGCCGGCAGTTCGACCTCGCGCTCCACCAGCGTCCTGGCTTGCGCGGCTCGGGCAGCCGACGCATCGCCGTCTTGCCGGATCACCGGCCGGCTGCCGATCTCGAACGACAGGTCGGTGCCTGCCGGCGTGGTCACCCGGATCACGGCGCCGCGCATCGCGGCTTCGAAGCGCCGCTCGACGTCGGCCAGCCAGGTGTAGTCGGTGGCGATCACCGCCCGCTGGTACACCTGGCTGATGCCGTCGGTGAGCGGCAGGGGCCGCCCTTCGAGGTCGTAGGCTCCGGCCCAATGGAAGTGGATGGTTCGCCCCCGGCCGGTCCGCAGCACGTCCTGCATGGCGGCATAGGCGGTGTCGCTGATGCTGGCACCAGGCATCATGACCGCGAGATCCACGCCCGAGAGGTACTCGGCCAACTCGCTGCGCGAAGCCCCGCGCGAGCCGCGGGTAAAGGGCGTCTCCCAATCCTCCGGTGCGCCGGGCCCGGTGGCGTACACGCCGAGGTCGCGGCCGCCGGCGCGGCGCACCTCGGCGCGCAGCAAGGCGGTCAGCGTGTCGAAGACGCCAGGCCGGCCCACGAAGAGCACGGTTTCAGCGGGCTTGAGCGCCATCCGAGCGACCACTGCCCGAGCGATGGCGGGCCGATCGAGGCCGCGCGGTTGGGCCTGGCCGCCGGCGGGCGGACTCGCGGCCGCCAGCACGCCGCACGCGGCCAGGGCGCGGCAGGCTGCGCGGATGGCGCGCCCACGATGCACCGGCATACGCTACAAGGCTAGCTGAGGAAGCGGAGAGGAGCAAATGCCCTCGAGCGAGCAGGCTTGACGGGCTCTCGCTGCGGGCCTACACTTGGGCGCATCTCACACCTTTGCCCGCACGCCTAACTTATGGCCAATCCCGTCACGCCCTGTCTCGTTCCCGGATTGCTCTTCCTCGCGGTGTTTGCGGCGGCGGTGATCGCAGCCCATCGCTGGGATACGCGCAGCAAGGGAGACTCGTAGGGGGAGAGCGTTTCCGCTCTTGCTCCCTCCTTCCGGCAAGTCTATATTGGCGACGGCATGCGGACCGAAGGACTTTGCGTGCTGAGCCAACAAGGCTCGATAGCGCGTCCGCTGCTGGGGCCCATGTCAGGCCCCCGCTGGGGGAAGGCAACAGTCTCGGCAAGGGCGCGGTTCCTTCTGGTCGGGCTTCAGTAACCACTCCTCCGGTCGAAGCGCATGCTGCCGCCGGCGTACGGTCTCCGTGCGCCGGCGGTCTGTTTGGCGGCCTCTCGCTTGATTTCGCCGCTTCCTCCCGGTAGCCTCATCCCATGGCCAAGCGATCCAAGGCGCCGCCGCTGGCGTTCAAGCGGGCCGGCGGTGCGGGGGAAACCATCGCGCCGTTGGTCCGGCGCATGCTTGCGGCCCTGGGCGAGGACGCCGAGCGGGAGGGGCTGCGCGAGACGCCTCAGCGGGTGGAGGAATCGCTCCGCTGGCTCACGCGAGGTTACGAGGCGTGCGTGGAAGACGTGGTGGTGGGGGCGGTTTTCAACGAGCGCCATGAGAGCATGGTGCTGGTGCGCGACATCGAGATCTACTCGCTCTGCGAGCATCATCTGCTGCCCTTTTTCGGGAAGGCGCACGTGGCCTATCTGCCGAACGGCAAGATCATCGGCCTGTCCAAGATCCCCCGCCTGGTGGACGTCTTCGCGCGGCGGCTGCAAATCCAGGAGCGCCTGACGGACGAGATCGCCGACGCCTTGATGCGGGTCCTGGAACCTGCCGGCGTCGGCGTGGTGATCGAAGCCTATCACCTGTGCATGATGATGCGGGGTGTCGAGAAGCAGAACTCCAAGGCCGTCACCAGCGCCCTGCGCGGCGCGTTCCGCGATGACCATAAGACGCGGGACGAATTCCTGCGCCTGGTGCACGGGGGCCGCTGGCTGGAGTGAGCCCGACCGGCGCCGCTGGGCCCGCGAGCCGGCCGGGCGGCGGCCTCGGGTGAACGGCTGAGGCGCGCCGCCGCATCGCGTGTTCATCGAAATCGCGGAATACCTGCGCTGTCCCGAAGCCCACCAGGACACCTTCTGCGTCGTGGCGCCGGAAGAAATGGTTGGCCGCGTGGTGGTGCGGGGCGTGGTCGGATGTCCCGTCTGCCGGCGCGAGTACGCCATCGCTGGGGGCGTGGTGCACTTCGGGCCTACGGCCAGCGGGCCGGACGCCACCAGCCCCGCGCCCGTCGCCGGGCACGGATCGGCCGGGGATCCGGTGGCGGTGGCTGCGCTCCTCGGCCTCAGCGGTCCGGGCGGTCTGGTGGTGCTGATCGGTTCCGCCGCGGGCCTGGCCGGCGCGCTGGCCCCGCTGCTCGAGGGGGTGCACTTCGTTGGGGTCAATGCGCCCAGCGGCGCGAGCGCGAGTTCCCACCTGAGCTTGTTGGTCCACCCGCACCGCATCCCGCTGCGCCAGGCGGTGGCCCGCGGCGTGGTGCTCGGAGCGGAAGCGAGCTGCGAACCGTGGTGGAGCGAAGGGGCGCGGGTGCTGCTGCCGGGACGGAGACTGGTGGCGATCGCCGAACGCGCCGGAGCAGAGGATCTCGTTCAGCTGGCTTCGGGGGCCGGCCTTTGGGTGGGGGAGAAAAGGTCGAGGTCGTCACCCTCTTCGCGATAGGCTGCGTCAATCAGCGCTTGGTAATGCCTCTCCACGACCGCGCGCTTGACCTTGAGCGTGGGCGTCAGCTCGCCGCGCTCCACCGTGAAATCGTCCTTGACGATGAGAACCTTCTTGGGCATCTCGAAGCTCGCGAGATCTCGGAGCGGAAGCATCGCCTCCCGCTCGACCTTGGCGATGACGTCGGGCTGCTTGAGGAAGGCCTCGGTGTCGGCCGTGGGCAAGCCGCGGCTGGCCGCCCAAGCCTTCAGGACCTCGAGGTCCGGCACCACCAGCAAGATGGGGAACTTGCGCTTGTCGCCCAGCAGCACCGCGTTCTTGAAGAGCGGGTTGGACCGCACCAGGTTCTCCAAGGGCTGGGGCGCGATCTTCTTGCCGCCCGCGGTCACGATGAGATCCTTCTTCCGGTCGGTGATCCTGAGAAAGCCCTCGGCATCCAGCTCGCCGATATCGCCGGTGTGGAGCCACCCGGCCGCGTCGAGCGCCTCCGCGGTGGCCTGCGGCTTGCCGTAATAGCCCCGCATCACGTTGGGCCCGCGGACCAAGATCTCGCCGTCTTCGGCAATCTTGACCTCGACGCCCGGCAGCGGCCGTCCCACCGTGCCCAGCTTGAGCGCGGCGAGGCCGTTCACCGCGACCACGGGTGAGGTCTCGGTGAGCCCGTAACCCTCCAGGATAGGGAGCCCCGCGGCGTAAAAGAACCGGGCGATTTCCGGAGCCAGGGGTGCTCCGCCCGACACCAAGAACCGGATGCGCCCGCCGGTGCGCGCCCTGAGCTTGCGGAAGACCAGGCGATCGGCCAGCGCGTAGGCCGCGGCCAGCTTGAAGGGGACGCTCCGGCCCGCAAGCCGCAGGTCCGCGTACGCCGCGCCCACGCGCCGGGCCCAAAAGAAGATCCGCCGCTTGACGGTCCCCGCCGCCAGCGCCTGCTCCAGCACCCGGGCGTAGATCTTCTCGTAGAGCCGCGGCACGGAGAGCACCACCGTGGGGCGGACTTCGCGCAAGTTCTCGGCCACCCGCTCCCAGCTTTCCGCATAGTTGATGGTGGCTCCGGCGTGGAGCATGGTGTAGTGACCCGCCATCCGCTCGAAGCTGTGGGAGAGCGGCAGAAAGGAAAGGCAGCTGTCCCGGGGCCCGATGGAGAGCACTTGCAAGGCTGCCGTCACGTTGGCGCAGAAGTTCCCGTGCGTCAGCATCACGCCCTTGGGTTCGCCGGTCGTGCCCGAGGTGTAGATCAAGGTGGCCAGCTCTTCGGGCGCCACCGCCAGCGCGTCCTCGCGGTAGCTCGGGTACTTGGCTTCCGCTGCGGCGCCCAGGCGCAAGAGCTGCTGGAAGGGGATGGCTTCGCCGCTTTCCCCGCCGGCCTCGAAGGTCACCACGGTCTTGAGCTGAGGCAGGTTGTCCCGCACCTGCTCGAGTTCCCGGTACTGCTCGGGCCCGCCCACGAAGATGGCCACCGCCCCCGAATCCTTGAGCAGGTACTCGATCTGATGAGCCGGCAGGGTGGGATAGATCGCCACGTCGGGGCAGCGGGCCGTGAGACAGGCGTAGTCCGCGATCGCCCATTCCGGCCGGTTGCCGGCGTAGATCGCGACCCGGTCGCCGGGACGGATGCCGCACTCGTAGAGCCCGAAGGCCGCGTGCCGGACCCGGTGCGCCAGTTCCTGATGGGTGAGGTCGTGCCACGTGCCCCCGGCCTTGTAGCGGAGCGCCGCCCGCTTGGTGGTGAAGCGCTCGACGGCCTCGAAGAAGAGCTGGTTGAGATTACGAGGAGGATTCATCGCCTCGCGCCGGCCGCGGCGGGGGCGGTCACGGTGATGGTGACCGGATCGGACCGGATGGTTTCGACCTTCGCCTGCACCCGCCAGCGTCCGGGATCGCGAGCGATCACCAGGCCCTGCGGCGACACCAGCTCGATGCCGACCCGGCCCGTATCGAGGACCGCCCACTCGATGAGCGCGCCTTTCGCCTCCTCGCCGTTGGCCGCCCGGGCCCGAGCGCTGAGGTGCACCGTGTCGCCTACCGGCACGCTGTAGGCGGTGGGCCCCACGATCTCGATGGCGATGATGCGATCAGGATCTCCCAGCAGCAGCTTGCAGCCCAGTGCCAGCAGCCCAAGGACGGCGGCGCGCTTCACGGCGTTTCGGATTCCCCCAACGCGGCCAAGGATTGGCGGGCGTGCTCGATCCATTTGGCCGCCTCCGGGCCCCGAGGCGGGCGGGCCAAGAACGCCTTGAGGTGGCGGATGGCCTGCTCGCGTTCCCCGCGCTTGAGCAGCAAGAAGGCCAGGCCGTAATGGGCTCCCGCCAGGGTGCCGTCAATCTCCAGCGCCCGGCGATAGGTGCGGATGGCCTCGTCGTGCCGCTGGGTCTTGGTAAACGCGATGGCCATGTTCTGCAGGACGCGGGGGTCGTGCGGCTGGTCGCGCAGCGCCAGCCGGTAGGAGGTCAGCGCCGCGTCAAAGTCGCCCTGGCGCTCCAAGGCCAGGGCTTCGTTCAGGTAATCGAGTCGCTGGGGCTTCAACCCTCGGGAGCGATCGCGGCCGAAGAGGCGTTTCCAGAACCCCATACCGAGAGCCAAGATACCGTTCGCCGGGGACCCAAGCAACGCGCCCAGGCTCGGTTGTCAGCCGCCGGCCCGCGTGGTAGTATCCCAGACCATGCGCCCCCCCGCCGCCGCCCAGGCTCCGCGAGACGTCCTCGAAGTGGATTGGACGTTCTTCGGCGAGTTGTGCCGGGCGCTGGCCTTGCGCATCGCCGGGGCCTATGACCCTGAGATCGTCTTGGGGATTGCCAAGGCCGGCGTGATCCCGGGGGCCGTGGTCGCCTCCATCCTGCAGCGGGATTTCGCCTCCATGGCCGTGACCCGATTTGGCGAAAGCTCGCGCCCCACCCTGGTGACCGCCCCGCCGCCCAGTGTCAGAGGCCGGCGCGTGCTGGTCGTGGACGAAACCTGTGACACCGGCGAGACGCTCAAGCTGGCGTTGTCGGCGGTGCGCAAGCTGGCACCGGCGGCGGTGCGGACGGCGGTCTCGTTCAAGACCGGCCCCTACGAGCCCGACTTCTACGCCATGGCCACCGAAAACTTCATCATCTTGCCGTGGGACCGGGAGATCATCGTGGATGGGGAGTTCGTCTTGCGGCCGGAGTACGCGGCCAAGTTGCGCGAACTCGGCCGGGAGGGCTGAGGCGCGAGGCCAGCTGGCCTACGGTTCCCCGAGCACGGAGCGGTAGTCGCGGCCTTCGCTCAACGCTTGATAGACCGCCTCCAAGGTTTCCGCGCGGCCCATCAAGAACCGGCAGCGGGCGTGATGGGCGCTGCGGCACTCCACCTCCATCACCGCAACTTCCCGCTGGGCCAGGCAGCTCATGAACCCGGCCAGCAGGCCGGCGGTAAGGTGGCAGGCGGGGTAGGCACTTGGGTTTGCGGGGTCCGCCTCGATCCCGTTTTCGGTGTCCAGGGCGAGCCCGGCGGTCCCCAGGCGGTTGAGCGATAGCCGGCCCCAGCCGAGCGCGGCGAAGAAGTCGCCCAACACCTCGCCCAGCGCGTTGGCGTCGAGGTCGCCCGGGTCGGCGAGCCCGGTGCCGGCCTCGAGCCAGCGCAGGAAGCACTGGTAGAGGTCCACGCCCGAGGCGTGCCCCGCGGCTTGGAGGGCGCCCGTGGCCTCTTCGCCGAGGTGCTCTTCCAAGGCTCGCCGCAGGGCGTGGAAGCCGCCCCGGCCGAGGCCGACGGTATCGCCGTTTAGCTCCACCGCAGTTGCCATGGGCTTCGCGCCGCGGGAAGAAGACGCGGCAAGTTAGGACTTGCGCCCGAGGCGGCGCAAGAGTTCCGCCTCGTCTATGGTCTCCACCCCCAGCTCCCGGGCCCGGGCGAGCTTGCTGCCGGCATCTGCGCCCACCACCAGCGCGGTGGTCTTCTTCGAAACGCTGGAAGCCACGTGCCCCCCCGCCTCTTCGATCAGGTCCTCCGCCTCCGCTCGCGACAGCGTCGGTAGGGTCCCCGTGATGACATACGTCTGGCCTGCGAGCGGTCCGCCGGCCGCCGCTTGGGGCTCGGTCAGGTTGACGCCTAAAGCCTTGAGCCGCTCCACCAGCCGGCGGTTTTCCGGTTCCCGGAAAAACGCCACCACCGCCTCGGCGATGGTGGGCCCCACCCCCCGCACGGCGGCGATCTCCTCGACGCTGGCCCGCGCCAGGCGCTCCACGGTGGGAAACTGGCGAGCCAAGAGCCGGGCAACCTGAGCCCCCACGTGCCGGATGCCGAGGGCGAACAGCACCGTGGACAAGGGTCGCGTCTTGGACGCCTCGATCGCCGCGGTCAGCTGCCCGGCGGACTTTTCGGCGAATCCCTCCAGTCCCAGCAGCTTCTGCTCGTTGAGCCGGCGCCGATCGTAGAGATCGGCGACATTCTCGATGAGCCGCGCGTCCAGCAGGGCCCGCACCCGCTCGTAGCCCAGGCCCCGAATATCCATGGCCTCCCGCGAGGCGAAGTGCACGATACCTTCCAGCACCCGGCCCGGGCAGGAGACGTTGGGGCAGTACACCATGATCTCGCCGGCCGGCTGCTCCACCCGGGAATGGCAGACGGGACACCGCTCGGGGCGCCGGAACTTCCGCTCCCGGCCGGTCCGGCGCTCCCGTACCGGTCCCAAGACCTGGGGGATCACCTCGCCCGCACGGGTGACCTCGACCTCGTCTCCTACCCGGATGTCCTTGGCCTCGATGAGATCGAAATTGTGCAGCGTGGCGGTGGAAACCGTCACCCCTCCGATTTCCACCGGCTCCAGCACCGCAAAGGGATTGAGGCTGCCGGTACGGCCCACGTTGATCTGGATGTCCACGAGCTTGGTCACCGCGACTTCCGGCGCGAACTTGCGCGCGATGGCCCAGCGAGGTTCCCGCTCGCCCACCACCCCCAGTTCGGCGTGCAGGGCCAGGCGGTTCACCTTGACCACCACGCCGTCCGCCCCGTAGTCCAAGCGGTCCAGCATGGCCTCCATCTCGGCAATGGCCCGGTGGGCTTCCTGCAAGTTCTTCACCAATCGGTGATGGGGCTCGACCGGAAAACCCCAGGCCTCGAGGCCCTCGAGCAGCTCGTGCTGCGTCTCGAAGGGCGGCCGGCCGCCCGGGACCTCGATGTGAAAACAGAACAGCCGCAACCCGCGCGCCCGGGTGATCCGGGAGTCCAGTTGGCGGAGCGCTCCGGCCGCCGCGTTGCGCGGGTTGGCGAAGGGGCTCTCGCCCTGGGCCAGCCGCTGCTGGTTCAGGCGCTCGAAGTGCGACCGCGGCAAATACACCTCGCCCCGCACTTCCATGAGCGAGGGCCAGCCCCGGCCGTCGAGCGCCAGGGGAATGTCCAGCACGGTGCGCAGGTTGGCGGTGACGTCCTCGCCCTCGACCCCGTTGCCGCGCGTGCTGCCCATCTCCAAGACGCCGTCCCGGTAGGTGAGGCTCACGGCGGCCCCGTCAATCTTCACCTCGAGCGTGTAGCCCGCCTGGCGCACCTCCGGCACCAGCCGGGCGTTGCGGTCTTCCCACTGGGCCAACTCCTCCTCGCTGAAGGCGTTGGCCAGCGAGAGCATGGGTACCAGGTGGCGGTGCTTGCGGAACTGTGCCGCGGGCTCCGCCCCCACCCGGTGGGTGGGCGAGTCCTTGGTCTTGAGGTCGGGATAGGCCCGCTCCAGCTCGGCCAACTCCCGGAACAGGCGGTCGTACTCGGCGTCGGACATCTCGGGCGCGTCGAGTACGTAGTAGGCGTAGTTGGCGCGATGGAGGATCCGGCGGAGTTGGGCGGCGCGCTGGCGCGCCGTCTCAGGCGCGTTCCGGGTCAGCGGCCCTTGCCCTCCTCGGCCACCACGGCCATGGCGATCTCCACCAGGCGATCCAGCTCCTCTCCCGAGGACTGGGGCAACAGCCCCTCGGCGCTGGTGCCGTCCCGCTGGTGGAAGGCATCGAGGAAGCGCTTGAGGAACCCGATCAGCGCGATGCGCTCCAGGTCGGCGCGCCGGCCCTGGGCCTTGGGCTCCGAGTCCCGGCTCAGCAGCCGTTCGTACCGGTAGGCGTTGCGCAAGGCCTTGGCCGTGAGGCTCGCCACCACTTGGGTGAAGCGGACGTCGGCGTCCGAAAACGCGGGGCCGTCGCGGAAGGTGCGCAGAAAAATCGCGCCGATCGCCACCCCTCGCCACGTGATCGGCACCACGGTAATGGACTTGACCTTGCGCGAAGCCAGCGAGGCCTTCACATGCTTGAGGTTGGGATCGCTGGCGGCGTCGGGAATGAAGACCGTCTCCCCCGACTGGAGCGCCCGCTTCAGTTCCGGGTAGCGATCCAGATCCACCACGTAGTTGCGGATGCTGGGGTCCTCGTAGGACGCCACCAGGCGGGCCCGGTTGCCGCCCCGCTCCGCCAGGAAGATGGAACAGCGATCCAGACCAAAGGCCTCGCCCAGCTTGCGGGTGATGCTCTGGAGGATGTCCACGAAGTGGAGGGTGCCGGAGATCTCCTCCAAGATCTCGATCACCGCGAGGAGGTGCTTGCGCTCCTGCTCCAGCTCCCTGACGCGGGCTTCGAGGCGGGCCAAGTCGTCGCTCATAGGGTCCAAGTTTGGCGCTCTCGACGGAGGCCCGTCAAGGCGGTTACAATTGGCCACCGTGAAAGCCCTCCTGCTGCTCTTGTGGGCCGCGCCGCTGGCCGCGCAAACGGTCCCGAACGCCCCGGATCCGGTTGCCGCCCTGCCGGGCGCGGGCCGTCCGGTGGATCTCGCGGCCACGGCAGCGCGGCGGGCAGCCCTGCTTCGCCGGTTGTCTTCCGGGATCGTCGTGGTCCGGGCCGCGAGCCTCCGCGACATGGACAACGAGGTGGTGCAGGACAACGACTTCCGCCAGGACGACGACTTCTTCTACCTCACCGAGCTGGAGACGCCGGATGCCGTGTTGGTCATGGCCGCCGGCTCCGGCGAGCCCGATCCCGCTATCCTCTTTCTGCCTCCCCGGGAACCCCAGCAAGAACTGTGGACCGGCTTGCGGTTGGGCCCGGGACCGGAGGCCTCCCGCCTAAGCGGGATCCGGACCGTGCTCCCGCTCGAGGCGCTCGATTCGGCGGGGGCCGCGCTCCTCGAGCGCACCCGAGGACCGGTGTACACGGTGCTGCGGAGACCGCCCGGCGACACCGCGCTGGCGGTGCGGTGGGCGCGGCAAGGCGGGCGGGAAGTGGCCGATCTGGCGCCGGTGCTCGATGGCTTGAGGATGGTCAAGGACGAGGCCGAGTTGGCGAGGCTGCGCCGCGCCGTCGCGATCACCGCCGAAGCCCACCTGGCGGCTATGCGCGCCCTGAAGCCGGGGATGAAGGAGTATCAAGTCGAAGCGGTCGTGGAATACACCTTCCGCAGCCTGGGGGCCGACCGGGTAGGCTTCCCCTCCATCGTGGGAAGCGGCCCCAACAGCACCACGTTGCACTACGACGTCAACCGGCGGACCATCGAGGACGGGGACCTGGTGGTCGTGGATATCGGGGCCGAATACGGCCAATACACGGCCGATCTCACCCGCACCCTGCCGGCCAGCGGCCGCTTCAGCCCTCGCCAGCGCGCGGTGTACGACTTGGTCCTGGCCACCCAGCAGGCCACGCTGGAGGCGGTGCGGCCCGGTGTCACCATCCGGGAGTTGAACGCGGTCGCGCGGCGCTTCATGCGGGACCACAGCGGCAGCGTCTGCGGTGCGAAGTCGTGCGATGCCTTCTTCGTGCACGGGGTGAGCCACTGGCTGGGGATGCGGGTCCATGACGTGGGTGACTACGGCGCGCCTTTGGCGGCTGGCATGGTGTTGACCATCGAGCCGGGGATCTACTTGCCGGATGAAGCGCTGGGGGTGCGGATCGAAGACGACGTGCTGGTGACGTCCAGCGGTTACGAGCTGTTGTCCCGGGGGTTGCCGCGGGCGGCGGCGGAGATCGAAGCCACCATGCGCAAGGGGGATCACTGATGCCATACGATGAAGAAATGGAACCGGGCGAAGACGAGGAGCAGAGCGAGGAGCCCCAACCGGAGGCCGGCGAAAGGCGTCCCGGGTTGGCGGGGTTCGTGGGCGGTTTGGTGGTGGGGGCGCTGATCGGGGCGGGGATTGCGCTGCTGGTGGCGCCGGCCAGTGGCCGGAGCCTGAGGCGGCAGCTGGCCAAGCGGCTTCGTCATGCGCGGGAGGACGTGCGGGGCGAGTGGGATGATCTCAAAGAAGCGGCTCGGCGGCGGCTGGCCCGGCGCCGGCGACTGCGGCACGCTGACCGGGCGGAACGCTAGCCCGGGCTTAGGCTCGCCGCGCCCAGCCTCTCCGCCCCGGCACCATCCGCCTGATGTGGGTTACCCCGCTCATCGAGCGCAAGCGCGACGGTGGAGCCCTCACGCCCGAGGAGTGGCGTGAGTTGATCCGAGCCTACACCGCCGGGAGCGTGCCGGACTACCAGATGGCGGCGCTCCTCATGGCGGTCTTCTTCAACGGTCTCGAGCCGGCCGAGCTGACCGCGCTCACCGGCGCCATGTTGGACTCGGGCGAGCGCCTGCGCTTCGATCATCTGGGTTTGACCTGCGTGGACAAACATTCCACCGGGGGTGTGGGCGACAAGGTATCCTTGGTGCTCGCGCCGCTGGTGGCGAGCTGCGGCGTGGGAGTCCCCATGATCTCCGGGCGGGGGCTGGGCCACACCGGCGGCACCCTGGACAAGCTGGAAGCGATCCCCGGATTTCGGGTGCACTTGTCGGCGGCCGAGGTGCAGCGGCAGATGGAACGATTGGGCTGCGTCATGATCGGCCAGACCGAAGCCATCGCCCCGGCCGACCGGAAGCTCTACGCGCTGCGCGATGCCAC
The DNA here is from genome assembly GCA_037440225.1 of Gemmatimonadota bacterium. Classification (GTDB taxonomy): domain Bacteria; phylum Gemmatimonadota; class Gemmatimonadetes; order Gemmatimonadales; family GWC2-71-9; genus JACPAP01. The sequence goes on along the minus strand of JBBIUN010000006.1, from coordinate 146,104 downwards.
CGGGACGGTGGAGGCCATTCCCTTGATCGCCGCCAGCATCATGTCCAAGAAGCTGGCCGAGGGCATCAGCGGCCTGGTGCTGGACGTCAAGCGGGGTTCCGGCGCGTTCCTGGTCCGTCTGGAGGACGGGCTCGAGCTGGCGCGGACCATGATCGCGCTAGGCGAATCCCACGGTTGTCGGACGGTGGCGCTGCTGACCGCGATGGACCGGCCGCTGGGGCGGGCGTGCGGCAACGCGCTGGAGACCGAGGAGGCTATCGCGGCGCTGCACGGCGAGGGCCCGGCCGACCTGATGGAGGTGACCCTGGCGCTGGCCTCCGAGATGGTGCTCTTGGCAGGCCGGGCCGCGGAGCCCAAGGCGGCCCGGGCGCTGGTGGAAGACGCCCTGGCCTCGGGCCGGGCCGCCGAGATGTTTCGCTCCATCGTGGCGACGCAAGGGGGCAACCCCGCCGTGGTGGACGATCCCGCCGTGCTGCCCCAGGCCCAGGAGGTGGCGGTCTATCGGGCGCCCCGTGCGGGGTACGTGGCCGCGGTGGAGCCGCGGACGGTAGGCCGGGCGATCGCCGCCATGGGCGGCGGGCGCCGCACCATGGAGGACCGCATTGACCATGCGGTGGGGTTCGTGATCAGCGCGAAGCCGGGCGATCGGGTGCAGCCCGGAGAGCCGATTGCCTCGATTTACGCCCGGGATTCGGAGGGGGTAGCGCTGGGGACGGCGGCGCTGGACCGGGCCATTCGCATCGTGGACGAAAAGCCGCCGCCTGCCCTACCGCTCATTTCGCACCGGGTGACGAGCCAAGGGGTGGAGGTGCTGGCTTAGGGCGCCCGGCTTGGAGGTGCCCCGCCCACAGGCTCTCGATCCGGCGGGCCAGCTCATCGCGCACCGCGCGAAATGCCTGCAAGCGTGCCGGGCCGTCTCCGGCGGTGGCCGCGGGGTCGGGAAGCGGCCAGTGCAGGCGGCGGGCTTTCCCCCCGGCGACCACCGGGCAGACTTCCTCCGCGCAGAGCGTCACGATCAGATCCGCCTCCTCGAGCGGCACGGTGTCCATGCCCTTGGCGTGCTGGGCGCTGATGTCAATCCCGATCTCCCGCATCACCTCGACCGCCGCGGCACTGAGCCGGCCAGGGTTGGATCCGGCGCTGAAGACCCGCCAGCCATGAGGAGCACGAGCCCGGGCCAGCCCCTCGGCCATCTGGCTGCGGGCGGAGTTGGCCACACAGAGAAAGATCACGGTCTTGGGGGTCACAGCTCGTCGAGCAGGGAGTCCTGGTCCCGGACCAAGACCAGAATCGCGGCCTGCGGCACCACGAGGTAGCGCTTGCCCTCGAAGGTGATCTCCACCGCGGCCTTGCGAAAGAAGAGGGCATAGTCGCCCACTTGGGCTTGCATGGGGACGTAGCGGGTTTCTTGGTTGCTGATTTTCCAGGGCTCGTCGCTCAGGCCCGCGGGTTCGGCCACCGGGGTGCCTGGTCCCGTGGCGATGATGCGGCCGCTCTGCACCGCCTGGTGATCTATGGCCGTGGGCGGGAGGTACAGGCCTACGGTGGTGCGCTCCTCGCCCTCCTCCGGCGCGATCAACACCCGGTCACCGACCACGATGAGCTTCTTGGGAACGTCCCCCATGAGTCGAATCATAGGGGGTGGACCGGCAATTGCTAGAGGAGGCGAGCCGGCGAGCGGGCCCCGGGGGTGGGGCCGCGCCCGCCGGGCGATGCTTCAGCGTCCGGGCTCCGGCCCTCCGGCCCGGGGAGTGGCGTCCTTCTTGGCCCACCGCTCGAACCAACTGCGCAGATAGAGCTGGGTCCTGAGGAAGTTCGAGGGGCGGCTGCTGGTTCCGTGCCACTCCTCCTTGAACCGGATCATGGCCGTCGGCACCTTGCGCAGCTTGAGGGCCTCGTAGAACTCCTCGGTCTGGGGGATCGGGGTGCGGAGGTCGAGTTCCCCGGTCATCAGCATGGTGGGCGTGGTCACGTGGCCCACATACATGAGCGGGGAGCGGCGCAGGTGCTCGGTGGGATCGTCCCACGGCAGCTTGGCGAAGTTGCGGTACCAGTTGGGGCTGTCGGTGGTCCCCACGAACGAGAGCCAGTCAATCACGGGGCAATTGGACGAAGCCGCCGTGAACCGGTTGGTATGGCCCACGATCCAGGCCGTGAGCACCCCGCCGCCGGAACAGCCGTACACGAACAGGTTGCGCTCGTCCACGTACCCCCGCCGGATCACCGTGTCCACCCCCGCCATCAGGTCGTCAAAATCCTTGCCCGGGTAGGCGTTCTTGATGGCGTTGCCGAAGGCGCTGCCGTAGCCCGTGCTGCCGCGCGGATTGGTGTAGAGCACCACGTAGCCGTTGGCGGCGTGCTCCTGCCAGGCAAAATTGAACGCCCCATGGTACATGGCATGCGGCCCGCCGTGAATCGTGAGGATGAGCGGGTACTTCTTGGACGGGTCGAAATCCGGCGGCTTGATGATCCAGCCCTGGATCCGATAATTGTCCACCGAGGGATACCAGATCTCCTCCACCGTGCCCAATCGTTTGCCCGCCAGCACGTCGGCGTTGACCTCGGTGAGCTTGGTGAACTGGGGCCGCTTGACGTCGAACGCAACCACGTCGCCGGGTTCGTAGGCGCTGGCCAGCGTCCCCACCGCGAGGCCGCGCGCGGTCATGCTGGACAAGCTCAGCACCTGTTTGCCGTCGGTCACCTTCCTCGGGGGTCCCGCCACCGGCGCGAAGTAGAGGTTGACGTATCCCTGATCCTCGGCGGTGAAGTACACGCCGCTGTTGTCAGGAGCCCACGTGACATCCTGGGGCGAGCGATCCAGCCCCACCGCGATCTCCCGCGGATTCGAGCCATCGCTGTTCATCAGGTAGAGCCGGTTGGCGATATACGTGTCATCGGTGAAATCGTAGCCGGTATACGCGACGGTCTTGCCGTCCGGCGACGGCACCGGGTTCGTGTCCGGGCCCCGCCGGTGGGTGAGCTGCTCGATCCGGCCCGTGGCGACCGTCACCGCGTAGATCTCCGATTCCCGCCAAGCATAGTCGGCGTCCTCGGTGCGGAGGCTGGTGAAGAGGATGCGACTGCCGTCCGGCGTCCAGGCGGGGTTGCTGTGGTTCCAGTCGCCGTCGGTGAGTTGGCGCGGCGTACCGCCCGTGGCCGGCACCACGAAGATGTGGCGATAGCCCTCGTCGGTGAACCCTTCTCGATCCTGCCGGTAGTCCAGCCAGGTGACGATCCGGGGATCGGGGACCCACTTGGCTCCCTCCGGCCGCGCCGGCAGCTTGACGGTCCAGCGCTCTTCCTTGGGGACCAGCATGGTGAAGGCGATGCTCCTGCCGTCCGGCGCCCAGGCCAGGGCCGAGGGGGCCTTGTCCACGCGGGTGATCTGGCTGGTAGCGCCTTCGGCGTCCATCCAGCGCACGAAGATCTGCCTGCCTCGGGGCTCCCCCTGCGCCAAGTAGGCCAGGCGCGTGCCGTCAGGCGACCAGCGCGGCGAGGACCCGTCGGTCAGCTTGCGCAACTTGGATCCGTCCGCGTTCATGATCCACAGGGACGATTCCCACCGATCGTTGATCTTGTCCACCCAGCGGCGGGTGAAGACGATCTGCGAACCGTCGGGCGAGATCTGGGGATCGGCCACCTGCTCCCACTCGAGGTAGAGATCGAGGCTCAAGCGGTCGCGCCGCTCCTGCGCAGGGGCCAGCGCGGGCAGCGCGAGGGCAACGAAGAGCAAACCACGCATGAATCCTCCCAGTCTTGGGGACGCGAACGTCGAGACCGTCAATCCGCTACTAATTGGCAGCGCGGGGCCCGAGTTCGCCAGTCCCCGATCCTTGGTTCTCCCCGGCGCTCGGGCTTCCGGGCCGGTCCACCCGGTGGCGCGCCGTAGGACGAGGCGGGAGAGAACGGTGCTGCCGGCC
>JBBIUN010000006.1:125151-142084 GCA_037440225.1 Gemmatimonadota bacterium | reverse complement strand
GCGCGCCGTAGGACGAGGCGGGAGAGAACGGTGCTGCCGGCCACGGTCAGCCCATCGGGTCGCAGGCCCGGGGACCGGAGACCCTGCCCGGCCTATGGACTCGGGGGGGCCCCGGCCGCATGTTGAGATGGCGACTAGCAAACCTGGCCTACGGAGGCGATCGCGATGAATGCGGCAACGACTTCCGTCGGAAGGGCTCTGGAGGCCCTGGTCGAGCACGGTCGGGGCGGTAGCTGGCAACGAGGCGCCGCGGTCCGCCACGCTGCGGCGGTGGCGGTTCTGGTTCCGCTGTGGGCCTGCGCCCCCCGGCAGGAGGCTCTCCGGGCGCTCTTCACCGACTCGACGCGCTGGGTGGACCTCACGTACCCGTTCAACGCGCAAACCATCTACTGGCCTACCGCCCAGCGCTTCCAGCTCGAGAAGGTAGCCGAAGGCGAGACGCCCGGGGGATGGTACTACGCGGCCAACAACTTCCGTGCAGCCGAGCACGGCGGCACCCATTTGGACGCCCCGGTCCACTTCGCCCGGGGCCGGCACACGGCCGACCAGATTCCTCTGGCCCAGTTGGTGGGGCAGGCGGCGGTGATTGACGTGAGCGCCAAGGCGGCACAGGACCCCGACTATCTGATCACGGCCGCCGATCTGGCCGACTTCGAACGAGCCCGCGGCCCCCTCAAGCCGGGGACCATCGTACTGTTCCGGACCGGCTGGGGGGCGCGCTGGCCCGACCCGGCGCGCTACTTGGGCACCACCGCGAGCGGCGCTGCCGCCGTGGCCCAGCTGCATTTCCCGGGCTTGGATTCCTCGGCGGCGCGGGAACTGGTGCGGCGGCAGGTGGCCGCGGTGGGCATTGATACGCCCAGCATTGACCGCGGCCAGTCCCAGACCTTCGACAGCCACCGGATCCTCTACGGCGCCGATATTCCCGGTTTCGAGAACGTGGCGAACCTGGAACGGCTGCCGGCAGTGGGCGCCTACGTTATCGCCCTCCCCATGAAAATCGAGGGCGGAAGCGGGGGGCCGCTCCGCATCGTGGCGGCCCTCCCTGAGGGCGGACCGAGCGCGCCCTACTAGCCCGTGGCCCGCCGGACGGCAAGCGGGGCGCAGTGCAGCAAGCGCCCGCGCGACGTCCCGAGGGGTTCCAGTCCCCCACTACCCCGCGGGATGGCACGCGCGGCCCAGAGCGGCAAGCGCTCGCGCGGGCTCCGGGCCGGTTCCTAGTCGCCCATCTCCCGCAGGACGGCAAGCGGAGCCCGGTCGAGCGCGGGCCGGCTGTTGAGCCATCCCACAAGGGCAATGAGCGCCGCGGCGCCCAGGGTCAAGCCCGCGAGCGCTGTCGCCGGCAGCCGGAACGGAATCTCGAAGAAGAACCGCATCAGCGCCCAACCCGCGCCCGCGGCCAGGCCGGCTCCCGTGCAGCCGGCCAAAGCGCCGAGGGCCAGATACTCGGTGGCGGTGATTCGAGCGATCTGCCGCCGGCTCGCTCCCAAGGTTCTCAACAGAACGCTCTCCCGCATCCGCTGATAGCGCGAGGCGGCAATGGCGCCGAGCAACACCACGACGCCCCCCGCCAAACTGAACAGCGCCATGAAGCGGATGGCCAAAGTCACGCTCCCCAGGACGGCATCCAGGGTGCGCTGCACCAGGGAGAGGTCGAGGGCTTGGAGATTGGGGTATCGCAGCACCAAGTCACGCTGGAGTTCGGCGCGGGCGGCCGCGTCCGCCACCCGGGTCAGCACCACGAAGCTTCGAGGCGCCCGCTCGAGCGCTCCCGGCTCGAACACCACGAAGAAGTTGGGTTCGAACCGCGCCCAGTTGACCCGGCGCAGGTTGGCCACTTGCGTCTCCAGGCGGACGCCTTGGACGTCCCACGTGATGCGGTCCCCCACGCGGACGCCGAGTTCACCTGCTAGGTCTCGCTCCAGAGAGATGCGCCAGGGCGCGCCGGGCGTGATGGGTGCGGACCACCAGGAGCCCGCCACCAAGGCTTCCGACGCGGTGAGATGGTCACGATAGGTGTTGCGGTACTCGCGCCGGAGGGCCCAGCGCGAGGGCCGCGGTCCCGCGGTGTCGGCCAGCAGTTCGTGAACCTGGCGCCCGTTGATCGCCGCCATCCGGGCCGTCACGATGGGGGTCTCCTCCAGCGCGGGCGCGCCACGATCTTCGAGCAGAGCCAGGACGCCGGCGATCTGGTCGGTTTGGATGTCGAAGAGCACCAGGTTGGGTCGGTCCGGTTGCCGGTCGGTGCGGAGTTGATCGAGCAGGTTGCGCTGGACCACGTAGAGCGTGGCCATGAGAAAGACGCCGAAGCCCACCGCGAGGGTCACGGCCGTGGTCTGGTTGTGAGGGCGGAACAAGTTGGCGATGCCTTGGCGCACCACGTAGCCAGCTCGAGCGGGGAAGAATCGGCGAGTGAGCCGGCTGAGCAGCCACGCCGAACCCGCTAGGACCGCGGCGGTGAGGCTCACCCCAATCGCGAAGGCGAACCCGGAGCGCGGCGTGGGGGCCTGCCAGACGCTCAACGCGACCAGGCTCGCGCCCAGGGCCGCGATCGTAGCCAGGCGCTCCGGGGCCCAGCCGCGGGGGCGCGGGGCATAGTCCCGCCGCAGCGCGGCGAGCGGGGAGACGTTCCGGATGGAAAGCAGCGGGAGCAGCGCGAAGGCCACTGCCGCCCAGGCGCCCACGGCCAGGCCGGCTGCTACGGAGGGCCAGTGCGCGGCGGCCGCGACCCGAACCGGGAGGAAGTCGGCCAGCAGGCGCGGCAATTGGGACTGGATGCCGAGGCCCAACGCCGCGCCCAGGGCGGCGCCGGCTAAGCCCAGCAGGCCGGCCTGCAGCAGATAGACGGCGAACACGGTCCCTTGGGTCGCGCCGAGGCACCGCAGGATGGCGGCGATGTCGAGCTTTTCCTTGGCGAACACGTTGACGGCGCTGGCCACCCCCACCCCACCCAAGAGCAGTGCCGCAAGGCCTACCAACCCCAGATAGCGGCCCAGGGCATCCAGCGAGTCGGTCAGTTCCTGCTCGCGCTCCGAGACGGTATCGTAGCCGACCTCGTGCGCCCGGAGGAGCTGATGGTAGCGGTTGAGGAAGCGCTGGACCGAAGCCGGCGGGTCGAACTTGAGGAAGGCGAGGTAGCGAGCCAGGCTGCCGGTCCGGAGAAGCCGGGTCTCCTGAAGGTAGGCCGCGGGCAGGTACACCCTGGGACCGATCGCGCTCCGCAGCGCCACGTCTCCGGGGGCCTGTGTCACGGTGCCGGTGATCTCGAAGCGGGCCTCGCCTACGGCGAGCGTGTCGCCCAGGGCGGCACGGAGCTGGATGAGCAAGGCGGGGTCCACCACCGCGTGACGCCCCGCGGCCAGGGCACCCCAGGCCTCCGGGGGATCCGTCTCCATCTTGCCATAATAGGGAAACCCCGCTTCCACCGCCCGCACCTCGACCAAGCGGGTGGCTCCGCTCGGCAAGGCCAGCGCCATAGAGGCGAAACTGGTCGCCCGGGAGACCGGCGTCCCGGCCGCGGCGAGGGAGTCCAGGAGGGCGGCCACGGTGGAATCGAAGGGGTGGCGGGCGCTCAGTTCCAGGTCGGCTCCCAGGAGTTCTCGGGCCTGCGCGGCGATCGCCCGCTGCACGTTGTGGCGAAACGAGTTGACCGCCACCAGCGCGGCTACGCCCAGCGAGATCGAGCCCATGTAGAGCGCCAGGCGCCGCCGGCTGGCCCGTCCTTCCCGGCGGGCTAGGCCCAAGACGAACCGGGTCACGGCGCGCCCGAGCGGGCCGAGGGAGCCGAGGGGGCCGAGTCCGAGACGATTCGCCCCCCCGAGAGCCAAATGACGCGCTGGGCCCGACTGGCCAGCTCAGGATCGTGCGTGACCAACACCAGCGTGGTGTGTTCCTCCTGGTTGAGTGCCACCAAGAGGTCAATGACCGCGCGTCCGGTTGCGGCGTCCAGATTGCCCGTGGGCTCGTCAGCGAAGAGGATCTTGGGGCTTCCGGCGAACGCCCGAGCGAGCGCCACGCGTTGCTGCTCGCCGCCGGACAGTTGCGCCGGGTAGTGGTGCGCGCGGTCCTCCAAGCCCACGCGCGCCAGGAGGCGCCGGGCGCGCTCTTCCAGCCGGGCCGGCCCGCCGTCGCCCCGTGCCCGCCTAAGCTCCAGCGGGACCAGCACGTTCTCCAAAGCCGTGAGCGTGGGGATGAGCTGGAACGTCTGGAACACGAACCCGACTTTCTCGGCTCGGATCTTGGCCCGTTCATCCTCGCTCAGCTCGTTGAGGTTCTGGCCATCCAAGGTCACCGACCCCGCCGTGGGGCGATCCAGGCCGGCCAGCAACCCCAGGAGGGTGGTCTTGCCGCTCCCCGAGGGCCCCACGATGGCCACAAAGGCTTGGGGGGCGATCTCCAAGTTGACATCCTGGAGCACGGCAAGCGGGCGACCCCCGCTCGAGAAAACTTGCCCCAGGTCTCGGGCCACGATGATCATAGGTGGGGAAAGATAGCACGCGCCACGCACCGGGCTGCCGCTTAAGCCGGCCAATGCCGGGGCCATTCATGACGGGCGGGCGGCCGGCTAACTTCCCACCGTGCCGGTTCCGAGATCGCTTCTCTTGGTCGCCGCGGGCGTGATGGTCGGATGCGCCGAGCGCGGCCATCCCCTTCCGGGTGCGGCTGCCGGGAGCGGCACCGGGGATTCGAGCGAACCGGCCGCCGATCTCGCCCGGCGGCCCGCGGTGGTGTTCCTGGGCACCAGCCTGACTGCGGGCCTAGGGCTCGACCCCGCCCAAGCGTATCCCGCCCTGATCCAGCAGAAGCTCGACAGCGCCGGCCTGCCGTTCCGCGTGATCAACGCGGGAGAGAGCGGCAGCACCTCCGCCGGCGGGCTCGCCCGACTGGACTGGCTGCTGCAGCAGCCCGTGCGGGTCCTGGTCATCGAGCTGGGAGCCAACGATGCGCTGCGGGGACAAGACTTGCAGGCCACGAGGCGGAACCTCCAGGCCATCGTGGATCGAGCCCGGGCCGCCTACCCCGACATCGAGATCGTGATCGCCGGCATGCAGGCTCCGCCCAACTTGGGCGAGTCGTACACCCGCCAATTCCGCGATCTCTTCCCCGAGCTGGCCCGCCGCAACCGGGCTGCGCTCATTCCGTTCCTCCTCGAGGGTGTGGCGGCGGTACCCGGCCTCAATCAGGCCGACGGGATCCATCCCACGGCGGAAGGGCAGCGGATCATCGCGGAAAACGTCTGGCGCGTGCTGGGGCCGGTCGCCGCGCGGGCCGCGGGCCGGACCGTCCACCCCTCGCCGTGAGGAGCGGCATGTCACGGATCGTCTCGCCGTCGAAGATCGTCTGTGTGGGGCGCAACTACGCCCAACACGCGCGGGAGCTGGGAAACACCCTCCCGCAAGAACCGCTGCTGTTCTTCAAGCCGCCTTCGGCGGTGATCGGGGATGGCGAGCCCATCGTGCTGCCCGCGGTCTCCCAGCGGGTCGAGCACGAAGGCGAAATCGCTGTGGTGATCGGAGCCCGCCTGCGCTGGGTGGATGAGGAGGCCGCGTGGCGGGGTATTGGCGGGGTCACCTGTGCCAACGACGTGACCGCGCGCGATCTCCAGCAGCGCGACGGGCAATGGACCCGCGCCAAGGGGTTCGACACCTTCTGCCCCGTGGGGCCCCGGGTGGTGCCGGTAGAGGCCCTGGGCGACCCCCTGCGATGGGAAGTCTCCTGCCGGGTGAACGGGGCGCTGCGCCAGCACGGGCGAGTGGCCGACATGGCCTTCCCGATTCCCTCGATCATCGCCTACATCTCGCGGATCATGACCCTGGAGCCGGGCGACCTGGTGCTGACCGGTACGCCCGCCGGCGTGGGGCCGCTGGTGCCCGGCGACGTGGTGGAGGTGGAGATTCCGGGAGTGGGAACGCTCAGCAACCCGGTGGTGGCGGAGGGCTGACGCGTGCTCCGGCGCGTCCCCTAGCGCAATTGGCCAAGGACCGCGGCGGTCAGGCGCTCCACCGCGGCCGGCGAGAGACGAAAAAACAGTTCGGGCTCCACCAGTTCCAACTCCATGATGAGCGGCTGGCCTCCGGGGCCGCTCACCACGTCCGCGCGAGCATAGTGGACCGGTTCGCCCACCGCAGCCAGCGCGGCCAGCGCCGTGGCCAGCTCGGCGGGGCCAGGGCTCTCCAGCTCGACCTCGCCTCCGTAGTCGTCGTGGACCCGGAAGTCGCCGTGGGCGGGTCGCTTGCGGGCCGCATGGGTGCAATGGCCCTCGATGAACACCAAAGAGAGTTCACCCTGGTGGGTTACCGAAGTGATGTAGGGTTGGACCAGCAGGTCCTCGTGCGGCAGCAGGCGATCGAGGTGCGCTTGGCCTTGAGCCCTTTTCTGGCGAGGGACCAGCATAGCGTAGCGCCCGGACTGGGCCACCGCAGCCTTGAGCACGGCATCCTCCCAACCGCGCTCTTCCAGCACCTCCTCCAGCCGGGCCGTGGAGCCGGCCTCGAGGACCACCGTGGGGACGACGGGCACCCCGCGCGCGGCCAAGTCGCAGAGATAGCGCTTGTGGGTGTTCCAGCGGACCACCCGGGAGGAGTTCCACAGGGTGGTTTGCGCTGCGGCCCGTTCGGCCCAGGCCACGAATTGGTCCCGCCGAAAGGCGTAGTCCCAAGCGGAACGGATCACGGCGAGCTTGGTCTCTCGCCAGTCCTGGTGCGGGTCTTCCCACACCACCGGATGGGCATCGAGGCCGGCCTCCCGCAGGGACCGGAGCAGACAGCGGTCATCCGGGTAGAGGCCCGGCATCGCCGCGCAGGTGACCAGGGCTACGTCCACTGGCTCCTGAGATCGAGCCACAGCCCGGAGGCCGCAGCGTTCGCCATGCGCCGCAGCCGGGGCCAGCCCCATCGCTCGAGGAACGAACCTTCGATGCGCTCCTGCCGGATCCGGCGGAGCACCGCGCCGCCCCCCGCGGGCGCCTGAGCGCGGGCGGTCGGGCCCTGCACCGCCTTGGGGAGGTCCGGGAGTCCGGCAACGGGCGGTTGGCGCATGGCGACCTCGAGGCGCGAATGTCCACCCAACAGTAGAAGCGGCGTGGCGCTCGGGCAACCGCTCCGCCGAACCTGCGATGGTCTAGCTCGAGTGCCGGCTTCGAGAGGCCCGGGGGCCGGTGCCCAGGGCGTCCGGGGACCGGTTTCCTCCGCCGGGGCTATCGGTGAGCGCCTACCCCGAGGATCAGAGAACTCGCCAGCACCGTGAGGAGCAGGGCGCTGGCGGCGATAGCAACGAGGTTCGCGGCGCGCCGCGCCAGACGGAGCGGCGAGCGCGCCTCCTCCGGCCCTCCGCCCAGCGCGAGCCGGCTTGTGGCGTACACATTGAGCCCAAGGGCCAGTGCCAGAGCACCCAGGAGCAGAAGGGGTGGGAACCGGGGCAGCATGCGGCTGGCCAGGAGCCCAGCCAAGGCATCGTAGGGCCAACTCCATCCCGCTTCATACTTGAGCACCGAGGCCATGACCAAGAGCGCCGGCGTGAAGGCCACGGCGACTGCCACGGCTGCCGCGGCCCATCGGGTCCTGCGCGTCATGGCAGCGCTGGATGGTTCAGGGAGTGCTTCCCCCCCCGGCACCCCGACCCCCAGGGGCTGGATCTACCGAAGCGGGACGGGGCTCCACAGCGTGACCGCCAGTGCCGGAGCCAGGCTCAAGGCGAACACCAGCGCCAAGCGGGGGGCGGCCTGGCTTCCTGCCAGCAAAGCCGCGGCCGTGGCGGCCGCCGCGACGGCGGCGATCCCGGTCGGCAATAGCCACGGCGCGATGAGCGGCCACAGCACCGGCGATAGGCTCGCCAACCGGGCGCTGGCCAGCGCGGCCCACGAGGAAGCTCCCGCGAGGAGCAGGTAGCCGGCCAGCCGCCTCAAGCGGAATTCGGTCAGCCGGCTCGTAGCGCCTCCACCGCTGCGGCCAAACGCTCGCGGGCGGGCTGGGGCACCGGCGGCGCCGCGGTGACGGGCGCCAAGCCGCCAAAGCGCCGCTCCCGCCGGCGAAACTCGGCAAGCGCCGCCTCCAGGTGGGCGCGCCGGAAGTCCGGCCACAACACCGGCGTGAAGTACAACTCGGTGTACGCGGACTCCCACAACAAGAAATCCGACAGCCGCTGCTCGCCCGCGGTTCGGATCAGGAGGTCCGGCTCCGGCGCCAGGCGCGTCAGCGCGGCGTGCAGGCTCTCGACCGAGATCGCCGAGGGCTCGAGCCGCCCCCGTTCGACCTCGAGCGCCAGCTCGCGCGCGGCCTCGGCGATGGCCCAGCGGGAGCTGTAGTCAATGGCCAGGCGCAACAGCAGCGTGCGGCCGTGGCGGGTGAAGGCTTCGGCTTCTTCCAGGGCCGCCCGGGCCGAGGCGGGAATCCGATCCCGCCGGCCGAACGCCTGGAGCCGGACCCCGTTGTCCCGCAGCTCCTCCTGCTCCCGCCGGCAGTACTCCCGGAGCAGCCAGAACAGCCGGCCGACCTCGGCGCGGGGCCGCTTCCAGTTGTCGGCGGAAAAGGCGTACAGGGTGAGCGTGGCGATGCCCAAATCCGGCGACGCCCGCACCACGTCACGCACGCTGTCCACCCCCGCCAGGTGGCCCCGCCACCGCGGCAGGCCGCGCCGCTTGGCCCATCGCCCGTTGCCGTCCATGATGATGGCCACGTGCCAGCCGCTCATGCCCGCTCCAAGGCGTCCCGCGCCGCGCTCAAAATGCCCTCCATCTGTTGCAGGTATTGCTCCAGCGCCCGCCGCCCCTTGGGCGTCAGGCGATACTCGGTCCGAGGCTTCCGGTCCTCGAACCCCTTGGTGACCCGGATGTACCCCGCCTCCTCCAATTTTCGAGCATGGACACTCAGGTTGCCGTCGGTGGTTCGCAGCACGTCCCGCAGCTCGGCGAACGTCAGCGCGTCGTTGGCCGCGAGGGCGGAGACGATACCCAGCCGGACCCGCTCGTGGACGAGCCGGTCCAGCTCGTCGGCCCCCGGACTAGCCACCGTGCCGCTGGACGAGGTACGCACCGAAGACAAGGTGCAATCCTCCAAAACCCAGAGCCAACAACAAGAGGCCCCATGGCGGCGCCAGGAGGGCCGCCACCCCGAGGGCCAAGAACAGCAGGCCCATGCCCCTGAGCGCCCGGACCGAGAAGACGCCCCCCGCCGCCACGCCCGCGCCGTAGAGGGCGAGCCAAGTGCCGGGCAGCAGGTGCCGGTCGCCTTCCAGCGCGAGCGCGTAGGTGAGCACCGCTCCCGCGGTGAGGGCCGGCGCCATCACCCAGACGATCTTCCGCAGCACGCCCGACCACAGCGGGACGTCGAGAATCCTGGCCTTGGCGGCCGTGGAGATCACCGTCGCGCCGACCGAGAGCACCGCCGCCGCCACCCAGATCTCGAGGCTGGTGGGGGTGCCGGTTCGCCACGCCGCCCAAGCGGCGATGAGCCCGATCAGGCCCACGGTCATCAAGCCCCACCCCGATACCGCCGTGAACGTGGAAGCTGACTCCATGGTCTGGCGGATGTAGGCCAGGGTTTCCTTGGCGTAGTCTTGCTCTTCGCGTATGGGTGTAGACACGGCGCCCCCGTCGGGTTGAGACAGGTAAAGCACTTTGTGCTGTAAAGTACATCGGGGCGGCCTGCGCACAAGGGGCCGGCCGGCGCTCATCCTTTGGGCTCCCGGCGCGGGGCGGGTGGCGGGCGTCGCGGCTCGGGGCCAAGGCTCCGCACCGAACCTCTCCGCCCCGGTCCGGGTAGAATGTGCCGGCTCGTTCCCGGTGGGCTTGAAGGATCGGCGAGGGGTCTTTAGAATGCCCGCGCGTTTGAGGCTACTCCCATGTCATTGCTCGCATTAGAGGGCGTCAGCAAGGCCTTTGGCGGGGTTGCCGCGGTGAGCGACATCTCCTTCACGGTGGACCGCGGCCAGGTGGTGGGGTTCTTGGGGCCCAACGGGGCCGGCAAGTCCACCACCATGCGGATGATCACCCAGTACCTCGAGCCCGATCGGGGCATTATCCGCTTCGACGGGGTGCGGCTGGCGGAGTTGGGCCGCGATGCCAAGCGGCGTATCGGGTACCTGCCCGAGAACAACCCGCTCTACACCGACATGCTGGTGGCGGAGTACCTGGCATTCGTAGCCCGGCTGCGAGGGCTTGACGGCGGGGATGGGGCGCGCGCCATCGAGGAGGCGGTAGAGGCAACCGGGATCGAGGAGGTGTACTACCGTCCGATCGGAGAACTCTCCAAGGGGTACCGGCAGCGGGTGGGATTGGCTCAGGCGATTCTCCACCGGCCGGATCTCTTGATTCTGGATGAGCCCACGGAGGGCTTGGATCCCAACCAGCGTATCGAGATCCGGCGGCTGATCGCCGAGCTGGGGCGCGATCGCACCGTCATCCTGTCCACGCACGTGCTCCCGGAGGTGCAGGATACCTGCTCGCGCCTGCTGATCATCCATCAAGGGCGCATCGCGGCTGAGGGGCCGGTGGGGCAGTTGGTGGCCCGGGCGGAGGGTGCGGTCCAGATCAGCGTGGAAGTGGCCGGCGCGGGCGTGGTCGAGCGGCTCCGGGCACTCCCCGGCGTGCGGCGGATCGAGGAGGTGCCGCGGCAGGAAGGCCGGCTCGCGGTCACGCTGACGGCCGACGGCGACCAGGACCTCCGTCCTCGGATTTTCGAGCTGGCCAAAGCTTGCGGGTGGACGCTGTACGAGCTGCACCGGGAGGCCGGGAGCTTGGAGGCGCTGTTCCGCCAGCTCACGACCGGGCAGGCGGAGGCAGCAGCGGGGGAGGCTCAGGCGTCATGAGAGCAGCCTGGACCATTGCGCGCCGGGAACTGCGGGCCATGTTCGATCACCCGACCGGCTACATCCTGCTGGTGGTGTTCTTGGCGGTCAACGACTTTCTGTTCTTCCGCCAGGCGTACGTGATGCACGCGGCTACGCTGCGGCCCATGCTGGATCTCTTGCCGTGGGTGTTCCTGTTCTTTGTGCCGGCCGTCACCATGCGGACGTTGGCCGAGGAAGTCCGGAGCGGCACCCTGGAGGTGGTGCTGGCGCAACCCATCAGCGAAGCCGAGCTGCTGGGTGGCAAGTACCTGGGCCAGCTCTTGTTCTTGTGGTGCGCCCTGGCGCTGACCCTGCCGGTTCCGCTGGGGCTCTCCTTGGGAGCGGACCTCGAGGCCGGCGTGGTGGTGGCGCAATACGCCGGGGCGGCGCTCCTGGCCGCCGGTCTGGGCGGCGTGGGCGTGTGGGCCTCGAGTCTCTCCCGGAACCAGATCACCGCGTTCATCATCGCGGTGGCGGTGATGTTCGTCTTGATCCTGGTGGGGCTGGACCCGCTCCTCGTGGGACTGCCGCCGGTGCTGGGCGCCGTGGCGGCCCAGCTGGGGGTGTTGTCGCACTTCGAGAACATCGCGCGCGGGGTCATTGATCTCCGGGACGCTGTCTATTTTGCGACCCTGGCGGCCGTCTTCCTCGCCCTGGCCTATCTGGCGCTGATGTCCCGCAAGCTCGCCCCGCGGGGCGAGGCGCTCAAGCGGCTGCGCTTGGGCGTCGTCCTTTTGGTCGCGGCCATGGTGGTGGTGAACCTGTTTGGCCGGCACATCGGCGGGCGGCTGGACCTCACCCCGGGCAAGGCCTACACCCTCTCGCGGGCCACCAAGCAGCTCGCGGGAAGCGTGCCGGATCTGGTCACGATCCGCGTCTTCGCCTCGACGGAGTTGCCCGCCGAGGTGGCCCTGATCCAGCGCGACTTGCGGGACGTGCTGAGCGACTACCGGGCGGCTGGCAAGGGGAAGATCAGGGTGGTGTACGCGGATCCCGGCAAGGACAGCACGGCTCGCAACGAAGCCCGCAATCTGGGGATCCCCTCGGTGCAGTTCAACGTGGTGGGCCGGTCGGAACTGCAGGTGAAAGAGGGGTATCTGGGCCTGGCCGTCGAGTACGCGGGCCAAACCAAGACCATTCCCTTCGTCCAGCGGACGGACGATTTGGAATACCGGCTGACCTCCTTCATCCGGGCGCTGACCGTCAAGGACCGGCCGGGGGTGGTGCTGGCGACTCCTGCCGAGGACGCCGAAACCGGCAACACCTTCCAGCAGCTGCGGGACGGGTTGAGCCAGAACTACGAGGTGCGCACCCTGTTCCTGGGCCCCGACTCGGCGGGGCTCGAGGGGGTGAAGGTGCTGGTGGCTGCCGGCTCGCCGGATTCGCTTTCCCCGGTCCAGCGGCAGCAGTTCGCGGAGTTTCTGGCCAAGGGCGGGAGCGCCTTGATCATGGCCGGCGGCATGCGGCTGCCGGAGCGAACCTTCTTCGCCATGCCGCGGCCGGTGGCGTGGAACGAGTTGCTCAAGCCCTATGGCATCTCGGTTCGCTCCGACATGGTGTACGACTTGGTCTCGAACGAGCGCGTGGCCATGCCGGCCCAGTTCGGACGAATCCTCATGCAGTACCCGTACTGGGTGCGGGCGCTGAGCACCCACCGGTCGGCCGTCAACGAGGAAATGGACGGCGTGTTCTTGCCCTGGGCGAGCAGCCTGGACACCACGGGAGCGCGGCACGGGACGCTGACGCCGCTGTTCGTCACCAGCCGGGCGGCGGGGGTGACGGTGGGGCAGGTGTTCATCGAGCCGAACCAGCGCTTTGCCACGGACAGCCTGAGTCCGAGGTTGATGGCCGTCCAGGTGAATCCGCTGGCGGCGGATACCGGGGCGGGCCCCAGGGGGCGGGTGGTGGTGTTCGGGAGTTCGGATTTCGCCAGTGATCGCAACATCCGCAACGCACCGGAGAACCTCTCGGCGGCGCTCAACGCGGTGGACTGGCTGGCCCAAGACGAGTCCCTGATCAGCATCCGGGCCAAGGATCGCACGCCGCCGCCGCTGGTCTTCTCGAGCGACGTGGTGCGCGACGGCGTCAAGTACGCCAACCTGATCGGGATGCCGGTGGTGCTGATCGTCGTCGCGGGCGTGCGCCTGTGGCGGCGCCGGCAGCTCGCGCGGCGCCCCTACCGGGTGAGCCAGCCCGTGGCGGAGGTCGCATGAGCGGCAAGCAGCTCTGGCGCATCGCGCTGGCCCTGGGGGTGCTGCTGGTGCTCTGGGGTGCGGTGGAGATCTTCAGCCGCCCGAGCGACACCACCACGGCGCGATTCGATCTGCCGGCCCTCACGGCACAGGATGTCGATACGGTCAAGATCCTGAGACCCGCCGACACGTTGATTCTGGTGCGCGGGGAGGCCGATCACTGGACGGTCAACGGGTATGTGGCCTCGAGCCAGGCGGTCTCGGACCTCTTCAAGGCGCTCAAGGACACCAGCCTGGCGGAGCTGGTAGCCCAGAACCCCGCTTCCCACTCCTCGCTCGGCGTGGATTCCGCCAAGGGCAAGCGGGTCGAGTTCATCAAGGCTGCTCGCCAGCTTGCCACCATCATCGTGGGCAACCGCGGCCCCGGGTGGCAGGGGATCTATGTGCGGCGGCCCGCCGAGGACGCCGTGTATCTGGTTCGCGCCGACTTGGGCAATCCGGTGGAGCGGCAGCTCGAGGACTGGAGGGATAAGCAGGTGGCCGCCGTGGAACCGGATAGCGTCCGGGAGGTCCGGGTCCAAAGGCCCAAGGGCGGATATCTCCTCCGCCGGGGCGATGCCGGCTGGAGCTTCGGCAGCGGCGTCAAGGCCGACTCGGGTGAAGTGCGACGGATGCTGGAACAGTATCGGACGTTTACCGGAGACGGGTTCCCCACCAAGGCTCAAGAGGATTCGCTCAACTTCCGCCGCCCGCACCGCCGCATCACGCTCGCGGGGCGGTCCGGCCCCTTGGCGGACTTGGTGTTCGACTCCACCGCGAGCTGGTGGTACGTGCGCCGGGCCGAGGGCGGGACGGTCTATCGGTTAGGCTCGTGGCGCATGTCGCAGCTCGTGCCGAGCGATACCAGTCTCAAGGCCAAGCCGGACAGCGCCACTCAGCCCGCCAAGAAGTAGGTTCCGGCGGGGAGCAAGGCGCCGCCGCTCAACCTTGCCGGCTGGCCTCGCCGTCCAACAGCTCCCGCGCTCGCCGGAAGACGCGGTACCACATGGGGCGGGTGAGCTTGCCGGTGTTGGTATTCTGCCGGCTGGGATGGTAACTGGAAATGAGCCATGTGCCGTCGGGCAGGCGGCGCGCGGCTCCGTGGCGGAAGGCTGGCTGGCGCCTAGGGTCCAGCCGTTGCCACCAGCCGGAGGCTTTGAGCCAGGCCTCGTGCCCCACGCGGCCCAGGGCCACGACCACGCGCACGCGGGAGAGCAGGCCCAGCTCCTGCTCGAGGTACCGGCGGCAGGTGGCCAACTCGGTGCCGGTGGGCTTGTTGCCGGGTGGAGCACACCGGACCGCTGCGGTGATGTAGCAATCACGCAGGGCCAAGCCGTCGTCGGCGGATCGTGAAGCGGCTTGGTTGGCAAATCCGAAGCGATGCAGGGCCTCGTAGAGCCAGTCGCCGCTCGCGTCTCCGGTGAACATCCGGCCCGTGCGGTTGGACCCGTGCGCGCCGGGCGCCAAACCGACCAGCAACAAGCGGGCCTTGGGGTCGCCGAACCCGGGGACCGGCTTGCCCCAGTAGGTCCAGTCGCGATACTCCCGCTTCTTCAGTCGTGCTACCAGCTCCCGGTGGGCCACCAGGCGCGGGCAGAGGCGGCAGGAGGGCGGGGGGATGGGAGCAGGCCAGCAGCCCGAAGGCCTGCGGACTCTAGCATGCTTTGGCCCGGCAGCGGCTGCCTCGCTGCGGCGGCATCCCTCGCCGGCGCTCACCGTCCCTCGTCGCCCCGCGCCGCCCCCGCCGTTTTCGCCATCTCCTCCGCCCGGAGTTCCCGCCGCAGAATCTTGAGCACCGAGCTTCGGGGGAGCGCATCGCGGAACTCGATGATGCGGGGAACCTTGTAGGGCGCCAGGTTTTCGCGGCAGTACGCCAGGATGCCCTCGGTGCTCAACTGGTGGCCCGCTCGAAGCACGACGAACGATTTCACCGTCTCACCCCGCTTTTCGTCGGGGATCCCGATGGTGGCGGCTTCCAGGATCGCGGGGTGGCTCATGAGCAGCCGGTCAATCTCGTCGGGATAGACGTTGAACCCGCTACAGAGGATCATGTCCTTCTTGCGCCCCACGATGAAGCAGAAGCCGTCTTCGTCCATCCGGCAGAGGTCGCCGGTATAGAGCCACCCGTCCTTGAGCACCTGGGCGGTTTCCTGGGGCTTGTTCCAGTAGCCGCGCATGACCTGCGGGCCCTGAATGATCAGTTCGCCCACTTCGCCGGCCGGCCGCTCGGCGGCGCCGTTCTCCGGGTCCACCACCTTGGCGTCGGTATCGGGCAGGGGGACCCCGATGCTCCCCACTTTGCGGGTGCCGAACAGCGGGTTGCAGTGCGTGACGGGGGACGTCTCGGTGAGGCCGAAGCCTTCCGAAATCTTGCTTCCGGTCAGTTCCTCGAAGCGGCGGAGCACCTCCACCGGCAGGGGGGCGGAGCCGGAGTTGCACATCTTGATGCTGGAAAGGTCCAGCTTCTCGACCCCGGGATACTGGCAAATCGCTTGGAACGTGGCGGGTACCGCCGGAAAGAGCGTGATCCGGTGCTTGATGACGCCCTTGATGATCGCCGGAATGTCTCGCGGGTTGGGGAACAGCACGTTCGCCGCGCCGAGGGCCACAGCGAGGTTCATCGAGACCGTGAGGCCATACGAGTGGAAAAACGGCAGCAGGCCGGCCACCACTTCGCGGCCGTCTTCGGCTTGGGCAAACCAGGCTCGGACCTGCTGCACATTGTACGAGAGGTTGGCGTGACTCAGAGCGGCCCCCTTCGACACGCCGGTCGTCCCGCCGGTATACAGCAAGGTCGAGATGTCTGCCATCCGGATGGTCGCGGCCGGCGGGCGGGGCGGGGTGGCCTCGATGAGCCGGCGGAAAGAGTGCACGCCGGGGCCCGGCGTGACGCGGGCGGCGAGGGGCGGCCGCTGGCGCTTGAGTTTGATCGGGGCCAGCCAGTTGAGCGGGAAGGCCAGGTACTCCCCGATGGAGGCCACGAGGTAATGCCGGACGGGCAATCGGTCCCGGATCCCGCGCAGCCGCCCCTCGTAGATGTAGTCGGCCACCACCGCCAGGGTGCACCCGGCGTCGGTCCACTGGTGCTCGATCTCCCGCGGCGTGTACGTGGGGTTGGTGGGCACCGCGACCGCACCCAAGGTCTGGGTCGCGTAGTAGGCGATGACGAATTGGGGAAGGTTGGGTAGCTGGATCGCGACCTTGCTCTCGCGGCCGACGCCCAGGGCGGCCATCGCGGCCGCCAGCCGGTCAACCTGATCCTTGAGCTGCCGATAGGTAAGCCGGCCGTTGAGGAACACGATGGCGGGGCGGTCCCCGTAGCGCTCGGCCGCCTGTTCCAGCCATTGGGGCAGCGTGAGGTCTCGGAAGTCGAGGCTCGGCGGGACGCCGGGATCGTAGAATCGGTGCCAGGGGCGAGGGTCCATGAGGAAACAATGTTCGGTTCGAGGAGCCACTCCGCAACCCCGGCCGGCCGGGGTTGCGGAGGCCCCGGGCTTGGAGCGATGAGCCCTGCGGCCGCCGGCCAGGTCTTGGGCGAGGCGGGGGCGTGCGGGCTCAGTGCAGCACGCCGGCCAGCGCGGCGACGGATCCCACGGCTCCCACCCAGAACACGAACGACCACTTGAGCAACTCGGCCGATCGGTGCGCTATTTCCTGCCGTAGCTCGGCGAAACCGACCCGCATCTCCTCGCGCAGCTCGGCCGTGCGTTGGTCCAGCCGCTGATCCAGCCGCTGGTCGAACTGGGCGCCGAGCTGAGCCAGCCGTTGATCCAGCCGTTGGTCCAGCCGCTGATCGAACTGGGCACTGAGCTGGGCCAGCCGCTGGTCCAGCCGCTGATCGAACTGGGCACTGAGCTGGGCCAGCCGCTCGTCCAGCC
>JBBIUN010000006.1:0-125051 GCA_037440225.1 Gemmatimonadota bacterium | reverse complement strand
GTCCAGCCGCTGATCGAACTGGGCACTGAGCTGGGCCAGCCGCTCGTCCAGCCCCGTTTGCAAGCGAGCGAAGTTCATCTCGTTCAGTTCCCGAAGCTCAGTCCGGTGGTTGTCCACTTGCTGCATCCAGTTCACCAGGTCCTCGGCGGCTTCTTCGCCCAACGTCTCGTGCAGCCTGCGCGCTAGTTTGCCGGTCACCGGCATGGGTGGGCTCCTATGGTTCGAGTCTCACCCACGATAAAGCTAGGATCGTCTTTTGCGGTAAGCAAATTGTTGCCCGCCCGGGCTCAAAAAATGCGGGCCTGCGTTTCAAATATCGAGGTTCCGCACGAATCGGGCATTGGACTCGATGAAGGCCCGCCGCGGTTCCACCTCGTCGCCCATCAGAATCTCGAACAACCGGGCCGCCTCCACCGCGTCTTCCATCTCGACCTTGAGCAGGGTCCGGGTCGTCGGGTCCATGGTGGTCTTCCACAACTGCTCGGGATTCATCTCGCCCAGCCCCTTGTAGCGCTGGACCACGACCTGGCCCTTGCCCTGGCCGTTGGAGAGCCGCTTGACATACTCGTCCCGCTCCTTGGCGTCGTAGGCGTAGTACTCCTCCTTGCCTTTGGCCACGCGGAACAGGGGCGGCTGGGCGATATAGACCCATCCCGCTTCGATCAGTTGGGGCAACTGGTTGTAAAAGAACGTCAGCAGCAGGGTGCGGATGTGCGCCCCGTCCACGTCTGCATCCGTCATGATGATGATCTTGTGATAGCGGGCCTCCTCCAGCTTGAACTCGTCCTCGCCCACCCCGGTCCCGATGGCGGTGATGATGGTGCGGATCTCTTCGTTCGAGAGCACCTTGTCCATGCGGGCCTTTTGGACGTTCAGGATCTTGCCCCGAAGCGGCAGGATAGCCTGGAACTGCCGGTCGCGGCCTTGCTTGGCCGAGCCCCCTGCCGAGTCTCCTTCCACCAGATACAGCTCGCACAGCGCCGGATCGGAGAGCGAGCAATCCGCCAGCTTCCCCGGCAAGATACCGCCCTCCAGGGCGCTCTTCTTGCGCACCAGTTCCCGAGCCTTGCGCGCCGCCTCGCGGGCGCGCGCGGCACTGACGGCCTTCTCGATCACCACCCGCGCCACCGACGGCGTCTCCAGCAGGTAATTGCGGAGCTGCTCGTAGACCACCGTCTTGACGATCCCCTCGACCTCCGAGTTGCCCAGCTTGGTCTTGGTCTGGCCCTCGAACTGGGGTTCCTTGACCTTCACGTGAATCACGGAGGTCAACCCCTCGCGGACGTCGTCGCCGGTGAGGCTGAAATCTTCCTTCTTGAGGAGACCCTTGTCCTTGGCCACCTCGTTGATCACCCGCGTGAGCGCGGCTTTGAAGCCCGTCAGATGCGTGCCGCCCTCATGGGTGTTGATGTTGTTGACGAACGAGAACGTGTTCTCGGCGTAGCCTTCGTCGTACTGCAAGGCGACGTCAATCTCCACGTCGTCCTTGGTGGTGGAGAATTGAATGGGCTTCGGATGCAGCGGTCGCCGGTTGCCCCGGAGGTAGGTGACGAACTCGGCCAGCCCCTGCTTGAAGCAGAAGGTCTCCGCCTTGCCTTCCCGCTCGTCTGCCAGGCTCAGCGTGAGTCCCCGGTTGAGGAACGCCAGTTCGCGCAGCCGGTTGGCGACGGTGGCGTAATCGAACCGCGTCTCCGTGAAGATGGTGGGGTCGGGCTTGAAGGTCACCTTGGTCCCGCTCTTCTTGGCCTTGCCCGTGACCTCCAGCTTTTGCACCGTCTGGCCGCGCGAGAAGGCCATGTGGTACTCCTTGCCCTCGCGCTGGACCCAGACGTCCAACCGCTCCGAGAGGGCGTTCACCACCGAGACGCCCACCCCGTGCAGCCCGCCCGAAACCTTGTAGGTGCTCTTGTCGAACTTGCCGCCGGCATGGAGCATGGTCATGGCCACCTCCACCCCCGGCAGCTTCTCGGTCTGGTGCAGGTCCACCGGGATGCCGCGCCCGTTGTCCACCACGGTCACCGAATTGTCCCGGTGGATCGTCACCTCGATGCGATCGCAGTAGCCGGCCAGCGCCTCGTCCACCGAGTTGTCCACCACTTCGTACACCAGGTGGTGCAGGCCCCGCGCCGCGGTGGAGCCGATGTACATCCCCGGCCGGCGGCGCACCGCCTCCAGCCCCTTGAGCACTTGGATGGATTCGGCGGTGTACTCGTCGCGTTTGTGTGGAGCGGTCATCGGATTACCAAGCCCTCCAGACGATTCGCCTGATCGCACTTCCCTCGACCCGCTTCAGAATCTCGGGGGTCAACAGCTGCAACTCCTGCATCCACGGAGCAGACCGGACCCGCACGAACAACGTCCCGTCGCGGCTCACCGCCTCCGGCTCCGAGATGGCGGCGATCTTGGGCCCCACGATGGCGGGCCAGTCCGCCACCACGCCGGCCTGGCGCAACCGCTCCCGCCACCCAACCCGAGCCAGGTAGCCACGCAGCACCTCGCCCACGGGAGCCGCCCCCGGCGGTCTATCGGACAATCTGCCCTCCTACGATTTGCCAGCGCGGGCGGTCGAACAGCGCCGCGGGTACTTCTTCCTCGCGCGGGGCCGCCACGATCGCCTGTCCCGGCAACGCCGACTGGATCAGGGCCAACAACCGGCGCTGCCGGCTCGCGTCCAGCTCGGCGAAGACGTCGTCGAACAGCACAATCGGCACCTGGCCCCGGGCACGCGCCAGGCACTCGGCCTCCAAAACCCGCAAGGCGATCGCTGCGGTGCGCTGCTGGCCCGCTGATCCATAGGTCCGGATCTCCCGGCCCGCCAGCGTCAAGTGCACCTCATCCCGATGCGGGCCCGCCGTCGTCAGGCCCCGCCGGGCATCGCGCGAGAGCGTCCGCTCCAGCTCCCGGCGCCAGAGGTCGGCGTCCAGCGCCCCATCGCCCAACCCGCTCGCCGGCTCGTAGCCCATCCCGGCCGGGCTCGCTTCGCCCAATGCTCGAACCAGCTCGGCAAATCGTGCCTGCTGCTCCGCCACCCAGCGGGCCCGGCTCCTCACGACCCGGGATGCGGCCTGCGCAAAAGGACCGTCGAACGCCCGGGCCTCCTCGGGGCGAGCCCGCCTGAGCGCTGCGTTGCGCTGGCTCAACGCAGCCCGGAATTCCGCCAGCGCGTTCAAGTACCCCGGCTCCGCCACCGACAGGACCACGTCCAGATAGCGCCGCCTGGCTCCGGGCGAGCCGGCCACCACCGCCACGTCCGCCGGCGAGAACGGCACCGCCAACACCGCTCCCACCGCATCTGCGAGCCGCACGACCTCCCTGCCGTCCAGGGTCACCTTCTTGCGAGCCCGGGCGACCTCGTAGCCGGCCGTCACGCGCCTAAGCTCTCGGTAGCTCCCTCCGCGCCCGACGGCAGCCGGGTCCTGAAGCCCTGCTCCCCCCTCGACCAGCTCCGCTCCCACGAAGAACGCCGGCTGGCCGAACTGCACCAGCTCCCGGTCCTTGGCTCCGCGCAGCGAGCGGAAGAGCATGAGGTAATAGATCGCTTCCAGGAAATTGGTCTTGCCCTGACCGTTCTCGCCGATCAGCACCGCCCCGGGCTCGGGCAGCTCGAGATCCAGCGCCGTCAGATTGCGGAAGTGCCGGACCGTAAGCCGGGCAAGCCGCACGGACCGTTGTCAAACAGCTAGAAAAAGGGCCACGGAACCCCACCACTGGGCACCGCGGCCCGAGCCTCGATCCGCCCGTTTCGACACCCCCAAACATAGCCAAGTTGGAGGGGCGGGTCAAGCCCTTAAGTGTCTGAAAAATCAATAGGTTGGGACTTGAGCCCGACCGGGGACCCCTGCTTTGGCGGCCTTCGGTGCGCCCCAGGCTTGGGGGTGCTTATTTGGGCGGCACGAGCGCGGTGGCGCCTAGCCTCGGTGCCCCCCAGCCTGGGGGCGCTTACCTCTGGGGCCGTTGGGGCCGTCAGTTCGCGGACCAGCCCCTCTTTCCTGGCCCCACTCCCCAGCCCGGGGCCGCTCATCTGCTGGGCCGTCAGGGTATCCACGCGGGGCTGGCCTCGCCCGGGGATCAAGGACCGGACTACCACCGGGAAGGGGGCGCCGGCTTCCCGCCGATCGCCGCTCATGAAGTAGAACGAGGTCCGCCCCAGCGAGTCCCCCGGCAACGGAATACCGAGCTGGAAAGTCACGGGTGAGGCTGTGCCTCCTTGCGGGAAGAAGCCGTCTCCGTGGGTGTCAATGGGACCTTCCCGCCACTGGCCGAATGCGAACGCCGAAAAGCTGCCGGCCTCGAGTTCGTCCAAATAGACCTCCAGGAAGACGTCCACCGGGACGCCGTCGAGGCTACCGGTCAGGCGGTAGCGGCCTTCTCGCGGGTCGCTGAGAGGGGCCACTACCCGCAGGAACTCCCGCTGCGTTTCGACGCTGCCGAAGACCCCGATCCCGCCGTTCAGATGATTGATGAACCCGCGGCCGGTGAAGGGATCGCTTCGCGACCGGACAAAGTCGTAGTAATTGCGGTCCGCCAGGGCCACGCCGAGCGCGTAGTAGCGCCCAGCGCGAAACACGCTCGCGCCGTGATCGCCCTGGAAGGGATTCACCAGGTTGCCGGGAAACCGCAGGTCCATGGTGTCGGCCAGGGCGAACAGGGCGAGCTGGTCGGGATCCTCACGATTCCGCGCCTCGATCTGGAGCGCGACCCCGGAGCGGGGAGCGAGGTGGATTTGGAGGGTGTCGCGCCGCCGGTTGAAAACCCAGTAGGCCGCTCCCGAAGTCCAGGTGCCCGCCGAGGTCTGACGCCTGGCCGCTCCCGGGACGATCGTGGTCCCGGTCACCACGTCCCCGGCGGGGGTTTCGACCCTGAGGGCGAGCAGGTCTCCCGGCTCCGGCGGACAGATGGGCCCCGCGTAGATACCCGCGCCCCCGCGGGTCGGGTCTCGCGAGGCGCGCTCGAGCAGCGTGTCCAGGTGCCCGGCGCAGGGGCCCGGGCCGCGGTGGGCGATGGTGACCGTGGCCCCGCTGATGGGCGAGCGGGGACCGCTACCGAGCGATCCGGCTCCCAGGCCGGCGGGTGACTCCCCGGTCTGGGAGTACTCCACCACGACAAACTGGACCGGGTCGGTACGGCTGATGACCGATTGCACCACCACCACCCGCTTGCCCGGCGCCACGGTGACCTCGGTGAGTTCGCAGGCGGCCACGGTGGCGCCCAAGGGGAGCACCGCGGCCGCAAGTTGCCGGGCACGGCTGAGCGCGCCGCTCAAAAACGGACCTCCAGGCCGAAGGTGGGCAGGATGGGCAACTGGGAGACTCCGGTCCGGGTGGGTGGCGCGGCGCCGTAGTCGAAAAAGTAGAAAAAGACGTTTCTCCGGTTGTACAGGTTCACCACGTTGAGGTACGGCTCGAAGCGCGCCCCCAGCGTGGCGAACGACCAGCGCAACCCCAGGTCGAGCCGCGAGTACGGCGGATAGCGCTCGCCGTTGAGCGGGCCGGGGATGAGTTCTTGGTCGGCGTCGCGGAACCGGTGGGTGACGGCGTCATACAGGCGGTGATCCCACTGCCCCAGGAAACCGGTATAGGGAAGGGGCGAGCCGTAGCCCCAGCGTACCGAGAGATCGCTTCCCAGGGGGCCGGGAGCTTGGAAAACCACGTTGAGGGTGTGGCGGCGGTCGTGAGCCGGGGAATAGCGCACCCCCTCGCGCTCGCGCTGGGCCCGCGTAAAGCTGTAGGCAATCCAGCCGGTCGCTCTGCCGAGGTGGCGGCGGAGCAGGGCGTCGAAGCCCCACGCGTTCCCTGTGGCAGGAATGAATTCGTCGCCCTGGCGCCGCAAATCCTGGGCCCGGTTAGGCGTCACCAGGTTGGCGTAGGTCTTCCGGTAGCCTTCCAGGGTGAACTGGAGCCCGCGATCGAGCCAGGTCTCGATGCCCAGAACCAGGTGATCCGACCGGGCCACGGGGATGTACGGACCAGCACCTACCCAGAACTCGTAGATGGTGATCGGCAGCTCCTGGTCGCGAATCGAATGGACCGGCTGGTAGTAGCGCCCGGCGGATCCGGTCAAGGCCAAGTCGTCGTTGAGGAAAAGCTTGTAGGCGAGGCGGGGGGAAAGGCCGGTGAACCCGGCTTCCGGGACGTGTTCGACGCGCAGGCCCGGCCGGAGCTGGAGTCGGCGGATGGGCGTCCACTGTTCGTCGGCATAGGCCGACCACACCGCGGGCCGGTACCGGGAGCTGAGCAGCGTGGCGTCGAGGGCTGGGCTGCCGATGTCGTACGTCATGCGGAAGCGTTCGGTGCCGATGCCGAGGCTTAAGCGGTGACCCGGCCCCAGCGCGGGCTCCAGCGCCAGGCTCGCGCTGAGCAGGCGCGCTCCGTTGTCGAACCGGACGAGATTCGGCAGCAGGCCGAGCGTGGAGCTGAAGCTGCTCACCGCGGCCCGGGCTTCGAGGTGCGCGCCGCCCAGGGGCTGGCGCCAGCGGAGGCCAGCCAAGGCGTTGCCCCAGTCGAACGCCAGGTCCACCCGGTCGCGCGAGGCGCTGGAATCTACCAGGCGGAAGTCGAGCACGTCGCGCCCCCAATATCCGGTGAACGAGAGGAACCCGTCCGAGCCGATCCGGAGGTGGAGCTTGGCCAGGCCGTCGCTGAAATAGTACGGCAATACCTCGCTGGTGAAGGCGCTGACCAGGGCGTCCAGATAGGTCCGGCGCGCCGAGACCAGCCAACTGGCCCGCCCCGGGAGCGGGCCTTCGAGAAGCAGCTTGCTGGAAAGGAGCGATACCTGGGCGCTGCCGCGCACCCGGCGAGCGTCGCCCGGCCGCACCCCGATGTCCAGCACGCTGGAGAGACGGCCGCTGTAGCCGGCGGGGAAGCCCCCCGTGAGGAAGCTCGTTTGGCCGACCGCGTCGGGGTCGAAGGTGCTGAAGAGGCCGCCGAGATGCGAGGGGTTGAACACCGTGACCCCGTCCAGCAGCACCAGGTTCTGATCGCTTTCGCCGCCGCGCACGTTGTAGCCCACGGAGTAGTCGTTCTTGGCAACGGTGCCGGGGAGCAACTGCACGGTGCGGATGACGTCCGCTTCGAGCACGGCGGGGGTGCGCCGAACCTCGTCGCCGGAGATGCTGACCACGCTGGGCTGCGCGGTTTGCTCGAAGCGGGCCCGGGGCTCGAGCCGTTGGCCCTGGACCTCGACCGGGGCGAGTTCCAGTACCAACCGTTCCAGGTAGATGGTGACGGTGTCTCGGGAGGGTGGGACGAAGACGGTCTCCGGCCGGAAGGCCGGTGCGAGGACGGCGAGCAAGACGTCGCCCCGCGGCAGGCCGCGCACCACGAACCGGCCGGCGGCGTCGCTGAGCGTGCGCGCCCGGCCCCCGACGAGCTGGATGGCGGCCTGGGCAATCGCGCTCGAATCGCGCCGCTCCAGGATTCGCCCATGGACATCGCGGGTGGCTTGCGCCGGGGCCAGGGACCAGGGACTGGCACACAGTGCCAAGGCGGCGAACCAGGTCCGAATCCCGATGGCCATGTTGGGTCTCTGATGCCCAGCGGCTGAGGTGCCGGGCGCAGGGTCTCTTACGATACCGCGGGGTGGCCGGGCGGTTCCCTCGCGGTGGAGCGTAGCGGGCCGGCGGAGGCCCAGGCCGCCGCCGGCCCGAAAGCTGCTCGCCGCCGGCTTACGGCCGGCAGGATGCGGCCACCCACGCGCCGTTATCCATCCAGTCGCAGTCCGGCACCGCGACGTAGCGCCGGAAGAACTCCATGCCGCCTTCCCCGATGGGGTCGCCCCGCACGGGTTCCACCCGGCGGGGTGGCGCGTAGGCGGGGTAGGGACGGTCCAGGAACCGCTTGATGTCCTGGACCAGCAGGAGGTAATGGGCGGCGTCCGCTTCGCTGGGCGCAGGGCCCGAGGCCAGTTGGTTCATCTTGCGGGTCAATCGCTCGGTGGCGATCGCCCGGACCTGCGGCATGCTGGCGTTGGCCGCAAGCTCCATCAGCTCCTCGACGGCTACCCGCTGCACCGCTCGGGCGACTTCCGCCTCGTAGGGATTGGCCGGCCGGGCGTTGAAGGTGACGGACAGGATGGAATCCACCACTTCTTCGAGACTCGGCAGCGCGGGATCCACGGCATGTTGTTCCACCAGGCGGGCTGCGCGATCCGGGACCAGCATGGCGCCGATGGTCATCTCGGACGCGGTGACTGCCGGGGTGATCTTGTCGAACATGAGCCCGGTGTACCGGGGGAACAGCTCGCGGCTGCGCGGATAGCCCGGTGGCCTCGGGGGAAGCTTCTTGACCACCTCATCGGGCAGGACCAACTCGGAAGGCTTGAGCGTGGCCAAGAGGGCAGCCAGCGCCGCGCGCTGCTCGGCGGCCGGCACCGGCGGCGCCGGCTCGCGGCCGTCTCCCCGCAAGGCGTAGATGTAGTGCATGCCGCCCAGCGCCGAGGCCGCGGCCTCCAGTTGGAAGCCGTGATACATGTAGGCGGGCACCAGCACCTCTTCCATCAAGGCCAGGGGGACGTTGCGCCGGATGGCGGTTTCGCCCCACCGCTTGAGCACCGCCCTCCGGATCTCCATCAGGCGGTTCAACTCCGCCGCCGGGTCCCAGCCGTTGGACCACTGGTCGGACCGGGGGTTCGCGGCCATGTCCTGGTTGGTGAGGAACCGGAGGTCGCGGGCCCAGGCGTCGTCCAGGATGCGACGGAGCGCCTGGTCCTCGTCGGTACCGGGGGGGAAGTCCTGGTAGCCGTACTTGATGGCCACCGAGTCCCACTCCCCGATGCCCCGCTCATACACCTGCGAGGCATCGAGGCTGCCGTCAGGTCGCAAGGTCACCAGGGGGGCAGGGTAGTCCATGACGGAGATGCGGCCGGCCCGGCTGTCGTAGTAGTTGTGCTGGAAACCCAGGGTGTGGCCTACCTCGTGGGCGGCGAGCTGGCGGATCCGAGCCACGGCCCACTCGCGAACCTCGGCGGGGATCTCGTCGCCGGTGCGGTAGGGGAGCAGGAGCCCTTCCGCAATGAGGTAGTCCTGCCGGTAGCGCAAGGAGCCCAGGGTGACCACGCCCTTGAGGATCTCCCCGGTCCTGGGGTCGGTGACGGTGGCGCCGGAGGAATAGCCACGGGTGGATCGGTGGACCCAGTTGATCACGTTGTACCGGACGTCCAGCGGGCTGATCGAGTCGGGCCGGATTTCGACCCGGAAGGCGTTCCGGTAGCCGGCCGCGGTGAACGCCTGGTTCCACCAGCCCGCGCCCTCCAGCAGGGCCGAGCGCTGAGGCTCCGGTACCCCGGGATCCAGGTAATACACGATCGGCTTGACCGGATCGCTCATCGGGGCCGAGGGGTTCTGCTTCTTCAGCCGCTGGCGCCGGATGTAGCGGACGTACATCGAGGTCTCGTTACCGTCCGGAGGCGAGGAGTAATCCTTCCACACGATGGGGCCGTAGCCTGAGCGGGGATCGTACCGGCGGGGCCGATATCCGGTATCCGGGAGCTGGACGAAGGAATGGTGGACGCGAAGGCTTGCTGCTTGGACGTCGGCCGCCACCTCGCCCACGCCGGCGAAGAAGCTTCCCGGCCCCGGGAACGGATTGAAGCCCCCGGGGCCACCCGGTCCTCCTGGCCCACCCGCCCCGGGTCCGCCGCCAGGCTGGAGCACCCAGGTCAGCTCCACTTCCATCTCGGTGTTCTGCGGGAAGTTCTTCGTCATGGGGAGGTAGACCGAGCTGCGAGAAGGCTCCAGGCGGTAGCTCCCGGGCCGGAGTCGCTGGGTGATGGTGTTGGGGTCGCGAATCAGATAATCGGTCAGGTCCACCAAGGCGCGGCCCGGTGACTCGGCCACGATGGCGAAGCCCCA
Source organism: Gemmatimonadota bacterium (assembly GCA_037440225.1). Lineage (GTDB taxonomy): Bacteria > Gemmatimonadota > Gemmatimonadetes > Gemmatimonadales > GWC2-71-9 > JACPAP01. Next base: position 115,201 of record JBBIUN010000006.1, on the reverse strand, counting down.
CAAGACGCTGCGGGCGAACGACTCCCGGACGCTGGCGATCTCCGAGGGGTTGGTCGCCATGGTCGCCCGGTAGTCGTAGTTGGGCTCTACCAGCAGCACCTTGGGGCCTTGGCGCTCGAAGAAGACGATTTCGGAGCTTTGCAGGTTGCCGCGCTCGATCCCGATATCGTTCGAGCCCAAGCCGGTGCCCATGCCTTGGATGTGCATGAACTCGGTGTTGAACCGCCCGATCTCCAGGTACAGGTGGCCCGCGGTGGAGTCCCAGTAGAGCGGGAAGTAGCCGTCGAGCTTCCGCATGTTCGCGGTCCGGGCCTCGATGGTCGGGAGGCTGCTGGGTGGGGCCTGAGGAGCGGGCCGTTGGGCGGCGAGCGGGGGGTGGATCGCGTTCATCGCGATGACCGCCAGGGCTGCCCGCGTGCCGCCTGCCAAGCTGCTCGTCCGGTACCAGCTAGACATCTCGTCCTCCGGAGGTAGTGGATGCGGTGAACCTCAGGAGTGTACCGGCGAGCGGCTCGATCGGCTAGGGTCCGCCATGCGCTCCGCCGGAGGGGGGCCTGCCCGGGCCCGCTGCCGGCCTTGGGCCGCGATGCCTATCTTGAGGTTGAGCGGAGTGCCGGCCGGTGCATGGGTGCAAGATCATGATCGGGTATCGCGTCACGCGCGAGCTTCTCGCCAGCCTGCCGGCGCTGGCGGCCGTCGCGCTGCTGGCGCTGGGTATCGCTTGCCGGGAACTCAGCCCTGAAGAGCGCGCAGCCAAGGGGCGCGCCACCATGACCGCGGACCTCTTGAGACTTGCCCGGGCGGAATCGCTGTACTACGCAGGCCATGGGACATTCACGGGCAACCTGGATGCGTTGCGCGAGCGCGGCCGCCCGTTTCGCGCGAGCGGCGACGTGCGCTTGTACGTCACCCGGGCAGACACCGGAGGCTGGCGAGCGGTGGCTTCCAGCGTCTGGACCGAGGACGTCTGCCACCTGTCGCGGAGCGCGCCATCGCCCCAGCGCGCCGCGGAGCCAACGGCACCGGAGTGCGGTCGGTAACCATGGAATGAATCCTGAGGCGCCTCGGGTCGCGTTCGTGGTCTTCGATCGGATGACGGCCCTCGATTTCGTGGGGATCTACGACCCCGTGACTCGGCTCAAGTCCATGGGATTCCGGCCGGGACTCACTTGGGATGTGTGCGGCCTTACGCCCAGCGCCCGCGATGACCGCGGCCTCTCGGTGAACGTCACGCGGGTGGGCGAGCCGCTGGGGGCGTACGATGTGCTGGTCGTCCCCGGGGGCTTCGGGACCCGGGCACTCAAGGACGACGCCCGCTTCGTCTCCTGGCTCAAGACCGCGGCCGCCGCGGAATACAAGGTGTCGGTGTGCACCGGGGCCCTGCTCTTGGGTGCGGCGGGCTTTCTCGCAGGGAAACCGGCAACCACCCACCCGGCCGAATTCGAGGCGTTGCGGCCGTACTGCGGCACCGTGGTGCCGGCCCGCATCGTGGAAGCGGGCGGGACCATCACCGGCGGGGGCGTGACCTCGGCGATTGATGTGGGTCTATACCTGGTGGACCGGCTGGCCGGGCCGGAAGTCCGGGGCGCCATTGCCAAGCAGATGGACTACCCCTATGCGGTGCCTCCGAGCGGCGTGGTGCGCACCGGTTGAGCCGCGGCCGGCTGGACGCCGTGGAGCCGGGGCCCCATTCTTGGGGGGTCGCGGATCGGCTGGGGGAGAAAGTGGGCGAGCCAAGGGCTAATGCGGTGGAGGCGCCGGCCCCGCTGTCGGACGAAGACAAGCGCTTTCTCCTGGCTCTGGCGCGAGAGACCCTGACCCGCTACCTGGGCGGCGAGCCGCTGCCGGAGCCTGCGGTCGCATCGCCTGCGCTGCTCGCCCCGCGGGCCACGTTCGTCACGCTCAGGCGGAGGCGGTCCGGGGAGCTGCGGGGCTGCCGAGGCGAGCGGGCGGCGACGCGGCCGCTAGTGCGGTCGGTGATGGAAACCACCATTGCGTCGGCGGTGGACGATCCCCGTTTCGAGCCGGTCACCCTGGCGGAAGTTCCGCACCTGCAGATCGAGATCAGCGCGCTCACGCCGGTTCGGCCCATCCGGCCGGAGGAGGTCGTAGTCGGCCGCCACGGCCTCATCGTGAGCGCCGGCCGGTTCGCGGGCTTGCTCTTGCCCCAGGTGGCCACGCAATATCGCTTCAGCCGCGAAGCGTTCTTGCGCGCCGTCTGCGAGAAGGCGGGGCTGCCGCCTGACGCCTGGCAGCGTCCCGGGGTCCGGCTGGAGGCGTTCGAAGCGGAAGTCTGGGGCGAGCCGGAAGAGCAGGGCGGCGGCCCGGGCCCCTCCGCGCCGAGCTAGACCCACCCCTGCCGCCGGAAGTCCCGCAGCGCCTCGGCGAAGGCCTCCATCTCTTCGGGCAACCCCAGCGAGATGCGGTTGTAGCCGAGCATGGGCGGGAACGGACGCCCCACCGCGAATCCCCGCTCGCGCATTCGGCTGATGTAGGTCCCAAGGTCGCCGGTGATGCGGTGCATCACGAAGTTGGTTTGGCTGGGCAGGTATTCGAGGTCGAGGTCCGCAAGGCAGCGATAGAGGATGGACCGGGCTTGCCGGTTGACCGCGAGGCTCTGCTGGGCGAAGGCGCCGTCTTGGAGCGAGGCCAGGCCGGCCGCCAGGGCGAGCTGGTTGGTGTTGTTGTCCGCCGCGTACCGCTCCAGCCGGGCGGCCAGGTCAGGGTGAGCGAGCCCGTAGCCCAAGCGCATGCCCGCCATGGCGTAGATCTTGGAGAAGGTCCGCACCACGATCACGTTGGGACGCTCGGCGATCCAGCGCTGAGCACTGTGGTAGCTCGCCTCCTCGGCGTACTCGAAGTAGGCCTCGTCCACCGCGATCGTGACCCGCTCGGGAGCGCTCTCGATCCAGCGATCCACCTCGGCACTCGGCGTCAGGGTGCCGGTCGGGTTGTTGGGATTGCAGAGGTACACCAAGACCGCGCCGGATCTGCCGGACACGATCGCCTGGAAGCGGTCGAGATCGTGCTCGTACCGGGCGGTCAGCGGCACCTTCTCCACCCTGAGGCCCAAGTGCGCGGCGTAGCGGGGGACGTCCTCGAAGGTGGGGTCCGCCACCACCACGGTGGCCTCCGGGCCCGCCGCCTGGACCACCATCTGCAGCACCTCGCTCGAGCCGTTCCCCAAGACCACCTGCTCCGGCTTGACCTGGTGCTTGGCGGCCAGGGCGGCCACGAGCTGGGTGCGCCACTCCCCGGGATACCGGTTGGCCTCGGACAGGGCCTCGACGATGGCACCGCGGGCTTTGGGCGAGAGCCCCAAAGGGTTCTCGTTGGCCGACAGGCGGATGAGCCGAGGGCCTGACGCCGGCCGGGGCGAGGGGGGCCCTGCCGCGGGCAGCGGAATGCCCCGGACGGTGCGGCCGGCCAACCCCAGGGCGGCTGCGGCGAGGCTGGTTTGGACAAAGCGGCGGCGTTGCATAGGCCCTCCCAAGGGGATAGTGGTCAAATGGACATGGGCCATTTTGCCGCCCCGGCCCGGAGCACGCAACTTATGGGATTCTTCATGTTCCCTTTGAAGTGTGCAGTTGAACCGCGGTGGAGTTTTGGCTTTGAGCTGAGGAACTCTCAGCCTTCCGCACACTGAGCGAGGTACCGAACCATGTTCCTACGGCGACGGTCTTCCCTTTGGGGCGCTGGGGCTGCGCTGGCTTTCGGGCTGGTACTGGCCGGCTGCGAGGAGATCGTGTACAAGGATCGCGAGCTGTTCAACCCGCCGCCGGACAGCGCCTCGGGATTCTTGGGCTACTTCAACGTGGCCGAGAAGCAGACCACCTGCGGCAACTGTCACGTAAGCTTCCAGGGCGAGTGGAAGCAGACCCGCCATGCCCGCGCCGCAGGGGACTTGGATGCTTCGGGCGAGGCCAAGGACTTCTGCTGGGGCTGCCACGCCGTGAGCGAGAAAGGCAACGCCGTCACCGTGCCGGCGGGATACAGTGTGGTCAAGGATTCCGCCTACCGGGACGTCCAATGCGAGAGCTGTCACGGTCCTGGCTACCGGCACCTCCAGAACCCTTCGCGGGAGACCCGGCCGCTGGCCTCGATCACGGTGGATACCACGTTGACCAAGGGCTGCGGCGAGTGCCACTCCGGCGTGCACACGCCGTTCATGGAGCAGTGGGCCAAGTCGAAGCACGGGTATGGAGGGACGGCCTTCGAAGAAGAAGGTGGCCGCTCGCCGTGTAAGACCTGTCACGAGGGCCGCAGCGCCATTCAATTGAATTTCGGCGAGGTGACCAACTACGTGGAGTCAGCCGACACCGGCGCGGCCTCCTACCAGCCCATCGTCTGCGCCGTGTGTCACGACCCTCACAGCGCCAAGAACGAGGGCCAGCTGCGTGCGCCCTTGGGTGAGCCCAGCACCAACCAGCTCTGCGTCAAGTGCCACTCCCGGCAAGGGGCTCCCACGCCCGGGTCGGCCACGCGACGGGGCCCGCACGCCGCGCAGGGGCTGCTGGTGATTGACGAAGCGGTGGGCTGGATTCCACCCAACTTCTCCTACACCGGTCCGATCGTGAGCACGCACGGTTCAGAGGCCAACCCCCGTCTGTGCGCCAGTTGTCACGTCACCTCGTTCGACGTGACCGATCCGGCGAGCGGCAATCTCCTGCTCCACAGCGTGGGCCACACCTTCGAAGCCGTGCAGTGTCTGGATGCCGAGGGCCTGCCCACCGACGGGCCCTGCTCGGTGGACCAGCGGGACTTCCGCGGGTGTGTGGCCTCGGGCTGCCACGCCACCCCGACGGCGGCCCGTTCGGCGTTCGTGGCGACCAAGCAGCGCATGAACTTCCTCACGGATCAGCTCTGGTACGACACCAACGGCAACGGGGTCATGGAGACGACGGACGGCGGGCTGCTTCCCAAGGTGCTGGCCCAAGCGATTGCGCAGGGCAAGCGCAACGTGATGAACCTCTACGACCGCGCGTTCACCGTGGCCGAAGGTGCGATTTGGAACGCGCAGCTGGCGTTCACCCACGATCGGGAGTATTGGGAGAGGTTCAAGATCGCCGGGCAGAATAGCTGCAGCGCCGCCAACTGCACCGCCGGCGACAGCCTCAACACGGCGCACAAGTCGAGCGGCGAAGGGGTCCACAATCCCTTCCTGCTGGACGCCCTGCTCACGGCCACCATCGAGGCGGTGCAGCAGACTTACGGCGTGGCGCCGGAGAGGCCCATTGACCTGACAGTGCAGGCGACCCCTCCGCCGGGAGTGCGCTCGCCGCGGTGAAAACGACGCCCGGCTCTTGCTGAGGCGTGAGACCGGCTCCATTTCGCGAGCGAGATGGAGCCGGTTTTCATGATAGTGGAGGCCGGGACTTCCGCCCGATGAGCCGGGACACAAGATTCGTCGCGCTGGCATGACCCAGGAACCCGAACGAGCCGGACTGGGCTTTACCGACCTGTTGCTGGTCGGGGTGGCCCTCCTCATGCTCACCGCCGCGGGCCTAGTGGTGGGACTGTATACCTGGCCCGGCGAACGCCTCCAACTGCCCGAACTGAACCCCAGCCTGCGGGTGGCCCGCGTGGCCGACCTCCCGGTGGGCGGCAGCCGGGTGGTCAACTGGGGACGGCGGATCATCCTGGTGGTGCGGAGTGCTGACAGCACCTATTTCGCCCTGGGGGCAATCTCGCCGGTGGACGGATGCATCCTGCGCTGGGATGCCGAGGCGCTGCGGGTGGTCTCGCCGTGCGGGTACGTGGTGTATGACCCGGCGGGCAACGTGGTGGTGGGTCTCACCACGCAACCGCTCGCCCGCTATGCCGTGGCGGTGCGGGACGGCGTCATCTACGTGACGGAGCCGCCCCGATGAGGCGCTGGGCCGGGGCGGTGGGGCGCTGGCTCGCGCACTTCGGCGCCGACCTGCGCGCCAGCCTCGATACCGGCGTGCTGGCGGTGGCGCGCTTCGTGGGGCTGCTCTACGGGCCCATAGACCCGCAAGCCCGGATTGACGAAGCGCTTCGCAAGGCGCTGCGATACCGCCTGCCCGGGCACGTCACCTGGCGGCACGCCCTGGGCGGCATCAGCTATCTGCTGTTCATGGTGCTGGTCGCCACCGGGGTGTTGCTCTCGTTCTACTATCGGCCTTCGGTGCAGGAGGCCTACGCCAGCATCCAGTTCATCGTCTCGCGGATCCCCTTCGGTTGGCTGGTGCGGGATCTCCACGTCTGGGCCGCGAGCCTGGTGGTGCTCGCCGTGCTGGCGCACATGGCCCGCGTGTTCTTCGACGCCGCCTACAAACCGCCCCGAGAGACCAACTGGATCGTGGGACTGCTGCTGATGTTCTTGGTGCTGGCCTTCGGCGCCACGGGCTATCTCTTGCCGTGGGATCAGTGGGCCTACTGGACGGTGTCGGAGGTCCTGGACGCGATCGGCCGGCTGCCGGTGCTGGGGGGCCCGTTGGTGGGCCTGTTGCGCGGTGATGCGATGGTCTCGGGAGCGACCTTGAGCCGGTTCTTCGCGCTGCACGTGATCGTGCTTCCGTGGCTGGCGCTGGCTTTGCTCGGCTACCACTTCACCCTGGTGCGCAAGCACGGGGTCGCCCCTCCCAAGGACCCGGCAGCCGTTGCCAGGCCCCCGGTCCCGTTCTTCCCGCATCACCTGCTCCGCTCGTTCCGGGTGGCCGTCTTGGTGCTGGCCGTGGCGGTCAGTGCCGCCGCGCTGTTCCCGCGGGCCCTCGGGCACCCGGCAAATCCGTATCAACCGCCCCCGGAGCTGGTCTCGACCTGGGTGCCGGTGGACGTCTCGTTGGCCTTGATCCGGTATGCGGGAGGCTGGGGATTCGCCCTGTTTACCCTGCTGGGGCTGAGCCTGGCGTTCCTGCCGCTCTTCGATCGGACTCCGGAGCGCGCGCTTCGCCGCCGCCCGGTGGTGGCGATGGTGGGCTTGGTGTTCTTTCTGGGATTCGGGGTATTGTGGGTGGTCGGGCATGGGGTGCGGTCGGTGGTGCCCCGAGCGCTTCCCGCGCGGGACATGCGGGAAGAGTTGAACCCGCCGCCGAGCCCGGGCCTGCCGCTGCCCGAGCGGGGGCCCACCCCGCCACGGCCCGCCGAACCGTCGGGCCGAGGTCCGGGACGATCATGATGGCGGCCTGGCTGGTGAGCGCCTGGCTGGCCGCGGCGCAGCCGGGAGGGGCGCTCCAGGGGGTGCAGGACACGGCCGCCTACGGCTGCGTGATCTGCCACGCCGACAAGCGTCAAGCCTTCCAGATGGGAGTCCACGCGGAACGGGGCATCCGGTGCGCCGACTGCCACGGCGGCAACCCGGCGTCGTTCGAAGTCCGGACCGCGCACGCCGGCCGGTTCCTCAAGCGGCCGACCAAGATCGGTACCGCCCAACTGTGCGCCTCCTGCCACTCGGATCCTGATCGGATGCGGCAGTACGGGCTCCCTTCGGGACAGTTGGCGGAACTGAAGACCAGCCGGCACGGGGAGTTGCTCTTTCGAGGCAATCCGGACGTGCCCACCTGCACCGACTGTCACGATGCGCACCTGATCCGGCCGCCGGTAGATGCGCGCAGCAGTGTCTATCCGGCCAACATCGCAGCCACCTGCGCCCGGTGTCACGAGAATGTGTCGCTGATGCGCAAGTATGGGCTCCCCACCACGCAAGTGGCCGAGTTTCGAGCGGGGGCGCACGGCGTGGCGCTGTACCAGCAGGGCAACTTCGCCGCGCCCACCTGCGTGGGCTGTCACGGTTCGCACGCTGCCTTGCCGCCCAAGGTGACCGAGATCGTCCACGTCTGCGATCGGTGCCACGTGGAATTGGGCCGGGCCCTGCATCAAGGGCCGCACGGCCCTCCGGCCGCGAGCGGCAGGTTGCCGGGGTGCTTGGGCTGCCACACCAACCATGCCACGGAGCGGGTGCCGCCCGATCGCATTGCCGCCACCTGCACGCGGTGCCACGCGCCGGAGAGTCCCGCCGCTCAGCGCGGTCAGGTGATTCAGCAGCAGGTGGTCGAAGCTACGGGGGAACTCCAGGCCGCGGCGGCGGCCATCGAAGACTTGGTGCGGGCCGGCCGGCCGGTGACCGACGAGCGGTTTCGGTACCAGAGCGCGCTGACCGCCTATCAGCAGATCGCCGAGGTGCAACACAGCCTGGACCTGGATCGGCTGGACGACCTGGTCCGGCAAGTGAGTTCGCTCTCGCGCGCTATCCGCTCCACCGAGGAGGCCGCCGCCGAGCAGCGATGGGAACACCGCCTGATCCTCGTCCCGGTTTGGTTCCTGGCCTTGTCGGCGGCGGTGCTGGCGGGGTTCAAGCTGAGCGATCTCAAGCGCCGGGGGGAGTAGCGCCGAGCATGCCCAGTGGGTTGCGGGATCGCTACGGCCGCCTGCTCAAGGTAGCTGTGCAGGTGGGCATCGCCCTGACCATCCTGCTCAGCCTGGGCACGGTGGGGTTCATCGAGTACAGCGGGCAGCCCAGCTTCTGCAACCGCTGCCACATCATGCGGCCCTACTACCAGTCCTGGGCGACCTCCTCGCACAACCAAGTGCCGTGCATCAAGTGCCACTATGCCCCGGGCATCAAGGCGGAGGCGATGGGCAAGTTCCAGGCGGCCAACCAGGTGGTCAAGTACATCACCGGGGCGTACGGGACCAAGCCCTGGGCGGAAATCGAAGACGCGGCCTGCACCCGCTCGGGCTGTCACTCGACCCGCGCCCTCGAGGGCGGGACGCTGTTCAAGGGCGTGCTGTTCGATCATACGCAGCACCTGGGCGAGCTGCGCCGGGGCAAGCAGCTCCGGTGCACGAGCTGCCACTCCCAAATCGTGCAAGGCCAGCACGTGACAGTCACGGAATCCACGTGCTTCCTCTGTCATTTCAAGGATCGGCCCGTAGGCCAGCCGGTGGCCGGGTGCACCGGCTGCCACACGGCGCCGCCGCGGATCGTCTCGCCGGCCGGTTTCGTGGTGGACCACCCTCAGTACGTGCGGGATCTCGTGTCCTGCGTTTCCTGCCACAGGCAGGTGACCACGGGCGAGGGATCCGCCGACCGGCAGCGCTGTTTCAACTGCCACAACGAGCCGGAGCGGCTGGAGCAATTCCAGAACACGGCCCTGGTGCACCGGGTGCACATCGCCGAGCACAACGTGGAGTGCCTGCAGTGCCACATGCCCATCGAGCACCGGGTGGTGGCCCTGGCGCCCACGTTTGCGCTGGATTGCGCCGCCTGCCATCGCGGGGTGCACGAGGCCCAGCAGCGGCTCTACGCGGGATTGGGGGGGCACGCCACGCCCGAGCGGCCCAGCTCCATGTTCCTGGCCAACGTGGCCTGCCAGGCCTGCCACGAGTTGCCGGCAACCAGTCGCGGGCATGAACAGGTCAGGCGGGCAGGCGAGGCGTCCTGCATGTCCTGTCACGGGACCCGGTACGCCAACATCCTGCCCGCCTGGCGGGAGGAAATGGAGCGGAAGGTGAGCGCCGTGACGGGAGTGCTGGAAGGTGCCCGAGCGGCGCTGGCCCGGATGCCGCCCGCGGGCCGCCCGCGGGCCGACAGCCTGCTCCGGCTGGCGAGCGACAACCTGGAGCTGGTCAGGCTGGGGCGCGGAGCCCACAACGTGGCCTACGCCGACGAGCTGTTGCGGGCCGCGCTCACCTTAATGCAGCGAGCCGCCCGCACCGCCGGGCTCCCCTACCGCGTGCCCCCCGTGAACCTGGGCCCCCCTGTGGCGGAGACGGCCTGCCTCAAATGCCACCTGGGGACGGAGCGTCGGGAGGTGCGGTTCGCGGGAAAGCCGTTCCCCCATGATCGCCATGTGGTCCGAGCCGGACTCGCGTGCACCCGCTGCCACACTCCCATGGCAGACCACGGCAAGACCCCCATGGCGATTTCGGATTGCTCAGGCTGCCACCACCGGCCGGCGGCGGTGGCGAACTGCGCCGGCTGCCACGGCGGCGCCACCGGGGCACCGGATACCGCGGTTGCCTTTACGGTGGGCCGCTTCCCCCACCCTACCCACCTCGACGTGGGGCTCGATTGCGCCGCCTGTCACGCGGCCCCGGCCATGCGCCCGGACCCGGCCACGTGCGCGACCTGCCACGAACTCCACCACCAGCCCGAAGTCAATTGCCTGGCGTGCCACCAGAGCGGGGTCAAGGAAAAGCACGATCGCTCCTTCGCCCACAACGCCTGCCAAGACTGCCACGGGGAGAAAGTGGCCGGCATCACCGCGGTGAGTCGGCAGGTGTGCACGGTGTGCCATGTGGATCGCGTGGACCACAACGCCCCGGTGTCCTGCGATCAGTGTCACGATGTGAAGCCGTGGGGCGCGGAGCAGCGCGAGAGCAAGCCGTGGCACGGCTCGCCTGAACCGGGGGTCGGGGGTCCCGGGGGCGGGCGGCGCGGGATCTCGCTAGCCGTCTCCTCGCTCGGCCGCGGGCGGCAGGCGCTGCCGCCGCAGCCAGGCCTGGTACTCCCGGGGATGATGTTCCTTCATCTCGCGCAGCGTGACCTTGCCGTCCAGCCAGATTCGGCTCATGGGGAAGCGCCCGGGCTTGAGGTGGACATTGTACAAGTGCCAGAGGATGATCGCGAGGAAGGCCAGGAGGGCCTCGTATCCGTGGATCAACCGGACAAGGTCATAGACCCACTTGGGAAAGAGCTGTAAGGTGACCTCGAAGAACCACATCATGAACCCTGTGGCGATCATCACCGCCGAGCCCCAGACCACGGCGAAGTACTCGAACTTCTCGAAGGGGTCGAATTTGCCGAACGGCGGCGGCTGGTCCGCCTTCCCCACCTGGTACTTGAGGTAGTGCACGAAGTCCTTGAGGTCCTGCACCCGCGGCGCCATGCGGCCGAAGTCCCGGCGCCCGTCTTCGCTGAACAGCACATAGAGCACGTGAAACGCGGCGAGCACGGTCAAGGTGGCGCCCGCGAAGCGATGCAGGAAGGTCCGCAGCGGGAAGACCCCGCCGAAAGCCCGCACCAGGGGCGATGCGGGGAAGAGCAGGGGAATCCCCGTCACGATCAGTACCGTGAAGCTCGCCATGAGCACCAGGTGCTGCACGCGCTCCATCAGGGTGAGTCGGATGACCACGGTGCGATCCAGGTCTGGCCCACTCGGCTCCCGTTTCGGGGTCTTCGGGTCAGGCATGGCTCCTCCGGCGGCGCGGGTCTACCACGCGGTGGCGGTATTGGTCGAGGGCGATCATCGCCGCGGCGAACAGCACGATGCCCGCGATCAAGAGATAGTAGAGCTTCTGGACGATCCAGGCGGCCAGGTTGATGTCCCGGCGGACGGAAGCCACGTGGATCTTGCCCTCGCTCACCCGGGCGCCGATCCCGGGATGGCATCGGCCGCACGTGGTGGTCAGGTTCCCCGGGGCGATGCTGGAGGCCGGATCGGACGACGGCCGGATGTCGTGCGCCCCGTGGCAACTCTCGCAGTTGGCCACGGTCAACTGGCCCGCCTCCAGCGCGATCCCGTGGAAGGATCCCAAGTACGTCTCGCGCCGTGCCGAGGGCAGGCCGTACTTGGCGTTGAGGTCCTGCCGGGCGTGGCACGCCGAGCAGGTGCCCGGAATCCGGCTGGGATAGACGCTGGAGCGGGGGCTTGTGATCGGCTGCACGGCGTGCTCCCGGTGACACTGAATGCAGGTCGGCACATCGGGATTGCCGCGGGCGTACTGTTGGCCATGGATGCCCTGCTGATAGGCCTGGACGATGCCGCTGTGGCAGCGGCCGCAGGTAGCCACCACGTGCGCTCGGCTGACCGGAGAGGTCGAGTCGGCGGCGGCGCGCACCTCGTGCGCGCCGGTTCCCCGCCGGCCATGACAGTCGGTGCAGACCGGCGCAATGGAAAGGCCCTTGCGGGTCAGCGCCTGACCGTGGACGCTCTCGAGATACGAGCGAACGGGCTGCACGTTCTGCTTGCCGAACCGCGCCATCCGCGCCGAGTCCGCGTGGCACCGGGCGCAGACCTCGAATTGGGCGAGCCGGTACACCGTGGACTTGGGATCGCCCGGCGGCCGGATATCATGGGTGCCGTGACAGTCCGCGCAGGTGGCCGGCACGTTGCCGGTAGCGGGATGCGGCCGCCCGTGCACGCTGGCGGCCAGTTGGCGGCCGGGGCCCGGGTGGCACCCCGCGCAATCCACGCGGGCAACCCGCCCGTGCGGGAACTCGCCTATCTGCTGGTGGCACATCGTGCAGCCGAATCCCTGGCGGCCGTGGACCGATTGCCGGAATCCCTCGAGATCCACCACCAGGCGCTGGGCGGCAGTCGAGTCCCCGAGCAGGGAAACCATGGTGCCCCGATCAGCGTGGCACGCGGCGCACGCCTCCTCCTGCGCGCCGGCCGGCGGGGCGAGGCGCAGCAAACCCGCCAGGCACGCCGCCACGGCCCAGCGCGCCGGCGCGCGGCTTGAGCACCGGGGGCGGAGCACGTTAGGCGGCAGCAGCGGTGGCGGCATCAGGCCTCGACTCTCAGGGCTCCAGGGCGCCATGGCGCTGCCCCTAATCAACCAGGGGACCTGCTGATTCCGTTGATAGAAGACGTGAAGGTCGGCTTACCACCAAAAGACGGGGGCGTGGCTGTGAAGCAACCTTCATAACGTTTTTGGCCCTGGGTGGGAGCAGGGCAGCGATGGTACGATGCCGCGCACACCGGTCCATCCGCAGATCGTGCCGGGGGTTAGCGGATGCGCCTGGAGAGCGACGTGGGCAGCCTGGGACAGAGCGGAGAACTCCCTCGAGCGGGTGTACCGGGCCGGCGCTGGCGCCGGGCGAGCCTCCTGTGGGGAGCCGGCCTCTGGGCTCTCTGGGTTGGCGGGTTCCGGCCCGCGGCGGCGCAGGAGCGTGAAGCGTGTCTCATGTGTCACGGGAACCCGGAGCTTTTCCGGGACCTTCCCAACGGATCGCGGTTCGTGGTGGATCAGCGCGCGCTGGCGGCTTCGGTGCACGGCGCGGCGGGCGTGGAATGCACCATGTGCCACCAGGGTGTGGAGCTGCCCCATCCCGACACCCTGCCGCCCGTGGATTGTGGCAGTTGCCACGAGCAGCAGGTCGAGCTACACCGGCGCTCGCTGCATGGGCAGGCCGTGGCGCGGGGCGATCCGCTGGCGCCGAGCTGCCCGGACTGCCATGGGAGTCACCGGGTGCTTGCGCCCGCCGACCCGCGAGCGCCAACTGCGGTGGTCAACGTTCCGGCCTTGTGCGGGGGCTGCCACCACGAGGGATCCCCGGTTTCCCGGATGCGCCCGATCCCGCAGGACAGCATCCTGGAGAACTATTCCAACTCGATGCACGGCGAGGGATTGCTGCGCCGCGGTTTGGTGGTCACCGCGGTGTGTACCTCTTGCCATACGGCGCACGACATTCTGCCGCATACCGATCCCCGCTCCAGCATCCATCGCAACAACGTGGCGCGGACTTGTACGCAATGCCACGCGCAGATCGAGCAGGTGCACCGCAAGGTGATCGAGGGGCGCTTGTGGGAAGCCGAGCCGCACAAGATTCCGGCTTGCGTGGACTGCCACTCGCCCCACCGGATTCGGCGTGTCCTGTACGAGACCCGATCCGCCAACCAGGACTGCCTGCGGTGCCACGGGCGGCCCGGCCTGCGGGGTGTGGCGCACGGGGACAGCGTTTCGCTGTACGTGAACGAAGCAGCCTACGCGGCCTCGGTGCACCGGGAGACGGCGTGTGCCCAGTGCCACACGGGCGTGACCGCCGCGCTGGAGCGGCCGTGCGCCACCATCCGCGCGCCGGTGGATTGCTCGGTCTGTCACGCCGCGGCGGTGCAGCAATACGCCGCCAGCCGGCACGGCACCCTGGCGGCGCAGGGAGACCAGGATGCTCCCGCCTGCGGCGACTGCCACGCCAAGCACGCCGAGCAGAGCCGCCTGTCGCCGGCCTCGCCGACCTTCCCGCGCAACATCCCCAACCTCTGCGCCCGCTGCCATCGGAAGGGCGAGAAGGCGGCCAAGCGGATCGCGGCCAAGGACTCCGCCTTGGTGGAGAGCTACGAGGAGAGCATCCACGGCAAGGGCCTGCTGGAGAGCGGGCTGGTGGTGACGGCGACGTGTATCAACTGCCACACCGCCCACGGCGAGCTGCCGCCCGAGGATCCGCGCTCCACGGTCCATCCGGCCAACGTGGCTGCCACCTGCGGCCGCTGCCACCATGGGATCGAGGAGCAGTTCCGGGCTTCGATCCACTGGCCGGGGATCGGCAAGCCCAAAGGGGACATACCGCTGCCGACCTGCAAGGACTGCCATACGTCCCACACCATCAGCCGCACCGACTTGGCCAATTTCCGGCTGCGGATGATGGACCAGTGCGGCCGCTGCCATCAGGTGGAAGCCACCACGTTCTTCGACACCTTCCACGGCAAGGTCTCCCGGCTAGGCGACCTCGGCGCGGCCAAGTGCTACGACTGCCACGGCACGCACAGCATCCTGCCGCCCGCCGATCCGCGGTCCACCTTGTCCCGGCGCAATATCCAGGCCACGTGCTCCCAGTGCCACACCGGGGTGAACCGGCGCTTCGTGGGCTACCTCACCCACGCTACCCACCACGACGCCAGGCGGTACCCGTATCTGTTCTGGGCCTTCTGGGGGATGACCGGCCTCTTGGTGGGCACGCTCACCTTCGCCACCGGGCACACCGTGGCTTGGTTGTGGCGCCTGTGGCGTACGCCGGAGCTGCGGCCCCACCGGGATCCCGCGCCCGCGACCGAGAAGCGCTATCAGCGCTTCGCACCGTTCGAGCGCCGGCTGCACCTGATCATGTTGCTGAGCTTCTTTGCCCTGGCGCTCACGGGCATGGTGCTGAAATTCTCCTACATGGGGTGGGCCCAGCGCCTGTCGGCCTGGTTGGGAGGCTTCTCCACTACGGGCGTGTTGCACCGCTTGGCGGCGCTGACGCTGATCACGGTGTTCCTGGTGCACCTGGTGGACGTCTGGCGCAAGAAGCGGCGCTCGGGCAAGAGCTGGCGGGCCTACCTCACCGCTTCGGATTCGCTGGTCTTCAACCGGCAGGACCTGCGCGAGTTCTTCCAGTCGGTCAGGTGGTTCCTGGGCCGGGGACCGCGGCCCCGATACGGCCGCTACACGTACTGGGAGAAGTTCGATTACTTCGCGGTGTTCTGGGGCATGCTGATCATCGGGACCACCGGCCTGATGCTCTGGTTTCCGGAGATCTTCACCCTGGTGCTTCCCGGTTGGACGGTGAACGTGGCGACCATCCTCCACAGCGACGAAGCCTTGCTGGCGGTCGGGTTCATTTTCACCGTCCACTTTTTCAACACCCATTTCCGGCCGGACAAGTTCCCCATGGATCCGGTGATCTTCACTGGCCAGGTATCGCTGGCAGAACTGCGGCGCGACAAACCGCGCGAGTACGAAGAGCTGATGCGGGAAGGACGGCTGGAGGAGCATCTGGTGGATCCGTACCCGTGGCAGGTGGAACGCATTTTCCGGATGGTCGCCTACGCGGCGCTCGGCGTGGGGTTGACGCTGACGGTGCTGATCGTGTACTCGATGCTGTTCGGCTATCGCTGACCATGAGCCCCGCCCCGGCGGCGGGATGCGAGGAGGCGACATGACACGACGCAAGTGGCTCGCGGCACTCTGGGCCTTGAGCGTGGTCGGGCCCGCGCCGCTAGCGGCGCAAAGCTACCGCGTGCGTCTCGATACCCGACTGCAAGCCGTGCGCTTTCGCGGGCTGGCGTTCGACAGCGTGCTCCGCGCCGCCGTGACCCCCGCACCCACGGGCGGGCTCAGGACCGCGGACGGCTACGCCGTCTCCTGCGCCACCGCGGCCACGTATTGCACCTTCTTCCGGCCCGGTCCGCCGACCACCGCCACCCCGATCTCCACCCTGGCCAGCGCCACCGTCTGGGGGCTGGGCGTGCCGGGCCTCAAGGTCAACCTCGTGGCCCGGGCCAACACCGACCTCGCCGGCACGGATTGGCCCACCAGCGAGCCCGGTCTGCAACTGCTCGAAGCGTACGCCGGCTACACGCGGGGCCCCGTCTCGCTTACGGCCGGCCGCCTCCATGAAGCCAGTCGGTTGGGGTGGGTGGGCTTCGACGGCGGCAGCCTGGAACTGCGGCCCCTGGGTCGAGCCCTCGCGCTGTTCGGCTACGGCGGCTACGGGCTGGCCCGCAACTCCCCCCTGCCCGTCACCAGCCTCGATTTGAATCCTCTGGGCGATTCCCTCCCCAACCGGCGGCAGCTCGTGGCGGCCGGCGGCATCCGGTGGTTCCTGCCCGAATTCAGGGGACAGATGCTCTACCAGCGAGAGGACCGCTCCGGAGCCGAGGCCACCGTCTCCGAACGCGTGAGCGCCGACTGGTCGCTTGCGGCCTCGCCCGAGGTCAGCCTGGTGGGCGGCGGGGACTACGACATCGCCAAGGGCGAATGGGGCAAGGCCGACATCACCCTCAACGTGCTGGCGGCGAACGGCAAGGTGAAGCTCGCCGCCCAAGGGCGGCGCTACCGGCCGTACTTCGATCTGTGGACCATTTGGGGCGCGTTCAGTCCCGCAGCCTACAGCGCCGCCATGGGCTCGCTGGCAGTAAGCGCCCTGCCGGGTCTCGACCTCAAGGCCCGGGGCGAGGTGTTCCGGTTCGACGAGGCCGGCGCGGCGAACCCGCTGGCGCCCGGCGAGCGCGGCGGCTGGCGCAGCGCGGTGAGCGCCAGCGTGGTGCGCTTTGCCAATTGGTCCTTCGATGCCACCTATGAGCGCGGCTTGGGGCCCGGCGCCTCCTCGCAGACCATCGAAGCGGCAGCGACCTACCGCCCCACGAACGGCCTGCTGGTCACGGTGGACGGGGCCCGCCTCGCGCGCCCGCTGGAATACCGGTTCGATGACGTGCGCCTCTGGAGCTACGGCCTGCGGCTCGATTACGAAGCCGCCCGCGGCCTGCGGCTGATCGGCGACGCCCGGGGCGTGAGCGAGGATCGCCGGCGCGATGACGCCGGGGCGCTGTCGTGGAACCAGCTCCGGCTCGACGTAGGAGTCTCTCTCGAACTCGCCTCGGGCAGCGACACCCGCCGCCTGCACCCCGTCATCCTTCGCATGCCGGAAGGCAGGAGGCCACAATGAAAGCGACGGTGGCCGTAGTGGCAGCCGTGATCGGCGCGGCCCTGGGCGGAAGCTCGGGGGCCCTGGCTCAGCACGAGCCCGACTACCTCACGCGGCACGGCAGCGAGGCTCGGAAGTCCACCGCAGCCTGCGCCACCTGCCACACGCAGGACAGTTGCCGGGAGTGCCACATCGGCAACCCGGAAGTGGCCAATGCGCTTCCGCCGGCGACACCGGACAATCCCGGTCTGGCGCAGATCAAGCGCCGCCCGCCCGCCTCGCACCAGGGCGGTTTTCGCGACCGCCACGCCGCCCAAGCCGCGGCCGCCCCGCAGAACTGCGCTGCCTGCCACGTCCGGTCCGATTGCCTGAGCTGCCACCGGCCGGATGCGGGGTCCGGCACACCGGGGTTCCACCCAGCCCAGTTCCTCGCGCGGCACCCGGCGGCGGCTTACGCGCGCGAAACCTCGTGCAGCGAATGCCACAGCACCACGGGGTTCTGCGCCACCTGCCACAAGACGGCCGGCTTGGTCTCGTCCGGGAGGACGCTCCGCGGCGGCTACCACGACGCCAAACAGTTCTTCCTCGCGGGTCACGGCCAGGCGGCGCGGCAGAGCCTGGAAAGCTGTGTGGCCTGCCACGCCGAGCGGGACTGCCTCCAGTGCCACTCGGCCCAAGGCAGCCGTCGCTTCAACCCGCACGGACCCGGCTTCGACGCCGCGCGGCTCAAGCAGCGGAACGCGGAAATGTGCCTGGCTTGCCACGCGACCGTGCCGGGCGAGGAGTAGGGGGCTGAATCAGGTGACCGTGCTCGGTGCTGTGCTGGCGGCGGCAGCGCTCCTGCCGGGAGGGAAGGACGCGGACTGGCTGATCCAAGGGGCCGGCCAGAATCCGTGTGTCACCTGCCACCAGCAGTTGCCGGCACGGGCAGCCGCGGCGCATTCCTTTGCCGAGTGGCGGGCCTCGGCTCATGGGGGCGTGGTCACCTGCGATCGGTGCCATGGCGGGGACACCACGGCGGCCGAGGTGGCGCAGGCCCACCAGGGCGTCTTCCCGTCGCGGGAGTACCGGAGCCTGGTCAACTACACCAGGATCCCGGCCACCTGCGGGGCCTGCCACCAGCAGGAACTGGGGTTTTTCATGGAGAGCCGGCACTTCAGCCAGATCGTTACCACGCGGCGCGGTCCCACCTGTGTGACCTGCCATGGCTCCATGGCGATTCGGGTGCTCGCGGCAAGCGAGCTGGATAGTGCCTGCGGTGGGTGCCACCGCTCGGGCGGGGTGGCTGGGGCCGAGGCCGTGGGGGCGGCCCGGGAGCGATTGGCCCTGCTGCGGCAGACCGACTCCAGCCTCCGGAGGCTCGATCCTCTGGCCGCGCAGGGACCGGATCAGAGGCGCCGGAACGTCGCGGCGCAGGCCTTGGGCCAGGCGCGCGAGGCCTTGGCCCGCGCGCGCCAGGGCTGGCACGCGTTCGACGCGGCGCTGCTCGACGACGCGCTGCGCCATGCCGCGGCCGCCATCCGGCGGGCCGATTCGGCGCTGGCGGCGAGATCTGGGCGCTAAGGAGGCTCTCGACGCGTGATGAAGGTGACGAGATGCATCGTGATGAACGGCCAAACGAGGCGAGGCGTGCTATGGCGAGGGACGTGCTGGTAGTCATGCTGTTCGTGGCTCTTCCGTCGCTGGCTCAGGCCGCTCGAGGAGGCGGCCGGGTTGCGGCCCCGAATCCGTGTGTTTCCTGCCACGAGCGGCTACCGGCGACGACCGCCGCGGGGCACTCGTTCCGGGACTGGCGGTCCTCGCCGCACGGGCGCGCGGGTGCCACCTGCGACAAGTGTCACGGCGGCGACCCCACCGCCACCGACCGAACAGCGGCCCACCGGGGCGTTTACTCCTCGCGCGAATCCCGGAGCACGGTCTACTACACCCGGATTCCGGCAACCTGCGGCTCCTGTCACCAGCAGGAGCTGGCGTTTTTCTCCGGCAGTCGGCATTACACCCAACTGGTCACCACGGGCCGGGGGCCCAACTGCGTCACCTGCCATGGGTCCATGGCGATCCAGGTGCTCTCGCCGAGCGAGATGGAGGCGACCTGTACGGCCTGTCACAACCCCGAACGGCGGTTGCCGACCACACCGCCGGTGGAAGCGCGGTATCTCTTGGTGCTACTCCAGCAGACGGATTTCTCCATCGGCGTCGTCCAGGCGCTGCTGGACCGCACCCCGGAGCAGCGGCTGCGCGATGCGGCTCGGGCTCCGTTGCAGCAGGCCCGCCAGACCATGCAGCGGGCGCGCCAGGGCTGGCATTCGTTCGACCTGAACCTGGTGGAACAGATGTTGCTCGCCGCAGGGGCCCACGGCCGCCGGGCGGATTCGATCCTGGCGGGCTTTCGGCGGCGCTGAGGAGAAAGACGCGGTATGGTGCGCAATAGCATCGGGCTGCCGCTGGCGGCGCTGGTCGCCGCGCTGCTCGGCATGGCCGCGCTGGCGCTGGACCTCGGCTGGTTGCGCGTGGGCCCCGCGCCCGGCACGGGTGCCTGGGCGGTGGACGGCCAAGTGGGTTCGGGCGAGTACCAGCACGAGTACCGGGCCCAGGACATCGGGATGACCATTCGCTGGTCGGTCCAGGGCGACGAAATCCGGATGGCGGTGGAGGCGCCGGGCAAGGGGTGGGTGGCCGTGGGATGGGGTGGCGAAGGACCCATCATGCAGGGCTTCGACATCGTGATCGGCTACGTGGACTCGGGCGGCTCGCACGTGCAGGACAACTTCGCCAACGACGCCGCCGGCCACGTAGCGGATGCGGAGCTGGCAGGACGGGCCGACTTGATCGAGGCCCGGGCGGGCGAGTCCTCCGGCGGCACGATCGTGGAGTTCCGCCGCAAGCTGGACACCGGCGACCGCTATGATCGGCCCTTCGTGCGCGGGAGCATGCCCGTGCTGATGGCCTTCTCGGATGCGGACGATTTCATGACGTACCACGAGAGCCACCGCGCCACCGCGCAGATCGACTTTCTTGCCGCCAGCGCCGCGGGCCGGCGGGCCATACCCGAGCACCTGGCGGAGTACCAAATCGGGCTCCTGGCGTGGGTCTTGGTCCTCGCGGTGTACGGCGTGATCGGGTTGGTCTCGGTGTGGCTCGAAGGCGTGGAGCCTCGGCCCGAGCGGACCGAGCCGGCCGCCGGTCTGGGGGCGACGGTCGCGCTCGCCGTGTTTGCGCTGGCCGCCCTGCTCGGCGCCGGGTGGTTCATCCGGCAGGTGGTGCTGGGCACCGGGCCGGTGGCCCTGCTGGGGCTTGCCGGCACGTGGTGGATGTGGACCTTGGCTGTAGCGGTCTCGCTGTACCGCCGGTATTTCATGACCGCCGAGGTCATCGAACAGGATCGAGACGAAGAGGTGCCTTGGTAAGTCGGGCTTCGACGGGAGGGAGATTGTGGATCGGAGAAAGTTTGCCACGTCGGTGCTGGGCGCCAGCATCCTCGGCGCCCTCGCGGCCATGGGCTCGGTCATCGCCTCTATCCGCGCGGTGCGCCGGTCCACCGGCGAGGCTGCGGTGAGCGAAGGCGACCGCCTGGTGTTCGCCATGGGCCCCAACGCCGGGAAAGCGATCACCCGGGAGAACGTGCCGGTGGGCCAGGGCGTGCTAGCCTTTCCGCAGGGGAAGGAGAGCAACCACGACAACCTCATCATGCTGATCCGGCTGGAGCCTAACGCCTACGAGCCCCCCACGCGCCTCGATTGGACGGCCGAAGGGTTCGCGGCCTACAGCGCCATCTGCACCCACCTCGCCTGTACCGTGCGGTTTTCTCCCGAAGGCATGGCGGCGGCACCGTTTTCCCACGTGCACTGTCCCTGTCATGCCGGGGTGTTCGACCCGCGCCACGGGGCAGCCGTGGTCGCCGGCCCGCCCCCGCGGCCCTTGCCGCAGCTCGCCGTGCGGATCAACGCCGCGGGCGAGGTGGTGGCCGCGGGAAGCTTCCAGGAGCCCATTGGAGTGATCGCCGCATGAGCCGCGAGTCCGCCTGGGGGCGCTGGTGGAACGAGCGCCTGGACCTGGACCGGGCCTACCGCAAATACCTCAGGAAGGCCTTCCCCATTCACTCCACCTTCTTCTTGGGAGAAATCGCCCTGTTTGCCTTCCTGGTGCTGGTGCTCACCGGGATCTACTTGGCGTTCCTCTACGAGCCGTCCACCGCGGAAGTGGAAGTCGAGGGCCAGCGGGTCCCGGCAGCGTACGGCAGCGTGATGCTCTTGGATCGGATTCCGGCAGCCTATCTGATCCGGCAGATTCACCACTGGGCGGCGCACGTCATGGTGGCTGCCCTGGTGCTGCACCTGCTCCGGGTGTTCTTCACCGGCGCGTACAAGAAGCCGCGCGAAATCAACTGGATCGTGGGGCTGGGCCTTTTGGGGCTCGCGATCTTTGCCGCCTTCGTGGGATACCTGCTCCCCTATGACCAGTTTTCGGTGACGGCCACGGGTATCGGCTACAACATCGCCAAGTCGGTACCCTGGGTCGGCGGGTATCTGGCCGACCTGGTTTTTGCCGGCAAGTTCCCCGGCTCCTCGCTCATCCCCAGGTTCTACGGCTACCACATCATGCTCCTGCCGCTGTTGCTGTTCGCGGGCATCGGGCTGCACTTGGTGATCTTGGTCAAACAGAAGCACACCGAGCCGCCGGCAGCGCGGGCGTACAGCACCGGCGGGCGTTTGATCGGTATTCCCCTGTGGCCCCAGCAGGCCGTCATCATGGCCGTGCTGGCGCTGGTGCTGGGTGGGGCTTTGGTCCTCCTGGGGACGGTCTTCCCGGTCCACCCGGTGGAGTTCTACGGGCCGCCGGCCCCGGAGACGCCCACGGTCAAGCCCGATTGGTACCTGATGTGGATTTATGGGGCCTTGCGACTGGTTCCGGGCTGGATGGAGGTGCGTCTCTTCGGCGCGACCATCGGCTCGGAGGCGATCGGCGGGATTCTCCTGCCGGCCCTGGTGATCTTGGGGCTCGCGCTGCTGCCCTGGCTGGACCGCACCAACCGAGCTAAGCTGGACTACTTGGAGCCGCCCACTTGGCATCCTGCGCGGCTCGCCTGGGGTGTGGGGTTCCTGGCGCTGATCGGCGTGTTCACCCTGGCGGCCTACGATGATGAATTGGGGATCTCCAAGGCGTGGTTGCGCGCCGCGGTCGCGGTGGTCCCGTTGGCGGCGGGCTGGGCGGCCTACGGCGCGGCGCGATGGCGGCTGCGGCGCGCCGGAGCGCGCCAGGGGCATCCGGGGCTCGCGGCAGCGGGCGCCGAGTACGCGGGGGCACCGGGCGGCAAAGGGGAGTACACGGGTTCATCCGGCAGCAAAGGGAGGAACGCATGACCAACCGCACTCTCGGCAGATTGATAGGCATCGCGGCCCTGGTGGGGCTACCCGCGGTGGCGCGAGGGCAGGCGGCCAAGCCGCCGGTCATGGCCCATGAGGCGGCGGGAAAGGAGAAGTGCCTTACCTGCCACGCGGTGGGCGCTGCGGAAGATGCGAAAGACATTCCGGCGACCCATAAGGACCGGGGCGACGAGACCTGCCTCTGGTGTCATGCCAAGGACGGGGCCGTGCAGACCAAAGCCTCGCCCGAGATCAAGCACGCGTTGCAGGGTCGTACCGCGTGCCTGGTGTGTCACAAGGTCGGGGTGATGCCGGCGGTGCCCGATGTGCCGGCCGATCACCAGGGGCGAACCGACAAGCAGTGCCTGCTGTGCCACCAGCCCAAGGCCGGCTAGGGCCGCGGCACGCCCATGGCAGGCGGCCGTCCGCGACGGCGCAACCGCTTGAGGAGCATGAGCTATGCGAACCGAGCTTAAGGTGATCTGCCTCGCCGCGGCGGTGGCCGTGGCGACGGCTGCCGTTCGACCTCGGGCGCCGGCCGCGCCCCTAGGCGCGCCGGCCGCCGCGCAACAGCAGGACTCGGCCAGGGCCAGGCTCCGCCGGCTGATGCTTGAGAAGGTCAGCCGCGCGGAGATCATCCTCCGGGGCCTGGCCAAGGGGGATCTCAACGCGGTCCAGCGCGCCGCCGACGAGTTGGTCGAGATCGCGGCGCGCGCCAACTGGAGCGTGGTGCCGGGCGGGGCGCAGGCCGGGGCGATCAACGAGGCCGAATTTCAGCGGCGGGCCGCCCTCTTGGCCAAGTTCGCCCGGGACGGCGATCTCCACGCCAGCTACTATCAGTTTGTGCAAGTGGTGTTCCAGTGCTTCAATTGTCACGAGGAGCTGCGGCCCACCCGCCGGTGAACCAGACCGGATCCAAGGACCACAGGGCGTGGAACGGTGGGGTCGGGCTCCGCGTGGGCGGCAGGCTCGAGCTTGGGGCTCTTGGCTCGGGCAGGCCGCGATGACACCCGTGACGTAAGAGCCGCAAGGAGGACACGTGAATCGCCAGATGCTCGCTATCGGGTTCGGTCTGGGCCTGGCCCTCGTGCTCAGCGCACGCAGCGCCGCGGCTCAGGCACCGGACGGCCAGGCGCTCTACAAGACGAACTGCGCGACCTGCCACGGCCAGGCAGGGGTGCCGTCGGCGGGAATGGTCAAGATGTTCAAGAACCTCAAGTCGTTCGCCGATCCGGCGACGTTCAAGGGTCTTTCTGAGGACTCCACGGTGGCCGTCATCGAGAACGGCATTGCCCCGGGGATGAAGGGCTTCAAAGGCAAGCTCACCAAAGAACAGGCCGTGGCGATCGCCAAGTACATCCGGAGCTTGGCCAAGCCCTAGCGGCGCGGTGGCCGGGCGCCCCCGCTACCCCTCCGCGGGGGCGGCTTGGGCCGTGCGCAGCTCCGGCCACGGCGGCAGCACCTTGGCCAAGACCCAGAGGATCACGAACGGCAGCGCCAAGAGCGCGATGGTCATGGCCAAGCCCTCGAGGCCCAACAGCTCCACCTTGTACACCGTGAGCCCGCGCAGGCTCTTGGAGAACAACTGGCCTCCGATCACCACGTTCCAGCGGATGCTGAAGATGCCGATTTCCACCAGCACGGCCGCAACCAGATAGACCAGCCGCCGAAGCTCGTCCGACCCCCGGGCGAGACCCCGGTGCAGCGCCGGTGAGAACACCGCGAGGAAGCCTAGGGGAACGAGCGTGCCGAGCACGAGCTGCAAGACGATCAGGCTGATGAACAGCCGGCTCTCGATCATCTGCGAGAGAATGGTGATGGACTCTTCCGACTCGTAGAGCCGGTGCAGGAAGTCCAGCATCTCCAGCGAGACGTCCACGATCATGGCGTAGAACAGGAAGCTGGCCAGCTTGTCCAGGCAGCGCATGTCCACCGGACGGGAGCGAAACAGGCTGGTGAGCAGATAGAGGATCAGCACCAGGGCGATGCCCGACACGATGGCCGAGAACAGGAAGACCACCGGCATCAGCACGCTGCTCCACCAGGGGTTCGCCTTGACCGATCCGAAGATGAACCCCACGTACCCGTGCAGCAGGAACGCCGACGGGATGCCGATGATGGTGATCCAGCGCCCGGCCGCGTCGTCGAACTGGAGCGCTGCCGGAGAGAGATCTCGGGAGCCCAGGGTCAGCACCCGGTAGAGCCAGCGGCGAGGGCCGGAAGCCCGGCTGGCCCACGTGATCATGTCCTGGCGATACTCGAACCAAATCTCCAGCAACAACACCACGGCCAGGTACCACGCGTACACGAACCCGAACATCGCCATAGCCGATTTGCGGTTGGGCGTGAGGAAGATCTCGTAGGAGCGCTCGGGGTGGCCCAGGTGGGCCTGCAGGGGCAGCGGGGCCACCAGCAGGAAGGCCAGCGCAGTCAGCAAGGCCAGCCGGTAGGTGGGCTGGACCTCCTTCACGTTGAAGACCCGCTCCAGCGAAGCCAGGATGAACGCGCCAGCCACCAGACCGGTGATGTACGGGTACAACACGATCAAGAGGCTCCACTGCAGCTCGTACTCGTTGGGGTAGATATAGCCTTGCACCCTACCTCACCTCGACGTCGAGATTGGCGTAGTACACCTTGGGCTTGGTGTTGAGATGGGGCTTCAACACCTGGATGTCGTTCATCCGCGTGAAGCGGGCCAGCGGGGTGGCCCGCTGGGCCACTTCGCCGAAGACCCGCGCCCCTGTGGGACAGGCCTCCACGCACGCGGGCAACAGCCCCTTGACCAGCCGGTGGTAGCAGAAGGTGCACTTGGCGGCCACGTGCTTGGTAGGATGGAACCAGCGCGCCCCGTAGGGACAGGCCTGAATGCAGTACCGGCACCCGATACAGTAGGCTTCGTCCACCAGCACCACGCCGTCGGGCGTACTGAACGTGGCACCCACGGGACAAACCTGCACGCACGGCGGGTTGGCGCAGTGGTTGCACAGCTTGGGCACGAAGAAGGTCCGCCGAATGCCCGCCTCGCTCTCGGGAGGAGGAAACCCATCAAAACCGCCGTTGGGGCTGTCCACGGTGACCTCGCCGTCATCGTGGATCACATAACGTTCCACCCAGGTATTGAAATGGTGGGCATCCGGCGGCACCTCGTTTTCCGCCTTGCAGGCGGCCACACAGCGGCCGCAGCCGATGCACTTCTGGATGTCAATCCCCATCCCATACCAGTGCTCGCTCGGGTCGTAGCCGCCGCGGCCCGGCTCCTGAGCCGTCGCAGCCGGCAGCGCGAACACTGCCAAGATCACCGGGCACCCTGCCGCGCAGGCTTTGAGCGCTTCTTGGACGAACTGCCGCCGATCCACCACCGGCAGCCCGCGTGAAGCGCCGTCCGGTTGCGGTGCTTCGTCCGCCATCATCGAGCCTCTGGGTAGTGAGGGTAGTGGCACTGCCAGCACAGGTATCGGGGATTGTGCTCGGCCAGGTTGATGCGCGGCGCTTCCGGAGGCCCGCTGCTTCCCTCGGCGTGGCACCGGCCGCAGAAACTCCGTTCCGTGGGCTTGGTCGGCCGCACCGTGCGCGGCGCCACCTTATGCTGCTGCGGCGCCTGATGGCACGTGGTGCACGGCAGGTTGGCATGGTGCGAGAGCGCCTTCTGGCGGGCGATCTGCCCGTGGCAGGCGCTGCACTCGCCCGGCACCACCGGAGGGACCGGCGCATGGGGATCGTGGCAGGTGATGCACGGCTTGAGCGGGTTGTGCGCCACCGGGTCAATCTGGGGAAAGCCGGTGGGCCGCGAGGGATTGTACGCATGGCACAACGGGCAGAAGCCGCGGTCCCGCGGCGCCGGGGGCTTGACCTCGAGCGGCGCATCCACGTGAGCCTGCTCCGGCCCGTGGCACACTTCGCAGGAGACCCCCCGATGATTGCCGGCCGCCCGGCGCGTGGCCACGTCGTCATGGCAAGCAGCGCAGGCTTGCTGGCCCGCGTACTTCGTAGGGCGGGCCGCGACGGAGTCAATCGCCGCGGCGCGGTAATGACCGAGCTTGCCGAAGGTCTCAGGCAGGAGAAGCGATCGGGCCGCCACCAATCCGGCTATCGCCACGGCGAACACCGCGCTCAGCCGGGGTACCTGTTCCGGAACCTTCATCTGGCTTCGCTCCGATGCTGCACGGGATGGGGGATCGCCCGGGGCGAACCCAGGCCGGCCCACGGGGGCCTCGACCCAGGGGCCATCGTGGCCTGAGTTCGCCCGGCCGCCCGGCGATCAGAAGTTCAGCATCACCTCCGCCGTCAGGCCGTTGCGCTTGGGCGCGGCGGCCGCCTGCTTGAGATCGTGGGCATATTCGACCGCCAGCCGCAGATACTCCGGTAGGTTCACGGGCAGCACCGTGCCGAACACGAAGCGCTTGCTGCCGTCACCGGCGACATCGGTGTTGGGGTCCAGGAACTCGTAGCGACCATACAGCGTCCAGAGGGACTGCTGCACGGGAATGGAGTAGCCGCCATAGGCCCAATACCCCAGTCCGGTGCGATCCGCCGGGGAGACCGACCTGGGCAGGTCGGTGTCCTTGCCATACACCACGCCGCCCATCAACTCCAGCTGCTTGACGATCCAGTTGGCACTCGCGCCCAGCCGCCAGAAGTGCGAGTTGAGGCCGGGATCCGACGGCGCCAGGCCCACCAGTTGGCCATAATAGCCCACCGCGGTGATCCCCGAACCCTTGTTATCGAACAGGAACTGGTTCGTCACCACGAAGTCGCGGTTGGTATCGGGATCCTTCTCGTCACCCGCACCCGCGGTGTTGATCCCGTTCAGCACCTCGAGCGAAACCCGGTTGCGCCCGGTCACGAAAAACCCCTCCGCGCCGAGCTGGTCCTTCGAGAACCGGAACGGGATGGTGGAAGTCAGCGGGTTGGCCAGCGGCAAAGGCGTGCGGATGCCGGTGGGCCGGTCGAAGCCCGCCACGCCGTCCCGCAGCAGCCAGTGCATCAGGCCGGTCCGCACCCCGCCGTAGGACTCCTGATTGCCCCACAGGCCGCCGATCTGCGCCACCAGTCCCAGCGCATCCTCGGCCTCGCGTTCCAGCTCGAAGAATGCGCTATAGTGCTTCCCGAACGGTCCCGAGAAGAACAAGGTGGCATCGTTCCAATTGAAATCGCTGGTGGCCGGCTGGCCCTGGGTCTTGTCATAGACGTACTGCATCCGGCCCCGCATCGCCACGTAGTGGCCCACGTCCTTGACGTCCACCTTCTGGCCGATCTCATCCGGCATGCGATAGCCTGCCCACCGGAAGCGGATCCCCATGGCGTTGAGCCGGGGTGCGGCCGGCCAGTGACAGGCCGAGCAGTCCAGGTTGTACTTCTGGGCCCACGCCGGGATGGGCGCCGCCGCTTCCACGTGGCTCGCGGCGCTCGAGACCCGGCTGGCGTAGGCATTGGCATACTCCCGCACCCAGGCGGGAACGCCGCCGGCCGCTCCTTCCGTGGGGGCGGCCAGGGATACCAGGGCCGTAAGTCCGATCGCAGCAAGTGCATACATAAGATCTCGCTCCTCCCGAGTTTAGAGAACGCCCTTCTCGTCTCTGGGCCATGCGCCTCGCCCAAAAACGCTTCGCCGAAAGGCTAGCCGAGCCGTTCTAAGCGATTCATGAAGCCAAGCGGAAGCCTCGTTCAGGCCCTACTTTTGGAAGCATGCCAGCCTCCCACACGGACGCCATCGCCTGGGGGCCGGGCGGTTCGGTGCGCCTGTTGGATCAGACCGCGCTGCCCGCAGAGGCCCGATGGCTCACCATCGCCTCGGTGGAGGCCATGACCGAGGCCATCCGCTCGCTGCGTGTGCGGGGCGCTCCCTTGATCGGCATCGCTGCAGCCATGGGCCTCGCGGCGGAGGCATCCCGCCTGGCAGGCGAGGCTCGACCGCCGCAGCCGAGTTGTCAAGGGTGGCCCACGGCCGAGTGGCTCGAGGCTGCCTGCCGACGGCTGGCCGCGGCTCGCCCCACCGCGGTCAATCTCCGCCATACCATCGAGCGGATGCGGCGCGCCGGCCTCGAGGCTATGCGCTCAGGGGCAACCGGGCCTGCCTTGGCCCAGCGCCTCAGAACCGAAGCGCAAGCGATCTGGGATGAAGATGCCGCCATGTGCCAGGCCATCGGCGAGTGCGGCCAAGAACTCATCGCGCCGGGCGCGAGAATCCTCACCCATTGCAACGCCGGCATGCTGGCCACCGGCGGCATCGGGACCGCCCTCGGCGCCGTGTATGTGGCCCATCAGCGCGGCAAAGCGGTGAGCGTGATCGCCACCGAGACCCGGCCGCTGGGCCAGGGCGCCCGGCTTACCGCCTGGGAGCTTGCCCGGGCCGGGATTCCCTGCCGCGTGATCGTGGATGGGGCCGCCGCATGGATGATGGCTCGGCACGAGGTGGATCTGGTGATCGTGGGCGCCGATCGCATCGCCGCCAACGGGGACGTGGCCAACAAGATCGGCACCTACGGCCTGGCGCTGCTGGCCAACTGCCACCGCCTCCCCTTCTATGTGGCCGCTCCCCGCTCGACGTTCGATCCGGCGAGCCCCACCGGCGAGGCCATTCCCATCGAGGAGCGGCGAGCGAGCGAGATCACCGGCGGTCCCCAGGGCATGAACGCCTGGAACCCGGCGTTCGACGTCACGCCGGCAGCGTTGGTCACCGCCATCGTCACGGACCGGGGTGTGCTCAGGCCGCCCTTCGGCCCTGCCATCGCGGCGCTAGGCATCTGACGCAGGGCCCGGGCTGTGTCCGGGTTCCACTGGGCCTTGCCGCTCCGGCCTTCCCTGGACACCGCGCCGCCGCCACCTGCAGCCGACTGGGAACGGGCCTGGCACTCCGGCCCTCCCTGGGCACGGCTCATGTGGTCCGCGCGGCCTGGGGCACGGTCCCGGCGCGCGGCCGCTTGGACCTGAGCGTGCGGCGGTTCAGGAGGCTCTTCCCCCCGGCCCCACGCCGCGGCGAGTCCCGACCGTGACACCGAGCGGGTGGCCGATCTGCTGCGGGGGCGGCAGCCGGGGGAGCCTGATTTGGCAGGGTGGACCATGACGCCGAGCGGGCGGCCGCTCCGGTGCAGGGCTCTAGGGATAAAGCCGCTCGACCAACCAACCGCCGCCCTGCCGGGTGTAGCGCAGCCGATCGTGCAAGCGATTGAGCCGGCCCTGCCAGAACTCGATCACCAGGGGCTCGAGCCGGAACCCGCCCCAGAACGGCGGCAGGGGGATCTCCCGGCCGGCGAACTGGGCCTCGAACTCTCGAAAGCGCCGGTCCAACTCGGCGCGACTGGCGAGCGGGGCGCTCTGGCGAGAGGCCCAGGCGCCCAGCCGGCTGCCGCGCGGCCGGCTGCGGAAGTACGCCTCCGATTCCGCGGGGGAAAGCTTTTCGACGGTTCCTTCTACCCGCACCTGGCGCTCCAGCACGGCCCAGTGGAACACCAGCGCCGCACGCGGGTTGGCCGCGAGTTCGGCTCCTTTGCGGGACTCGTAGTTGGTGAAAAAGACAAAGCCCCGCTGATCCACGCCCTTGAGCAGCATCATCCGGGCCGCGGGCGCCCCGCTAGGGGTCGCCGTGGCCACGGCCATGCTTTCGGGCAAGTAAATCCCCGCGGCTTTGGCTTCGTCGAACCAGCGCCGGAAGAAGGCGATCGGATCGTCGGCGGGGGTGAGGTCCGGTAAACCCCGGGTCACCCCCCGACCTAAGGTGAGCAGCGCCCGGATAGTCGAGAGCAGGGACATGAGCCAGCCTGACCGGAATGCGGTCCGAGGGTTGGGGCCGGCTCAAAGGTACCCGGTTAGGGCGTTGTCGTCAGCCGGTAGGTCGCATGGCAGGCCACGCACTGCTGCGCGATGCGCGAGAGATAGGCCAGCGTGGTGTCCCGCGCGGTGAACCCCCGCACCGCATCGGCCAGCGCGTCGAAGGCCGACCGCACTTCGATCTCCTGCCGCCGAAAAGCCTCCGGCAGGCGCCCCGTCAACGCGGTGTCGCGGCCCGCAATCGAACTCATTCCCACCGACTGCGCCATGGCCCGGATGCGCGCCACGTCCAGCCGCGCGGCGCCGTCCATCATACCCTGCATCGCCGCCAGCATGGCCCGCATCTCTTTGAGAAAAGCGTCGCGCTGCGCGCCGGCCAAGGCGATCGGCTGCCGAGCATCCGAGCCTTGCTGGAGGAACACCACGGACCGCGATGCATTCGACTCCCGAGCCCCGGCTCCCGCCAGCACCCCCAGGGCCAGGACCAAGATGCCGAGCGCCAGGGATCGGATCCGCCGCTCCCAGGACGCCGGGATCGCCGTCTGTTCGTTTGGTGGATGCATTGCCCACCCCCGTTGGTTCATGATCCGTGGGGACTGCCGGCACGAACCCGCCAGGGTGGCGGTGCACTGGGGGCTCCGCCGCACACCGCCGGCCGGGCCCTCGCTCGCCATGGCCCTGCGCTGGCCGCGTCCTCTCCGGTCAATCCCAGACCAGCCTACCCCCTCGAGAATGAAAACGTCGTGAAGCCACCGTGACGGGCTGGGTTGCGTACTCGCGGCCCGGAGCCGATGCTTGAGGACCATGGATTGCGTGCTCGCCTTGGACCAAGGCACCACGGGCAGTACCGCTCTGGTGGTTGGCCAGGACGGCCAGGTGCTGGCGCGGGCGTATCGGGAGTTGCCCCAGCATTATCCCCGGCCGGGTTGGGTGGAACACGACCCCGAGGAGATCTGGCGCGCCACCCTGGAAGCCGGCCGCGAGGCCCTCGGCCGGGCGGGACAGCGTCCCGTGGCCCTGGGTCTCACCAACCAGCGCGAGACCGTCGTGGTCTGGGATCGTGCCACAGGCAGGCCGCTCCAGCGGGCTGTGGTCTGGCAGGATCGGCGCACGGCCGGGCGGTGTCAGGCGCTGCGAGACCGGTTGGGCGACGCGTTCCTCGCCCGCCGCACCGGATTGGTCTGGGATCCCTATTTCTCGGCCACCAAGATCGAGTGGCTGCTGGAAGCCGTTCCGGACCTTAGGCAGCGGGCCGCGGCCGGCGAGGTGGTCTTCGGCACGGTTGATGCTTGGCTCGTCGCCCGCTTGACCGGCGGCCGGGTGGTTGCCACCGATCATACCAACGCCTCCCGCACCCTGCTCTACCATCTCGGGCGCCGCGACTGGGATCCGGAACTCCTCTCGCTTTTCGGCGTGCCGCGGGCCGCCCTGCCCGACATCAGGCCGTCTTCCGGGGTGGTGGGGCTCGCGGAAGGGGAGCACTTTGGGCTGGAACTGCCCATCGGGGGGATCGCCGGGGACCAGCAGGCAGCGTTGTGGGGTCAGGGCTGCTGGAGTCCGGGGCAGGCCAAGTGCACTTACGGAACCGGCGCCTTCTTGTTGATGGTGGTGGGCGGCGCCCCGACCCCGGCCGGCCAGGCGCGGGTGCTGCGTACCGTGGCCTTGGGGCCTCGCGGCGAGCCCATCGAGGCCTTGGAGGGTTCGGTCTTTGTGGCGGGCGCCGCGGTGCAGTGGCTCCGCGACGGCCTTCAGATCATCGCCAGCGCGGCCGAAACCGAGGCGCTGGCTCGAAGCGTGCCGGATACCGGCGGGGTCTGCTTTGTGCCGGCCTTCGTGGGACTGGGGGCACCGCACTGGGAAGCCGATGCCCGCGGCATGATCGTGGGCCTTACCCGGGGCACCTCCCGCAGCCACCTGGTTCGCGCCGCGCTGGAGGCCATGGCCTTCAGCACGCGGGATGTGGTGGAGCACATGGCGCAAGCTTCCGGGGTAGAACTCCGGGAACTCAAAGCGGATGGTGGCGCAGCGGCCAATGCCTGGCTCATGCAGTTTCAGGCGGATCTCTTGGGGGTGCCCGTGGGTCGGCCCGACGTGGTGGAAACGACCGCGCTGGGTGCGGCCGGTCTGGCCGGGCTGGCTGGAGGC
Source organism: Gemmatimonadota bacterium (assembly GCA_037440225.1). Taxonomy (GTDB): domain Bacteria; phylum Gemmatimonadota; class Gemmatimonadetes; order Gemmatimonadales; family GWC2-71-9; genus JACPAP01. The sequence goes on along the minus strand of JBBIUN010000006.1, from coordinate 82,834 downwards.
GTCTGGCAGCGTCCGGAGGACTTCCTCGAGGCGCGCCGGTATCAGTGGTTCGAACCCGGCCCCCGCCCCGAGGCAGCGTACGGCCAGTGGCGGCGGGCGGTGGCGACCGCGCTGCATTGGGCCAGGGATGCAAATAAAGCTTCCTTGGGGTAGACTTTAGCGTAGCTGGGGACCTCCATGGTATCCTTGCAGGCGGAAGAACGGTCAACCGTGATGGCCGGCGTGTCCGGCACCTGTGAGCGGCAGCTATGAACGCACGCACTCGCATCCTGATTGGCGCGGCCCTGGTGGTAGGTACGGTGGGCTATCTCATGGCTTCGGGTATCAAGGACACCGGGGTGTATTTCTTGACGCCCACCGAACTGGCCGGCCGGGTGGCGGCGGATCCCTCGTTCTACAACGTAGGGGTCAAACTCGGCGCCCGAGTGGTGGCGGGCAGCATTCGGCGCGACGTGGCTTCCCAGACCATCACGTTTCAGGTGACGGACGGGCAGCAGACCTATCCCGTCGTATACCGGGGGCTCGCGCCCGACACCTTCACGGACAACGTGGACGTGGTGGTCGAGGGGCGCCTGATGCCGGATGGCACGTTCCGGGCGACGACGCTGTTGGCCAAGTGCGGCTCGCGGTATGAGTCGGTGCCCAAGGCCTGAGTCGTGACGACCCTAGGCCAAATCGCTCTGTGGCTGGCGTTGCTGGTGGCCTTGTGGGGGACGGCCACCGGCGTCCTGGGCGGTATTCGCCGCCGGCCGGAACTGATCCAGAGCGCCAGGCGGGCCACCTATGCCTTGCTGGGTCTGCTGTCGGTGGCGGCCGCCTCGTTGCTCACCGCGCTGTTGCGCCGCGACTTCAACGTGGCGTACGTGGCCGAGTACACCAGCCGCAACCTGCCCGCGGTCTACACGGTCTCCGCCTTTTACGGCGGCCAGGCGGGGAGCCTGCTCTTCTGGGCCTTCGTGCTCAGTATCTTTGCGGCGGCGGCGCAGTGGCTCACGCCCCGGCGCTACGATCCGTTGATGCCCTACGTGGCGGCGGTGACCTCTGGGGTGACGCTGTTCTTTGTCGCGGTGATGGTCTTTGCCGCGAACCCCTTCGCTCGGCTGCCCTTTACGCCCGAGGACGGCAACGGTCTCAATCCCCAGCTCCAGAATCCTGGCATGGTGGTCCACCCGCCGATGCTCTACCTCGGCTATATCAGCATCGCGGTGCCGTTCGCTTTCGCGGTGGCGGCCCTCATCTCGCGGCGGCTGGACACCGGCTGGTTGCACGCCATCCGGCGCTGGACCCTGCTCTCCTGGACGTTCCTCTCGATCGGCATCACGCTGGGCATGTGGTGGGCGTACGTGGAACTCGGCTGGGGCGGATATTGGGCCTGGGACCCGGTAGAGAACGCGAGCTTCCTCCCCTGGCTCACCATGACCGCGTTCCTCCACTCGGTGATGATCCAGGAAAAGCGGGGCATGCTCAAGAAGTGGAACGTCTCCCTGATCACGCTGTCGTTCATGCTGTCCATCTTCGGGACGTTCATCACCCGGAGCGGCATCATCTCCAGCGTCCACTCGTTCGCCCAGTCGAACGTGGGATACTTCTTCCTGATCTTCCTGGTGACCACCGCGATCTTCCTGGGCTGGCTGCTGTGGACCCGGCTGCCCGAACTGAAGAGCGAGGCTCAGTTGGAAAGCGCGTTGTCGCGGGAGGCGAGCTTCTACTTTAACAACCTGCTGCTGGTGGGGATGGCGTTTTCCATTTTTTGGGGCACCATCTTCCCCATTTTGTCCGAGTGGCTGCGGGGGACCAAGGTCACGGTCGGGCCGCCGTTCTTCAATCAGGTGAACATCCCCATCGGCCTGGCCCTGCTGGCGCTGACCGGCGTGGGCCCCTTGATCGCCTGGCGCAAGGCGAGCCCGCAGAATCTCAAGCGGCAGTTCGCCATCCCGGTCAGTATGGGGCTGGCCACGGCGCTGGTGCTGGTGCTGATTCGCTACAGCGACTTCTACGCCGGGGTGGCGGCCTCGCTCGCGGCCTTCGTGGTGGCCACCATTGTGCAGGAGTTCTGGCGGGGCACGTCCGCCCGGCATCGCCTGCACGGGGAAGCCTACCCCCTGGCCTTCGCCCGGCTGGTGGCCCGGAACCGCCGGCGCTACGGCGGCTACGTGGTGCACTTGGGCATCGTCACCTACTTCGTGGCCTTCTCGGGCCTGGCCTTCAAGCGGGAAATGGAAGCCTCGCTGAAGCCGGGGGAATCCACGTCCATGCGCTCCCCGTACGGCCACGTATATACCTTCACCCATTTGGGGATCTCGCAGTACGAGCGGCTGAACCGGTTCGTGACCGCGGCCAGCGTCGAGGTCGAGCGGGACGGCAAACGGCTAGGCGTGATGAGCAGCGAGAAACGCCAGTACGTGGATTCGTTCAACCGCCCCCAGTTCAACCCGTCCACCGAGGCCGCCATCCGCAGCGACCTGCGCGAGGACCTCTACATCGTCTTCGCCGGCTCCGTGGCGGGTACAGAGGAAGCGGTCTATCGCTTCACCATCAACCCGCTGGTCTGGTGGGTCTGGTTCGGCGGGGCGATCCTGGTGCTGGGCGGGGTCATCGTGATGTGGCCTGGGGCCGCTCCCACCAAGGCGTCGCTGCGGCGGGCCCTTCCCGGCTACGCCGTCACGCTGACGGGGACCGGCTGGGAAGGTCATGAGTGAGTCGCTGAGCCAGTCGCGACGAGACCTCGTGCGGGGGGTGCTGGCGATCGCGCTGCCGGTCCTCGTTGCCCCGCAAGCGGCGCGCCAGGCCGGTGGGGCCGCCAGGGCGGCTCTTCGAGACGCGCCGTCCCCGCAGCCGGCGGCACCCGACACCCTGGTGGGGGAACTCTGGGACCCCAGCCGCGCGGGCAAGCTCCGCACCCGCGTGAGCGAGTACGAGAATGATCCCTTCGTGGTCGGCGTGGAGGAGAAGCTGCGCTGCACCTGCGGCTGCAACCTCAGCGTGTACACCTGCCGCACCACGGATTTCACCTGCGAAACCTCGCCCGCCATGCACCGGCGAGTGGTGGAGCTGGTCGAGCAGCGGAAATCGGCGCAGGAGATCCTGGACGCCTTCGTGGCCCAGTACGGCGAGTCCGTGTTGATGGCCCCGCCCAAGGTGGGCTTCAACTTGGCCGGCTACTTGGTGCCCGGCATCCTGATCACCCTGGTGGGCGCGGTGCTGGCGTGGGTGTTGCTTCGGAAGCGTGGGGCTAGGCTGGCGGCGGCTGGAGGCGCCTCTCCGGAGGGCGGAGACTCCGAGGCGGGCTCCACGCTGCCACCGGAAGATGCCGCCCGCCTCAAGGCCGAACTCGAGCGGCTGGAGCTGTGAGCATGTGGGAGCTGGTGGCGGGCCTCCTCGTAGCCCTAGCTGCGCTGGCCTTGGTGCTGGAGCCCTTGGTCCTGCCCCGGAGCGCGGCCGTTCCCGCAGCGGAAGACGATGTGGACCTCGGCGATCCTGCGGAGTCCGACTCGCCCAAGGTGCGCTCGCTCTTGGCGCTTCGAGAGATCGAGTTCGATCGGGCCACCGGCAAACTCTCGGAAGACGACTACCGGCGGCTCAAGGCCAAGTACGAATCGGAGGCCATTGCCGCCATTCGGGCGGAGGAGGAGGCGCCGGCCGGAGGGACGGCCGCGGCGGGACCTGCCGGGCGGGGGGCTTCCGCCTCCGTGAGCGAGCGCGCCGAGGAACTCATTCGCCGGGCTCGGCAATCGGCGTCGAGGACCTGTCCCACCTGCGGGCCTCGGCCGGAGCCCAACGCGGTGTTTTGTTCCCGCTGCGGCCGATCGCTGCTGGCGCCGGCGGCTCCCGCGCGCTGCCGCAACTGCGGGGCCCCGCTCTTGGATGGGGCCAAGTTCTGTGCCCAGTGCGGGGGCGCGATCGCGGCGTAGCAGCCTGCCACCCCCAAGCCTCCGCCGCGGCCACCAGCGCCTGCTGGGCTCTGCTGTCTAGGGCTTGCCATCGCCAAGTGTCTGGTGCATCACCTCGGCCCGTGGGCCGGGGCGAACCCGCGTAGCTACCCGTCGTTCAGCCCCGATCCTCTCTCCACCGAGCCGCGCGCGAGGCGACCGTATCGAGGTCGCCGCCCAGCGCATCCATGCGGTGCTGAAACTCGAGGTCGAGCCGGAGGAGGGCGATCGCGAAGCCTGCCAAGTTCGCCACCACGATGGCGGTGAACAGGGCGGGGAACGGAAACCAGAGACCGAGATACAGCACCACGCGCTTGGCGCCGGGATCCCAGCGCGCTCGGTCGGCCACCGTGGTGACCAGCAAGACCGCATAGCTCGCCAAGGCCACGAGCTTCCAGGATGCCAGCCCGGACCACCCGCATGCTGCGAAAATCGCGATCTCGGATGCCCGATCGAGCACCGTGTCCAGCCGGTGCCCCGCGAGCGAGGCCAGATCGAACTCCCGGGCAATGGCTCCGTCCAGCGCATCCAGGACTTGCCCCAGCGCCATGAGCGCGAGGCCGGGCAGGACCTGGCCCGTGGCGATGGTCCCGGCCGCCAGGACACTGGCGCCGAACGCCAACCAGGTGACCTGGTTGGGGGAAAGCCCGGCCCTGAGGTGCGCCGCGCGAACCAGCGGTCGCAGGACGCGGCCTAGAGCCGATTCCAGAGCAGGAAAAGGTTGGAGCACGCGAACACCGCCAGGAGGACGCCTTCCTTCACCCGGTCGGGCAGCGCCACCAGCCACCCCCGTGTGACGCGCAGGCTGTAAGGGTACCAGGGCATCTTCTCGTAACTGACCAGGTAGTCCAGGGCCAGGTGCAGCAAGAAAAAGACGGTCGGGACGGCTGTGCCCAACAGGAAGGACAGCGGCACGATCCAGAGCAGCGCCACCGGTTCTTGGAGCGACGACCGCCAGTAGTAGCCCCGCCGGTTGGCCCATCCCACCGCCTTGAGGTACCGGGGCAGCTTGATCACGTGGTCGAGGTCCACGGCGACGCCGAAGGCATAGGCGAGGTAGGCATCCCGGCCTCGTAGTCCGAGCACCTGGACGCCGAGGGCGGTGCCGAGCACGTGCGTGACGATGGTCATGAGAGCGCCCGGCGCCTCACGCCACCTCTTGGACGGGTTCCGTGATCGCCGGCGTGGGCACCGGAACGCCGGGCTGTGCGGCCGCCCGGTAGCAGGCTTCCAGCAGGGTGGCCACCCGCGCGATGTCAGCCAGATGGCTGGCACCCTCGCCGCGGTCCATGGCGTCGGCGAAGATGGCGAACAGTTCGGCAAACCAGGCGTGGTAGGCGCTCTTATCGAGCTGCGCGGTGAAGTCGAGCACCTCCCTCCGGCCGTCGCCCTCCAGGGCCAACAGCCCCCCCGACCACTCGATAGCTCCCCGGTCCCCGACGAACCGGATGCGATTCTGGCGCCCGTGACCGGCCCACGTCAGCAGCAACACCGCTGCCCGGTCGCCGAAGTCGAGCAAGAGATGCGCCGTGTCTTCCACGTCGTATTCCGGGTGGCGCAGGCGCCCGGTCCAGGCTCGCACCGAGCGCGGCAGTCCGGCGAGGTCGGTGAGCTGGTAGAGGAGGTGGGTGCCATGGTCCAGCAGCACCCCGCCCAGCCCGCGGCACCGCTGGCCGCGCCACGGCGTGCCCGAGACTGCCGTAGCGGCGTCCGCGGCCGGCCGATGGACCTCGAATTGCGCCAGGTGCCACCGCCCGATGCGCCCCTCCTCCAGCCACCGGCGCAGGGTGCGCCAGGCCGGGTTGTAGCGGTACTGGTGGCAGGGCACCACGACCCGCTGGGCGGCGGCGGCCGCGGCGGCAATGACGGAAGCCTCGGCGCGGCTGGTGGCCACGGGCTTCTCGCACAGCACGTGGAACCCCTGGGCCAGCGCCCAGGTCGCCAGCTCGAGGTGGGTGGCCGTGGGCGTGCAAATATCTACGAAGTCCAGCGGCCCGCGGGCCAAGAGTGCGCTGCGGCTGTGCACCAGGGCGAGGGCCTCGAGAGGAGATACGGTAGGACTCTCGTCCATGGCCAGCACCAGGCGGAGCCGGCGCCGCACCTCGGGGTAGTGCAAGTAGGCCGGAAGGTGAGCGTGCCGGGCTACTCCTCCCAAGCCCACGATGGCGCCCCGGTACACGCGCTCAAGCTCAGGCATCCGAGATCACGGGCCGGAGCGGATGGCTCAGGTGGAGGGCGTGCCGCTCGTGCGCCAGGAGGATCGCTGCCAGCACCGCGTTCAGCGGTCCCACCGTGGCCCAGCAGAACCCGGCGGGCCAGCCCAGGCAGGCGGTACCCGCGAGGAGGGCCCAGCGGATGTTCTGCCCGATCCAGGCGGTGGCGGCGAGCACCCCGGCCTGCTCCTGGCGCCACGCCGCAGCCAGCGATGGCGGCAGGCCCCGTTCTCCGAGCGAGGAGGCCAGGGCGACGGTCTGCGGGAACAAGAGCGCTTGGCGCTGCAAGTAGCCCGCGTAGAGCCATCGGGCCGCGCGTCGTCCCCACGGCGCCGCGGGGGCGGGCGAGATCTCTCCGGGCAGATCCAGCTCGCTGGCGCGGCCCAACCCCAGCGAGAGATAGGCGTTACGCACGAAATCCACCGCGGCGCTCTGGAACGAATGGCTGATCGCCGCCGCGGCCACCAGCGCGGTTGCTTCCCATCCCCAGCCGGCGCGCCACAAGCGGACGAGCAGATGGAGATAGAGGTTGAGGAAGCGCGCATTGTCCGCGAGGCCATCGAGCAGGCGGCCCCAGCGGGTCGCGCTCTCGCGCATCCGCGCCAGTTGTCCGTCCGCGCTGTCGAGCAGGTCGGACCCGACGAACAAGGCGAGGCCGGCGGCGTTCCACCACCACGCCTGGTAGGCGAACAGGTGGCCCGCCACGAGGCCGAGCAGCAAAGAGGCCGCCGTGACGTGGTCGGCGGACAGGCGGGTGGGGGCCAGCGCGGCGGCCACGCGGAAGCCGAGGGGGCGGAAGAACCGCCGGTCGGCCCACTCCTCGATCTCGAGTCCCTTGCTAGCCCAGGCGGTCGGCGGCTTCACGCAAGACCTCCTCCATGGCGGCCAGGGCTTCGAAGGCCTGCTCCTCGGTGATCACCAGCGGCGGGTTGATGCGAACCTGCGGCTGGTAGATCATGGCGATCACCCCGCGAGCGAGTAGGGCGTCGAAGATCCGGCGGGTATGTTGCCGGTCGAGCGGGCGGTCGGTTCCCGGGACCACCAAGTCCATGCCGATCAAGAGACCTCGCCCGCGCACGGCGGACACGATGGGGATGCTTCCCTCCCATCGCTTCATCTCCGCCAGCAGGCGTTCGCCCAGGGATCGGCTGTGGTCCACCAGCCCTTCCTCGATGATGGTCTGGATGGTGACGCGGGCGGCGCAGGCGGCTAGGGGATTGCCGCCGTAACTGGACGAGCTGCCGCTGGGATTGGCCCACGGTTTGGCGAAGGCGATCCCCTCTCGCGCCACGATGCCGCTGACCGGAAATCCGCCTCCGAATCCCTTGCCTACGAGCAGGACATCGGGCAGGACCCCGTCGTGCTCGACCGCAAACATCCGCCCCGTTCGCCCGAACCCGGTGATCATTTCGTCGCAGATCAAGAGCGCTCCGATCTCGTCGGCGAGCGCTCGAAGCTGGCGGAGGTATCCGTCGGGGGGGACCACGTTGCCCGCCGTCCCCTGAATGGGCTCCACCACGATGGCGGCCACGTCGTTGGTGGTCTCGGCCTGGATCTTGTGCCGGAGAAAGTCCACGCAGCGCCAGCCGCACTCGGGAAAGGTTTGGCCGAACGCGCAGCGCGCGCAGCTTGCATACGGGGCGCTGTAGGCACCCGGCGCCAGGGGGCCCAAGCCGTGTTTGAAGCTGCCGCTCAAGAGCGGCAGCACGCCGCCGGTCTTGCCGTGGAAGCCGCCCCAGAATCCCAGGATTTCCCGGCGGCCCGTGGCGGCGCGTGCCAGGCGGAGCGACGCTTCCACCGCCTCCGCTCCGCTGCTGTAGAGCTGGGTCCGGTTGAGATCGCCCGGCGTAATGGCAGCGATGAGCTCCACCAGGGCGGCCCGGTGTTCGGTGGTGAAGCTCCCGACGTGGGTTCGCTCGAGCTGCCGGGTCAGCTCGGCCACGTAGCGAGGATGGGCGTAGCCCAAGCTCGCCACCCCCACCCCGGCCATCAGGTCAATGTAGCGCCGGCCGTCCACGTCGTAGAGCACGGCACCCTCGCCACGCTCGATGCACAACCGGCTGAACAGGGCCACACTCTGCGTACCCGGAGCCAAGTACCGTGCTTCGGCGTCGAAGACGGCCCGGGACCGGGGCCCGGGGACCTCGAGACGAGTCAACGTGTCGAGCATGCGTAGTACCCTCGCGTGGCACGCTGGTGGGCGTAGCGGGCGATCGCTGCGGCAGCCGCCGCGCGCACCGGTGCGAAGCTGGGCCAGTCGTTGAGATCAATGAGAACGGGCGAACCCGGCGCGGCCAGCACGGCGTCGCCACCGTAGACCGCAAGGCCGAGGGCGCGCGCGGCGTGTTCCGCCAGCTCGTGAAGCCGGGTGATGTCCCCCGCGCTCAGGGCGCCCTCCCGGGGATCGCTGGCGTAGCAGTGAAAGAACCGGCGGCCGATGACGCCGTAGAACTTGACCACCGGGCCCGGCACGTGCGCCTGGATCACCACCGTGCCGATGCCGCGCCGCGCAAAGCGCGCGATCGCGGGCCCGACTTCCTTCACCGGCACGCACACCACGTCTTCGGGTGCCTGGGCGTGCACGTCACCGCGCTTGACCCAAACCGGATGGCCGTTGGCGGTGACCAGATGCGTGGGCGAGCTCGCCGCGCCCGGCCCGCTGGTCCGCACCAGCGCCGTCGGCGGAAAGGCCACACCGGCCGCCGACAGCCGCCGCACCAGGCGGTGGCGATGGCACGCCAGCACCGCCTCCGGGGCGTTGATGCACGGCGCTCCCCGGGGCAGCAAGGCTTGGAGTCGGCGCGCCGCGTCCGGTCCCTGGCACATGTTGAGATAGAGTTCGGCAGGAGGGAGCCGGCCCGAGGCGACCTCGTCCTCCGCCACGGGCTGCACCCTCCATCCGAACATCCGAAGCTGTTCCACCACGGCATCCAGGATGGCCCGGTCGTTCTGCAAGTGCTGCCGCGGGGAATACGCGGCACTGCGGTACAGGGCGACGGCGCGTCTCACGGCACCTCCGCGGGCGCCCAGGCGTTCGCTTCGTCGAGATCGGCGCGGCGATCCAGGTCCAGCGCCCGGGCGACCGGGATCGCCAGGATCTCGAGCCCGGCGCGAACCAACCGGGCCAGGAAGCCTCGCATGCGCGATACGCCTTCCGCCGCGGCCACGGCGGCAAGCCGCCTGGCCGGGGGCGCGATTCCGTACACACCTGCCGTACACCACGTTGCCGGCGCGGCTCCGGCCCCGATGTGGGTGACCCGGCAGGCGCCGTCCAGCTTCACCCACAAGGGAGCCTCCTCTCGCGGCGAGCGCGGGGCCACCGCGACCATCGCGGGCACCCCGTCGGCGCTGGCCCTGATCCAACCCGACCAAACAGCCTGCCAGCTCTCCCACGGCATCACCGTATCCACCATGGAGCAGAAGACCGGGCCCGGAGGGACCGCCTCCAAGCCCAGCACCAGGGTGTGCAGCGACGATGGGGTGGCACAAGAGAGAACGCGTCTCCCCGGGCTCGAGCCCACCGCCGTCGCCGCGGAGACGCCCTCACGGACCAGGCACGTGATGGTCGAGCAGCCCAGCACTTCCAAGGTGTCACACAGCCGCGCCAACTGCGGCCGCCCTCCGATGCGCACCAAAGCCTTGGGCTCCACGACCCCGTCCGCCGCGAGGCGACTGCCAAGCCCACCCGCCAAAATCAGGCCGTGCATGTGGTCGTAAGAAGGGCCGGCAGTTGCGTGAGACTGCTGATCCGCGCCGTGGGCACGCCACCAGGCCAGGTGCGGCTGTCCTCGGGCGGTGCCAGCCAGCAGGTCGCAAGCCCCATCTTTGCAGCGGGCATCAAGTCGTGCCAGGGATTGTCGCCCACCATCCACGTCGCGGCGGGTTCGGCGTTCAGGGCACCGAGGGCGTGGCGGAGGATTCTGGGATCGGGTTTCTCCACGCCCACCACGGCGGAATCCGCCACCACGGCGAAGGGCGCGAGCAGATCGAGATCCCGGAGCCAGGCAGTCAGGTTGCCCGTGAAGTTGGACACCACGCCCAAGCGGTGCTCCCGGGCCAACCCTTCGAGCAGGGGCCGGTTGCGAGCTGCCATCTTCAGGATGCCGGCGTGCACCGGCTGCACCAGGGCGCGGCGGTCGGCGTCGTGCCCCGCGTCGGCCAGGAGGCGGGCGAGCAGGTCGCTTTGCAGCTCCAAGGTGTCCCGGCAGCCCGCCTGCCGGATCCCCGGCATCGCGGCCAGCCGCCGGTCGCTCTCCCGGAACAGGGACTCGAACTCGGCGAACGGCAACCGCCCGCCCGCGCGGCAGAACGCGCGGTAGAACCGCAAGCTCAGCCGCAACCCGTCGGCGTCCAACGTGCCCCCGAAATCGAAGAGAATGGCCATGCGCTAGCCTTGGGATTCGATGCGCGACAGTTTGCGATTGGACAAGACGCGCCCCGTCTCGGCGTCCACCAAGACCTCTCGGGGTCGCCCCTTGGAATCCTCGACCGTGAGCACGTACACCAGACGTTGCCCCCTTTCTTCGATCTGCGCCGCGGCGACCTTTCCGTGCTTGACCTTGGCCAGCGCCGCCCGTACCGCCGCGGCGGGACTGACCTTGGCGCGCTGCAGCAGTCCGGGATAGGCCTCCGTGACGGGCACGACTTCGGCGGCGGTCGTATCGGGCGCCGCGTGCCGGGTTGTGTCGCCTTGCTGGGCCCGGACCGGCAGGCGGGGAATGGCGATGGTCAAGGCTGCCACGAGCAAGCCGGCACTGGCGCGACCCCCGAGCCAGCCCCCGACCGCTGGAGCGGGCGACGACCGCTCCCGCCGCCGTCCGGCAGCCGATCCGTCCCGGCCCCCGTCCCCGTCCATCATTCCGCGCCCGCCCCGATGCCGGCAGCCTGCCGCTCGACGCCGGCGGTCCGCGGCACGGCTCCTGCCGGTGCCAACTTGAAGTGGGCCATCAAGCCGAAGTGGTCCGATACCGGCGGATCATCGAGACACACAGAGACGCTGCCGGGCACCGGCCGAATGCCGCCGCCCCGGCAGAAGAAATGCGTCAACCGGCGATCCGGATGCCGCCCCGGCCAGTACCGTGCGTAGCGGTTGCGACGCTGGACCACGGTGGCAAGGCGACCTCCCACCGCACCGGCCACCTCGCGAAAGCCGGCCTGGAACAACAGGTCCAAGCCGGTTGGCCCTTCGAGCTGCTCGGTTGCCGGATCCATGTTGAAGTCGCCGCCCAGTAGCAACCTGCCGCTCTCGTGGTGGGGCAAAGCTCGGAGCAGGTGCCGGACTTGCAGCACGCGAGCTTGCCGGGCGCTCCGGCCGGTTCCCGCGTGCAAGTGCACGTTGCCGACCCAAAGCGGTCCGGCCGGAGTCCGTAGCAGCGTGAGGAGGCAGCCCTTGGAGCCCAGGAGTTCGTCCCACCGCATGCCGGGAAACGTGCGGGCCGGCTGGTAGCGCGACCGCAGCACCGGCCAACGGGAGAGCGTGAGCAAGCCGCCGGAGGCGTCGAACCGTACACCCCAGCGGCGTTGGCTGCCGGCCAGGTAGTGATCTGCGTAGTAGTCGGGCAGCGCCCAGCGCAGCTCGAGCTTGAAGGCTGGCCGGAAGGCTTCTTGGATCAGCACCACATCGGCGCCGAGCTGCGGGACGCGCTGCAAGATCTCCTTCCGGCGCCGCCGGTGATTGACGCCGGGAAGCGGGATTGGGAGGTCCCAGATGTTCAGGCTCAACAGCTTCACGGCCAGCATGGATGCTGCGGGTCCTGTGGGATGACGCGCCGAAGCATAGTCCGCTGAGCTTACGCTACGATGACAGTCGCGCGCTCATCCTTACAGCAGGCTGACAGCGAATGGCGGGAGGCAAGCGGCGCACCAACCGGGCGGCGCAGGAAGTTGCGCCCCGGGTCGGTCACCGCCGGTCCTCAAGGTCCGCTCAGGCCTGGCTGCTTGGCGCTGTGGCTGCTGGTGGCTGTTCGGATGGCGGTGCGGGGGGAGGGGGGAATCGGACCTCGACGCGGGTACCGTGATCGAGCGCCGAGTGGATGCTGATCGTGGCGTCGTGCTGATCGGCAATCCACCGGGCGATGGCCAATCCCAGCCCGGCTCCGGGCACGCCGCTTCGGCTGCGATCTCCCCGGTAGAATCGCTGGAAGACGTGCGGCAGGTGTTCGGGTGCGATCCCGATGCCGGTGTCCTCGACCACGAGCACCGGATGATGCTGCTCGGTGAACACGTGCACCTGGACCGATCCGCCGCTGGGCGTGAACTTGATGCCGTTGTCCAACAGAATCATGAGCATCTGCCTCAACAGGTCCGGGTCGGCGACGACGGGGGTTTCCTCGAACCGTCCCAGGGACACGCGGACGCCGCGCCCGGTGCCGAGCACCGCGGCGCTGGTCACGGCCTGATCGGCAAGGTCGTCGAGGAACAGCCGGCGGCGTTGCCTGGGCCGCTCGCCGGCCTCGGCGCGGGCGAGCATCAGGAGGTTGTCGAGGAGCTGGCCCAGGCGTTGGGCTTCCGCGGCGATCTGTTGCAGGGCGGCGCTGTAGGATGCGGCATCGCGCTCCCGTTGGATCGCCAGCTCGGCGTGACCCCGGATCACGGATACCGGCGTCCGCAGCTCGTGCGCCGCGTCTGCCGTGAGCGTCCGCAACCGCTCCATGGCCCGCTCCACGCTCGCTGCCGACACGCGCGCGATCTGATAGCCGCCCAAGCCCACCGGGAGCAAGGCGAGGAGCGCGGCGGCGATGAACGTCTGGACCAGGCGGCTGAACTGGCGTTGGAATCCGGTGGCGTCGGCCAATGCCACCAGGGCGAAGCCCTGGCCGTCGCCCAAGAGAATCGGCTCCGCGTAGAGCCTCCAGCGCTGGCGGCTGGAGGTGCGGAATTCGTCGCTCACGGCATCCTCTTCGTTGACCGCGTCCACCGCTGCCGCCGCGATGCGCGGATCCACGGGGTTGGGTGCGATGAGGGGTTTGCCCGCTCCATCGAAGAGATAGAGCAAGCGCTCCGGCCCCGCGTTTTCCGCCACGGCCTCGCGCAGGGCCTGCTCCGGTGCGGTGCCGAAGGCCGCCCGGACGTCCATCGTGCGGCGCACCGCCGCCACCGCCGTTTCGAGCCGCAGGTCCAGGTCCCCGGACAGTTGGCCCGACAGCGCGATGAACAGTCCCGAGCCGAGCAACACCAACACCACCGTGAACGTCCCCACGTACCAGGCGGTCAGCCGCAGGCGGAGGCGCTTGAGGGGGTCCATCAGGGGCCGAACCGGTATCCGGCGCCGCGCACGGTGTGGATCAGCTTGGGGGCAAAGTCGTCGTCAATCTTCTGCCGCAGCCGCCGGACCAGGACCTCGAGCGTATTGGTGAAGGGATCGTGGTTCTCGTCCCACACGTGGGCGGTGATCGTGGCCCGGTCGAGGACGGCATCCCGGTGCAGCACGAAGCACTCGAGCAGGGCGAACTCCTTGGCGGTCAGCGCGATGTCCCGGCCGGCACGCCGCACGCGGCGGCTGCGGAGGTCCACCTCGAGGTCGGCAATGCGGGCGACCGAGGGCTGCACCGAGGGCGGACGGCGCAGGAGCGCCCGGACCCGGGCGGACAGCTCGCGCAGCGCAAACGGCTTCGGCAGATAGTCGTCCGCTCCGGCATCCAGCCCCGCGACCTTGTCGTCCACCGTGTTCCGGGCGGTGAGCAACAGGACCGGCGTGGCGATTCCCGCATCGCGCAGCGCGGCGCACAGCTCGACGCCGCTCCCGTCGGGAAGCATGATGTCCAAGATGAAGAGCCCGTACGCCCCGAACACGGCCCGCTCCCGCCCCTCGCGAACCGAGGAGGCCGTGACCACTTCGTAGCCCTCCTCCCGGAGGGCGGTGGCGACGATCTCGCGTAGCTGCGGGTCGTCTTCGACGATGAGGATGCGCATCGCGACCTTGCTACCCCGAGGGCGTTCCTGACGATCCCGAGTCGCCAGGTCCCCCTGGCTCTCTCAAGCCTAGGGCGCTCCCTTTGGATCCGCCAGAGACCCGAAGGCGCTTCCGGATCGAAGCAGCGGCAAGCCCCGCCCGTTCCTCGAGAGCGCCAAGGCTCGTTCACCGCAACTTCACTGAGGGTTCACCGCAGGCTGGCGCATCTTGCGCTCTGGATGAGGCTATCGCCGCGCTGTCCGTCCCCCATCCGCTGGCTCGCGGCCCTGGCTTTGGCTGCCGCCGGGCTCACCTGGGGGTGCGATGAACGGCTGGGATCGGCCGGGAGCGAGTCGCCCACCGCGGCGGACCTCGGCTTTCGCCTCGCCTGGAGTCGTGCTGCCTCCCGACTCAGCTCCCCCGTGCGCTTGGCGCGCACGCCCGACGGCAGTCTGCTCGTCAGCGATTACTTCGGAGCGGCGGTGGTGAGGTTGGACCCGAGTTCCCTGGCGCCGGTGGGTGCGCTCCCGGTCCGGGGACATGCGGTGGGACTCGCGGCGGCCGGTGGCCACATCTTCGTGGGCAACGCCAGCCGGAGCGTGGTGGACGTGTTCAGCCCCAGCGGGCGGTGGCGCTTCGAATTTGGCCACGGGCTGCTGCGCGATCCGGTGGACCTGGATGTGGACGCCTCCCGCGAGCTGGTTTTTGTGGCGGACGGCAAGGGAGGCAGCGTTCAGGTATTCGATTACCAGGGCCGCCCGCGAGGCTCCCTCGGTGGGTTGCGGCATCCCACGGGCCTTGCAGTGGACTCGGCGCAGCAGCAGGTGCTGGTGAGCGACTACGGCGATCTCGCCGCCGGCGAGTACGCGAGCCTCAAGATCCTCGATTACCAGGGTCACCTGGTGGCGGCGGTTTCCGGCAAGGGGAGTTGCGGGATGCTGGGTTGCACCGGCGGCTTCTCGCGCCCCCAGGGTGTCGCGCTGGACGCCCAGGGACGGGTGTATCTGGTGGATGGCCTCTTGGGTCAGGTGCTGGCGTTCGACCGCAGCACGCTGGCGCGGGTCGGGACCCTGGGCAGTTTCGGCGACGGGCCGGGGCAGCTCCTCCTGCCCCTCGACGTGGTCGTGACCCCGGGAGGCGAAGCCTTGGTCACCAGCTACAAGACCGCGCGCATCGAGCGTTACCTGCTGGGAGGCAAGCCATGACCCGGCCGGTGCGCCTCGGGGTGGGGCTCGTGGTAGCGCTCGCTGCCGCCGCAGCCGCCGCGCACGTGCCCGGGGCTGCCGGAGCCCTGCCGGCGTTGCTGCTCTTCAGCCAGCACAGCCCCTGCTCCAACTGCCACCAGGTCCATACGGCGCCGGGGCTGAACTTGACCAAGGAAGCGGTGCGCGAAGTGCTCTGCCAAACCTGTCACAGTCCCAGCGGTGGTGCCCCGGTGCGCGAAGTCCACAAAACCCAAGCCGGCGGCAAACTGGCCACGTGCACCGACTGCCATAGCCCGCACGACTACGAACGCAACAGCGCCGGCCTCACCAATCTCGCCTTGGTGCGCGCCGTGATCGTCACCCCGCACAGCGGGAGCCGGAGCGTCCGCTTCGAAAGCCGGGGGCTGGACGCCGGCCAACCGACGGCCCACTCCTTCGCCGACGGCGACAGCGTCTACGACGGCGTCTGCGAGGTCTGCCACACCCAAACGGCCTATCACCGGAATACCAGCGAGGGCGATCACACGCACGAGGCAGGCCGCACCTGCACCCAGACCTGCCACCGGCACGACGCCGGCTTCGTGCCCAGCGGGACCTGCACCGACTGCCACAGTACGGTCCAGGACAACGGCGACGGCATCCCGCCGGGCGGGCGGCGCGCCGTGGTAGGCGAGTTCAGCCGGTCGAGCCATCACCTCCAGGTCCCCACGCCCGATTCGCTGACCGCGGCCCGCTGCCAGGTGTGCCACGACCAAAGCCGGCACCAGCAAGGCTCGGTGCGACTCTGGAACGTGGACTACCCGGGGAACCTCGACTCGGTCATCGTGCTGGCTGGCAACCCCGCCACCGATTCCACCCAAGCGGCCAAGCTCACCGCCTTTTGCCTCGCCTGTCACGATGCCAACGGGGCGGACGGGAACCTGGTGCCATTCGGCGACGGCGTGACCCGACCCCCCATCGACGCGGCGGCCTGGACGACTTCGGCGCACGCGACCGGCAACCGCAGCTGTTTCGGAGATGGCACCTTCGGCTGCCACGCCACAGGGCACGGTTCGCTCAAACGCAAGCTGCTGGCTCCCCCCGACCTGGCGCCCACCCCGCCCGCCAACGCAGAGCAGGAAGAAGGGTTCTGCTTCAACTGCCACGACAGCAACGGGCCGGCGGCGACCAACGTGGCGGCCCAATTCAATACCTCCGTCCGGTGGGTCACGGCGCCGGTCGGAGCGTCCGCCAACACGCGGCTGAACGACCGCCACGACGTGCAGTACGCCGCCCAAACCACGAGCGGGGCTAAGATCGAGTGCACCGACTGTCACGACCCGCACCGCGCCACTGCCGCACAGCCCTGGAAGACCGATCCCGATCCCGCTGACGGCCGCGTGCCGGGAACCGGACAGGTCATGGCGGGGGTCAGCTTCCGCTCCGAGTTCTGCCTGGATTGTCACGACGGGAGTTATCCCGCCACGGTCACCCCGCCGAGTACGGCTCTAACCAACGTGCGCAGCACCCACGCGACCGACGCCATGGGAGCGGCCACCGGGAGCCCTACGCTCAAGAGCGGCTACGGATGGGGCGCGGGCGACCTCATGAACTGCGAGGCCTGCCACCGTGCGCACGTCTCGGGCAACCTGTTCCATGCGGTGGATACCGTGTACTCCAAGAGCGGCACCGTCCCCATCCCGCCCGACGGAGGTGGGAGTTACGCCATCACGGACAACAACGTGAAAGACACCGCCGTCAACGGGTGGAAGTGGTGCAATACCTGCCACACCGGCAGCATGGGAGGCACCAAGACCAACTGCTTCTCCTGCCATTACCACGGAACCAGGTTCTAGTCGGATTGGTCAAAACGCCCCAGCCACGGGTTTCGTCGGAAGCGCCGGCGGGCGCGGTGCCCGGTGGCTCGCGCCGGGCTGCACTGCAATGAGAGATGAGTGGAGTCCCTGTCGCGGCAGCCGCCGCGGGCCTCCGCCCGGTGCCGGAACGTGTCAGAACGTACGGATGAGGGCGATGTCCCAGCGGCTGCTGCCCACCGCGCGGGGCGCCGGCCCGATGAAGATCGTCTCGCGCCAGTCGCGGGTTTGGTACGACACCACGACCCGCAGCAGCCCGGGCTGCCAGGTGAGCCGTCCGGCCAACCCCAGCTCCCGCCGCCGCACACTGTCTCGCTCGAGCGCGCGCCAGACGCTCGAGGCTGCTTCGAGCACCAAGGCCCCGCTTGGTAGCCATTCCACCGCGGAGCGGGCGGTCGCGAGGCGGTACGCGCCGGCTGGCGCCTCGGTGAGTTGATATCCCCCTTGCAAGGATGCGCGGACCCGGCGGTGGGGCCAGGCGCCCACGGTCGCGCCCACCGAAGAAACCGTAGCGTGGACTCCGGCATTGGTCCGACGGTTCCGCTCGGCCTGCACCGTGGCGCGAACCGGCCGGCTCGCGATGACGAGCTGGGAGCCGGTGGTCACCCAGTCCACCTCGGGCACGCCGGCTAGGGCCGGATCCGCGGCTTGCTCGGTCTGCGGGTGGCGCATCAAGCCGCGGTGGTAGACGCGGAGCCCGCGAATCTGCAAGTCGGCGCTGTACGAGCCGACGAACGACGGCGCCGTCGCGGTGGCGGCCACCCGAAATCGGTAGCTGACGACAACCGGCGCCCCGGGCGCAACCCGGGCTCCCGGGAGCAGAACCACCTGTATGATGCCGGCGGCTTCGGTGATGTCGTAGTCCAATCCTCGGACCAGCACGCTGCCATCCGGCCCGGTGACCAAGATGCTGCCAGGATCCACCTCGGGCCGGTTCAGGATGAAGCTCCCGCTGGCATCCGGCCGATGGGATTCGCCCACCACCGTGACCCAGGCGGCCTCGCCCCGAGAGATCGCGAGGTGCTCGTACCCTGCGGAGGCCGATGCGCCGAGCCAGGCCCCGGCTGGCAACCGCACCCGCGCCGCCAGGCGCGACTCGATGCGGCGGCTCACTTCCTGCAAGCCATCGTAGCGGGTGCTGACCACGCTCCCGGCGATGCCACCGGTGACGTTGGTCAAGATTTGGGCCCCGATTCCGCCACTGGCTACGGTGCGGGCCGTTCGCTGGTCTCCCGCACGGCTCCCCCAACGGCCCACCGACCAGTCGCTCCAGACGGAGCGCAGGTGCTGGAGGTGGAGCCCCATCCCCCACTGCGTGTTCGAGGCCGTCCCGAGCCGCACGCTGCGCTGGTCCAACGCGCTGGCCACGACTTCGAATTGACTGCCCTTGCCCCAACTCTGCCGGTTCTCGATCGCGGCCTGCCGGTAGGTAAGGGGCTCCGGCTCGCGGGTGACCCGCCGCTCGAGCTGGAAGCCGGTCTTGCGGTTCCGGCCCGAGAGACGCACGCTCTCGATGGAGGACGTCGTGCGCTGCGCGTCGCCTCCCAATACCGACTGCTGGCTCCAGCTCTCGTCCCGGTATTCGAATCGGAGCGGCATGAGGCGATTGTCGTAGCGAAGCGAGGACTCGAGCGTGGCGCTTCGGCCGGTGGCGTCGCCGAGGTAGCCGCCCCGGCCGTTTTGATCGTGGGCGAGCCGAAGCCAGCGCAGGGAGCCGGATACCGCGCGGTGGCGCAGGAGATCCAGGTACCCGTCCGTGCCCAGCAGCCGGTCGTCGCTCCCGCCCCCGCCCAGCGGGAAGGCATAGCGCGTCCAGGTGAAGCCAGGCTGCAGCCCAATGCCGAAGGCCAACAGCTCCGGGCTGAAAAGCGATCCATAAGCCCGTACCTTCACCCACCCCTGTGCCGAGTTCTGGCTGGCCTCCGCGCTGCTCGAGCCGGACCCCCGGGCCCCCACCTCGCTGCGCGAACGATCCCACACGAAGACCGTCTGGGCCCGAAAGGCCCGAGGTCCCGCCGCGAGTAGCGCGGCGATCGCCAGCACTCTCCTCACCGCTCCCCCTCCTGGCGGCGGGAGGCCGCGTGACACCGGGTGCACTCCAGCAGGCCGAACGCAGAGGTCCCGTTATGGCAGGTCCCGCAGCTCCGTCCCGCGGCGAGGTCGTCCATTTTCAGCGTGTCGGCGCCAGCGCGCATCGGAAACAGGGCATCATGGCACGCCGAGCAACGGTACCGGATCCGGTGCACCCAGTGCGCGAACCGGCTGCGCGGGAAAGCGGCAGCGGCCCCCGCCGAGTCGGCGGCCCGGGCCAGCACGATGTCGTCGCTCAATTCGGCCCGGAACTCGCCCGGCGGCATGCCGGGGTGGCATCGCCCGCAGGCCTCTCGCGAGAAGGCTACGGGGCCGTGACAGGTGCCGCACGATTCCCCCTTCGCAATTTGGTCCATGGTGATGGGAGTGCCGCGGTAGCGGATCAGGCCGCCGTGGCAGGAGGAACAGGCCAACCACGGGCTGTGCCGGGTGTGCGGGAATCGGGCATCGAAATCGGGTTCCGGTCCCGGAAAAACGAAGTCGTATCCGAAGCCCTCGAGATAGACGGGCGGTGCGAGCCCCGGAGCTGCGTCGCGGGGCCGGATCACCCCCTGCTCGAGCGCCGCGGTCCAATCCACCTCGCCGTTGGCGTGCCTGGGCAGGCGGGCGAGCGTGCTGTCCGGATCGAGGGTCCCCTCAATAGGGGGCCTCGCGGTATCCGGCGCGCCGGGCGCACGCAGAACGCCGGGGGGCGAAATCTGCGCCGCGGGCGCTGCGGTCGGTGCTGCGTTCTGCGGAAGGTCGAACAGGACGCCTGCGGCCCGGGCACAGGCCCCGAGCGCAAGCAACGCCAGGGCGGCGGGGAGAGCCCCCTTGGCATGCTCCTGGCAGAGTAGCCGGATGTCGCGGAGTCTGGCCCGCATACCGCACCGTGCGCCAATCTACTGCCTCCGGCTTGGTTCATCGCTAAATCAGGCGTGAAGCGGTATTCAAGCGCGCCTCAAGAGGTCGCCGCTCGGTGAGTTGCGTCTCACCCACGGTTCACCACGCCTTCAAGCAGGGGATGGCAAACTAGGCCTCGCTCGGAGTACGCAGGGACCCCGTACGGCTGCTTGCAGCAGCGCGACCGAAAGGAGAGAGGAGGAAGATGAACCGTCTCGCAAAGGGCTGGATCGCTCTCTTGGCACTGGCGGCGTTGGCGGCTCCGCGGGTGTGGGCCCAGATTGACGGCAGCAAGCACGACTTCGTCAACGGGTCGAGCAGCTACAACTTCTGGGATCCCGTCACCCAGAAGTACGGCCTCTGCTCCTCGTGCCACACCGCCCACAGCGCCCTGTCCACCGACGCTCCACTGTGGAACCACGACCTCACCACCCAAACCTTCACCTTGTACAGCAGCAGCACCCTGGACAACACCATCAGCCAGCCCAGTGGCGTCTCCAAGGCGTGCCTGAGCTGCCACGATGGGGTGACCGCGATCAACGCGGTGGGCGGCACGATCGCGGGCCAGGACACGATCCCCAAGTACCTGACCGGGGACGCCGTGATCGGCACGGACCTGTCCAATGATCACCCGGTGAGCATCGTCTACGACAACACGGTGGACACCGGGCTGCGGGCGCCGACCGAAGTGGCTGCGGCCGGACTGAGGCTGTACGGCACAGGCACCAAGACGGTGGAATGCGGTTCCTGCCACGACCCGCACAAGCCGGGGACGGCGGGGTTGTTCTTCCGGCCCTACACCGGCTACGACACCAACTGCTTGGTGTGCCACAACAAGTGATGGGAAGGCGGACCTAGCTCGAGATGATCCAAGGGGCGGCCGCGCGGCCGCCCCTTGCCTTGTCCCAGAGGCCAAAGACGCATGGACGTTACGCGGCTGGCGCGGGCAAGAACGCTCGAGGCTCCTCCCCAGAGCCCGAGGGCCGCCCTCCGCAGTGCCCGGCTGGGTGCAGCCTTCGCTCTGGCAGTCGCGGCACTGGCCTGCGGCGGGCGGGCCGGATCTCCGGTACCGGAGCACCTCCCCGTGTACCCACCACCGCCCGATACGGCGCGCATCCAGTTTCTGACCAGCTTCAGCACCGAGCTGGATCTTGCCGACAAGGGACCGTCCCTGCTGGACCGCATCGTGGGGCGGCCCTCTCGCAGCGCCAAAGGCATCGCCCGGCCCTACGGGCTGGCCCTGCACCGCGGCAAGGCCTATGTCTGCGACCAGGACATCCTAGGTCTCGACGTGGTGGACCTGGCCCGCCGGGAGATCGCCTTCTTCCAGCCCAAAGATCCCCACGGTCTGCGGCGGCCGGCCAACTGCTTCGTGGACGATCGCGGCACCCTGTATGTGACCGACCTGCACCGAAGGCAGGTCGTGGTGTACGGCCCGGATGGCGGCTACCAGGGGACGTTCGGCGACGAAGACGGCGGCAATCCCGCCGACGTCTTCGTGAGCGGCGAGCGGATATACGTGTCGCACCTGGGAGCGGGACTCGGGGTGCGGGTGTACGATCGGGCCACTCGACGGCCGCTGTTCCACTTCCCCGACGTCCCGGCCACCGACTCCGCCGGCCTGGCGGCTCCGGCCAACCTCTACGTGGCCGGTCACCGGGTGTACGCATCCGACATGCTCAAGCAGCGGGTCCTGGTCTACACCACGGAGGGAGCCTACGTGCAAACCATCGGCCGGCCGGGGCAGGGACCGAGTACGTTCACGCGCCCCAAAGGCGTGGCCGTGGATCGCCAGGGCCTGGTATATGTGGTTGATGCCGCCTTCGAGAACGTCCAGGTGTTTCGCCCCGACGGACGGCTCCTGATGTTCTTCGGAGGGCCGGGCAACGGGCCGGGGGACATGGTGCTGCCCGCCAAAGTCGTGGTGGACTACGACCACGTGAGCTACTTCCGGCAGTACGCGCGGCCCGGCTTCGAGGTCAAGTATCTGCTCTGGGTCACCAACCAATACGGCCCACGCAAGATCGCCGTGTACGGCTTCGTGGGGCCTCTACCGCCCGTGGCCGATGCCGCAGCCCGCCCGTAACGCGACGGCACCGCGCACCGCCTCCCCCGCGGTGCGTTCCCGGCTGCGCTGCCTGGCATGGGCAGCCGCGGCGTTGGCGACAGCGGGCCGGCTCGCCGCCCAAGAGATGCGCCCCAGCGGCGGCCACGCGGTCCTGCGCGGCTCGCCCGCCGGGTTCTGCAACGCCTGCCACCGATCCCACCCGGGCCGGCCCGGCCAGTACAGCCTCCGAACCGATGAACGAGAACGGCAGCCCACCGCCTGGCTGTCGGTGGATGCCCCCGGCGCCGGAGCGGTCACCGAAAGCTGCCTCCGATGTCACTTCGACGAGGCCACGCGCCGTCGCCAGCCGGATGCCGACCGCCTGCCGCAGGGCTCCGGGCGCTACCTCGGCCCCGACCTCTCCGACGACCACCCCCTAGGGGCCGCACACGCCGGGCGGCGCTTGGCTCCGGCAGCGCGCCCCTGGCAAGCTCCCGGAGCCGGAGCCTGGGCTCGGGCGGGCACCATCGAGTGCA
This sequence comes from Gemmatimonadota bacterium, assembly GCA_037440225.1. GTDB lineage: Bacteria > Gemmatimonadota > Gemmatimonadetes > Gemmatimonadales > GWC2-71-9 > JACPAP01. The sequence continues at coordinate 60,187 of JBBIUN010000006.1, read as the reverse complement.
CCGCCTGTCACGATCCTCACGACCCGACCATGCAGGTCGTCTCGGCCGCCCAACAGCTCGACCGGTGCGGATCCTGCCACGCTCCGGAACTGGCGGGATTGAAAGCGCATAGCGCCGCCTCCTGCGGCGACTGCCACGCGCTCCACGGTGCCCCGCAGGCATTCCTCCTGCGGGATGCCGCGATGGCGTTCCTCTGCGCCCGCTGCCACAACGCCGCCGCGGCTGCAGAACCTGAGGCCTGGGCCCGAGCCTCGAGCGCAAGACCGCTGCCCCGGACCTTCAGCCCGTCCCACTATCCGGGCGCGGCATGCGAGAACTGTCACGTCATCCATCGCTGAGCCACCGGAGCACCGGCGCCGGTGGCCGGCTCCGGCCAGGCAACCTCAGGTGTGCTTGATGAAGGTCCCCTCGCGGAGTTCGGCATACGCTTGGCGCAGCTCGTCCGGCGTGTTCATCACGATCGGGCCATACCACGCCACCGGCTCCCGCAGCGGCCGGCCGGAGACCAAGAGGAACCGGATCCCTGGCTCGCCCGCCTGCACCACGACTTCATCGCCCCGGTCGAACAGCACGAGCGAACGGTTGCCGGCAGGCTCCCGCACCGTCCCCCCCACACCCGCCTCGCCCACCTGCTCCGTGATGACCCCGCGAGGATCCGAAGCGTCCCGAAACGTGCCCGATCCCTCGAACACATAGGCGAAGGCGTGCCGGTCGGTTGCCACCGGCAGCCGCCGCTTCCTCCCCGGCGGCACCCACACGTCGAGGTACTGAGGGTCCGCCGCCACCTTTTCGACCGGACCCCTGGCCCCCCAAAACTCCCCGCAGATGACCCGCACGCGCGTCCCGTCGTCGTCGGTAATCTCCGGAATGTCGCGCGCCGCAATGTCCTGGTAGCGCGGGCGCATCATCTTGAGCGAGGCGGGAAGGTTGGCCCAAAGCTGAAACCCGTGCATCCGTCCCTGGGGATCTCCCCGGGGCATCTCTTGATGCAGGATCCCGCTCCCCGCCGTCATCCACTGGACGTCGCCGGCCCCCAACGTACCGCGATTGCCCAGGCTGTCGCCGTGGGTCACCGTACCCTTGAGCACGTAGGTGATGGTCTCGATCCCCCGGTGCGGGTGCCAGGGGAAACCCGCTAGGAAGTCCTCCGGATTGTCGTTGCGGAAGTCGTCGAACAGCAAGAACGGATCGAAGGCCTCGGTCTCGCCAAACCCGAACGCCCGGTGCAAGCGCACGCCCGCCCCTTCGATGGTCGGCCTCGACTGGATGATCCTTTGCACGGGCCGTAGCGACATGGCTAGAACTCGAATTGCTCCATCCGCCGCAGCCCCACCTTGAGCGGGATCACCGTGGCCGCAAGGCACAGAGCCGCGACCGCCACGAAGGCGCCCACCATGGTGGCGTTGACGGGGATCGGGTTGCCTCGGTACGTCGCCCGGAGATAGGCATACACCGGGACCGCCTCGATCACGATCACGACGGCCAGCAACGCCACCGTGGTCATCATGAACACCAGGCCGCCGAACGAGGTGGGAATCTGGGCAGCGTTCTCGGTTTCGAACTGCGGATAGAGCGCCCCGAAGCCCAGCGCCAAGGCGCTGATGGCTACGGTGAGCAGCACGATGGTGCCCAGCCCCACGGCCATCATGAAGGGCGACGCCTTGAGCAGCACGTTGGTGAACACCGTGATGATCAGCGCCAGCACCAAGAGGGGTACGGTGCCGGTCCAGTACTTGGACCACAACAACGCCCGAAGATCCAGGGGACTGGAGCGCAGCAGCCACATCTGCCGCCCCTCCAACGAAATGGCGGGAAAGATGAACCGGGCCGCGATGGAGGCCAGCACGAACCCCGCCAAGCCCAAGTTGAGGAACGAGACCATGCTGACCAGGAAAAACGGTACCCGCTCCCCGGTGAACAGCGGCAGCGCCCGGATGTTGAAGAGGTAGATCACCACCAGCACGGCCAGGAGAATGAGCTGGCTCCACTGCGTGGTGTCGCGGAAGAACAACTTGACGTCCTTGATCACGAACTCCCGGCGCGAGACATCCACCCGCCGGAGCACAGGATCCAACAAGGTTCGCCAGATCCAGCCGTGCACGAATCGCTCCGCCCCTTCCTGGGCCTTGGTAAACCCCGTGGGATAGAGCCGCTGGTGCACCCACGCCCCCAACACCACGAACGCCAGAGCCGTGCTCCACAGCAGGGCCAGCGGCAATCCGTCGAACGGCCCCACCAGCACCCCCATCACGGTCTTGGTCGCCCACTCGCTCGGCAGAAGGGGAGACGTCGGGGTCCGGAGCACCGTGATGAAGTCCAGCAGGTTGTTGAAGCCTTCCGGGCGGGCCAGTCGTTCCGGCCGAATCAGGCGGAACAGCAAGACCACGCCTCCGGCGGCCCCCACCGCGATGACCGACAGCAAATCCCGGGTGCGCCGGGCCGGGAACACGTTCACCAAGACCAGGGTCACCGCGCTCCCCACCACCGCGGGCAGCACCAGCAGGGGCAGGAAGGCAGCCAAAGCCTCGAGCGGGAACCACCACCCGCCCTGATACACCACCCCGAACGCCGAGAAAATCGGGATCGCCATCAACGCCACCATCCAGGAGCTGTGGAGCAGAGTCTCCCCCAACTTCGCCAGATAGAGATCGAGCCAGTCCACCGGCGCCGCGACCAACAGGTCCAAGTCCTTCGCCAGGAAGAACGAGGACAATGCGGTGATCACGTTGGACAGCAGGAGGATGGAGAGAAACGAAAGCAGCACCAGCCCCAACAACTTCCCGGCCAGCAAGGGCCCGATGTCTTCCACCCCCCGGAAGTAGCGCAGAACTCGGTACAGCACCCCGAACACGAAAACCCAGAAGACCAGCCCCACGCCGGCCACCACCAGGATCTTGCCGCCTCCCCCGCCGCGCTCCTGCCGAATCCGGGCCAGCATCGTGCGCCACTTGGGATACAGGATCAACCGCAGCATGCTGCGCCCCACTCAGTCTCCCAGGACCTTGGCCAGTTCCCGGCCTGCCTCGCCGCCGGTGAGCCTCAAGAACAGCTCCTCCAGCGATGCGTCACCCGCCGCCGTCTGCCGGCGCATCTCGTCCACCGTGCCGCGGGCCACGATCTTCCCGTTCTGGATGATGGCGATCCGGTCGCACATGGCCTCCGCCACCTCCAGCGTGTGGGTGCTCATCAGGACCGTCCCGCCCCGCTCCACGAAATGCCGGAAGATGTCCTTGAGCAGCCGCGCCGCCTTGGGATCGAGCCCTACCATGGGTTCGTCTACTACGATGTACTCAGGCCGGTGAATCAGGGCGCTGGAGATGATGAGCTTCTGACGCATCCCGTGGCTGTACGACTCCACCAGCTCATCCTTCCACACCGACAGCTCGAACAGCTCCAGCAACTCGTCAATCCGGCGCTCCACCACCGCACCGTCCTGCCCGTACAACCCGGCCACGAACCTGAGGAACTCGGCGCCCGTCAACTTCTCGTATACGAAGGGCCGATCCGGGATGAACCCGAGGCGGCGCTTGGCCGCCATGGGCTGCTCCAACAGATCGTCGCCGCCCAGCCAGATCCGGCCCGCCGTGGGCCGCAGGATCCCGGCGATCATCCGGAGCGTGGTGGTCTTGCCCGCCCCGTTGGGACCCAGGAAACCGAACAGCTCCCCGCGCGGGACCTCGAGATCGATATGGTCCACCGCCACGAACGAACCGTATGCTTTGGTGAGCCCTTCGAGCCGAATCATCGCTGCGCGCGCTCTCTGCTCCTACCGTTCACCGCAACCCGACATCGAACGGCCAAGGACAGGGCCCCGGCCCCGATCTGGCATCCCCCCGCCGTCCGGCCGCCTCACTGGCTGGCGTCCACCACGTCGAGTTGGAGCCGGCCGACCAACCGGATCAATTCCACCTGCCGGGCCAACCCGCCGATCGTGAACCGCAGATGGGAGGCGTCCGCCGGGAATTGCCCGAACGTGGGATCCACCGCCACCCAACCGTTCAAGTATACCTCGGGCCAGGCGTGATAGTAGAAGCGCCCCCGCACATAGACCAAGCCTGCCGCGGTGCGCGCCGGCAGGCCCAGCGCCCGCGCCAGGGCCACGTAGAGCACGGTGTGTTCGTTGCAATCGCCCCGGCGCGACTCCAAAACCTGAACCGCGCTGGGCACGCTTACCGTGATGGCCTTGTCCAGCTCCTCATAGACCCACCGGGTGAGCGCCTCCGCCACCTCCCGGGGATCGCGCCGGCGGCCGGCGATCTGCCGAGCCTGCGCCTGAATCCGCGGATCCAGGCTCTGGATCAAGGGCTCAGGCTCCAGTGCAGCCGCCAGCGCCGTATCCGTGGACGGCACCGCCGTCGGCAGGCGGTAGGCGGGCTTCATCTCGCCCTCGGTCTCCGAACGAACGAACAGCGTGTCACCCGCCAAGCGCTGCCGCCCACCCGCGAGATCGAACCCGCCCAGATCCACGCCCTTGAGCCGCACCGCCAAGCGCCTGAGCGCCGAGCCCTCCACGCGCACGTTGGCTTGAATGGCGGTTTGGCTGATCACGTCCCCGGCGGCCAGGGCGGGCACCTGCACCTCGCGCCGCCTGAAGTTCTCGTGGGCAATCTCGAAGGCGGATCGCTCCATGGTGAATCCCACGGGCGACTGCGCCCGCACCACCCGCCCCAGCTCGTCAATCCAGGCCGCAAGCTCCACCCCGCCCAGGTTCTGCTCCAGCCGCCAGGCGCGGACCGTATCCCAGCGGGCGGGCACCCAGCGACCCAGCTCGCCGTCGTAGGCCGCGCTGTCGGGCACCACGAACGTGGAATCGCCGGTCACCCGCATGGCAATGTCGCGCTCCTCCAACAGCAAGGGATCGAACATCCGCAGCGTGAACCGGCTGCCCACCTGGAGCCGCCGGCCAAAGGTGGCCTTAAGCGGCAGCAGCCCGGGGAGCACGATGGGTCGCTTGAGCGCCACCCTCAGCCGCTGCGTGCTTCCCCCCGTCACGAGGTCCACCACCAGCAGCGTGTCCCCCTGCACCTCGCCACTGGCCGCGAACTGACCCAGATCCCCTCGCATGGTGGCGCTGAAAGCCTGAAGCGCCAGCGCCCTGGACAACCGGGCTTCGGTCCGCGCGTCGGCCCGGTGCAGTTCCCCCATGGCCGGGATCTCCAGCGTCATCTGGTCTTCCACGCGGATGCCGTCCGGCAAGGTGTCCACCGTGTTGGAGGCGAATCCGATTTGCTGGCCGCCCAGCGAGAGCGTGTAGTAGGTGGCTCCCGGTGCCAGCGAGCGCGCGGCCTCGGCCACCACCTCGGCGGGCGACGGCCGGTATTGCCGCCAGAGCCAAAAGCCCAGCGTCCCGAGCCAGACGGCCAAAATCCCGACGGCCAGCCGGCGCCGGTTCACTGCGGCAACCGCCGGAGCAATGACTCGAAGACGGCGCCGTCCTCCGCGCGCTCCACCACGATTTCCACCTCGGCCGGGTAGGCCGCGACCGCAGTATGCTGAGCCAAGACGTCCACCATGATACGCGCTGCTTCCTCTATACTGAGGTTGCCGGCCCCGGTTCCCAAGGGAGGAACCGTGACCCGCTTGAGCTGCCAATCCACCGCCCGCTGCAAGGCACTGGTCAGGGCCCGCCGAATCCCAGTCGGCGAGACCGGCTCGGTGGCACTGCGGATCACGGCATGAATGACGAACTCTACCGGAAGGGCGCCCGCGCCGGTCACCACCGCCGAGCCCACCGCCAGCGCCTGCTGCACCTTGAGCTGCCTCGCCCACTCGGGCCCACCCACGTGCTCCAGATGGCGCAGCGCCGCCGACGTGGGCTCCAGCGTGGCCGTGGCTGGACGAATCACCGCGTCCGCCTCGACGAACGCGATGTCGTCCACCACCACGCGGATCACCGGCGGGAAAGCTCGCGGGAGCGGCGGTACAGCGGCGCGGCCTCCTCCGGCCGGTTCATCCGGTCGAGCACAATCCCCATGCCGTACCAGGCCCGCGCATGCGTGGGATGAAGGTGGACGGCGCGCTGATACGCCTGGAGGGCTCCCGCCAAGTCGTCCACCTTGTTCAGCGCTTCGCCCAAGTAGAAGTGCGCCGCTGCCCGATCGCCGTCCAGCTCCACCGCGCGGCGCAGATACCGCACCGCCTCCCGCCAACGCCCCCGCCGGGACGCCACCACGCCCAGGTTGAAGTAGGCATCGGCATTGGCGGGGTCCCGCTCCAAGACGGCCGCGAGGTCGCGCTCGGCTTCCGCGTATTGGCCCAGCGAACCCAACACCGCGCTGCGGTTGATCAAGACATCCGGGCTCGAGGGCGCGAGCGCTAGGCAGCGGTCCAGCTCCTCTAGCGCTCCTTCGTGATCCCCCGCAGCTTCCAGCACCAACGCCAGGTTGTTGCGCGCCTTCATGTCCCCCGGGTCGGCCTCCAGCAGCTGCCGGTACAGCTCCAAGGCTCGAGCCCAGTCCCGCTGCTCGGCGGCATCCCGGGCCGCTTGACGTACCATCTCGCGCTCGTCGGGCTCCGGGGGCTCGGGAGCAGCCCCAGCTTGGACCACGGGCGGCTCCGGCAAGGCTTGAGGCTCCCCGGCCGCATCCAGCAGCTCGAAAGGCAAGCGCCGGGCGGGGCTCCCTGCCTCCATCCCTGGGGTGGTCTCGCTGCCCTGAGCCGAAACCCTCCCGCCTGGCGGCCGTTCCTCGATCCTTGCGCTCTCCGGCTCGGCCCCCAGCAGGCGCTGGGCCCGGGCCGCCCACTCCGCCATGAGCCGCCGGCGCGCCGCGCGGCGCTCGGTCGCAGGGTTCATCTCGTCTCCGCTCTCACCCACGCCACGTAGGGGCCTAGTCCCGCCTTCACCGGCAGCGCCAGCAGCTCGGGCACTTGGTACGGATGCTCCGCCACGATGGCCGCTTCGAGCGCGCGCCAGCGCCGCCCGGTCGTTTTCAACAGCACCACCACCTCATGCTCTTCTTCTACGCCAGCCTTCCAGCGGTACAGCGACCAAGCTCCCGGAAGAATGGTGCCGCACGCGATCAGCCGGCGAGCCACCAGCCGTCGCACCAGCCGCCGGGCCTGGGAGACGGTCTTGAGCGTCGTGAGAACTACCACTGTGCTGCCAGCAGCCGCCATCCCGATCGCCATCCGCCCACAGGTACATTAAGGAATACGGGGAGGCCCAAAGTATGGCGTAACGGGAGCTATGGCAAGGAGATCCCCGGCGGAGACCCGGCGTTGACCGGGGTTTCGGATCTCCCCTACCTTCCAAGGCTATGGCCGAAGACCGCCTGGTCGTCCGCGGCGCCCGGGTTCACAACCTCAAGAACATCACGGTGGAGATTCCCCGGGATCGCCTGACCGTGATCACCGGCCTTTCGGGCTCGGGCAAGTCCTCGCTGGCCTTCGACACCATCTACGCCGAGGGCCAGCGGCGCTACGTCGAATCCCTCTCGGCTTACGCTCGCCAATTCCTGGGCCTGATGGAGAAGCCCGACGTGGATGCCATCGAGGGCTTGTCCCCGGCCATCTCGATCGAGCAGAAAACCACCGGTCACAATCCCCGCTCCACGGTGGGCACCGTCACCGAGATTTACGACTATCTCCGGCTGCTCTGGGCCCGCGTCGGCACCCCGCATTGTCCCCACGATGGGAGCCCCATCGAGCGGCAGAGTGCATCCCAGATCACCGCCACCGTGCTCGGCTGGCCCGCGGGCACCCGCATCGAGATCGTGGCCCCCCTGGTGCGCGGCCGCAAGGGGGAGTTCAAAGACCTCTTCGAAAGCGCGCGCCGCCAGGGCTTCGTCCGCGTCCGGGTGGACGGGGCCGTCTATGACCTCTCGGATCCGCCGGCGCTCAATCGGCGGATCAACCATGACATCGGCTTGCTGGTGGATCGGTTGGCGGTCCGGCCGCAAGATCACAAGCGGCTGCACGACTCGATCGAGACGGCCCTGCGGGCCGCCGACGGCATGGTGGAAGTGCTCCGCTACGATGGGGCGAGTTCGGGAGCGTCTCACCGCGCGGGTGCTGGCGCCCCAGCCGGTTCTACCGGTCGGGCTCGCTCGAGTGCCGCCGGGCGGAGCGGATCGGCTCCCGCCACGGGGCCCGTCTCCGTGGTCTTCAGCGAGCGGTTCGCCTGCCCTCGCTGCGGCTACTCCCTGGCCGAACTCGAACCCCGCCAGTTCTCGTTCAACTCGCCCTACGGCGCCTGCCCCGACTGCACCGGGCTCGGCGTGCGCCGCGTGGTGAGCCCGGATCTGGTGCTGGGAGACCCCAGACTCTCCATTCTGGAAGGCGTCGTCCTGCCCTGGGGCGAGCCCGCGGGCTACCTCCGCAACGGCGTCCTGCCCACGCTGGCCAAGGTGCTCAAGTTCGACCTCGCGGCTCCCTGGGGCAGCCTGCCGGAACGCGTCCGGCGCGCTCTGCTTTACGGACTGCCGGGCGAGACCTTGAGCTTCGCCGTGGCCTCGTCCTCGGGCCCGACCCGCTACGAGACCCGCTGGGAAGGGATTCTCGCCAACGTGGCACGCCGCTACCACGAGACCAGCTCCGATGCGGTGCGGCTGGAACTCGAGGAGTACATGACCGAGCTGCCCTGCGAATCCTGCGAGGGCCAGCGCCTCAAGCGCGAAAGCTTGAGCGTGCTGGTGGGCGGCAAGAGCTTGGGCGAGGTGGTGAACCTCCCGGTCTCGCGGGCTTTGGCCTTCTTCGAAGGCCTTCCCCTGCGTTCCGGCAGTTCCTCCGGTCTGGATCCGGAGGTCGCCCGCCCCATCCTCAAGGAAGTCACCGACCGACTCCGATTCCTGTGCGACGTGGGGCTGGAATACCTGACGCTGGGCCGGCCCGCCGAGTCCCTGTCGGGCGGCGAGGCCCAGCGCATCCGCCTGGCCACCCAGATCGGCAGCCGGCTCGTAGGGGTGCTCTACATTCTGGACGAGCCGTCCGTGGGCCTGCATCCCCGGGACAATGGGCGCCTGCTGGACACCCTCCGCGGACTCCGTGATCTGGGGAACACGGTCATCGTGGTCGAGCACGACGAGGAGACCATCCGGGCGGCCGATCACATCGTGGACTTGGGGCCCCGGGCCGGGCGGCATGGCGGGGAGGTGGTCGTCTCCGGGTCCCTCGAGACCGTCTTGGCTCACCCGCACTCGCTCACGGCGCGGTACCTCCGCCGGGAACTTCGCATTCGAGTACCCGCCGCGCGGCGCCCCGTGGTCCCCGGACGGATCCTCCGCGTGGTGGGCGCCCGCCAGCACAACTTGAAAAACCTCACGGTGGATTTCCCGGTGGGTCTCTTCATCGCCGTGACCGGCGTCTCCGGATCCGGCAAGTCTACCCTGGTCAACGATATCCTGTATCAGGCCCTGGCCCGCCATTTCTACCGGGCCAAAGTGGTGCCCGGCGAGCACGACCACATCGAGGGTCTGGACCAGATTGACAAGGTGCTCTCCATTGACCAGAGCCCCATCGGCCGAACCCCCCGGTCCAACCCGGCCACCTATACGGGGCTCTTCACCCCCATCCGGGAACTGTACGCCCAGCTTGCCGAGTCCCAGATTCGAGGGTACGGACCGGGCCGGTTCTCGTTCAACGTCAAGGGCGGCCGCTGCGAGTCCTGCCAGGGCGACGGCCTAGTCAAGATCGAGATGCATTTCCTGCCCGACGTGTACGTGCCCTGCGAGGTCTGCAAGGGCCGGCGGTACAACCGGGAGACCTTGGACATCCGCTATCGCGGCAAGTCCATCGCCGACGTGCTGGACCTGACGGTGGCCGATGCGCTGGAGTTCTTCGAGCACCAGCCGCGCATCAAAGCCCGCCTCGAATTGCTGAACGACGTGGGGCTGGGCTACATCCACGTGGGCCAGAGCGCCACCACCCTCTCGGGCGGCGAGGCGCAGCGGGTCAAGCTGGCGACCGAGCTGAGCAAGCGGGACACCGGCCGGACCCTCTACCTGTTGGATGAGCCCACCACCGGCCTGCACTTCGAGGACGTTCGCCTGCTGCTCGAGGTGCTGCACCGCCTGGTGGACAAGGGCAACACGGTGATCGTGATCGAGCACAACCTGGAGGTGGTCAAGACCGCCGACTGGGTCATTGACCTGGGCCCCGAAGGGGGAGAGCAGGGCGGCACCGTCGTGGCCGCCGGCCCACCCGAGGAGGTGGCCCGGTGCCCCGGTTCCCACACGGGGCGATTCTTGCGGCGAGTCCTAGCCGGCGGCTGAGCCGACAGCGCTCGATGCCCTTACGCCGGGGCGAACCGGGTGACACTTTTTGAAACAGCGGCCGTACGGGGATGCGGTGGCTGGCCCGGCGGCCGCGGGCGGCCCCTCATGCGGGAGGGCAAGACGTGAACAGCCCCGAGGTCTTGGTTCCCATCGCCTTCTTTTTCTCGGTAGCGGCCGTGGTAGCGGCCGTGCTCGTCTTGCGCGGGCCGTTGGGCAAGGCGATCGCTGATGCCATCGCGCACCGCGCCGGGGCGCGCGCCCAGGGCGTGCAGGGGGGCTCCGAGCGCCTGGCACAGCTGGAGGCCGAGCTGGCGGAGCTGAAACAGCGTTTGGTCGAGCTGGAAGAGCGGCAGGACTTTGCCGAGCGGCTCCTGATTCAGCAGCGCGAGCGCGGCCAGCTGCCGGCGGAGAGTTGATGCGAGCGAGAGGCCGAGTCGCTGCCCCCGGGAGGAGCTGAGGCGCCGTGGAAGGCGTTCTCGCCATTGTCCTCATTTTCGGCGGCGGGTCGCTTTTTCTCCTGGCGATCTCGCCCATCGGCCGGGCGATCGCCGATCGCATCCGCTCCGGAGCGGTGGTGCCGGAGGAATCTCTGCGGCGGGTGCACGACGCTCAGCAGGCCCTCCTCGAGGACCTCGAGGCGCTGCGCCAGGAGGTGGCCGAGGTGCAGGAGCGGCTCGACTTTGCCGAACGGCTCTTGAGCCAGCAGCGCGAGCGGAGCCGGCTCCCCCAAGGAGGGGCCGGCGGGCTCCCCACGGCCGATCCGGGGGAACGATAGCCGTGGGGCTCGGCCCCCGGGGTAGGATGCCGGGATCCTGCGCGGCAAGCGGTGCCTGATGGCGCCCCCGGTGCGGGAGGTTAGCTTATGAGTTGGATCTTTCTGGCCATTGCGCTGGTGATGGTGGCCCGCTCACCCCTGGGGATGGCTTTGGCGGACCGGATTCGGTTCGGTCCCGGTGGCCGTGCCGGCTCGGACCGGCGATTCGAGGAGTTCCAAACGGAGACCACCGAGGAGCTGGCGGCGCTCAGGGCGGAACTGACGGACTTGGCCGAGCGCATGGACTTTGCCGAGCGGGCCCTGCTCCAATTGCGCCGGCCGGACGCGCTGCCACAGGGGCAGGCGGCGGGTCCCGACGCGGGCCACGCGTGATGCGGCGCCGGCGCGGCGGGCGCACACGCCAACGGGGAGTGTGAGGTCGTATGGGCATCTTCCAACGGATGTCGCTGGTCGTGCGGTCCTGGATCAACGCGCTAATCGGTCGCGCGGAGGACCCTCAGAAGGTGCTGGAGCAGTTGGTCATGGACATGCGCAGCCAACTGGCTCGGGTGAAGCAGGACGTGGCGGCGGCGATCGCGGACGAGAAAAAGCTGCTGGCGCAGGTCGAGCGGGAGAAGCAGCAAGCCGACGAGTGGGAGCGCCGGGCCATGCTGGCGGTGCAGGAGAACCGCGACGACCTGGCCAAGCAGGCGCTCATGCGCCACAACGAGCATCTCCAGCACGCCCAGGAACTGCACCAGACCTGGCTCAAGCACAAGGCGGACACCGAGGCGCTCAAGGAGCAGCTCAGGAACCTCAACGACAAGATCGAGGAAGCCAAGCGGCGCAAGAACATCCTGATCGCGCGGGCCCGGCGGGCCGAAGCCCAGGGTCGGATTCAGCAGACCATGTCCACCATGTCGGACGGCTCGGCCTTCGAGAGCTTCGAACGCATGGCCGAGCGCATCGAGGACATGGAGCGCCAAGCGGTGGCTGCCACCGAACTGGCGGGCGAACTCACCGGCGACACCCTGGCCCGGCAATTCGAGCAGTTGGAATACCGGGGCAACGCCGAGCAACAGCTCCTGGAGTTGAAGCAGAAGATGGGCCTGCTGCCCGCCGCCGGCAGCGTCGAGCCCCGCCAGCTCCCTACCAGCGAGAGCCCGGATCGCGCCACTCAGGAAGCCGAGCTGGTGGACGAAGAAAAGCCCGCTAGGGGCGAGAGCAGCCCGTCCGAAGGCCGCCCGTAGCCCGACCTGGCGACCCGAGGTTGGGCGCAGCGCTGGTCGCGCGGTTCGCCGTTTTCCTGCTCTTCATCGTGCTCTCCCGCATCGCGGCCGTCTCGGTCGCGTTGTGTGTGGCGGCCTCGATCGAGGCCCGCTCCGGGCCCAAGCCATGAGGAGCTGCAACAAAACGCTACGGCCCCGTAAAAAAGGGTGATGCTCCCCGGAATCCCCGGTGCTACGTTAGCCCCGTCCCACAGGGGGACCGTAGTCTGGTCGGCCCTCACACCATGCTCGGCATGGAGGGGGTGTATCAATGCGGAAACTGATCCTCACAACCACTTTGGTCGGCGCGCTGGGGGCCCTGCCGGCCCCCACGCCCGCCGACGCAGCGACGGCGCGGGATTGCTTGGTGAGCGCCTGGCATTCCTGTGACAAGGATTTTCCAAGCTCGAACTCCGAAAGGGTCATTGCGATTCGCGGATGGTGCTACCTGATTCGTTGGGGTCTGTGCAAGATCTTGTAACCCATCGCTCACCGGCCGACTGGGCTGCGAGGGTGGGGGGCCCACGGCCCCCCACCCGCCGGTGCCGGCCGTGGTGACACGGCTTGCCGTGAAGGCCGAAGTGCTCTTTGGCCTGGCCCTGGTCACGCGCCACCGCGCCCCCCGGCTGGCAGCCTTGCTCGCCTTGGCCATCGTGGCCACCGCCGCCGCCACGGAGCCCACGCCGCGGGCCATTGCCAACGCCGTCCTATTGATTGGTGCGATCTTGGCGGCCATCGCGGCCTCGCGGCTCATCAGTCCGGGACCGGCGTTCGGCGCCGCCCGGATGACCGTATCGCCTTGGTGGGTGGCTCCGGCCGGCCGCCTGCTCGGGGCGCTCGTCGCTGTCCTCCCGGTGTGTCTCGTGGCCGCGCTGGGGCTGGCAGCCCTGGGAGCCGGCCACGTAGGAATGGCGCGCCTCATGGCGGTCGCGAGCGTGTACGCGACCACCATGGCCGCGTGCACCATGGCGGCCTCGGCCTTCATGGGCGCCTCGGCGGCTGCCACCCTGGGCTTTCTGGCGGCATTCTTCGGAGTCGCTCCGCCCTCGGAGATGGCCGCCGTGCTCGCGGGCTGGCCTCCGGTCCAACACGTGGTCGTCTGGCTCTGGAACCTGCTGCCGCTGCCTTGGCGCGCCCAGCGCTGGTGGGCCGGCGGAGCGTGGTCGGACCCGCTGATGCTCGCCCTGTGGGCGGGAATCGGCGTGGCGGTCGCGGGATGGTCGCTCTCGCGCCCGTATGGAGCCCGGGGTACCGCTTCGGAGAGCGCATGAACCTGATCGAGTGCCAAGCGGCAAGCCGGGCCTACGGCTCCGGGTCGAGACGGCGGCTGGCCCTGGACTCCTGCACCTTCCAAGCGAAGGCCGGCGAGATCGTGGGCATCGTGGGGCCCAACGGGGCGGGGAAGACCACGCTGCTCCGCCTGCTGGCCGGAGACCTGCAACCCACCGCCGGCACCGTGCTGGTGGGCGGCCTGCGCGCGGGCACCGCCGAAGCGCGCCGCCTGGTGGGCTTCGCCACCGATCCTCCCCTGGCACCTCCGGAATTGAGCGGGGTGGAATGGCTCACCTATCTCGCCAGCCACCGGGCGGCCACCCCGCCCCAACGGGTGGCGGCCGTGCGCTGGGCCATCGAGTTCGGCCAACTGGAGGAGTTCGTGGGGCGGCGCATCGGGGAATACTCCCGGGGCATGGCCCAGCGGCTGGCCCTCGGCGCCGCGGGGCTGCTCGCCGCGCGGGTGTTGCTGCTGGACGAGGTGCTCGCCGGAGTGGACCCCCTGGTGGCCAAAGTCCTGCGGAACGCTATTGCCGCCTTCGCAGCAGGCGGGCGCGTCGTGCTGCTCGCCTCCCACGACCTGGGCACTTTGGAACGGCTCGCCACTCGCGTGTTGGTGCTCTCGCGGGGCCGCGTGGTCTCCGATGTATCCACCGCCGTGCTGCTCCGAGAGCGCGTGGCGGAACTTTCGCTCAACGGCTTGGCGCTGGCCCGCATCGAGTGGCTGCTGGCCCGCTACCCCGGCGCCCAGCGCACCGGAGACGGCGTCGCCATTCCGCTCATCCACAGCCTCACGCTGGAAGAAGTCCTGGCTGCCTGCCGCGCCGAGCACATACCCGTGGCGGCCACGCGCGTGCGTTACCGGGCCCTGGAGGATCTCTTGATCCCATGAACCCTGGCGCCCGGGGAGATAGGACGTCGTCGCCGCCGCCACCACCGCCTCCGCCACCACCAAGCACACTGGGAGGAACTCGTCATCTCATGAAACTGCTCGGTCTGGTACTCGTGGATCCGCCCCAGGCCGCGCGGCAGGCCATCGCGCGACCCCGGCCCATGGCGTGGACCGCCGGCGTCCTGGCGCTGATCGTGCTCGCCGGGGCCAGCACGCTCCCCCGCCAGCTTGCCCTGCTCAGCGCCTCGCTCGCCCCCACGGGAGACGTGATGCAAGACATGCACTACTCGGCGCTGAGGGATGGCCTGCTCCGCATCATCCTGGCCGATCGCTTGATCCCTCCCCCGACCGTCGTCCTGGCCGCCGCGATCCTCGCCCTTGCCGCCGAACCCATTCTGGCCCTAGCCGAAGAGCGAAGGCGCACCGTCTGGGCCGTGCTGCTGCTCGGCGTTACCCCCCTCTTGATCCAACGGGTGGGCGAACTGGCCGTGACCTACCTTGCCGCTTACGGCCCGAGGCCCCACCCCGGAGACGCCGTGGGCTTGCCGCAGCGGTTCACCACCGGCCCCCTGTTGTTCTGGCCGGCAGGCGACTCGCCCCCCTGGCTCCTCTCCTTCAATCAGCGCTTCAACCTGGTGAGCCTGTGGAGCTTGGCGCTGTGGAGCATAGGCCTTCGCGAACTGGACGGCCGGCACTGGCGAGCCTGGCACCTCGCGCTACCGGTGTGCTGCCTAGGGCTTGCCGCCTTTTTCACCTGGTGGCTGGGGCCTATGGTGACAAGCCTCCTCCTGGGAGGCCCCTGAGCCAGGTGACCCGGCCTTTAGCGGGAGCGCCTGCGCGACCGGCGCCGAAAACGACGTGGCTCTTTCGAGGCTTGCTTCGAGCCAGCCCGCCACGATGACAACCCCGGTGGCCAGATTAGGAACCTGCCACTCATCCCGCCGAGGCTTGCATCGGCAGCCTGAGCGCGTCCGGGGCGTAGAAACGCCAGGCTGCGCCGCGGGGACATGCACGGTGGTCTTCTGCATCGTTGACGCTCGCGCCCGGGGGTTCTAGGTTTCCTGCCGGAACCCCTTGTCCTGTCTGCGGTTGGAGCCCTCATCCATGCGTTTCTGGTTTGCCGAGGTCCTGAGCCAGACCAACAGCTCCGCGAGCCGGCTCGGGGAACGCCTGGGTCTCGATATGGCCCGGCTCCTCGAGCGGGCTGTCCAGGTGCTGGGGATTCTGCTGCTGGCGTACGGGGGCTACCGGCTGCTCAAGCTCCTCACCCAACGGATCGAACGCGCCGTGGACGATGGCGATCCCAATACGCTCACCGAGCGGGAGCAACGGGGCCGGACGCTGGCGCAGTTGCTCAACAGCGTGGGGGCCGTCGCCATCGGCATCGGGGCTGGACTCACCATTCTCAATCTCTTCATCGAGATCGGTCCCCTGCTGGCGGGTGTGGGGGTGGCCGGACTGGCCATCTCGTTCGGGGCTCAAAGCTTGGTGAAGGACGTCATCGCCGGGTTCTTCATCCTGTTCGAGAACCAGTTTGGCGTGGGTGACGTGGTGGAGATCAACGGCGCAAGCGGGGTGGTCGAGCGCCTGACGATGCGGGTCGTGATGCTGCGCGACGTCCGCGGCGTGCTGCACATCATCCCCAACGGCTCGATTGCCATGGTGTCCAACAAGACGCGGGGTTGGGCCCGTGCGGTGGTGGACGTGGGAGTGGCCTACCGGGAAAACGTGGACAAGGTCATCCACGTCATGCGGGAGGTGGCATCCGAGTTCTGGCGCGATGCGGGCTGGAAGGATCGGCTGCTGGAGGAACCCGCCGTCTGGGGCGTGGAGCAACTGGCCGACAGTTCGGTCAATATCCGGATTGTGGCCACGGTGCGGCCGGGCAAACAATGGGAGGTGGAACGCGAACTGAGGCGGCGGCTCAAGAACCGGTTCGATCAAGACGGCATTGAAATTCCCTTCCCGCAGCGCACCTTGCACCTGGCAGATTCTGCCCTGCTCGCCCTCATGGGCGCCCGGAGCGAGGAGCCCTCGGCGTCAACCCGATGAGTCTTGCGCTGTACAACACCTTGACCCGGCGGGTGGAGCCTTTTGTGCCGCTCGCCCCGCCGCGGGTGACCATGTACACCTGCGGGCCCACGGTGTACAACTACGCCCACATCGGCAACTTCCGCACCTTCGTGTTCGAAGACCTGCTGCGCCGGTACCTCGAGTGGCTGGGGTACGAGGTCTTCCACATCATGAACCTGACCGACGTGGACGACCGGACCATCGCGGCCGCCGCCAAGGCCGGGGTTCCCTTGGCCCAGCACACTGAGCCCTTCGTGCGGGCGTTCTTCGAAGACCGGGACTACCTGCGCATCAAGCCGGCCCACGTCTATCCCCGGGCGACGGAGTCCATAGGCCCCATGGTCGAGTTGGTGTCGCGCTTGCTCGAGCGGGGCCTGGCCTACCGGGGCGAAGATGGGGTGTATTTTGCCATCGGGCGCTTCCCCGCCTACGGGCGGCTCTCCCAGGTGGAGCGCCGGGAACTGAGGGCGGGGGCTAGGGTGTCGAGCGACGAGTATGCCAAGGAGGATGCGCGGGACTTTGCCCTCTGGAAGTTCGCCGAACCCATAGACGAACAGGCGGCTGCCGCCTGGGACGCCCCCTTTGGCCGCGGCCGCCCGGGCTGGCACCTCGAATGCTCGGCGATGGCGTTGCAAGCGATTGCCCCCTTTGGGGTCCGGACCCTGGACCTGCACGCCGGGGGAGTGGACCTGATCTTCCCCCATCACGAAAACGAGATCGCGCAATCCGAAGGGGCGACCGGCGAGCCGTTTGCCCGGTTTTGGGTGCACGGGGAGCATTTGCTGTTGCAGGGAACCAAGATGTCCAAGCGTTATGGTAACATCTTGACGGTGAGGGATTTACGGGTTGAAGGTGTGGACCCGGCCGCGTTTCGCCTGCTGGTGTGCTCTACCCATTACCGGCAGCAGCTCAACTTCACGGACGAGGCCCTGGCCGCCTCAGCCGAGGGGGTGCGGCGGCTGGGCGAGTTCCGGGAGCGGTTGGTTGCCGCGGCCGCGGGCACCTCGGATCCCTCGAGCCCGCCGGGGCCGGGGGCTCAGCAGTTGGAGGCCGAGTTCCGCCGGAGCATGGACGATGATCTGAACGTGCCGAAGGCGGTGGCGGCGGTATTCACGTTTGTGCGAAGCGTGAATCGGGAACTGGATGCCGGGCGCCTGGCGGGCGGCGGGGCGGCCGGCGCGCTGGCGGTGTTCGACCGGGTGATGGCGACCCTGGATCTTTTGCCTTCGGCAGGGGGAGTGGACGCCGAGTTGAGGGTCTGGGTCGAGGAACGGATACGGGAGCGGGAAGCAGCCCGGCGGGCGCGGGATTTCGCCCGGGCCGACGCCATACGTGCCGAGGTCGTGGCCCGGGGCGTGGAGCTGGAGGACACGCCCGCCGGCACGCGGTGGAAGAAGCGGGGCTGAGGGTGGTGGGCTCGGCGGGGGTTGGGGGGCTTACCCGTTGACCTAGCGGCGGAGCCCGGCTAACATGAAAGTCTGCGCAAAACGGGCTTTGCGCTGACGTAGCTCAACTGGTAGAGCAGCTGATTTGTAATCAGCAGGTTAAGGGTTCGAGTCCCTTCGTCAGCTCCGTAACCCGGGCGGGAGCGCGCTTGTGGGACGGACGGCGTGGGGCTAGGAGGGGTGGTCCCATCCGGCGGCAGCGGCGCGGGCAACGGTGGGGTGCCCGAGCGGTCAAAGGGAGCAGACTGTAAATCTGCCGGCGTTAGCCTACGAAGGTTCGAATCCTTCCCCCACCATGGAGTGGCCGGTCGAGCCGGTGAAACGGGGTCTCCGCGGGTGTAGCTCAGTTGGTAGAGCATCAGCCTTCCAAGCTGAGGGTCGCGGGTTCGAGTCCCGTCGCCCGCTTTGCCGCTCGCGTAGCTCAGTGGGTAGAGCGCGTCCTTGGTAAGGACGAGGTCACCGGTTCAATCCCGGTCGCGAGCTTGGTAGCAGGTTGGGAAGGGGGCGAAGCGGGCGGGGGCAGGCGGCTTCGGGCGGCGACGGCAGGTATTGGACCAGGGATGACGGGTCAGCATGGCTCGCGAGAATATCATCATGGAATGCACCGACTGTAAAAGTCGGAACTACTTCACCACCAAGAACCGGCGGAAGCATCCGGAGCGCGCCGAGTGGAGGAAGTTTTGTCCTCGCTGCGGCAAGCACACGGTGCACAAGGAGTCGAAGTAGGTGACGCTGGCGCTGGCGATCGGGGTGGGTCTCACGCTGGTGGGGGTGGCGGCGCTGGTGCGGTGGCGGCAGCCGGTCGGGGCGGCCACGGGACGGGTGGTGCGCTACTTGGGCGAGGTCCGCGCGGAGGTGCGCAAGGTGACCTGGCCCAGCCGGGACGAGCTCCAGAAGTCCACCGTGGTGATCCTCATTTTCGTGGTGATCTTGGGGTTGGTGATCGCGCTCATGGACTGGGTGTTCTCGCTCTTGCTGGTGAGCTTGCCGGCGCGGTTGTTCGCGTGATTGGGACGGCGATGGAGCACAAGTGGTACGCCATTCAGACCACCGCGGGGCATGAGAACAAGGTCCGCTCGTTGATCGAGCGCCGGATCCAGCAGGATCCCGCGCCGCCGGAGCAGAAGCTCATCCGGCAGGCGTTGGTGCCGACGCAGCAGGTGGTGGAGATCAAGAACGGCAAGAAGGTGACGGTGGAGCGCAAGGTGTTCCCCGGCTATGTCCTGGTGGAGATGGTGATGAACCAAGAGACGGCGCACATCATCAACAATATCCAGGGCGTGATCAAGTTCGTGGGGCAAGACTGGACGCCGCAGGCGCTCAGGCAGGAGGAGGTCAATCGGCTGCTGGGCATCGAGGAAGCGGTCGAGGAGCCGGAGGCCAAGCCGGAGATCCCGTTCTTGGTGGGCCAGGTGGTCGAGATCACCGATGGTCCGTTCAGCGACTTCAGCGGCACGGTCGAGGAAGTGCTGCCGGACAAGGGGAAGGTGCGGGTGAGTGTGAGTCTCTTTGGCCGGCCGACCAGCGTGGAGCTGGATTATTTGCAGTTGAAGGCACATTAGCCGGAGCCTGTGGGGCCGGCGTCGCCCGACCACGGGGCGCAACGTGGGAGCTCAGGGGGCTGAGCGCAAGGAGGTAGGGTTTCGTGGCTGCACCCAAGAAGAAGGTTCAGGCCGTCGTCAAGCTGCAGGTGACGGCGGGACAGGCAACGCCCGCGCCGCCGGTGGGGACGGCGCTGGGGCCGCACGGCATCAACATCATGGAGTTCTGCAAGCAGTTCAACGCCCGGACGCAAGCCCAGGCGGGCATGATCGTGCCGGCGGAAGTGACCATTTATGCCGATCGGAGCTTCACGTTCATCACCAAGACGCCGCCCGCGGCGGTGTTGCTCCGCAAGGAGGCCGGGATTGAAAAGGGCTCGGCCACGCCCAATCGGGACAAGGTGGGCAAGGTGACCCGAGCGCAGTTGCGGCGGATCGCGGAACTCAAGATGCCGGACATCAACGCCAACGATCTCGAGGCGGCCATGGCCATCATCGCGGGGACGGCCCGTTCGATGGGCGTGGAGATCGTGGACGAATGAGCACCGCGGGCAAGCGATTCCGGGCGGCCGCGGCCAAGATCCGCCGGGACCGGCCCTACGCGCCGCGGGAGGCGGTCGAGGCGGTCAAGCAGGCGGCCTTCGCCAAGTTCGACGAGACGGTGGACGTGGCGGTCCGGCTGTCGGTGGATCCTCGCCACGCGGATCAGATCGTGCGCGGCACGGTGGTGTTGCCCCACGGCACCGGCCGCAAGGTGCGGGTGCTGGTGCTGGCGCAGGGCGACAAGGCCAAAGAGGCGCAAGCCGCGGGGGCGGATTACGTGGGGCCGGAGTTCATCCAGCGCATCAAGGACGGCTGGCTGGACTGCGACGTGATCATCGCGACCCCGGACCTGATGGGGCAGGTGGGTCCGTTGGGCAGGATCCTCGGTCCCCGGGGACTGATGCCCAATCCCAAATCGGGCACGGTGACCATGGACGTCGCCAAAGCGGTACGCGATGCCAAGGCGGGCAAGATCGAGTTCCGGGTGGACAAGACGGGCAACCTGCATGCCCCCATCGGCAAGGTGTCGTTCACCGTGGACCAGTTGGCCGAGAACTTGGGAGCGTTCATGGACGCGGTCGTGCGGGCCCGGCCGGCGGCGGCCAAAGGCGGCTACCTGCGCTCGGTGACGGTTTCGAGCACCATGGGCCCTGGCGTTCCCGTGGACGTGGCGGTGTACCGATGAACCGGGGCCAAAAAGCGAGCGTGGTGACCGGCCTGGCGGAGCGGCTCAGCCGGGCCGGGACGGTCTACGTGACGGACTTCACCGGGCTGAAGGTCAAGAACATGACGGAGCTGAGGCGCCGGCTCCGTCGAGCGGGCGGCGAGTACGTGGTGGTGAAGAACACCTTGGCGCTGCGGGCGCTCCAGGCGGCGTCCAAAGGTGGATTGGAAGACGTCTTCCGGGGGCCCACCGGGCTGGTGTTCGTCCATGAGGACCCGGTGGCGGCGGCCAAGGTGCTGGCGGAGTTCCAGAAGGAGTTCGAGCGGCCGGCACTGAAGGCGGGGCTGGTGGAGGGCCGGCGGGTGAGCCCGGAGGACGTCAAGCGGCTGGCCCATTTGCCCTCCCGGCCCGAGCTGCTGGGCCAGATGGCCGGCGCCTTGCAGGCGCCGCTGGCGGGCCTGGTGGGCGTGTTGAACGGTCTGTTGTATCAGTTGGTGGGCGCCCTGGAGGCGCTTCGCGCGCAGCGCGGTGACGCTGCCTAACCCCGGTTTCCGAGAGAGAGCAACGCATGGCAACGCAGACCTTGAGCAAAGACGAGATTCTGGAAGCGATCGGCAACATGTCGGTGTTCGAGCTGGCGGAGCTGATCGAGGCGTTCAAGCAGCGGTTCAATGTGACCATTACCGCGCCGGTGGCAGCGGCCCCGGCGGCGGCGGGCGCGGCCGAGGCCCAAGCGGCGGCGGAGGAGCAGACGGAATTCACCGTGGTGCTCAAGGACGCGGGCCCCAAGAAGATCCAGGTCATCAAGGCGGTTCGCGAGGTGACCTCGCTGGGGCTCAAGGAGGCCAAGGACCTGGTGGACAACGCGCCGGGGACGGTGAAGGAAGGCGTCTCGAAGCAGGAAGCCGAGGCCATCAAGAAGAAGCTCGAAGAACAAGGCGCCACGGTGGAGCTGAAGTAGGGTCAAGGGCGACGGATTGGCTTCTGGTTTGCGACAACGCGTTGGTTGGCGAGCCCCGACTGACTCCCGTGCGGCACGCGGACGGAGTCGGGTGCGGGGCCCTTTGTGCTGGGTGAGGTCCTGAATGGCTAAGACGCTGCCGGTGATCTCGTTTGGGAAGCTGCCCTCGGTCATGCCCATGCCGCACCTGCTGGACGTCCAGACCCGGTCGTTCAGCGCGCTCTTGTCCCCGGACGGCGAGGGGGGGCGGGCCGACATCAGCCTGGAGCGGGTCTTCCGCGAGGTGTTCCCCATCACCGACGTCAACGGGAACTACTCGTTGGAGTTCGTGAAGTACGCGGTCGGGGAGCCCAAGTACACGGTGGAAGAGTGTATCGAGCGGGACATGACCTATTCCGCCCCGCTCAAGGCCACGCTCCGGTTGGTGGTGATGGAGGCGCTGGAAGGCGGCGGCAGGCGGCCCAAGAACATCATCGAGAAGGAAGTGTACCTGGGGGAGCTGCCGATCTTGACCCCCCTGGGCACCTTTGTGATCAACGGCGCCGAGCGGGTGGTGGTCTCGCAGCTGCACCGCTCGCCGGGAGTGGTGTTCGAGGAAACGGTGCACCCCAACGGGCAGCGGCTGTACAGCGCCCGGATCATCCCGTTCCGCGGGTCGTGGGTGGAGTTTACGGTGGACATCCACGACGTCATCTACGTGCACATTGACAAGAAGAAGAAGTTTCCGGCCACGGCCTTGCTGCGGGCGTTCGGCTACGGCACCAACAATGACATTCTGCGGTTGTTCTACGCCACCAAGACGCTGGATCTCACCGCGAAGTTCGACGAGCGGGAACTCCGGCGGGAGGTGATCGGGCAGCTCATCGCCGAGCCGGTGCCCAACCCCGAGGCGCCGGAGAGCGAGCCCTTGGCGCGGGAGGGCGACGAGCTGTCGGTGGAGCGGTACAACGCCCTGCGCCGGGCCGGGGTCAAGGCAGTGCGGGTGTATGCTCGCTACACCACGCTGGACCTCCGCGAGGAAGACCGGCCGGTCACGGTGCGGGAGCGCGAAGAGCTGCCGGTCTTGGCGTTCGACGTGCCCAACCCGGAGACCGGGGAGATCCTGCTGGAGGCAGGCCGCGGGCTGGGCGAGGCGGAAAAGAAGAAGCTGCTCAAGGCGGGCGTCTTCAAGGTGGACGTGCTGGTGACCTCGGCGCGGGGGGAGTCGCACCTCATCAAGAACACCCTGGCCAAGGACCCCACGGCGTCGGAAGCCGAGGCGCTGGAGCAGATCTACGCCCTGCTCAGGCCGGGCGAGGCGCCCAACCTGGAGACCGCGCGGGCGGCCCTGGAGCGGTTGTTCTTCAATCCCAAGCGCTACGACCTGGGGCGGGTGGGGCGCTACAAGATCAACCAGCGCCTGAAGGTGAACGTGCCGCTGACCCACACGGTGCTGACGGAAGAGGACTTTGTCCAGATCATCCGGTATCTGATCGAGCTGTCGGAAGGGCGGGGCTACACCGACGACATTGACCACCTGGGCAACCGGCGGGTGCGCACGGTGGGCGAGCTGATCGCCAACCAGTTCTCGGTGGGGCTGTCGCGGATGGCGCGGCTCATCAAGGAGCGGATGAGCATCAACAACGATCCGGAAAAGATCACGCTGGACGACTTGGTCAATGCCCGGACGGTGAGCGCGGTGATCCAGGCCTTTTTCGGCAGCTCCCAGCTCTCGCAGTTCATGGACCAGACCAATCCGCTGGCGGAGCTGACGCACAAGCGGCGGCTGAGCGCCTTGGGGCCCGGCGGCTTGACGCGCGAGCGGGCGGGGTTCGAGGTGCGGGACGTGCACTATTCCCAGTACGGGCGGATGTGCCCCATCGAGACGCCGGAGGGCCCCAACATCGGGCTGATCACCAGCCTGTCGTGCTTCGGCCGGGTCAACGAGCTGGGGTTCATCGAGACGCCCTACCGGGTGGTGCGGGACGGACGGGTGACCAACGAGATCAAGTGGCTGTCGGCGTCGGAGGAAGAAGAGTATGCCGTGGCCCAGGCCAACGCGCCGGTGGACGCCGAGGGCCGGTTCACGGCCGATCTGGTGCTGTGCCGCAAGCGCGACGACTACCCGCTGCTGCCGCCCTCGCGCATTGACTTCATGGACGTGGCGCCGGAGCAGTTGGTCTCCATTGCGGCGGCGTTGATCCCCTTCCTGGAGCATGACGACGCCAACCGGGCGCTGATGGGGAGCAACATGCAGCGGCAGTCGGTGCCGCTGTTGTTCCCCCAGGCGCCGCTGGTGGGCACGGGGTTGGAGGAAACCGTGGCTCGGGACTCGGGCGCCGTGGTGGTGGCCCGGCGCGCGGGCCGGGTCAGCAAGGTGACGGCCGACGAGATCATCGTGGACACGGGAGCGGCGGCGGCACCGGGCGAGACGCCGCTCGCCCGGCTGATGCAGCACGACCGCTATCGTCTCAAGAAGTTCTGGCGCACCAACCAGGATACCGCCATCAACCAGCGGCCCCTGGTGCGCGTGGGGGACCTGGTGCAGGCGGGCCAGATCCTGGCGGACGGGCCCGCCACCGAACGGGGCCAGTTGGCGCTGGGCGCGAACGTGCTGGTGGCCTTCATGCCCTGGTACGGCCACAACTTCGAAGACGCCATCGTGATCTCGGAGCGGTTGGTGAAGGAGGACGTGTACAGCTCCATTCACATCCAGGAGCTGGAGCTGCACGTGCGGGACACCAAGCGAGGCCAGGAAGAGATCACCCGCGAGATCCCCAACGTGTCGGAAGAAGCCCTGGTGGATTTGGACGAGCGGGGCATCGTACGGATCGGGGCGCACGTCAAGCCGGGCGACATCCTGGTGGGCAAGATCACGCCCAAGGGAGAGACCGAGTTGTCCCCCGAGGAGAAGCTCCTGACGGCGATCTTCGGCGAGAAGGCCAAGGACGTCAAGGATTCCTCGCTCCGGGTGCCGCCGGGCATGGAGGGCGTGGTCATTGACGTGAAGATCTTCTCGCGGGTCGAAGACCAGGTGGTCGAGAAGGATCGCGGCGAGCGGATCGGCGAGGTGCGGCGCCTGGAGAACGAGGAGAAGGCGCGCATCACAGCGGTCCTGTTCGACGAGATCCGGGAGCTGCTGGCGGGTCAGGAAGTCGCCCTGATGCTCAAGAACGGGACGGTGGAGGAATACCTGCCGGCGGGCACCAAGCTCACCAAGGCGGTGCTCGAGGGCGTCAACCTGGCGTCGGTGGACTTGAAGACGCTGCGGGTGGTGAACCCGGCGGTCAACGAGCGGATTCGGGCCGCGATCGAGGCGGCCAACCGCGAGCGGGCCCGGATCGAGGAAAAGGCGGAGGATCAGATTGACAAGATCCTCCAGCCCGACGAGCTGCCGCCCGGCGTGATCCAGTTGGTCAAGGTGTACTTGGCCGAGAAGCGCAAGATCTCGGTGGGCGACAAGATGGCCGGGCGGCACGGCAACAAGGGGATCGTGGCCCGGATCGTGCCGGAAGAGGACATGCCGTTCCTGCCGGATGGCACGCCGGTGGATATCGTGCTCAACCCGCTGGGCGTGCCCAGCCGCATGAACGTAGGCCAGATCCTGGAGACCCACCTGGGCTGGGCGGCGGCGTTGCTGGGCTTCTACGCCCAGACGCCGGTCTTCCAGGGAGCGGACGAAGCCGAGGTGGGCCTCTTGCTGCGCCTGGCGGGCCTGGTGTCCGCCGCCAGGACGCTGAATCTCGAGGCGCCACCGCCCCGGCCGGATGCCGAGGTGATCCGCCAGGTGGTGGCGGATCTCAAGCAGCTGCCCTCGGAGAACGGCCGGGGCGCCAGCCTGCATAGCGTAGCACTGGACGATCTCGCCGGCCGCTCGCTGGCGGCGTCCACCCGGGATCTGTTCCAAACGGTGCGGGGTTTCCTGGAGGCGGCGGCCAAAGAGTGGGCCGGCCGGCTGCGGCAGGCCGCGGAACTCCAGCGGGAATACCACGCGGCGCAGCTGGAAGCGGGCGGCGAGACGCTGCCCAAGAGCGAGAAGGCGGCGCTCAAGGCGGGGCTCAAGGACGCCGAGAAGCGCTTGGAGCTGGACGCTCAGAGCCTGCTTAGGGAGGCGGGGCTCGCGGGCTTGGCGGCGCTGCTGGGCCCCAAGAGCGAGGCCCGCGTGGAGCGGGCGGCGGTGGAGCTGATGCGGCTGGCGGGGCTCACGCCCGGCGGCAAGTGCCGGCTCCGGGACGGCCGCACCGGCGACTGGTTCGCCTCCGATGTCACGGTGGGGAGCATCTACATGATGAAGCTCTCGCACCTGGTGGACGACAAGATTCACGCCCGCTCGATCGGCCCCTACAGCTTGGTGACGCAGCAGCCGCTGGCGGGCAAGGCGCAGTTCGGCGGGCAGCGCTTTGGCGAGATGGAAGTGTGGGCCCTGGAAGCGTATGGAGCTTCCCACGTCCTCCAGGAGATGCTGACCGTCAAGTCGGACGACGTCAACGGCCGCAGCCGGGTGTACGAGGCGATCGTCAAAGGACAGAACTTGCCCGAGCCGGGAATTCCCGAGTCGTTCAACGTCCTGGTCAAGGAACTGCAGGCGCTGGGCCTCAAGGTGACGCTGGGCACCACCGAAGAAGGCGAAGAGTGAGGGGAGCAGCCCGATGATCGATTTTCGTAGCGCCCGCGAGCCCAAAGGCTCGACCTTCGATTTCATTCGGATCCGCATCGCAAGCCCCGAGGAGATCCGCGGCCCCAAGGACCCCAAGGAGCGGGAGCGCTTGGAACTGCAGGGCTTGCGGACCTGGTGGTCCTGGGGCGAGGTGACCAAGCCCGAGACCATCAACTACCGCTCCTTCAAGCCGGAGCGGGACGGGCTCTTCTGCGAGCGGATTTTCGGTCCGGTCAAGGACTGGGAGTGCCACTGCGGCAAGTACAAGCGGATCCGGTATCGGGGGGTGATCTGCGACCGCTGCGGCGTGGAAGTGACGCTCTCCAAGGTGCGGCGGGAGCGCATGGGCCATATCGAGCTGGCGGTCCCGGTGGCCCATATCTGGTTCTTCAAGACGCTGCCCAGTCCCATGGGCAATCTCCTGGACCTCACGCTGCGGGACCTGGAGCGGATCATCTATTACACCAGCTATGTGGTGATTGACCCCGGGGACCAAGACGTGGAGTTCAAGGAGCTGATTGACGAGGAGCGCTACCTGGAACTCCGGGCCAAGGCCAAGGCGGAAGGGGATACGGCGTTCAAGGCGGATATCGGCGCGCCGGCGGTGCGGGAGCTGCTCAACCGGCTGGACGTGGACAAGCTGTCGGACGAACTCCGCAAGGCGGTGGCCACCGAGACCAGCCAGCACCGCAAGAAGCAGATGCTCAAGCGCCTGAAGATCGTGGACGCGTTCCGGAACTCGGGCGACCACGGGGAGCAGCGCAACACCCCGGCGTGGATGATCATGGACGTGATTCCGGTCATCCCGCCGGATCTGAGGCCGCTGGTGCCGCTGGACGGGGGGCGGTTCGCCACCAGCGATCTCAACGATCTCTACCGCCGGGTGATCAACCGGAACAACCGGCTGCAGAAGCTGATCCTGCACCGGGCGCCGGAGGTCATTCTGCGCAACGAAAAGCGGATGCTGCAGGAGGCGGTGGACGCGCTGTTCGACAACGGGCGGCGCTCCAAGGCCATCCGCGGGCGCGGGAAGCGGCCGCTCAAGTCCCTCTCGGACATGTTGAAGGGCAAGCAGGGGCGGTTCCGGCAGAACTTGCTGGGCAAGCGGGTGGACTACTCGGGGCGATCGGTGATCGTGGTGGGCCCCGAACTCCGGCTGCACCAGTGCGGGCTGCCCAAGACGATGGCGGTGGAGCTGTTCAAGCCGTTCATCATCCACAAGTTGGTGGACCAGGGGATCGCCGAGACGGTCAAGCGAGCCAAGAAGATCGTGGAGCGCGAGACCCCCGAGGTGTACGAGATTCTGGAGGACATCATCCAGGATCACCCGGTGCTGTTGAACCGGGCGCCCACGCTGCACCGGTTGGGCATTCAGGCCTTCGAGCCGGTGCTCGTGGAAGGCAAGGCGATCCGGATCCACCCGCTGGTGTGCGCCGCGTTCAACGCGGACTTCGACGGCGACCAGATGGCGGTGCACGTGCCGCTGTCGTTCGAGGCGCAGATCGAGGCGCGGGTGTTGATGATTTCCAGCAACAACATTCTGAAGCCCTCGGACGGCCGACCGGTTGCCGAGCCCAGCCAGGACATGGTGTTGGGCTGCTACTTCCTCACCAAGGCGCCGGCGAACTTCGCCGAGCAGATCAAGACGGCGCCCCACGTGGCCTCGCTGGCCGAGGTGGAGATGGCGGTGGCCACCGGCCGCCTGGGATATCACGCGCCCATCCACTTCTGGTACCAGCCGCCGCGGGAGGCCGAGGAGCAGCAGGCCGGCTGGATCGAGACCACCGTGGGCCGGGTGCTGTTCAACAGTATTCTCCCGCGCACCGTGGTCGCGGAGCTGGGCTTCCGCAACGAGGTGATGAAGAAGAAGAATCTCTCGGAGCTGGTTTTCGAATCCTACCGGCGCGCGGGTCTGGCGGAGACGGTGCAGTTCCTGGACCGGCTCAAGGAGTTCGGGTTCCGCCACGCCACCATGGGCGGGGTGTCCATCGGGGTGGAAGACTTGGAGATCCCGCCCGAGAAGGCTGAGCTGATCGCGGCGGCCACGGCGCGGGTGGAGCGCTTCCAGAAGGCCTATGCCACCGGCCAGATCACT
This sequence comes from Gemmatimonadota bacterium, assembly GCA_037440225.1. Classification (GTDB taxonomy): domain Bacteria; phylum Gemmatimonadota; class Gemmatimonadetes; order Gemmatimonadales; family GWC2-71-9; genus JACPAP01. Next base: position 31,832 of record JBBIUN010000006.1, on the reverse strand, counting down.
TTCGGCGAGCGGTACAACAAGGTGATTGACGCCTGGACCCATGCCAACAATGACATTGCCGAAGCGATGGTGCGGCGGTTGGGCCAGTCGCAAGGGGGCTTCAACCCGGTCTTCATGATGTTCGATTCCGGCAGCCGGGGCTCCCGCGACCAGATCCGCCAGCTGGCGGGGATGCGGGGACTGATGGCCAAGCCGCAGAAGAAGCTGACGGGCGGGATCGGGGAAGTGATCGAGAGCCCCATCAAGTCGAACTTCCGCGAAGGCCTGAGCGTGCTGGAGTACTTCATCTCCACGCACGGGGCCCGCAAGGGCCTGGCCGACACGGCGCTCAAGACGGCGGATGCGGGCTATCTCACCCGGCGCCTGGTAGACGTGGCGCAGGACGTGACCATTACCGAGGAAGATTGCGGTACCATTCTGGGTCTCGAGATGTCGGCCCTCAAGGAAGGCGAGGACATCATCGAGCCGCTCCGGGAGCGGATCGTGGGCAACGTGGCGGCCGACGACGTGTACGATCCCCACGAGCTGGACGAGCACGGCGACCCCAAGCTCTTGGCGGCGGCCGGGCAGTTGATTGACGAGGAGACCGCCGCGGCCATCGAGGACGCCGGGATCGAGACGGTGCGGATTCGCTCGGTGCTCACCTGCGAAGCCCGCCGCGGCATCTGCCGGATGTGTTACGGTCGCAACCTGGCCACCATGGAAATGGTGGATCTGGGCGAGGCAGTGGGGATTCTGGCGGCGCAATCCATCGGGGAGCCGGGCACCCAGCTCACGCTGCGGACCTTCCACATCGGCGGGACCGCGGCCCGGATCGCGGAGCAAACCGCCCGCAAGACCAAGCTGGAAGGCATCATCGCGTTCGGCGAGCGGCTGCAGGCGGTCGAGTTGCCCGATGGCTCCAAGGTGGTCACCGGCTACGACGGCGAGCTGGTGCTGCGCGACGCGGACGGCAACGTGCGCTCCCGCTTCCAGGTCCCCATCGGCGCCACCCTGGCGGTGACCAATGGGCAACGGGTCAAGCGGGACGACTTGCTGTTCACGTGGGACCCGTACACCACGCCCATCATCACGGACGTGCCAGGGACCGTGCGGTTCGTGGACATCGTGGAAGACGAGACCGTCCGCGAGGAGCTGGACGAGCTGACCGGCCTGCGCCAGCGGGTGATCGTGGAGGATCGCGAGAAGCGCCTGCACCCGCACATCGAGATCGTGCAGAAAAAGGGCGACCGGGAGCGGAAGGTGCGGGACTACGTGATCCCCGAAGGCGCGCAGCTCACGGTGGACGACGGAGACCAGGTCCACGCCGGGCAAATCCTGGCCAAGATCTCCCGCGAAGCCTACAAGACCCGGGACATTACGGGCGGCCTCCCCCGCGTGGCCGAGCTGTTCGAGGCGCGCCGGCCCAAGGACCCCGCCACCATCTCGGAGATTGACGGGGTGGTGAAATTCGGCGAGATCAAGCGCGGCAAGCGCGAGATCCTGGTGCACCCCGACCAGGGAGAGCCGCAGCTCTACGAGGTGCCGGCTTCCAAACACCTGCGGGTCCACGAGGGCGACCGGGTACGGGCCGGCGATCGGCTCACCGAAGGGCCCGTCAACCCCCACGACATCTTGAGGATCAAGGGTCCCCGAGCCGTCCAGGAGTACCTGGTCAACGAGATCCAGGAGGTGTACCGGCTGCAGGGCGTCAAGATCAACGACAAGCACATCGGCGTGATCGTGCGGCAGATGTTGCAGAAAGTCCGGGTGGTGGACCCCGGCGATACGGATTTCCTGGAGGGCGAAGCAGTGGACCGGCTCACCTTCCGGGAGAAGAACGAGCGTGTGGTGAAGAAGGGCGGCAAGCCGGCCACCAGCGAGCCCTTGCTCCTGGGCATCACCAAGGCTTCGCTCACGACGCAGTCGTTCATCTCGGCGGCGTCGTTCCAGGAGACTACGCGGGTCCTGACCGACGCCGCCATCCGCGGCGCCAAGGACGACCTGCTGGGGCTCAAGGAGAACATCATCATCGGGCACCTCATTCCGGCGGGCACCGGGATCTACCGGTACTCCGAGATCGAGGTGACGCCGCCCGCGGATTTCCAGCCGCCGCCGCCTCCGCCGGAAGAGGCTCCAGGGGTGCCCACGCCGTTCATCTCGCCGGCGGTATCGGCCGAGGCGGAGGTGGAAGCGGAGTAGGGGAAGGCGCACTTCGGGACCCCGCAGCGCCCCGCCGGCATGCCGTGCCCTGTGGCTCGGAGGTTAGCCATGCGGCGACCTAGGCGCGCGATCGCGAAGGCCCTGTTCGTGGGCCTCCTCGCCGGCTTGGCACCCGCGGCGAGCGCTCAGGAACCCCACCGGTCCATCCTGAAGGACAAGCTCCGCGCCGAACTCGAGGTCCTGGCGGACGAGTTCGACGGGGTACTCGGGGCCGAGATCGTGGACCTGACCGACAGTTCGCGCGTGGGCGTCAACGACGGCCTGGTCTTTCCCCAGGGGAGTGCCATCAAGATCCCCATCCTCATCGAACTCTTCCGCCAGGCCGAGCAGCGGCCGGGCCTGCTCCAGGAGCGCCGCGCCGTCCCCCAGGCGGCCCAAGTCGGCGGGAGCGGCGTGATCCAATACTTCGCTCCGGGATCCTCCAGCCTCTCCCTCGAGGACCTCGCGGTGCTGATGATCGTGCTGAGCGACAACACCGCCACCAACATCCTGATTGATGCGCTCGGCATGGACGCCGTGAACCGCACCCTGCGCGAAATGGGGTTCCGGGACACCAAGCTGCAGCGCAAGATGATCCAGCCCGAGGCCTCCCTGCGCGGAGCGGAAAATCTCTCCACCCCCGCCGAGGCCGCCGAACTCATGACGCGGCTGGCGCACTGCGAGCTGCCGGTTTCCCGCGGCTCCTGCGAGCGGATTCGCCGCATCCTGGAGATCCCCAAAGAAGGTCCGGTGCGCGATCCCGTGCCCGGCTCGGTGCCCATCGCGTTCAAGCCGGGGAGCTTGGAAGGGGTGGCCACGGTCTGGGCCTACGTGGAGCTGCCCGATCGGCCGTACGTGCTGGTGGTGATGACCAACTACGGCGGCGACGGCGACGAAGCCATCCGGCAGGTCTCGGAACTCGCATATTGGTACTTCAGCAAGCTGGCGCGAGCCACGCCGTACGGCACCCGGGTGCCGCGCGAGTTCCTCCGGCCGCGCTGATTCCGGCGCGCGAGCCCGGGGCAGGTCCCGGAGCCGGCCGCCGCCCGCGGGCCGGCCCCCGCCGGCTCAAGGATTGGGCCTTGCAGCCGGGATCTTGGCCGCGGCTACCGCTCCCAGGATTTCCATCCCCCGGAAGACGTTGGCCAGGCGCACGTTCTCGTTCTCGGCGTGCTGGTTGTTGTCGTGGTTCACGATGGGGATCACCACGAAGGGCTGCCGGAGGATGTCGGTGAAGACGTACGCCGGCCCGCTGCCTCCCATCGTCGGCACCACCACCGGCTCGCCCAGGCTGGCTCCTCTCAAGGCGGCGATCACCGCCTGCGCCGCCGGATGGTCCAGCGGCGTGCGCCCCGCGGGGTAGCCCTCGCCCGAGGTCACCTTCACCAGCCGCGGGGCGTTGACCCGGGTGACGGAGTCCGGGTCCTGCCGCACCACGGTATATCCCTGTTGCTCGATGTGCCGCACCAGCTTGGCCACCTGGCGCTCGGGCGTGTTGCCGGCTGCTAGGCGGAGATCCAGCTCTGCGACGGCGACATCGGGAATCAAGGTCCGAGCTTCGGGGCCCACGAACAAGCTGCGCATGCCTCGAACGTTGAGCGAGGGATGAGCAATCAGCTCGTGGCGCGTGCGGCCGCCGCCGTCCAGCGAGCCCAGCTCGAACTGGAGGCGCTGTAGCTCGTCGTCGTGGGGAAACGCGGCCAGCGCTGCCCGGTCCGCGCCGCTTAAGGGGATCATGTCATCCTCCCAGCCGGCCACCAAGACCTCACCGGTGGGGCCTTTCATCGAAGCCAACAGGTGCGCCAGGCGCATCGCGGGGTTCGGGGCCCAATTGCCATAGTGGCCCGAGTGGAGCGGGCGAATGGGGCCATACACGGTCAGCGTGACCGTGGCCAGCCCCCGGAGTCCGAAGAACGCCGAGGGGCGGCCCGACTCATGGATGGGGCCGTCGGCCATGACGGCGAGGTCCGCGCGCAAGAGATCGCGGTAGCGGCGCGCGGTTTGGGCCAAGTACTTGGAGCCGGCTTCCTCGTCGCCCTCGAAGATGAACTTGAGCCGGTTGGGCGGGGAAATGCCGGCCGCCTTCCAAGCATCGAGGATCTGCATCAGGACCACGATGGGGGCCTTGTCGTCGCTCGCCGAGCGGGCGTAGAGGCGGAATTCGGGATCCACCCGATCCGAGGCGCCCGGCCACTGGTTCACCACCGTGCCGCCAGCCTCGATGGCCCGGGTCCGGAGCACCGGCTGCCAGGGATCGGCTTGCTGCCAGGCGGCGGGGTTCACCGGCTGGCCGTCGTAGTGGCAGTAGAAAAGGATGGCCGGCTTCGCAGGATCGCCGATCTCGCCGAACACCACGGGCTCAGCGCCGGTCTCCAGGATTTGCACCTTGGCGCCCCGCTGTTGGAGCATGGCGACCAACGCGTCGGCGTTGCGGCGGATGTTGGGTAGATTGCCCGCCACGTTGGGCAGGCTCAGCAACTGGCGGAGTTCGTTGACGATGGCGCCCTGGTGACTGTCACGAAAGGTGCGGATCGCGTTCAGGGGGTCCTGGGCTGAAGCTCGGGCCGCGGCCCCGACGAGCAGGGTCGAGAGGAGGAGGGAGGCGCAACGCGATGGCGGCATGGGCATGGTCATCACTCCGGACTCTGGGTTTCTCTAGGATGCTTCGGCCGGCCGGCATGCGGGTACCGCGTCGCGGCGCGCCGGTGCTCTCCGTGCCGTATCGCACCGCGCCGTGGTTTCGGCTGCGGGCGGGCGATGGTGAGCCCGCGCCGCCCGGGTGGCGCCGCTCGCGGCCTGGGTGCCGCCGCTCGAGGGAAATTTGTCCCGTGGGCTGGGGTTTGGCGACGGCGGGCTCAGCGGTCCGGGGGCAGGGGAATGGCTGGTGGCAAGACCTCGTACGCCGTGAGCAAGTTCGATGGGGCGGTCCATTTCATTAACCGTGACACGTGTGGGCCCGAATGCGCTGACTGCCTCCCGTTGAGTAGGCTGGGGCCGGGGACCGCCCACCTCGGGGGACGGTAAGCTGAGCCGCTGGGACTCCGGTTGGAGCCTCCACAGGGCTTTTCGAGCATACCGGCGTTCTCATTGCGATTCGGGGAGCCTCTATGCCGGCAAAGCTGGGCCGTTCGTGGCGTGCTCCTCGAGGGGAAGCGGGCGCAGGGGAGGCAAGGGGGTTGATTGCGGGGGGATTCCCCGGCCGGCGGCGTGTGGGGGGTAAGGCTCATCGCGTGCGAAGCACCCCGAAGGTGAGGTTGGCAATGTGAGCCCCTGGGACCTTGGGGGTCGGCTGGCCCCCTTGTCCTACGGGGCTCAGTCCTCTACCTTTCCCAGGCTCCGGGCACCAGGACTTGATCCGGGTCACGGAGCCTTATTGCTCATTGTACGCCGGAAGGCCATGCCGACCATCAACCAGCTCGTCCGCTTCGGGCGGCGCGAGGTAGAGCGCAAGGAAAAAGCCCCCGCGCTGCGGGGCAACCCGCAGAAGCGCGGGGTGTGCACCCGGGTGTACACCACCACGCCCAAGAAGCCGAATTCGGCCTTGCGCAAGGTGGCCCGGGTCCGGCTCACCAACGGGCTGGAGGTGACCAGCTACATCCCGGGTGAGGGGCACAATCTCCAGGAGCACTCGATCGTGCTGATCCGGGGTGGCCGGGTCAAGGACCTGCCCGGCGTGCGGTACCATATCATTCGCGGCACGTTGGACGCCGCGGGGGTGTCGGATCGCAAGCAGGGGCGCTCGAAATACGGCGCCAAGAGGCCCAAATGAGCCGGCGGCTCAAGGCCGTCAAGCGGCCCATCCCGCCGGACCCGCGCTACGACAGCCAGACGGTGTCGAAGTTCATCAACAACATCATGGAGCGCGGGAAGAAATCTTTGGCCGAGTCCATTTTTTACCAGGCCATGGATTTGATCGAACAGCGGACGGGACAGCCCGGGGTGGCGGTTCTCAAGCAGGCGCTGAACAACGTCAAGCCGGTGCTGGAGGTCAAGAGCCGGCGGGTCGGCGGCGCCACCTACCAAGTCCCGGTAGAGGTGCGGCCGGAGCGGCGTACCACCCTGGCGACGCGCTGGATTTTGCAGTATGCCAGGGAGCGGAACGAGAAGACCATGGCGGAGCGCCTGGCGGCCGAGATCATTCTGGCCTCCAAGGGCGAAGGCAACGCCATCAAGAAGAAAGAGGACACGCACCGGATGGCGGAAGCGAACCGGGCGTTTGCGCACTATAGATGGTAAGCAGTGAGCGGGACGCGGAGGCCCGGCCTCCCTCGCTCACCGGTTGGACCACCTGAACCTGACAATTCCGGGACCCTGGCTCAAGGGATCCTGCGTCTCAGGGGAAGCAGCCCCGGACGGTTGCGGAGCGAGACCTGCCCCTCGTAGGGGGTGACGGTCGCCCCGCTTTTTGAGTGCCGGAGGAGGCGTATCGAGGGAGGCGCGGCCATCAGCTCGGTCGTGCCCCGGGTGCTTGGGCCCTCGGTGCCGAACCGGCCACTAGGAACGATTGGCGATACGCGATTGATGAAGCATATGCCACGGACGACGGCGCTCGACAAGATCCGGAACATCGGCATCATGGCGCACATCGATGCCGGCAAGACCACGACTACCGAGCGCATCCTGTACTATACGGGGCGGACCTACAAGCTCGGCGAGGTGCACGAGGGGACCGCCACCATGGACTGGATGGAGCAGGAGCAGGAGCGGGGGATTACCATCACCTCGGCGGCGACCTTCTGCCAGTGGAAGCGCTTCGACGAGGTCTATCAGATCAACATCATTGACACACCGGGGCACGTGGACTTCACGGTGGAAGTGGAGCGCTCGCTGCGGGTCCTGGACGGGGCGGTGACCCTCCTGGACGCGGTGAGCGGCGTGGAGCCCCAGACGGAAACGGTCTGGCGCCAGGCCGACCGCTACCGGGTGCCGCGGATCGTGTTCGTCAACAAGATGGACCGGGTGGGCGCCGACTTCGACCGGTCGGTGGCCATGATCCGGGAGCGGTTGGGCGCCCGGCCGGTACCGGTCCAGTATCCTCTGGGGTCGGGCGAGCTGTTCACCGGGCTGATTGACATCATCCGGCAAGTCGAGGTGGTGTACGACGAAGCCTCCTTGGGGGTCAATTGGGTCGAGGGGCCGATCCCGGCGGCCTTCCGCGAGAAGGCGGAGCAGCTCCGCCACCAGCTGATCGAGGCGGTGGTGGAGTACGATGACGAGCTGCTGCACAAGTACCTGGACGAGCACGAGCTCACCGAGGCCGAGATCCGGCGGTGCATCCGGAAGGCCACCATCGCGGGCGCGGTGGTGCCGGTCTTTTGCGGTGCGGCCTTCAAGAACAAGGGCGTGCAGCGGCTCCTGGACGGGATCGTGGACTACCTTCCCAGTCCGGTGGACATCCCCGCCGTCCGGGGGCATCTGCCGCACCACGACCAGACCGTGGTGGAGCGCAAGGCGTCCGATGACGAGCCGTTCAGCGCTCTGGCCTTCAAGATCGCGACCGATCCGTATGTGGGGAAGCTCACCTTCTTCCGGGTCTATTCCGGCGTGCTGCAGTCGGGCTCCTACGTGTACAACTCGACCAAGGGGCGCAAGGAGCGCATCGGCCGCCTGCTGCAGATGCACGCCAACAAGCGGGAGGAAATCGCCGAGGTGCGGGCGGGCGACATCGCCGCGGCGATCGGACTCCGGGACACCCGCACGGGCGATACGCTGTGCGACGAGGATCATCCGATCATCCTGGAGACGATGCGCTTCCCCGAGCCCGTGATCTCGGTGGCGATCGAGCCCAAGACCAAGGCGGACCAGGACAAGCTGGGGCTGGCGCTGCAGAAGCTGGCGGAGGAAGATCCCACCTTTCACGTGCGGCAGGACGCCGAGACCGGGCAGACCATCATCTCGGGGATGGGCGAGCTGCACCTGGAGATCCTGGTGGACCGGATGCGGCGGGAGTTCAAGGTCGAAGCCAACGTCGGCCGGCCCCAAGTCGCCTACCGGGAGACGGTGCGGGAGCGGGTGGAAGAGGTCGAAGGGAAGTTCATCCGGCAGACCGGAGGCCGCGGCCAGTACGGGCACGTGGTGATCAACCTGGAGCCGGCGCCGCCGGGCCAGGGCTTTGTCTTCGAAGACATGATCGTGGGCGGCGTGATCCCGCGCGAGTACATTGGTCCGGTGGAAGAGGGCATCAAGGAGGCCCTGGAGAACGGGGTGTTGGCCGGCTATCCGGTGGTGGACGTGAAGGTGGAGCTGGTCGACGGCAGCTACCACGAGGTAGACTCCAGCGAGATGGCCTTCAAGATCGCCGGCTCGATGGCCTTCAAGGAGGCGGCCAGCCGGGCCAAGCCGGTGCTGCTGGAGCCGATCATGGACATCGAAGTGGTCACCCCGACGGAGTACATGGGCGAGGTGCTCGGCGACCTCAACAGCCGCCGGGGCAAGATCGGGGGCATGACCCAGCGGGGGGAGGCCCAGGTGATCGCGGCCAGCGTCCCGCTGGCGGAGATGTTCGGGTATTCCACGGTGTTGCGCTCGCTCACCCAGGGACGCGCGGTGTATACCATGCAGTTTTCGCATTACGCGGAAGTCCCCAAGGCGAAGGCCGAGGAGATCGTCAGCAAGTTCAGAGGCTAGGGACCCGGTGTCAGGTGGCGGGTGTGAGGGTGGCACCCGGCACCGGACACCCGACACCTGACACCCAGATGAGGAAGCGGAGCAATGGCTAAGGCGAAATTCGAGCGGACCAAGCCGCACGTGAACGTGGGCACCATCGGCCACGTGGACCACGGCAAGACCACGCTAACGTCGGCCATGACCAAGGTGGCCTCGGAGAAGGGTCTGGCGCAGTACGTCACCTACGACCAGGTGGCCAAGGCGTCGGAGGCGCAGGGACGCCGGGACGCGACCAAGATCTTGACCATCGCGACGGCGCACGTGGAGTACAGCACCGAGAAGCGTCACTACGCCCACGTGGACTGCCCGGGTCACGCCGACTACGTGAAGAACATGATCACCGGCGCGGCGCAGATGGACGGCGCCATCCTGGTGGTGAGCGCGGTGGACGGCCCCATGCCGCAGACCCGCGAGCACATCTTGTTGGCCCGCCAGGTGAACGTGCCCTACATCGTGGTCTTCCTCAACAAGTGCGACGCGGTGGACGATCCCGAACTGCTGGACTTGGTGGAACTCGAAGTGCGGGAGCTGCTGTCGCAGTACGACTTCCCGGGGGATCAGGTTCCGGTCATCCGCGGCTCGGCGCTCAAGGCGCTGCAGGGCGACGAGGAGCAGAAGAAGAAGATCTGGGAGCTGCTCGAGGCCCTGGATGCCTACATCCCGATCCCGCAGCGCGACATTGACAAGCCCTTCCTGATGCCGGTCGAGGACGTCTTCTCGATCACCGGCCGCGGCACCGTGGCCACGGGTCGAGTGGAGCGCGGCAAGGTCAAGGTGGGCGACGAGGTCGAGCTGGTGGGATTCGGCTCCAACAAGAAGACCGTGGTGACCGGCGTCGAGATGTTCCGCAAGCTGCTCGACGAGGGCCAGGCCGGCGACAACATCGGGCTGTTGCTCCGGGGCGTCGAGAAGACCGAGGTGGAGCGCGGCATGGTGGTGGCCAAGCCGGGGTCGGTGACCCCTCACACCAAGTTCGAGTCCGAGGTGTACGTGCTGACCAAGGAAGAGGGCGGGCGGCACACGCCGTTCTTCAAGGGCTACCGGCCGCAGTTCTACTTCCGCACCACCGACGTGACCGGCACCGTGGAGCTGCCGGAGGGCGTCGAGATGGTGATGCCGGGCGACAACACCCGGATGACCATCGAGCTGATCACCCCCATCGCCATGGAAGAAGGCCTGCGCTTCGCCATCCGCGAAGGCGGCCGCACCGTAGGCGCGGGGGTGGTGACCAAGATTCTGGCGTAAGGACGGGACGGGAGCATGGCGGGACGGATTCGGATTCGCTTGAAGGCCTTCGACCACGCGGTGCTGGACCAAGCCGCGGCGGATATCGTGCGCACGGTCGAAAAGAGCGGCGCTCGGGTGTCGGGGCCCATCCCGCTGCCCACCAAGACGCAACGCTGGACCGTGCTGCGCAGCCCGCACGTGGACAAGAAGAGCCGCGAACAGTTCGAGCTGAAAACCCACAAGCGGCTGATTGACATCCGAGATTCGCGCGCCCAAACCGTGGACGCGCTCACCAAGCTCGATCTGCCGGCCGGCGTGGACGTGGAGATCAAGGTCGAATAGGCATGGACGGCATCATTGGCCGGAAGCTCGGCATGACGCGCCTCTTCGAGGAGGACGGGCGGGTGGTCCCGGTGACGGTGATCGAGGCCGGGCCCTGCCCGGTGCTCAAGGTCCACACCCCGCCGTCGGGCCGGTGGTCCGTCCAGTTGGGCTTCGGCACCCGGAAGCCCAAGCGCACCCCCCGCGCCCTGGCCGGCCACGCCAAGCGCGCCGGCCTCGAGGCGGCGCCCCGCGTCCTCAAGGAGTTCGCCCTGCAGCCGGGCACCGAGGCCGCCCCCGCTCCGGGACAGGTGGTCACCGTGGCCATCTTCTCCCCCGGCGACCTGGTCAAAGTGGCCGGAACCACCAAGGGTCGCGGCTTTCAGGGCGTGGTGCACCGCCACGGTTTTGGCGGCGGACCGGCCACCCACGGGAACACCCGGCACCGCAAGCCGGGATCCATCGGCCCCGGTACGGACCCCTCCCGCGTGATCAAAGGCAAGCGGCTGCCCGGTCACATGGGGGCCGCCCGCCACACCGAGATGGGCCTCAAGGTGGTCCGGGTGGACGCCGCGCGGAACCTCCTGTTCGTGCGCGGGGCGGTGCCCGGGCCGGTACGGGGCATCGTGGAAGTGCGCCGGCAGGCCAACCGGAGTCGCTATGCTTGAAGCCCTGCACTTCAGCGCCACGGCAGAGCGCAAAGGGAGCTACGCGCTGCCCGCGGAATTCGACGGCATGGTCAACCGGTGGGTGCTGCATCAGGCGATTCGCGCCTACCTCAACAACCGGCGCCAAGGGACCCACGCCACCAAGACCCGGGGCTTGGTCTCCGGCGGCAACCAGAAGCCGTGGCGCCAGAAGGGCACCGGTCGAGCCCGGCAGGGCTCCATTCGGGCGCCCCACTGGCCCGGCGGGGGAACCGTCTTCGGCCCGCAGCCGCGGAGCTACCGGACCGGGATCAACCGCAAGGTGCGGCGGCTGGCCCGGCGCTCGGCGCTGAACGCGCGGGCCAACGAAGGCAAGATCTACGTGATCGAGCGGCTGGCGTTCGAGAAGCCCAAAACCCGCGCCATGGTCGAGTTGCTGACCAAGCTGGGGCTCATCACGCAGAAGGTGCTGATTCTCACCGCGTCCGTCCAACCCGAGGTCGTGCTTTCGGCCCGCAACCTTCCCCGCGTGCGGGTGATGCCGTACGGGGAGGCGACGGCCTACGACATCCTCTGGTCGGACGCGGTGCTGGTGGAAGAAGGCGCCGTGGGCGGGCACGCCGTTGCCGCCGAGGGCCAGGAGGGTGGGGCCCGGGCCAAGCGGACGGTGCGGGCGACGGCGGGAGCGGCCCAGCCACGCGGGACGGGGTCTAAGGCGGCCCAAGCCAGGGCGAAGAGTCCGGCCAAGAAACGGGCCGGCCGCAAGCCCAGCGAGGAGGCCTGATGCCCGATCTCAAGCGCAGCGTGGTGAAGCCCTTGGTGACCGAGAAGTCGTCGGCGGCCTTCGCGGCCCGGAAGGAATACGCCTTCGTGGCGCATCCCCAGGCCACCAAGCGGGAGATCAAGGCCAGCATCGAGGAGTCGTTCGGCGTCACGGTCGTGGCGGTCCGCACGCTCCAGCAGCGGGCCAAGCGGCGGACCATGGGGCGGACGGCGGGTCGCCGGCCGCGGTGGAAGAAGGCGTACGTGCGCCTGAAGGAAGGCGACACCATTCCGGTGTTCGAGGGCTAGCGTTATGGGGATTCGGCAGCTTCGGCCCACCAGCGCCGGGACGCGGTTGCGCTCGGTGCCCGACTTCGCGGAACTCACCAAGTTCGAGCCGGAGCGCTCGCTCGTGGAACCGATCCGGCGGAAGGGCGGGCGGAACAACCAGGGGCATGTCACGGTGCGGTATCGGGGCGGCGGGCACAAGCGCCGCTACCGGATCGTGGATTTTCGGCGGGACAAGTTCGGCATTCCGGCGCGGGTGACGGCCATAGAGTACGATCCCAACCGGTCGGCCCGCTTGGCGCTGCTGGCCTATGCCGATGGGGAGAAGCGCTACATCCTGCACCCGAAGGACTTGAGCGTGGGGGACACGGTGGTGGCGGGCCCCGGCAGCGACATCCGCACGGGCAACGCCGTGCCGCTGGCCGAGGTGCCGTTGGGGACCGCGGTGCACTGCGTGGAACTCAAGCGAGGACGCGGCGCGCAGTTGTGTCGCTCCGCGGGGGCCAGCGCGCAGGTGCTGGCCAAGGAGGGAGCGTATGTCACCCTCAAGCTGCGCAGCGGCGAAGTCCGGATGGTGCGGGGAGAGTGTCTGGCCACGATCGGCGAAGTGGGCAACGCGGACCACGAGCTGGTACGGGTGGGCAAGGCGGGTCGGACGCGATGGCTGGGGCGGCGGCCGCGGGTGCGCGGGGTGGCCAAAAACCCGGTGGATCACCCGCTGGGTGGCGGGGAAGGCAAGTCCTCGGGCGGCCGGCCGGCCTGCTCGCCGTGGGGCAAGCCCGAGGGCCGGAAGACTCGGCACCACAAGAAGCCCAGCACGCGGCTGATTGTGCGGGGCCGGAAGCGCGGGAAGGCCACCCAGTGAGCGGAGTGCTCGGGGGCATGCGGGGCGCGGGATGCGCTCGGGCCGGCGGCCAGGCCGCTGGCCGGCGGACGGCATAACAGGAGACGGGAGCAAGGTGGCACGAAGCGTCAAGAAAGGCCCGTACGTCGAGGAGTCGCTGCTCAAGAAGATCCGGGCGTTGAATGCCGCGAACGAGAAGCGGGTGTTCAAGACCTGGGCACGGTCCTCGACCATCACGCCGGAGTTCGTGGGGCACACCATTGCGGTGCACAACGGCAACAAGTTCGTGCCGGTGTACATCAGCGAGAATATGGTGGGGCACAAGCTCGGCGAGTTCGCCCCCACGCGGCTGTTCCGGGGCCACACCATGAAGGTGGCGGCCGACCGGGCCGCGGAGGCGGCGGTGCCGGAGGAGCGCAAGAAGTAACATGGCCGCGCGAGCGATTCAGCGAGGGGTGCGGCAGTCGGCCCGCAAGATGCGGCTGGTGGTGGACGCCATCCGGGGCAAGGACGTCAACGAGGCGTACGCCCTGCTCAAGTTTTCCAAGAAGCGGGCGGCCAAGCAGATCGAGAAGGTCTTGCGCTCGGCGGTATCCAACGCGGAGCAAGATGCCCAGCGCGCCAACACCGCCTTCGACGTGGACCGGTTGTTCATCTCGTACGCGGTGGTCAACGAGGGGCCGACGTTGCGCCGCTACACGGCGGCGGCTTTGGGCCGGGCGACGCCCATCCGCAAGCGCACCAGCATCGTGGAGATCCGCGTGGCGGAGAAGGAGGGGAAGTAAGTGGGCCAGAAGACCCATCCCTACGGGTTCCGGTTGGGCGTCATCAAGCCCTGGCGCTCGCGCTGGTACGCGGGCCGGGAGTTCGCCGAGCTGTTGCGGGAAGACGAGCTGGTCCGCAAGTACCTGAAGACCCGCCTGGCGCATGCCGCCATCTCGGACGTGCACATCGAGCGCAAGCCTGGCAAGGTGACGGTGACGGTGTTCACCGGCCGGCCGGGGGTGGTGATCGGCAAGCGGGGGGCGGAGGTGGACAAGCTGCGCGACGAGCTGGCGCAGCTCACGGGCAAGGAAGTGGGGATCAACGTCGAGGAAATCAAGCGGCCGGAGCTCGATGCCCAGTTGGTGGCCGACAGCGTGGCGCATCAATTGGAGCAGCGGGTGAGCTTCCGGCGGGCCATGAAGCGGGCGGTCCAGAGCGCCATGCGCATGGGAGCCCATGGGATCAAGGTGCGGACGTCGGGCCGGCTCGGGGGAGCGGAAATTGCGCGCTCGGAGGGCTATCACGAGGGCCGCGTGCCGCTGCACACCCTGCGGGCCGACGTGGATTACGCCACCAGCACCGCCAAGACCACCTACGGGACCATCGGCGTCAAGGTGTGGATCTTCAAGGGTGAGGTGGTGGAGGATCGCCGGGGTCGCACCTACAGTACGGGAGCCTGAGCGTGCTCGCGCCGAAGCGGGTCAAGTACCGCAAGCAGATGAAGGGCCGCACGGCCGGGAAGGCGACGCGGGGCCATACCATCGCCTTCGGCCACTACGGTCTCATCAGCCTAGAGCCGGGTTGGATTTCGAGCCGCCAGATCGAGGCGGCCCGGGTGGCGCTGACCCGGGAGATGAAGCGCGGCGGGAAGGTTTGGATCCGGATCTTTCCGGACAAGCCCATCACCAAGAAGCCCGCCGAGACCCGCATGGGGAAGGGCAAGGGCAATCCCGAGGGCTGGGTGGCGGTGGTCAAGCCGGGCCGGGTGCTCTTCGAGGTGGAAGGGATTCCGGAGGAGCTGGCCCGGGAGGCGCTGCGATTGGCGTCGGCCAAGCTGCCGGTCCGAACCAAGTTCGTGACGCGAGAGGGCGATTGACGTCATGGCGTTGAAGGACGTGGAAAAGAAGCCGCTGCGGGCGGCCCGGGTGCGGGAGCTGAGCACCGAGGAACTGAAGCAGGAACTCTCGCGCCTCGAGGAGGCGCGCTTCCGGCTGCGGTTCCGGTCGGCCACCGAGGCGGTGGAGAATCCGATTCAGTTCCGGACCATCCGGCGGAACATCGCGCGGATCAAGACGGTACTGCGGGAAAGGGCAAGGGCGGGAGCATGAGCAGCGGGGAGACCAGAACCCGAGGCCGCCGGAAGGTACGGGTGGGCGTGGTGGTGAGCGACAAGATGCAGAAGACCGTCATCGTGCGGCTCACCCGGCGCCTGGCCCACGGGTTCTACGGCAAGCAGATCACCCGGTACAAGCGGGTGGCCGCCCATGACGAGCACGGGGCGCGGTTGGGGGATAGGGTCCGCATCATGGAGACGCGGCCCCTGTCGCGCACCAAGCGCTGGCGAGTGGTGGACATTCTCGAGCGCGCCAGATAGGCGAGGTGGCCGTGGTTCAGCAGGAGTCCATACTGAAGATCGCCGACAACTCCGGGGCCAGGAAAGCGCTGGTGATCCGGGTGCTGGGTGGCAGCCACCGGCGGTACGCCGGACTGGGCGACGTGGTGGTGGTGACCATCAAGGACGCCTTGCCCACCGGCCAGATCAAGAAGGGCGAGGTGGCCAAGGCGGTGATCGTACGGACCGCCAAGGAGACCCGGCGCAAGGACGGCAGCTACATTCGATTCGACGAGAACGCGGCGGTGCTCATCAACGACGCGGGCGAGCCGCGCGCCACGCGCATCTTCGGCCCGGTGGGCCGGGAGTTGAGGGACAAGAAGTTCATGAAGATCGTCTCCCTGGCGCCGGAGGTGATCTGACGTGAAGCCGTTGATCTTCAAGCGAAGCCGGCGGCGCCGCCCGCCCTTCCGGAAGCCTCAGCCCCGCCTGCGGATCACCAAGGGGGACACCGTCCGGGTGATCAGCGGGGACTTCAAGGGCAAGGAGGGCAAGGTGCTGCGCGTCTTGCCGCGGACCGGCGGGGTGGTGATCGAAGGCCTCAATCTGGTCAAGCGCCACAAGCGCGCCACCCAGACGGCGGAAGGCGGGATCATCCAGTTTCCGGCGCCGATCCACGTCTCCAACGTCATGCTGCTGGATCCCAAGACGGGCGAGCCGACGCGGATCAAGCGGCGCAAGGACAAGGACGGGACGGTCGAGCGGGTGAGTGTCAAGTCGGGACAGCCCATCCCGCGAAGCCGCTAGACGGGATAGCACGAGATGGCCAAGACCAAGACCAAGGATGCCAAGCCCCAGGCCGCCCCGCAGGCGCAGCCGGAAGATCAGGCGCCGGCCCCGCCGCCGCGCCTGCGGGAGTACTACCGGCGGGTGGTGCATCCCAAGCTGATGAAGGAGTTCGGCCTCACCAACTCGCATCAGGTCCCGCGGCTGGTGAAGATCGTGGTGAACGTGGGCGTGGGGGAGGCTCCCAAGACCCCGAAACTGATGGACGCGGTGGTCGAGGAGCTGGCGGCGATCACCGGGCAGCGGCCGGTCGTGACTCGAGCCAAGAAGGCCATCGCCAACTTCAACCTGCGCCAGGGCATGGCGATCGGTGCGGCGGTCACCCTGCGGGGCGCACGGATGTGGGAGTTCTTGGATCGCTTCATCAGCGTGGCTGTCCCCCGCATCCGCGACTTCCGGGGGCTGCCCACCCGTTCGTTCGACGGGCGAGGCAACTACACGGTGGGGATCAAGGAGCAGATGATCTTCCCCGAGGTGGACTACGACAAGGTGGAGAAGATCCACGGGATGGATATCACATTCGTGACCACCGCAGGACGGGATGACCTGGCGTTGGCCTTGCTCCGCGAGCTGGGGCTGCCGTTCCGGGGCGAGACCCCGGTGGCGGTCGGGTCCTGACGCGGCCCAAGGACCCGCGCACCGCGCCGGCTGCCGCGGGAACGGAAGGCCAGAGAAGGAGAACCTAGGGACGTGGCGAAGAAGGCACTGATCGAGAAGCAGAAGCGGGAGCCGAAATTCGGCGTGCGCCGCTACCACCGCTGCCAGCGCTGCGGGCGGGCGCGGGCCTATCTCCGGAAGTTCGGCCTGTGCCGGATCTGCTTCCGCGAACTCGCGCTCAAGGGGGAGATCCCTGGAGTGCGCAAGGCCAGTTGGTGAAAGGATAGCGGCGTCGCTTATGAGCATGACTGACCCGGTCGCCGACATGTTGACCCGCATCCGCAACGCCTGCCTTGCCGGGCATCGGCGGGTGGATATGCCGGTTTCCAAGCTGAAGACCGAAATCGCGCGCCTGCTGCGCGACCATCACTTCATCCAGGACTACAAGGTCCTGGACGATGGGCGCCATGGCCTGCTGCGCATTTACCTGCGCTACCAGGGGGAGGAACCCGTGATCCGCGAGGTGCAGCGGGTCTCGAAGCCCGGCCTGCGGCGTTACGTCAAGGTTCGCGAGATTCCGCGGGTCAAGAACGGATTGGGGATGGCGATCCTCTCCACCCCGCGCGGGTTGATGTCCGACCGCGAAGCCCGCCGCCAGCGCCTGGGCGGCGAGCTGGTCGCGGTGGTCTGGTGAGGCGAGGCGATGTCCCGCGTCGGTAAGCGTCCCATCCCGATCCCGCCGGGCGTAACGGTGGTGGCCGAGGGCGGCAAGGTGACGGTCAAGGGTCCCAAGGGCGAGCTGAGCCGCGTGGTGCCCGCCGAACTCTCGGTCGCCGTGGCCGACGGCCAGGTCACGGTCAGCCGGCCGTCCGAGGAAACGCGTCACCGCGCACTCCACGGCCTGACCCGCACCCTGATCAGGAACATGATCGAGGGGGTAAGCCAGGGCTACGTGCGGACGCTGGAAATCCACGGCGTGGGCTACAAGGCGGAAGCGCAGCCCGGCGGCCTGCGCCTGACCGTGGGGTTCTCCCATCCGGTGGACTTCCGCGCCCCGCCGGGGATCACGTTGAGCGTGGAAGGGAACACCGTGGTCAAGGTGAGCGGTCCTGACAAGGAACTGGTGGGGCAGGTGGCGGCCCAGCTCCGCAAGGTGCGTCCGCCTGAGCCCTACCAGGGGAAGGGCATCCGCTACCAGGGCGAGCACGTCCGGCGCAAGGCCGGCAAGACCGGAGCGACGGCCAAAGCATGAGGACGATCCACAAGCCCAAGGCCCGAGCGGAGCGCCGGTACCGAAGGCACCTCCGGGTGCGGCGGAAGGTGGCGGGGACCGCGGAGCGGCCCCGGTTGGTGGTGTTCCGGTCGCTCAAGCACATGTACGCGCAGCTGGTGGACGACGAGCAGGGCAAGACCCTCGTGGCGGTCAGCGACCGCAGCAAGGACGTGGTGCGCGAGCAGCCGGGCAAGGTGGGAGCGGCCCGCGCCGTGGGCAAAGCCCTGGCGGCCCGGGCCAAAGCGCTCGGCATCAGCCGCGTGGTGTTCGATCGGGCAGGCTACTTGTATCATGGACGCGTGCGCGCCGTGGCCGAAGGCGCGCGGGAAGGCGGGTTGGAGTTTTGATGACGACCGACGAGGCCCAGCAACACGAGCCGTCGCAGCCCGAAGGGCAGCCGCAGCCCCGGCAGGCCGGCACGCAGCGCCCCCGGCGGGAGCGGCGGGTGCGGGAACGCGAACGCGAGCACGAGTCCGAGTTCATCGAGAACGTGATCGCCATCAACCGGGTCGCCAAGGTGGTCAAGGGCGGCCGGCGGTTCTCCTTCAGCGCCTTGGTAGCGGTGGGCGACGGCAAGGGCAAAGTGGGTGTCGCCACGGGCAAAGCGAACGAAGTTTCCGAGGCGGTGCGCAAAGCCGTGGAGGCGGCACGCCGGGCCATGGTCGAGATCCCCCGCGAAGGCACCACCATCCCCCATGACGTGGTGGGCTCCCACGGCGCGGGGCGGGTGCTGCTCAAGCCGGCCAGCTCCGGTACGGGCGTCATTGCCGGCGGGCCGGTCCGCGCAGTGCTCGAGTGCGCCGGGGTGAGCGACATCCTGACCAAGTCGCTGGGCTCGACCAACCCGCACAACATGGTCTGGGCGACGATGAACGCCTTGAAGGCCCTGAGGACGCCGGAACAGGTGGCCAAGGCGCGGGACCTGGATGTCGCCTCCTTGGGCTACCGCTCGCGCCAGGAGGCGGCCCGTGCCTAGGAAGCCCGCCGGAGCGCCAGCCGGCGGCACCGGAGCCAAGAAATCTGCCGCCCGCAAGCGGAGCAAAGCGGCCCAGCCGGCGGCGCCGGCAGAGGCTGCTCCCTCGGCGGAGAGCGCGGCGCGGGTCGAGCAGGAACCCGCCGGCCCCTCGGGCTGGCTGCGCGTGCGGCAGATCCGGTCGGGCATCGGGCACGCGGCGCGGTATCGGCGGACGCTCGAGGCCCTGGGGCTCAAACATCATCAGGATGAAGTGATGGTGCGCGATCATCCGGCCATCCGGGGCATGCTCCGGGCGGTATGGCATCTGGTGAGCGTGCACCCGGTGGAGGAGTAATGGCCGAGGCACCTGCGATTGGCCTGCACAACCTGAAGCCGCCCGCGGGCGCGGCCAGCGCCCCCAAGCGCAAGGGACGAGGGCCGGGCTCCGGGCTGGGCAAGACGGCGGGCCGGGGCCAGAAAGGACAGCGGGCCCGCAAGTCGGGCAACGTGCGACCGGGATTCGAGGGCGGGCAGATGCCGCTCATCCGGCGGGTTCCCAAGCGGGGCTTTACCAACCCCTTCCGGAAGCCTGCCCAAGTGGTGAACCTCGAGGACCTAGCCGCGCTGCCGGGCGATGAGGTCAGTCCTGCGACCCTGGCGGCTGCGGGGCTGGTAGCCAGGGCTGATGACCCGGTCAAGCTGCTGGGCGTGGGCGAGGTGACGCGAGCCCTGGTGGTGCGCGGGTGCGCTGCCTCCGCGAGTGCCCGGCGCAAGATCGAGCAGGCGGGCGGCCGCCTGGAGGGATAGGCAGGGCATGACCACGCCGCGCATCCCGAACCTCTTCGCCGTCCCCGAACTCAAAGAGAAGATCCTCTTTACGCTCCTCTGCCTGGCGGTGTACCGGGCCGGCGCGCACATCGCCACCCCCGGCGTCAACGTCCAGGTGCTGAGCGATTTCGTCCGCAACCAGGGGGCCCAAACCCTCTTCGGGGTTTACGACCTGTTCGTGGGCGGGGGGCTCTCCCGGGCCACGGTTCTGGCGCTGGGCATCATGCCCTACATCTCGGCTTCGATCATCTTCCAGCTGGCCGGCGCCGTGTTTCCCTACGTGGACAAGCTCCAGAAGGAGGAAGAAGGCCGCAAGCGCATCACCCAGTGGACCCGCTACGTCACCATCGTGCTGGCGGCGTTCCAGGCCTATGGGTTCGCGATTTTCACCGAGTCCTTGCAGGGAGCGGTGGCCAGCCCGGGCCCCGGCTTCCGCGCCCTGACCGTGCTCACCTTGACCACCGGCGCGGTGTTCGTCATGTGGTTGGGCGAGCAGATCACCGAGCGCGGCATCGGCAACGGCATGAGCCTGCTCATCTTCTTCTCGATCGTGGACCGGATGTGGCCGGGAACGGTCCAGACCATCGAGTTCATGCGTACCGGCGTGATGACCACGCTCGGACTGGTGGTGTTGCTTGCGGTGATGGTCGGCGTGGTGGCCGGGGTCATCGCCATCACCGTGGCGGCCCGCCGGATCCCCATCCAGATTCCCCGCAAGGTGATGGGGCGCGGGCGCATTCGAGAAGGCCAGAAGACCTTCATTCCCATCCGGATCAACTCGGCGGGCGTGATGCCCATCATCTTCGCCCAGTCCATCATCATCGTCCCGGGTACCCTGGCCACCTTCAGCAACCGGCCGTGGCTCAGGGGCCTGGCGGAAACCTTCGCGCCCCAGACCACGCCCTACTACGTGGCCTACTCCGTGCTCATCATCTTTTTCACGTACTTCTACACCTCGATCATTTTCAATCCGGTGGACCTGGCGGAGAACCTGAAGAAACAGGGCGGGTTCATCCCGGGCGTCAAACCTGGGGCTGCGACGGCAGATTACATTGACGACGTCCTGAGCCGTGTCACCCTGCCCGGCTCGATTTTCCTGTGCATCATCGCGCTGCTGCCGTTCTTCTTCTTTGCGTACTTCAACGTCCCGTTCTCCTTTGGCGGGACCGCCCTGCTGATCGTGGTCGGCGTGGCGCTGGACACCATCATCCAGATCCAGCAACACTTGCACCTGCGCCACTACGACGATTTCATGAAGCAGGGCCGCGTCCGGTTCCGCGGCCGGCGGCGGTACATGTAACGCATGACCCCTCCGGCGGCTTCGGCCTGCTGACACCGGCGGCTGCGGCATGAACATCATCCTGCTCGGTCCCCCGGGCTCAGGCAAAGGTACTCAGGGAGAGATCCTGGCCCGGCGCACGGGGATCCTGCGGGTGTCCACCGGCGACGTGCTCCGGGACGCCGTGGCCCGAGGCACGGATCTGGGGCGGCGGGCCCGTTCGTACATGGACCAAGGCCTCCTGGTGCCCGACGAGGTCATCATCGGACTGCTGGCGGACGTGCTGGCCTCCGCGGCCGCGGCCCGGGGCGTCATCATGGACGGGTTTCCCCGCACCGTGAAGCAAGCCGAGGCCGTGGACGAGCTGCTCGAGCAGCGCGGTCGCAAGGTGGACGTAGTGCTGCTGCTGGTGGTGCCGGATGACGAACTCGAGCGCCGCATCCTGGGACGCGCGGCCCAGGCCGGCCGTACCGACGACAACCTCGACGCCCTGAGGCGGCGCCTGGCCGCCTACCGGGAGCAGACCGAGCCCTTGGTGGACTTCTACCGCCGTCGCGGGAACCTGGTCGAGATTCCGGCCGTGGGGAGCATCCCCGAGATCGCCGAGCGGGTCCGGGCGGGAGTAGGCCGGTGATCACGATCAAGTCGGAGCGCGAAATCGAAACCATGGCGGCCGCGGGACGGATCGTGGCCGAAACGCTCGCCCTGGTGGCCCAGGCGGCACAACCCGGCGTCAGTACCGGCGAGCTGGATCGGCTGGCCGAAGAGTTCATCCGCAGCCACCCCGGAGCCCGCCCCTCGTTCAAGGGGCTGTACGATTTCCCCAAGTCCCTCTGCACCTCGATCAACCACGAGATCGTGCACGGCATCCCGTCCCGCCGCCGCGTCCTGGAACCCGGGGACATCGTGAGCCTCGACTGCGGGGTTTGCCTGGAAGGCTTGCACGCCGACTCGGCCATCACCGTGCCGGTGGGCGAGGTGAGTGCCGCCGCCCAGCGCCTCTTGCGGGTCACCCGCGAGGCGCTCGATGCCGGTATCGCAGCCGCCCTGCCCGGCAACCACGTGGGCGACATCGGCTACGCCGTGCAGCGGGTGGCCGAAGGGGCAGGCTACAGCGTGGTCCGGGAGCTGGTGGGACATGGGATCGGCAGCTCCTTCCACGAGGAGCCCCAGGTGCCCAACTACGGCAAGCCGAGGCGGGGGCCGCGACTGGTGCGGGGCATGACCATTGCCATCGAGCCCATGATCAACATGGGGCGGCCGGAAATCCGCACCCTGGACGACAAGTGGACCGTGGTCACGGCCGACGGCTCGCTCTCGGCGCACTTCGAGCATACCGTCGTGATCGAGCCGGGCGGGCCCCGCATCCTCACCATGGCCCCCGTGACCACACCCGTCTGACGCCGGCCGGCGGAAACCGACGGGCGCGAAGCGGCCCGGCTCCGCGGGGCTGCTTCGCGCGCCGCTACGGCGCGCGCCTGCCGCGCAGCCTTCCCTTGAGCACCGAGTCGGCGGCGCCCCCGCCCTGGTATGAGGCCACGAACGACCCCGCGAGCTGCCCGTTGACCAGGCGGATCACGCTTTCCGTGGTCACGCTGACGCCGGGTCGCAGCACGCTCTCGTACGGCCCGGCGTGGATCACCACGCTGTCGCCGGAGGGCGGCATCACATGGAGCGAGACCGGGCTGCGGCCGGGAAGCGTCATGCTCCAGCCCTCGGCCGTGGCCGCCGCGTTCAACTCGTACGTCACCAGCACCGTGTCCCGGTCGGCCGCCAGGGCCTCGACCGTCCACTTCCCCGCCAGATCGCCGAGCGCGAGGGTGGCGGCACCACCTCCACCCGCTCGCTCGCCAGGCTTGCCGCACGCCACCGCGGCCAGCGCGGCGCCGAGCAGGACCAACCTCGATCGCGCAAGCCTCCGGCCGTGCGCTCGTTCTACTCCCACCAACCTGAGCATATCACCTTTCCATGGTTGAGGACGCCAAAGAAGGCTCGAGGACTGGCACGGGCCCAAGGTACGCCACGGGCTCGCTCAGGGCAAGCAAGATTGGCTATGGCACCGGCGCGAGTGCGGCGCTCACCGCTCCGGCCGCCGCATCCGTGTCCGCCAGTCCAGCGGCCTCGAGTTCGCGCGCCAGAGCAGCGAGGGGACCGCCCGCTGCCCGGTCCGACATGGCGTTCACGTTGATCAGCACGTTGTAGCAGGCTCCGACCAGGGCCGCTCGGGCCAGCAGGGCGGCCACGCCGGCGTCCGCCACGGCGTTGCGATTGCCCGCTTCCGCGGCCCGGCGCGCCAGGGCCGCCACGCGGCGGGCTGCTCTGGCGGTCATGAGCGGCACCTCGGCGGCGGCCAGCAGCGCCCGGTCAATGGCCGCCTGGCGGGCGGCAGCCTCGGCCTCCGTAGCCTTGGGCAGCCGGTAGGCTTCCATGACCGCGTGATAGGCCTCGGCGTCACGGTCCGCAAGCCGCCTCAGTTCAGCCCGCAGCCGGTCGGCTTCCTCGGTCAGGGCTTGGAACTCGGCCGCCACGGCGGCGTAGGCTTTGCGGGTGCTGGTCAAGCGGCCCACCATGGCCGAGAGCGCGGCGGCCAGCGCCCCCGCCAGGGCCGCGGCACTGCCGCCCCCGGGAGCAGGCTCCGAGCTGGCCAGAGCGTCCATCCAGGCTGTCAGCGTAGGCCCCTGGGCGCTGCGGACCCTGGCCTCCAGCAGGTGCGGCTCGACGGGCTCGTCCAGCTTGAGATAGTGCGCCGCCGCATCCCAAATGGCCCGCTCCGGGATGAGCCCCACGATCTCGCTCCGGGCCACGGCAACGCCCAAGGCTTGGGCCCGCGCGCTCACTTCGGCAAACACCCGAGCGGGCGAGGTGACGTCAATGTCCAGGAGGTTCATCGAGACTTGGGCCTTGCCCGCCACCTCGAAGCCCTTGGCCTGAACCGCGGGGAGCCCGCCGCTCGAGGTGCGAATGGCCTTGGCGATCTCGCCGGCCGGGCGGACGTCGGGTGTGTCGAGATAGATGTTGTACGCCACGAGAGGCGGCCGCGCGCCGATAGCGGTGCAGCCCGCCGTGGGATGGATGCGGTGGGGGCCGAAATCCGGCGTCTTGGCGGGATCCTTGCCGATTTGCTCTCGCAAGCCCTCGAATTCTCCCTTGCGGATGTTGGGCAGGCTCTCGCGATCGGGCCGGGTAGCCGCGCGGGCGTAGAGGAAGACCGGGATCTCGAGTTCCCGCCCCACTCGCTCGCCCAACCGCCGGGCCAGCTCCACGCACTGCTCCATGGTGATGTCCTGCACGGGAACGAAGGGCACCACGTCGGCTGCACCCATCCGGGGGTGCTCGCCGCGATGGCGGGTCAGGTCAATGCGATCGCGCGCGACGCGGATGGCGCGAAAAGCCGCCTCGCAGGCCGCCTCCGGCGGGCCGATCATGGTGAAGACGGACCGGTGGTGCGCCGCATCGGCCTGGACGTCCAAGAGGCTGACGCCGTCCACGGACAGGATGGCTTCGCGCAGCGCCTCGAGGACGCTCTGGTCCCGGCCCTCGCTGAAATTGGGAACGCACTCGACGATCGGGGTCATAGCGTTTTTCCTCGCACACGGTGACGGGCCTCGATGCGGGCCGCTCCCGCCCCCTCGCCCCGCGGGCCGGACCGGCAAGGCCCGCGCCTCAGGTTGCCAGCATCTCGAGCAGCCAGCGATGGATGGCGGGGTTCCCCGCGACCTTGGCGCCCCGGCACACCACATCGGGCGACCCTTCGAGATCGGTCACCACCCCGCCGGCCTCGCGCACCAGCAATACCCCGGCCGCCACGTCCCAGGCGGCGAGATCCAGCTCCCAGAATCCCTCGAAGCGTCCCTGGGCCACATCGGCCAGGTCCAGGGCTGCCGAGCCCGCCCGCCGGATGCCGCTGGCGGCATCGTGGACCGCACAGAACTGCCGCAAGTAGCGGGGCACCAAGTGCGGGGTGCGAAAGGGGAAGCCGGTGCCGATCAACGCCTGCCGAGGGTCGGCAATCGAGGAAACGGCGAGCCGGCTGGTGCCGCACCAGGCGCCGCCCCCAGCCGCGGCGGAGTATAGCAGGTTGCGCGCCACGTCCAGTACCACGCCGGCTGCCAGTTCGCCCCCCAGTAGCGCGGCGATGCTGACGGCGTATTGGGGATAGCCGTGGAGGTAGTTGGTGGTGCCGTCCAGGGGGTCCACCACCCAGAGGAGCCCTCCGCCGGCAGCTCGAGTCGAGGGGCCGGCAGTCTCGGCTGCCCCGGCGGAGCGCGGGGCAGCCGGGGCGGAGGAAGGCTCGGGCGAGAGTTCCTCGCCCCAGATGCTGGAACCGGGTTCGGCGCCGAGGAGGAAGTCGGCGATCAGGCGCTCGGTGCCGCGGTCCACCTCGGTGACGAAATCGCGGATGCCCTTCCGTTCCCATTGCCAGCCGCCTGGGGGGCGGCTCTGGGCCCGGATATGCCGGGCAGCGAGCTGGGCCGCCTCGGCGGCGAGGTGGGCTAAGCGCGTGTGATCACGCACCTTGCGAGGGCACCACCGGGCTCATAGCTTGCTCCGAATGGCTCGCGTCTTTTCCGGCATCCAACCTTCCGGCGAACTCCACATCGGCAACTACTTGGGCGCGGTGAAGCGCTGGGTAGCGCTGCAGGCTACGCATGAATGCTTCTTCTGCATCGTGGACTATCACGCCGTCACCCAGGACTACGAGGTGGCGGCCCTGGAGCGGCGCACGCTCGACATGGCCACGAGCCTGCTCGCGGCGGGGATCGATCCGGAACGCGCCGTCCTGTTCGTGCAGTCCCACGTTCCGGAGCACACCGAGCTGGCCTGGGTGTTCACCACGGTGACGCCGGTCGGCGAGCTGGAACGGATGACCCAATTTAAGGACAAGGCGCAGCGCCAGGAAAGCGTGCTGGCGGGCATCATGAACTATCCGGTTCTTCAGGCGGCGGACGTGTTGTTGTACCGGGCGGACTTGGTGCCGGTGGGCGAGGATCAAGTCCAGCACGTCGAGCTGATGCGGGAGATTGCCCGCAAGTGGAATGCGCGCTACGGCGAAGGCTTTTTCCCGGAGCCGCAGGCGCTGGTGGGCGAGGCCAAGCGGATCATGGGGTTGGACGGGCAGGCCAAGATGTCCAAGAGCCTGGGAAACACGATCGGGCTGTTGGACGAGCCCGAGGTGATTTGGCAGCGGCTCCGGCCGGCGGTGACCGACCCGGCGCGCGTGACCAGGAACGATCCGGGCAATCCGGACATTTGCAACATCTACGCCCTCCATCGCCACTTCTCGCCGCCCGAGACGGTGGAGCACGTGGCCCGGCAATGCCGTACCGCCGGATGGGGCTGCCTCGACTGTAAGCGGGTCTTGGCGGACAACATGGCCCGCGCCTTGGCGCCCATCCGGGAGCGGGCGGCTGAACTCAAGCGGCGCCCGGAGCAGGTGCGGGAGATCCTGGCGGCGGGGGCAGGGCGGGCGCGGCAGGTGGCCCAGGAAACCATGCGCGAGGTGCGGGAGCGGATGGGCTTGCTCGCGGCACCCGCCGAGGAGCTGGCGGGCAAATGAGCTGGGGCGAGATCGTCCGGCAACTGCAACTCGACCTCCTGTGGTCGTTGATCGTGGCCGTGGTCTTGGGGGGCGCCATTGGGGTGGAGCGGGAACTCAGGGGGAAGGCGGCGGGCCTGCGCACCAACATCCTGATTTGCCTGGGTGCCACGCTGTTTACCCACCTCTCGGTCCACCTGGCGGGGCCTTCGGGCGATCCCGGGCGGATCGCGGCCCAAGTGGTGACCGGAATCGGGTTTTTGGGCGCCGGTACCATCCTGCACAGCCGGGGGGCGATTGCCGGTCTCACCAGCGCGGCCACGATCTGGCTGGTGGCTGCCATCGGGGTGGCGATCGGGGCGGGGGCCATCTTCGAGGCCGCGGGGGCCACGTTGCTCACGCTCTTCGTGCTCCGGGGATTGGCCGCTTTCGAGGTGCTGCTGCAGCGCCAGCAGGTCACCAGTCGCCTCTCGGTGGAGGTCTCGCCGGAAGAGGGGCGGGTAGAGGAGATCGAGCAGATCGTGCGGGCGGCCGGCGTCGAGGTGCAGCAAGTGCAGCGGGAGCCCCGGGGTGATCACGTGCGGGTCCATCTGGTGGTGCGCGGTCCCAAGCAGCGGCAGGACGAGGCGCGGCTTGCGCTCCTGCGGTCATCCGGCCAGTACACGCTGACGGTCGAGGAGTGAGGAAGGCCGTCATTGATCTCGCCTCCCCGCGGCCCCTGTGGTCGGTGCCACCGGGAGCGCTGGCGGCGATGCGGCGGGCGTTCGGGCCGGGTTTCCAGGTGGTGGCGGTGCGATCGGCCACCTCGAGCGACGGAGATGGAGGCCAGGGATCGGCGGAGGCGGCCGCTGCGGCACGCGGGGCGGAAGTGTACATCGGCTACGGCGTCCCGCGGGCCGTGGCTCAGGCTGCGGCGGGGTCGCTGCGCTGGGCCCACAGCGCGGCCGCAGGGGTGCGCGGCAGTCTGACGCCGGAGTTTCTGGCCACCGGAGCCCAGCTCACCAATTCCCGGGGGGTGCACGCCGAGCCGATGGCCGACTGGGTGGTGGCGGCGATCGGCTTCTGCTTGCGAGGCTTTCATGCCTTGGTGGCGGCGCAGCGTGAGGGGCGCTGGATCAAGGATGCCTATACCGACGGCTCGGTGCCGGTACGAGAGCTGGCCGGCTCGCGGGTCGGGCTCCTGGGACTGGGCGGCGTGGGCCGCGCCGTGGCTCGCCGGTGCGCCTCCCTGGGAATGGAGGTGCGAGCGGTGCGCCGCCGCCCGGGCGCCGCGCGGCCGCGCGGGGTGATCTGGGTGGGCGGGCCCGGGCAACTGGTGAGGCTGGCGCGGCAGAGCGATATCCTCGTCCTGGCGGCACCGGAGACGGCCCTGACGCGGGGGGTGGTGGGTGACGAGGTGCTCGGAGCGTTGCCGCGGGGGGCCTACGTGATCAACGTGGCTCGGGGGAGCCTGCTGGACGAGGCCGCGCTCTTGAGGCACCTTCACAGCGGTCAGGTGGGCGGGTGCGTGCTGGATGTCTTTGCCGAGGAGCCGCTGCCCGCGGATCACCCGTTCTGGTCCCACCCGCGCGTGCTGGTGAGTCCGCACGTGAGCGCCGTTTCGAATCGGTTCTGGGAGCGGGAGACGGCCTTGGTGGTGGAGAATATTCGGCGGTACCGCCGCGGCGCGCGGCTCAAGAACCTGGTTGACCCGAAAGCGGGCTACTGAGCATGGAAAACATCATCAAAGCGGCGGTGGAGCGGGGAGCGTCCGATCTGCACATCAAGGCCGGCGACGTTTTTCGCGCCCGGATTGACGGCAAGCTCCATCCGCTGACCAAGCAGCGGCTCACCCCCGAGCAGACCAAGGCCATCGCGCTCAAACTGATCCCTACGGAAGAAGACCGGAAACTGATAGACCGGATCCGCGACTACGACTGCTCGTGGGGGGCGCCCGGCATCGGGCGGTTCCGGGTGAATATTCTCCGGCAGCGTTCCTCCTTCATGATCGTCATGCGGGTCATCCCTTTCGAGGTGCCGACCATCGAAAAGCTGCGGTTGCCGCTGGTGCTCAAGACCATCGCGGAGGCCGAGCGGGGCATGATCCTGGTGACCGGGGTGACGGGCAGCGGCAAGAGTTCGACCATGGCCGCGCTCATCAACCACATCAACGCGACGATGAACAAGCACATCGTGACGTTGGAAAACCCCATCGAGTTCCTGCACCGGGACTTGAACAGCTCGGTGACCCAGCGAGAGATCGGGGTGGACACCGACTCGTTCGCCTCGGGGCTGCGGGCGGCGCTGCGGCAAGATCCGGATGTCATCCTGATCGGGGAGCTGCGCGACGCCGAGACCATTGACACAGCCATGAAGGCCGCCGAGACGGGACACCTGCTGCTCTCCACGCTGCATACCCCCGACGCCACCACCACAGTGGCGCGCGTCGTGGCCATGTTCCCGCCGGAGGAGCAGGAAGTCGCCCGGATCCGGCTGGCGGACTCGCTGCACGCCGTGATCTCCCAGCGACTGCTGCCGCGGGCCGACGGCAAGGGCCGGGCCGCGGCGCTGGAGATCATGATCGTCACCTCCACCATTCGGGACCTGATTCGGGACCGGGCCCGGGTGGGCGAGATCCGAGACTACATCGCGGAAGGGAAGGACCAATACGGGATGCAGACCTTCGACCAGCACCTGATGGATCTGGTCGAGGCGGGCGAAGTGACGTTCGAAGTGGCGCGGGCCGCCGCCAGCAACCCCTCGGATTTCGAGCTGAAGCTGCGAACGCTTAGGCGCCGCTCCCGCACCGCCACGCCGGCCGAGACCGCGGTTCTCGGGGACCCATCGGCTTCGCCCTCGGCCAAGGGAGGCGACGAGCTGCCGCCGGGGTTCACCGACGGTCTCTCCGGGCTGGTGTCGCCATGAAAGGCCGTCCCCAGGGGCTCCTCGTCCCCATTACCACCCCCTTCGACCCGCTGAGCGGAGAGGTGGCGCCGGTCGCTCTCCGGAGCAACGCCCGGGCCCTGCTGGAAGCCGGCGTGGACGGCATCGTGGCCGCCGGTTCGACTGGGGAGGCGGCGCTGCTCTCCGAGAGCGAGTACCGGCAGGTTTTAGGGTGGCTCAGGGACGTGGTGCCGGACGACCGCTGGCTCCTGGCGGGTGCCGGCCGGGAATCCACCCGCGCCACGGTCGCAGCCTGCCGGGCCGCGGCCGATCAGGGGGCCGACGCCGTGCTGGTTCGCCCGCCGGCCTATTATGGGCCCTCGCTTTCGGCTCAGGCGCTCATCCAGCATTTCCGCCGCGTGGCGGACGAATCGCCGCTTCCCGTGCTGCTGTACAACATTCCCAAGTACACCCACGTGAGCCTGCCCGAGAGCCTCTTTGCCGCACTGGCGGGGCACGAGAACATCCTGGGCGCCAAGGACTCCTCCGGCGACCTCAAGGTCTTTGCCGCGTTCCGGAGTGCTGCTCCCCGCTGGGCGCTGCTGGTGGGCTCGGGCTCGCGCTACTACGCGGCCCTGGAACTCGGCGCGGCTGGCGGCATTCTGGCGGTGGCCTGCTACGCGGCCCCTCTGGCCGTGGCGGTGGCGAGAGCGTTTGCCGCCGGGGATCGGGCCGCGGCCGGTGCCAAGCAGGAGCGGCTCACCCCCCTCAACAAGGAGGTGGTGGAGCGCTTCGGGGTGCCGGGGGTCAAGGCGGCCATGGACGCTGCGGGTCTGGTCGGCGGGCCGGTGCGCTCGCCGCTCGTGGATCTGCCCGAGGTGGAGCGGGCCCGCATCGGCGCCCTGCTGCGGGAGGTCTTGGAGCCGGAAACGGCAACCCGCAATCCCGCGCGAGCCGCGCGAGATTGACGGGCCCGTAAGCGGGGCATAGCTTGCACCAGAGGAAGCCCCGGGCGCCCCCCGGGGCGTTTTGTTGGCCATCCAGCCCGCGGCCCGGAGCCGAGGGTGGGTGCGACCGTTTCGCCGGTCCCTTCTTCCGGGGCGCGGGGGGTCGAGGAGGACGACCATGTTCGGACCGAAGCGACACTGCGTGGTCGTGGTTGGCGCCCAGTGGGGCGACGAAGGCAAGGGCAAGATCGTGGACGTCTTGGCCGAGCGCGCCGACGTGGTGGTCCGCTATCAGGGCGGCGCCAACGCCGGCCACACGGTGGTGCTCGGCGCCGAGGAGTTCGTGCTCCACCAGATCCCCTCGGGCATCTTGCATCCCTCGCCGCGGTGCCTGATCGGCAACGGCGTGGTGCTGGATCCGGAAACCCTGCTGAGCGAAATCGCCGCGCTCGAGCGCCGGGGCGTGCCGGTGGGCGGGAGATTGTGGGTGTCGCACCGGGTGCATCTGGTGCTCCCCTACCACAAGTTGCTGGACCAGGCTTCGGAGCGGCACCAGAAGCTGGGCACCACGGGCCGGGGCATCGGGCCGGCCTACGAGGACAAGTTCGGCCGCCGCGGCATCCGCTTGGGGGATCTCGCGAATTTGGAACGGGCGCTGAGCATGGTGGCCGAACGGGTCGAGCGAGCCAATCAGGTGCTGGCTCTGCTGGGCGCTTCGTCGCGGGCTTCGGTGAGGGAGCACCAGGATCTCTTGAGGCGCCTGGCGCCGCAGCTCCTTCCCCTGGCAGCCGATACCGGCCGGCTGACATACGAGGCCCTCCGGCAGGGCCGCAATGTGCTGCTCGAGGGAGCCCAGGGAGCCCTGCTGGATGTGGACCACGGCACCTATCCCTTTGTCACCTCTTCCAACACCACGGCTGGGGGAGCGGCGGTGGGAACCGGGATCGGCCCCACGGCCATTGACGCGGTGCTGGGCGTGGTCAAGGCGTACACCACCCGGGTGGGCAACGGCCCGCTCCCTTCGGAAGCCAGAGACCGCCAGGGCGAGCAGCTCAGGTCGCTGGGAGGCGAATACGGCGCCACCACCGGCCGGCCCCGGCGCTGCGGGTGGTTCGATGCGGTGGTGGTGCGGTACGCCGCTCGCGTCAACGGGATCACCGACCTGGCCGTCACCAAGCTGGATGTGCTGGATACGATCTCCGAGATCCCGGTCTGCGTGGGCTACCGCCTGGGCGGGGAGGCCCTGGACGATATGCCGCCCGCGAGCGGCGACCTCGACCGGGTGGAGCCGGTGTACGAGACGTTGGAAGGGTGGTGCCGCCCGACGGGGTCCGCCCGGCGTCTCGCCGACCTGCCGCCGCAGGCCAGGGCCTACCTGGACCGCATCCAGGACTTGGTCCAGGTGCCCATCCGCTACGTGAGCGTGGGGCACCGGCGCGATCAGATCATCGCCTGA
>JBBIUN010000005.1:25371-318235 GCA_037440225.1 Gemmatimonadota bacterium | reverse complement strand
AAGCCGCTGCCGTGGGGGATACGCACTCGGTGCTCCTCAGCAGGATCGGGGATGCAATCGTGATGAAGCAGCTCGGCAACCTCAAGGGATCGGAGCGGGCGCTGCGCCAGATTCTAGTCGAGGCCGAAGCGGCCGGAGACAAGGATGCCCAAGCCCGAGCGCACCATGACGTCGGGGCCGTCTTGGTCCACCAAGGCCGCACGGAGGAAGCGATTCCACACCTCTATCGAGCCTTCGAACTGTATCCCCGGGAAGAGCACAAGTTGCGGGCGCTCTCCGACCTGGGTGAGGCCTTGAAGCGCGCCCGTCGCTATGGGGCAGCGCGCGCCGCGTTCACGGCCGTTCTCAGGGGGAACCCCCCCGAGGACATTCGAGCCTGCACCATGATCGCTCTAATAGAACTGTCCGCCCTCATGAACGACCGCGTGGGCTTTTACCGCTGGAAGCGAGAATCGGCTAGTTTGGAGGATGTACTCCCGCCTGAACGTTTAGCCGACCTGTACCTTCAGCTCGGCGTGGGGTCCGCGACCTTCGGCAAGCCGAGGACAGGCGAGCGCCTCTTGAGGAAGGCGCTCAAAATCGCGGAGGCACATGGCCTCAGCGAGTACATTTTCGCGGCGCACTCGGCACTGGACCGCCTAGACCAGAGGGCCACCCCATACGCCGGGGCCTCAGCGCACGGCGCACGGGGTGGCCCGGCTAGCGAGTTTCCCGAACTAGCAACAATTGAACACAAGCTCGAAGTGCTCGGAGCACGGTGAAACGGCTCACTGCGGGCACGTGTCGGATCCCTGGGTGCCCGAGCAATCGCCCCGCGGAGCCGCGATGTCCGCACAGGCGGTAGCGCCCAGCGCAAACGAGGTGAGCAGCACGATCATGGCGAAACGGATGCGACGCGACATAACGACCTCCGGTACCGGGGTGTGGATGGACGGCGCCCCATGCGCCGATCGCGCCCCAAACTGGAAGGCTGCCGGCTGTGGCGTTAGTGCGTTTTTGGGACACCCATAGGGCGTTTTTGGGACATTCATGCTGATCCTGGCCGCCGTTCGAGCCCCCCTGCTGGCCCGGCTCCGCCACGCTGCCGGCCGGCGGTTCGACTTCCTCCCCGTCTCCACCTGGGACGAGGGAGTCCAGGCCATCCTCCGCCACCCCATCGAGATGGGCGTGGCCGACCCCCAGCTCGAAGGCCACCCCAGAGCCCAAGGCATCGCCAGGTTTCGGGCTTTGTTCCCCTCGGTTCCCATCATCGTGTACACCACCCTCTCCCCGGACCTGGCCAGCGTCCTGCTCCACCTGGGCCAAGTCGGGGTGCGCCAGGTGGTCCTCGCCCGCCACGACGACCACCCCAGTCATCTGGCCGACGTCCTGATAGGAGAGGCCGCCCACGCCATCTCCCGCAAGCTCATCGAGGCCATTGGCGACCTGCTGGCCGACTGCCCCGGCGAACTCCGGTGGGCCATCGAAGCCGCCGTCCGCGAGCCCACCAGCGTCCAGTCCGTCAAGGCCCTGGCCCACCGCGCCCGCATGGACCGCCGCACCTGCGCCCGCTGGTTCGCCAAGGCGGGCCTGCCGCCACCCTCCACCACCCTCATGGCCCTCCGCGTGGTGTACGCCCACCGCCTGCTCCAAGACCCGGGCTACACCGTCGAGGACGTGGCCTCCAAGCTGGGCTACGCCCAGACCCGCTCCTTCGCCACCAACGTCAAGGAGGTGCTCGGCCTGACGCCGGGAGAAATCCGCGTCACCCTGAGCCCCGAAGAGACCCTGGCGATCGTGCGCGAACGCTACTTCAGCCGCCGACCCCTACGCCTGGTGAAAGCCTCATGACCCAACCTGCGACCGTCCTCATCGTGGACGACGAACCGGCCATCCGCCGAGCCGTAGACCGAGCCTTGACCCGCATGGGATACGCCGTGCAGCAAGCCGGCTCCGGCGAGGCCGCCATTGATATCCTCGGCGCACACCCCGTGGACGTCATCCTGCTCGACCTCCGCATGCCCGGCATGTCTGGCCAAACCCTGTTCCACAGCATCGTGGCCCGCTGGCCCCACCTGGTGAGCCGGGTCGTGATCATGACCGGCGACATCGAAGCCGAAGAGCACCATGAGTGGCTCCGCCTCCACGATCTGCCCATCCTCAGAAAACCGTTCGAGCTGGCGGAACTGGAGCACCTCGTCCAAGTGGTGGCGTCCCGGGAACAGGGCCGCTCGCACGCCTGACGGCAGCTCGACCGTGGTGAGCACCATGCCGGCCACCGACCCGCTACTCGTGTTCCGCGAGTACCGGCAGCTCGCCCCGTGGAGCTTGCGGGACCTGGCCACCCTGGCTGCCGCCATCTTGGACGCCTCCGGCGTGCGCCCCATCAACGCCGCCGCCTGCACCTACCCCAACGACCGCACCATCCGGTTCTACGTAAGCCGCGGGCTGGTCACCCCGCCGGAAGGGCGCGGCACGGCAGCCACCTACTCCTACCGCCACCTGCTTCAAGTCCTGGCCATCAAGTTGCGCCAAATGGAAGGCGCCACCCTGGCCACCATCGCCAAAGAACTGGCCGAGACCACCGGCGACGTGCTGGAACGGCGGGTCGCCGCCGCGCTGGGACCGAGCCTCCCTCCACCCTCGCGGCTTCCCCTGACCGGCCAAGAGGCCGCCCCACGGGGACGCGCCGGGCGAGCCCTCCGCGCCTGGCTCGCCCGCTGCGAGCCGGAACCCCAGCGGCTCTCGGGCGGGCGCTGGCTCCGGGTGGCCGTCGCTCAGGGGCTCGAACTCCACCTCCACGAAGACCACCCTCTGGCCCGCCGGGCCGTGCCCGAGAGCGACATCGCCGACGCCATCCGACTGGTCGCCGCCCGGCTGCTAACCGAGAGCGAGTCGAAGCCCCCAGCCCCGGAAGACGACCGGCCCCGGTCAACCTGAGCCTTCCACCCCAACTCGCAAGGAGTGCGCCATGGCGTGGGTCCTGCTGATCCTGATCATTGCCGCCATCGTCTGGGCCATCTCCGCCTACAACGGTTTGATCCAGCTCAAAGGCGACACCTTGAACGCCTGGAAGCAGATTGACGTGCAGCTCAAACGCCGCCACGACCTGATCCCCAACCTGGTCAACGCGGTCAGGGGCGCCATGGACTTCGAGCGCGAAACCCTCGAAGCCGTCATCCAGGCCCGCAACCAGGCGGTCAAGATCCAGGCGGAGGCCCTCCCCACCGGCGGGGTCAAACAGCTCGCCGCCGCCGAAGCCCAACTGGGAGCCGCCCTCTCGCGCTTGAACGTGGTGGTGGAGCAGTACCCCCAGCTCAAGGCCACCGCCAACATCGCCCAGCTCCAAGAAGAACTGACCTCCACGGAAAACCGGGTGGCCTTCGCTCGCCAGCTCTACAACGACACCGCCACCACCTACAACGTGCGCCAGCAGCAATTCCCCTGGAGCCTGATCGCCGGCCTGGCCCGCGCCGAGCCGGTAGAACTCTGGGAGATCACGGACCAGACCGAACGGGCCGTCCCCGCGGTGGACCTCTCCCGCAAACCGCCGGCGTGAGTTCCGCCAGCCTCTTCGAGCAACAGCGGCAAAACCGGCGACGCTCCGCCCTGCTGGTGGCGGTCTTCGTCTTGTTCTTCGCGTGGATCGGGTTCGGGGGCGACTACGCCTTCTACCTCGCCACCGCACCCGAGCCGGCGACCATGTCCCCACGCCAGGGATACCGGCACCGGCTTCCCCTCTTTGGTGTCGCCACCACGCTCTTGGGACTGGGCTTGGCCTGGTACGGCTGGCGCACCGGGCCGCGGCAGATCCTGTGGGCCACGGGCGCCTGGGAATTGGTCCAACCCAGCAAACCGGACGAGCAGGTCTTGGCCAACGTGGTGGAGGAGATGGCCATCGCCTCCGGACTCCCCAAACCCACCATCTGGGTCGTGCCGGACCCCGATCCCAACGCCTTCGCCACCGGCACCGACGAGCGGCACGCCCACCTCGCGGTCACCCAGGGACTGCTCGCCGCCCTGAACCGCGATGAACTCCAGGCGGTCGTGGCCCACGAGATGGCCCACATCAAGAACGACGACGTCAAGCTGATGACCCTGCTCGCTGCGCTGGTGGGGGTGCTGGCGCTCATCGCAGACGGGACCCGCCGCTTCCTGGCCCACGGCGGCCGCCCCGCCCGGGGAGGATCTTCCGCCGGCCGCAAAGGGGGCGGCGGCCTGGCCGCGATCGTGCTCATCGTCTGGCTCGTCAGCGTCCTCCTCGCACCCCTGGTCTCCCGGCTCCTCGCCCTGGCCGTGAGCCGCAAGCGGGAGTTCCTCGCCGACGCCTCCGCCGCCCAGTTCACCCGCAACCCCGCCGCCCTGGCGGCCGCACTGCGCAAGATCGAAGATGCCGCATCTCCCACCAAGGCCATCCAGCAAGGCTCGGCCCACCTCTGCATCGCCGACCCCTTGGGCCGGCGGGTGAACACCAAACAGGGGTTCCTCGCCGATCTTTTCGGCACCCACCCCCCGATGGCGGTCCGCATCGCGCGGCTCAAGGCCATGGCCTACCAATACGAGAAGACGGGCGTCTTGCCGGAGACCATCTAACACCCCAGGCTCGCTGCGCGGCTTCGCCCATGCGCCTCCCGCTGGTCAGCACCGCCCTCCGCAACGCCACCCGCCGCACGGTGCACCGCTTCGGCGTCCGCGCGGAGCGCTATCGGCTCATGAATCCCCGGGCCATCCGGGCCCAGCTCCTCGAAGACCCAGCCATCACCGCCGCCATCGCCGCCCACTGCCAAGACCAGGGCACGAGCCCCAAGCAGGCCCGAGCCTTAGCTGACCGTTACCTCCGAGAGATCGTCCCTGCCTTCAACGTCCTGGTCTACTACCGGGTGGGCTACCACACCTCCCGGGCGCTGCTCCGCCTACTCTATCGCGTCAGCACCGAGTACCAGGATCGCGAGGCGCTCGAGGCCCTGCCCCGCCGCGATGTGGTGGTCTACCTGATGAACCACCGTTCCAACGCGGATTACGTGGTGGTGGCCTTCGTGCTGGCACGGGCCGTGAGCATAAGCTACGCCGTGGGCGAGTGGGCCAGGGTCTGGCCCCTGGAGCCGCTCTTCAAGCGATTCGGCGCCTACTTCGTGAGGCGGCGCTACCGGGAACCGCTCTATCACCGGGTGCTGGAACGCTACGTCCAGCACATCAGCCGGCAGGGCGTCACTCAAGGCATCTTTCTCGAAGGCAGCCTGAGCCGCGACGGCACCCTCATGCCGCCCAAGCTCGGCCTGCTGGACTACATCGCCGGTACGCTCCGGGACCCGGCCTTCGACCGGGATATCTGGCTGGTACCCGTGGCCTTGAACTACGACCGGGTGCTGGAGGATCGCATCCTGATCCGGGAGCTGGTCTCGGGCGGCACGCCCCCACCGCGCCGGCAGCAACTGCCCGCCGTGGCCGCCTACCTCGCCGCAAACCTCGGCCGCCTGCTCCTGGGCCGGCGCCTCCACTACGGGCGGGTGGCGGTCAATTTCGGAAGCCCCGTCTCGTTGCGAGCCTGGGCCGGCGCGCGCCCGGGCGTGCTCCATCTGCCCAAGGTCGAACGCCTGGCCCACCTGAAGACGCTGGCCCAGGAAATCATGGAGCGCATTGCCGCCATCATGCCCGTGACACCGGTGCCCATGGTGGCAGCCGCACTCCTCTCCTTCGGGAGAGACGTGGTGCGTTTGGAGGACTTGCTGGAACGCCTGGACCAGTACCGCGATCATTTGATGGCGGCGAATGCGAAATTGATGCATGCCGACCAGGGTGTTGCCGCCATCTTGGACCGGGCGCTGAAGACGCTCCACATAAGGCGGCTGGTCGTACCCGAGGGCCGGGCTCTGGTGATACCGCCGGGCGAGCGCCCCCTGCTCGAGTTCTACGCCAACTCGGTCCGGCACCTCTTGCCGGCCGGCCCGGCGGTGCGCGTGAGCGGCGGCCACCCGGCCCTGGAGGAGGATCCCACGTTGCCCAGGCTGAGACCGAAGGCCTAACCTTCTGGGCATGTCGCGCCCGCTGGATATCCCCGCTCTCGCCCTCGGCAGCCGGATCCAGGACCCCTTCTTGGTGCTGGACGTGGAGGAACGGACCACCGCGGACGGCAATCCGTACACCGTGCTCGTCCTGGGCAACAGCACCGGCCAAATCGCCACCGAGCCGTTCTGGCTGGAGCGGCTGGACCAGGTGGCTGGGATCCGCCCCGGACACGTGGTGCAGGTGGTGGGCGAGGTGACCGCCTACCGCGACCGCAAGCAGGTCCGGGTGATATCGGTGAGGCCGCTGCCCGAAGGCACGGTGGACCTTGCGGGCTTGTTGCCATCCGTGGGCCCGGTGGACCGGTACTGGGAAGCCTTGGACGGTTGGCGGCGAGAGATTCGCAAGCCCCGTCTGGCGGCGGTGGTGGAGCTGTTCTACGGCGACGACGAGTTCCGGCGGCGTTACGAGCAGTGCCCTGCCTCCCTGCGGGGCCACCATGCGGCCCTCGGGGGACTGCTGAAGCACACGACCGAAGTGGCCGCCATCGCCCGCACGGTGGGACGTGCTTGCGGAGCCGATCACGAGCTGGTCTTGGCGGGAGTCTTGCTGCACGACATCGGCAAGCTGGAGGCGTACGCGTGGCGCGGGGCCTTCGCGCACACCGAGGCTGGGGCGCTCATTGGCCACGTCGTCCTAGGAGCCCTGATGCTCGACCGCCGGCTGGCCGATCTCCGGCCACCCCTGCCTGCCGCCGAGCGCGATATCTTGATGCACCTGATCCTGTCGCACCACGGCCGCTTGGAGTTCGGAAGCCCGGTGCCCCCGGCTACCTTGGAAGCCGAAGTACTGCACTGGGCGGACAATGCCAGCGCCAAGACGGCGAGCTTTGCCCAGGCGCTGCGCGAGGCCGAGAACCTGCCAGAGGGGCGGTTCACCGCACCCCAGCGCGCCCTGGACTATAGGCGGCTCTACCGCGGCACCAGCGACTGGGGCGCGAGTCCGGCATCGAGGGGCCCGGATACCGCTCCGTGAAACGCCGGGACCTGCCGGCCTTGGCCCCACCCCCCTTTATCGCGCCGTTATGGCGCCGGCGCCTGCGCGGCTGGTGGCCTCGGCACACGGCCGGAGCCCGCGAGCGGCTCGTCCAGCCGCCGTCCGCCACGGGCTCGCGATCGGCATGCCCCGGGGGCATGGGCTCCAACGAGTGGCTGGTTCGGGGTCCCGAGGTCCGACCCCCGCTGAGCAGCAGGTCGTGCGGTCACCGGCTCAGCCAACGAGCAGCTCGTTCTGCCGCGCGCGCGGCCAGTTGGATGGCGGCGGCCAGGCGGCGCTCGCGCTCGCCCATGTGGCCGTCTGCCATGAGGCCACTGGCCAGGCCGATGGCCTCCAAGGCAGCCAGGAGTTCGCGCTCAGCGGCCTGGCGCAGGCCTTGGCGCTCCGGGGGCATGGTCACGAACGGGCTCACCCGCTTATGGTAGCGTGCGGGCCTTCGCCATGCGGTACCCGAGCGCTGCGGAACGGCGCCAAAAAAAGTGACGTACTACTACCTTCCCCACACCGCCGACCTTCGCGTAGCCTTTGAAGCGCCCACGTTCGCGGCGCTCCTGGAGGATGTGGTGCGGGTGATCCGCGAGCAAACCGCCGGCGATGGGCCGGTGGAGGCGCGCGCCGGCCGCGGGGTCGCGCTCGAGGCGCCGGACCTTGCGGAATTGTTTTTCGGCTTTGCCCGGGAAGCGCTGGCGGCCTTCCAGGTGGATCGCTTCGTCCCCGCCGGCTTCGAGCTGGACGCGCTGGCGCTGCCGCCGGCGCCGCCGTCCCTGGCGGGACGCCTGTGGGGTGAGCCGTTCGACCCCGCCCGCCACGAAGTCCAACCCGAGATCAAGGCCGTGACCCGCCACGGCCTGAGGCTGGAAGAAGGCCCCGGTGGCTGGCGTGCGGAACTGCTGTTCGATGTGTAACCTTCTTACCCGCCATGGCCGACGTCTCGCTTGCCGTCCAACAGATAGACCCCTACCGGTGGCGGGTTCCCCGCACCGGCGGGATGCGCACCGACGGGCTGATTTTTGCCGACGCCGAGCTGATGCACGATCTCGAGGGCGATCAGTGCATCCAGCAGGTGGCGAACGTGGCGCACCTGCCGGGGATCGTGGGCCCCTCGATCGCCATGCCGGACATTCACTGGGGCTACGGCTTTCCCATCGGGGGCGTGGCGGCCTTCGACGAGCACGAGGGCGTGGTCTCCCCCGGCGGCGTAGGCTACGACATCAACTGCGGGGTGCGCTTGCTGCGGACCCCTCTTACGGTCGAAGAGGTCCGCCCCCGGCTCAGAGCGCTGGCCGACACCTTGTACCGGCTGATCCCCTCGGGCGTCGGGGCCTCGCGCTCCGACGTACGGCTTTCGCCCAAGGACCTAGACCAGGTGCTCGAGCGCGGCGCCGAGTGGGCCGTCCGGCAAGGCTACGGCACCGAGCGCGACCTCGCGTGCATCGAGGCGGGCGGACGACTTCCCGGCGAGCCGGATTGCGTGAGCCGGCGCGCCAAGCAGCGGGGCCAGGACCAGCTCGGTACCGTCGGCAGCGGCAACCACTTCGTCGAGGCCGGCTACGTGTCGGAAGTCTACGACGCCGCGGTGGCGGCACGGCTCGGACTCGAGCTGGGAACCGTGACCGTGTTCATCCATTCCGGCTCGCGCGGGCTGGGGTACCAAGTGTGCGACGACTACCTGGATCGCATGCTGCGAGCGGCCGCCAAGTACGGAATCCCGCTGCCGGACAAGCAGCTCTGCTGCGCGCCGCTGGGAAGCCCGGAGGCGAGAGACTACCTCGGCGCCATGAATGCCGCGGCCAACTACGCTTTTGCCAACCGGCAGCTCATGGCGCACTACGTCCGCCGCGCTGTGGCCGAGGTGTTCGGGGTCGAGGCGGCGGAGGCTAGCGACTTGGTCTACGACGTAGCGCACAACATTGCGAAATTCGAAACCCACGAGGCGGAGGGCCGGCCCCGGCGGCTCTGCGTGCATCGCAAGGGGGCCACCCGGGCGTTTCCCCCAGGGCATCCCGAGCTGGGCGAGCGGTTCCGAGACATCGGCCAGCCGGTGCTCATCCCGGGCGACATGGGGCGCTACTCGTTCGTGCTGGTCGGCACGGCGGGGGCCTTCCGGGAAACGTTTGGCTCGACCTGCCACGGCGCCGGCCGGCGGATGAGCCGGCATCAGGCGAAGAAAGTGGCGCGCCCGCGCAACATCCCCCGCGAACTCGAGGACCGCGGCATCTTGGTGCGCGCCGCGAGCCGGGCCACGGTGGACGAGGAAATCCCCGAGGCGTACAAGGACGTGGCGCGGGTAGTGGACGTGGTCCACGCGGCCGGCATCGGCAAGAAAGTCGCCAAACTCACGCCGCTGGCCGTGGTCAAGGGCTGAGGTGTGGCGAGCGTGACGGGCCGCCCGAGTCCCAAGGGCCGCTATTTGTTCGGGCTCGCGGTCACCGCGCTGGGCGTGGTGTACGGCGACATCGGCACCAGCCCCCTCTACGCCATGCGGGAGTCGTTTCACGGGCCCCACGGCATCGCGCCCACGCCCGGCAACATCCTCGGGGTCCTGTCGCTGATCTTCTGGGCCTTGATCATCGTGGTCACCGTCAAGTATCACCTGGTGATCATTCGCGCCGACAACAAGGGCGAGGGCGGCATCCTGGCGCTCATGGCGCTGGTGCAGCACGGCAAGGTCTCCCGCGGCGCGGCCCCGCACCGGGTGTTTTTGGCGCTGGGGATTTTCGGAACCGCGCTGATGTACGCCGATGGCGCGCTCACCCCGGCCATCTCGGTGCTGAGCGCGGTCGAAGGGCTCGAGGTGGCCGCGCCGGCACTGGCCGGCTGGGTCGTGCCGCTCACCTTGGGCATCCTGGTGGGACTCTTCGTCTTCCAGCATCGCGGCACGGCCGGCGTGGGCGCGGTCTTTGGACCGGTCATGGTCCTGTGGTTTGCAACCTTGGCGGTCCTAGGGCTGCGCGCCATCATCCAGGAGCCCTCCGTGCTGGCGGCCATGCTGCCTCAGCACGCGGTCCGGTTCTTCGGCGAAGACCCGGCTCGTGCGTTCGTGGTGCTGGGCGCGGTCTATCTCGTGGTGACCGGCGGAGAGGCGCTCTACGCCGACCTGGGACACTTTGGGCCCCGCGCGATCCAGCTGGCGTGGTTCTCGACGGCCTTGCCGGCGCTGGTGCTGAACTACTTCGGCCAAGGGGCCCTCCTCCTCCGGCAGCCGGAGGCGGCCGTCAATCCCTTTTACCACTTGGCGCCGGGCTGGAGCCTCTACCCCCTGATCCTGCTGGCCACCGCCGCTACGGTCATCGCCTCCCAAGCGGTGATCTCGGGGGCCTTTTCCCTGACCCGCCAGGCCGTGCAGCTGGGCTACAGCCCCAGGGTCCGGATCGAGCACACCTCCTCCCGCGAGATCGGGCAGATCTACGTGCCAGGCGTAAACTGGGTGCTGATGCTCGCCACGGCCGGCCTGGTAGCGGGGTTTGCGACGTCCAGCAATCTGGCCGGAGCATACGGGGTGGCCCTCTCCATGGTCATGGTCATCACCAC
The DNA here is from genome assembly GCA_037440225.1 of Gemmatimonadota bacterium. Classification (GTDB taxonomy): domain Bacteria; phylum Gemmatimonadota; class Gemmatimonadetes; order Gemmatimonadales; family GWC2-71-9; genus JACPAP01. The sequence goes on along the minus strand of JBBIUN010000005.1, from coordinate 307,666 downwards.
GTTGATGTTTTACGTGGTCTGCCGAGAAGTCTGGGGCTGGGGCATCGGCCGCGCCGCCGCCGTGGGCGGCCTCTTCTTGAGCATGGACCTCGCTTTTTGGGGAGCCAACCTGCTCAAGATCCCGCATGGCGGCTGGTTCCCGCTCGTCGCCGGCGGCCTGGTCTACGCTTTGCTGACCACCTGGAAGCGGGGCCGCGAGCTGCTGTATGCCAGATTGCGAGAGCGCGCCGTGCCGCTCGACATCCTGCTCGCCGATATCGCAGCCGAGCCGCCCCTGCGCGTGCCCGGCACCGCGGTCTTCATGACCCCCAACCCCGGGGCGACTCCCCCGGCGCTGGTCCACAACTTGGCCCACAACAAGGTGCTGCACGAGCAGGTGATCTTCTTGAGCGTGCTGACGCGGGAGGTGCCTGCGGTGCCGGCGCCGGAACGCGTCCGCCTGAAGGACTTAGGGCAGGGCTTCTACCAGGTGACCGCCACGTATGGGTTCATGCAGGATCCCAGCGTGCCGGACATCCTGGAGCGGTTGCACGCCCAGGGGATGGAGGTCCGCCTCGAAGCCACCACCTTCTTCCTCGGCCGCGAGACCCTGCTCGCCACTGAACGCCCCGGCATGGCCCGCTGGCGCGAGCGGCTCTTTGCCTTCATGTCGCACAATGCGCAGCGGGCCACGACCTTCTTCAAGATCCCACCGGACCAGGTCTTCGAGGTGGGAGTGCAGGTCGAGCTATAACGCCCGGCCGGGCTGCTCGGCCCAACTACCCGTGCCCGGTGAGCACCGCGTGGATTTCCTTCCACAGCGCCGACATCTCGAAGGGCTTGCTCAAGAACCGGACTCCCTGGCTCGCAACCGGGACGTCGGGCGCGAGCGCGCTCACGAAGACGAACCGGCTCCGAAGCTCCGGGTGCCACCGGCTGGCCGTCTGCCAGACCTCGAGCCCGCTGGCGCCCGGCATGCTGATGTCGGAGACCACCGCGTCAAAGCCTCCTTGCTGAAGCGCAGCTAAGGCCTGGGCGCCGTCAGCCACTTCCAGCACATCGCACCCGTGGGCCCTGAGGAACCGCGCCACCACGCGCCGGACCGCCTCATCATCCTCGGCCACGAGAATCCGTGGTGCAGGAAGCTGCTCCTCGCTCCAAAACTGCACGAACTGCACAGCCGAGCATATGCTCGGCGCTACCACGGCGTCAAGCCCGTGCGCACGCCCGCGGAGACGTTTGTTGATCGCTGGTTGAACGGTCGTTGATCCCGCTTGCCCGCTCCCCGTGGTAGCCCCTGCCTCTGGCTAAGTACGGTAGTGCTGAGCGAGTTCGCGCACCCAGCGCGGGGGAGGAAGCCGCTGGCGGCGGTAGGCGTCCAGGATGAGGCGACTGACCTCCCGGCCGATCGCGGCCGCCTCGCCCGAGGGAAGATCGGGCGTGATCTCCCTGACCAGCCTCAGAAACCGCTGCAAGCTGGGAGCGCCGCGTTCCGCCGGGCGCGATCGGAGCCACTGTTCCAGCCGCGCTCGGGTGGTCCGTCTCGGCACGGCACCGTTCAAGAAGTTCTTGAGCGCGTTAGGACTGAGCCCGATCTCCCGCGCGGCGCGACGCAAGGAAAGGCTTGCCAGCTCTCGTTCCACCGCCGCGCGCAGGGCAGGAATGGGTAGAACCAAGGACGCGGCACCGGGCCGCCGAGGAGCGACCCTCACCGGCGCCCCGAAGCCCGCGCAGTTTGTGCAGTTAGCCTCGCCTTACACTGGCAATCCTACGATCCGGGCCGCCACCCGACAAGCCGGCCCGAGGGCCCCGCGCCGAAACCGCTAGGTGGCCGGCGCAGCGTGCTCTGCCGAAGTCTGCGTGGGGGGCATGCGGTGGGTGCACCCCATGGCCGGCGAGCGGGCCCGCTGCGCGAGCGAGGAAGCCAGGTGCCCGCGGCACAGCGCGACGCCGCACCAACGGCAGATGGCCACCGCTGGCTCTCCACATTCGTAGCATTTCATTCTACGATCCTCGTGCTCACCGTGGGCCGCTTCCTGGGGACGGCCGGAGCACTCGGGGGCAGTCCCCGCGGCACCGTTCGCTCACCCTCCCGGGACGGGCAGGCCCAAGCGGCGGCGATGCTGGCGCATCGCTTCTTTCTGGTGCGTGAACAGCCGGACATGGGTACGCGGATACGCGCTGCAGAGCAACACAAAGCCCGCTGCGCGGTCTTCAGGGTAGCAGCGCACAGCCTGCGATTGATCCACCTGCCCTCGTTCCAGACGAGCGGCGCAGCTAATGCACCAACCCTGAAGACAGGTGAACGGCAAATCCAGCCCGGCCCGCGCAGCCGCCGAGAGCAGGTCTTCGTCGGCGGCTGCGGCGACCGTGGTCTCGCCTGCCGGCGTGACGAACGTCACGCGGTAGCGCCGCTTCAGGGGTTGTAGAACCCGGCGTTCTTGCTGTAGGGCGCCTCGCCGGGCGCGCCGCGGCGGAAATGGCCGGAGGGGCGAGCCACTTTGTCTCGCTCCATGGATAACAGCTCGATGAACCAGGCCTCGTGTTCGATTTCTTCCTGCAGGATGCGGGAGGCCATATCGTAGGTGCGCGGATCCTTCCCCAAGGTGAGGTCGCAGATTTCGTTCCAGGTGCGGATGGCACAGCGCTCGGCCTCGAGCAGCACCTCGAGAATGGCGGCGGCCGTCGGTTGCTTGGGCAGGTACGCATCAGGGCAACCGGCTCGATCCGCGAACTCCCGGATGTCGTGCGGCAGCTCGCCCCCCAACTCGTAAATGCGAGGCGTGATCAGCTCGAAATGGGCCCGGTCCTCGAGGCGGGCATCTTCGCAGATCTCCTTGTAGTCTTCGCTCCCAGCGAGGTACATGCGGAGGATCGTATAGTAGTAATACGTGGTGAACTCGGCGCCCGCGGCATCAATGAGCTTTTCGACGAGTTCCTCGACGTTGACGCCTCGAGCCCGGATCTGCTCGACGCCGACCCGCTGCGTCACATCGCCTGCCGGGACCCTCCCGCGAGCGTGGGGTTTGGACCGTTGTGCCATGAGAGCCGACCTCCATAACGTTCAGGGTGATAGTGGCATCAGGTACAATAGCGATTATAATAGTGATTACTAATAGCGGCAAGGGGTGATCTCGTGACTCGGGAGGTGACCAGTGGCCCCTAGGGGTGCGCCGTCGCATCGAGCGCTGATCGAGCGAACCGTTCGCAGCCTCCGGGGTCACCCCACGGCGGACGACGTCTTCATGGAGGCGAGGAAGGTCGAGCCCTCCATCAGCCTCGCTACCGTCTATCGCAACCTGCGCGCCTTGGTGGCTGAAGGACGCGTGCGGGAACGCCAGTTCCTCGGCATCAGCCGTTTCGAGGTCAGCCAGCGGCCCCATGCCCACCTGGTCTGTCGGACATGCGGCGCCATCGCTGACGTCCACTCGGACGTCTCGGAGCTGGTCAAGCCGTTCCGTCAGCTGCCGAAGGGCTGGCGGGCGGAGGAAGTGGACCTCGAGATCCGCGGTCTGTGCCCGAAATGCCAAGCCACCAGCCCGGCCCAGCTGCCGCTACCAGGCGACCTGCTCAAGTAAGGAGCCCCGCGCGCTCAAGGGTACATCGCGCCTTGCCCGGCCGAGCTGCCGCTGCCAGGCGACCTGCCCGAGGGAGGAGCCGGCGCGCAAGCGGTACACCGCGCTTTAAGGGAACCCTGTGACCCAAAAGGGGGGCAAAACGAGGCGGCCGGCTCCCCCACCCGGAGGTAGGAGACACCGGCCGCCTCACACACTGGTTACCCGGAGCCAGGGGATTCACTCCCGCTGTTCTTCTTCCTGAAGCCGCCGCCTGGACTGATCCGCCCGCGGTAGGGCTTCGAGGAGCTCCGGCTTCCATCCCCAAGCGGCTAGGCCTTAGCCGCAAGGTTCACCAGTGCGAGCGCTGCGAGTCGGGTTGCGTCGCGGACCAACCCTTCGCACTGCACGCCGAGGCGCTAGATCGGCGTGGACAAGGCGCGCGACTGGCCTTGCCGGTCCGGACCGGCGTAGCTACCCGGATCGCTGGACGCCCGAGCCCTTGTTTGCGTCGGCGCCCTCCCCGGGATCCCCGGCCGGACTCGCCACGCAGGGCGTGGTCAAGACCGCGAGTCCCGACCCTTCCCCTGCCTGACGCAGCTCCAATCTACGACCTGCCCAAAATCGCGCAAGCGCCGATATTCCTTCGGGTTACGTGATTCGGTGTGGGCGAAATGTTGACCGCTAACCCTTGCTTCCGGTACCAGTTGGCCAAGTTTATCCACCCCGGTGTGGACTTGTGGGAGAAACTGTGCACCGAGCGGCCGGCTTGCGGGCTGCTACGTGCCGACCTCTTCGTACACCACGGGATCTCCCCCGCCGGCCGGGAGAAAGAGGAACCCCCCACCCGTGGTGGCGAACCAGGCCGTCAGCAGTTGCGTAGGCCGCCCCGCGAAGGGCTCCTCGAACAGCGCGCGCAGCCAGCGCTTGATGTGTCTCAGCTCAGGGGCGCGGCGCGAGAGGACCGATAGCATGGCCCCTACCCCTTGCGTAGCGCGCAGGAAGTGCGCCAAGGCGTGGGAACGCTGAGCGAACTCGTACGCTCGCACGCCTGGCTCGTCGTAGAGCAGCGATCCTTCGTAAGGATCTACGGGCGGCGCGTCCATGCGGGGCCCCAAGTAGACGAAGACGCGCCGCGCATCGCGCTTCCGCTCGACCGCAGCCGCCGCCGTCTCGCCGCCCAGGCGCGCCGCGTGGATCAGGTCGCTCTCCTCCAGAATGCCTACCGCATTGGTCCACTCCAGCGCGGCCAGGGCCGTATCCAGCGGGCAGCCCCATTCGTCGTCATACGCCACCAGGCGCGGCGCCTCACCGGCCCGGGCAAAGAAGTGGGCCAACGCTTCGGCACGATCCGAAAACAGTCGCTTGGTACGGGTCAACGCGGACGCTGCCATCGTCACCAAGATAACCCCGCCCGCCACCCCGGGCGAGCCGGCGGATGCCGCGGTGGGGGCCTTGAAGGGCTCACAACCGCTTGCTCAGACCCGCCCCCCAGGCGATCGTTCCACCCATGCGCCAACCGGCCTTCCGGCCAGCCCGGCTTCCCCGATCCAGGCCGGTCAGCCCCGGCCCGCTCCCCGGCCGGAGCGGGCCCCCTCGGGCGGTATAATGGGCCTCCCGGGCGCTATCATGCTGGCGGGCCTGGTGGCGGCCACGGGCGCGCAGGGCGGCCGCCCAGGGCCTCAGCAGTGCGAAGCGACGCTGCGCGGCCGCTGGGTCGGCCTCTACCACAACGAGACCCTCCGCTTCGAGTTCTACGGCGACACCATGCTGGTGCTGAACGACGAGCGGCCGCTCGACTACCGCGCCACACGCGACTCCTTGATCGCCACCGGAGACACCACCTTGATCGCCCGCTACTGGTTCTCGTATTGCCGCTTGTTGCTCGAGACACCGGATGGCGCCGTCATCACCATGGCATCGCAGCCCCCGCTGGCGAGGCCCCTCACCGGCCGGTGGGTGGGAGACCTGGGCACCCCGGACGGCGCCGAAGCGGAGTTGCGCCTGGCCGCGGGCGGCACGGCACGCTGGAGGGTGCTCCCCAATGGACCGTGGACCGAGGGCGAGTGGGAGCGCCAGACCCGGATCATCGTCTTTACCTGGGTGAGCGATTCTCTAACCTGGGTGGGGCACTACGACCCGGAGGGCAACGCGCTGCTGTTCGAACACACCGTACCCAACTCTCGCACCACGATCTTTCGTCGCATCTTCCGCTAGACGTGAGATCCCAACGAATAGGGTGGGACCCTCGAGGAAGGACCCACCGAGAGAGGTGAACTGTCCCGTCTTTGGGTCCAGTCAAATGACGCTCACCGGGGTGAGCGCCGCCCGCCGGCGCTCGAAGAGCTTTTCGGCCTGCTCCAGCGCCCGATGGACCTCCGGAGCGCCGAGGTCGGGGTACTTGGCATTCGGCTCCAAGCGACCGGTCAGGCGCCGGATGACGACCAACGCCCGGGTCACTTCGCAGTGCTCCGGATCGGGGTCGGTGAATCCTGCAATCAGCAGGTCCCGGAAGAAATCAAGAGTCCGGGGATCTCCCAGCACGTAGAGCGAGGCCAGAATCCGGGGACTCAAGAAGGAGCGGAGCTGAAAGTCGCCGCGAACCGCATCGAACAGTTCCACGAGCCGGCCGGCAGGATCCGCTTCCGGATAGAACCGCGCCGCCTCGGCGGCCGCACCCAAGAAGGCGTGGTGCGCGCTGGGGTTGAGGTACCGGGCGAAGACCGGCCATTCGCTTGGCGGATGGCGCTCGGCCAGGGCCAAAAAGGCAAAATACCGTCGCGCCAGCGGGGCGCCTTCGTCAGCTAGGACCGTGCGGAGCCCGGCCACCCCATAGCGCTGCGCCACCAGGGCAGCCGCCGTGGCGTGCTGGAGCCGCTCGAGCTGGGGTAGCCGGAAGGTTCGCACCTTGACGGCTGCCGGCTCGGCGCCGGCGGCAATCACCGGAAGCCGATCCAAGAGCCGCAGGAGCAGCCCGTCCACCTCGTCCAGGGCAACTTCCCAGCGCGCCGCATCCATGCGCCAGGCCCGGCGGAGCGCGCCCCATCCCAGCGCCTCCGCGCGGGACTGGGACCAGGTCCGTTCGAACTGCTGCGCCGTTACCGCGCGCAACAGGCCGCGCAGGACTTCAGCGAACTGGAAAACGGCCTCGGGCATCCGATGCACTCACCATCATATCTTGGCATGCCGCATTGCGCCCGCGCCAGGGTGGCCCTAACATAGCGCCCACGACCGTGAACGCTCCCCTCAGGCATCGCCTCGCTCTGGCTTGGTTGGCGGCGGGATCCCTGGCCTGCGCCCGGGGCGGCAAGCCCATCGTGCTAGGACTGGCTGGCCCGTTTTCCCAACCTCGCGGTCGCTCCATGCAGCTCGGGGCCCAACTGGCCGTGGCCGAAATCAACCGGGCGGGCGGCATCAGGGGGCGCCGCGTGGAACTCGTTCTGGCCGACGACAGCGCGAGTGCCGAGGGGGCGGTCGCAGCCGCCCGAGCCCTGTATGCCACTCCCAACCTGGTGGCCGTGGTCGGGCATTTGACCAGCGCTGCCACGCTGGCGGCCGCCCCGATCTACGGAGGCGGGCGCAGGCCCTTGCCGGCTATCAGTCCCTCCGCCTCCGCGGTCGCCGTCTCCGATGCCGGTCCCTATATCTTCCGCGTCTGTCCCACCGACGTGGCTCACGGCACCCGGCTGGCTGAGTTCGCCTACCGCACCCTCGGCGCCAGATCGGCAGCGATGCTCTACCAAAACGACGAGTATGGTCGGGGCGTCCGAGAGACCTTTCGCCAGGAGTTCATCCGGCTGGGGGGGCGCCTAGCCAGCGACGATCCCTACGTCCCGGAGATCCCGAGCTTCGAGCCCTATCTTCGCCGGCTCCGCCAGCGGGGCGGGGCGGACGTGTTGGTGATCGCGGGGACCGCTGCCGCGGCCCGCCGCATCCTCCCCACGCTGGACACGGTCGGACTGAGGCTCAAGGTGCTAGGTGGAGACGCCCTCGCCGGCCTGGAGACTTCACCGGGCGCCCGCGGGGTTTACCTGTCGCTGGCCTACCTCCCGGACCGCCCGGGGGCGCTGAACCGCGCCTTCGTGGACGCCTACCGATCGGCCTACGAGAACGAGCCCTTGGACCACCGCGGGGCCGGAGCCTACGATATCGTCCACCTGCTGGCCCGCGCCATTGCGGCCGTCGGGCCGGATCGCCGGCGCTTGCGGGATTACCTGGCCGGGGTGGGCCGGACCTCCCCGCCCTTCGAGGGTGTCACCGGAACCATCGCCTTCGACGAACAAGGCGACGTACCCGCCAAGCCTGTGGTCATCGGCGTGATCGAAGGGGGACAAGTCATCATGGCGGCCGGCCAGTGAGCCGCCAGCGGGTCCGGACCCTCAGGGCTCGGGTGCTGCTGGGCGCCGGGGCGCTCACCGGCGGCATCGTGGCCATGGCGGTGCTGGCGCTCGCCAGCCTCAGGGCGCTGAGCCGCGCCGTGACCGACGAATCGGCGCTGCTCAGCCAGGTATCCAACCTGACCACCGGCATCCTCGCGGCCGCGTTCGAAGAGGTGCGGTCCGGGGAGTTGTACCTGGTGGCTCCCTCGCCCGGAGTCGAGGCACAGTTCGCTAGTGCTGCTGCGCAGACCTTCGATTTCGGCGGCCGGCTTCGGGCGGTTGCCGGCCTGAGCGAAGAGGATCAAGCCCTCATTGCGCGGATCGGCAGCCTGCAGCAAGCAGTGCACGCGGGCTACGCGTACGCCCACGCGCTGGCGGACCTCGGCCGTCGAGACCGTGCACTGGCAGCGGGCGCTGCCGTCCGGGAGTCGGCCGTGGCGATGATGGATCTGGTTCGCCGCCTCGCCTCCAACCTCGGAGTCGCCGCCGAGCAGCGGGGCAGCCGCCTCTTGGCCCGCGCCAGCCAGCGGGAGCTGTTGGTCTGGGCGGTGTTGGCTCTCTCGATCATCGTGGCCACCGCCATCAGCTTGGCCACGTTGCGCTCGGTGCAGGTGCCGGTGGAGCGGCTGGGCCTCGCCGCCCGGCAATACAGCGAGGGCGATTTCCGACCCATCCGGCTCGGCGAAATGCCTCGGGAGCTGGCGACCTTGGGTGAGGCCATGGGCCAGGTGGGGGCCCGGCTGCGCGAGCTGGTGGGCGAGGTCGTTGCCGAGAGCGACCGCCTCTCGGCCACGGCGGCGGATCTTTCGGCGGTCAGCGAGGAGCTGGCTGCCGCCGCCGGCGAGATCAGCACGGCCATGGTGGAAGTCTCCCAGGGGGCGAGCAAGCAAGTGGGGGCGCTGGATGCGGCGCGCGGTGCCGTCGAGCGGGTCAGCGCCTCCGCCGAGGTCAACGCGACCCTGGCGCGCCGGGTGGCCGAACGGGGTCGGGAAATCCATCAGCTCGCGGCCCGCTACCAGCGCGACGTGGCGGCAGCTGCCTCCGCCTTGCTGGAGCTAGGTCAAGTCGTGCAGAGGAGCGCGGCCCAGGTAGATGAACTCGAGCGCCGCTCCGAGTCCATCAACGAGTTCGTGGACCTGATCAAGCAGATCGCTTCGCAGACCAACCTGCTGGCCCTGAATGCCGCGATCGAGGCGGCCCGGGCGGGCGAGCGGGGACTGGGTTTTGCCGTGGTGGCCCAGGAGGTCAAGCAGCTCGCCGACTCGTCCGGAGCGGCAGCCGAGGAGGTGGCCGGACACCTGCGCGTGGTCCGCCAGCAGGTGGCCGAGGTAGCAGCCACCATGACCGATGGCCGGGCCAAAGTGAGCGGTATCGAAGGGGTCGCTCAGGGCGCCGCCCAGGCACTAGAAGCCATCGCCGGATCCATCGCCGACGTCGAGGAGGCTGCGGCCCAGTTGGCGGACCGGGCGGCCGCCAACGTCGGGGCGGTCCAGGAAATCCAGACCGTCTTAGGCGAGGTTGCCGAGGCCGCCCACGCCCACGCCTCGGCGAGCGAGCAAGTAACCGCGGCCGCTCAAGAGCAAGGGGCGGCTACGGAACAGATGGCGGCCCAAGCCGGCGAGCTGAGCCAAGCCGCCCAGCGGCTCCGGGCGCTGGTGAAGGGATTTCGGGTCTGATGAGGCTTCCGTTCGGCTACCGGCGCTTCTTGGAGGCCTTGGACGGCTTGGCGTGAGGCGGCCTAGCTTGCGCCGGGCTTGGGGACTTCCGGGCCACTGGACGCGGACGGCGCTTGGGGGCCCGCTTGGCAAGGGCCTTGGACTTTCGCTTTCCAGCCGCGTGATCGCCAACTTCTTGCAGCACCCGTTCGCCTTCCGTGGGACCGATTAGGCCCCGGCGGACTGCGTATTGGACCAGCTCGTCGGCGTCTTCCTTTCGGAATTCACCCAGTCCCGCGGCCGCACGGACCAGGTTGATGATCGCGTCGGCCACCGGACTCCGCAGCACATTGGCGATTCCCGGGACAGTCTCCAGCAGGGCGGAGATCTGCGAGCCCGCTAGTTCCGGCGCCATGCCAACTCCTTTCAGTGTGCCAACACTAGCGGATCGAAGGGGCGCCGTCAAGCGGGGCCCTGCCGCGGCGGTTTAGCCTAAGATATTGCTATGTAAAAACTTAGGCCTTACGGCTCGGGCGGTAGGTACCGGTTTTCCTGGACGGCAGGCTGAGGCCTGCCCTTCGCCAGATGCGCCATTCTGACTGGCTCAAGATTTCCCCTAGCACCGCTCGGGTTTTAGGGTCTACGCGAAGGTCGAGCTGCATATCGAGGCGGTATTCGGCAGCGTCCGCCCCGCAGCCTCGCAGGATGAAGCCTTTCGGGGTGGTTTCGACGGAATCCACTTCAACTTCTGCGACGGGCAGGTAGTCGGCTTCGGGCCTGAGGTCGCTGGTCATGGGGCATCCCGGGGTGGCTGGGAGGCTCAGACTAACCCCGTTTCCGAGCCCGTCAAGAGGATGCACAGTTTGCGAGCCGCTCCGCCGGAGGATAGATTGACGGTCCCCAAAAACAGCCGGAGGTTCGGCAGTGGGACGGCGAGGTATCAAAGAGTACCGGGCCCACGAGGCGCTCCAGCTCATCCTCGCGGACCGGGATCACGAGCCCCTTTCATGCCCTTCGTGCGGGCATCGGACCATTCTCCGGACTCCGCGGCGGCGGAACGGTCCCGGCTGGCAGGATCCATATCGGCATGTGACCCTGAAGTGCGGCAAGTGCGGCCGGCAGGCCGTGTACGTGCCCCGCAACGTCACGCAGCCTTCCGACTCGCAGCTTTTGGCCCAGTAACGCCGGGGGGAGGTCGTGGCGGGCGACGCCATCCAGATGATGGGCACCGTCAAGGAGGTGCTCCCCAACACCACGTTTCGGGTCGAACTCGAGAACGGGCACGAGGTGCTGGCGTATGTCTCGGGCAAGATGCGCAAGAATTACATTCGCATCTTGCAGGGAGACCGGGTGGCAGTGGAGCTATCGCCCTACGACCTGACCCGCGGGCGGATCACGTACCGTTACAAGTGAGCCGGGGTTGCACCGCCCTGGGCCCCGGGGATCCGGCCGCGCGCTCGCGGAGTTCTGTGCGAGCGGCCGGCCGGTAGGGTCGAGGGACGACCCCTTCCCGCGCCCGTTCTGGCCGTAGCCAGGCCGGCGCACCTCAGTGCTTGCTAGCGGGGTTGGTGGAAGATCCGCTCCCACCGGATGGCGGTGAGGAAGGGCAGGGGGAGGAGGCCGTTCTTGTCGTAGCTGTAGTAAATGAACAAGGGGCGGCCGCGGATCCGATCCCGGCCCAGGAAGCCCCAGTAGCGGGAGTCGTAGGAGTTGTCGCGGTTGTCTCCCATCACGAAGAACGAATCGGGCGGCACCAGGAGCGGACCCCAGTTCTTGAGGGTGGGCCGGTAGTTCCGCGGATCGCGGCCGACCAGGTAGCGCACCTGCCAGGTGCGCATCTGGGGATCCTCGCGGTCGGTCGCTGGGTCGGTGCGAATGACGTAGGGCTCCTCCAGCGGCCGGCCGTTGATATAGATCACGTTGTCTTCCATGGCGATGGTGTCGCCCGGCACCCCGATGATGCGTTTGACGACGTTGACGCCCGGTTCTTCGACTGAATCGAAAATCACCACGTCGCCGCGCTGAGGTTCCCGGAACGCCGGCAGGCGGGCGTGGACCAAGGGGACTTCCGCCCCGTAGAGCGCCTTGTTGACGAAGAGGAAATCCCCGATCAGCAGCGTGTTCTCCATGCTCCCGGAGGGAATGCGAAAAGCTTCCACCAAGAGGGCGCGCAAGAAGAACCAGATGACCAGCGCGGCCGCGATGGACTTGGTCCATTCCCAGGCCGATTGCGCCAGCGACTTGTCCGGCCGGGCCTTCATGGCTGACGAGCCTCCTTATGGGGTTCTACCCAGTCCGCTACGAAGATGTTCGTCTCGCCAGGCACCGAGCCGAACCGATTGGACGCGAACACCAGGAGCTTACCGTCGGGGGAGAACATGGGAAACCCGTCGAACTCCGGGCTGGTGGTGACCGGCTCGAGGCCGCTGCCGTCCAGGTTGATCAGGTAGAGATCGAAGTTCCGCGAGCGCGGATCCCGGTAGTTCGAAGCGAAGATGATCCGCTTGCCATCGGGGTGAAAGTAGGGCGCGAAATTGGCGCCACCCAAGTGGGTCACCTGCCGCTGCCCCGAGCCGTCGGCGTTCATCACCCACAGCTCCATCCGGCCGGGACGCACCAAACCCTGGGCCAACAGCGCCCGGTAATCGGCGATCTCTTCGGGTGTCGCCGGATGCCAGGCCCGGTAAACGATCCGGGACCCATCCGGGGAAAAGAACGGCCCGCCGTCGTAGCCCAAGGTGGTGGTCAGGCGGCGCACGTCGCTGCCGTCCACGTTCATGGTATAGATGTCCAAGTCCCCATCCCGCATCGAGGTGAACACCACGCGCCGGCCATCGGGCGAGAGCGTGGCCTCGGCATCGTAGCCGGGGGTGCGCGTCAGGCGGACCAAGTCGCTGCCATCTCGAGCCGCCGTATAGATGTCGTATTCGTAGAGCGCCCACACGTAGCCCTTGGAGAAGTCCGGCCGCGGGGGGCAGGCCCGATCGTGCTCGAAGGTGCTCGAATAGAGCACGCGCCGGTCATGATCGTAGAAGTACCCGCAGGTGGTGCGGCCTAGGCCATTGGAGATCCTGCGCAACCCGGTGCCGTCCACGTTGATGATGTACTGCTGGTCGCAGGTGGAGTCGTTTTCCTGCCGCTGGAAGATGAGTCGCGTGCCGTCGGCGGAGAAATACGCTTCGGCATTTTGGCCGCCGAAGGTGAGCTGCCGCAGGCCGGCGAAGAAACGCTCCCCGGGTTCGGGCGGACGCACCACGAACGCCGGGTCGGCCCCGGAGGGCGCGGGGGGCGCGGGGGGCGCGCACGCGCCGGCGAGTATCGAAGCCCATAGGGCAACGGGGGTGGTCCGCATAGGGGAGATTTGCAAACGTAGCAATATAACGACCCGCGGCCGCTGCGCCGCTCGCCAGGCGCGCCTTGCCCGAACACCAAAGAGTTGCTACCCGGCCGAGGCCGAACGAGCGTGACCAAGGATTCCCTTGCGCTGCCTACCGACTAAGTTGGTGTGGTTGCCGAGCGATGGAGCCGAGGATGACCGGTCAATCAGCGAATCGCCCACCCGTCCTCGATGCGGTGGGGAAGCTCTGCTACGAGGGCAAAGACATCGCGGCGTACCTGTACCAGGTGCCGGACGACGAATCTCAGCGGAGCCGGCTGCTCGCCATTTTGGACGCCCTCGTCCAGCAGGCGGGCCGGCAGCACCGAGAGTTGCCGCGCATCGCACAGGAGCTCAAAGCCGCCCTAGAGCAACCGCCCTCGCTCGCGCAGGCTGAGTTACTCCAGGATGGCTTTGATCGCTTGGTGAAACTATGGCAGGCCGCGCGCAGCGGCCTGTTCTAGACTGCCCGAGGCACTCGACCCGGCGATCCCTCGACCCCTCGGACTCCAGCGCCAACGGCCTAAAAGAACAGACCCAGCTCGAACCGCCCTCCCACACCGGTGGCGTTCCGGAAGAGCCCGCCCAGGGACTGGCCCATGAACTGGAGGTACATGTTCCGCCCTTCGACGGCCAGGCCGCCGGTGTAGCCGATGCCCTGATCGCCCCCGAGCACGATGCCGGCCCGCAGGGGCAGCGCGCGGATCAGCCGCCAGGTGGTCCCCAGATCCACGGCCAGGGGCGACTCGAAGTCGCCGTGCACGGGCAGCGTGGCGCTGGCATCCACCTGCAGGACCCGGTTGGCCCAGGCACTGGCGGTGAAGCGCACGATGCGGGGCAGCGTGACCTTGAGGTCGCCGGTGGTCTTGACCGACGTGCTGTCGAACGAGTCCAGGGAGTCCTTGACCTCGTTGAAACTCGTGGTCTGTACCTCGAACGACTTGCTCTCGGTTTCCACCCGGTGCAGGGTGACCGTGCCGATGTTGGCGACCATGGCTTCCAGCGCGAAGCCCGACGTCGGCCAGGTGAGCCGCAGCAAGAAGTCCCCCGCCAGGCTCGCCTTGCCCCGGAGCGTCGAATCCGGGTCCGGCGTGTGGGCGAACTCCACGGCAATGTTGGCGACGACGCTGTCGCCCGTGATCCGAATCACCCCGCCGTTGGCGGCCGTGGATCGCGCGCGGGCAAAGGCGATGGGGCGGATGTACCGGGCGCCGAGGCCCACGTTGACGTGCACCCCATCTTCCGAACCCACGGGCCCGAACCGGAAGACCGCATGCGCCCCGCCCTCGGCGGTGACCAAGCCGGCGCCTTTGGAGTTCCCCAAGGTGAACTGTTGGCGCGCCCCGTTTCCGTCCCTGATGAGCGCCACGAAGTTGTCGTCCAACTGGAAGCTTCCGTATCCCCGGCCTTGCGCCGAAAGACCTAGGCTGAAATGCCCGCCAAAGGGCCCGCCGAGGTAGAAGCCCCCTTCACCCAGGGCCGACCCCTTGAGCCCCTTGCCGTCCGGGATGAGGCCCAGGATGTCGAGCACGTCTCCCGCCAGAAGACTGTCCCGGTCTTGCAGGTACAGGATAGCCCGGCCGTCGGCCAAGGTGAGCGTGTTGTTCTCCGCCAAGGCACCCGCCGAGAAGACGAACCCCCAGTGCGGGATCATGGCATGCCGGAAGGGGTCCAGCCGGAAGGTGGGAGTGCGGCGGTAGGCAGGATCCACCTTGGCCGCTTGCGAGCCCTCAGGCACCGCCTGCGCCGCCAGCGAACCTGCGAGCGGCAGCCCCACCGCCAGGATCAGCGCCGCGCGTTTCATGGGGCGCCTCCCGACTTCAGCCGCACTGACCCGCTGGCTCGGATCAGCACGCGGTCACTCGGGCGAATAGCCCCTCTCGGGTTCGAGGCATTGGGCACCAAGGTGATCCGGATGGCGGCGGTGAACTTCTTGCCCAGGAGCACCCGGGCATTGGCGCCCGTGATGCTCACGGTGGCCGTGTCCAGCACCGGAGTCGTGACCCGCCCCAGGGTGTCCACCGCGGCCGGCGCCAGCGAAACCGGGCCGATCTCCACCCGATTGGCCATCCGGAAGATGCTGTCCGCGTCCACCGTAGGAGGCTGGGAGTCGCGCACCAGGGCGATCCGCACCTGCACGCCGAACGGGGTGCCGTTGGTGACGATGGCCGTGGCGGAGGCCGTGTCCACCCGTTGGGCGATCTGGTCGGCGTCCTTAGGCTCCAAGTCCGCCCCGTCGGCAACCCGGGCCCGTTTGAACGTCACCCCAGTTGCGGGCACCGTGAAGTCCAAGGCCACCGAGAGCGCGAGCCTGAGCGAGACGGAATCCGTCCGGGTGATCACACTGCTCAGGGTATCCCCCACCACCACGCTGCCGCTGGCCACGAGGCCCATGCGCTTGTTGGCGAGCACCGAATCCACCACCCGGTCCAACAGGCGCGCCGCCTGGAGGGTAACCGTCTTGCTGGTGTCGCGGCGCGCGATGGCGAGCGTGGTCTTGCCGGAATCTGCCACCGCCACGGTGATGGGGCCTAGGGAGTCGGTCTGGTAAACGATATTGCCCAAACCGTCCCGGGGTACTCCGCCGGTAGCCGTGAGCTTGACCACGCCCAGCTTGAAGTTGGACAACGTAAAGGGGGCACCGGAGGTGTTCCGAAACCGCAATTGAATCCGGGCGTCGTTCAGGCGCGCCTGCTGGATGGCGTCCTTCAAGTCGCCGAAATCAAAGCTGCCGGAGGTCACCTCTTGCGAATCGCTGACCGAGATGGTGAGTTCCGGGGTCTTGGCGGGGTCCAGCTTGCCGGAGAGCCGCTGTACTTGGAGGCTGCCGCCGCCCGTCACCACGATGGCGTTGGTGGTCACCGCCGGGGTCAAGGTGGCAACCGCCGCGGTGGCGGCCCCGCTCACCCTCGCCACCACCGCACCGGGGAGGATCAAGGCCCCTGCCAGGTTGAACACGACGTTGGTGCTGGATGAGGCCGCCACCGTGACGCTTTGCTGGAGCGGGGTGCCACCCACCAGCACGCCGTCGAGCTGGACCGTTCCGCTGAATTGAATCGGCAGTTTGTTCTGGACCTGCAGGGTGAAGTTGCCGCTCAGCACCGTGACCGAATCGACCGCCGTGATGCGGGGTTCGCCGGCCAGCGGCGTGTAGGTTTGGCTAAAGCTCTCGTTGATGTTTCGCAGCCGGACGGCTGACAACGCGAGCGGCGAGAAAATGGCCCGCACCGAGGCGGTCCCCGCCGGGATGCAGGCGCCGGCGCCGGCCGCCGAGGCTTGGAGCCGCACGTAGCGCCGCATGGTCTTGTTGGCGAGCGAAGCGGAATCGCGGGATGAGCTGTTGGCAGGTACAAACCTGGAGATCGAGCCCAGTACCGTGCCGGCAGAATCCACCACATTGACCGTGAACGTCCCGCTGCAGTTGGTCCCGTTGTTGAGGTCGAGCGTGACCTGGCCGGTGGCGACGACGGCGCTGTCCACGCTGGCGCCTTGGGCCGTCCCGAAGCGGACAGTATCGCCGCTCACCCCGGGCGCGCCCGCGACGCCGGGGGCGGGACTGATTCCACCCAGATCCACGCTCAAGGTTTCCGCCTTGCCCGTCTGCAGCATTTGGTCGTAGCCAAAGGTGAAGGGATCGAAGCTCAGATTGTCGAACTTGAGCTTCTCGCCCACCGCGACCGCCAAGGTTTCCGGGTCGAACCTGATGGCCACCAAGCCATCCGGCGTGGTGACCGTATCGCGGCCCAGAAACTGACCCACGGTGATGGTGTCTTGAGCGATGGGAATGGTAAGCTGCACCGTCCGCGACGGCCCGCGCTGCAACTGGTTTCTGGCTTCCGTGATGCTCGTGGGCTCGCACCCTGCGCTGAGCAGCATCAGGCTCGCGGCGCAAGAGAAGGCCGCCCATCCGGCGGCTAAGCCCCTGTTTGGCAAGAACATGGCTCAGGAAGGTTGCACGGCGGGCGGGCCCCGTCAAGGTCACAGATCACAAAGCCGGCCGGGCCCTCGAGTTGGGCCGCCGGGAATCCCGGAGCTTGCTATCCAGGTCGCCGTCGCGGGGATCAGCCCACTCGGTCCAGCACCAGGAGTAGGAGCAGGGCGGGCAAATAGAGATTGGAGACGGCGAACAGTCGGCTTGCGGCCTTGGCCGACGGGGCGCGCGCCGCTCGGAGGCTCGTGACCGCTAGCCACCCGGACAACAGCAGCGCGCCAACGAAGTACCCCTTGCCCGCGAGGCCCAAGAGAGCGGGGGCTGCACTGACCGGCAGCAGGGCGAGGGCGTACAGGGAAGCCATCTGAAACGTGGTCCGGCCGTCGGCGTCGGCCACGCTCAGCATGCGGAGTCCGGCGCGGCGGTAGTCCTCCCGGTAGATCCAGGCGAGCGCGAGGAAGTGGGGGAGTTGCCAGAGGAACATGATCCAGAACAAGGTCCAGGCGGGGGCGCCGAGCGGCGCGCCGGACGCCGTCCAGCCACCGACGATGGGCAAGGCGCCGGGGACGGCTCCCACCAGGGTGGCTAGGCTGCTGTGGCGTTTCAAGGGGGTGTAGCCAAAGACGTAAGCCACCAGCGTGAGTGCGGCGATGGTGGCGGTGAGCAGGTTGGTGAAGGCGGCGAGCCAGGCGATGCCCCCCAGACCTGCACCCCAGCCGAAGGCCGCTCCGGCGGGCGCGCTCAGGCGGCCGGCGGCGAGGGGGCGTTGTGCGGTGCGCCGCATCAGGGCGTCGAGGTCCCGCTCGTATAGCTGATTGAGCGCGTTGGTACCCGCTGCGACCAAGGCCGTACCGATCACCGCCTGGAGCAAAAGCGAGGCATCCGCGGCCGCGGCTGGTGCGACGAGGAAGCCCGCCACCACCGTGAGCACAATGAGGGCCACGATGCGCGGCTTGCCGAGCGCCAAGAGATCGGCCGCCCGGCTCCGGGGAAGGGCGAGCACGGTCATAGCCCGTCCCAAATCAGGACCATCGCGCTGCGGTCCGCAAGAGGGGGGTTGCGGGTCACTCCTCGGCCATGAAGGGATACCGGTAGTCGGTGGGGGGCGCGAAGTTTTCCTTAATGGTCCGCGCCGAGACCCAGCGGACCAAGTTGAGCATGGAGCCTGCCTTGTCGTTCGTGCCGCTGGCGCGGGCGCCACCGAACGGCTGCTGGCCCACCACGGCCCCGGTGGGTTTGTCGTTGATGTAGTAGTTGCCCGCCGCGAAGCGCAGGGCCCGATCGGCTTCGCGCAGGGCCTGCCGGTCTTGAGCGAAGACCGCGCCGGTCAAGGCGTAGGGCGAGGTCGTATCCACCAGGCGCAGGGTTTCGCTCCACTGGCGCTCGGCATAGACGTACACCGTGACGACGGGCCCGAAGATCTCCTCGCACATGGTGCGGTAGTCGGGCCGCTTGGCTTCGATGATGGTGGGCCGGATGAAGTAGCCCGTGCTGTCGTCCGCTTCTCCACCCACCAAGATCTCGGCATCCGGGGAGCGGCGCGCTTCCTCGATGTAGGTGGTGATGTTCCGGTAGGCATTCCGATCGATCACCGCGCCCAGGAAATTGCGAAAATCCCTGACGTCGCCCATGGGGAGGCCTGCGGTCTGCTCCAGCAGGTCGTCTTTGATGGTCCGCCACAGGGAGTCCGGCACGTACACCCGGGAGGCGGCGCTGCACTTCTGTCCCTGGTACTCGAAGGCGCCCCGCACGATGGCCGTGATCAGGGCCTCGGGATCGGCGCTGGCATGGGCCAGGATGAAATCCTTGCCCCCGGTCTCCCCTACCAGCCGGGGGTAGCTCCGATAGTGGGCGATGTGCTCGCCCACGGTGCGCCACATGCCCTGGAAGACGCTGGTCGAGCCGGTAAAGTGAATGCCCGCCAAGTCGGGGTGGCGGAGGGCCACTTGGCTCACAGTGCCGGCGTCGCCGGGGACGAAGTTGATCACCCCGGGGGGCAACCCGGCCGCTTCCAGCAGCCGCATGATGTAGTAGCCGGTATAGACGGTGGAACTGGCCGGTTTCCACAGGACCGTGTTGCCCATCAGGGCCGGTGCGGTGGGCAAGTTGCCGGCGATGGAGGTGAAGTTGAAGGGGGTCACGGCCAGCACGAAGCCTTCGAGGGGCCGGTAATCGAGGCGGTTCCAGCTGCCGCCCACCGACAACGGCTGGTCTTCGTAGATCCGTTCCGCGTAGTGGGCGTTGAACCGGAAGAAGTCAATCAGTTCGCAGGCACTGTCAATCTCGGCTTGGTGAGCCGTCTTGCTCTGGCAGAGCATGGTGGCGCCGTTGAGGGTGGCGCGCCAGCTGCCCGCGAGGAGTTCGGCCGCCTTGAGCAAGACCGCGGCCCGATCTTCGAACGACCAGGCCGCCCATTCCCGATGCGCCTGGGCCGCCGCCTCGATGGCCTGTTCGATTTCCGCCTGCCCCGCCTTGTGCCAGGTGCCCAGCACGTGCTGGTGGCAATGGGGCATGACGGCTTGCGCGGTCTGGCCGGTCCGTATCTCCCGGCCGCCAATGATGAGGGGGATCTCGATGCGCTCGCCCGCCAACTCGGCGAGCCGCGCCTTCAAGGCCCGCCGCTCCGGCGTGCCGGGGGCATAGGACCGGACCGGCTCGTTGACCGGGAAAGGAATCTGGCTACGGCCGTTCATAGAGGCGGCTCCCATACCGAAAGTCACGATTGGTGGGTGTCCCGCGGATCTGCGCGGCGGCTGCCGGCACCCGCTCGGGATCTCGGGTGCGCCCGGACTATTCAGCGCCCCAAAGATGCATCGGCCCCGTCCGATTTCCAAGCCTACGCACCATCGAGCGCCTGGCGGACGCGCCGGAGAAAATCGTCCACGTCCCAAGGCTTCTGGAGCAGGGGCCCGGCTTGTTCCAGAACCGCGCGGTCGGCTACCTCTCGGGCGGCGTACCCGCTGGTGAAAATGAACTTGGGAGGCCGGGGTTCACCTTGCAGCGCGCGATACAGCTCCGTGCCGCTAAGCCGCGGCATCACCACGTCCGAGATCACCAGGGCAATCTCGTCACGGTGCCGGCGATAGAGCCCCAACGCCTCCTCTCCGTCGCAGGCCACCAAGACCCGGTAGCCGGCGCGGGCGAGCACCCGGCTGGCAGACCGGCGAATGCCTTCCTCATCCTCCACCAAGAGGATGGTTTCGGCGCCGGCCGCCGACTGAGCCGAAAGCTTGGGGCTGGCACCCACGGGCTCCCGGGACGCCGCCGGCAGGTACACCTGGACGGTGGTGCCCGCTCCCCACCGGCTCTGGACATCCACGAAGCCGCTTTGCTGCTTGACCAGACCGTAGACCATCGCCATGCCCAGACCGGTGCCGACGCCGGGCGGCTTGGTGGTGAAAAACGGCTCGAACAGATGGGCCAGGGTGACCTCGTCCATCCCGGTGCCGTTGTCCCGTACCGAGAGTCGCACGTATCGGGCCGGCGGCTTTCCCTGATGAGTCCAGCGCTGATTCTCCTCGGTGGTGGCTGGCGCCAAGCTGATGGTGAGGGAGCCTCCGTTGGGCATGGCGTCCCGGGCGTTGGTGGCCAAATTGAGCAGGATCTGCTCTACCGCGCCCGGGTCCGCCAGGACGGGCGGCAGGCCCTCGGCCACCTCCGTCTTCAGGCTGATATGCTCGGGCATCAGCCGGCGGAGCACGCCTTCCAGGTCGGCGACGAGTCGGGGCAAGTCCACGGGACGAAGGCGCAACTCTTCGCGCCGGCTAAAGGCCAAGAGCTTGCGCACCATGTTGGCGCCGCGCCGTGCGGCTGCCTGCAACTCCTCGAGATCGCGCCGGAGATCGCTGGCTCCCGGCGGGAGCGCTTTCGCCAGGAGGTCGGCGTTGGCCAAGATGACGGTGAGCAGGTTGTTGAAGTCGTGCGCGATGCCACCGGTCAGCTGACCCACGGCCTCCATCTTCTGAGCTTGGCGGAGTTGGGCCTCGAGGGCCCGCCGTTCCGTGACGTCTTCGGCAATCATTTCGAACCCCACCACCCGGCCCCGCTCATCGCGCACCGCACTCCCGCTGAGGCGCAATCGGATAGGGGTGCCGTCCTTGCGCTTCCAGTCCACTTCCACGCCCTCGATGGAATCGGCCTCCCCGTGCTGCTGGATCAGCCGGTGCCGGTCTTCAGGCACGAGATACAGGTCCTGGGCCATATCCACCGCCAGCAGCTCAGCCTCGGAGCCATAGCCGAGCATCCGGACCAGGGCGGGATTCACGGCCAGCAATCGCCCGTCGAGGCTGGAGCGATAGATGCCGTACGCCGCCCGTTGGACCAGGTTGCGGTAGCTCTGTTCGGACCGCCGGATGGCTTCCTCGGCGGCGCGGCGTTCGGTGATGTCTCTGGCATTGGCCAGCACGTACGCTTCGCGACCAGCTTCGCGGACCAAGGTGTTCTGGTATTCCCAGATGCGCTGCTCGCCGGCAGCCGTGACCACGCGCATCAGGCCGGCGTCGGTCCCATTGGCGACGATGCGCGCCAAGTAGTCGGCGAACAAGGGTCTCACCGCAGGGGCCAGGAACTCCTCGAGGCGGCGGCCCACGCACGCGGCGGGGTCGGGAAAACCGAGGGCTTGGGCGGTCGCTCGGTTAGCCGACAGCACGACGCCCTCGAGGTCATGCGTGCAGATGTAATCGAGGGACGATTCGAACAATTGCCGGTACCGCCGCTCGCTGGCTTCAAGGGCGGTGGCCGCGCGGACCCGGTCCCGCCACTGCGCCAGCCGGGCGGATCGCACGATCGCGAGAATCCCCAAGGCGAACGCCCCCACGATCGCCACGGCCAGTAGGCCTTCAGTGCGCAGCCGGCTCCGGTAGCCGGCAAAGGCCTCGCGCTGCTCGACCCGAGCGATGAGCCCCCAACCGGCTTCCGGAATGTGGCGCGTAGCGGCGAGGATAGGCACCCCGGTTGAACTGACGAATGCCCCGAAATGCTCCTGACCACTCAGGGCAAACCGGGATACCACGGATGCGCTGGCCCACGGCACGCGGAGCGAGAGCGGCGGGCTCGGGGGACTGTCCACCGGGGTAAGCAGGGCCACGTCCGGCCCCAGACGCACCAGCAGTCGGATCCCCGCCGTGGCGCCCAAGGACCTGGCCCCTGAGAGGAGCGGCAGCAGCACGGGCATGGGCTCGAGCCGGATGAGCACGGCTCCCCCGGCACCCCTGGCCCTCGATCCCACGGGGGTGGCGAGCGTGAGGGAGACGCTGCTGTCGGACCGGAGAGTGGGTGGTCCAAAGCGAGCGCTCCCCTGCTCCATAGCCTCTCGGGCCAAGGCCGCGTCGGCCGAATCCGGCGGGGGCGATCCCGCAAGCCCCGCTACCAGCCGCCCAGCGCGGTCCACTACCCAGGCGCCCCGGTAACCGTGCGCTTGCTGGGTGAGCGAGAGGTGCCGTACCAGGCGCTCGAGTTCGGGCGAGGCGCGCGCGCGCGGTGCGGGCCGGACGGGGGAAGCCAGTTCAGGAACCGCGGCCGCGTACTCTGCGGCTACCCGCCCGTCGGCCAAGCGATCGGCCAACCACCGGCGCACCGCGAAGGTCGCTCCATCGGCTACCGCGTTCAGATCGGTGCCCCAGTGGGCCAAGGCTTGGCGGCGGAGCTGGCCGGCTCGCCACCAGGAACCGGCTGCTAGAGCCGCCAGGCCGAGCCCAGCGGTCACCAAGGCGGTCCGGTAAGAGCGAGCGAGAATGGGAACGTCCCGTGGCCAGGATTCGGCTAAAGCGTAAGCGACCGCCCCGCGGGGCGGAAGGAGCCGCCCCGGCCGGTACCAAGCCTCGGGCCAGCACCTGGCACGTACTGGAGTCGCCGGCGCAGGACGGAGCCGCTAACCGCCCGGCCGGACTACGCTAGAAGTGCACGTGCAGTTCCAGGCTCAAACGGTCCGGGGTCTTGGCCTGGGGGATCCAGAGATCGGCCGTGTAGAAGCCGGCGACTCGTACGAAGCCGTTGGGGAACAGCTCGAGACCGAAGCGCAGGCGCACTCGTTGATCCTCGGCCAGGTCGAGATTCTTGTCGAAATAGCCGTAGGTCACCTTGGCGTTCACGCCCGTGGTGGCGAGAAAATCGCCTTCGACGTAGCCGGCCAGTTGCCGGAGTGCGAGACCTGAGGCCGACCGCTCGGTAATGCGGTCGAGTTCGCCCAGCAGGGTGAGCCTGCCGGCGGCGAAGCCTCCGAACCCCCCCACCACATCCCGCCGGGCCAAGCCGCTTCCCTGATTGCGCGAGGCCGAGCCGCCCAGTCGGAAATGCCGCCGAACAATCGCGAGCGTCGAGGTCATCTGTTTGCCGTCGTTGTCTTCCGCGGCGCCTGCGGTACCATCGCTTACGGCCACGAGCAACGACAGCGGCCCGGGTTCCAGGCCCACTTCCAGCCCCTGATCTGGGGTCTTGTAGGAGAAGCCGGTCTGAGCGCGAATGAACTCGGCGTCGTCCTGGAGCCTGAGGCCGTAGGGGAGCAGGAATTTCCCCGCTTTGACATAACCATTGAGCGGGAGGTCCAGCAGGGCGAAGGCTTCGCGGATGCCGGCGGGGCCCGGACCGAGGGTCTCGTCAAGGTAGAGTTCCGCTACCCGCTCGATCAGGCGAGCTTCGGCATACACGTTCGCCTCGCCCAGCTCGATGGAGCTGCGAGGCGAGCGGGCATCGTGATCCGCCACCACCGCGGACGCCAGGGTGCGCACGTCCCAGCCCACCGCGAGCAAGTCATTGAGGGCACGGTTCCGCACCGTCCCTCGGGCGCGAGCCAACTGTGTCTGAGCGTAAATGCTGCCGTACGCCGTGCGGCCCCCGCCGCCGCTCCGATTGACGTGACAGGCCGAGCATTTGAGTCCGGTGCGCACCGCGAGGTAGGGCTCCGGTGCGGGCCGGGCGGTGCCGGCAGCGAGGAGGCCGGTTGCCAGCAGGGCGGTAAGGAACATGGTCAGTTGTTCTTGGCGCCTGCCGCGATCCAGGCGCGGATCAGGGTGATCTGCTCCGCCGAAAGCGGCGTCCCGCCCAGTGGCATCCGGCCACCCGAGCCCCCCACCGTCGCCTGGGTTCCCTGGATCTTGTGCACCAGATAGCTGGAATCGGGCTTGAACGGCAGCACTCGCATCATGCCCGGCCGTTCGTTGGCCGGCACATTGACGATATTCTGGTAGGCTAGCCCGGCACTCAGGTTCATCCCCTGTGCCGGCTGGGTCCCGGCGTGACAGCCCGCCAGCGCACAGTTGGCGGAAAAAATCGGTTGCACCCTGCTGCCGAAGGACAGGGTGTCCGCTTGCTGAGCGGTGGAGTCGCGGGGATTGCCTTGGTCATCGAGGCCCACTCCGTTCCCGGCGCATCCCGGCGCAGCGCTCAACGCCGCCCCGACGCTCATCCACAACCCGATCACCCTGACGCGACCTGGCTTCATGTTTCGACTCCCGGAGGGTGGGATTACTCTATTTATAGCGCCGGCTGACGTTGGGCAACGGCGCGTTGCCGCCGGCATGGTCTTCCCCCCAGCCCGACTGCCCCGAGGCTCCCGCCTGATGCACCCCGGCGACGGCCCGCCAGCGGGGGGCGCCCACGCAGCCAGGCACCGGAAGCCCGACAATCGCTGAGGCGGAACCCTCAGGAGCGAGGGCCGGTCGCAAGACCGGGCGAGGGTCGCAAAGAACGGCGCCGATCTGCAACATATTGATACCGGCTCCTCGCCGAGCTTATGATACCTTGGTCCCGGAACCCTGCCGGGAGGCCAGGTGCCCGTTACCGCTAAGCTTTCTCGCGAGTTTTACGAGAAGCTCGGCGACAAGGTCGCCGATGAGTTGGTCAACTGGTTCAATGAGATGGACGCCACGTACCGCTCCGACCTCAGGCAGATCAACGAACTGAACTTCGCGCGCTTCGATGCGAAGCTCGCACAGCGCTTCGCCGAAGTCCGCGCAGAGTGGGAGCACCGTTTCACCGACTTGAAAACGCAGCTGGACCAGCGCTTGGGGCAGCTCGACGCCCAATGGGAGCGGCGGTTCGGTGACCTAAGCACCGAGGTCCACCAGCGCCTCGACGAGGTTGAGCAACGCCTGACCGGGGTCGAGCAACGCTTGACCGGGGCCGAGCAACGCCTCACCGGGCTCGAGCAACGCCTCACCGGGGTCGAGGAGCGCCTCACCAGCGTCGAGCAGCACCTCAAGCGACTCGAAAACCGATGGGAACAGCGGTTCACCGCGTTCGAAGCGGAGACGGCCCGGCGGCTTGCCGAAGCGGGGGCCAGGTGGGAAAGCCGCTTGGGGGAGTTGGATGCGAAGTGGGAGGCGCGCTGGGCAGGGTTGGAGGGACGATTCACCGGCTTGGAAGAGCGGCTGGTGGCGGCCTTGGCCAATCAGCGGGCTGAGCTCGTTCGCTGGATGTTTCTCGGGTGGGTGACCATTCTCGGAGCGCTCATTGCCGTATCCCGGGGCCTTCAGGGCTAGGGGGTTCCACCGGGCACCCGGACGATCAGCGAGACAGGACCCAGCAGGCTGGGCCCACCCGGTTGCGCCGGGCTTCAGCCAGCCGGCTGGCGTTGGCCCGCAGGATCTCGCAGCCTCCCGGCGCCCGCGGCTCACCGGCGTTCCTGGTTGCCGGTTCAGACCGACATGCACCGTGCGGACTGCCGGGCTGGCGCCGTTTCGTGTCGAGGATGGCGCCACCGCACGGCGGGGCACATGTTGGAGACGTGTTTTTCAGCCGCCACCGCCGGAAAGACCGGTTCTTGCACCTCAGGCTGGCCCTGTTGCTCGTGGGAGGGGGCTTGGGACTAATGGGGATGCGACTGGAAAACGGCACCCTGGTGAGCGTGGCCACGGGCATCGTCCTGGTGGGATTCCTGCTGCGCTTCGCGCCCCAACGGCAGTCGCCATCCGGCGCCACAGACCGCAAGCCGCCGGTCCCCTAACCCGATCACCGGACGCTTCGAAGGCGATGGTTCAGCCCACCAGCACGTGCACCGTGGCGTGTCCCACGCTCGCTGGCCAGCGCAGGGTCAGCGCTTGGCCCTGGACCGTTTCCTCCAAGCCTCGTTCCGACTTGGCGATCGTCACGATCGGGTAACTCCACACCTCCGCGGCCGGCGTGGTTCGGGTTTCGACCGTGCGGGCCAGCGACAGCTCGGTAGCAAACACCGCATCCGGCGGGAAGGCATCGGGGTCCCACGTAAAGCTCACCACCACGTCGCCCCGCGGCTCGAAGCGATATCGCTTCTCCAGCATGGGCTGGGCGGCGTCCAGTCCTACCACCAGGGACTCGGCCTCGCACCACACGCGGGCCGAAAACGGCCGCGCGGCCCAGGAGTGGATCGCCGCAAATTGACCGCGCGCATAATCCTCCATCGCCAGCGCCCCCGGCAGCACCCGATCCACGAATAGCGCCCGGGCTTCGGCGTCGAACGCGGGCACCTTGGCCAGCCTCACATGCCGCTCGAGGTCGTGGATACTGGGCGTGCCATCCGGGCTACGGCTCACCTCAGTGCCGGTCGCGTCCTCGGCAGGCTCGAAGTGATACGCCTCGCGCCAGCGTGTGAGCGTATCGGCCAGGTTCACGCCCCGATCGAAGAGCGTCAGCTCTTCCAGCGCCCCGCCACGCCGGGGACTGACCCACGCAGAGAACTGCCCGGAGTGGACCCAGATCTCCTGGTGCCCGTCGGCGTCCAAGTCCGCTTGTTCGCAACCCAGCGGCTCGCCTCGCCTAAGCTCGCCCTCGGCCAAGGCCAGGTTGCGCCACACCGCCGCCCGAAGGTGCGGCAGGTACAAGCCGCCGAAGACGCCGTGCCAATAGGCGTCATTGCATTGGGCCCGGCCGATGGCCCGCCGCGCGGCCGGCGGATCGCCCCGCGCGCGCGCCAGCGCCGAGAGCGCCAGCATCTTCTTGTGCATCCGGTTCGCTTCCGGGTACTTGACCAGGAAGCTCCTCCAGTGCGCTCCTCGCACCAATGCCCCGTCGGGACCGCTCAAGCGATCCGCGCCCAGGTCTTTTTCCAACTGCTTGAGCCGAAGCGCCGCCTCGCGCGGCAAGGCCCATCCCTCCATTTCCCGGTAGGACGCCGTGGGCAGGTAGGCCAAGCCTCCGCTCTCCACCTCCGCCAGCGCCTGGGATGGGGTCACCAGGCGCACCTCCCCCGCTTCCACCAGGGCGGCCATGGCGGCCAAGAACTCCCGCAGCCAGCCGCGCTCGAACACCCACTCCCGGGTGCCCGGCCAGCCGCCGAAC
The DNA here is from genome assembly GCA_037440225.1 of Gemmatimonadota bacterium. Classification (GTDB taxonomy): domain Bacteria; phylum Gemmatimonadota; class Gemmatimonadetes; order Gemmatimonadales; family GWC2-71-9; genus JACPAP01. The sequence continues at coordinate 280,541 of JBBIUN010000005.1, read as the reverse complement.
TTTTCGCCATCGTCCACCAGCACGGCCAACCCACACCCCGCCGCCCGCAGGCCCTTGAAGTACTCGGCAACCTCCGCCGGCGGCCTGAACGGCACCAGGTAGCGCAGCCGCTCATCAATGGCCAGCAGCGCCAGCCGGCGCTGGTTCCCCTCGGTCCAGTACGGCGCGTGGAGACGCTCCCCGGGAAATCCGCTCACCAGGAAATGCCGGTCGTCCACCAGCACGTAGCGCACGCCGGCCTCCGCCAGATCGCCCACCAGGTCAGGCTCCCAGACCCGCTCGGTGAGCCAGAGGCCAGTCGCTTCCACGCCGAACCTCCGCTTCAGCGCCTCCCGCATGCGCTGCACCTGTTCGAGGCGGTCCGCACGCCATAGGGCGCAGAGGATCGGCTCATCGTAACCGGACAGCAGCAACTCCACCCGCCCCTCGGACACCAGCCGGCCGACCAAGTCGAGATAGGCGGCATCGCGGGCCTCGAGCCATTCCAGCAGCGGGCCCGAGAGGTGCAGGGCGATGGGCAGGAACTCGCCCTCGACCACCGCCTGAAGGAAGGGCCGGTAGGCTTCTCGCACGTGCTGGGCGATAACGTGATCGAAGTTGCCTACGGGCTGGTGCAGGTGGACGCCAAACACCAGCCTGACCGGTGCGTTCATGCGAACCCCAGCCGCCGGGCGATGGAGGCTAGGGCTCCCGCCCGCACAGGGTCAGCGCCCTCCCAAATGCGGAAAAACGCCGTCTGGGCGTCGAAGGGAAAAGCTTCCTCCAAGAGTTCGAGCAGATCCGCCAGGCCCATGACCTGTGCTCCGATCGCATCCACTTCGCCTTCCGCCAGCGAGGCAACCGCCCGCTTGAGCGCCCGCGAGGCTGCTTCGCGAAGCCCCAACTCCCCGCTTCCCAACGCCTCCAGCTCCCCCGGTCCGAGCCAGCGGCGTGCGAGCCGGCGGCGCAGACTTCCGCGGATCGCCGAGGCGGCTTGCTCGGGGAGCTGGGCCAGCGGCACGCGAATTTCACCCTCGCGCCCGACCGCCTGCACCACGGCGACGAGACCGGGCCCCTCAGGGTCCAGCACCGTCACCCGGAAGCGGTGGGCCCGGCCGGTGCGGCAGTGGGTCACGACCACCTCATCTCCTTCCGCGCGCCCCGGGTAGCAGCGGGAGCCGCCCTCGATCTCGGGTGCCACCGCTCGGGCGGCGGCATAGCCTGCCGCGGCGCGGGCCGCTGGAGCCACCGGAGGGTGCGCCCGAGCCCAGTACACCTCGCGCCCGCTGCCGTAACGGGGATCATTGCTCGGCGCTTCTGCCAAGCGCTGCGCGAAACTCGCCTCCAGGGCCTCCGCTCCAGGGCCGGCCAGGGCGATGGCGCGGGCGGCGTACTTGAGCACTTGGGCCGCCTCGATGCCTCCAATATCGTCGAAGAACCAGCCGCACGAGGTGAACATGCGCAGCGCATCCCGCTCCATCTCCAGCAGCTCGCGCGCCCGAATCGCGCGCGCCTCGGTCCACGCGCCGCGCCGCTCCAGGGCTTCCCGGGCGAAGCGGCCCACCGCGTCGCCACCCGCCCCGACCACGGTGCCGTAGGCATCGCGTGCGGTCCAGGGGTCGCCTAACAGCTCCCAGCCTTCCTGCTCGTAGCGCGCATGGAGTTCTCGCGCCAGCCAATCGAGGGCCTCGCGCAGCGGCCGGCGCCACCGCTGCTGGGTAGGCCGCTCGGGTGCCGCCTTGCAGCCGCAGTCGCTGCGCCAGCGCTCCACCCCGTGGGGGCAGCTCCACGAGCTGGGGGCCACGATGGTTACCGGCTTCGCGGCCGGGTGGCGCTCCAAGAAGCTGGCGAAGTTTTCGACCCGAACGTCGGACCGGCCTTCCAGCCGCACCAACAGGGCGGCCAAGGCCATTTCCCCGAAAGCATGGTGGTGCCCGTAGGTCTCCCCATCCGTCGCCACGGTCACGAGCGTCCGCGGAGGCCCTCCCTGATCGGCCAGGAGCCGCGCTTCCCAAGCCGCGGCATCCTGCAATAGGCCGCCAAAGGCCACCTCGTGGGAGATCGGGCCGTCGTAGGCAAAGATCGCGATGCGCCGGCCGCCGCCAGTGCGGTAGAGGCCGGGCGAGCCGTCGGCCGGGGCGCCTGCTACTTGGTGCGGCGCGAGCACGGTAAAGCGAATCCCCTCGGCGGCCAGTACCTCCAGCGTCTCGTCATCCACGGCGGTCTCCGGGAGCCACATGCCGACCGGATCGCGGCCAAACCGCCGGCGGAAGTCGGCGATCCCCCACCGCACCTCGGTCACCTTGTCCCGGCGGGAGGCCAGCGGCAGGATCACGTGGTGATAGGGCATCGCCATCGCGTTCCCGTGCCCGCCGCAGCGCATCCGGCTCAGCCGATCGCCCTCCAGCATCGCCTCATAAGTTGGGCGCGCTTCCCGCTCCAGCCACTCGCACAGCGTGGCACCCACGTCAAAGCTGATCCAGGCAAGCGTGTTGACGATCCGGCTGATGCGGCCGTCGGGCGCCAGCACCCGGGCCGCGACCACGGCGCGGTAGCACTCGTGCTGCACGCGCTGGTTCCAGTCATGGTACGGAGCGGCCGACGGCTCGCGTTCCACTTCGTCGAACCAGGGGTCTTCCCGAGGCGGCTGGTAGAAGTGCCCGTGAACGATGACGCTCCGAAGGGGGCGGCTCATGCCTCAGCGGAGGTCTCCGGGCGACCCTCGCCAAGGGCCTGCTCCACTGCCGGCAGCACATCGGCAAAGAGGCCGTCGCGGGCGCGCAGCTCATCGGCCAGCCGCCCGGCAGCCGTCCTGAGGTCGTCCTCCTCGCTCGCCGCCCCTAGCAGGGCCGTCAGGCGCTCAGCCGCTTCGCAGTGCTCCAGAAAACGGCGCTCAGCGTAATCGCCAGCCGCGCCGGTCGAGATGATGAATTGCCAGTCGGAGGCCTGAGCCAGGAGCAACTCTCGCGCCGCTTGCGCCACCACCGCGCGCCAAGCAGATCCCGCCCGCAATCCCTTGGGAGCGGCATCCCAGAACCCTGCTTCCAGCGCCCACAGCCGCCGCCAGGTCCAGGCAGTGCGGTCATTGAGCCACATGCTATGGTCCCCACCCGCTCCCCAGGAGCCTGCCGCCAGGCGCACGCGCTGCCGCGGAGCACCCTGGCTCAGGTGTCGAGACGCGGTCACGGGCCGCACCGGCCCACCACCTGCCAAGCGCCGGTAGAGTGCCTCCAGGAAGTCGAGACCCTCGAACCACCAGTGGCCGAACAGCTCGCTATCGAACGGAGCCACGATCACGCCGGGAGCATCTCGCGCCCGGGCAGCGATACCGGCCAGCACGCCCGCAAAGTGGTCCGCGTGCTGCGCCGCGCGCTCGACCGCCCGGGCGGGCTGATAGGGCTGTTTGGCACCCAGGTCCGAGCCGGGCGCACTGACCCGCCACAGCTTCAGCCCTTCGGGCCAGCGGATCTTGTGGAACTCGAGGTACCACTCGTCGCCAGGATAACCTTGCTGCCGGCTCCACACTTGAAGAGAAGAACGCGGATCTCGAACCAGCGCCACAACGTCCGTATGGCCCCGGCCCGCACCTACTCCATACGCCCGATAGGGCGACCGCGCCAAGCCTGCCGGCTCGGACGGCGGTCCACCGTGGCGCGCAGCGTCGAAACGTTCTACTCCGATCGGCACGTCCGGGTACGCTCCCAAGGCAGTTCCCGCCTGGGCCAGGTGCGCGTCCGTGAAAAAGTACCGGAACCCCGCCCCCGCCAGGTGCTCCTCGATGCCCCGGCGCAGGCGGGCCCGAGGCCCGCCCGGCAGCGGCTCCCACCGCCCCCGGGGCCGGTAGGCGCACTCGGGCAGCCAGCACCCCGCAGGATCCGTACCGAACAGCCGCCGGTGCTCGGCCCTCCCCAGCACCAACTGGAGCCGAATGCTCTCGTCGCGGGCCAGCAGCGGCAAATACCCGTGGGTCGCGGCCGAGCTCATCAGCTCGATCCGGCCGGCCGCCTGGAGCGCTCGAAAGGCACCGATGAGGTCCCCGCCGATCGCCTGGTAGAGGTCCCTGAGGCGCCGGTACCGCCGCTGCCAGAAATCGGCCAGCGGGATGAGCTGGCTGTCGCCGGTGGTCGCCAGCGATGCGGGAGCCTGCTCGCATGCCCGCAGCCGGTGCTCGAGATACGCTTCCAGCTCCCGCCGAAAGTCTGCCTGCTCGAGCTGATTGGCCAAGACGGGCGTGAACCCCAGGGTGACCGGGACCGCTATCCCGCGGGCGTCCAGCGCGCGGAGCCGCTCCAGCAGGGGCAGGTACGTGTCCAGGGCCGCCTCGCACAGCCAATCGCTGCCATGGGGCCAGCGGCCGTGATGGAGCACCCAGGGCAGGTGGCTGTGAAGCGCCAGCACGAAATCCATCAGCCCCCCTCCCGCCGGGCGAGCGCCCGCTGGTACATCTCGCTGTAGCGGGCGATCGAGGCCCCCCAACTGAAATCGCGGCTCATGGCGTACCGCACATGGAGCGTCCAGGCCTCGCGTTCTTCGTACAAGGCCAGCATCCGCCGCGCAGCCCGCTCCAGCGCTGCGGGCGTGTATTCGTCGAACAGGAAGCCAGACTCTTCATCCTCGATCGTGTCGGCCAACCCTCCCACCCGCCGAGCCAACGGGAGCGCGCCGTACCGTTGCGCCCGCATCTGGGTGAGCCCGCAGGGTTCGTAGAGCGAGGGCATGAGCAGCACGTCCGCACCGGCGAGCAAGCGATGCTCCCGCTCGTCACTGAAGTCGAACGTCACGGCTACCCGATCAGGGATGGCCGCGGCAATCTCGGCCAAGGCCGCCTCGTAGCGGGCCTCTCCGCTGCCCAAGAACACGAACTGGGCGGGCGCCGCCCACAGCAAATGACCCTCCAAGATGAGGTCCAGCCCCTTCTGCGCCACCAGGCGGGCCGTCATCCCGATCACCGGAATGTCCGGCCCCGCCGGCAACGCCAAGGCTTGCTGCAGCGCGGCCTTGCAGCGCCGCTTGCCTTCCAAGTTGGCAGCCGAGTAGTTGGCCGGCAGGTAGGGGTCCGTCTCGGGGTTCCACAAGTCCGTATCAATGCCGTTCAAAATGCCCACGAACCGATCCTTCAGCGCGATGAACGAGTCGTGCAGGCCGAATCCTCCCACTTCGGTGCGCAGCTCGTAGGCATGCGTCGGGCTCACCGTGGTGGCACAGTCGGTGAACGCGAGACCTCCCTTGAGCCAGTTGACCCGCCCGAACCATTCGAGGAAGCGCCAGTCGAAGAGCGAGTCCGGCAGGCCCACTGCGGCCAGCGATTCGCGGGGAAAGTGGCCTTGGAAGCCTGCATTGTGCACCGACAGCACCGTCGCGACCCGGTCGTAAAACGGATCGCCTGCCAGCAGCACCCTCAGATAGACCGGCGCCAGCGCGGTATGCCAATCGTGCGCATGCAGGACCACAGGCGGCGAGACCAACTGCGGCAAGGCGTCCAGCGCCGCGCGGCACAAGAGGGCAAACCTCCGGTCATTGTCGGGGTAGTCGGCGCCGAGATCCCCGTAGATGCCGGCCCGGTCGAAGGACGGCGGATGAGCCACGAACACCACCCGCGGCGCCCTCTCCGGCTGGTGGCTCAAGCCCCACAGCTGCACCTGTTCGCGACCGGCTCCGGTCGCGACCGCCACCGGCGGCCCTAGGGGCATCAGATCGAGCCCCCGCTCCCGCACCGACCGGTAGAGCGGGAGAATGGCGCACGTGGGGATCCCCGCTTTAGCCTGGTGGCGCGCGATGCCTTGCACCGCCTCACCCAGTCCCCCGGTCCGCGCATACGGCCAGTACTCGGCAGTCAGGTGCACCACCGTGAAGCTTGCGTTTCCTCTGCCCGGCACCGCCACGGTTCGGCGCCTAAGCAGTGGGGGGATCGTCAGGGGACGGATCGCCGCGTACCGCGGGAGCGTAATACCGATCCACGTATTCCCCCATCGCCCGCCGGGCATTGAAGTGCCGGCCGGCCACGTGCAGGGCGTGCTTCATCCGCTGCACCCAACCCACCGGGACACCGCGATCGTCACGATCGTAGAACAAGGGCACCACGTCCTCCTCCAGCAAGCGATAGAGCTGCTCCGCATCGAACTGGTCGCCGTCCGCGCCATCCGGGGGCGGCGGGATCATCCAGCCATTCATCCCGGTGTATCCCTCCGCCCACCAGCCATCCGCGGTGCCGAGTTGGGGAATCCCGTTCATGGCCGCTTTGATTCCGCTGGTGCCACAGGCTTCCATGGGCGGCCGGGGCAGATTGAGCCACAGATCCACTCCCTGGACTAGGCGGTGCGCCAGGTGCAGCTCGTAATCCTCGAGGAAGGCGATCCGCCCCTCGAAGCCCAAGTCTCTGGTATAGGCGTACACCCGTTGCAGCATCTGCTTGCCGGGCTCGTCGGCGGGATGCGCCTTGCCAGCAAAGACGATCTGCACCGGCCGCCGCGGATTGACCAGAATCCGACGCAGACGATCCGGGTCCCGAAATACCAGGTCGGCCCGCTTGTACGTGGCAAAGCGCCGCGCAAACCCGATGGTCAGATCGCGGGCGGTGAGCATGGTGCCCGCACCCACCAAATGCGGAGCATCTTTCCAGTAGTCGCGCCAGCGCAAGCGGGACTCCTCGTGAATGAAATCCATGAGCTGGGCCTTGAACCGCACGTGCACGCCCCACAAGGCCTGGTCATCCAGGGTGAGGACCCGATCCCAGACCGCCGGATCGTCCATGCGCCGCATCCAGTCTTCCCCCAAGTGCTGATCCAGCAGCTCCTTGAGCGGGTGCGCCATCCACGTGGCCAGATGGACTCCGTTGGTGACCTCGCCAATGGGCACCCGTTCCGGCTCGCGCCCGGGCCAGAGGTCGCGCCAGATGCGCCGCGTCTCCTGGCCGTGCCGGCGCGAGACCCCGTTGACATACCGAGCGAGCCGAATCGCCATGGCCGTCATGTGGAAGCTCGAACCGTCGCGGCTCGGGTGGTACGCCAGCCGGAAAAACGCCTCGCGATCCACGCCCAGTTGCTCCCAGATCGGGCCGGTACACTCGACCACCTGATCCAAGCCGAAGACATCGTGGCCCGCCGGAACCGGCGTGTGCGTGGTAAACACGCTCGTGGACCGCACCCGGCACACCGCCTCGGCGTAGGGCACCCCGCCGGCCACCAGCTCCCGCAATCGCTCGACGAACATGAACGCGGCGTGGCCCTCGTTGGCGTGCCAGACCACGGGATCGATCCCCACCGCCCGCAACACCCGCACCCCGCCCACGCCCAACACCCACTCTTGCCGCAACCGCATGTCCGGCCCCCCCGCGTAGAGGCGGTGGGACAGCTCTCGGTCCGCCGGATCGTTCGACTCGAGGTCCGTGTCGAGCAGATACACCGGCACCCGGCCCACCAGTACCCGCCACGCTCCCACGTGGATGGTGCGACCCCGGCAGGTCACGGTGGCCAAGAACGGCTCGCCTCCGGGACCCAGCACCGGCGACAGCGGGGTCACCCCGGGGTCTAGGCGTTCCTCGCTGTCTTCTTGGTACCCGTCAATCCGGACGTGCTGGTCGAAGTAGCCCCGAGTGTAGAGCAGCCCGACGGCGACCATCGGGATCCCCAAGTCGGAGGCGGCCTTGCAAAAGTCCCCCGCCAACACGCCGAGCCCACCCGAATAGATCGGGATCGAGTTGTGCAAGCCAAACTCGGCGCAGAAATACGCCACCGGGCGGGTGCCCCAATCCGGATACCGGCCTGCAAACCACGTCTCGCTGGAGGAGAGATGGTGCTCCAGGCTTTCCAGGACCGCGCGGTAGCGCTTCATGAACGCTGGGTCCTCGGCGCACGCCGCTAGGCGGCCTGGATCTACCCGCTGCAGCAACTCGACCGGATTGTGCCGGGTCGCGTGCCACAACACCGGATCCAGCGCCCGAAAGAGGGCTCGGGCCTCGCGGCTCCAGCTCCAAAAGAGATTGGTCGCGACCCCCGCTAGCCCGGCAATGGGCTCGGGGAGGTGGGGCAAGGCGTCTGGTTGGGTCATGGGCCTAAGTAAAACGCCCGGCCCTGGTTTCCTCCAGTCGGATGCGCCGGTGAGCGGGACCCACCGCCTGAGAGCGAACCACTCCGGCTCGCGAGGGGGGACCCCGGCGGGCCCCGGGCCGAAGCCCCAGGGCAGCTAGGGTACGGCGGTAAAGATCCAGATACTCCCTCACCGGGCCCGACCAGCTAAAGTCCCGGCCCATGGCCCGTCGCATCCGGGCCCTCCACTCGCGCTCCCCTCCGTAGGCGGCCAGCGCCCGAGCCAGGGCGCCGGCTAGCGCCTCAGGCGTAGGATCGTCGAAGAGAAAGCCGGCTTCCGGATCGATCGTATCGGCCAGCCCGCCCACCCGCCGCGCCACCGGCAGCACGCCGTAGCGCTGCCCCCGCATCTGGGTGAGCCCGCAGGGCTCGTAGAAGGAAGGCATCAACAGCAGGTCCGCACCTGCCAGCAGGCGGCGCTCTCGGACCTCGCTGAATTTTCGATCCAGCACGACCCGGCCCGGAAAGCGGGCCGCCAGGCTGGCCAGGGCCGCCTCGTAGCGGGGTTCCCCGCGCCCCAAGAACGCGAACTGCAAGCCATCGAACCGCTCGACCAGACCGTCCAGGATGAGGTCCAGCCCCTTCTGCCAAACCAGCCGCGTGCTCATGACCGCCAAGGGGATGCGCTCTCCCGGGACCAGGCCCAGTTCCCGCTGGAGCGCCAGCTTGCACGCCTGCTTGCCGGCAAGCCGCGCCGCGCAGTATCGCGCCGGGATCAGGAAATCCCGAGCGGGATTCCACGACTCGGTGTCAATCCCGTTGAGGATCCCCCTCAGGCGCTCCCCCAGCCCGGCAAAGGTCTGATGGAGCCCGAAGCCGCCGGCTTCGGTCCTAAGCTCCCGCGCATGAGTGGGACTCACCGTGACCACGGCGTCGGCGTAGGCCAACCCCCCTTTGAGCCAGTTGGCCCGGCCGTACCACTCCAGGCGGCGCCAGTCGTAGACCTCGGGCGGCAGTCCCACGGCGCTCACCAGCTCGGCAGGGAAATGTCCCTGGAAGGCCGCATTGTGCACCGAGAGCACCGCCGCGGCGGGCCTCGAGGGTACGACCCGCGGAGGGGTCGTGCGCAAGTAGACCAGGGCCAGCGCTGCGTGCCAGTCGTGGGCGTGGAGTACCGCCGGGCCCGAGGGCGCGGCCTCGTCGAGCAGGTGCACCGCAGCCCGACTCAGAAGGGCAAATCGCTCCCCGTTGTCGCCGTATTCCCCAGCGCCTTCCCCGTAGATGCCATCGCGATCGAACCACGGATGATCTACGAACCATACCTCGGGCTCTCCCGGCCGCTCCCAGCGCCACCAGCGCACCCGCTCTTGCCCCAGCCCTGGGCCCATGCGCACCGCGCCGCCGAGTTCGAGCGGCAGGCCCGCTTGCCGGACTCGGCGATACAAGGGGACTACGGCAACCACCCGCGCTCCCGCCCGGTACTGGGCCGTGGCAAGCCCGTGGAGGGCTTCCGCCAGACCTCCAACTTGGGCCACGGGCCAATACTCAGCGCCCACGTGCACGACCGTCAGACCGTCTCCAAGATGGGAAGCGGCGGCTTCAGGAGGAGAGCGACCCGCTGGTCGCAGCGCAGCGCGCGCCATGGCACCCGCCCGCAGGGGAGGAACCTCGCCCCGGACCTGCCGGTAAATAGAGCGTGCGGGTGCCTCGGGTTCCGTGAACGGCTCCCGAAGGCCCCTTCACAGGAGGCGGCGGTCAATCTTCAAGGCGCGAGCCCCATGTTTGTGGCGGGGCCGGCATCCTAGCCTGCTGGCCAGCGGAGAGGAGGTCCCATGATCCGCACATCCCCCTGGGGGCGCCGCAGCGCCGGCTTCTCGCTCGACGATGCCGCCCGGATCCGTACCCTGATCGTGGCGGGCCGCCCCGTGGAATGTCCCCATTGCGGTTTCCCCTTGGAGACCACGGTGGGCAAGGATCGCGAGCCGGGCACCGAAGATGACGCCAGGGTCTGCCTGGTGAGGTGCCACGGCTGCGGCCGGAGCCTGGTAATCCGCCAGCCGGCCGGGCGCTAAAGCGATCGCGCCGGGCTCCCTAAAGTCCGGCGCGCAGCTGCCGTTCGGCCTCGAGCCAGTCGTCCAGTTCCCGCCCCGGCTCGCCTCCTCGAGCGCAGTAAATCTCGTACGCCCGTATCCGGATTTGGTCGGCGGTAGGCTCCCGGGCCGGCGGCTGCTGAGCGGTGGAAGCAGCACGGCCCCCGCGCCCCTCAGTTCGTTTGGGCTTCGGATCACCAGAGCCCGGAGACTTCTTGGGCATGTTCATCCGCTCCCAATGTCATGATGCACGGCGTCGGACAACACCTCGGTCTCTCGCGCTTCGTGCTGCCGCAGGCGGCGCAGGAGTGCCCTGGTCTCGCCGGCGAACTCCGCCAGCGGGCCCGCGAGGAGCGCGCGGCCGCGGGCGAGAAGCCGGTCCGCCGCTTCCAGCAGCTCGCGATGCTCAGCCAGCAGGTCGTCCAGTCGGCGGAGGGACCACGGAGCTGACGCCCGCACGGCGTCGGCCAGGCCCCCCTCGCCTTCCTCATCAACGAAATGTGCCCTGAGCGCTTCCCGAAGGGTCTCCAGCAGCGGCATCACCTCGCCCGGGCGGGTTGCAGCGGCCTCCACCTCATTGAACAGGCGGCGCAAGTCGCGATGCTGATGCAGCAGTTGGGCTTGACGCTGATCGCTGGGCGCTTCGGGCATGGGCTCCCCCGGGCTGACGCACACTCGGCGGTGTCCCGCAATCCGAATCCAATGAAGGCCGGCGGGCATGAACGCGCTGTGAGGTTTCGATGAACGGGGAAGCTGGGCAAGACAAAGGAGGCCGCCGCTGGGGCGGCCTCCCTAGGAGGTGGCCAGGGGCAGAATCGAACTGCCGACACGCGGATTTTCAGTCCGCTGCTCTACCAACTGAGCTACCTGGCCCTCGCTGGTGGCACGGGATTATAGGCAGCTCAACGCCGAAGGCCAAGCCGCGGCTCTGCGGAGGGGCTCAGGTCCCGGAGGAGGGGCACCCCGTGCCCCCACGGTCCGAAGCGCTGCGCGGCGCAAGCCGCCGGGGTTAGGGCCTGAACTCGACCAGCACCATCTGGTGTGACGTGGTCCCGCCTTCCTCGTTCATGGTCACCGCCAGCGGCAGCGCCACGTTCGGTGACACGCACATGTCCAGCATGATCGCGTTGTTCTTGCGCCACACACCCCTGAGGCCGCTCACCCCGGCGTACGAACAGGTGGATTCCACCTTGAACGACGCGGTCTCGCCCTCCTCGGTGAACGTCCACTCGTTGCCCACCTCCCACTGCTGGCCCCCGAACATCATGTAGATGGGGCTGAACAGCAGAATCGCTCCCGGTCCCATGGCCGCGACCTGCATGAACGGCACGCCTTGCCCTGGTGCGACGGTGGTGGTGGACCGGAAGGAGTCGCTTCCAAGCTGTCCGGCCACGGTGAGCCGGTAGTTGCCCCCAGTGCCGGGCTGCGCGTCCAGCGTGTACCAGCCCTCCTTCTTTTGGCCGTCCTCCACCACCACCGCGCCATACTTGAAGTGCTCGGTCCCCTTGAACTGGTAAAGCCCCCAAACAAACGGGCCGGTGATGGGAGCCCCGTAGAGGGCGGGCAGAGGCCCGGCTGGCGCGGCGGGCGGCGCAGCCGGGGGCGCGGGCGGAGCAGCCGCCGCCGTCAGTTGCGCGGCTACCTGGTCGTACAGGCCATCCACCTGCTTGCACAAGGCATCGAGCGCTTTGGTCGTGGCCTGGCCCAGCGTCGTCTTGCTGAATCCCTCTCCGCTCAAATTGAGCCGCCCGCCTGCCTTGAGGCCCGCCACATCCATCTCGCCGAGGATGGAGGTGCCGGAACCGGTCGCTTCTCCCTGAGCCAGAACCGGCGGGAGAGCGAGCAGGCCCCCCGGGCCAACGAACTGGACGGAAAGGGAAGCGAACGCCACCGAGACTTGCCGCCCCACTCGACCCAGGCCAATCCGCCCGACCCGGATATTGACCCCCGGCCCTTGCGCTTCCTGCTTGCCATAAGCCAGCACCGTTCCGGTCAGCACCACATCGGTGCCCGACTGCGCAAACTGGCTGGCCGCCCCTGGATCGGAGCGGCCGGCCTCCGGCAGATTGGCCCGGGGGCCCAGCTCGTAGCGGGCACATGCAGGCAGCCGCTCCGAGACCAAATCCGCCAGGGCCTTGCCGACGTCCGCCTCTCCACCAAAGAGTTCCTCAGCCGACTGCCGCGCCTTGGCGAAGTCAAAATCCGCTACGGCAAGACGCAGTTTTCTCACTCCAGGCTGGGCCCCGGCGCCAACCGCCCACATGCCCAGTCCCACAACCAGCAGGATCGCGCGCTTCACGGCAGCACCTCCCGTTGAGTCCCTACCTAATCACCTGTTGAGCCCCAGACGTCACCGCGGGAGCGCACCCCGCCAGCCGCGGTCCTCGGCTACGGCCCCCAGTACCGGACTAGCCTATTCGGATTAAAGGTACCGCGCGCCGCGGCAGACAACCAGCCGGGCGGGCGGCCTCGCGCCAGGTCGGCGCATGATGCATTTTTGCGGCACGAGCCAGGGCGCTCGGGTGTCCAGCGGTAGGCCTCGAGGGCCCTCAACCTCAGGCAACCCCACCAACTGCGAGGACGGCGACATGCGAGAGCGAACCAAGCAAGCGGCCGGCCGGATCTGTGCGATCGCCGGCGTAGCCGCGATGGCGCTGCTGGGTCCGGTTTCGGGCTGGGCCCAGGGGACCGGCCAGGTGCAAGGTAAGGTCACTCGCCAGGACGAAAGGACGCCCTTGGCAGGGGTGAGCGTCATGGTCCGGGGCACCGGCATTGCCGCCGCGACCGGCCCGGACGGGACCTACCGGTTAGAGCGCGTCCCAGCGGGCCAGCAGGTCATTCTCTTCCGGTGGCTTGGCTATCGGCCCAAAGAGATCCAAGCCGCCGTGACCGCCGGGGGCACCACCACGGTGGACGCGGTGCTGGAGGCCCAGCCGGTGGCCTTGGAGGAAGTGGTGGTCACCGCGTCCCGTACGCCGGAACGCGTGGTAGAGGCGCCGGCGGCCGTGTCCATTGCCGACATCCCCCAGGTTCGCACGGCCGCCATTACGGGCCAGCTGCCCCGGGCCATCGCCAACGTCCCCGGCGTGGACTTGGTCCAAAGCGGGGTCACCGACTTCAACCTGAACGCCCGAGGGTTCAACTCCTCGCTCAACCGGCGGGTCCTGGTGCTTCAGGACGGCCGAGATTTGGCCGTCGCGTTCTTGGGGGCCCAAGAATGGGGCGCCAACCCTCCCCTGGAGGATGGGGCAAGGGTGGAGCTGGTCCGCGGTCCGGGATCAGCACTGTACGGGGCCAATGCCTTTAGCGGAGTGTTGAGCGTCACGAGCCCGGCGGCCCGAGACATCCGCGGCACGCGGCTCACCCTCACCGGAGGCGAACTCAGCACCTTCAAGGGCGACCTGCGCCACGCGGGGGTTTTGTCGCAAGGCAAGCTGGGCTACAAGCTCGCGGCGGGTTACTCCAGCAGCGATACCTGGTCTCGGTCCCGCACGCTGAAGAGCGGGCAGGATTTTGCCAGCGAGTATGCCGCCGCCACCTCGGATCCGGTCAAGTTCCCGACCTTTGGCTACGAGCGGCGGCCGCTCAACGGCCAGACGTTTTCGGACACCGCGACCGGCGCGGTCACGGGCGACCGGGATCCCATCGTCAACACCTTCGGGAACGCGCGGCTCGATTACTACGCGCCCGGCGGATCCGTGGTGACGGTGGAAGGCGGAGCCTCCCAAGTGGAAAACGAGCTGTTCGTGACCGGGATTGGGCGGGTGCAGGTCACCAAGGCTCTGCGTCCCTGGGCTCGGGCGTCCTGGGCTGCTCGCAATTACAACCTGATGGCCTGGTACTCCGGCCGCGATTCGCGAGAGCCGCAGTACTCGCTGGCTTCCGGCCTGCCGTTGGAGGAGAAATCGTCCATCTATCACGTCGAGGGCCAGTACAATCGCTCCTTTGCCGGAGACAAAGCCAAGGTGGTCTTGGGAGCCTCGTTCCGAAACCTCACGGTCAACACCCAAGGCACGCTGATGGCTCCCGCTGACGACGACCGCAGCGACCACTACGTCTCGGCCTACGGCCAGCTCGAATACGCCCTCACGCCCCAGCTCCGTGTGGTGGGGGCGGCGCGGTGGGACGACGGCAACCTGATCGAGGGCCAGGTCTCGCCCAAAGGAGCCCTGGTGTTCAGTCCCAACGAGCAGCACTCCGTGCGCTTCACCTTCAATCAAGCTTTCCAGACGCCCAACTACTCGGAATTTTTCCTGCGGGTCCCGGTCGCCTCCCCTCAAACCGGCCCGCGGACCTTGGAGCGCGGCATCGAGGGGTTCTTCACCTCGCTCAACAGCGGGCCGCTGGGACCGGCGCTGGCCAGCCTGCAACTGCCGAACACCTTGCCCTGGAACTTCGACTCCCTGACCCAGGTGTTGGCCTTGGGCAATGCCAAGCTCAAGGTGGAGCGGGTAACCGGCTGGGAACTGGGCTACAAGGGGAACTTCTCGCGCAAGGGCTACGTCACGATTGACGGGTACCTCAACGAACTCAAGGACTTTGTCACCGACCTGTTGCCGGGCGTGAATCCCGCCTATCCCGCCTACAGCCTGACCCAGCAGGTCAACGTGCCCAACAAGCTGGACAGCTTGCAGGCCCGGGTGCAGCAGCTCCAAACAGCAGGCCTCATCCCGGCAGCCACCGCGGCCCAAATCCTCGGCACGATTGCGGTGCTCCGAACCAATTACAACAGCCTGGCCGCGCAACTCGGCCCGCTGCTGGCCACCGTAGGCGGCAGCCGGGCGGGGGTCGTCTCCTATACCAACGCGGGCCGGGTCATCGAGCGCGGGGTGGAGTTCGGCGGAGGGTACTTTGTCACCAACGAGTTCAAGCTCGAAGGCGCCTACACGTTCTTCGACTTCACGGTGAAGGATTCCTTGACCGGCGACAAACTGCTGCCCAACACGCCCAAGCACAAAGGCTCCCTCACCGCCACCTACAGCGGGGCCCAAGGTCTCGACGCCTCGGTCACCGCCCGCTTCAGCGATGCCTACGACTGGGCGGCCGGGGTGTACGCCGGCAAGATTCCTTCGAGCCAGATGGTGGACATCAACCTTGGCTACCGGCTGAACAATTACGTCCGGCTGTTCGCGGTGGGCACCAACGTGTTGGACCAGAAACGCTTCAGCCTGTACGGGGGCTCGGTGAACGGGCGGCGGGTGCTGGGCGGCGTCACCGCGACGTTCTAGCTCCGGGCGGCGCGCGAGGCACCGCCGGGAGCGAAGCCAGCCGATACGCCGTGACGGGGGGCGTTCCTGACGCCTCCCCGTCGCGCGCCTGAAGGCCCTACTCCCGCAGCCGGCCGATGATCCGCTAAGCTTTAAGCGACAGTGCCCATGCACGCGATCCGTATCCATGTCACCGGCGGGCCGGAGGTGCTCCGCTACGAGGAGCTACCCCAACCCCGCCCCGCAGCGGGCCAGGTCTTGGTCCGGGTCGCGGCCGCTGGGGTCAACTACATTGACACCTACCATCGCAGCGGCCTCTATCCCCTGGCGCTGCCCGCTACCTTGGGCCAGGAAGGGGCCGGCACGGTGGAAGCCCTGGGGCCGGACGTCACGAGCCTCACGCTCGGCGACCGCGTTGCTTGGACCGGCGTGCCGGGCTCGTACGCCGAGTACGTGCTCGCTCCCGCGGACCGGCTGGTCTTGGTACCCCCGGCCCTCACCTTGGAGCAGGCCGCTGCCGCTATGCTCCAGGGCATGACCGCCCATTATCTCGCGTGCACGACGTATCCGCTCCAGGCCGGACAGAGTTGTCTGGTCCATGCCGCCGCCGGCGGGGTGGGTCTGCTCCTGGTGCAAATCGCCAAGCTCCGCGGGGCGCGCGTGATCGGCACCGTCTCGACCCCGGCCAAGGCCGAGCTGGCCCGGGAGGCGGGCGCGGACCACGTGATCCGCTACACCGAAGAGGACTTCGAAGCCGAGGTCAAGCGGCTCACCGATGGCGCAGGGGTGCAGGTGGTCTATGACTCGGTCGGGCGCGCCACCTTCGAGAAGAGTTTGAATTGCCTGGCCCGCCGCGGCATGCTGGTTCTCTTCGGTCAGTCCAGCGGGCCGGTAGCGCCGTTCGACCCCCAGATCCTCAACCAGAAAGGCTCGCTCTTTCTCACCCGGCCCTCGCTGGCACACTACGTGGCCACTCGGCAAGAACTTCTGGCGCGCGCCGGCGACATTCTGGGCTGGATTGCTGGCGGGCGCCTGCGGCTCCGCATTCACGCCACCTATCCCCTGGCGCGCGCCGCCGATGCCCACCGGGACCTCGAGAGTCGCGCGACCAGCGGCAAGTTGCTCCTGATCCCGGGCGCAGCTTAGGCACCCCTCCATCAGCCTAAAGAGTTCTTCAGCGAAAGCAGGGCTCGAAGTTTAGGCCGGAAGGGGTACACATCCGAGCGTGGCAAGCCCGACGACGCTCGAGATCGCGCCGGAACTGCTGGCGCGATATGATCGTCCCGGCCCGCGGTACACCTCGTATCCCACGGCCGTGGATTTCCACTCGGAGTTCGGCCCGTCCGACTATGCCCAGCGACTGGCTGCGGCGGCGGAAACCCCGCAGGAACCGCTGGCTTTCTATACCCATCTTCCCTTCTGCGCCCGTCGCTGCGGGTTCTGCGGCTGCCACGCCATCGTCTCTCCCCACGGGGAGCAGGTCTCCGGACCGTACGTCCAGCGACTGAAGCGGGAGGCGGAATTGGTGGCGGCGTTGCTGGGATCCCGGCGGCGCGTCACCCAATACCAATGGGGGGGCGGCACCCCCACGTATCTCACGCCCCGGCAAATCGAGGATCTGTTCCGGCACTTCACTTCGCTCTTCGAGTTCGAGCCCGGCGCGGAAATCGCGGTCGAGGTGGACCCACGGGTCACCACCGCCGAGCATCTGGAGGTCTTGAGCGCCTTGGGCTTCAACCGGCTTTCAGCCGGAGTGCAAGATCTCGACCCGGAGGTGCAAGCCCTGATCGGGCGGATCCAACCGCTGGAGCAGACCGCCGATCTGGTTGCGGCGGCCCGCCGATTGGGCTTCGCGGGAGGCATCAACCTGGACCTGATCTATGGCCTGCCCGGCCAGCGCATCGAGTCGTTCGAGCAGACCGCTCGCGCCGTGGTCGCACTCGGTGCCGACCGGGTCGCCATCTACTCCTTTGCCTACGTGCCCTGGCTCAAGGGCCACCAGCGCGCCCTGCCGGAGGGCCGTCTGCCGAGTCGAGAAATCAAGCTCGGCCTGTTGATGGCGGCTCGGAACGTCCTGCTCCAAGCCGGCTACGTGAGCATCGGCATGGATCACTTCGCCAAGCCGGACGATGAGCTGGCCCGAGCGCTGGCCGACGGCACTCTCCACCGGAACTTCATGGGCTACACGACGCGCCGGGCAGCCGACCTCGTGGGGCTGGGCGTTTCCGCCATCGGCAGCGTGAGCGGGGCGTACGCCCAGAACCACAAGAAGCTCTCGCGCTACTACGCCGCCATAGACGCCGGCGAGCTGGCCACCGAACGGGGCTACGTCCTCAGCGAGGACGATCGCATTCGGGGCGAGGTCATTCTCTCCCTGATGTGCCGCTTTGAGGCCGACCTCGAGCGCTTCGCCCCGCCGGGCTACTTCCGCGACGCCCTCGAGCGACTGGCTCCGCTGGCCGCCGACGGGTTGGTCGAGATCGAGGCCGCGCGGGTGACCGCGACCGCGCTAGGCCGCTTCTTCATACGCAACGTGGCCATGTGCTTCGACGCCCACCTGGCACGCACCCAAGAGCGACCCACGCCCACTTTCTCCCGCACCGTATGAGCCCGGCACCCAAAGGCCTCTTGGGTCTCAATCTGGGCGGACCGCGCAACCTCGACGACGTCCGGCCGTTCCTCGATCGCCTGTTTGCGGACCGTGACATCATCCGCTTTCCCGGCGGCCCCTGGGGCCAACGGCTCCTAGCCCGCCTGGTAGTGCAGGCCCGCCTGCCCAGCGTGCTCCGGAACTACGCTTCGATCGGCGGCGGGTCCCCCATCCACCGTCACACCGCTGCCCAGCTCGCGGGCGTGGCCCAACGTCTGGCCCAGCGACACGGCCGCAGCTTTCGGCCTTACATCGCGTTCCGGTACGCCCGGCCCTCGAGCGAGGACGCCCTGCGCGCCATGCACGCCGACGGCGTCGAGGAGGTGGTGGTCCTCACCCTGTATCCCCAGTACTCGGGGGCCACGACCGGCTCCAGTCTGCGCGACCTCGACCGAGCGTTGGATCGCACCGGGTTGCGCGCCGCGTTTCGCTTCCGCGTCATTGACCGTTGGTACGACCACCCCGGCTACCTCGCGGCCCTGGCAGGACGCGTTCGCGAAGGTCTGGCCACCTGGCCCCGGGAGCAGCGCCAGAAGGTCTTCTGCCTCTTCAGCGCCCACAGCCTCCCCCTGGCGATCGTCCAGCGGGGTGATCCCTACCCCGAGCACGTGGCCGCGACCGTACGGGGCGTCCTGGGACAGCTGGGGCCCGATGCGCCCGCCCGCTGGAGCCTGGCTTACCAGAGTCAGACCGGGCCGGTGCGGTGGCTTGCGCCCCGCACCGAGCACGTGCTGCGAGAGCTGGGAGCGCAGGGAGAGCGCGACGTCTTGCTGGTACCGGTCTCCTTCGTCTCCGACCACATCGAGACCCTCTACGAGGTGGACCAACTGTTCGCCGCCGCGGCCCGGCACTCCGGCATCACGACCTTCCGGAGAACCCGGAGCCTCAACGACGAGCCGGCATTTCTCGACGCGCTCGCGGACCTGGTCGAGAACGCGCTCGGCGAGCCGGCCATCGCGGCGGAGGGCGCGTGCGCATCGCCGTAATCGGAGCCGGCCCCTCAGGCCTGGTGGCGGCCTGGGAGCTGCTCTCGCGCATCCGCACCGGCACGCCCGAGGCGGAAATCGTGGTCTTCGAGGCCGGCAAGCGGCCCGGCGGCAACGTGTGGACCGACGAGGCCCACGGCTACCGCATCGAACACGGGCCAGAGGGGTTTCTCGATTCCGCTCCCCGAACCTTAGCCCTGGCCGCCGAGCTGGGCTTGGCCAGCCGGCTGGTGGCTGCCTCTCCCGCGGCTCGAGCCAGGTTCATCTATGCCGGCCGGCGCCTCTACCGGGTTCCCAGCCACCCCCTGGCTCTCCTGGGCAGTGGCTTGCTCTCGATCTCGGGGCGGCTGCGCGTGCTGGCCGAGCCATTCCAACCGCCAGGCACTGCCGGCGACGAGAGCGTCTGGGACTTTGCCGCTCGCCGTCTGGGCCCCGAAGCGGCCGACCTTTTGGTGGGCGCCATGGTGGCCGGCATCTATGCCGGCGATCCAGCCAGCTTGAGCATGCCGGCAGCCTTCCCCCAGCTCTTCGCGCTGGAGCGCGAATACGGCTCTCTCACCCGAGCCTTGCTGGCCCGCCGGCTCACCGCGCGGCGCCAGCCGGCACGGGGATCCGGGCACCCGAACGCCGGTGGCCCGGCAGGCCCCGCGGGCCGGCTCACCAGCTTCGCCGGCGGCCTGCGCGAACTCATCGAGGCCCTGGCACAGAGTCTAGGCGATCGGCTGCACCTCGAGACCCCGGTGCGGAACCTGCGGCGCGACGGCTCTCGCTGGCGCATGAGCGCGGGAAAGGCTGAGCTGGACTGCGATCGCGTGATCATCACCACGCCACCATGGCATGCCGCAGTCCTCACGGCCTCGGTAGATCCCGACCTCGCTCGAGCGCTGGCCGCCATTCCCGCAGCACCGGTGGCCGCGGTGGCGCTGGGCTTCCGGGCAGCGGACCTCGGGCGCATCAACCTGAAGGGTTTCGGCTTCCTCGCGCCGGCTGGGCAAGGGCTCCGAATCCTGGGGTGTCTGTGGTCTTCCTCCATCTTTCCCAACCGGGCGCCCGAGGGACGGGTATTGCTCCGGGTGCTGGTAGGCGGCGCGCGGGACCCCGAGGCGGCTTCCTACGACGATGACCAGCTCATGGATTTGGTGCGAGACGATCTCGCCCGCGCCATGGGACTCGACGCCCGACCCGAGCTGAGCCGGATCTACCGCTTCCCCCGGGCCATCCCGCAGTACACGCTCGGGCACTTGGATCGCCTGCGCACCATCCAGGAGCGGCTGGCGCGCTTGCCCGGGCTGTACCTCCACGGGAGCGGCTACCGCGGCGTTTCGCTCAACGACTGCATTCGTCTCGCACCCGAGGTCGCCAAAGCCGCCCTCGGCACCGAGGCGCCCAGCCCCGCCCCGGTGCCGGCCTAGCCCAGCGAGGACTCCGGGCAGGCATCCCCGGCAGTACAATACGGGCATGGCCCAGTCTCCCCTTGCGGGGCGCCGCATCGTGATCACCCGCCCCGAGGCGGACGCCCTCCGGCTGGCCGCGCGGCTGCGCCAGGTGGGCGCGATTCCCGTCATTGCGCCCGCCATCCGTATCGAGTTTACCGATCCCCCGGAACTGGACCGAGCCTTGGCGGAGATCCGCCGGTACGATTGGGTGATCTTCACCAGTCGAAGCGGCGTGGAGGCGGTCTTCCGCCGGACCGCGACCCTCGAAGGCCCCAAGGTGGCCGCGATCGGGCCGGCCACGGCGCACGCGTTGAGAACCCGCGGCATCGAGCCGGACCTCGTCCCCCGCGAATACGTGGCAGAAGCCATCCTGGAGGCTTTGGGCGAGGTGCGGGGCCTGGCGTTCCTGCTGCCCCGGGCGGATATCGCTCGGGAGGCGCTGGCGGAAGGTCTGCGCCGGCGCGGCGCCCAGGTCGCGGAAATCGCCGCCTACCGCACCATCCCCGAACCCAAGCGCCCCGCCGACCTCGGTCCGGTGGACGCCATTACCTTTACCAGCTCCTCGACGGTTCGCGGCTTCCTCGCCGGGGGCCCTATCCCTCCCGGCGCCAAGATCGTGTGCATTGGCCCGATCACCGCCCGGACCGCCCGCCAGTGCGGCCTGGCCGTGGCTGCGGTGGCGGAGCAGTACACCGAAGACGGCCTGGTGGCTGCCCTGGAGGCAGCCCTGGCCCAAGGTTGAAGGATACCCGTATGGCCCGTGAACACCGCCAGATCGTCCGCTACCTGTTCCTCAAGCTGCTGCCTGCCTGGCGCCAGCTCGCGGCAGAAGACCAGCGCTCGCACAAGGCCGAGTTCGTGCGCACCGTGCAGCAGTTCCACGGCAAACTCCTGGTGCGCCCCTACAGCTTGATGGGCACCCGTGGGGACTGCGATGCCATGCTGTGGCAGGTGGCCGAGGACGTGGATACCCTCCAGGCCCTCGAGACCGCCATCTTCTCCACCCGCCTCGGCGCCTACCTCACGACGCCGTACAGCTACCTCGGCGTCACCAAGCGATCCATCTACGAGTTTCCGACCCTGCCCGCGGGCGAAGACCGTACCGTGATCAACCCCTCCGATTCCCGGTATCTGTTCGTCTATCCCTTCGTCAAGCGGCGCGACTGGTATCGCCTGCCGTTCGAGCGCCGGCAGGAGGCGATGAACGAGCACGTGCGGATCGGACGCAAGTACCCGTCCATCCGAATCAACACCACGTATAGCTTCGGCCTGGACGATCAAGAATTCATCGTGGCCTTCGAGGGCGACGACCCTGCCGCCTTCGTGGATCTGGTGATGGAACTCCGCGAGAGCGAGGCCTCGGCATACACCGAACGCGACGTACCGGTGTTCACCTGCGTGCAAATGTCGCTATGGGAAATGCTCGATGCCCTTGGCGGTGCGGCCGCTATGCCCCTCGATGCCACGACCTCGGCCCAGGACGACGGCTTTACCGCCGTGGCCCGGCTCAGCGAGCTGCCGCCGGGCAGCGCCAAGCGCTGCTACCTGGGCACCGAGGCGGTGGCCCTGTTCAACCTGAACGGGACCCTGCTGGCCGTGAGCGATCGCTGCACCCACGGGCGCGCCTCGTTGAGCGAAGGCCGGATCGTGGACCCGGCCGCCTGCATCCTGGAATGCCCCTGGCACGGCGGTCGCTTCGAACTCACCTCAGGCCGGCCGGTCGCGGGACCGCCTACGGCCCCGCTGAAAACCTTCCAGGTCCAGCTCGCCGGAGACACCATTCTTGTCCGCTGAATCCTCGCCGTTTCTACTGGCGTGCCTCCGACGGCCCACCCCCTACACCCCGGTTTGGTTCATGCGGCAGGCCGGCCGCTACCTGCCGGAATACCGGGCGATCCGGGCCAAGGCCTCGCTGCTCGAGATCTGCCGCCGCAGTGACCTCGCCGCCGAGGTCACCCTCCAGCCGGTCGAGCGCCTCGGCGTGGACGCGGCCATCCTCTTTGCCGACATCCTGCTCCCCTTCGAGCCCTTGGGGCTCGGACTGTCGTTCGCCAAGGGAGAAGGTCCCGTCATCGCCCACCCTATTCGATCCGTGGCCGATGTCCGGCGCCTGCCGGAGGTCGATCCCACCGAAGCGCTGGGCTACGTGCTGGAAGCCGTAGGCGCCATCCGCCGCGCCCTCGACGGCCGAGTGCCCTTGATCGGCTTTGCCGGCGGGCCCTTCACTCTGGCCAGCTACGCCATCGAGGGCGGCGGGAGCCGGGACTTCGTGGCCACCAAGACCTTCATGTACCGCGAGCCGAGTGCCTGGCACACCCTGCTCGATCGCCTGGCCAGCTTGGTGGGGCGCTACCTCGCTGCCCAAGCCCGGGCTGGCGCCCAAGCGTTGCAGCTCTTCGATAGCTGGGTTGGCTGCCTCTCGCCGGAAGACTACCGCCAGTTCGTCCAGCCCCACAGCCGCACGGCGCTCAGCCTCGCGGCTCAAGGCGGCGTCCCCGTCATCCACTTCGGCACCGGCACCGCGAGCCTGCTGGACGCCATGGCCGAAGCCGGCGGCGAGGTGATCGGCGTGGACTGGCGGATCTCCCTCGACGCTGCATGGGCCCGCTTCCCCGAGCGGGCCATCCAAGGCAACCTGGATCCGGCTGCCCTGCTCGCCCCCGAGGCCACCCTGCGGGAGAAGGTGCAGGACATCCTGACCCGGGCCCAAGGACGGCCCGGGCACATCTTCAATTTGGGCCACGGCGTGCTGCCGCAAACCGACCCCGAGCGCTTGCGCGCCGTGGTGGACTGGGTGCACGCCTGGAGCGGCAGCCGTGCCTGAGGCGCCCTACGCCGTGCTCCTCATGGCGTACGGGGCCCCGTTGGCCCCCGAGCAGGTGGAACCCTACTTGCTGGACGTCAGGGGAGGCCGGCCCACACCACCTGCCGTCATCGAAGAACTCAAGCGGCGCTACCTCGCCATCGGCGGGCGATCCCCTCTGCTGGAACGCACTCAGGAACAGGCTGCGGCACTCCGGGAGCGACTGGGTGGGCCCCCCGTGCTGGTGGGCATGAGACACTGGCACCCCTACATCCGGGACGTGCTCGCCGAGGCGCACCGCCTGGGGATAGATCGCCTCGTCGCCCTCCCCATGGCCCCTCACTACTCGCGCATGAGCATCGGCGCCTACCAGCGCGCCGTTGAAGAGGCTCGAGGCGAGATCGAGGTGGCGTTCATCGAGCAGTGGTTCGACCATCCCAAGTTCTTGGAAGCGGTAGCGGTGCGCATCCGCCAGGCCCTGGGCCGCTTTGCCCCGTCTCGCCGCCCTGCCGTACCCATCGTCTTTACCGCCCATAGCCTCCCGCAGCGCATCCTCGAGGACGGCGATCCCTACCCGCGCCAGCTCGAGGCAAGTGTGGCCGGTGTGCTGGCACGCCTGCCACCGCAGCCCCACCGATTCGCCTTCCAAAGCGCCGGCCAATCGGCGGAACCCTGGCTCGGGCCCGATGTGGAAGCCACGCTGCAGGAACTGGCGGCTCAAGGAAACGACGCAGTGCTCGTCTGCCCCATCGGGTTCGTGGCGGACCACCTGGAGGTCCTCTACGACGTGGACATCGCCTTACGCGAGCGCGCCCGGCAGTTGGGAATCACCCTGGTGCGCACCGAGTCGCTCAACGCCCACCCGCTGTTGATCGAGGCGCTGGCGGACCAGGTGATGGGCCAAGCCCAGAGCCGCGGCTGGACGTCGTGACGGTCCTCATCGTGGGCGGCGGCCTCGCCGGCTTGGTAGCCGCCCGGGAGCTGACCAAAGCCGGCGTCCCAGTACGACTGGTCGAGGCAGGGTCCCGGGTCGGCGGCCAAATTTGGACGGAGTGTTCGAGCGGCTTCCTCATCGAGCACGGAGCCGAAGGCTTCTCGCCGGTGCGCCCCGCCACCCGTGCTCTGTGTGACGAACTCGGCCTGACTGGCCGGATGGTCAGTCAGGATAGGCTGGAGGCGTTCGCCTTGAGGCGTGGCAAACTCGAGCCGCTGAGGCCTGGGGAGGCGGCGCGGCTGGCTGGCATACAGGCGAGCGCCGCGGAGCTAGGCCGGGGCATGGCCTCGTTGCGCGGGGGGATGGGCGGACTCATCGAGGCCCTGGCCCAAAGCCTGCCCGCCGGCTGCCTGAAACTCGAGGTCGAGGCCCAAGCCGCTAGGCGCGGCAACCGGGGATGGGAGGTGCTGACCTCCTCCGGCCAGGTGGTTTCCGCTGACGCCCTCGTCCTCGCCATTCCTGCGGCGCGGGCGGCTGAGCTGCTGGCCTCGGCCTCGCCGGCGGCAGCAGGGAAACTCCTAAGCCTCCGGACAGTCTCCAGTGTCAGCGTCTCATTGGCTTACCCGAGGCAGGCCGTGGCACATCCTCTCGATGGCATGGGTTTCGTAAAGCCCGGCCCGCCGGAGCGAGCCGGGTTGCGTGCCTCGAGCTTCGTCTCCTCGCAGTTTTCCGACCGCGCCCCTGCGGGTTACGTGTTGCTCAGGGCGTTCTTTCGACCAGGGCCCAGGCTCGCCCTTTCGGCCAGCGACGCTCGCTGGGTAGCGCACGCTTCGCAGGCCCTGGCACCGGTCCTCGGCATCCGAGGCCAGCCGACCCGAGCGTGGGTAGCCCGGTGGCGCCAGGTGCTTCCCCGGTACGCCGACGATCACGAAGCGCGGCTGCAGGAGATCGAAACGCTGCTCAGCCGAGCCGGGGCGCCCCTCTTCCTGGCGGGTGCCGCCTACCGCCCTGCGGGTATCGGCGGGGCTATCGAGTCGGGCATCGCAGCCGCCCGAGGGCTCCTTGGGAGATGCGCGCTTTAGGCCGGCACGAGGCCCCGAAAACGGCCCGCGACCGGCGCTGCCAGCCGGGCCTCTCGACCGCCTCGGGTTCCGCCCCTACAATTGTTCGGCATGTTTCCCAACCTCACGCTGATCCAGCATCCTTTGGTACGCCACAAGCTCACGCTGCTGCGGGACAAGCACACGGCCACCCGCGACTTCAAGGCGCTGGTCAACGAGATCGCGATGCTGATGGCCTACGAGGCAACCAAGGACTTGCCGCTCGAGACCGTCGAGGTCGAAACCCCGCTGGAGGCCACGACCGGGGTCCAGGTGGCCGGAAAGAAGCTGGCGCTGGTGCCCATTCTGCGTGCCGGGCTGGGGATGGTGGACGGGATCATCCAGCTCATCCCCAGTGCGCGCGTCGGCCACATTGGGCTCTACCGTGATCACGTGACCTTGGAACCGGTGCACTACTACTTCAAGATCCCAGGGGCGGAGCAGGATCGCCTGTTCTTCTTGCTGGATCCGATGCTGGCCACGGGCGGCTCGGCGGTCCACGCGGTAACCGCGCTCAAGAAGGTAGGAGCCCGGCAAATCCGGCTGTTGTGTCTCGTGGCAGCGCCTGAGGGCGTCCGCCGCATGCTGGAGGCCCACCCCGAGGTTCCGGTCTACGCTGCCGCCCTGGACCGGGAACTCAACGCTCAAGGCTATATCCTGCCCGGACTCGGTGATGCCGGTGACCGCTTGTTCGGCACCAGGTAGCGAGGCCTCATGAAACAATACCAGGTTGTGATCGCCAAGTTGCAGGGTCGGGCCCGGGAGGACGAGGAGACGCTGACGGATCTGCTCAACGAACGCGCCCTGACCGGATGGCTCTTCGAGTCGGCCACGAGCCTGGCCCCCAACCGGCTGATGCTGGTGTTCGTGCGCCAGGCCTGAGCGCCGAAGCGCCCCCTGCGCCCGCGGATCCGGGCTTCCGGAAACGCGAGCCGCGGGGCAGAGCCCCGCCGCTTCCACGTCGCCTTGGAGTTCCCATGACGGATCTGCCCGCCCAGCCACCCGCCTCCCGTAGCCGGCGGGTGTACGCCGGCCGCCTGCTCAACGTGGATCTCGACACGGTGCTGATGCCGGATGGCTCGGCGCTCAATCTGGAAATGGTGCGACACCCCGGAGCGGCCGCCGTCGTCCCCCTGCTTTCGGATCCCAAGGACCCCGACCCCCAAGTGCTGCTGATCCGGCAGTTCCGCCACGCAGCCGGGGGACCCATTTGGGAAATCCCGGCCGGCGTGCTGGAGCCCGGCGAAGCGCCTTTGGCCTGCGCCCGCCGGGAACTTCGGGAAGAAACCGGTGCCCAGGCGCAGCAAATCGAATACCTGACCACGATCTTCACTACTCCCGGCTTTACCGACGAGCGAATCCACCTGTTCTGGGCCACAGGACTCAGGCTCGGGGAACCAAAGCCCATGGCTGACGAGTTCCTAAGGGTGGAGAGCCGGCCTCTCTCCCGGGTGCTCGAAATGATCCGGGACCGGGAGATCGTAGACGCCAAGTCCATCGTGGCGCTGCTCTATGTGGCGGGCTTTAAGCTTGGGTTGTGACAAGTTGTCATCTGGCGGGGACGCCTGATGCCATCCGGCCCGCTTCAGGGATCGGCTAACGTCTTGGCAGTCAATGTGTTGGAAAAATCCGGCTCAAACCTCTCGTGCCGGTACGCTTTATGCGGGAATGTCACCCCGAAAGGCGGCAGGATCGTGGCGGATCTGGGGAAGTCCGGAGCGTGGATGAGCACCGTAACTGGCACACAACGAACCTCGCCTTCGAGGGCCGCCCCTCGCACCCTGGGGGAGCTGGACGATTCGGCCGTGGTGGCCGCCCACCTCGGTGGACACCCCGAGGCCTTCGAGGAGCTGGTCGAACGCTATCAGAAGCGCCTGCTCAACTTCGTCTATCGCACCATCGGCGACCGGGAGCGGGCCGAAGACCTGGTGCAGGAGGTCTTCATCCGGGTCCACCGGCATCTACACCGGTTCGACCAGAGCAAGAAGTTTTCCACCTGGATCTACACCATCGCCTCCAATCTGGCCAAGAACGAACTCCGCAACCGGAGCCGCAATCCGCTGGTGCTGTTCCAGGCGATGAAGCGGAGCTGGGAGGCGGATCACCGGCCGCTGCAGTTCGAGGATCCGCATCACCGGCCTGACGACCTATTTCGCAAGCGCCACCTCAAGGACCTGGTGGAATGGGCGGTGGCACAGTTGCCGCCGCACCACCGAGAGGTCTTCGTGCTACGGGAACTGGAAGGGAAGAGCTACGAAGATATCGCCGAAATCACCCACTGCCACCTGGGCACGGTGAAGAGTCGGCTCAACCGGGCCCGCAATCGCTTCGCGCAGATCATCGCACCCCATCTCGACTGAACCGAGCCTCGGCCGGAAGCGCGGGGCCGGAACCTCTCCCGCCACCGGTGTACTACCCTGCGACATGCTGCGGGATGGTTCATGCGCTGCCCGGATTTCCTGGAACGCTACTCCGATTTTCGTGACGGCCGGCTGACCGACCGCGTTTGGCTCCAGCAGATGCAGCAGCATCTCAAGGCCTGCCCCCACTGCCAGCGGTTCCACGCAGCCATCCGCGAGGGGGTGGAGGTCCTGCGGGGGCTGGAACCCGCGGAGCCGACGCCTGCCTTCCGCCAGGCGTTGCGCGCGCGGCTGGCAGACGGGGCCTCGTCTGCCGACCCGCGGGGGGCGTTGGCGCCGGGAGCCATCGCGGTGGCCACATTGCTGGCGGTGGCCGCCACGTTATTGATCTACGAAGGCCTGGCCAGGCCGCGGCGCCCGAGCCTGGCTGGTTCCCGCCAGTCCCTGCCCGTCGTCATCGTGAATCCCAGCGCCCCGTTTGTGAGCTTTGCCGCGGCCGGCGGGGGGCAGCAGGGGCTGCTGGCACGCTGGGCCAGCTCGGACAGCGAGGCGATCGCGCCCTAGCCCGTCCCGCGGTCTTTCTTCGCCCTCGCGGCGCGGGTAAACTTCCCTCCATGCGGCCCGCGACCGTGTCATCGGTACGCCGCGAGGTTGAGCGGGGAGCGATCGCGCCGGTCTACTACCTCACCGGCGACGCGGACGTTCTGAAAGAGGAGTTCACCGGTTGGGTGATCGCGTCGGTGCTCTCCCCCGCCGCCCGGGATTTCAATCTGGACATTCGAAACGCGGGAGATCTGGATCCGGCGGGGTTGCACACCCTGATCGAGACCCTGCCGGTGTTCGCCGAGCGGCGGGTGGTGGTCATCAAGGGACTGGAGCAATGGCGCCCGAGCGCCAAGACCTGGGAGGTGCTGGCGCGATATCTGGAGCGCCCTTCGCAGACCACGGTGCTGGTCCTGCTTCATGGGGCTGGCGAGGAACCCGACGGCCGGCTGGTGCGCGCGGCAGTGCATCTGGACTTCGCGGTGCCGGGCGCCGAGGCCGTCAGGGAGTGGGTGGCCGAGCGAGCGGAGCGCCAAGGCCTGGCGATGGAGCCGGAGGCGCTGGAGCACCTGGTCCGAGCGGTTGGTCCCGACCTTGCCCGCCTGCGTACCGAACTGGACAAGTTGGCGGCGGCCTATGGAGCTGCCGGGCCTGTGGGTGAGGCCCAGGTGGCCCAGCTGATCGGCGTCCATCGAGGCCAGACCATTGATGACTGGGTGGAGGCCGTGGTGCGCCGCGACTGGCCTTGGGCCTTGGCTCTGACGGACGTGGTGCTGCCCCAGGCAGGCGTCACCGCGGTGCGGATGGTCATGGCGCTGGGCACGGAGTTGATCGGCCTCCGGTTGGCGCGGGCGCTGGCTGACGGGGGTGCGACGGGCCCGCGCTTGGAGAGAGCGATCCTGGAGCACCTGCGGCGCATCCGGCCGGCGGGGGTGCGGAACTGGGCCACCCAAGCGCGTGCCTGGGCGACGGTCGCGGCCCAGTGGAGCGGTCCCGCGCTGGCCCGCGCGATCCGCGCCACCTACCAGGCGGACCGCGCCCTGAAGGCGACCACGGTGAGCGACGATCGCGCCACGCTGCGCACGCTGGTGCTCTCGCTCGCGGCCATGGAGCAGGCGGCATGAGAGCGAGCGGCGCGATGCTGCTCGTGGTGCTCGGGTCTCTCGCTTCGACGGCCCGGGCGCAACAGGACGCGTTGCTGGCGGATTCCTTCTTGCTGGAGGTGACTCGGTTGGTCACTGAGGGCCAGGGCGATTCGGCGCGGGCTCTGGCCCGGGCGCGGCTGGCTGAGCTGTCGCCCGCGGATTCGCTGTACCCATCGGCTCTGTATGCCGCAGGCGTGGTGGCCGACCGCGCTGACAGCGCGCTGATGTACTTCCGGCGAGTGGGTATCGAGTACTCCGGCTCGCGCTGGGCGGCGTTCGCCCTAGTGCGGCTGGCTCAGTTTGCCTACGCGAGCGGCGACTTCGATGCCGCCTTAGGAGCTTCCCAGCGGGTGCTCGACGATTACCC
Organism: Gemmatimonadota bacterium; assembly: GCA_037440225.1. Classification (GTDB taxonomy): domain Bacteria; phylum Gemmatimonadota; class Gemmatimonadetes; order Gemmatimonadales; family GWC2-71-9; genus JACPAP01. Next base: position 250,917 of record JBBIUN010000005.1, on the reverse strand, counting down.
GGGTACGCCGGTTCGCGCGGCGGCCGCGTATTGGGCCGGTCGGGCCCAACTGGAACTGCACGATCTGGCCGGGGCGTGCGGGCACATGCAGCAGGCCGAAGCGGAAGCCGGCGGCGACGTCGAAACCGCCAATCGGGCGCGCTTCTACTTGCAACGCTGTCGCTCCCTGGGCCCGGCGCCTGCCGAAAGCGCCGCGGCCCAGCCCGGGGTCGCCTTCAGCGTACAGGTGGCCGCGGTGCGGAGCGCTGCGGCGGCCGACGAGGTGATGCGGGCCCTGGCCGGGAGCGGTTACGAGCCGCGCGTGGTGCGCGAGCCAGACGGCCTGCTCAAGGTCCGGGTGGGGCGGTTCCGGACCCGGGCCGAGGCCCAGCGTCTGGCCCAGGAGCTGCGCCGCAAGCTGGGGGGCAGCCCCTTCGTGGTCGAAGAGGCAGGGCAGCCATGAACCGCCGGCCGCCTCCTTCCGCCGCGGCCGACACGCCGCTCATGCAGCAATACCGCGAGATCAAGGCCCGCCACCCCGACGCCGTGCTGTTTTTCCGCATGGGCGATTTCTACGAGATGTTCTACGACGACGCCGAGCTGGCGGCGCGCGAGCTGGGGCTGACGCTGACCTCGCGGAACAACGGCGGCGCGGCTGACGTGCCGTTGGCCGGGGTGCCGGTCAAGGCGGCCTCGGAGTACCTGCGCCGATTGGTCGAACGGGGGCACCGCGTAGCCATCTGCGAGCAGGTCGAAGACCCGCGCGCCGCCCAAGGCATTGTCCGCCGGGAGGTCGTCGAGACGGTGACCCCGGGAGCGGCGCTCGACGAAAGCTTGCTGGATGGCGCGCAGAACAACTTCCTGGTGGCCGTGGAGCCCGGCGACCGCATCGGGCTGGCGGCGCTGGACGTCTCCACCGGTGAGTTCCTGCTCGAGACCGTCGAGCCGGAGGACTTCGACGCGGCCCTCCAGCGACTGGGGCCGCGCGAGATCGTGGTCCCGCGCGGAGCGACGATGCCCTTGCCGCAGGGCGTGCTGCGGTCGGAGCGTGAGCCCTGGGAGTTCGATCCCACGACCGCCGAGGAGCAGATCACGCGCCGCTTTGGCCTGGCCAATCTGGATGGCCTGGGCATCGAGCCGGGCGACCGGCCCGCGCTGGCCGCCGCCGCCGCCTTGCTGCGCTACGCGCTCGAACTGCGCCCCGGCGGGTTGCCCCAGCTCGCCCGCCCCGCGCTGGTGCGCCCCGCGGCCACCATGCCGCTCGACGAGATGACCCGCCGGAACCTGGAATTGACCGAGCCGATGCGCCCCGGGGCGGAACCGGCCACCTTGCTCAAGGTGCTGGATCGCACCGCCACACCCATGGGTGCCCGGCTGCTCCGCCGCTGGCTGCTCGGTCCCCTGCGCCAGCGCCAAGCGGTCGAAGCCCGGCACGACGCGGTGGACGTGCTGGTGCAGGACGCCCGGGGCCGGCAACGGCTGCGCGACGCCTTGGAGGGCATGCGCGACTTGGAACGGTTGGCCAGCAAGGCGGCGGCCCGGCGGGCCAGTCCGCGAGACCTGGGGGCCTTGCGCGACGCGCTGGTCCGCCTGCCCGACGTGCGCGCCGCGCTCGACGGGCTGGCCACGCGGGAACGGAGCCAGCGCTTGGAGCAAGCGGCCCGGGAGCTGGACCTGCTCAGCGACCTGGCTCTCGAGCTGAGTCGGGTGCTGGTGGATCGGCCCCCCGCGGCCCTGGGTGAAGGGGACGCGGTGCGCCCCGGTGCCGACCCGGCGCTCGACGAGGCGCGGGAGCTTCGCGATGGCGGCAAGCGTTTCATCGCGGGCTTGCAGGCCCGGGAGCGGGCCCGGACCGGGATCCCCTCGCTCAAGGTGGGCTACAACAAGGTGTTCGGTTACTACCTGGAGATCACCAAGGCCCACCAGCACGCCGTGCCGCCGGAGTACGAGCGCCGCCAGACGCTCACCGGCGCCGAACGCTACGTGACGCCCGAACTCAAAGAATACGAGGCCCGGGTGCTGGGGGCCGAAGAGCGGGTTCTGGAGCGCGAACGAGAGCTGCTGGACCAACTCTGTGGCGGCGTGGAAGCGCGGATCGGCCGGCTGCAGCACACCGCGCGCTGGCTGGCCGAACTCGACGTGTTGGCCGCGCTGGCGGACGTGGCGGTGCGCGAGCGGTACGTGCGTCCCGTCATGACGGACGGGTTTGCGCTGGACCTCAAAGGCTGCCGGCACCCGGTGGTGGAGCGCATGATGCCGCGCGGCCGGTTCATCCCCAATGACGTGCGTTTGGACGAGGCCGCACGCATCATATTGCTCACCGGTCCCAACATGGCCGGCAAGTCCACCGTCCTCCGGCAGGTGGGGCTGGCGGTGATCATGGCCCAGATGGGTTCCTTTGTACCCGCTGAGGCCGCCACGATGGCGGTGGTAGATCGGGTGTTCACCCGGGTGGGAGCCAGCGACAACCTGGGGCGGGGACAGTCCACCTTCATGGTGGAGATGGCGGAAACCAGCGCCATCGTCCATGGGGCGACCGAACGGAGCCTGGTCCTGCTGGACGAGATCGGCCGCGGCACCTCGACCTACGACGGGGTGGCCATCGCCTGGGCGGTCACGGAATACCTTCACGACCGCATCGGGTGCAAGACCATCTTCGCCACGCACTACCACGAGCTGACCCAGCTCACCGAGCGGTTGCACCACGTTCGCAACTACAACGTGGCCGTGCGCGAGGTGGGCGACGAGGTGGTCTTCGTGCACCAGCTCCGGCCCGGGGCCAGCGATCGTTCCTACGGCATCCACGTGGCGCGACTGGCCGGGCTACCGCAGGCGGTCATCGCGCGGGCCCGCGAGATCCTCAGCCTGCTGGAGTCAGGTCACCACGTCGCGGGGCTGCCCGTCCCGCGGGCGCCCGACGCCCGGCAGCTGACGCTTTTCGAGGAACACCCGGTGCTCGCTGATCTGCGTTCCCTGGACCCCAACATCCTCACGCCGATCGAGGCGCTGGCTCGCTTGGCCGAGCTGAAGCGTCGCGCGGAGGAACTCTGAGGCGGGCGCTCTTGCTCGTGCTGGCAGCGGGCCTGGCCTGCGGCCGGAAGCCGTCGGCCGAACACCTGGCCCTGCAAGCTGCCGAGTCGCCGCCGGCCTTCGAGCCGCCGGTGATCACGAATCCGGAATCGCCGGTCCGCTACCCCGCCGACCTCTACGAGCAGCAGCTCGAGGGTACGGTGGTGCTCCGGCTTTACGTGGATGCCCACGGGAAAGTGGTGCCGGAATCTACCCGCGTAGCGGAGAGCAGCGGCTACGCCGGGCTCGACTCGGCCGCCCTCGAGGCGGTCCCGAACATGCGCTTTGCGCCGGCTCGGCGGGACGGGCAGCCCGTGGCCGCTTTGTTCCTCCAACCCGTCCAGTTCCGCCGCCTGCCACGCGCGGGCTCGCCCCCGTCCCCATGACGCCTCAACACCTCAAGCCCTACGACAACGTGCTCCAGACCATCGGCTGGACGCCCCTGATACGCCTCCACCGGGTGACAGCGGGCATCAGGACGCCGGTGTACGCCAAGGCCGAGTTCTTCAACCCCGGGGGCTCGGTCAAGGACCGGATCGGGCTCGCCATGATCGAGGCGGCCGAGCGCGAGGGTCGCCTGCGCCCGGGCGGGGTGATCGTGGAGGCCACCTCCGGTAACACGGGGGTCGGGTTGGCCCTGGCGGCGGCCGTCAAAGGCTACCGGTGCATTTTCACCATGCCGGACAAGATGTCCCAGGAGAAGTCCCGCCTCCTGCGGGCTCTCGGCGCCGAAGTGATCATCACGCCCACGGCGGTGCCGCCGGACCATCCCGACAATTACATCATGAAAGGGCGGGCCATTGCCGCCTCGCTGCCTAACGCCATCTTCGCCGACCAGCACTACAACCCGGTCAACCCGGAGGCGCACTACCGGACCACCGGACCGGAAATCTGGCAGCAAACGGAGGGCCGGGTGACGCACTTCGTGTGCTCCCCGGGCACCGGGGGAACGGTGACCGGCGCGGGGCGCTACCTCAAGGAACAGAACCCCGCCATACGCGTCGTGGCCGGCGACCCGGTGGGCTCGATTTATACGGAGTACGCCAGGACCCACCAGAAGACCGAGGGCCACCCCTACAAGGTCGAAGGCATTGGCGGCGACAAGATCCCGTCCTCGCTGGATTTCGCGGTGGTTGACGAGTGGAGATACGTAACCGACAAGGACGCGATGCTGATGGCGCGCCGGCTGGCCAAAGAAGAGGGGCTCTTCGTGGGCGGTTCGACCGGCGTCAACGTGGTCACGGCCCTCGAGGTAGCACGCCAGGTGGATGATCCTTCCGCCATGGTGGTCACCATCTTGTGCGATACGGGGGAGCGGTACCTCTCGAAGTTCTTCAGCGACGAGTGGATGCGCGAAAACCAGTTGCTGGAGGAGGAGCGCGTCAGCGCCGCGACGCTCTTGGCCGCCAAGCCTGCGGGAGCACCGGAACTCGTCACCATCGGGCCCACGGCCACGGCCCGCCAGGCACTCAACCTGATGACGACGTACAACATCTCCCAGCTCCCGGTCGTCGAAGGGCCCGACTGCGTGGGATCGGTGTCGGAGGGGACGCTCATGGCCCAGGCGCTGAGCGACAGCACCGTCCTGGAACGACCGGTACGCGAGCTGATGGAGGCACCCTATCCGGTGGTGGACGAGACCATTGCCCTGGACCGCTTGACCGCGCTCTTGGCGCGGGAAGCGCCCGCGGCGCTGATCCGGCGGGCCGGACAGCTCGCCGGCATCGTGACGCGCTACGACGTGCTGCACCACGTGGCAGGCATTCGATGAACCGCGCGGCACGGCTCCGCACCGGGCCGCTGCCCTTCGACGGCTCTTGGGCGCTGTCCGGTGCGTTCCGCGGCGGCCGCCATGGGGGCCAGCGCTGAACATGGCGTACTACCTGGTGTCCGCGGAGACCCGGTTTTCCGCCGCTCACCGGCTGCCCGGCGTGGACCGCTGCGAGCGGGTGCACGGCCACGACTGGCGGATTCGGCTCACGGTGCGCGTGGACGCGGCAGCGCTCGGGCCCGCCGGCATGGCAGTGGACCTCCGGGAGGTGGAGCGGGTCGCGCAAGCCGCGGTAGAGGACTTCGACCACCGCGACCTCAACCAGCTGCCGGTGTTCGCGAACCTCCCACCGACAGCAGAGCAGATGGCACGGATCGTCTTCGAGCGGGCCGGAACCCACCTCGCGCGCATCGCACCGGGGGCCCGAGTCGAGGAGGTCGAGGTCTGGGAGACCCCCGACTACCGGGTGGTATACCGGCCCGAATGACCCGGATCACGGTCCTGACCGGAGGCACCACCCCGGAGCGGGACGTGGCCTTCGCCGGCGCCGCGCAGGTGGTCCGGGCCTTGCGGAATCGCGGATACGCGGTCACGGTGGTGGACACCGTGGACGGCCCGCTTTCGCGGGAGGCGGAGCAGCGTCTCTTGAATCCGTCGGTCGGCAGGAAGCCGCCTTCGGCCGCGGAACTGCGGCTGATGGCCGAGCGGGAGCTAGGCCCCAAGCTGGTGGATCTTCCCGAAGTCGCCGAAGCGGATGCGATCTTTTTGGTGCTGCACGGCCGCCAGGGCGAAGGCGGCTGGGTACAGGCTTGGCTCGACCAGACGGGCGTGCCCTACACCGGGAGCGGTCTCTTGGGGAGCGCTCTGGCCATGGACAAGGACGTGGCCAAGCGCCTGTTTCAGTGGGCGGGGGTGCCGACCCCCGCGTGGGCGGTGTGGCCCGCCAGCCGGCAGCAGATCGAGGCCCTAGGCTTCCCGCTCGTGGTCAAACCGTCCAAAGTGGGCTCGACCGTGGGGCTTTCGGTGGTGGAGTCGCCGGGCCAGATCGAGCCCGCCGTCGCCACCGCCTTGCAGTACGACGACGAAGTGATCCTGGAACGGTTCATCCCCGGCCGGGAACTCACCTGCGGCGTCCTGGATGACCGGCCGCTCGCGGTGGGCGAGATCGTTCCGCGCCACCGGATCTTCGACTACGAGTGCAAGTACACGCCGGGCATGTCGCAGGAGATCTTTCCAGCCGACCTGCCCGAGGCGCTGGCCGATCGCGTCCGGGCCCATGCGCTGGCAGCGCACCGGGCGCTCAAACTGCGGGATTATTCGCGCGTGGATTTCAAGCTGAGCCCCGAGGGCACGCCGTTCTGCCTGGAGGTGAACACCCTGCCGGGCCTGACGGCGACCAGCCTGCTCCCGCAGTCGGCGGCAGCCGCGGGCATTGCCTTTGACGAGCTGTGCGAGCGGCTCTGCCAACTGGCCTTGCGCCGGGCGGCCCCGCGGAACAAAGTCGAGGCATCGGGGAGTAGATGAACCAGGTGACCGCTCGGCCTCCCTTCGCTCTGACGCCTTGGGTTCGCCGCCTGCTGGCGGCGAACGGCGCAGTCTATCTGCTGACCATTACGGTTTTTACCGGCAGCTGGGTCCCCCAGACTTTCGCCTTTGCGCCCGAGACGGCGGCGGCTAAGCCGTGGACCTTCCTCTCGTACATGTTCCTGCACGGCGGCTTCCTGCACCTCGCCTTCAATCTGTTGATGCTGTTCTTCTTCGGCCCCCCAGTCGAAGAGCGACTCGGATCCCACAGGTTTCTGCGCTATTACCTCTTTTGCGGCGCGGGCGCGGCGGTGTTCTCGTTCGTCATCGCCCTGTTCGCGCCCGTCGCTCCGTTCGTTGGAGCCTCCGGGGCCATTTTCGGCGTCGCCTTGGCTTTCGCACTCTATTGGCCGGATGCACCGATCTTCGTCTTTCCCCTGCCGGTCCCCGTCAAGGCCAAGTGGTTGGTCCTGTTTCTGGCGATGGTGGACCTCGCGCTGGCTGCCGGGGGGGCGCGCGACGGCGTGGCCCACCTGGCCCATCTCGGCGGGTTCCTGTTCGGCTTCCTCTACTTGCGCATCCTGGTTCGGGCTCCGGCAGTCGTCGCGCCTCGCCGCGCGCGCCACGCGATCCACAGCCTGTTCCACGAGCCTGCGGGCGCCCGCCGCCGCGAATCGCGCCGGCCTCCTCCATCGGAAGGTACCATCCAGGCAGAGATTGACCGACTCCTCGACAAGATTTCCGCCACCGGCATCGAGTCGCTCACTCCGGAAGAGCGCCGGTTCCTCGACGAGCGGAGCCGCCAGCTCCGCGAGCACTGAGCCGTGCCGCCCGAGCCACGGATCCAGGTGCGGCAAGGCGATATCACCACCTACCGGGGTGACGCCATCGTCAACGCGGCCAACAACCACCTGCGGCTGGGTGCCGGCGTGGCAGGGGCCATCCGGCGGGCCGGGGGCCCGGCCATCCAAGAGGAGTGCGACCGCCATGGCCCGATTCGGGTGGGGGAGGCCGCCATCACCGGCGCGGGCAGGTTGCCGGTCCGTTGGGTGATCCATGCGGCGGCGATGGGTGACGAGCCGCCCTCCGAACGGTCCATCCGAGACAGCACCGCGGCTAGCTTGCGGCTGGCCGTGCAGTACGGCATCCGGCGCATCGCCTTCCCCATTTTGGGCTCCGGGATCGGGGGGTTCGACTTTGGCCATGCGGCCCGGATCATGCTGGCAGCGATCCGCGCCACACCCGAAGCGGCCCAGCTCGAAGAAATCGTCCTCTACGGATTCACGCCGGCGGATGCTGCGATCCTTCGGGACCTGATCGCGGCCGGCGCGCCCCCTGGAAGCGGCTCCCTGGAGGAACGGTAAGCCGCACTCGGCGGGCATCCCACTTGCGAGCCGCGGCGACGCCTTCCAGATTGGCCTCGCGCCTCCATGCTCGTGAATCTCGTGCCCGAGTTCCTGGCCGCTCTCGCCGCGGCAGATCCTCTGGAGGCGTATCGCCGCTATCTCGAACAGCACCGGCCGGTCCTGGAAGCGTACTGGCACAATTACGTTCTGGATCTCGACAGCCCTCACGCCGAGGAGGTGGTACGGCGCGCGCTGGCCGCCGATCGGCGAGATCTGCGGGCGCTGATCGCCGGGGTGGACTTGGTGGGACTGGCGGAGGAAACGCTGGCGCGCTGCGAGAGGGAGCTGGAGATGGACCGGCCCGCCGATCTCTACCTCATGGTGGGGGTGGGCGGCGCCAACGCGGGCGAACTGGTGGTCCAGGGCCGGGGCGTGGCCTTTGTGTGTTTGGAGCATTTCACCGGCCGGCCCAATCCGGAGACCTACGGCTTGGGCCTTCCCCCCAAACTGCTTCCGCTGTGGATCGCGCACGAGCTGGCCCACACGGTGCGCTACACCTCGCCGGGAAGCCGGAGCGAGCTAGCCGCGCTCGTTGCCGAGGCGGGAGGATGGTACGACTATTGGGAGTGCGGCAGCCGCGCGACCCTGCGGGAACTCTTGGTGAACGAGGGGCTGGCGGTCGCAGCCGCTCGTGCCGTGGCCCCGGGGTTCGAGGTGTGGCAATACCTAGGCTACGGGCGGCGGCAGTACCGCAGGCTTCGGGAGCTGGACGCGTTCTTGCGCCGGGTGACCGCGGCCGAGCTGGACCGCCGCGGCCTGGGCTACCGGCTCCGTTATCTGGCTGGGGGGGTAAGCCCCTCGGCGCGGCTGGTGGGCGGCAAGGTGATTCCCGAACGCGCCGGCTACTACGTGGGGCTCCAAATGGTCGAGGCGATCGTGAACGAGCGTGGCCCGGCCGCGGCGCTGCGGGCATCCGCCCTGGAATGCCAGGAAGCCGAACTTAGAGCGAGCGGGATCCAGACGGCGTGAAGCCAAGAGCACGAGCCTCGGACTCGCCGGCAGAGCCTCCCACCCTGCCCTCGCCGGATCGGCGCCGGAACCGCTCGCTCCGCGAGGTCTTGGACGAGCTGGTGGCCCACGTGCGGGACATCGCCCGCCGCGCGCCGCAGATGGGGCCGGCCGAACTCGAGTATGCGCAGCAGCGCCTCGAGTGGCTGGCGGACGAGGTCTGGCGGCTGGCGGTGGGCGGCGACGAGCAGGACCGGCGTTAGGGTGCGGGGCATCGGGCTCACTTGCCCACGCAGAACGTGCTGAACACCCGATCCAGCACGTCCTGGGCCGTGACCAGGCCAATGATGTCTTCCAGCGCGGCCACCGCCGCTCTGAGGTGCGTGGCCGCGACGACGGCGTCCACGCCTGGGGCCCTCGCTTCCCGGAAGCGGCGGACCTCCTCGAGGGCGCGCTCCAGCGCCAGCCGTTGGCGCTCCCGGGTCAGCACGACCTCGGCGTCGCCCCCTTGCGTGAGCGTGGAAAACGCGCGCGCCGCCAGCGCCTGGCGCAGCGCCTCCAGACCTTCGCCCGTCAGCGCCGAGACCTTAAGGCCCTCCTCGCTCGCCGGCCCTCCGAGATCGGCCTTGGTGCGGACCAACACGAGACGGCGCTCCAAGTCGCTCACGAACCGGCGTTCCTCGGCGTCGAGCGGGCGGCCCGCCTCGACGCAGAACACCACCACGTCCGCCGCCGCCAGATAGCGGCGGGAAACCTCGATGCCGAGGCGCTCGATCCGGTCGGCTTCCTCCCGCAAGCCCGCCGTGTCCACCAGCCGAAACGGGAAGCCCGCGCACGAAGCGGCCGCCTCGATCGCGTCGCGCGTGGTCCCCGGGATCTCCGTGACAATGGCGCGCTCGGTGCCCAAGAGCGCGTTGAACAGCGAGGACTTGCCCGCGTTCGGGCGCCCCGCGATCACGGCCAGGGCGCCCTCGCGCAGTCGCTCCCCCTCGAGGGCCGTTCCCAGCAGGCGCTCCAGCGACACCTGGAGGCGAACGGTGGTCTCTTCGATCTGTTCCGGGGCAATCGGCCCGCTGTCCTCTTCGGGAAAATCGATCTCGTAACTGATCATCGCTTCCAGCGACAGCACCCGATCGCGCAACTCGGCAATTCGGCGAGAGAGGCCCCGGTCGAGCTGGTGCAGCGCGGCGCGGCGCTGGGCGGGGGCGGTGGCCTCGACGAGATCGCCAATCGCCTCCGCCTGCAGGAGATCGAGCTTGCCGTTCGCCACGGCGCGGCGGGTGAACTCGCCCGGCGTCGCCCTCCGGGCGCCGGCGGCGAGCAAGGCTCCCAACACTTCCGCGGGCGCCAACCAGCCGCCGTGCGTGCCGATCTCCACCAGATCCTCGCCGGTGTACGAGGCCGGGGCGCGGAACACCGTGTACAGCACCTCGTCCAGCACTTCACCATCCCGGGGCGCGGTGGCGCGCGCGCGACGGGCCATCCGGGGCGGCTCGGGCTCGAACGGGCGGAGCACGCGACCCGCCACAGCCAGCGCGTCCCGCCCGGAAAGCCGGATCAGCGCAACCGCCGCGCGGCCCGGAGGCGTGGCCAGTGCCGCAATGGTGTCGGAGAGCATCAGGCCGCACCGGCCTCGGCACGCAGGTGCCACCGCGGTGGGGCGAGACCGCGACTCACGCTACGGCGTTCGACCCAGCCGCCGTGACCGCTCCCGCGCAATGAGCCACTGCTGCGGAATGCTCGCAAGGTTGCTGACCGCGTAATACAGATTGAGCCCCGAAGAGAAGTTCAGGAACAACACCGTGAACACCACCGGCATCACGTAGAGCATCATCTTCGCCTGGGGGTTGGCCGGGAGGCCGATCTGGCCAATCCGGCTCACGGCGTACATCGAAAGACCCATGATCACCGGGATGATGTACAGGGGATCGGCCCGGGAAAGATCCGGGAGCCACAAGAAGGGCACGCCCCGGAACTCGATGGTGTTGGCGAAGACGAAAAACAGCGCAAAGAGCACCGGCATGGGGAGGAGCATGGGCAGGCAGCCCCCCAAAGGGTTCACCCCGTGCTCCTTGTACAGCTTGAACAGCTCCTGCTGCATCTTCTGCGGGTCGTTCTTGTAGCGCTCTTGCAGCGCCTTGATTTCCGGTTGGATGGCCTGCATCGCCACGCTGGATCGCATGGCTTTCTGGTTGAGGGGCCACAGCACCACGCGCACGGCCAGCCCGAAGAGGATCAACACCCATCCGTAGCCCAGGTTCAGGGCTTCGTGCATCCACAACAGGATCCGCACGATCAGGATGGCGAAGGGCCGGATCACCGGACGGAAGATCCAGCCGTAAGGGTTGATATCCTCGAGATCATGGCCGAGCTTGGCCAACCGGCGGTATTCCTGCGGGCCGGCGTACACCGTGAAGCCGAACCGGCCCGCGGGCGCGGCCAGGGAGGCCGCCACATGCGCTCGGGCGGCGTACCGGCCTTGGCGCTCCGCGCCTACCACCACCGCCCCTCCAAACCGCGGTTCTCCCTGGCTGACCGTGAGCGCCGCCACCACGAAATACTTCGACTTCACCGCCACCCACTCGAACGGGCCGGCGAGTTCGCGACGAACCCCGGGGTCCAGCGAGCCGAACGCGAGGTTTTGCGTGGCTCCTGCCTTCGTCACCACACCATAAGACCGGATGTCGGTCACACTGTCATGGTCCACGACGTTGAGCCGCGGCCCCAGCCCCACCAACACCAGGCCCCCGCTCCCCAGCCCGTCCACTTCCCCTCGCACATCGAAGCGGTACTCGTCCGCCGCGAAGGTGTATCGCAGCCGCACCACCACCGCGCCCCGCTGGCCTACCCAGTCCAGGACGGCCCCGGCCGGACCCACTCGGACCTCGCTCGCGCTCGGTTCGAAGTGCCAATCGGCCAGCGAAACCGTGTCCGCCCCCACCACCAGGCGGTAAGCCAGGAATTCCGACTCGGGCGGCACGAGCTGCGCCGGCCCCGATGTGCCGGGAGCAAACGAGGCGTACTGCGGCAGTTCGGCCCCCACCATGCGGGCGCCGCGGGTGGTGAAGGTGTAGCGGTAGAGCGCGCCGCTTACGGCGACGCGCTCCTCGGGAGCGGCTTGCGCCCCGGGTTCCCCGGCCGCGCGTAGAGCCCGCGTCGGGGGCTCGGCTACCGGCGCCGCCTGCACCTCGGGCAGGGCCGTCTCAGCGCTCTCGGCTCGAGCCGGGCTTAAAGGCGCCGGCCGCGGCGGCGGGCGCTTGGGCGGGAAGAGCAGCGACGGCAGGATCGCGACCGCCAACATCAAGGCGATCGCGAGCAGGGTACGGCGATCCATCAGCCGGCCCTCACGGCACCGGGTCGTAGCCACCCGGACGGAACGGATGGCAGCGCAGAATCCGCCGCAAGCCCAGCCAACTGCCCCGAAGCGCGCCGTAGCGGCGCACGGCTTCGAGGGCGTACATCGAGCACGAGGGACTGTAGCGGCAGCTCGAGGGAAACGGTGCCGCCACCAGTTGATACCCTCGGATGAGGCCGGCAACGAGCCGTCGCGGCCACAGCCTCAGCTCCGAAGCGCCTGCAGCCATTGGTCCAGGTCCTCGGCCAGCTCCCGCGCGGAGGCCCCATACGCCCGGCTGCGCGCCCTGACGACCACGTCGCGGCCTCCGAGTTCGGCGAGCCGCCGCCGCAGATATTCTCGCAGCCGCCGGCGCAGCCGGTTGCGCGCCACTGCCGTGGCACCGTAACGTGGTACAATCACGCCGAGGCGAGGATACCCTGCGCGGTTCGAGGCCCAATACAGTTCGATGCGTGGCGTGCGCGAGCGGGAACCGCTCTGAATTACCGCCTGGATATCGGACGCGCGAGACAGTCGCTGCCGGCGGGGCAGTCCCTCGCCCGTCAGCGACCCCCGTGCTTGGACGGCAAGCGGACGGTCAAGCGCTTGCGACCCTTCTTGCGCCGCCGGTTCAACACTTCGCGGCCCCACCGGGTCCGCATGCGCGCGCGAAAGCCATGCTTGGCTGTACGCCGCCTGTTACGCGGCCGATATGTCGGTCCCATATGCCATTTTCATGCGGGCGACAAAGGTATCCGAGACAGGGCCTGGGGGTCAAGGTTGACTTTTCCACACGCCCGCACTACGTTCGGGCGCCCTGTTGGACCCCCACCGCACTTCCACAGTAGCCGATGGAATTGTCAGCAAAAGAGGCCTGGACCCGTCTACTCGATGAGGCGCGCCGCGAGCTCCCAGACGCCACGGTGCGCACCTGGCTCGAACCGGCCCAGGCCGTCGCCCTGGCTGACGGCCGGCTGATCGTGGAAACCCCCGATCAGTTCGCCGCCGAGTGGAACGAATCGAAGCACGGCCCCTTGCTCTCGCGCCTGGCCGCAGAGCGACTGGGGACCCCGGTGAGCGTCGTGTTCCAAGTGCAGGAGGAACGCGCCCGCCGGCCCCAAATGGACTTCTTCGTGGCGCCGCCGCCGGGCGAGCCTGCCGCGCCTCAACCCCGCCGGCGGGCCACCCCGCTCAACGAGCGCTACACGTTCCGCACTTTCGTCATCGGCAAGTCCAACGAACTGGCCGCTGCGGCGGCGCACGCGGTGGCCGAGGCGCCGGCCAAGACCTACAACCCCCTCTTCATTTACGGCGCCACCGGCTTGGGCAAGACCCACCTGATGCAGGCCATCGCCCATGCCGTGCTGGAACGGCACGCCGCCTTCCGGGTGGTCTACATGGGCGCTGAGCAGTTTATCAACGAGGTGATCGAGAGCATCCACTCGCGGACCATGCCCGATTTCCGGCGGCAGTACCGCAGCGAAGTGGACATGTTCCTGGTGGACGACGTGCACTTCCTGGAAGGCAAGGAGATGACCCAGGAAGAGTTCTTCCACACCTTCAACGCCCTCCATGAGGCCGGCAAGCAAATCGTGCTCACCTCGGATCGGCCGCCCAAAGAAATCCCGGGGCTCGAGGCCCGGCTGGTGAGCCGCTTCGAGTGGGGCATGGTGGCGGATATCGGCCAGCCGGACCTCGAGCATCGGATTGCGATCTTGCGCAAGAAGGCCGAGCAGGATCACCTCGAGCTGACCATCCCGGACGACGTGCTCCGGTTCATCGCCGAGCACGTGCGCAGCTCGGTCCGCGAGCTGGAAGGCTGCATCATCAAGCTGCTGCTCTATGCCTCGCTCAAACACCGCGAGATCTCGATCGAGCTGGCGCGGGATGCCCTGTCGGACAAAATCCGGCACGGCGAGGCGGCCAACCTCGACCAGGCCTCACCAGCGTTGCCCAGCGTGGACCGGGTCCAAGAAGTGGTGGCCCGCCGATGGGGCGTAACCCCGGAAGGCCTCCGCTCCAAAGCGCGGGTCAAGACGCTGACGGTGCCCCGTCAGGTGGCCATGTTCCTGGCGCGCGAGCTTTTAGGCCTCCAACTGGTGGAAATTGGCCAGGCTTTTGGCGGCCGAGATCACTCGACCGTCATCCACAGCCTGGCGCGGGTCGAAAGCCAAATGCAGCGGGATCGCCAGTTCCGAGAGCGCGTGGAAGCGGCGCGGCGGGAGTTATCCGCACCGTGAGCGGGACCGTGTGGGCACCGGTACATCTCTGTGGGAAGGTCCCCGCGCCGGCTGCGACCCGCCAAATCCCGGGCCAGTTACACACACCGGACACACACACGCCAGTTGGCGCAGCAGCATGGGAGCGCTGGGTTTATCGGATCTGTCCAGATTTCCAGACGGCCTACTAAGGCTACGAACTTCTTATTAGAATAGCAGGCGTAGCTGAACAGCCGCCCCCTTTCGCACAGGGAACCGCATGAAGTTCACGATCACGCGCGAGAAACTGCAGGAAGGGCTCGTAGCTGTGGCCGCGAGCGTGCCTGCCAAAACCACCCTGCCGGTGCTGGCGAACATCCTGGTCGAGGCAACCAAGGATGGTGTGCGGTTCTCAGCGACCGACCTCGACATCGCGGTAAGCACGGTCATGCCGGCAGAGGTGGATGCCGAGGGGGCGGTAACCCTGCCGGCCCGAAAGCTGGTCGAGATCGTCCGCGAGCTGCCGAGCGGCGGGGTGCGGGTCACCGCGACCGGGGAGCAACGGGTGCAGCTCGAGTGCGGGCGCACCAAGTTCAAGCTGCTGGGCATCTCCAGGGACGAATTCCCGCGGTTTCCCCCGGTCAAGTTCGACAAGCCATGGACTGTCAATTCCGGGGATCTGCAAAAACTGATCGGCCACGTTGCGTTCGCCGCGTCGGTGGAAGAAAGCCGCCCGATTCTCAACGGGGTACTCTGGGAGCTTCGGCCTGAGCGGATGCGCATGGTGGCCACCAACGGGCACCGGCTGGCCAAGATGGATATCGCCGCCGCCGGCGGCAGGGAAAGCGCCGACTTGATCGTTCCCCCAAAGGCGCTGGAACAGATTCGGCGGCTGTTCGTCCCATCCGAGGAGATCGCCCTGGCCAAGAGCGAGAACCACCTGGGCTTTCGCAGTGACCAGACCGCGGTGTTCACTCGCCTGATCGAGGGGCCTTACCCCAACTACGAGCAGGTCATCCCCCGCGAGAACGACAAAGTGGCGACGGTCGATCGCCAGGCTTTCGCAGCCGCGCTGAGGAGAGTGGGGGTGGTGGCCAGCGATCAGACCCACCGAGTCCGCCTCAGTTTTGCTGCCGGCGTCGCCAAGTTTTCGGTCAGCACCCCGGACTTGGGAGAAGCGCACGACGAGATCGCGCTCACCTACGAGGGGGATCCCTTGGAGATCGGTTTCAACGCCAACTACCTGCTAGAGGTCCTCAAGTACATGCCGACCGACGAGGTGAGACTGACCTTCAAGGCCCCCGAGCGCGCCGCCACGGTGGAGCCGGTAGGTTGGGACGAGAACGCTTCTTACCTCTGCTTGGTCATGCCGCTTAGGCTGGTGGACTGAAAACGGCGATCTGCGTCCCGGGGGCTCCGCGCCTAGGGAGACTCCGCCCGAGGTCGCCGGCTGGCCACCCCCACCGCGCTGAAGCGGCGCGGCTGGCCCACGCCGCTGGTCGGGAACGCGCTCCCCACCACACCGACACGATCTAGGCGCCCGAGCAACAGGCCCAAACTCCACTGACGGACTTCTCCGCCTGCCACGCGGGCCACGGCGTGAAGGGCGAGCGGGAGCGCTCCTCCCACTTGCACGACAAATCCCGCCCCGTAGCCCAGATCGTAGCCCGATGAGGCCAAGCGTTCCGCCGCGGTCCCTTCCAATGAAACGGCGGCCAAGCCTGGGGCCACTGGTAGCGTGATGCCGGCCACGCCGGTTACCGGCTGCTGGGCCGAATCCATAACGGGCCGGCCCAGGTTTCGGACCAACAGCCCCACGCTCGCTCCGCCGGGTACTGGATAGCGCAACCCGACGTCGTAACCGGTGTCCCGACGGCCCCGGTAGCTGCTCATCGAAGCCCCGACCGAACCGGGCCCCAGCGGGACTGCCAGACCCACGGTCAGCACGGTCTGAGCCTGACCTTCGGCAGGTTGGTCCCGCCAGTAAGCGAGCGCCAAGCCCCCCGAGTTGAGACCAAAGCTGTACTGCCCCAGGTGCACCGAGCCA
Organism: Gemmatimonadota bacterium; assembly: GCA_037440225.1. Lineage (GTDB taxonomy): Bacteria > Gemmatimonadota > Gemmatimonadetes > Gemmatimonadales > GWC2-71-9 > JACPAP01. The sequence continues at coordinate 234,641 of JBBIUN010000005.1, read as the reverse complement.
TCCCTTCGGTCCAGCACCGCCTCGGCTGCTACGGAGGCTTCCGGCACCCAGGCTAGGCCTGCCGGGTTGACCCAAACGGCGCGCGCGTCATCTACGTTGGAGGCGAACAGGTAGTCCCGGCTCCGCGGAGAGGCCTGCGCCCAGGCACGAGGCGGCGATACGGCAAGCCACAGGCCCACGAGCGCGAACGCCAAGCGAGGCCTCCAGCGCGGGGACCCTAGTCCTGAACGTAGCGTGCTGGCGCTCCCGCAGGACGCCGGTTTCACGGCGGCGCCTATGCCCTTTGTCTGAGTTCGCTTCGCGTGCGGCCGAAGACCGCGACGATCTCGCCCCGTTCGGTGGTGACCCGGAGCAGTCTCCAGCCCTTACGCCCCATCTCCGCGCGCCAGGCGACGAGGTTCGCCCACTGGGGCGCCGTGGCTCGGAAGACCCGCAACTCGGCTACCGCTTCCCAACTTGCCGGGTACGGTTTGATGTCGGGCGTTTCCGAAGAACTTGGCATGGCGTCGTCGGTTCCGCCCAAGCCGGTGCCGTGGGCTATCATACCGGCTTGCGGCGCGGGGAGCCAGGGGTGGCGGAGCTGTAAGCCGAGTTCTGTTCGACCGCTTCCTTGGGAGCGGCCGGACGGTCATCTCTCTGGGATGGCGGTCACCCGCCACCTCGTGCGGCCTACCCGCGGCTCGAGCGGTCCGGGCCAGACCTCGCCGCCTATTTGGCCTTGCTCCGACTGGGGGTTACCGTGCCGCGGTCTGTTGCCAGCCGCGCGGTGGGCTCTTACCCCACCGTTTCACCCTTGCCCGCCTTGCGGCGGGCGGTCTGTTCTCTGTGGCCCTGTCCGTCGCCTTGCGGCGCCCAGGCGTTACCTGGCAGTCTGCCCTGTGGAGCTCGGACTTTCCTCGGCCCGCCTCGCGGCGGGCCGCGACCGCCCCGCTCCCCCACCACCGGCTCACTCAATAATACGCGCCAGTGGACTCCGGCGTTACTGGCCCCGGGCGGTCTCGGGCCCCCGCCCCGGCAAGTACACCGTGAAGCGGGCTCCGCCGTCCGGGCAGTTCTCGGCCTCGACGTGGCCGCCGTGCTCGCGAACGATCCGGCCTACGATGGAAAGTCCGAGACCGGTTCCCTCTCCCGCCCGTTTGGTGGTGACGAACGGATCGAACATGCGGGGCAGGATCTCGGCGCGAATTCCGGGGCCGGTGTCCCGGACCGTTAGCTCCACCCCGCCAGGTTTCGCCCGGGTCCTGACTTCGAGCCGGCGCCGGCCTTCAGGGAGCTGAGCCAAGGCGAACTCGGCGTTAGTCAGCAAGTTGAGCAACATCTGCTGGAGCTGATGGGGGTCGCCAGGCACCCGGGGGACGTCCCCGAGGCTCAACTCCAGGTCAATGGCTGCGAGCGCGAGCGCCCCGCGGCGCAAGCCCACCGTGTCTGTGACCAACGCGTTGAGGTCCACCGGGAGCCGTTCGGGATCGCGCCGCCGGACGAACGCCAGGAGTTGGCGCACGATCTGTGCGGCCCGGTGGGCTTCCCGCTGGATATCGAGCAGGTCACTCCGCACGTCCGGGTCCAAGTCTTCCCGCGCGGCCAGCATGTCGGCCAAGGAGAGAACCACGGTAAGGGGATTGTTCAGCTCGTGGGTCACGCCGGCCAGCAGTTCGCCTGCCGTGGCGAGCTTGCTCATCTGCACGAGATCGGCGCGGGCTTGCTGTTCCAGTGAGGTGTCGCGGAGCAAAGCCAGCGCAACCGCCTGCCCGGCGGGGTCGCTCCAGGGCACGAAGGTGGCCTCCCCGGTACGCGACGTGCCATCACCGACGTGATAGACCACTTCGATTCGGGTCATACGCCCGGCGACGGCCGCTTGGATCGCGGCAGCTACTGCCGCCTGGTGCGGCGCGGGCACGAACTCGCGGAAGTTGGGACGGTCTGCCCTGCGGGTTTCGGAGGGGTTGAGCGCCGCGGCTGCGCGGTTGGCTTCCAGTACCGTCCCATCCGCAGCCAGGGTCGCAATGGGCAGGGGGAGCGCCTCGAACAGTTGCGCCCAGCGATCGGGCAAAGGAACGGGCGGATCGGACTCCTGCCGGATCACGAAGTGGGCTCCAGGCTCACCAGGTCCCTCCTGCTAGCCGCAGCGGCCCGCCGTGTGGTCGTCGCGATCGTACAACTTAGCTCTCGCGCTGAACTTCCCGCCAGGTTGCTGCTGAGGGTGCGGCAGGTTGACGCCGCGTTGAGCGCTGTGCCTTAGTTTCGCTCAGGACTTGGTCAGAAAACGCGCCATGCAAGTTGCCGCGCCGCCTCCCACCATCATTACCGTCCTAGAGCCCCCGATGCGGACTCGCTTGGACGCCGCTGCACAGGGGTATTTCGCCGCGGTCCATGCCGGCTCTCTGCCGGAGGCATTGCGCGCGGTGCGGGAACGGCCGATTCACGCGGTCCTGATTTCGCCTCGGGTGGTGGATTACGATCAGCTCCCCGCCGTGGGTACCCTGGTGACCCGCTTCCCGGGCGTGCCCGCGGTGGCGGTGGTGTCCGGCCACGATCCGCTCTCGAGCGAGCGGCTCCTCCAACTCGGCGCCTGCGGGGTGCGGCGCCTGGTGGACCTCACGGATCGGGACGGCTGGGCCAAGCTCAGGACGCTGGTGGAACCCCTCGGCGGGCAGACCGCGGCCGTCCTGCTCGGTGCGATCATTCCCGCCCTGGGTGAGCCCAGCGAGGGTTGCCGGCGATTCTTTGACCTGCTGGTGCGAGTCGCCCCGGGCGTGAACACGGTCCGGGGGCTCACTCGGGCGCTGCGGCTGCGGCCCAGCACCTTCATGTCGCGCTTCTATCGCGAGGGACTCCCCTCGCCCAAACGTTACTTGGCGGCCATCCGGCTGCTGTACGCAGCGGCCTTGCTGGAAGTGCCGGGCTTCTCCGTGGCCGATGTCGCCCACCGACTGGAGTATTCCTCGCCCCAGAGCTTTGGCCGCCATGTCCGCGCCGTCGCAGGTATGACAGCGAGCGAATTCCGCCGCCGCTACCCGCTGCGCGCTGCGTTGGACGACTTCACGGCACGCATGATCATCCCCTACCGGACGGTCTTCCGGGGGTTCAACCCACTCCACCACGGGGTGACGGAAACCGGACATGGGTACTAAGCCCCGGGTCCGGTAGGGGGTGATCAGCTCCGCCTTGCCGCTATCCCTCGAGGGGGAGCGGTTTCCGCCGGCCCCACTGAAAAGCGGGCGATGCTGGCCCGCAAGCGCTCGGCTAGTTGGGCTAATTGCTGGCTCGCGTCGTTCAGCGCACCCATCGAGCCGATCTGGTCCGCCATGGCGGAGGCCGCAGTGTCAGCCCCCGCCGACGAGCGGGCACTGACGGCCGCCATCTCGGCCATGCTCTGGGCCACCGTGGCCATGCGCTCCGCCTCGGCACGGGAGACCGCCGCCGTGTCGCTGATGACCGCGGCCAACTGGGCCACGCCCCGATGCAGGTCGTCCAAGGCCGCTTGCGCTTCGCTCGCGATGGCACCCACGTCCCGGACCTTTTCCTCGCCCGCCGCCATGGCGCGAGCGGCGGCGTCCACCCCGGTGCGCACCGCGCTGATCAGATCCTCCACCTCTCGGGCGGACCGCGCCGCCTCACCGGCTAGCGCCCGGACCTGATCCGCCACGACGCCGAAGCCGTGGCCGTGCTCTCCGGCTCGCGCTGCCTCGATGGCAGCATTGAGGGCCAGCAAGTGGGTCTGTCGGGCAATGCGGCCCAGGGCCTGGGCAAAGCCCCCGATCCGGTCCGAAATCCCGCTCAGCTCGTGCACCGTGCGCGCGGTCTGCCGCACATCCTCCCCGACGGCCAGCAGCGTCTCGCTGGCCCGGCCCACCCGGTCGCGACCGTGCTGGGCCGCCGCGAGCAAGCGCTGGGTCTCCTCCGCCACCGCGCCCGCGCGCGCCTGCAAGCGCGCGGCGTCCGCCGCTGCCTCCCTGCTCTCCCGGCTGCCCACGTCGGCCCGCTCCCGCTGTGCGGCCATCTCCTTGGCCAAGTCGGCAGCCGTCTGAGCCACCCCGCGGCTCGAGGCCAAGATCTTCGCCGCGGCTTCGGTCAGCACGTCTGCGAAAGCCGCCACCTCATCGGCTTCCTGCTGCACCTGGCCGATCGTCCTGCCGATTTCTTCCAGCACGTGGTTGAAGGACCTCTCCAACAAGCCCAGCTCGTCGCTCACCGCCGCCGCCGCCCGAACCCCCAGGTCACCTCGCTCAGCCTGCGCCATAATCCGGCGAGTAAGACGGATCCGTTCCATCAACTGCCCGGGAATCCGCTTGAGCGCCAACGCCACCACCATGAAGAGAAAGGTCTCGAGATACACCTGGGGTGGCAGCACCCAGGGACTCTCGTGCCCAGCGCCAAACAGCGCCTGGTGGGCGCCAGCGGCGCCCAGGTAGGCCAGCGCCGCAGCCAGGACCAGGAAATCTCCTACCTGGCGCCCCTGGTCGAAGACGTAGGGCAGCACGGCCAGGTAGAAGCCCACCACCATTCCCCCGGGGCCGTACAGGACCACCAGCACCGAGACCAAGAACACATCCAGCAGTGCCAGGGCATACACGTGCCACCAGCGGTACCATCCGCTCCGCAGCACGCCAGCCACCGCCGCGTTCACGGCCGCCGCTGCCAGCACCAGGCCCCCGAAGGCGGCATAGGAAACCGGCAGGTCCATGACGAACCGACCGAGGGCGAGCAAGAACCCGCCGACCGCGATCATCCACCACCGGCGGCGTACGCTCTGGCGGAAGCCTACCTCGTCCTTGAGGCGCTGTTCGCCCGCGTCCTCCTCGCCCGCCCAACCGCGGATCCGCGCGGCGATTGAGCGCCGGGAACCGGGCGAAGCGAGTGCCCCCATCATTGCCCAAGCCCCAAGTCGGCCGCCCGCACCAGGCTCACGACCGGCAGGCCCCGCTGTTCAATGGTCTTCCGGCCCCCTTCTTCACGGTCCACGACCGCCAACACCCCGCTCACCGTGCCGCCGGCCTCGAGCACCGCCTCGATGGCGGCAAGTGCCGACTGGCCGCTGGTAATGACATCCTCCACCACGACCGCCGCCATGCCCTCGGCGAAGCAGCCCTCGATGCGGCGGCCCGTCCCGTGCTCCTTGGGCTGCTTGCGCACCGCGAAGGCGTCAATGACCGGAGGGGCTTCGAGACTCGCTCGGGCGATGGCGTAGGCCACCGGGTCGGCACCCATGGTGAGCCCGCCCACCACGTCCACCTTCCAGCCCGCCTGTCGAATCGCGGCCAAGCCTACCTCCCCGATCAGCTTGAATCCCAAGGCGCACATGGTGGTGGCCCGGGCATCTATGTAATACGCCGAGATCCGCCCCGAGGCGAGTTCAAACCGGCCGTGGCGTACCGAGCGCGCCCGCAGCAAGGTCACCAACTGCTCTCGAGCGTCGGCCCTCATGCCTCGGTCGCGAAGAGGGGACCGATCGGAATCATTTACGCGCCAATCACCCGCCTGACGAAGGCCCACATCCGGCCGACTGCTCCCGCCACCGGCTCGATGGCCTCGGCTTCCTGCGCGCCGCGCCGCAGCTCGGCCGCAAAGTCCAACACCGTGGGCTGGCGCTTGGCCGGGTCTCGCTCCAGGCCCTTCATGAGGGCATCTTCCAAGGCCTTGGGAAACCTGAGCCCGCGAACTGCCTGGTTGAGCGGCGTGGGTGGCTCCGTCAAGAGCTGTTGGAACAGTTCCCGGGGGCTGCTGCCGGCATAAGGATGCCGTCCCGTCAGCAGGTAGTAGGTGATCGTCGCCAAACTGTAGATGTCGGCCGCTTCCCCGACGAGTTCCCCCGAAAGCGCTTCGGGCGCGACATACTGCAGCGTCCCCACAAAAAAGCCGGTTCGGGTCAGTCGCTCGTTGGGGTCTTGCTGGGCGTCGCGGGCAATCCCGAAGTCCAACAGCTTGGCCGTTCGCGTGGCCCGATTGTAGATAATGTTCTCCGGCTTGAGATCGCGGTGGATGATGCCCACGGCGTGAGCTGCTGCCAGGGCGTCAGCGAGCTGGCTCACGATGTGCACCACCTCGGGCAGGGGGAGGCGTCCTTCGCGGGCCACGACCGCGGCCAGCGGTTCCCCGTCGGCCCATTCCAAGGCCAAGAAGTAGATACCGTCCTCATCTCCGTATTCGTACGTCCGGACCACGTTAGGGTGGCGAACCCGGGAGCCGTAGCCTGCCTCCCGCAGGAACCGTTTGACCGCAGTGGGATCCTGGCGCAACCGCTCCCGGAGGGTCTTGACCGCGCAGCGCCCGTGCGTCTCGTGCACGGCCCGGTAAACGGTAGCGGTCCCGCCCTCGCCCACCCGCTCGAGCAGGCGATAGCCGGCAATGCTTCGGCCCGCGAGGTTTTCCTGGGGCATGGGTCGCGCCAAACTAACGTTCGCGCTTGAACGGCGGCAAGTCGCCGGGTAAGGTAGAGGGGTGACATGCGTGGCTGCGGCGATGCCCGCAGGGCTGCCGGCGCTGCCCCTGGCGGCCGAGACTTTGCGGCGCAGGACCGCCGGGCGCGGCGAGAGGCACGATCCGCGGTTGCGCTGGCGGGGAGCGATGTCTCCGTGAAGCTAGCGCTCCCGCGGCCGCTGCTGCACGCCAGCACGGCCCTCTTGCTCACCGCGCTGCTTGACTCCTGGCGCCTGTTCCGCGGGGTTTTGGTCGCCGCGGGTGTCGCGGCCGTGCTCTTCGAAGGGGCGAGGCTTTACTGGCCGGTAGTGGCGGCGTGGGCGCGGCGCACGGTGCCCGTCTTCCGGCCCAGCGAGGAGGGGAGGCCCTCTGGAGCGGGATGGCTGTTCTTGGGGTATGCCCTCGCGGCGTGGCTCCCGCCGCCCGCTCCGGCCGCCGCGGTCCTCGCCGGCGCGCTTGCGGACCCTGCGGCTGCCGTGGTGGGCGGCAGGCTCGGGGCCGCGGGGGTGCGGAAGAGTTGGCCGGGTACGGCGGCAGCCTTTCTGGTCGCGGCAGCGGCAGTCTGGGTGTGGGGATTTGCCCCGCAGGTGGGGTTGGTGGCCGGCGCCGTCGCGGCCGGGCTGGAGCGCTGGCCCGGGCCCTTCGATGACAACCTGCTGGTGGCGCCCGGCGTGGGATTGGTGGTGTGGTGGCTGGTGTAAAGGTGTGGCCGGGGGTAAGGTTGAGGTGATGCGCCGGCGCGCCATTGGGTGGGTCTGGGTGCCTCTGGCCCTGTGGTTTGCAGGCTGCGGGCCCACAGCGGGCGGCGGTGCCAGTCGTTCGCCGCGGGGTCCCGCGCCGGACCCGAGCGTGCTGCTCCCCCGGTTGTCGGACCCGGCGTTTGTCTATCGGGACCTCGGTTTCTTTGCCAAAGGGGAACCGCTGCCCTTCGTGGCATCGCTGCGGTATCTGGCGGGACCCGTGCCGGATTCCACGTTGGTCGCCTTCGGGCTGTCGCTCACCAACCGCGCCCTGTCCTTTCGCCGCTCGGACGAGCGGATCGAAGGGCGCTATCGGGTGGAGATCGTGTTTCGGCGCGGGCCCCAGATCGTCACCCAGTTGTCGTCCGATCAAGCCGTGCGGGTGGCGAGCCTCGGTGAGACCCGGCGCGCGGACGAGAGCGTCATTTTTCAGCACTTTTTCTACCTTCCGCCGGGTCGCGTGACGGCCACGATCGTGGTGCGAGACCGCAACCGGTTGACGTCGAATCGTGACGAAGGGGTGGTCGTGGTCCCGCGGTTTGGCGCAGGGCCTCAGCTCTCGGGGTTGATCCCGATTTATCAAGGGACCGCCCGTGCCGCGCGGAGCGCCCTGCCCACCATCCTGTTGAATCCCCGGGCCACCTCGCCGCAAGGAGGAGATACGCTGGTCTTCTATTTGGAGGGCTACGGTCTCCCTCCGGAGAGCCCGGTGGTTCTGAGGGCTGCACGTCCGGATGGAGGCGAGGCCTGGCGGGACACCATCCGTCTCGAGGGGGCTCAGGTGGCCGCAGCCGTGGGCGGGGACACCGTGCGGCTGGCTTCGCAAGAGATCGCTACCGCGATTGTGCGGATTCCGCCCGAGGAGCTTCAGCTCGGCGAGCTGTGGTTCGAAGCGATGCTCCCCGGACGTCCGGACACGGTGCGGACGGTGGCGCTGGTGACCTTCTCCGAACAGTGGGCGGTCACCAATCTCGACGACGTGCTCTCGCTCCTGCGATACTTCGGACGGGATCAGGAGATCCAAGCCATTCGGGAGGCGCCCCCCGCCGAGCGGGCCCGCCTGTGGCGGGCATTCTGGCGGCGCACTGACCCGGATACCACCACTCCAGAGAACGAAGCGCTGGTGGCCTATTTCCGGCGGGTGGAGATCGCCAATATCCGCTTCCGCGAGGAATCCGAACCAGGCTGGCTGACCGACCGCGGCGAAGTGTACATCACGTTGGGCGAGCCGGACATGGTGGAGCGGTCGGACGATCTGCGTACCAACCGGACCGTGATTCGCTGGACCTACTTGTTCGGCGGAGAAACCGTGCTCTTGTACTTCGTGAACGATCAATCCCTCCAGCGGTTTCGCCTCACCTTCACCTCCCGCGCCGAGTACCACCGCCTCTTGAGCCGGGTGCGCCAGCGCGAAATCGAGGGCCGGCAATCAGATTGATCCGGGGCGGGGTCTTCCCATCCCGGTATATTTTCGAGTCATGCCCGAGGAGCCGAACGGCCGGCTGTTTCTGGTGGACGGCTACGCGCTGATCTATCGCGCGTTTTTTGCCATGATGGGACGGCCGCTGAGAACCAGCCGCGGGGAAAATACCTCCGCCGTCTACGGAGTCGCCCAGTTCCTGGTGCGCCTCTTCGAGCGGCATCATCCGGCGTACCTGGCCTGGGTGCACGACGCCGGGACATCCTTCAGGCACGAGACCTATCCCGGCTACAAGGCCACGCGGGAGAAGCTGGCGCCCGAACTCCAGCAGGACTTCGACCGATCCGTCGAACGCGTGCGCGAGATGCTGGCGGCGTTTCGGGTCCCGGTCGTCGCCGTCGAGGGCTACGAGGCCGACGATGTGATCGCCACGCTCGCGGCGGCGGCATCGAGCCGCAGCGTGCCGGCGGTGATCGTCTCCGGTGACAAGGACCTCTATCAGCTGGTCGGGCCGGGCGTCTCGATTCTCAACCCCGGACGCGGTGGGCCAGCCGCTATCGAGGAGCAATGGATAGATCCCTCGAACGCCATAGAGCGTCTGGGGGTGCCGCCCGAACGGGTGGTGGACTACCTGGCCTTGGTGGGCGACGCGTCGGATAACATCCCAGGGGTCCGTGGGATTGGCGAGAAGACCGCCCGGCAGTTGATCGAGCAGTATGGCGATCTCGAGGCCATCCTAGCCCACGCCGCGGAAGTGCCAGCGAAACGGGTGCGAGAAGCGCTCCTGGCCGGGGTCGAACAGGCCCGGCTGAGCCGCCACTTGGCGACGGTGCGAAGGGACGTGCCGGTGAGGTTGGATCTCGAGGCGCTGCAAGTGGGGCCACCCGATAGGGAGGCCTTGCGGAAGGTATTGACCGAGCTCGAGTTCCACGAACTCCTCGAGCGGTTGGACCTGTTGGCTGCCTCCGCTCCCGATGTCCGATGGCGACGGGTGACGAGCGTTGACGAGGCGACCACCGTGGCGCGCTCTCTCAGCCAGAAGGGAATGGTCGCGCTCCGCGTCCACTTGGCCGGGGCCGATCCCCTAGCGGCGCCGTTGTTGGGGATTGCGCTGGCTGGGTCCGACGGCGAGGCGTGGTATCTGCCGCTGGGTCACGGCGACGCGGGAGAGTTGAGCCTGGAGGAGCCGACGGCGAGCCTGCCGGCTCTGACGGATGCGGCCATGCGGCCGGTACGGGATCTGCTGGCCGATCCCGCGGTGCCCAAAGCGGGCCACGAAATCAAGAACGACTGGCTGGCCCTGCGACGCGCCGGGGCCGAACTCGCTGGCGTGGCGTTTGACACCCTGCTCGCAAGCTTCGTGCTGGACCCGGGCCGCCGCTCTCACGCCTTGGAGCTGCTGGCCGCCGAGTACGTGAACCTCGAACTGCGCGAGGCCGGCTCGGCCAAGGCCAGGAAGAAAGGCTCCCAGGGCGAGGCCTTTCCGGCTCGCGGAGCCCAGTCAGCTGCCCGTGGCGCCCTGGCCGTCTGGCAGCTCCGGCAGCGCTTCCAACCCGAACTCGAGCGGCTGGCGCTCCGGCGGTTGTTGGAGGAGATCGAATTGCCTCTCATACCGGTGCTGGTGGACATGGAGTGGCGGGGTATTGCGGTGGACGCGGGACGGCTGCGGGAACTCAGCCGGCAGTTCGGGGAGGAGCTGGCGCGCCTCGAGCGCGCCATTTATGAGGAAGCGGGCACCCGCTTCAACATCAACAGCACCGCGCAGCTCCGGCACGTGCTGTTCGAGAAGCTGAACCTCCCGGTACTCAAGAAGACCAAGACCGGTCCCTCGACGGATGCGAGCGTGCTGGAGGAGCTGGCGGCGTTGGGGTTTACGGTGCCCGCGCTGTTGTTGGAGTATCGCGAGGTGAGCAAGCTCAAGTCCACCTACGCGGATGTGCTGCCGCAGAAAATCCATCCTGCGACCGGTCGCATCCATACCCGGTTCGACCAAGCCGGCGCCGCCACCGGCCGGCTGTCGTCCCTGGAGCCCAACCTCCAGAACATTCCGGTGCGGACGGCCCGGGGGGAATTGATCCGCCAGTGTTTCGTGCCCGGGCCGGGTTGCCGTTTGATTGTGGCGGATTATTCCCAGATCGAGCTGCGGCTCCTGGCCCACCTGTCCCAGGACCCCGCGTTCGTGGAGGCCTTCCGGCGGGGCGGGGATATTCATCGAGAAACGGCGGCCGTCATTTTTGGAGTTCCGCCGGAGGGCGTGACCCCGGAGATGCGCGCGCGGGCCAAGACGATCAACTTTGCAACGATCTACGGCCAGGGACCCTTTGCCCTCAGCCGGCAGTTGGGCATCTCTCAGGAAGAGGCCCGGGAGTTCATCCGATTGTACTTCGACCGATTTGCGGGCGTGCGCCGGTTCCTGGACGAAACGGTGGCGCGCGCCCGCGAGCGCGGATATGTGGAAACGCTCTTCGGGCGGCGGCGCTATATCCCCGAGCTGAACGACCCGAACTTCAACGTGCGGGCCCTGGGCGAGCGGACAGCCATGAACTCACCGCTCCAGGGTTCGGCGGCCGACCTCATCAAGGTGGCGATGATCAATCTCCATCGAGCGCTCCGTGCCGCGGGTTCTCGGAGCGCCCTCTTGCTCCAGGTGCACGACGAGCTGGTGCTGGAGGCCCCCGAAGACGAAACCGACGCCATGGTGGAGATCGTGCGCCGGGAGATGGAGCAGGCGGCTGCACTCACGGTTCCTCTGGTCGTGGAAATCGGCGTGGGAGCGAACTGGCTGGATGCTAAGCGATAGGAGGCCCCGGCGCCGGCTCGCACCGCACGGGCCTGGCCCCGCCGGGATGGCCCTGGCCGATGGGTTGATCGTGCTGGTGGGTCTGGTGCTGGTCTTCGCCTTGGGCACGCGGGAGCTGGCTGCGGCCCGTCGCCACTCGGCGCAGGAGATGCTGCGGTCGGAGCTGCGCCGGTTGGCGCTAGCCCAGGAGTCGTTCTTCTACGATCACCGCGTCTACGCGGGCGACGTGCCGGCGCTCGCCGCTGCCGGGTTTCGCCCCAGTCCGGGAATCCGGCTGCTGGTGCACGAAGCCACCTTGAGCGGCTGGTCAGCCAGCGCCTGGAAGCCCGAAACGGGGATATCGTGTGCCCTGTTCGTCCGCAGCGCGGCACCCGTGGGTGCGGCTCGCACCCCCGGCGAGATCCGCTGTGACTGACGTGCCCTGGCGGCGGTTCCGGCGGCGCCGGGAGGGCATGGAGTACGCCTTGGACGGCGGGCTCTGGTTCCACCCCTTTGCCTGGCGCGGCGAGCGCATGGCCCACCTGGTATCCGCCAACCGCGATGCCCTGCTCCGGGCGGGTCGCGTACTCGGCTTGGACCCCGCCTGGTTGCAGTACAAGCCGCTCAAGCACCCCCGGCATGGCCGGCGCGTCGAGGCCTGGCACTGGGATTTGCGGGGCCACTACCTGGTGCGGGCGCTCGAGCTGCTCGGCCCCCGGGAACCCTCCACCGGCTCCTCCGGGTGAGCACGTGGCGGCGAAGCGCCCGCGCGGTCCTGCTTGACGCCGGGCCACCAGTTCCAGCGCCCCGCGATGTGCATGATGGCCGGCACCAGCACCATCCGGATCAACGTGGCATCCAGGAACACCGCTACCGCCAGCCCGAACCCGATAAGCTGCACCACCAACATGCGGGCAAAGCTGAACGTTCCGAACACGATGATCATGATGGCAGCCGCGGAGGTGATGGTGGATGCCGTGGCGCTCAAGCCCTCCATGGTCGCCTGGCTGTTGCGGTTGGTGCGGTCGAACGCCTCCTTGATGCGGGAAAGCAGGAAGACCTCGTAATCCATGCTCAGGCCGAAAACCACCGCAAAGACCAACACCGGGACCACCACGTAGATGGCCTCCGTCGGTCCTCGGAGGCCGAACAGGTGGGCCCCCACGCCGCGCTGGAAGACCAGCACGATCAGCCCGAACGCGGCAGCTACCGAAAGGCAGTTCATCGCCACGGCTTTGAGCGGCACCAAGACGGACTGAAAGGCCACGAACAGCATCACCGCGGTAGTGATCACGATGAGTCCCACCAGGAGGGGGAAGCGCCCCAGCAACGTATCTTGCACGTCCACCCCTGAGGCCACGAACCCGCCGACCAGCACCCGCACGGAGTCCAGCCCTTGCACCCCGCTATGGGCGACCGAGCGGATGCGCCGGACCACGTCCATGGCGTCCGTCAGCGAGGTGCTGTCGGTCAAGACCACGTCCATCAACGTGGTCCGGCTGTCGTCCGAGAGATACGCGGATAGGAAATCCCCGTACTTGGCACGGGCCCGGGTGGGATCGCTGTACATCAACGAGTACTCCAGCGTCGAGACCCCCGGTTCGATATCCACCACGCTCCGCACCTGGGCCACGCGGGGGTCCGCCTGGATCGCGTCGGAGAACCGGCGGAGGCCGCGCAGGTGCCTGGTGCCCACGATTCGGTCGCCGGCAGGGGCCTGGAGCACCACCCGGATCGGCTCGATCACCCCGCGCGAGCCGATCGCCTCCAGGGCCCGGGCGCCGCGCTCCGCGTCGGTTCCCGAGGGGAACCACCCGGTCCGCGGCAGGCCGATCTTGATCCCTGCGAGCGGCCAGGTGACCGCCGCCGCGATCAGGCCCCCGATCACTACCGCCCGCAGCGGATGGTGCCCCAACCAGCGAGCCCAGGGTTCCCAGACCATGGGGTGGTGATACCAGGCCAGGACGTGCGCCAAGCGCCGCGGGGCGTCAATGGACCGCCCCAGGATCGCAAGCCCGGCCGGCAACAAGGTCACCGAGAGGAGCACGGCCGCTGCCACCACGCTCAACCCCGCCACCGCAATGGACCGCGTCTCCGGTACCGGGATGATGAGCAGCGCCCCGAAGCCCACGATCACCGTAAGGCCGCTGGTGACCACGGCTCGCCCCGCCGTGGCGATGGTCCGGACGGCCGCCTCCCGGGGTCCGAGACCCCGGTTGAGTTCCTCGCGGAAGCGCGTCACCATCAGCAGCGAGTAATCAATCCCGACGCCCAGGCCGATCATGGACACCAGAGGCAGCACGAAGACGGACATGGGGTGAATCCCGGCAGCCACATACACCACGGCTAGGGCACAGACGATCGCGATGATCCCCACGATGATCGGCAACAGCGCAGCCACCAGTGCCCCGAAGGCCAGCACCAAGACCGCCCCCGCCAAGGGCAGCGACCGCCGCTCGCCGCGGCGGGCATCCGCCAGGCTCACGCTCCGCACGTCGTAGTCCAACGCCGGTGCCCCGGTGACATGGATCTCGAACTGGCGCGCCAAGGGCAATCGCGACGCTGCCAGCTCCACGGCCTCCCGTACCCGCGGGGCGTAGGTGGTGGCGGTCTCCGATTCCTTGCTGCCCAGAACGGCAAGGAAAAACGTGGTCCGCCGATCCGGGCTCACCAAGGCCGTGTCCCGCCGGTCGCGGTACGAGATCACCCGGGCGATCGCGGGCTCGCGCCGCAGCGCCCCGGTCAGCGAATCCAGCAGTGTGCGAAAGGGAGCCTCGTCCACCCGCATGGGGCCGCGGATGGTGACGGCGAAGAACTGCGCAATCGGGCTGGGAAAGGCGTCCCGGACGATGCGGTAGACCTGCTCCGATTCGGTGTGCGCCGAGCCGACCTCGACCGACAGCACATCGCCCACCCGAGCGGCGCGCGGCAGCGCCACCGCCGTGAGCGCGATCCAGCTACTCAGGATGAGAAACCGAAGTCGGACGATGGCGCGCGCTGCCTGCGCGGTCACGCCGCACCCTCCAGCCAGGGGTATCGGGGGCTGCACCGCTCTCTGACCGCGCGGGTCGGTGGCTGCTTCCGAGCCGGCGGCGGCCATCGCGTGCGATGGGCGCTGAAATGATAGACTCCCGCCCGGACAGATGCCAGGCGGTGGCGCCGAACGGCCGCCGCGCCCATATTGACGCTCGTGCGCCGAATCGGTCTCGTCGCGTTAGGCCTGCTGATCGGGGGCGGCGCCTTCTGGCTCGGTCGGCGCGTGGCGCCACCACCGCACCCCTCTCGACCGGCTGCCCAACCGGCCGAGAGCAGCGCCTCCGCCGCGCTGGCCACGCTCAGAGATTCGGTCCGGGCCCTGCGGGCCCGGCTGCTTGCCGCCATCGCGGAGCAAGACACCTACCTACCCGCCATGCTCGCCCAAGGAGACTCGATGCTCCGGCACTGGCCCGAGCGCGTCGCCCGGCCCATCCGCGTCTATCTGCCGGAACCGGCCATCCCGGGTTACCGCGTCGCCTTAGGCCAGGCCGTCGAAAACGCCTTCGCGCGCTGGGAACGGGTGGGCGGTATTCCCGTCTCCTTCAGCCTGGTTCGCGATTCCGCAGGCGCGGACGTGCGGGTGCACTGGATCGAAGCCTTCAGCTTCGAGCGGGCCGGCCAAGCGGACATCGTCTGGGACCGCTCCGGCTGGATCGTGCGCGGCATGCTCACGCTGGCTACGCATACCTTCCAGGGCCAGCCTTTGAGCGCCGCCGCGGTCCAGACCGTGGCCCTCCACGAGATCGGCCACCTGCTCGGGCTCGGGCACTCGGATGACCCGCGCGACGTGATGTACGCCTCCACCGAGGTGCACGACCTGACCCTGAGAGATCGGCGCACCGCCCAGCTCCTGTACACCCTGCCCCCAGGTTCGCTGCGACTCCCTTGAGCGCCCTCCCGCGCGCCGGCAGTAGCTCGCTGACGGCGTAGAGGGATCAAGTCTTGCCTCGAAGCGCCCTCCCCTCACCGGCGCCGCACGCGATGGCCCTCTTCAGCTTCGCCACCGCGGTCCAGGGCGCGCGCCACGAGGTAGGCATATTCGGCGTACCGGGCCAGTCCCCGGAACGGGAACGTCGGGAGCCAGGCGTCGGCGGGCTGGTGATAGTGCTCGAACGCCCGCCGCAAGGCCACGGAACTGTCGCTGGTCAATCCCTCGTAGGGTCCGGGCCCCGGGACCAACAGGATGCCAGGCACGCCGGATCGGACAAAGGGATAGTAGTCGGAGTTCGGGGTTGCCGGCGAGGTCGTAGCGCTGAAGCCCCGCGCCAGCGCCACGTCCAGGGCCAGCATCCCCAGCCGGGAATGGTCCCCTCCGGCGATCCGCCAGCTCGTGGGCGCTCCCGGCGGTGCCCCCGCGTCCAGCGTAATCACTCCGGCCGTCCGCGCCAGGGGCCACAGAGGCCGTGCCACGTAGTAGTCCGAGCCCAGAAGGCCGTACTCCTCCGCCGTGGGAAAGAAGAAGATCACCGAGTGCCGCCAGGGCCGATCCTCGCCCTTGACCATCGCCCGAGCCACGGCCAGCACCGCCGCTACCCCCGCAGCATTGTCGGAAAAACCGTTGTAGATCGAATCTCCCCGGATATCCGGCGCGCCGATCCCCAGGTGGTCGTAGTGGGCCGCGAGCACGATCGCCGTATCCCGCGCTCCCGGCGCTGCCCCCCTCAGCAGGCAGGCCACGTTCTCGCTGCTCACCGCCCGCCGCTCGACCTGGACTTCGAGTCGAATGTTGGCGGCCAGTGGCCCGGGCGGCTCCTGCACGGCGTTGGCCGCCGTCGCGCTAAATCCCAGGGTCCGCGCCAGCCGCGGGCCGGCCACGATCCAGGGCAGGCCCGGCACCAGGGACATCGGGATGCCGGGCTCCGCCAGCGCCAGCCGCCGCGGCCCGCGAGACCTGCGGTAGAGATCGTACAATGACGAATCGGGCACCAGTTGCAGCAGCGCCCGGGCGCCCCGGCGGGCTAGCGAATCCACGAGTCCCCAATCCGGAAGCCCGGATGCGGTCACGACGACCGCTCCCTCAAGGCTGTCCAGGCGGCCGAGCGCCAGTGGACTTCCCCCGTACCGGGCGGAGCCTCCCAAGCCCTCCAGAGCCTGCTCGCCGCCCAGGTCCGGTAGAAAATCGGCCGGATATCGGAACGTTGCGGTCCTTTCCCCTTGCTGCACGACCAGTGCGGCGTCCTGGACTCTGCTCTCCACCAAAGGGATTTCCTGCATGAAGTCGGAGCCGGCCACCGGACTCAAGCCCAGGGCTTGGCACGCCGAAGCGATATAGACGGCAGCCAGAGCGGCACCGGGCGTGCCGGCGCCACGGCCGGCGAGTAGATCGTGCGCCAGGAAGTAGGTCTGGGCCTTCATGGCCAGGGTGTCTATCTCCGGCTCCCGGGCAGGCTGGGGAAAGGGAACCCGCCTCTGGGATGTCGGGGCGGAGCAGGCAGCCAAGAGACAGAGGCCGGTCACCACAGCGAGGTGCTCTTTCAACCGGGCCGGCCTTGGGCTAGAATGCCCTTCATGCTCGCACCCGCCGTGGCCGTAGCGCTCCAGGTAGCGGCTGCCGTGCAGTCGCTGGACCAGACGGTACGCCAAGGCATAGAGCGCGGAGTGTACCCTGGCGCCGTCGTGGTGGTGGGGCGGCATGACACCGTGCTCCTGGCGCGGGGCTACGGGCACCTCACGTGGTCGCCGAGCAGTGCCGTGCCCGACCCTGATAGCACCCTCTATGATCTGGCCTCCCTGACCAAGGTCGTGGCAACGCTGCCGGCCATCATGGTGTTGGTGGAAGAAGGCACTCTGCAACTCGATCGTCCGGTCCGCGACTATTTGCCCGACTTCCAAGGGCCGGGCAAAGACCGGGTGACGGTACGCCATCTGCTGGCTCACACTTCCGGGCTCCCCGCGTACCGCCCGTTTTACCGGCAGGCAACCGACGCCGGCGCCATGCGCCGCCTGGTCATGGCTGAGCCCTTGAAATACCCACCCGGCGGACGAGTCGAGTATAGCGATCTCAACGGGATTTTGCTCGGATGGGTCGTGGAAGCTGTGGCCGGCCGGCGCCTGGATCGGTTCGTTCGCGAGCGGGTGTTTCTCCCCGCGGGAATGCAGCAGACGGGCTTCCGGCCGCCTCGCGCGGCGCGGTACCGGATCGCTCCGGTCGGGCTCTGGCGGGGGCGGCCCGTGGCGGGAGAGGTTCACGACCAGAACGCAGCGCGATTGGGTGGGGTATCGGGCCACGCCGGCCTATTCGCCACCGGTATGGACCTGGCGCGGTACGCCCAGCTGTGGCTCGGCGAAGGGCGGATCGGCTGCTCGACTCTCTTCCGGAGAGAGACCGTGGCGGCCTTCCGCCAGCCCGCGGCGCGAGGGCGGGCCTTGGGCTGGGAACTGCGCGACGCCGCTACCAGCGACAACACCGGCACCCAGTTGTCCCAGGCGGCGTTCGGGCATACCGGTTTCACGGGGACTTCGCTGTGGATGGACCCTGAGCGAGACGTCTTCGTGGTGATGCTGACCAACCGGGTCTATGCTCCCCGGATTCGGCGCTCCATCAGTCAGTTGAAGGCCCTCCGCGGCAAGGTGGCCGACGCGGCGGTCGCCCTGTTGAGAACCCTGCCTCCTCGAGAGGCCGCTTCGTCGCGGCCGGCTTGCTGATCCGTGGAAACGCCGCGGCGGGTGCCAGTGCTCATTTACGATGCGAGCTGCGGGTTTTGCCGGCGCTGGGTGGCTCGGCTGAAGTGCTGGGATCGCCGCGACCGGGTCCGGCTCCTCCCGCTTCAGGACGCGACGGCGGTCGCATTGAGCGGGCGCCCCCGCGCTGAGCTGGCGCAGGCAGTCCACCTCGTCCGGCCCGACGGCGCCGTGTTTGCCGGAGCCGAGGCGGTCCGGGAGGTACTGCGCTATGTCCCCGGAGGCTGGCTTCCCAGCACCCTGCTGCGGCCTCGACCTGTGATCCGCATCGCCGCGCACCTTTACCGGTGGATTGCCAGAACCTGGGGTCCGGTAAGGAAGTAGCGCAAGCTTGCTCGGCCGCGCTCGACCATGCCCCTGGCACAGGGGCGACGGCAGCAGTAGGTTCTGACGTATGGTGTCCCAAGACGGAACGCTCGAGGGCCCAGGAGCTAGGCCCGTGGTGGTCCCAACGGTCGAGACCATCCGCCGGGCCCTGCGGCAGGTCAAGGATCCCGAGATCAACCTCAGCGTGATTGATCTCGGCCTGGTCTACGACATCGAGGTCAACGCCCAAGGCGTCGTAGACATCAAGATGACGCTCACCTCGCCCGGCTGTCCCTCTGGCCCGGAGATGCTCGCCGATGTGGATCGGGTGGTCCGCGGACTGGATGGGGTGAGCGACGTCAACGTCGAGTTGGTCTGGGAGCCCTACTGGACGCCCGAGCGTATGGACCCTAAGGTCCGCGCCTTTCTCGGCTACTGAGGCGGGGGGTCGGCTGCTGCCGCGAGCAAGGCGGCGGCGCCCAGCGCCTCGATCTGCCACCGTCTCAACTCCTCGACGCGCTTGAGGTCTTCGACGCTTCGCGGCGCGGCTCGGGCTACGGCCTGCAAGGTGCCGTTGGGGCAGATCACACCCGGTTCCAAGCCCAGTTCCGCCGCTCTCCGATTCCGCAGAGCTTTGAGGCGCTCGAATCGGGCCACTGCGGCGGGGTCGGAGCGTTCACGCCTGCCGCGTGCCATTGGGGACCGGTCCGGCGGCGAGGCCAAGCCTTCTTCGATGGCTGCCAGCAGTTCGACCGCGTGCCGGCGAGCAAGGGTGGGCGGCACGCCCCGCACCTGCGCTAACTCGTCCAAGCTCCTGGGCAACGCTCGCGCCAGGGCCAGCAGGGCCTCGTTGGGGAACACTCTGAACGGCGAGCGGTCATGCGCTCCCGCGACTCTTTCCCGCCAGGCGAAGAGGGCGCGGAGTACCGCTTGGGATGTTGGGGAGAGGACTTTGGCGCCCTTCAGGCGCAGGTGGCCGTCATGCTTTGGCACCGTCCACCGCACCTGCTCGAGGCGCTGGAATTCTTCCTCGGCCCAGGCCGTGCGGCCGGCCGCCGCCAGGCGATCCGCCAGCAAGTCCCGGAGCCGCAAGAGGTGCTCGGTATCGGCCGCCGCGTAGGCCAACATGTCGGGGGGCAGCGGTCGCACCGACCAGTCCGCCCGCTGGAGCTTCTTGTCCAAGCGGATCCCGAAATATTTCTCGAGCAGTGCCGCCAACCCGACTGCTGGCTCTCCCACCAGTTGCGCGGCGATACGGGTGTCGAAGATACGGCGCACGCGGAAGCCGTAGTCTCGGTCCAGGACCCGGAGATCATAGTCCGCATCGTGGAAGACGACCTCCATCGTTTCCTTGGCCAGGACTGTTCCTAGGGGTGCAAGGTCCTCGAGTGCCAGGGGATCCACCAGGGCGGTCTCTCGCTCGGTGCTCAGTTGGATCAGGTACACCCGATCCACATAGCGGTGGAACGACGCCCCCTCCGTGTCGAGGGCGATCCGGGGTTGGCGAGCCACGCGCTCGATGAGCGCCTGGAGTTCCTGGGGGCGGGTAATCAGCGCCGGCGGCATGTGCTCATCCCCCGACCCCGCCTGCTGTGCCTCGGAACGGAACACGCTCCTTGCTCCCCGGCGGTGCTGGCACATCGCGGGTGCGATGAGGTGTGGTCGTCCCAGGCGGGCGACCTGCCCGCTCGCGGGGTGCGAGCGGGAACCCTCTACTCGCCCACGCGGAGCCGGCCATCCTCTGCAGATCTCAATGCCGCCGCGACAACACCACGCCGTATTTCCCGCCGGTGAACTTGCGCTCGTCCACCGCCAACTTGCCGTTCACCAGCACGTACACCATGCCCTGGGAGAGCTGGTGCGGCTGCTCGTAGGTTGCGAGGTCCCTGAGTTCGCGCGGATCGAACACCACGAGGTCGGCGAAGGCTCCGGTTCGGACTACGCCCCGATCTTCCAGATGAAAGACGGTCGCGGGCAGCGAGGTCATGCTGCGAATGGCGTGTTCCAACGAGATCACCTGCCGATCCAGGGCATAACGGCGCACCTTCCGGGGAAACGCGCCATAAGCCCGCGGGTGCGGCACACCTTCCCCCATCCGCACCAAATCGCCGTCCGAACAGGTCATGGTCCAGGGTTGCTTCATGAAGCGCTCGACGTCGCTCTCCAGCATGTTGAACGACACCACCGCGGCCCCGCCGGTTTCGATGATGGCGATGGCGGCTTCAAGCGGGTCCCGGCCGCGGGAGCGCGCCACGGCTTCCAGGGTGCGCCCCTCGATGGTGCTGTCTCCGCGATAACGCGAGATCATGAGCTGCGCCGCACCACCCCGCCGCTCGAGGTTCTCGGCCATTTCCTGGCGGATTCGCGCCCGCTCGGAGGGGTTCGCGAGCCGCCTCCGGAGTGCCGAGTCGCCACCCACCTGGGCCCAGCGGGGCACCAAGGCCGCGGCGAGCGAAGTGCTCGAGGCATCGTACGGGTACTGGTCGGCGAACACCTGAACGCCTCGATCCCGCGCCCGCCGGATACGCTCGATCACCGCCGACGAGTATCCCCACACGTTCGGCCCCAGCACCTTGATATGGGAGACAATCCCCGGTAGCCCTGCTTCCCGCGCGATCCGAATCACCTCGTCCACTGCTGCCACCACCCCGATGCTGTAGTCCGCCTCGTCGCGAATGTGGCTGGTGTACACCCCGCCGTAACGGGACGCCACCTTAGCCAGCTCCACCAGTTCGTCGGTTCTGGCATAGCTGCCGGGCGCGTAGAACGGGCCGGAAGAAAGGCCGAACGCCCCGGCCTCCATGCCCTCCGCTACCAAGCTGCGCATGCGGTCCAGCTCCGCCGGACTTGGCGTACGGTCGCTCATGCCCAACACCGCCGCGCGAACGGATCCGTGCGGCACCAACTGCGCAACGTTCACTCCCAGGCCGTACCTCGACAGGTCCGCTCGCTGGGCCCGGAGATCCACCGGCCCGCCGCCGTCCGGGTTGATGACCACGGTGGTCAGCCCCTGGGCCAACAGCGGCGCGGCACCGCTCAATTCCGGAGTGGCCAGTCCCGGCCCTGCGTGCGAGTGCACGTCAATGAACCCCGGCGCCACGTAGAGGCCGCGCGCATCAATGACTCGGCGGGCGCTGGCCGCAGCGAGACCTCCTACGGCAGCGATTCGATCGCCGCGGACCGCCACGTCGGCGTAGTACCAGGGGTTGCCGCTGCCGTCCAGTAGCCGCCCCCCGCGGACCAAAAGGTCGTAGGACTCTTGGCCTGCGCTCGGGCGGGCCCCGAGCAGGCTGACCGCTAGGCCGCCTACCGTAATAACGCGCCAGTCCACACGCTGCCTCGGTGGTTGAACGGTTCCCGGTGTCTCACTCCCGCACGTCCTGTCTCGCCACGTTCTCCTCCCGGTGCACCCGCCCGCTCGCGCTATCGCCCCCGCCGCGTCCAGATCACTAGCACGCCACAGCGGGTAAACGGCCCCGCGCCACCGAATTGGGCCGGTACTTGCGAGGCGCTGCGGTAGACCTCGATGGCCTCGATCTGCTCCGGGCTCACAATGTCATCCAGGGAGGGCTCAGGTGCCCGCGGGTCACCCTCGAAAACGTCCTCGATGTCGCCCTGGCTGGCGGTTCCCGGCAGCCGGGGCGGCCGCGAATCCCCGCGGATCGCAATCAAGCCGTCCACAAACACCCGCGGCGCACAGGGCCCGCCTTCGGCCGGGTGCGTCCCGCGCATCTGGACGCGGACCCTGCCCGGTGCCCGCGGATCGGGCACGATAGATACCCCGGGGATCGCCCGCAAGAGATCGCTGGGCCGGCTGGCTCGGCGCGTTTCGATCTGATCGCGGGTCAAGAAATGGCCGAAATCGGCCCGCTTGCGATCGTAAAACCCCACTGCCTGGAGCATCCGCGAGTTCACCTCGGCCGCAACGGTCACCGGATCGAGCGTGTAGGGCAGCACCGGGAGGATGATCTCCAAGTCGAGCACACCTCCTTGAGCAACTTCGAACGGACCCTCGCGCTGGGGCCGATAGCCGAGCCGCGCCACTTCGACCTCGTAACGGCCCTGCCGCGGCAGCCGGACCGCAAAGCTGCCGTCTGCCGCCGTCAGCGCGCCTAGGACGCTGGAGTCCGTAACGGGACGTACCAGCACCCGCGCCTCCGGTACGGGCTTGCGCGTGTCCGCTTCCAGCACCCGCCCGCGCACGACCTGTGCCTGCGCTGCACCACCCCACCACACCAGCGCGCCCAAGACGAGCCCCGCCCGTCTCCGGCAGGAGCCGGCGCCCCCAGCCTGGCACTCCGGCGTTTCCCTCGCCATACTGCTCATGCCGCCATGTCCAATCTGCGGCCGCGCTTCGCGGTCTGGCTAGGTACCCTGGCCGGCTTGCTGCTGGGCTGCACCCCTGCACCGCAGGTGCCGGTGGGCACCGAGCCGGGCGCCCCGCTGCCGGGCCTTCGTCCTCTCGAACTGGCCCGCTTCGAGCAGGGGAAGGCACTGTTCAACCACGTCTTCACGCCGGAGGAAGGGCTCGGGCCCCTCTTCAACGAGAACCAATGCTCGGCGTGCCATACCGACCCTGTGAGCGGGGGAACCGGCGAACAGCGTGTCTTGAAAGCCTCCCGCGTTCTCGCCGACGGAACCTGCGATTTTCTTGCGGGAAAGCGCGGCCAGAACATTCGCCAGCAGGCCACGGCGTTCATCAGGCGCCTGGGGGTGCAGCGGGAGACGCCACCGCCCGAAGCCACCGCGCTGGGCCGCTTCAGCCCGCCCTTCCTGTTCGGCTTGGGTCTCCTCGAGGCGATTCCCGAGGCCGAACTATTGAAGCGCGCCGATCCCGACGATCGAGACCGAGATGGTATCTCCGGCAGACCCGGCCGGACACCCGACGGTGCCCTGGGACGGTTTGGCCGCAAAGCCGATATCGCCACCCTCACCGAATTCGTGGCCACGGCGCTGCGCCTAGAGATGGGGTTGACCAGCCCGCTTCAGCCTCGCGAGGCCGGCGTCAATGGGGAGCCTGTGCCACGCGAAGCCGACCCCGTGCCGGATCCCGAAGTGCCCATGGGGACCCTCCAGCGCCTGGTGGATTTCGTCCGTTTCTTGGCGCCGCTCGCTCCGGAGCCGCTCGCCGCCGACGCGCGAGGCGATTCGGTTGTCGCGGGAGGGCGGATCTTCCAGGAGCTGGGCTGCCCCTCGTGCCACGTGCCGAGCATGATCACCGGGCGCAGTGAGATCCCTGCCCTGGATCGCAAAAGGGTCTTCCTGTACTCCGACTTGCTGCTCCATGACATGGGACCGGAGTTGGCGGACGTTTGCAGCGTGGGTGCCGAGCCCGCGGAACTCCGGACCGAGCCCCTGGCTGGCCTCCGATTCCGGAAGGCGTTTCTCCACGACGGCCGGGCCCGCTCTGTCCGGGACGCCATCCTGCTGCACGGCGGTGAGGCCGCGAAGGCAAGGGCTCGCTTCGGGCAATTGGACTGGGCGTCCCAACTGCTGCTGTTGCGCTTCTTGGACAGCCTGTAGCCCATTGCCCGAGCCGCTCCCGGAGAATCGCAGCCGCGAGCTGGTGCCTGTCCTAGCGAATCCGGTCGAAATAGTCATCTGGCCGGTCGTCGTCCCGCAGAGCCTCCTCGTCCACCCAATAGTGAGGCCCGAACGGCCGCGGGGTGGGCCAGATTTCATCGAGGGTTGCGGCGTCGTATAGCACGCCCCCCTTCATGACGTAGCGCAAGCTCAGCGTGTGGCGAATGTTTTCCAGCGGATTGCTGTCCAGGACCAGCAGGTCGGCAAGCTTCCCCACCGAAATCGAGCCCAGATCCTGGTCCACGCCCAGGAATCGTGCCCCATGCAGGCTTGCCACCCGCAGCGCGCCGAGCGGTCCCAAAGCCGAGGCTTCCATCCAGATCTCCCAGTGGGGCGCCAGGGCATGGTGCTCGCCGTGCGACCCCAGGGCCCCGAAGCCACCCTCCGCAATGATGTCCGCCACGCCCTGGGCCAGAAGCGGGAAACTGTAGTCGGTCTCCGGTCGCAGGGTTCGCCGCCTGAGGTGTCCCATCATTTGCCGCCAGGGCATCCACTGGCGATGCTTGGGGTCCTTCCACACGTCGGTCTCGGCGTAGAAATACTCGATGTTCCACGGTCCCGGACCCGCTACCACGAGGGTCGGCGAATACGTCGCATGGGCGCGCCCAAAAAACGTGGCAGCATCCGAATAGAGCGGCACGGTGCTCAGCGGATGCTCGAAGCCGGTCTGGCCGTCCATTATCATGCCGAGGTTGTAGAACAAGTCGCCGCCTTCCGCCGTCACCATCAACCCCCGGGCCCGCGCCACGTCCACGATCCACTGGCGCTGCGCCCGGCGAGGCTGCAGGTACTGCTTGAGAGAGACCGCGCCCCACGATTGCAGGCGAGCGATGTTCTGTTCGGCGACCTCGTAGCTGGCCAGCAGGTTCTGGCGGGCCGCGTCGCCGCTGTACAGCGGATCGCCGGTACTGAACGTCCGCGGGCCGATCATCAACCCCGCCTCGATCAATTCGGCAGTGGGGAACACGTTCTGCGACCACATCGAGTTGTCCAGGCTGGTGGTTACCCCATACGCGAGATACGATGCCACCTCGTAATCCCGTAACGGCCGGTAGCCCCGGTGCTCGCGGTAGTGGTGCGAGTGCATGTCCACGAACCCGGGGATCATGGTCTTGCCGCGGACGTCAATTACCCGGTCCGCACCTTCGAGAGAACACGCTCCCACGCAACTGATCCGGCTGCCCGAGACCACGACCGTCCCCTGCTCGATCACCCGGTCACCTTCCAGCGTCACGATCCGGCCACCCGTGAACGCGATGCGCCCCGTTGGCACGGGACGGGGGACCAGAAGCTCCACCACGGTGGTGTCCCAGCGCTTGGTGTCCAGGTGATACACGTAGTGCCGATCGCCGCTGCCGAACTCCAGGGCTAGGCTGTCCCGCCAGCGCGGGAACAGTCCGCCGGTCAAGCTTAGCTGTCGTACGGGAAGCTTCCCGTTGCGTTTGTTGAGGTCCACGGGCTTGGCACCGCTGCCCGCCCACGGCAGCGGTGTCAGGTAGATGTTGTCACCTTCTTCGAAAGCCGCCCACTTGCCGTCGGGAGATGGCACGATTTCGTCGGCCGCCGGCAGCTCGAGATGCTCCCGGCGGTCCGTGCCGTCCATTCGGACCGACACCAAGACCGTCTTGAAGCCTCGCCCGGAGCGCTGGAATTCCGGAAAAAACACGCGTCCCTCGGGCCCGAATGATGGCTGCAGAATCGCCCGGCGCGCCACGCTGCTGGGCTCGCTGCCCGCCGGCAGGGCCACGCGGGCGACCAGCGCGGGTTTCCCCCCTGTCAGGGGCAGCCGGACAATGTCCCACCAGGGGTTGGCCGTCAGGGTCCGCTTCTGGCGGGTCGCACCGGCCCCCCTCGCGACGATGACGGTGCTCCCATCAGGGCTCACGGCCGGATGCACGTATTCCCCGGCCTCGGTCGTCAGGCGCTCCGGCGTCCCGCCATCGGGGCGTACCCGCCAGACGTGCCCGCCTTCGCCCTCATCCCACGTCGTGAACACGATCCAACGGCCGTCTGGCGACCACGCCGGGGCGAACTCTTGGGACGGGCGGAAGTCGGCCGAGGTCAGCCGCCGCGGCTTGCCGCCCGGCCGCGACAGCCAAATGCGGCCCACCGCCTGGAACGCCAGGCTCCGGCCGTCCGGTGCCAAGGTCTGCCAGCGCAAGAACCGGGCCCGGAACGGACCGTCCGAAATCCGGAACGGGCGATAGGCCATCTCCGAAATGGTGCGTTGCACCCTGGCGCGGAAGGGGATGGTACGGACTTGCCCGGTCGAAACGTCCACTCGCCTCAGCTTGCCGCCCTGCGATATGACGAGCGAGCGCCCATCGGCCGCCCAGCCGTACGCCGGCAGAATGCTCACGCTCTTCGATCCGCTCTCGATGGCTACCGAGATGGGATCCATGAGGATCCGCTCGGCACCGGTTTCGAGATCGCGCAGCCAGAGCGCGGTACGAGGCCCAAAGCGATGTCCTTTGAACGAGATCGTGCCATCGGGAATCTGCCGCCCGAAGGCCAGCCAGCGGCCATCAGGGGAGACCTGCGGTGCGTACGCTCCCCCGCTGGAGGACCGGTTGGAGGCGGGGCCGTCGGCGGAGCCGGACGTGATGTCCACCCGCTGGCCGGTACGAAGGTCCAGCCGCTGGATCTGGTAGTCGCCGTGCAGCGCATCGGAGCCGGATTTTCGGAGGTGGAAATAGACGTAGCGGCCGTCCGGCGAAACTGACGGCCACGTGGCTCCCGGCACTTCGGTCCCGACCAACGCCACCCCTTGGCCGCCGTCTTTGTGGTACATCCAAATCCCGCTGCGGCCCTGAGGCGCCTGCGGGTCCTGTTCGGACGCGAGAGAGGCGCCAGGGGCTTCCTCGTCACCGGCGTCGTCCCCATCCCGCTGCGGCGCTACCTCGTCCCGCCGGACCAGGATGAACTGTCCGTCCGGGGTCCACGCAGGAAGCGACGCCCGGATGTCGAGATCGGTGAACACCGGTCGAGGCGCAGATCCGTCGGCGTTCATCAGCCAGAGGTTGTTCTGGCCGAGCCGGTCGGAGATGAAAGCGATCAGCTGGCCATCGGGGGAGAACCGGGGCTGATAGTTGAGCGCCACCCCGCTGTTCTGCGTCAGGCACTCTGCCTCGCCTCCTTGAGTGGGAACGCGGTAGATGTGGCCGAGCAGGTCGAACACAATCCACCTGCCGTCCGGAGACATGTCGGCAGACATCCAGGTGCCTTCGGTCGTGGTGAAGTCAATCTCCCGCGTCGTGCCCCTGGCAAGCGTGACGTCCCAGGCTCGAGCTTGGGCTTCCACGCGCTCTTGAGCCGCGGCGGTCACTCCGCCAGCAGAGGCCAGGGCCATGGCAAACCCTAGCGCAGGCCAGGTCGGTTCGCTCTTCATGGATGACACCGTACCCTCTCTCCCATAGATGAAAAGACGGTAGGGCATCTCGCCCTACCGTCTCTCGCACCGTCAGATGGCCATCGCCGTCCCGTTACGGATCCTTCGACGTTGGCACGAACGTCTTGATGGCCTGGTTCGGGTTCGCCTGCAATTCCGGGAGCGGAATGGGGAAGCAGG
This sequence comes from Gemmatimonadota bacterium, assembly GCA_037440225.1. Lineage (GTDB taxonomy): Bacteria > Gemmatimonadota > Gemmatimonadetes > Gemmatimonadales > GWC2-71-9 > JACPAP01. The sequence continues at coordinate 207,111 of JBBIUN010000005.1, read as the reverse complement.
TGGCGTCCTTGTATTCAGGCCACGTCGAGGGGGATACCGCCGTATTGACGTGCGGGCCGGTGGGGAAGAAGTCTCCCACCCCTTGCCGCTTCCACCGCCGCAAGTCCCCCAGCCGGAATCCGCCGAGGTAGAGATCACGGCCTCGCTGGTTGCGCAGTTCAGCCATGATGGCGGCGTCGTCCGGGCCCGGTGTCAGCGTTACTGGGGGCAAGAATCCGGCGGCGCGCCGCTGGTTGATGAACGTCACCGTGGCGGCCGTCGGGCCATCGGCTTCGGCGAAGTCGTGCTGCGCTTCGAGATAGTCGGCCAGGATGATCCCGGTGCCTGCCTCGAACAGCTTCACGTCCGTCCCCTCGACCACCGTGGTCGAATCCACCAGCCGCTTGCCGCTGTAGCCGGTGAAGCGCAACCCCTGGTACGGCTTGTAGAGCATGGTTAGCGCGTTGTGCCCCTTGGTCCAGCGCGAGCTATGCTGGATCCGCGGATCAGTCTCGTACTTCTTGAGGCCTTGCGTGCCAAATGGCGCCCCCCCGGTCATCGGGGTCGTGGAATTGGGACCGGTCTGGAGGAACCAGGGGCTTACCCCGAGGGCGTGGTTGGAGCCCGTCACCCGGGTCCACAGCACGTTGTTCTCCCGCGGCGTGTTCGACGAATACTCCAGCACGTACTTGAAGTTGGCGGGCACTAGGCCGGCCCAAGCCTTGGTGTTGGCCTTGTCGCCCAAATTGAGATAGGCTCGTGCCAGCCCCACGCGAGCCAGGTTCAAGATCTGGGTGTTGTTGGCTGCCGTCGCCACCGTGATGGCCTCCTGGAAGCGCGGCACCGCACGCCGGAAAAGACTGTCCGGTGTGAGGAAGTGGTCGCCCGGCGTGATGGCCCCGGTCACCGGATCCACCGTGGAGATCAAGGCCTGGCACATGGCCTCGCCCATGACCACGTAGCTATAGCCGGCAAACGCCAGCGTCGTGGCCAGCCTGGCGTCCTTGTTCGCCAGGGTGTCCAGCAAGTTGCGGATACGGGCGCTCACGTCTTCCGCCTGGCGCAGCGCCCGGCTGATGGCGCCGAACATGAGATCGGCGTCACCCTCTTCGTAGCGGACGATCCGCAGGTTGAGCCGGGCCGTCTGTTCCCAGTTGATCCCGGTGACCTGCTCATCGGTCAGCATGCTGCCGCGCCAGATGAACGGGTCGTCGTACATGTGGGTGAAGTCGCCGATCACCCCGTTCACCATCACATTGATCAGCTTGGAGTCGTTCAGGCTGGTGATGGGGATCTGCGACGGGTTCTCGACATTGAGCACGTCGTCCACCACGCCGCAGCCGCCAGCGAACACCAGCAGGCCGGCAAGGCCCAGGACCACCCCGACTCCGAAAGGATTGCGTCGAGTCATGTGGAGGCCTCCTCTAGAACGTGATCCGCACCGACGCGTACACATACTGGAGCGGCGGCGTGGCGTCGTAGTCGGTTCGGTTGAAATCGGCTGCTGCCCCGGTGCTGGTGAACTGCACCTCCGGGTCGCCTACGCCCTTGTACTTCGTCCAGCGGCGCAGATTGCGGCCCGCCACCGAGACGCTGGCTCGGCCCACGTTCAGCGCCCGCGTCCAGGACGCTGGCAACGTGTACGTGAGACTCAGCTCCCGCAGCTTCAAGAAATCCGCCGGCATGATCCAGGTCTTGGTCTGCAGGCTCTTCAGCACCTTGATGTTGATCGAGTCCGGTGTGGTACCGCTCGAGCGATCCAAGCTGGGATCGTTGATCGCGAGCGTGTTCTGGTCAATCCGGCTCCGCACCGAGCAGATGGCGCACCACATGTAGTAGCCACCCTTGTGGTCCAGCAACGCGTACAGCCGGAGATTGCCGAACAAGGTGAGGGTGTTGCCCAGAGACGCCTCCCGAGTGGGGCTCGAGGGGCCCGCATAGGTGTACTTGGAGACGTCCACCGTCACCTGCCCGTTGGTGAGAATGGGCTGTCCGCTGGCATCCCGGTCAACGTCGTTGTACCAATAGCCGCCCAGCGGGTATCCCTCTTTGTGCTTTTGGACGGTGGCGAACTGACCGAACGCGATCTCGTCCCGCGCCCCGCCAAACGACACCAGCTCATTGTGGTTGGTGGAGAACGTCAGGGAAACATCCCAGGCCACCGCCCGCCCATACACCGGAGTGGCCGTGAAGAGCACCTCCAGCCCCCGGTTGGCCACCTCGCCAATGTTCTCGAAGTGGCTGCCCGTGAACCCGCTCGAGCGGAGGTCGGGTACCTGGATCAGCGCATCCTTGGTCCGTTGATTGTAGTAGGTGAACTCGATGCCTACCCGATCCTGGAGCAACGAGGCATCGAATCCCAGCTCGATCTCCTGGCCGGTTTCCGCCTTGAGATTGGGATTGCCGGATGAGCCTCCCTGAGGCGTCAGCTCGTTGGCACTCTGCCCGTTGATCGTGGTGCGGGCGGACGTGAACGTGCGGTCCGCCGTAAACGGCTGCGGCGCCCGGCCTGCCTGCCCCCACGCCGCCCTGAGCTTCAGCCGGTTCACCAGCGGTACTCGGAAGAAACTCTCGTCCGAAATCACCCACGAAGCGGACGCCTTGGGGTACACCACCACGTTGAAGTCGGAACCGAAGGCGGAGTTGTCGTCCACCCGCACGGCGCCCGTGAGGTACAGGCGCTCCCGCCAGCCCAATTGCTCCTGGGCGTAGAAGCCCAAGGACGTCTGCTTCACGAACCCCTCGTCAGCCCTCGTCACCGCGGCCGCCCCCACCAGGTTGAGCTGGTTCGCCACCAGCCCCTCGCCCGTCACCGTGGTGGATCTAAGGTTCCGCGCGTTGAGCTGCACCCCGGCCGAGAAGGCAGAGGTGAGATCATGAGGCAGCTTGGCGTTGGCCGTCCCCGCGTAATCCACCGTCCAGACGTGTGTGACGGGCATGTAGTGCTGGATGGTTCCCGTGGCCGCCGTCGCCCCGAAAGGCGCCCGGCCGGTGGTGTCAATCGTGTAAAACTGGGTGTTCTTGCGGTCCTGCTTGTCCATCCCCAACACCAGTCGGTTTTGCCACCACGACCACGGCCGCCACGTGGTGGTCAGCCCGATCGTGGTCCGCTCCGCGTGCGTCTGGTTATCGTACGAATTCGAGATCTCAGGGCTCACACCCCGCCAGCCTGGCTTCCAGGGTGCGAGCGGGCCCCCAGCCTGCCCGCGGAACGCGTTGCGCAAGATCCCGTTCGAGGCGTTGTCGTTGAGCGGCATCCGGTTGTCGGTACGGGCATAGCCGACGTTGACGCTGAAATTCAGCTTGTCGCTCGGCGTGATGTCGAAGTTCGCCCGCCCGCCAACCCGACGCTGCCAGTTGTTGTAATAAACGCCGTCCTCGGCATAGCGGTCCGCAGAGAGATAGTAGCTGAAGAAATCCCCGCCGCCTCGAGCCGAAACATCTACCTTGTAAGCCGGGCCGCTGCGCAGGGTGCAGTTGCACGGATCCCGCTGCACGTTACCCACCTTGAGCGGGATGTCCCGCAAGGGATCGTCCACCAACAGCCGCTGCGATGCCGGCGCCAGCGAGTCCATTCCCGCGCAACCCGGGAAGCTCGCCGGCTGGCGAATCTGGAACGGCTGGCACAACCAGTAGTTCGTGGGCCAACCAATGTGGTCGGTCCAGTCCGTTCGCCCCGCCTCCGCCCCCACCGTCCACTGCACTCCGGTACCGGTCTTGCGGCCCTTCTTGGTGATGATCTGGATCACTCCGCTGGCGGCATCCGCCCCGTAGAGCGTCGCCGCCGCCGGCCCCTTGATCACTTCCACGTTCTCGATGTCGTTGGGGTTGATGAAATCCAGAGGGTTGGTACCCTGGACCAGACCGCCGTCCGTGCCGATGCCCACTTGCGTCGTACTGGAAAACCGCACGCCGTCAATGTAGAAGACGGGCGCGTACCCGGCCGCCAGCGATCCCGCCCCCCGCACCTTGATGTTGGCACCGGCCCCAGCTTGCCCGCTATAGGTCGTGAGGGTGAGCCCCGGCGTGCGGGCCAGCAGGACGTCCTGCACCGTGCGCACCGGCGCCGCCTCAGCGATCTCGGCGACCTTGAGGGACGTCACGGCGTTGCCCAACTGGCGCTTTTCCGTAGCCCCCGGCGTGCCGGTCACCACGACCTCGTCCAGCTGAATCGTGGTGGGCGACATGGCGAAATCGCTGGTCACCTCCTGGCCCGGTGCCACCGTCACCGCGGTCTCGAGACGGGTATACCCGATCGCCACCGCGCGCAGGGGGTGAGTTCCCGCCGCGACCCCGCGAATGACATAGCGGCCGGTCACGTCGGTCGCCGCGCTCTGGCTGGTGCCTAACACCGATACTTCCGCCCCGACAATCGGCCGGCCCGTGGCCCGATCGGTCACCGTCCCCTGGATGGTGCCGGTGGTCTGTGCCCTGGCGCCGGTTGCCGCCACTGCCAAACCAGCGGCTAGGGCCAACGCCAGCAGCGATGGCCCCCGAATCCGTCGCATACGACTGCTATCTCGCATACGCCGCCTCTCCTTGAACAAGTCAGAAACCAGATTCTCCTGCGGGTAAACATCGGTTGAGGGAGCACGCCCCCTCTCACCTTCGGGCGCCGGCGCGCCTTCCCTGAGCCACGGCCCCCAACGCCGTATCCAGGCTCGTGTCCGAACCCGGGTACAACCTTCGCTCCCGCGTTCGAGTTGTCAAGCGGGCAACCAGCTCGATCGGTACGGTGAAGCACGGTTCAAAGAGGTCCGGCTTCCCGGTTCACCACAGCGACCGCACCAGAGCGGCTGCCACCAGCTCACCCCGGCCGACTTCCGCCGCGGTGAGCCCCTCGCGCGCCGCCTCTCCGGCCAGACGATCGGCGGTCGCCCAAGCCGCACCGGAACACTAAGTTGTACGTGACGCCCGAACCCGAAGGAACGCTCTCCGTGCCCAACCTGCCACCCGTTGAACTGGTCGTAGCCGCCGAGGACTGCGGCCCCCTGGGCCAGGTCCACGAGGCCGCACTCCTGAAGCTGCTCGAGCGCGCTCGCTCCGAACAACTCGCCCGCATCTCGAGCCCCCCGCCCTTTGCCAGTTCCGGCACGTGGCCGGTGCTCCGGAAACTCGGTCTGGATTGCCGGCTCCCTATGAGAGCCGGCCAACGTCTGAGCATTGAAACGACGCTGACCCATATTGGAGACACGAGCTTCTCCCTCCGGCAAACGGTGCGCCTGGCCGGCGGAGCCGTCGCCGCCGAGGCCGAGGTGGTCCTGGTGTGCGTGGATAGCGCCGGCCAGCCCTACCCGCTCCCTGGAGCGCTGGCCGCCTTCGCCGCCCACCGGCCCTCGGTCCGGGCCAGTGAAACGCGACACCTCGCGCTGCGCGACCTGGCCATAGCCCTCGACGTGCAGGGTGACGGGCCGCCGGTCCTCTTCATCCACGGCTTTCCACTCGATCGCACCATGTGGCGCCCCGTCACCGCATTGCTGACCGGCTGGCGCCGTATCGCGCCCGACCTGAGAGGCTTTGGCTTGAGCGAGGTGCCCGCCAGGTTTTCGATGGCCGACTACGCCGACGACCTGGCCGCGCTCCTCGACGCCTTCCACCTGCCCCAAGCCGTGGTGTGCGGCCTCTCTATGGGAGGGTACGTGGCCTTCGAACTCCTCCGCCGCCACCCCCGAAAGGTTCGCGCGCTGATCCTTGCCAACACCAGAGCAGAAGGCGACGACCAGCAGGCCAGACAACGAAGGGACGAGATGATCGGCTTGGTGCAGCGGGAAGGCCCCGGCGCTCTGGCCCACCTGCTCGTCCCCCAGCTCCTGGCCCCTGCCAACCTTTCGGCCATGCCACAGGTGGTCGAGTCCCTCCTCGCCACCATCACCAGCAACCCCGCTCCGGGCTTGATCGGCGCCCTCGAAGCCATGCGGGATCGGGCCGACTACCGCTCCCTGCTTAAGGAAATCCGCGTGCCCACCCTGGTGATCGGCGGGCGAGAGGATCGGCTGGTGCCGCCGGAGAGCACTCGCCGCCTGGCTCGCGAGGTGCCCGGCGCCCAACTCACCCTGATCCCGGATGCCGGCCACCTGACCCCGCTTGAACAGCCGGTGGCCACCAGCAGGGTGATCGCCGAGTTCCTCCAGGCCCTCCAATAGCTGCACTCCAGGGCCTTTCGCCTCCAACCCTCTAACCCCAAGGACGGTGACGCAGCATGGACAGCGATCCCCGATACCCCATCGGACGGTTTAGCTATGACGGGCGGGCGACACCGGAAGCACGGCGGGAACGGATTGCCCAAATCGCGGCCCTGCCGGCCGCCCTCCGGCACGCCGTGCGCGGCCTCACGGCGAGCCAGTTGGATACCCCCTATCGGGACGGGGGGTGGACCGTCCGGCAGGTGGTTCACCACCTGCCGGACAGCCACCTCAACGCCTATGTCCGATTCAAGCTGGCCCTCACCGAGGATACCCCGACGGTGAAACCCTATCAGGAACACCGTTGGGCCGAGTTGCCGGATGCGCGTACCCTCCCTCCGGAGGTCTCGATCTCACTCCTCGAGGCCCTGCATCAGCGCTGGGTGGCCCTGCTGAGCGCCATGGAGCCGGCTCAGTGGCAGCGCGCCTTTCACCACCCCGAGTCCGACCGGGTGATCCCGCTCGATGAGGTCCTGGCACTTTATGCCTGGCATGGGCAGCACCACGTGGCCCAGATCGCCGGCCTCAGAGCGCGCCAGGGCTGGAGCTAGGCCGGAACCGTTCCCCGGGCCGCGGGACGTGCTGCACCGGCTGGCGTAGCGTCTGTAGCCGGGGCCTCGCGGGCCAAGGCCTCTAGGGCCTCTTCGATCCTCCGAGTGTGGTGCATGGAGCAGAAGCGCGGGCCGCACATGGCGCAGAACTCCGCGCTCTTGAAGTACTCCGCCGGCAGCGCTTCATCGTGGTATTCGCGGGCCCGCTCCGGATCGAGGCTCAACCGGAACTGCTCGTTCCAGTCGAACGCATACCGCGCCCGGGAGAGCGCATCGTCGCGCTCCCGCGCCCGCGGCCGGCCTCGCGCCACATCGGCCGCGTGGGCCGCAATCTTGTAGGCGATCACCCCCTGACGCACGTCCTCCGCGTTGGGGAGGCCCAGATGCTCTTTGGGCGTCACGTAACAGAGCAGATCCGCCCCGTACCAGCCGATCATGGCCGCCCCGATGGCGCTGGTGATGTGGTCGTAGCCCGGCGCAATGTCCGTCACCAGAGGTCCCAAGGTGTAAAACGGCGCCTCGTGGCACAGCTCCTTCTCGCGCCGCACGTTCATCTCGATCTGGTCCATGGGGATGTGCCCCGGTCCCTCGATCATCACCTGGACGTCGCGTTCCCAGGCCTTGAGCGTGAGTTGGCCGAGCGTCTCGAGCTCGGCGAACTGAGCGGCATCGCTCGCATCGTGCAAACTGCCGGGCCGGAGCCCGTCGCCCAACGACAGCGCCACGTCGTAGGTTCGTAGGATCTCCAACACCTCGTCGAAATGGGTGTAAAGCGGGTTCTGCTGCCGGTGACGCACCATCCAGAGAGCTAGCAGGGATCCGCCCCGGCTGACGATCCCCGTGACCCGGCCGTGCACCAGGGGGAGATGCTCCAGCAAGATGCCGGCGTGAATCGTCATGTAGTCCACCCCCTGGCGCGCCTGACGCTCGATCACCTCCAGCAGAGCGGTGGGAGTCAGGTCAGCCGGGTCCCCCACTTGGAGGGCCGCTTGGTAAATCGGTACCGTGCCGACTGGCACCGGAGCGTGCGCCAGGATCGCTGCGCGGGTCTCATCCAGATCTCGGCCAGTGGACAGATCCATCACCGTATCGGCCCCGTACCGAACCGCCAAGTCCAACTTCTCGATCTCAGCGGCCACGCTGGAACTGACGGCCGAGTTGCCAATGTTCGCGTTGATCTTGACTCGTGCCACGGCACCGATGGCCACCGGCCTCAACCCCGCCGCCAGGTGGCGAACATTGGCCGGAATGATCAGCCGGCCACGAGCCACCTCCTCGCGCACCACTTCGGCCGGCAACTCCTCGGCTTGAGCCACATACTCCATGGCGTCGGTGATTTCGCCCCGCCGGGCGTAGGACATCTGCGTGGTACAGGTGAGACTGGCCATGACGACTCCCTCCGCCGGTACGAACCGGATCAGGTTCAAAGGGTATGATCTCAGCCCGGCACCCAGACGGCCTGGGCGGGGCACCCCTGTCACCGATCACATTACCTAGGCTGCAACCGCAAAGCCAGTAGGATCTGTCCTGCTTAACGACGGCGGGCTAGGTTTAGATCAGCTGCCGAGCGACAAGAGTTGCTCCGGGGAGAGGTTCCTCAAGGGTAACGTGCATGGCGAAACGGTGCCGGCAAAGCTGGGCCGGAACCAAGCGAACGTTGGAACAGGCTGCCCCAGGGACCTGGATCGGGCTATTCCGCGTGCGCTCCGCGCGGCACCTCCCGAGGCGCCGGGCTGCCGTATCGGCCTTCGGCCGCCCAATGCCGTTGCCACTCCTCGCGCAGAGAGAAGGGATCGAGACCGGTAGCGCGATCGACCGCCAGGACCCCGTCCAAATGGTCAATCTCATGCTGGAGCAGCTCGGCGAGTGCGCCTTCGGCCTCGACCGTGTGCGCCTCGCCGCTCAGGTCTTGGTATCTCACCGTCACGCAATAGGCGCGCTGCACTCGGACCAACAAGTCAGGGAAGGAAAAACAATCGTCCCAGACCGCGAAGTCCTCCTCACCCACGTCCACGATTTCGGGATTGACCAAGGTCCACGGCCGATCCAGCTCGAGGTGGACCAGTCTCAGTGGGGCACCGATCTGAGGAGCCGCGATCCCGCGCCCGGTTCCATGCCGGGCTTGCCAATCCCGCAACGTCTCCCGCAAGTCGAAGGCCACCACCCGCACGCCGGGCGAGCGGGGATTCGTGACGGTCGAACAGCGCGTTCGTAAGACCGGGTCACCGAGCAGGCGGATGCGATGGACGCCCACACCCCCAATGTACGTTTTGAGCGAGAGCCGGAAAGCCTGAGGCCGTGATTGCCGCTATTATTCTCGCCGCCGGCGAATCGCGACGCATGGGGTTCCCAAAGGCCGCCCTGCCCTACCGGAACAGCACGTTTCTTCAAGCCACCATCGCAGCGTGCGACGCTGCCGGGCTCACTCCGGTGGTGGTTGTAGTTAATCCTGATACACGTAACGCGTTGAGGGAAATCGAGTTACCGAGGCTCGTCGTGCTGATCAACCAAGCGCCGCAAACCGGCCAGATCGGGTCCTTGAGGATAGGTCTGGACATCTTGCTCAACCGTCCGGTTGACGCTGCGGTGGTTTGGCCCGTAGATCAGCCCCACGTTCGGATCGCTACCGTCCAGCAAGTGCTCGAGGCCTATCGCGAGTCCGGGGCGCCAATCGTTATCCCTACCTACGAGGGAAAGCGAGGTCACCCCGTCCTGTTCGCTCGAGCCGTCTTTGACGAGCTACTGGCCGCCCCGGCCGAACTCGGTGCCAAGGCGGTCGTGCGCGCCAACCGGAGCCGCGTCTTCGAAGTGCCGGTAGCGGATCCAGCTATCCTCGAAGACCTAGACACCCCCGAGGCGTACGAGAACTTGATCCGCGCTTCCGGCTCACCTCCCCATGAGCCACCCCGCCAAGCGTGAGCCCGGAGCGCAAGTGCTTCCCCGTCCAGCACATGGTGCAGTCCCCGAGATCCCTCTAAGCCGGGCGCCACTTGGCCTCGAGGAAGGCAGCAGGGTGCAGCAGGGGGAAAGCATGTATCCATATGGCGGGCCGTCCGCCGGAATTGGCCACTACCCAATGGGTTAGGAAATAGAGAACAAAAACGTTCTTTAAGTTTGCAAAACCGGGCTGCCGCTGCTAGATTTTGCCCCGTGGACATCGTTCCGCGTGGACTGACCACGCACAAAGGACTTAGAGGGCAGATTCTCCTGGAGTTGAAGCGGCACCAGCCGCTTACTGCCCGGGAGCTGGCCCAGCGCCACGGGGTGTCGGCCACCGCTGTGCGCCGGCACTTGAGGGAGCTGGAACTCGAGCGCTTGGTGGTCTACCAGCGAGAGCAGCGGGGCCAGGGTGCTCCCACCTTCGTGTACCGCCTGACCGAGGACGGAGAGGCGCTCTTCCCCAAGCGGTACGAGGAGGCCCTCACGGCGGCCCTGGCATTTGTGGAGCGCCAAGGGGGGCGAGAGGCCGTGCGCCGCTTTTTTGCGGAGCATTTCGGCGAGGAAGCCGAGAAGCTCAAATCGCGCCTGCGCCAGGCCAGCTTGGAGGAACGCCTGGCGGCGGTGGCGGAGTCTCTCTCGCGCCAAGGCTTTATGGCGGAGTGGACTACCGACGGGACGGCTGTCCGCATCGCCGAGCATAACTGTGCTATGCATGCGGTCGCGGCGCGCTTCCCGGAGGTTTGCCACGAAGAACTCCGGTTCCTGGAGGACGTGCTGGGCCGCGAGGTCGAGCGGAAGAGCCACATCGTGGCGGGATGCAACGCCTGTGAGTACTCCGTGAGCCTGGTGCAAATGGCCGGGGGCGGAGGGGATCGTCCGGTGGAGGAGGGACAGGCATGACGAGTATCGAGGCCCGGGTTCTCCAGCCCTACAAGTACGGCTTCGTCACCGACATCGAGAGCGAACTCGCCCCTGCCGGCCTGAACGAGGACATCATCCGGCTGATCTCTCAGAAGAAGGGCGAACCAGACTGGATGCTCGAATGGCGGTTACGGGCTTACCGACAGTGGCTCAAGATGGCGGAGCCCAAGTGGGCCAACGTGAAGTACGGTCCCATTGACTACCAAGCCATCCATTACTACGCGGCGCCCAAGCAGCGCACCCAGCCGACGAGCCTGGACGAGCTGGATCCCAAGCTGCTGGAAACGTTCGAGAAGCTGGGCATACCCATCTCCGAGCAGAAGCGCCTGGCTGGCGTGGCCGTGGACGCCGTCTTCGATAGCGTCTCGGTGGCTACCACCTTCAAGGAGACGCTCGCCAAGGCCGGCGTCATCTTCCTTCCCATTTCTGAAGCCATCCGCGAGTACCCCGACCTGGTCCGCCGATGGCTTGGATCGGTCGTGCCGTACAACGACAACTTCTTCGCCGCGCTGAACTCCGCCGTCTTTACGGACGGCTCGTTCGCTTACATCCCCAAGGGCGTACGCTGCCCCCTGGAACTGTCCACCTACTTCCGGATCAACGCCCAGGCCACGGGGCAGTTCGAGCGCACGCTCATCGTAGCCGACGAGGGCAGCTACGTGAGCTACCTCGAAGGGTGTTCGGCCCCCATGCGGGATGAAAATCAGCTGCATGCCGCCGTGGTGGAGCTGGTGGCCCTGGACCGCGCCGAGATCAAGTACTCCACCATTCAGAACTGGTATCCCGGTGACGAAGAAGGCCGCGGCGGCATTTACAATTTCGTCACCAAGCGAGGCAAGTGTCTGGGGGCGTACTCGAAAATCTCCTGGACGCAGGTCGAGACTGGATCGGCCATTACGTGGAAGTATCCCGGCTGCATCCTCCAGGGCGACCACTCGGTGGGCGAGTTCTACTCGGTGGCGGTCACCAACCACCACCAGCAGGCGGATACCGGGACCAAGATGATTCACATCGGCAAGCATACCCGGAGCACCATCGTCTCCAAGGGCATTTCGGCGGGGCATGGGCAGAACACCTATCGCGGTCTGGTGAAAATCATGAAGGGGGCCGACGGGGCCCGGAATTATTCCCAATGCGATTCCATGTTGATCGGCGACCGGTGCGGGGCCCATACGTTTCCTTACATTGACGTGCGCAACAGCACGGCCATCATGGAGCACGAGGCCTCCACTTCCAAGATCGGGGAGGACCAGATCTTCTATCTCCGGCAGCGGGGGCTCAAGGCCGAGGATGCCGTTTCGGTGATCGTCAACGGCTTCTGCAAAGAAGTGTTTCGCGAGCTGCCTATGGAGTTCGCAGTCGAAGCGCAGAATCTCTTGAGCATCAGCTTGGAAGGCAGCGTAGGCTAAAGGCGAGGGCCATGCTCGAAATCAAGGACTTACACGTCTCGGCCGACGGTCGAGAGATTCTCAAAGGGGTGGACCTCGTGGTGAACGCTGGCGAGGTCCACGCCATCATGGGCCCCAACGGATCCGGCAAGAGCACCTTGGCGCAGGTGCTCGCGGGTCACCCGGCCTATGTGGTTACCCGAGGCTCAGTGCGCTACCAGGGGCGCGATCTGCTGGACCTGGAGCCCGAGGAACGGGCTCAAGCGGGCCTGTTCCTCGCCTTCCAGTACCCGGTAGCGATTCGCGGCGTCACCAACGCCTATTTCTTGCGCGCCGCCGTGAACGCCATTCGCAAGGCCCGGGGCGAGCCCGAGCTGGATCCGGTGGACTTTCTGTCGGTCCTCGAGGAAAAGCTCAACCTGATTGGCTGGGACGACAGCTTCGTGAACCGGCCGGTCAACGAGGGCTTCTCGGGCGGAGAGAAAAAGCGCAACGAGATCCTCCAGATGGCCGTCCTGGAGCCCAAGCTGGCCATTCTCGACGAGACCGATTCCGGGCTCGACATTGACGCCTTGAGGACCGTGGCCGAGGCCGTCAACCGGCTCCGGTCGCCCGGCAGCGCCCAGATCGTGGTAACCCACTACCAGCGCCTGCTCAACTACATCATCCCGGATTTCGTCCACGTACTGGTGGACGGCCGGATCGTGCGCTCGGGCGGCAAGGACCTGGCGCTGGAACTCGAAGACCGCGGCTACGATTGGATCAAGCCGGAGGCGGCCGTCGCATGACGCACGCAGGGGACGTGCGCTCGAGCTACCTGGCCGATTTCGAGCGATTCGCCTCCAACGGTGGCGTAGCCGCTCCCCCTTGGCTTCGCCGGTTGCGCGAAGCCGGGATCGAGCGCTTCGCAGCCCTTGGTTTCCCCACCACCCACCAGGAAGCCTGGCGCTTCACGGATGTCAGTCCCCTGACGCGGACTCCGTTCATGGCCCTGCACGCGCCGAGAACGCGAGCGACTCCGGAGGTCATAGAGCGCGTGCTCGGAGGACCCACTGCCCTCCGCTTGGTCTTCGTGGACGGGGCCTTCGAACCTGCGCTGTCGGCGACCACGGGACTGCCCCGCGGGGTCAAGGTGGGGAACCTGGGACAGGTTGTGGCCACTGACGGCGATCTCCTGGCCCAGCACGTGGGCCGCTACGCCGACCCCGACCGTAACCCCTTCACCGCCCTGAGCACCGCCTTCATCCGGGACGGTGCGTTCGTCCTGATCCCTGAGGGAGTCTCGGTCGTACAGCCCATCTACCTGCTGTTTCTGACCTCCTCGGCGGCCGGGGGATGCGCCATCTACCCGCGGAATGTGATTGTGCTGGAGCGAGAGGCTTCCGCCACCGTGGTGGAGGCGTACGCCGCGCTGGACTCGGGGGAGTACCTGACCAGCGCGGTGACCGAGATCGTTTTGGGCGAGGGGGCCCGGGGCCGCCACCTGCGGATTCAGCAGGAGAGCGACAAAGCCTTTCACATGGCGACCTCGCAATCCCATCAGGAACGCGACAGCGACTTCTTTTCCACCACCGTGGCGCTGGGGGCCCGGCTTTCCCGGCACGACGTGAACGCGGTCCTGGACGGCCCCGGGGCGCGGCTGCTGCTCAACGGACTTTCGATCCTGGGCGGCCAACAGCACGTGGATCACCACACCACGATCGAGCACGCGCGGCCCCACGGCGAAAGCCACGAGCTGTTCAACGGCATTCTCGATGGTCACGCCCGGGCGGTATTCACCGGCCGGATCATCGTGCGGCCCGGGGCGCAACGCACCGATTCCAAGCAGACCAACCACAACGTCCTGTTGTCGGAGAGCGCGCGCGCCGACAGCCAGCCGCAGTTGGAGATCTACGCGGACGACGTCAAGTGCACCCACGGTGCTACCATCGGCCCACTGGATCCCACGGCGATCTTCTATCTGGAGACCCGCGGCCTCGGGGCCGCCGAGGCCCGGCAGCTGCTCACCTACGGCTTCGCCGCCGACATCGTCTCCCGCCTGGACCATCCGGACCTCCGCCAGCGGCTGGACCGCCTCGTTCGGGGGCGGCTCGGCGCATGAGCCCGGCACGCCGTGCGCCGCCCGCTCCGGCTGCCGCCGCGGCGCCGGTCCATGCGCCCCCGGTCCCGCAGGCCTGGGATGTGGCGCGCGCCCGTAGAGACTTCCCGCTGCTCGAGCGCCGAGTGCACGGCAAGCGGTTGGTTTACCTCGACAACGCAGCCACCGCCCAAAAGCCCCGGGTTGTGCTGGACGCCATTGCCCAATTCTACACCGAGTACAACGCCAACATTCACCGAGCGGTGTACACCCTGAGCGAAGAGGCCACGGCCACCTACGAAAGCACCCGGGCCAAGGTGCAAAGGTTCCTCAACGCTGCGGACGCCGGGGAAATCGTCTTTGTGCGGGGCACCACCGAAGCCGTCAACTTGGTGGCCCAGAGCTTCGCGCGGCCCCGCCTCAAGGCCGGAGACGAAGTGCTGATCACCGCGATGGAGCACCACTCCAACATCGTGCCCTGGCAGTTGATCTGCGAGGAGCGCGAGGCCAGGCTGCGGGTGGCCCCCATGAATGCGGCCGGAGAACTGCTGCTGGAGCAATACGCGGCGCTCCTGACCCCGCGAACGCGAATAGTGTCTTTGGTCCACGTCTCGAACTCGCTCGGCACCATCAACCCGGTCGCCGAAATGATCCGACTGGCGCACCAGCGCGGCATCCCCGTGCTGGTGGACGGCGCCCAGGCCGTGCCGCACATGCGGGTGGACGTGCGTGCGCTCGATTGCGACTTTTATGCGTTTTCGGGACACAAGGCGTACGGGCCCACCGGCATCGGAGTGCTGTACGGCAAGGCGGCGTGGCTGGAGGAGATGCCTCCCTACCAGGGCGGGGGCGACATGATCCGCTCGGTCACGTTCGAGCGGACCACCTACGCCCCGCCGCCGGCCAAATTCGAAGCGGGGACACCCCATATCGCCGGGGTCATCGGGCTGGGGGCCGCCATAGACTATCTCGGCGGTCTTGATTGGCAGGCGCTGGCGGCCCACGAAGCTGATCTGCTGGAATACGCCTCCCAGGGACTGGCGCACATCCCCGGGGTACGCCTGATCGGCACCGCCCGCCGCAAGACCGCAGTGGTCTCGTTCGTGGTCGACGGGGTGCACGCCCACGATGTCGGTACGATTCTCGATCAGGAAGGCGTCGCGGTGCGCACCGGGCATCACTGCACCCAGCCCGTCATGGAGTTCTTCGGCGTTCCCGCAACGGCCCGGGCCTCCTTCGCCCTGTACAACGGCCGCGACGACGTCGAGGCCCTGCTCGAGGCCACACGCCGAGTGCATCGAGTCTTTGGGAGATGAATCCCCTCGGCGAGCTTTATCAACAGCTCATCATTGACCACAACCGAAACCCGAGGAACTTCGGGCCGCTTCCCGACGCCAACCGGACGGCCAACGGCGACAACCCCCTGTGCGGCGACCGGATCACGTTGCGCTTGCGAGTGGCCAACGGCGTGATAGAAGACATTCGCTTCGAAGGCTCGGGGTGCGCCATCTCCCAGGCCTCGGCCTCGCTCATGACCAGCGCCGTACGAGGGAAATCGCCTGCTGAGGCGCTCGAACTGTTCCGCTCCTTTCACGCCATGGTGACCGGCGGTCCAGACGCCCCGTCAGATCCGCGGGTGCTGGGCAAGCTGGCAGCGTTTGCCGGCGTCAGAGCGTTTCCCGCGCGCGTCAAGTGTGCCAACCTGCCCTGGCACACCCTGCGCGCCGCCTTGGAAGGCGAGGCCCAGCCGGTGACCACCGAGTAGCTCCGCCGAGCAGCACGCGGTTCAACCGGACCCGCCCGCTCGAGGTGGGCGTGGAGTAGCCTGCCACCGGAGTCCGCTGTATGTTCCGACCACGCCGATCCCGGCCGGGGGCCTCCGGCTCACGCGTGTCAACCCCTGTCGTCCTCTTAGAAACGGTCACGAAGCGCTTCGCCGGCCACACGGCCGTGCGCGAGTTGTCGCTGGTGGTGCAGCGCGGGGCGATCTACGGCCTGCTGGGGCCGAACGGCGCCGGCAAGACCACCACCATCCGCATGATCCTGAACATCATCGCTCCAGACGAAGGCCGGATTCAACTCTTCGGCACCACGGCGTCAGGTCGGGATTACAGCGAGCGGATCGGCTACCTGCCGGAAGAGCGCGGCCTGTACCGCAAGATGAAGGTGCTGGACCTGCTCGTCTTCCTGGCCCAAACCCGGGGAATGGATCGGGCCTCGGCCAGGCGCGAAGCCCGCAACTGGCTGGAACGGCTCGACCTCGGCGCATGGGAACAGCGCAAGGTGGACGCTCTCTCCAGGGGCATGCAGCAGAAGGTGCAGTTCATCTCCACCATCCTGCATCGTCCCGAACTGTTGATCCTGGACGAGCCATTTGCCGGCCTCGATCCGGTCAATAGCCAAGTCATGAAGGACACGGTGCTCGAATTGGCGCGCGGAGGAACCACCATTCTCTTTTCCACGCACATCATGGAGCATGCCGAGAAGCTCTGTAACTATGTCTGTATCATCGCTCGAGGTGAAAAGGTCCTCGATGGCGCGTTGAGCGAGGTCAAGCGCGACCATGGCGGCCGTCATGTCGTGGTCGCCTTGGAGCAAGGATCCGAAAGGTGGGATGCGGTGCTGGCCGACCCTGCTCTCGTAGCCAAGGCGGATCGGTATGGCCAGTTTGCCGAGTTGGAGTTGGCGGGCGGCGCTGATCCCCAGCGTTTGCTCCAAGCGCTGGTCGGCGCTGGAGCCCGGGTGACCCGGTTCGAGATCACCGAGCCCTCCCTGCACAAGATCTTCTTGGACAAGGTGGGGCCGGACGTTGCATCCACCCCATCCGGGCGTGAGGCAGCCGGTGCGTAAGACCTGGGTCGTGATCCGGCGCGAGTTCGCCGAACGGGTGCGGAGCCGGTGGTTCGTGATTTCCACCGTGCTGGGGCCCCTGCTGATGCTGGCGCTCATCGTGGTTCCCTTGCTGCTGGCCGGCCGCGGAGCCCGCGAGAGGGCGGTCGCGGTCATAGACGCCACCACGACCGGCTTCGGGGAACGACTCACCGCGCTGCTCGACCGGTCCCCGCCAATCAAGGCGTTCCGCATTCCCTCGACGCCCGCCCAACTGGGGGCACGCGCCGATTCGCTCACTCTGCTGGTGGGCGCCCGCGCCCTAGACGGCTTCCTCCTGGTCACCGATGCCACGGCGGACGACGGACGGGCGGAGTACCGGGGGTCCAATGTCTCCTCCCCGCGGGACATGCAGATCTTGGAGGCCCTCTTGGAGGACGCGGTGTTTACCGAGCGGCTGGAGCGCTCGGGCGTCAACCCCGCGGTGGTTCGCCAGGCCAAGATCCGGCTGGATCTCAAGACCGCCAAGATTTCCGGGAGCCGCATGACGGGAGAGTCGGCTCAAGGAGCCTTCATCCTGGCCTATGCCATGTGGCTCGTGCTCTACATGGGGATCTTGCTCTACGGCATGAACGTCATGGGCTCGGTGGTGGAGGAGAAAACGTCGCGCATCGTGGAGGTGCTGGTCTCCAGCCTGCGCCCCTTCGAACTCCTCGCCGGCAAGGTGCTGGGCGTCGGCGCCGTGGGGCTCTTCCAGCTCGCCATCTGGGGTGGTTTCGCCGCAGCCATGCTCGATCAGCGCGCGATCATCTTGAGGCTCGCCGGCGCCCCGGCGGTCGCGGCCACCAGCGTGGCTTGGCCCACGATTTCGGCGGCCACCATTGCGGTGTTTCTGACCTTCTTCCTGCTCGGCTATTTCCTCTACGCCGCTATGTTCGCCGCTGTAGGGGCCATGACCAACAGCGAGTCGGAAGCCCGCCAAGCGGCCAACGTCGTGGTCATGTTGCTGGTCCTACCTTCCCTGTTGATGATCGGGATCCTCAACGACCCCGGCAGCCTCCTGGCGGTTCGCCTCTCGCTGATCCCCTTCTGTGCGCCGATCGCGATGCCGGTTCGTTGGGTCGCAGGCCAAGTACCTTGGACTGAGGTCTTAGCCTCGATCGGCCTGCTCGCCGTAACCCTCTTGGCCATCACTTGGATAGCGGCGCGCATTTACCGGGTAGGTATCCTCATGTATGGCAAGCGCCCCAATTTTGGAGAGCTGCTCCGCTGGGTACGCACCCCCGCCTGACGGCGTACTTCTGGCCCAATGCGCAATAGAATGATGACGGTGGGCGCTGCATCGCCCGATATCTTGGCGCTACCATGCCAGCATATCGTACGCTCAAGGCGTGGAAGCATGCCCAGCGGCTCGCCGTAGAGTGCGGCAAGCTCGCCCGCAGCTTCCCGCCGTACGAACAGGAAGCCCTGGCAGACGAACTGCGCCGCCGCGCCTACCGCGTCCCCATCAGCATCGCTGACGGCTCGGTTCGCAGGGGCAGTCGCCGGTGCCGTCCTTCCCTGGAAGACGCATGTGCCGCCGTGGCCGAGGTGGAAACGATTCTGGAAATCGCCCGCGACTTGGGCTACCTGGACCAGGCAACCTTCGCGCGCATCGCCGAAGTCGCCACGGAAGCGAGCAAGACGCTCTATGGCTTGGTGCGCAAGATGGCTCCCCTGGAGGCGCTAGCAACGGACCCCGCGCGGTCAGGGGGCTAGGCCACCCTCGCCCAGGCGGAGGACCTCCATCTCGAGATCGCTTGCCGATGCACCTCTGGCGGCTGGAGCACTGGCTGCGCCGCCCAGCAACTCACCGCCCTTCAGGATCGGACGAGGCATGTCTTGGCGGCTCCGCCTCCCCTGGCCACGGCCCCAAGGCGCCCCCTCCTCGGCATCCGGCCAGTCCAGCCGGACCAGCCCCTCGCCACGGCACCCAGGGCGCCCCTCCAGCCGCCAGCGGGACATGTGCCGTGGTTGGGTGAACGCTGCTAGCTTTCTCGGCGTGAAGACCGCTCCGGAGATTGTCGTGATTGGCGGGGGGCATGCCGGCACCGAAGCGGCCATGGCGGCCGCACGGCTCGGTGCGCGGGTCGTCTTGGTGACGTCCAACCTTGACACCATCGGCCAGATGTCGTGCAATCCGGCAATCGGGGGGATTGCGAAGGGCACGGTAGTGCGCGAGGTGGATGCTTTCGGGGGCGTAATGGGCCGTGCTGCCGACCGGGCCACGATTCAGTTTCGGATGTTGAATCGCTCCAAGGGCCCGGCCGTATGGGCGCCGCGATCGCAATGCGACCGTACGATATATCGGACAGCCGTCCGTTCCATTCTGGAGTCGGAACCTGGCATCTGCATAACTCAAGGAACTATACGGCACTTGCTCCTCGATGGAGACAAAGTATCTGGCGTCCTGGCAGCCGACGGGCGCCGTTACAAAGCGGATGCGGTGATTCTCACGGCAGGGACCTTCCTGCGTGGCAGTATTCATCTGGGCACCGGTCTCAGGGTTCCGGGGGGACGCTCTGGGGATCCGCCCGTGGTGGACCTGGCCGCACAGCTTGAGGCCCTAGGCCTCCAGGTCGAGCGCTTCAAGACGGGTACCCCGCCGAGGGTGGATGGGCGAACCGTGGACTACTCGAGGCTCGAGCGCCAAGACGGCGAGGGTGAAGGCTTCAGGTTCTCCCATTTCGAGCATGCCCCTAGGCCTGACCAACGTCCATGCTGGATCACCTGGGCGGGAGATGCCGTCAAGGAGATCATTCGCCGGAACCTGAAGGCCTCGGCGCTTTACGGGGGCGCGATCTCGGGTAGAGGGCCTCGGTACTGTCCTTCCGTGGAGGACAAGATTGTCAAATTTCCCGACGCCGCGCGCCACCAAGTGTTTCTGGAACCGGAAGGACTGAACACCTCTGAACTCTATTTGAACGGCCTATCCACCTCCCTGCCGGTGGAGGTTCAGCTGCAGTTCCTGGCGGCGGTTCCCGGCTTGGAGCACGCCAAGCTCACCCGCCCGGGGTATGCTATCGAGTATGACTTCTACCCGCCGCACCAACTGACCCCGTGGCTCGAGGTGAAGGCCATCGAGCGACTCTTTTTTGCCGGCCAGATCAACGGGACGACTGGCTACGAGGAAGCGGCCGGTCAGGGAGTCGTGGCTGGCATCAACGCGGTTCGCCGCGCCCGCGGTGATGAACCCGTGGTCTTGGCTCGGGATGCGGCGTACATCGGTGTGTTGGTGGACGATCTAGTGACGCGAGGGGTGGACGAGCCGTACCGCCTTTTCACCTCGCGCGCCGAGTTCCGTTTGCTGTTGCGCCAGGACAACGCGCTGAGCCGCCTTGGGCCGCTGGCGGTGAGGCTGGGCATGCTCCGGGACGCCGAGAGAGCGGCACTCGAGCGCCGTGCCCAGGCCGAAGTGCGCTTGAAGGATGCAGTGCAGAGCAAGAGCCTGGCACCGGCGGAAGCGAACCCTCTGTTGGAGAGGTTGGGAAGCCGGCCGATTGATGAAGCGCAGCGCATAGCTGACCTGGTGAAGCGGCCGGGCATCTCGCTCGAGGATCTGCTGAGGGCGAAGGGCTTGGAAGAGGAAATAGCTGCGGCGGGCGATGCGGTGACCGCGGTAGAGATCCAGCTCAAGTATGCAGGGTATCTCAAGCGTGAACGAGAGGCAGCCGAACGGCTGAAGGAACTCGCCGATTTCCAGCTCCCGCCGGATCTGCGTTATACGGACCTGGCCTCGCTGAGTACCGAGGCCCGGGAGAAATTGCAGCGGATTAGGCCTCACTCGCTGGCCCAAGCCAGCCGCATCCCGGGCGTCTCGCCGAGCGATCTTCAGAACCTGGTCTTGGAAGTCCTGCGCCGGCGCCGGTCGGTTGCCTAGGGCAGTCCCCTCCGTGCGGCTGTCGTCGCGAGGAGACCTTGAGGAATGTGTTTCACGTGAAACACCCCTCGGCACGCCGAATAGGCACAAGTATCCCTTCCACCGTTCTTTACGCCATCTATGAAGATGGGTATATTGGCTGGCGTGAAGTCCTAGGGCTCGAGGCTAGCCGGAGCCTCGGTGACACTGCATAATTTATTTACTGATAGCGACTTACCCAAGTGGCCAAGGTCATAGCGATTGCCAACCAGAAGGGGGGCGTGGGGAAGACCACAACCGCGGTCAACCTCGCGGCTTCGCTCGCGACCGCAGAGCGGCGTACCTTGCTGGTTGACGCCGACCCCCAAGCCAATGCCACCAGCGGCGTGGGTCTCGAGCGCCAGCTCATCGAGGCGTCCCTCTACGAAGCCCTCATGGACGGTGAGCCCCTGGCCTCGGTGCTCAAGCGCGGCGTGCACCTATCACATCTCGATGTGGTGCCTGCCTCGCCGGACCTGGTGGGCGCAGAAATCGAACTCGTCAACCGGCCCCGACGCGAAGCGGTCATGCGGGAAGTCCTGAGCACCGTGCGGGGCCAGTACGAGTTCGTCCTCATTGACTGCCCTCCTTCATTGGGCCTGCTCACCCTCAACATGTTGACTGCCGCGGATTCCGTGCTGATCCCGATCCAGTGCGAGTACTACGCGCTCGAGGGCTTGTCGCAGCTGCTCAACACCGTCAAGCTCGTCCAGCAAAACTTCAACGCCGCGTTGGCCATCGAGGGCGTGCTCCTCACCATGTACGATGGCCGCCTCAATCTGTCCCGGCAGGTGGCCGCCGAAGCCAGCGAGTACTTTGGCCCGAAGATGTTTCGGGCCATCATTCCCCGCAGCGTGCGCCTGGCCGAAGCGCCTAGCTTCGGCAAACCGATCCTGCTCTATGATGTCCAATCGGTGGGAGCCCGGAGCTACCTGGCATTGGCGCAAGAGATCATCAAGCGTACCGAGGTCTCTCCCGCCCCGGCCACCAACGGTCTTGCCGTGGGAGAACTCGCATGAGTGAACCTCGCACGCGTCGCCTGGGCCGCGGCTTGGAGGCGCTGCTGGGCCCGGCCCTGCTCGCGGGGAGCGCCGACGGCGCAGCGCGCCAAATCCCCCTCAGCGCCATCCGCCCCAACCCCTACCAGCCCCGGCGCGAGTTTTCCGAGACCGCCCTGGCGGAACTCACCGAGTCGTTGCGCACCTCCGGGCTGCTCCAGCCGATCGTGGTACGGCCTGCCGGCGGCCACTACGAGATCATCGCCGGGGAGCGCCGCTGGCGAGCTGCCGAACGCCTCGGCTGGAAAGACATTCCCGCCGTGGTCCGCCAGGTGGACGACCGCACCTTGCTGGCGCTGGCCCTGGTCGAAAACCTTCAGCGCGACGGGCTGACGCCGATCGAAGAGGCCCAAGGCTACGCGCGCCTGATGAGCGAATTCGCCCTCTCCCCCGCAGGGGTGGCCGAACTGATCGGGCGGGATCGCTCCACCATCGCCAATAGCCTGCGCCTGCTCAAGCTCCCTGAAGCGGTGCAGCACATGCTGCACCAGGGGAGCCTCACTACCGGACACGCGCGAGCCCTGCTGCAACTAGGCGACCCCGACTCGCTCACCGAGGTAGCACGGACCGTCGTCGAGCGCGGCCTTTCCGTCCGCGAGGTCGAAGCGCTAGCACGCGGGAAGCGAGCCCCCCTCCGGAGGAGCGCGCGCGGCCGATCCCGCACCCCGCACCTCCAGCGCGTGGAAGACGCCTTGCGCCGGCGCCTCCAGACCGACGTCTACGTGGTCACCCGCGGTAAGGGCGGCCGCATCACCATCAATTTCTACTCCAACGACGACCTCGCCCGCCTCCTCGAACTCGTGCTCGGAGAACCTTTTGCCGGATGAGCCCACCCGTTCGCCGGTTCGTAACCATCATCGTCCACACTGACGGGGCGGTCGAATCCCCGCGCCTGCGCCTGCCTCTGTGGCTGGCGCGCACCGCGCTGGGCACCGGCGTGCTGCTTGCTTTGGGGTTGGGGCTTGGAGTGGCGCTGTACGCTCCCATCGTTCGGACGGCAGCTCGAGTGCCGGGGATGCAGCGCGAGATCGCCCGCCTTTCCGCAGAGAACCAGCAGGTGCGCCAACTCGCTGCACGGCTCGCCCGAGTCGAGGAGCGGTATGATCAAGTCCGCAGCATGCTGGGGGGCAATATCGTGCCACCCCGGAGCACCGGCGGAGGACCCCTTGCCGTGGCGTATCCGCTCTTGGCCCGCGTGCCGGGACAAGCAACCCGTTACGAAAGCGGACCGTCGCTGCCCACCCACTGGCCCCTCGATGATCCTGGGGTGATCACCCAGGGCCAGATGAACGATCCCGGCGGCAGCCAGCATCCGGGCCTAGACATCGCCGTCCCTTCGGGCACCCCCGTCCGCGCCGCGGGCGGCGGGACGGTGTCCGAGGCCGGAGATGATCCAGAGTACGGCCAGTTTGTCCGCATCGCGCACCCGGATGGTTACGAGTCGATGTATGGCCACGCGGCGCGCCTGCTAGTTGCACCAGGGCAGGTCGTCGAGGCTGGTCAGGTGATCGGCCTCTCGGGCTCCACGGGACGATCCAGCGGGCCCCACCTGCACTTCGAAATCCGGCAGGGTGGCCGCGTCGTGGACCCGCGCTCCCTGCTCAAAGGCGAACCGTAGCAGGCTCAAGCAACGGCGGCCCGTTGGCGCCGCTGGGGCACCCGCTGACCCGAGCCGCTCAGTGTTCAGTCTCTGGTACGGAGACTAGATTCCACGACGTCAACGACCTTGGGTTGAATGGGAGGGCGCCCAATTGCCTTCAGCCAAACACGCCCCAGCTACCCGCGAACCGGGCTTATCGGTTATCGCCGCCGGCATGCGCGTCGAGGGCGATCTGACGAGCGACGGCGTCGTCAAAGTCGAGGGCACGGTGGTCGGCACCATCCGGGCGGCGCAGCAAGTGCTGGTCGCCAAGGAAGGGGTGATCGAGGGCGACGTGTACACGCGCGAGGCGGTTCTGGGCGGAGCTGTTCGCGGCACCATCGTCGCCGACGAGCGGGTGGAGGTTCAGTCCACGAGCGTGGTAAGCGGAGACATCGTGACGCGGCGTCTTGCGGTTCACGACGGTGGCGAGGTGAACGGTCACATCCGCATGGGTGACCCGGCTCGCCTGAGTGCGGCGCCGAGCCAACCGGATATGGCCGTGACCGGCCTGGTCAGCGAGCCCAGATCGGCAGGGGCGTGAGCGGTTGTCGGTGCCGCAAAATCTGCCCTTAAGGCGTTCGCCCACCCCGGCACTAGGGATCGCCGCTGTTGGCACCAGCGATGCTATGACTTGCTGATTAGGACCCGGTCGAGGCCCTCCTCGACCGCGGGCGAGAAGGTCCGCGGCATATTCCGCTCCGAGATCCTCGCTACCGAACCCGACGCCATCGCGGACAAGGAGCGCAAGTGAAGCCACCACTCTCCCCCTGACGCCGAGGTTCCGGAGGCGTCGTGCCAGATTTTCCGGAACCCGTGTCCACAATCACACAACCGATTTATCAACATTTTGAGTTAATTCAACCACGCACAGCGTAATACATTGCGGAGTTGCAAGTTAGTTGTGGCCACCGCCCAAAGGAACGTAATGCAAGAAACTGGTCAGTATCGCTATACTGTTTCTATACACGGCCAACTCGCCCCTGGCAGGCGTAACGGCGAGACACTTGCTGCGTCGTTCCCGTGTGCGGCATGAGGGAGCTGGAATGAGTCCCGCGTTTCTGGGCGGGTGACCGCCCTATACAGCCATTTCGGGACCGCGCTGGCAACCTGTATTCGGGGCCCGTCTGGGCAACTGAGTCCGTCGCTACATCCCGCCAGCTGCTCCCTAGCGACCCTGGCCGCGGTGTTGCCCTCTGCGTTCCAGAACGAGCCGGGCGTTCCGACGCATCCCAAAGGGTCCCGCTCTTTCGAGTGCAGTTTCCCCGAACCGGCGATGAAACTCAGCCTCGGGCATCTGCGCCAGCTCCACTAGGTCCAGCCGGGCCATTTGGGGATCGTGCCCTAGGGCCTGGTCGTGGTGCGCGCGTGCAAACTTCACGTTCCAGGGGCAAACCTCCTGGCAAGTGTCGCATCCGAAAATCCAATCTTCCCAGGCGGGCACGGCTCGTGGCTCGAGCGGCCCCCGGTACTCGATGGTCAAGTATGAGATGCAGCGCCGGCTGTCCAGGACGCGAGGGGCGACCAAGGCTTGCGTGGGGCACGCGTCCAGGCAACGGCGGCAGCTCCCGCAGCGGTCCGCCTCGAACGGCAAGTCCAGTTCCAGGTCCAAGTTGGTGAGCACCGCAGCGAGGAAAAGGTAGGATCCCCGGGCCGGATCAATGAGCATGGTGTTCTTGCCTATCCAGCCAAGTCCTGCGCGCTGGGCGAGTTCGCGTTCCGGTACCGGCCCGGCGTCGCAGTAGGCGCGCGCGATGGTTTCCGGCGAGCCGAGCTGGCGGATGAAGGCCGCAAGATCCCTGAGAGGCCGGCGTAACGCGCGATGGTAGTCGCGGCCCCGGGCGTACCGTGCCACGCGACCGGTACCTGCTCGCGGGCTGGGGTCCGGGGTGAAGTGGTTCCGCGTCACCACGACGGCGCGGGTCGCGCCGGGCACGATGCGCGCCGGTTCCAGGCGCTCAGGAGCCTGCCGGTGCATGTAGCGCATGGTGCCGGCCATCCCCGCCTCCAGCCACCGGCGTAGAACCGATCCATGAGCCGCGCGATCGAGATGGGTGATCCCGACGCTGGCAAAGCCCAACGCCAGCGCCCGCTCCTTGACGAGACGCGACCGCTCAGCGGGGCTCACAACTGCATGACGCGGCGCCGCCACCGGGCGAAGCGCACCACATCTTCCACCGGGGGAACGGCCTCCTCGTCCCCGTAGGCGGTGAACATGCGCCACCGGACGTATTGTTGGGGAGGCAGCGGGAGAAACGGTGGCTTTCGGTACCAGCCCCGGGCCCGGAACGACCACACCAGGCGGAGCAAGTCCATGCCGAGGCGGGGGTTGATCAACGCCCGCACCGCTAGCGCTAGGAATAAGCGCACCCATGCCTGGCGACTTCCGGACGCCTTCACCTGGGGCTGCATTGGGTGGTTTCCTCCCTGCTCCGCGCTGATATATTGGCCGCCATGAGCTGCGCCCACACCGCCGGGTACGACTTTCAGCGGTATCGTCTCGAGTTCCCGGTGTTCGAGAAGCAAATTTACCTCAACACCTGCTCGCTGGGCGCATTGTCGCGCCGTTCGCGCCAGCGGGTGGAGGAGTTCTTGGATACCTGGAACCAGCGCGGCGCGGCAGCCTGGTACGATGTGTGGTGGGAAGCATTGGTCGCCTTGAGGCAGGGCTATGCCGCAGTCATCGGGGCCCAAGCGGATGAGATCGCGCTCCACGCCTCGGTTTCTACCGCCACCGCGGTGCTGGCGAGCGCCTTGGACTACAGTCAGCGTCCCAAGGTGGTGACCACGTCACTGGATTTCCCGACGGTCACCTACCAGTGGCTGGCCAAGCGCCCGCTGGGGGTTCAGGTGGAGGTCCTCGAGAGTCCTGACGGGATTTCGGTGCCCTTAGACGCGTTCGAGCGTGCCGTTGACGATCGCACGGCTCTCGTGGCCACCTCGCATGTCTATTTCACCAGCGGCGCCATCCAGGAC
This sequence comes from Gemmatimonadota bacterium, assembly GCA_037440225.1. Taxonomy (GTDB): domain Bacteria; phylum Gemmatimonadota; class Gemmatimonadetes; order Gemmatimonadales; family GWC2-71-9; genus JACPAP01. Next base: position 180,634 of record JBBIUN010000005.1, on the reverse strand, counting down.
GTGGCCGCGCTGGCCGCGTTGGCTCACCACCGGGGGGCCTTGTGCTTCGTGGATGCCTATCAGTCGGTAGGCCAGCTTCCCGTCAACGTGGACAAGCTCGGGGTGGACTTCCTGACGGCCGGCGGACTCAAGTGGCTTCTCGGCGGACCGGGGATCGTGTTTCTGTACGTGCGACGGGAGCTGCTATCCAACCTGGTACCGACGGTCACTGGCTGGTTCGCGCACGAGCGGCAATTCGCGTTCGACGCCCACCGGATCGCCTGGCAGCCGGACGCGCGCCGCTTCGAACAGGGCACGCCCGCGCTGGCCGCTGTGCACGCTCAGTTGGGGGGCTTGGAGGTCTTGGAAGAAATCGGCTGGCCGCAGATCTTTGCTGTGGTGCGGGAGCTTTCGGCCGACCTGGTTGCCCTCGCCATGGAGCGAGGCCTTCGTCCCAAGGTTGCGCCGGAGCCCGCGCAGCGGTCCGCGATCGTCGTGATTCCCTCGGCCGACCCGGCCCGCGAGGTGCGGCGGCTAGCCGCGGCCGGGATCGTGGCCGACGCCCGGCCGGGGCATGTGCGCCTCTCACCGTTTTTCTACAACACACGGGATGATTATGTCGCAGCCATCGAGGTCCTCGCCGCATCCGGAAGGTAGCGTCCGTGCCCGCGGTCCGCGGCACACCGCCGACCAAGTGCTGCTCGCGCCGCGGCCGGTCGGCGAGCGCCAGGCCTTTACGAGTTCGGATCCGTGGCGCGCCCTGCGGATTCTGGGAGAGTTTGTCGAGGGGTTCGACGCGCTCTCCGACGTGGATTGGGCCGTCACCCTCTTCGGATCCGCGCGGCTGCCGCCTGGGCACCCGTGGTACGAGTTGGCGGTCGAAACCGGCCGGCGCTTTGGCGAGGCGCACTTCGCGGTCATCACGGGAGGCGGGCCGGGCATCATGGAGGCCGGCAACCGCGGCGCGTTCGAGGCCGGCACCCTTTCGGTGGGACTCAACATCGAGCTGCCGCACGAACAGGCCACCAATCCTTACCTTACTCGTGCCATCCAATTTCGCTACTTCTTCGTGCGCAAGACGATGTTCATCAAGTACTCGCGAGGTTTCGTGTTTCTGCCGGGCGGCTTCGGCACCTTGGACGAACTGTTCGAAGCCTTGACGCTCATCCAAACCGGCCGGATCAAGAATTTCCCCGTGGTGCTGATGGGCCGGGAGTTCTGGCAAGGGCTGATCGGGTGGCTCACCGAGACCGTGGCCCGCGAGCGCATGATCGCACCGGGAGATCTCGACCTGTTCCACGTCACCGACGACCCCACGGACGCGGTCGAATTCGTGCTGGACCGCGTGCGGATGCAGGTGCTGGAGGAGAACAGCGCGTCAGGTTCCCGAGGGTCCGCCCGATGACCGACGCGTCGCGCGACTACCTGACGGGGCAGCCCATCGCTCCCGGCCCGATTACCGGCTCCGAAACCGTGGCCGATTTGATCGAGAACGCGTTCCTGGCCTATAACGCAGGGCGCCTGCGCGATGCGGCTCGCCTGTTCGTCGAACGGATGCTGCAGGAGGACGTCACCGTGGGGATGAGCCTCACGGGGGCGCTGACCCCGGCGGGACTCGGCATGTCCTGCCTCATCCCGCTGATCGAAGCTGGGTTCGTGGATTGGATCGTCTCGACAGGCGCGATCCTCTACCATGATGCGCACTTCGGCCTGGGAATGGCCATGCACCGTGGCACCCCGTTCGCCAACGACGTCGAGTTGCGCGAGCATGGCGTGGTCCGCATCTACGACGTGTTCTTCGACTACCGGGTCCTGCTGCAAACGGACCTGTTCATGCGGGAGGTGTCCCGGCGACCGGAATTCCAGCGCCCCATGAGTACCGCCGAGTACCACTACCTGTTGGGCGGATACGTGCGGGAGCGCGAGCGGGCCCTGGGATTGTCGCGGAAGTCGTTGTTGAGCACCGCCCATGCCTGTGCGGTACCCATCTATACCTCCTCGCCAGGAGACTCGTCCATCGGGATGAACGTTGCCGAGCAGGCCCTGGAAGGCGGGCAGTTGCGGTTCGACGTTTCGGCGGACGTCAACGAGACGGCGGCCATCGTGTTGGAGGCCAAGCGCGGGGGCGGTAAGAGCGCCGTGTTCATCGTGGGAGGGGGTAGCCCCAAGAACTTCGTGCTGCAAACCGAGCCCCAGATCCAGGAAGTCCTGGGCATTGATGAGCGGGGTCACGACTATTACCTCCAGCTCACCGACGCCCGGGTGGATACCGGCGGCCTGTCCGGTGCTACGCCGAGCGAGGCGGTAAGCTGGGGAAAGGTGGATCCTGATCGGCTTCCCGATGCAGTGGTTTGTTACGTGGACAGCACCATCGGGCTGCCCTTAGTGACGGCGTACGCGCTGGCGCGCCGGAAGCCGCGCCCCAAGAAGCGCCTCTACGAGCGACGAGCCGAATTGAACGAGCGACTGTTGGCGGCTTATCGGGAAGCTCGTGACTTCCGCGACCAGCGGGCTCGAAGCACCACCCTCCCGCCGGTCAGCGGGCCGCAGTCTCCCAGCTAGACTTTTCAGGGCGCTGCATCTCGGGTCCCTCAGTGAGACAGTCAACCGTGGGACGCCCAACTCCAGACCCTGGGCGAGAGGTCCCTGCCCAAGCTGGGGGCGGGCGAGGTCCTGGCCCTTACGCGTGGTACGTCCTGGGCCTCCTCACGTGCGTGAACGCGATCAATTTCATTGACCGAAACGTCATCTTCGCTCTCTTTGAGCCCATCAAGCTGGAACTCGAGCTGACCGACACCGAACTCGGCTGGCTGGGTTCGGCCTACATCGTGGTCTTCTCGCTGGCGGCGGTGCCGTTGGGGATATTGAGCGACCTCAAGTCGCGGCGCGCGGTCATGGCCGGCGGAGTGATGCTGTGGAGTGCCTTCACCGGCTTGGGGGGACTCGCCCGCCACTACTGGCAGTTGTTGTTGTGTCGTTCGATGGTGGGCATCGGCGAGGCCGCCTACTCGCCGGCCGCCCAGTCGCTGCTCGCCGACTACTTCCCGCTCAGCCGGAGGGCCTTAGCGCTGGGCATCTTTTGGAGCGGCGTGGCGGTGGGCGGCGTGGCAGGCATCTGGTTGGGCGGCGAGCTGGAACACCTCTACGGGTGGCGAGCCGCGTTTCTCGCGGTGGGGTTGCCCGGGCTGGTGCTGGCTACACTCACCGCCATGCTCCGGGATCCTGTCCGAGGATCGGGTCCGCGTTCGCTGGCACGCCTGGTGCGCCAGGTGGAACTCAATGCGTGGCGCCTGGCTCGGGCGGTTTGGCCGCTGTGGGTATTCGGTGCCTTGGGCCTGCTCGGGGCCTACGCCATCAGCCGGTCCGATCTGGCAGGGGCGGATCTGGAGAGCGCCGCATTTGGAGCCGGCCTGGTGCTCGGCGTGGCAGGAACCCTGGCACGGGCTGTCCGCCAGGTCCTCGCCACGCGCCACGAGCCCCGGGCTCGATCCTCGGTGGCCTTCACCACGCTCGACGAACTCCTTGACGCCGCGCACTTCGTGCTCCGGACGCCTACGTTGATCTGGATGTTCTTGGGGGGCGCCCTCGTGGCGTTTGCCATGAACGGCTTGGTGGGCTGGGCACCTACCTACTTGCAGCGCGCCCTCGGGCTCCCGCCCCAAGTGGCGGGCCGCACCATCGGAATCTGGGGGCTGGCAGCCGGGGCGTTGGGGGTCGTGTTTGGGGGGCGCCTGGGCGACCGATTGGTCGAACGTCGGCCTACCGGCCGAGTGCTGGCAGGTGCCGTGGGCTTTCTCATCGGTGGGCCGCTGTGTACCTGGTTGCTGTCGGTCCGTGATTTGGAGCTGTTCGTGCCGCTGTTTTTTGTCACCCTGTTCTTCTTTACCTGGTATCACGGCCCGGTAGCAGCGACAATTTTCGACGTGGTGCCCCCGGGCATCGGGGCTTCGGTGATGGGCACGTACGTGTTCTTCACCCACTTGGCGGGCGACGCCGTGGCCTATCCCTTGGTGGGGTTCGTTTCGGATCGCCTGGGGTTGGAACGCGCCGTGCTCCTGCTGCCGGCTGTGGGCATGCTCGGGGCCCTAGTCTTCCTGATGGCGCTGCGCACGGTGGCGGCGGATATGCGGCGCCTAGCTGGCCAGCAGGGGCCACGATAGCGTCGCCTCCGGGTCCGTACCATCGGCGGCAAGCTCCCTAGGGGGGCCCTCCTGACAACTCCGCCTGGAAGGCAATACTGCGCTCGACTTCTCGCAAGTACGCTGTCAGTTCCCGTGCCTTGCGCTGTGCATCCCAGCCCAGGTATCCGGCCACGAGGTCAACCAGCTCGGCGGCCTCCGCGACTGCCTGGCCGCGGACCTCGTAAAAGACGTGGGTACGCCGCATCAGCAGGTCGGTGAGGGTGAGGGCCATTTCCCGCCGGATGGCATGTACCAGCTCTGCTCGGATGGCAGGGTGGCCCGGTACGACGGGCTGCCTCAGGACAGGGTCGCTGAAAGCCAGCCGGGCCACGGCCGGCGCTTCGTCACCGAAGGAGCGCACTAGGTGGAAGGCGGTGCCAGCCGGAAGGCCTTCGCGCTCGAGTTGTCGTTGGACGACCTCCAAATCCCGCGACCGACCCCCGGGTAGGGGCTCGCGGTGAGTAGGCGCTCGAGGAGGTAGGGGCCGGCCGTCCAGCTCGTGGAGCCGACGCGCTACCCGATCCACCGTCTGTGCCGCCATGAGCCGGTAGGTTGTGAGCTTGCCGCCCACCACCGAGATCAGGCCCGAGGGGCTTTCGACGATCCGGTGCTCGCGAGAGACGGCACTGGGTGCCTGGCTATCGGAGCGCAGCAGCGGCCGCAACCCTGCCCAGGTGGAGACAACGTCGTCCGGCGTGAGCCGCGCGTCGGGATAGTATGCATTTGCGGACCGCAGCAGGTACGTCACGTCCGCGCCGCTCGCGCGCACGTTTTCTGGGGTCTCGGTCGTGTCCGTGTCCGTGGTCCCGATGTAGCTCAGGTCGCCCCAAGGGATGATGAACATGACGCGCCCGTCCAACGGCGAGAGCATGGTGACCGCCTCGCGGTTCCCCAAGCGCCCCCGGGGTACGGCCACGTGCGCCCCTTTGGTGCGCCTGAGCAGGGGTGGCTCCCCCGAGCCGCGGAACGCGTCGGACCAGGGACCAGTGGCATTCACGACGACTAGCGCTCGGACGGCCAAGGAGCGCTCCTCGATCTGGTCGAACAGCTGAACTCCTCTCACCGTCCCCTCGGCCAAGGCCAATCGCTCGACCGTCGCGTAGTTGGCCACCAGCGCCCCATGCTCGTGGGCGCTCCGCACGTTCGCCAGCGTGAGGCGGGTATCGTCGCATAGGGCGTCGAAGTACCGTGCTCCCCCCCGGAGCCCTTGCGCCCGCAGTGCCGGTTCGGCGCGGAGCAGCGCCCGCCTGCTCAGCATGCGATGCGCCCGTACATTGCGAAACAGCGCCAGCAGATCGTAGAGCCACAGGCCGGCGGCCAGCTTCCAGAGCGGCAGGCGGGCGTCCGCATGGATAGGGAACAGGAAGGAGCGGGGCCAGACCAGATGGGGCGCGATGGACAGCAGGATGCGGCGCTCCCGGCTGGCCTCCAGGACGAGCCGCCAGTCTCCCAGCTCCAGATAGCGCAGTCCCCCGTGGATCAGGCGGGAGGACCGGCCGCTGGTTCCGGAGCCGAAGTCGCCCTGTTCGACCAGCCCGGTGCGCAGGCCCCGCATGGCGGCGTCTCGGGCGATACCGGCCCCGGTAATGCCGCCGCCGACCACGAGCACATCGAGCGGCTCGGTGGCCATCGCGGTTAGATTCCGCGCCCGGGTCTCTTGGGAGAAAGGAGCGTCCACCAGGGTGTCAACCGGCCTGGAGCGGCCCAGCCCGTGGTTCGTCTGGCACGCCGCCGTCATTCGACCCGACAGCCGGGTGCTGGACGTGGCCTGCGGCCGCGGTCGGCATGCGCTGGCCGCCGCCTCTCTCGGGGCGTCGGTCCTGGCGGTGGACTCCGACGCCGATCGGATCGCGGCGGGACAGCGGGTCGCGGGTTCTTTGCGGATCGAGTGGGTATGTGCCGACCTGAAGCGCTTCCCCCTGCCCCCGGCCGCGTTCGATGTCGTCATGGTGTTCAACTACTTGGACCGCGCCCGGATGCCGGCTATCCGCGCAGCCGTCCGGCCAGGCGGGTACCTCCTCTGCGAGACGTTCCTCGAGGAGCAACGCCTTCACGGCTGGGGCCCTACTTCGAGTGACCATCTGCTGAGACCCGGGGAACTCCTCCGGCTGGTCGAGCCGTTCGAGATTATCCTCGCTCGCGAGGCACTGGACTTTGTGGGCGGCCGCCCCATGGCCGTGGGCAGCGTGCTGGCTCAGCGGCCCGGCCAATGATGCCTCCCCGGGTGCTCGCCCCACAAGAGGGGAGTGGCTAGGTTTCTGGCCATGGGAGCTGCGGCAGCTGGCGGGCGGGTCGCCATCGTGGCGGGGTGCCGGACCCCGTTTTGCAGGGCGGGATCGGACCTCAAGGACCTGACCGCCGTGGAATTGGCCCGGCACGCCACGGTCGAGTTGGTTCACCGGGCTGAATTGGACGGCCGGCTGGTTGATGAGATGTACTTCGGGCAGGTGGTACCGAGCCCGCTGGCACCCAACCTAGCCCGTGAGGTGAGCCTGCTCCCCCAGTTCCCTCGTACCATTCCCGCCGTGACCATCAACCGGGCCTGTGCCTCCGCCAACACCGCCATAACCCAAGCGCATGACCAGATCGCTCTGGGGCACGCGAAAGTGATCATTGCCGGCGGCGCGGAATCGCTCTCGGACATCCCGATCCTGCACTCCCGGCGCTTTGCGGAGATGCTCGTGGCTGCGGGCCGCGCCAAGACCCTCGCGGAGCGCCTCCGGATCCTGGCCCGCCTGCGGCCCCGGGACTTGATTCCGGTCACGCCGGCCATCGCCGAGCCCTCCACCGGAGAGACCATGGGGCAATCGGCGGAGAAGATGGCCAAGATCAACGGCATTAGCCGGCAGGACCAAGACCGCTTTGCTCTCCGCAGCCATCAGCTCGCCCTGGCCGGCACCCAGGACGGACGGCTGGCCGCCGAAATTGCGCCCATGGTCTTGCCCTCAGGAGCAGTAGTGGCCAAAGACAACGGGATCCGAGCTGACAGCACCTTGGAAAAGATGGCCAATCTGAGACCGGTGTTCGACAAGCGGTATGGAACCGTTACCGCGGCCAACTCGTCGCCCCTGACGGACGGCGCCTCGGCGGTCCTGCTCATGAGCGAGGATGCCGCCCGTGCCTTGGGGTACGCCCCGCTGGCGTTTATTCGCTCGTACGCCGTGAGCGCCGTGGATCCCGCGGACCAGTTGCTCATGGGCCCTGCCTATGCGGTGCCGCGCGCTCTGGAGCGGGCCGGCATCAGCTGGCAGGACATCGGGCTGGTCGAGATGCACGAGGCCTTCGCCGCCCAGGTGCTGTCGAATATCCAGGCGTTGGAGTCGCGGGAGTGGGCCCGCCAGCACCTGGGGAGATCCGAGGCCGTGGCGCAGTTCGATTGGGATGCGCTGAACGTGATGGGAGGCTCCATCGCGATCGGGCATCCGTTCGGGGCAACGGGAGGGCGCCTCACCATCACGCTGGCCAACGAGATGCGCCGCCGGGGTGTGCAGTTTGGCCTGATCTCGGTATGTGCCCAGGGCGGCATGGGCTTCGCCATGGTCCTGGAGCAGCGCTAGCGGATGGGAGCCTTCCGATGCGCCGTCTCCGACGGCATTGCCCGCGTGGTGCTGGACCTGCCGGGTGAACCCGTCAACAAGATCACGCGCTCCGTCCGGGAGGAGCTGGATCAGCTCCTGGATCGGCTAGGGGGGGACCCGGGGGTGCGGGCGGTGATCTTATCCTCCGGCAAGCCCGACACCTTCATTGCCGGGGCCGACATCGAGGAGTTTGTGGCCCTTCGCTCGCGCGAGGAAGCGCACGAGCTGGTACGCGCGGGCCAGCGGCTGCTCAACCGACTGCCGGCACTGGGCAAGCCCATCGTCGCGGCCATCCATGGGGCCTGTTTGGGGGGCGGGCTGGAGACCGCGCTGGCCTGTACCTATCGGATAGCCACGGATCACCCCAAGACCCAGATTGGGTTGCCGGAAGTCCAGTTGGGCATCATTCCGGCGGCTGGAGGGTGCCAGCGGCTCCCGCGGCTGATTGGGGTCCGAGCAGCTCTTGACATCATCCTCGCCGGCCGGACCCTGCCCGCGCATCGGGCCTACCGCGCGGGTATCGTGGACGAGCTGGTGCATCCGGCGATCTTGGACCGGGTTGCTGGGGAAGCCGCGGCGCGACTGGCTGCAGGCTGGCATCCCAAGCGGTCACGAGGAGGCCTCGCCGGCCTGTTCATGGACCGGACCCCGCTGGGACGAGCCGTCGTCTTTCGCCTGGCGGCACGCCGCCTGCTGCGGCAGACGCGGGGGCACTATCCTGCTCCGCTGGCCGCGCTGCGAGCGGTGCGCCACGGCATGCGGCATGGGGTGGAAGCGGGGCTCGAACTCGAGGCCAGGCTGTTTGCGGACCTGGCGGTTGGTGAAGTCTCCCGCAACCTCGTGAGCATCTTCTTCGCTACCACGGCGCTCAAGAAGGATCCCGGCGTCGAAGGCCAGGCTCCCCCGCCGCGTCCCGTCAGTAACCTGGCGGTGGTGGGCGCGGGCTTCATGGGAGCAGCCATCGGGGGCGTGGCCGTGGCCCAAGCGGAAGTGGACGTTCGGCTCCGTGATACGGACCTGTCGAGGGTCGCCCGGGGCCTGGCGACGGCACAGGGCATCCTCGCCGAGAGGCTTGCCAGGCGGCGGATCACGAAGTACGACCATCGCAGGCTGGCGGCGCTTTTGTCCGGCGGTACGGGCTGGGAGGGATTCCGGCGGGCCGATCTCGTGATCGAAGCGGTCTTCGAGGACCTCGAGGTCAAACACCACGTGTTCCAAGAGATCGAGGCCCGCGTGCGGGACGATTGCGTGATCGCCTCGAATACCAGCACCATCCCGATCGCGCGCATTGCCGAGGTGACGCGGCATCCCGAGCGGGTGTTGGGCATGCACTTCTTCTCCCCGGTGGACCGGATGCCGCTGCTCGAAGTCATCGTGACCGATCGAACGGCCGCCTGGGTAACGGTCACGGCGGTGGCCTTCGGCCGCCGTATGGGCAAGACCGTGATCGTGGTCAAAGACCAGCCGGGTTTTTGGGTGAACCGGATCCTGGCTCCTTACTTGAATGAGGCTGGCCGGCTGCTGGAAGAGGGTGTGCCCATGGAGGTCCTCGACGCCGCTATGGTGCGGTTCGGCTTCCCGGTCGGGCCTATCACGCTGCTGGACGAGGTGGGATTGGACGTTGCAGAAAAGTCGTCCCACGTTCTCCATCAGGCCTTCGGTGACCGGCTGGCGCCGATGGCTGGGCTCCGCCGAATGGTGGAGGATGGTCGGCTCGGTCGCAAGAGCGGCCGGGGTTTCTACCGTTACGAAGGGGGCAAGCGGCAGGGGCCTGACGCCGCCGTCTACCGGATCGTGGGGGCGACGCGGGCCCGGGCGCTCCCCGATGACTTGCAAGATCGCATGGTGTTCGCCCTCCTGAACGAGGCCGTTCGGGCCCTGGACGACGGTGTGGTGAGGTCGGCTCGCGACGGAGACATCGGCGCGGTCTTCGGAATCGGATATCCGGCCTTCCGAGGCGGCCCGCTTCGGTACCTGGACACGCTGGGAGCGGCGCGTGCCGTGGAGCGCTTGGCCATGCTGGAGCGCCGCCACGGCGCCCGGTTCGGCCCGGCGCCGGGGCTGTTGCGGTTGGCGGAAGCCGGCGGCCGATTCCACGCGCCGCATCCTCGCTAACTCTCCCAAGCAACATGCTCCGCAGCACGTTCCTTTGGCTCAGCCGCAGGCAGGCTCTGTTCCGACTCGCCCAAGGCAATGGAGTCGCCCGGGCGTTGGCCCGTCGGTTTGTGGCAGGAGAGACCGAGGATCATGCCTTGGCCGCTGTGCGAGCGATCAACGCCCGCGGCATGTCCGCCACTTTGGATCTCCTCGGTGAAGGGGTGACCTCGGCCGACGACGCCGGCCGAGCCCGCGACCAAGTCCTGGGCCTCCTGGACCGGATCGTCGCGGAGCGGGTAGAGGCTAACGTCTCGGTCAAACTCACCCAGTTAGGGCTGGACGTCAGCGAAGCGACCTGCCGCAGCAACATGGTCGCCATCCTGGAGCGCGCCGCGAAGCAAGGGATCTTTGTTCGTATTGACATGGAAGGCTCTGCCTACACCGAGCGCACGCTGCGACTCTTCTACGATCACTTGCATCCCCAGTTCGGCGATCTGGTCGGAGTCGTGATCCAGAGCGCGCTGCGACGATCCGAGCGGGATCTCGAAGACCTGATCCAGATCCAGGCCCGGGTGCGCTTGGTCAAAGGCGCGTACGCCGAGCCTCCGACGATTGCGTATCCCTCCAAGCGCGACGTGAGCGCAGCGTTTGCCCGGGAAGCCAGGCGGCTGCTCGAGGCTGGCTGCTACCCTGCCTTTGGCACTCACGACGAACGGCTCATCGAAGGCATCCGGCAGGTTGCCCGCGCGCGGGGTGTGGGCCCCGACCGGTTCGAGTTCCAGATGTTGTTCGGCGTGCGTCGCGATCTCCAAGAGCGACTCCGCTCCGCAGGGTACCGGGTGCGAGTGTACATCCCCTTCGGCACCCACTGGTACCCTTATCTGATGCGGCGCTTGGCGGAGCGGCCGGCCAACGTGGTCTTTGTGGCGGCCAGCCTGTTCAAGGAAGCCTGGCACGGCGCGTGACCCCGGACGACTCCACCCTGGGCGGCTACTACGAGGTTCACGCCCGGCCCCCTGCATTCGAGGGGACCGACGGGCGTGCCTACTCAGCGGCCGTGTATGTGGACCCCGACCCCGGTCCCGATGGGCGATATGGGGCTGCGCTGCTCTTCGTCCGGTGGGCGCCCGGCGGTGATCGCCCAGATGGGCATGTAGAGACGGACTACCTCGCCTTTGGGGCCTCGCCCGGGGAAGCCGAGGCTGCGCTGCGAGCCCTGACGCTCTGGGAGGTCAAGGCCCAGCTCGACGCCGCCCTGGCAAGCCGCCGCCCGCCTTTGTTGGCATGAACCGGCGCGCGGGCGTGGTGCTGAGTCGGGCAGGCGGCCGGTATCGAGTCGCTTGCGGGGGTGAGGTCCTGACAGCTTTGCTTCGAGGACGCGCCAAACGGACGGGGCAGGAAAGCGTCCTGGTGGGAGACCAAGTGGAGGTGGCCCTGCATCCTGATGGCTCGGTGACCATCGAAGCTGTTCGGCCGCGGCGGTCAACCCTGCGTCGGCGAGAACCGGGCAGGCGCCGCGGCACCAGGTCGGTGGTAGCCAACGTGGACCAGGTGGTAGTCGTGGGGGCCGCGCGGGAGCCGGCGTGGGATCCGGGGATGATGGACCGCTTCCTGGCAGTGGCAGAGGCCAGCGAGCTGCCGGCGTTGCTCGTGGTCAACAAGTGCGACCTCGAGCCTCGGGTGGATTGCTTGATCGTCCCGTATCAGGCCGCTGGATATCGCACGATCGCCACCAGTGCGCGCACGGGGCTTGGGTTGGCCGAGTTGCGCGACGCGCTGCGCGGGCAGGTGTCGGTGCTCACCGGCCCGACCGGTGTCGGCAAGTCGAGCCTACTCAACGCGTTGCAACCCGGACTCAGGCTGCGCACTGCATCCGTCAGTTCCAAGAGCGGTGCCGGTCGTCACACCACGGTGACCGCGGAGATGCACCGATTCGAACCCGGCGGCTTCGTGGTGGATACCCCCGGGCTGCGGGATATCGGCCTGTGGGGCTTGGAGCCTCAGGACGTGGTCCAGGCTTTTCCCGACATCGCAGCCCGTGGCCAGGAGTGCCGCTTCGATAACTGCCGGCACTTGGGGGAGCCGGGCTGCGCGGTAGCCGCGGCCGCCGAAGAGGGGCACCTTGCTGCGTCTCGTCTAGACTCGTACCGGCGCTTGCTGCGAGAGGCGCTGGAGGCTGCGCGACCGTGGACCTGAGGCTGCCTGCCCTGGTTGCTCCGTTTCGCGGCGAACGCTACCGAGCAGCCATGAGCCTGAGCGATGTGCTAGCGCCGCCCTACGACGTGATCTCGCCTGCGGAACGCTCCGCGTTCGCTGCGAGACATGCCTGCAACGTGGTTCGGGTTATCCTCCCCGAGGGTGACGGCGATCGCTACCAGCGCGCCGCGGCTCTGCTGCAAGACTGGCGGCAGCAGGGGGTGCTGGTGCCGGATCCCGGCGATGGGCTGTACGTGGTCCGCCAGCGCTTTGCGCTCGCTCCCGGTGTTTGGCACCAGCGTACCGGGCTCCTGGCGGCGGTAGCAGCGGAAAGCTTTGGGGAAGGCCGGGTCAAGCCTCACGAGCGCACTCACACCGGCCCCAAAGCGGACCGCCTCGCCCTGTTGCGTGCCACGGGAACCATGTGTGAGGCGTTGTTGATGCTGTCGCGGGACGCGGCAGGGCTGCTGCAGGAGCGCTTGGCCGTGGTCGCAGCCTCCAAGCCCCTGGCGCAAGGGGAGCTGGCAGGAGTAGAGATCACGCTGTGGCGGACGCACGGCGAGGACGCCGCGCAGCTGGTGAGCGCCGCCGGTGCGGAGCCCCTGTATATCGCTGACGGGCATCACCGCTACGAGACGGCGGTGGCCTACCGGGGGGAAAATCCGAAGGCCAGCCATACCTTGGCCCTCATCGTTCCGATGGGTGACCCCGGACTGGTCATCCTGCCTACGCATCGGCTGGTCGCGGGGCGCCCGGTCGGTACGGAGGTCACGGCTGCGCTGGCGCAGCATTTCACCGTTCAGCCCCTGGCCCCCGGGGCGGACCTGGCCGCCGCGCTGGAGAGCGTGCCGGCGCGAGGAGGGTGTCTGCTCGTCTTGCGGGACAGGGCCTATCGGCTGGCGCGCCGGGAGGGTACGGTCCCGCCCGAACTGAAAGATCTCGCGCCCCCGGTGCGGGCTCTCGATGTCGCGTGGACCGACCAGCTCGTCGTGCCCGTGCTACGCCGGATGGCCGGTGAGGCACCTCTGGGGTACACCTCCGATGCCGCAGCCGCACTGGAAGCGCTGGCGCGAGGCGAGGCGGGAGCAGCGGTGTTGTTGAGGCCACCTACGGTGGCAGACGTCCTGGCAGTGGCGGACGCCGGGGCGTTCATGCCGCCCAAGGCCACCTACTTTACGCCCAAGGTACCGAGTGGCCTGGTGTTTCTCCGTTACGAGGCGGCGTGAGACGCGTCGGGTGCCGTTGCCAGAAGACGCCGATTCTTGAAAATTATGCGAGCGCGGGTCTCGACCCCGCGATCCGGTTGACCCCCTAGCGTTCGGGAGGGGCTATGAGCCCGCGGCCCCGGAACCAGATTCTGGCGAACTTGGAAACCGTCTATCGCGAGGCGTACAATCGTGCCAAAGCGACCGATGATCGGGCCAGAATGCTCGATCTCGACGCAGCGTATCAGCGCGAGCAGTTGCTGCTCGAGGTGCTGCTCGATATCCGGGACGCGCTGCAGGGCCCAGGGTTGCCTGGGGCGATCCGGAGCGCCGGCGACAAGCTGGCCGCCATCCAGACGCTGACGAAGCTCAAGCGCTAGGCTACCTTTCTAGCCATGGCCACGCGCGCCAGAGCCAAACGCTCGCCAGCCGCCGGGGTTCGTCGCCTCGAGAAGGCGGATCTGCTGGACATGTTCCGCCTGATGCTGCTGTCACGACGGCTCGATGACAAGGAGATCCAGCTCAAGCGGCAGAACCGCATCTTTTTTCAGATTTCGGGTGCGGGGCATGAAGCCGTGTTGGTGGCAGCAGGCCGGGTGCTCCGTCCCGGGTACGACTGGTTCTATCCTTACTATCGCGACCGGGCGCTGTGCCTGGCGCTGGGCATGACGCCCACCGAGATGCTGCTCGAGGCGGTGGCGGCGGCAGCGGACCCCAATTCGGGCGGCCGACAAATGCCCTCGCACTGGGGTCACAAGACCCTGAACATCGTCAGCCAATCGAGCCCTACCGGCACGCAGTTTCTGAACGCGGTCGGGTGCGCTGAAGCATGGTTGCGCTATCACCTGATTCCGGAAATTCCGGAGCGCGAGCAGCTGACCAAACCGGACGAGGTGGTGTATTGCTCCGGCGGAGACGGGGCCACCAGCGAGGGCGAGTTCTGGGAGGCGATGAACACCGCCTCCAACCTGAAGCTGCCGGTGTTCTTTCTGATCGAGGACAACGGGTATGCCATTTCGGTCCCCATCGAGGTGCAAACGCCGGGAGGCTCCATCTCGCGCCTCGTGCAGACCTTCCCGAATCTGTACCTCGAGCACGTGGACGGCTGCGACCCGGTGGCCTCCTATGAAGCCATCGGACGCGCGGTGGCGCATTGCCGGGCTCGGAAGGGCCCGGCCTTGGTCCACGCCAGCGTCATCCGCCCTTACTCGCACTCGCTTTCGGACGACGAAGTGCTGTATCGCCCACCTGAGGAGCGAGAGGCCGACGCGCGACGCGATCCCCTGACCACCTTTCCGGCTCGTCTCCTGGCCGAGGGCCTAGCGAGCGAGGGGGAACTCGAACGCATCCGGGCGCAGGTGGAAGAGGACGTGGCGCTGGCCGCCGAGTTGGCGCTGGCCTCCCCTCAGCCGGTGCCGGAGAGCGTCCATCTCCACGTGTACTCTCCCGAGGTTGATCCCACCAGCGAGCAGTTCGACACGGAAGACGACCCGCAATTCTCGGGCGAGCCCACCACCATGGTGGACCTGCTGAATGCGTGCCTCAGGGACGAAATGGCGAGGGACCCGCGGATCGTCGTGTTTGGCGAAGATGTGGCCGACGCTTCGCGCGAAGCCTACTTGGACAAGGTCAAGGGGAAAGGGGGAGTCTTCAAGGTCACCTGGGGTCTCCAGCGGCGATTCGGCAGCCATCGGGTGTACAACTCGCCGCTCGCCGAGGCCAACATCGTGGGGCGCGCGGTGGGACTGGCCACGCGAGGGCTCAAGCCGGTCGTGGAGATTCAGTTCTTCGACTACATCTGGCCGGCTTACATGCAGATCCGCAACGAGCTGGCGCTGCTTCGCTGGCGCAGCAATGGGGCCTTCAGCGCGC
Source organism: Gemmatimonadota bacterium (assembly GCA_037440225.1). Taxonomy (GTDB): domain Bacteria; phylum Gemmatimonadota; class Gemmatimonadetes; order Gemmatimonadales; family GWC2-71-9; genus JACPAP01. Next base: position 165,526 of record JBBIUN010000005.1, on the reverse strand, counting down.
CGGTCGTGGTACGGGTCACCTACGGAGGCTATCTCAAAGGCGGGGCGATTTACCATTCCCAAACGGGGGCGGCGATCTACACCAGCATTCCTGGCCTTCGCGTCGTCTGCCCGGCCACGGCCCTGGATGCGAACGGTCTGTTGCGCACCGCCATTCGGTGCGACGATCCGGTCATCTTCTTGGAGCACAAACACCTCTACCGGCAGACTTACAACAAGGCGCCCTATCCGGGCCCCAACTTCATGATCCCCTTTGGCAAGGCGAAGGTGGTACGGGCCGGCACCGACCTTACGGTCGTCACCTACGGGGCGGTGGTGCAGCGCGCCCTGGTGGCGGCGCAACAGGTGGCCGAATCGGACGGGATCAGCGTCGAAGTCATTGACCTGCGGTCGCTGAACCCCGTGGATTGGGCCACGATCGGCGAGTCTGTCAAACGCACCAACAAGGTGGTCGTGGCCTACGAGGACTCCCTCTCGTGGGGCTACGGCGCCGAGATCGCCGCCCGGATTGCGGACGAGTGGTTCGCCTGGCTGGACGCGCCGGTCAGGCGGGTGGCCTCAACCGACACCTTCGTGGCCTACTCACCGCAATTGGAGGATGCGATCCTGCCGCAGCCGGAGGATTTGGTGGCGGCGCTGCACGAGCTGCACCGCTTCTGAGCACCCCGCCGGTCGAGCTGCAGGGCGCCGGTCGCGAGGCAGCTAGCCCAGCCCTTTTCCGAGCGCCTGGCGAATTTCCCCCGCGGCGCCGATCGCCGCTTCCACGTCCGCCGACAAGGCTCGGGCCTGCTGGGTGGCGCTGGTGAGGTCGCTCAAGGCCGCTCCCACCCCCGCGGAACGCAGACGCAGCAGATCGAAGCGGACGTTCTGGATAGCCAACACGCAGGATTCGAACTGGGCCTCGACCTGTTGGCGCCGCTGCATCAATTCCGCCAGCATAGCCCGCTGTCGCCGCAACAGATCCAGCCGACGCTCTCGCTCCGGACTCGAAGGCTCAGCTTCGAGTGCTTGGATCCGGTGGTCCAGCCGACTCAGGCCGGCCTGGTCCACCGACCCCTCCATTTGGGCCAGGGTCCGCGCCAGCTCCTCGGCCCGCTGGAGCAACGCGTCCACCGTGGGCTGCACCTCCGGCAGCAACTTGCGCTCGGCGGGCGCTAGGCGCTCGACGATCTTGCCGATGGCCGCCCGGTCTCGCTGCATCTGGCGGATCTGGGTGGCCAAGCGCCCAAACTCCTCGGTTTTGCTCTCAGAAGGCCGGGCACGCTCCCGGTCCCCTGGGGCGGGGGCTGGAAGGGGAACCGCGTCCCGCGCGGGGGGACGACGAAGCACATCCCGCCAACTATACCCCGCGGACCACAACTGGCCGTACCGCGCGGCAATGCCGATGCCCCAGGGGATGGCCACGAACAGGAACCAAGGGTCGGCGATGCCGGTTACGATGTTGAGCAAGAGAAGCCCGCCGTTGACCGACACGTAGCTGGCAAACTGCGACCGGAATCGCCGCAAGAGAACTGGCTCCGCCACCCCGACGCCGTGCTGCTCCCCAGGCCCCTGGGCAACCCTCCCCGGGTCCGATTGCCTTGAGCGTGCGGGCTCACCGGGCCGGGGGCGGTCCGCGGCCGCCGGAGCAGCCGCGCCACCAACCCGCCGATATGCCTGCGCGGCACCTGCGCGGCGGTAGGGAACCGAAGACCGGGTCTCCAAGGCCCGGCGCAACGCGTCGGCCGTGGGCCAGCGGTCCTCGGGATTCTTCTCCAAGCAGCGCATCAGGGTGGCCGCCAGATCTTCAGGACAGTCAGGGCGAAGAGCCAAGAGATCGGGTGCCGGCTCGGTGATCTGCTTCATGAGAATCCCCGGGACCGTGGCAGCCTGGAACGGGGGGTCCCCCACCAACATCTCGAACCCCACCAGCCCCAGCGAGTAGATGTCGCTTCGGGCGTCAATGTCCCGCTCGCCGGCTGCCTGCTCGGGACTCATGTACGTGGGCGTACCGATCACCACCCCCGTGCCGGTCAGCGTGCCCGCGCCGGCCTCGCTGAGGGCCTTGGCAATGCCGAAATCGGTCACCACCACTCGGCGCCGCGTCCCTTCCAGCAGGATGTTGTCCGGCTTGATGTCGCGGTGGATGACATTCATCGCGTGGGCCAGCCCTAGAGCGTCGGCGGTCTCCTTGACGATCCGCCGCACCTCGTCGGGCGGCAAACGCTCCCGCCGCCGCAGTCGCGCGGCCAAGGATTCCCCGTCCACGTAGGCCATGACGAAATAGACCAACTCGTCCACTTCGCCGACGCCGTGGATCGGCACGATGTTGGGATGGGAGAGTCGGGCTGCCGTTTCGGCCTCCCGCAGGAACCGGGTCCGGATTTCCTCGCGGAAGGCTAGCTCCGGCGGGAGCACCTTGATGGCTACCCGTCGCTTCAGCTTGACGTCGCGGGCGGCATAGACGACCCCCATGCCGCCGCGCCCGATCTCGCTTTCCAGCGTGTAGCTCTCCGCGAGGGCCTTCGCAAGGCGATCGGCCAGCGGCGACCTCGGCTCGTCCATGTGGCTTCTGGTCCGGTCCGGGCGTAGATTAACGCGTGGCAAAGGTGGTAGCAACCTTCCGGCTGCATCGCGCGGAGGCAGCATGCGGTGGCTCACTGACGATGCAGGGCGGCGATGGCTGGTGGAACGCGTGGGACGCACCTCCGGAATCGTCCCTACGCGGCCTCGGGAGGGAACGTTTCCCGAGCCAGCCGACATCCTTCGGTTCACCTGCGAAACTGACCGCACGGAGGCGGACCGGGAGGTGACCACCCGGGCAGGCCTGCTCGAGCAGTTGACCGACTCTGAACTGAAAGCCCTTTTGAATGTGGCACCGAGAGCCGCTAGCAGATGACGGCTGCCAGAATGGCCAAACTCTTCTTCCGCGGGGATCCGATCGCCGCCTATCTGGCGGCGATTCGTGTCAAAGGCCCCTCGCCGGCCTGGCACGGATGGTGCGGTAGCTCGGCTGGAAGGGGTACGACAGCCCCGAGGAGCGCAGCATGAGCGAAGCAGAAGCAGGCCCCGAGCAAGCAAGAGTCACCGGAGGGACCCACCGGCTTCGGCTCCCGGTGCTCCCGCTTCGCGAGGTTGTGTTGTTTCCGGGGGTTACCGTCCCGGTCGGCGCCGGTCGCCCGGGCACCTTGCGGGCCATAGAGGCGGCTCTGCGGCGGGAAGACCGCCTCATTTTCGCGGTTTCCCAGCGACAAAACACGGAGCAGGTTTCCCCGGAAGGTCTTTATACCACCGGCACCGTTTCGCGGATCGGACAGATCCAGCGGGGGTTGGGTGGGGTGCAGCTATTGTTGCACGGTGAGCATCGGGGCACGGTGCTGCAGTACGGGGTGACCGACGGCTACATCGAGGCCGTGGTGGTAGAAGCCCCGGACCTGCCGCCCGCCGACCCCACCAACCCCGCCTTCTTGGCCCTCTACAAGGAGCTTCGGGAGCGGGCCGCCGAGCTGGGGCAGAAATCCGGATTGCCCGAAGAGGTGGTGCAGCAAGTCCTGGAAGGGGTGACGGAGCCGGGGCGATTCGCGGACTTGGTGGCCGGCTACATTGACATCACCCCCGCCGATCGCCAGAGCTTGCTGGAGACGCTGGGTATCGAGGAACGCATGCGCCGGGTGCTGGTGCACGTCCAGCGCCAGCTTGCCATGTTGAACGCGCAGGAGGAAATCAAGGAGAAAGTCCAGGAAGAGATCGGGGAGCGGCAGCGCGAACTGTTTCTCCGCGAGCAGCTCAAGGCTATCCGCAAGGAATTGGGTGACGAAGACGAGTCGGCGGATATCGAGGACCTGCGGGCGCGCCTGGAAAAGTTGGAATTGCCCGAGGAAGCGCGTAAGGAGGTCAATCGCGAACTCAAGCGACTGGAGCGAACGTCCCGGGAATCCATGGAGGCCCAGGTCATTCGCACCTACCTCGAAACCGTAGCGGAGCTGCCTTGGAACGCGCGCAGCGAGGATCATCTGGATGTCGCGGAGGCAGCGCGGGTGCTGGATGAGGATCACTTCGGGCTCCAGAAGGTCAAGGACCGGGTGCTGGAGTTCTTGGCGGTTCGGCAACTGGTGCAGGCTCGCGGGGAGGTCGCAGACAACGGGCAGCCGGGCAACGAAGACGACCGGCGCGCGAAGGGTTCGATCCTCCTGTTCGTCGGACCGCCGGGGGTAGGCAAGACCTCCATCGCCAAGTCCATCGCCCGAGCCATGGGTCGCCGGTACGTGCGGATCTCGCTGGGGGGAGCCCGGGATGAGGCTGACATCCGGGGCCACCGGCGAACGTACGTAGGTGCCATGCCCGGGCGGATCATCGAGGGCATGAAACGGGCGGGCACCAAGAATCCGGTCTTCTTGCTCGACGAGGTTGACAAGCTGGGGGTTTCGTTCCAAGGCGACCCCGCCGCGGCGTTACTCGAGGTGCTCGACCCGGCGCAAAACGACAGCTTCACGGATCATTACCTGGGGATTCCGTTCGACCTGTCGGAGGTGCTGTTCATCGCGACCGCCAACTTTCTGCAGGGCATCCCTGGGCCGCTCTTGGATCGCATGGAGCTGGTGGAGTTCTCCGGCTATACCGAGCACGAGAAGCTGGCCATCGCGCGCCGCTACCTGATTCCTCGGCAACTCAAGGAGGCGGGGCTTACTGCCGAGCAGCTCAGCATCAGCGACGACGCCGTCATGACCCTGATCTCGGGGTACACCAGGGAGGCGGGCGTGCGCCAGCTCGAGCGCGAGTTGGGGAAGGTGGCGCGCAAGGTGGCGCGCCGCATTGCAGCCCACGAAGTCGAGGCCGAACACCTGGAAGCCGCAGACATCAGTCGGATCATCGGGCGCCCCATGGTCCACCCGGAACGCGCGGCCCGCGAGGATCAGGTAGGCATCGCCACAGGCATGTACTACACGCCGGTCGGCGGCGACATCATGTTCGTCGAGGTCTCCGTCATGCCCGGCAAGGGCGAGCTGGTCTTGACTGGCCAATTGGGCGACGTGATGAAGGAATCCGCGCGGGCCGCGCTCACCTACGCACGGTCGCACGCGGCGGAGTTGGGCATCCCGGCCGGAGCGCTGACCGACAAAGACATCCACATCCACGTTCCGGCGGGTGCTACCCCCAAAGAGGGCCCCTCAGCGGGGGTCACCATGGCCACCGCACTGGTGAGCGCGCTGGCTGGCGTTCCGGTGCGGCACGATCTCGCGATGACCGGAGAAATTACCCTGTCGGGCCGGGTACTCCCCATCGGTGGGGTCAAGGAGAAGGTCTTGGGGGCGGTGCGGGCTGGCATCACGACCGTGGTGCTCCCCCGCGAGAACTTGGCAGACTTGGAAGACCTAAGCGAGGCGGAACGGGCCAAGCTCACGGTCCACCCGGTTGACTCGCTGAGCGACGTCTTGGCGGTTGCACTTGGCCGCGAACCCGAACGACCCACCGACGCGGTTCGGGAACCGGCACGGGAACCCGCACTCCTGGGCCACTGACCCGCTCTTACCAGGTCAGCGCACGAAGCAGCAGGCCAGCCGCTCCTTGGGCCTCATCGGGAGCGACGTCCGAGGCAAGCGCCACCCACCCGACCGCCGTGGCCAGCAGCAACCGCGCCGCCACCGCCGGCTCCACGTCGTCCCGGACATACCCAAGTCCCTGCCCCTCCGAAATCAGCTCGCGTACCCTGCGGTCGAGCCGGTCGAGCACCGCTTGGGTGACGGCATAAATCTGATCGTGAGGATCGGGACTGGCCGCAAGGGTCATGCGGACAACCGCCCGGTTCTGGACCACCGTCCGAGCTAGGCGCTCGGCAAGCAGGCGTAGAGCGTCCAGCGGCGAATCGCCCGGCTGCGTTTCCGCCGCGGACTCCACTCGGCGCCAGGCCGCTTGAGCCACTGCCCGGAACAGTCCGGCCTTGGAGCCGAAGTAGTAAAAGATGAGCTGCTTGTTTACCCCGGCACGCCTAGCAACCCGCTCCACCCTGCCGCCGTCCGGGCCATATCGGCCGAGTTCCTCCCAAGCAGCATCGAGAATAAGCCCGCGCGAGTCCCGACGCCCAGATGCTGCCACGGCACGCTCCAACCGCCTGGTTGAACCGCGAACCTACGCATCCCGTCGCCATGGTGTCAACGGCTGGATGCTGCGTTCAGTCCGGCAAGCATCGCCAGCGCGGCACGGACGGCGCCCACAAGAGCTGGGTGCGAAGTCCAGTGCCCCCGAAAACCGCCAGCTTCCTGCACCCCGACAAGGGCGGCCTCCGGCGCTAGGAGCAGGACGGGAGAGCCGGGAAAGTACGGCTCCACCTGGTGCAAGCTCACTGTGCCAGCGATGCGGATGCCCGCAGGGTCAGCGGGTGCGTCGCCCAGCGCCCAGAGCACGGTTTCCTCTCCGTTCGAAGTTCGCTTGTACCAGGCTGGTGCGAGCGCCACGAGCAACTTGGTGGGAGCGAGGCACCAGAGGGGCCCTCTGGTGCGCGCAGCCATGCGAAGGGCGAGATCCAGCAGAGCCCGATCGCCGTCCCAGTCCACAGAGGCGGTAGCACCCACCGAAGGCGCCTGCGCCAGCGCTTGCTCCAGGCGATCCAGCTGGCGGGCTCGCTGCTCGGCTAAACGGGCCAGCAGCGCTGAAGGTTGGAGGGGACGGTAACGCTCCGGCCGTTCGCCGCCCAGCGGGGTGGCTGCGCCTTTTGCTAGCAGCCCCCGAAGCGCCTGGTAGGCGTTGGCTCGAGCGATGGAGAGTTCGCGGGCCAGGCCATAACCGGTGAGGGGGCCAGCGCGAAGCAGGGCGTGGTACGCCATGCTCTCGGTCGGCGTAAACCCGAATGGGGTCAAATCTACTAGTGTCACGAGGAAGAAGTAGTTCCTACAACTACTATATCAACCGCGTTGGCACGCGGCAAGGCTGCGACAGGATAACGGCGAGGCTCCGTCGCTTGGACAGCGTGGCTGGCCAGTACGGGGCGTGGCGGTCTGGCGCTAGACGAACTCGAGCTGCCAGCCCGCGAGCTTGGCGATGAGCGCGAGGCGGAAAGTGACGTCCGCCTGGCGGCGCTCCGGGGTCTTGCCGTCCATTTCGAGCGGGAAGGCAAAGTCCGCCAGGCGGGAAGGACTCTTAGGCAAGGCCCTGAGGTTTTTCGGTGCCCAGACGCCCCGGTCGTCGCACTCGGCGAGCAACCGGGCCAGCACCCGCTGGGCTGTCTCCGACGTGCGTAGCGCGCCGAGCCGGACTAGGGTCTCGATCCAGTGCAGCGCCCGCGGCAGGTCCTTGGGATGGCCGGCACTGTCTGCCTCGATCGGGTCGCCCAAGATCAGGAAAACGGGTTTGACGATGCGCTTGCCCGCCGTTACGACGTAGGGGCGCGTGGGCGCGGACTTTCCGAGAAAGGCAGCCAGGCGCTCCACGAACCCAGCCCTTTCACGCTGCAATGTGGGCATGTAGGCCACCATGTCCACTGAAAAAACGGTCGGGGGATGAGCCTCCGGATGCAGAATGGTGCGATTGCCGCGCCGGACGAGCGGTTTGTCCGCCAACTCGCTCCGTAAGAACTGTGAGATCTCGGATGCAATGCGGTGAGCCGAGCCTCGAACCCTGGGGTCCTCGATCTGCCCGGCCTGTGCCAGTGCTGCGGTGACGGCTTCGCGCATGGCACCGCGGACCCAGGCGCCGAAGTCCGCGTCTGCTTTGACCGCCTTGCGGAATTCGAAGGCCAATTCTGGGGCTTCATCCCTCGACAGCAGCCGGAAAAAGACCCGCTCCGCGAGGCGGAAGGTGCGCTCGGTCAGCGCGAAGGCAGGGTTGTTGGGCACGGCTCCAAATTCAAGCAGGCGCCGGTAACGCGCCACTGTACCGCCATCATCGAGAAGCTTCCAAGTCGCTGGATTGACGCCCAGGATGTTGTCGCCCCAGGTCCCGTTGGCCTTCTGCTTGTGGATGATTTGTACCAAAGGCCGGTAGCTCATCAGCTCGGCTCGCAACCGCTCGCGATCCTCGGCTGATGCGCCGTGGGGGGGGAGAATCTCATTGACCGTCCGCCACTTGATGGGCGCAGAGGCGTGCTCCCGGAGCCAGCTAATGGGCACCCGATGGGTCGCAGGCAGGTCCAGAGTGCCACTCCGTTGCTGAATGGTGGGCCGCGCAGGGCGAAATACGGGCGGGAACTTATGCGATCCGGCGCCGGGCGGCCAGGGCCATCAGCGTTGGCGGCGCAACCGCAGGCCTGCAGCCCGGAATTCGACGCCTGGGTGGAAGGAGGGGAACTCCGTCGCTTGGCTCAAGGCCCAGGCCAGACGGGCTGCGACGCGGGCCTGCTGGACCAGGCCGTGGAAGTCAAATTCGGGCAGGACCTCGTCGCTGGGGCGGTGATAGCGCTCGGTCAGGTAGCTCAACCAGGCTTCACGCCCGAAGCCTGCCGGCCGATTCCTGAACTGGAGGCCCGGGCGCAGCAGAACTGCCGGGATGCCTGCCTGGGCGAAAGCAAAATGACCGCCGGTATAGAAATCACCCCGTGACGGTTGGGGCTCTGGACTTACGATCAGGCTCTCCACTCGCGCGGCGGCTCGGACCGTGGAATCCAACGTGGACCACTCCGCGCCGATGGCCATGATGTCAGCCGCCGCACCCCAAACGTTGGCCTGGTCCAGGCTAACCAGGGCCACGGTCCGCTCGAGGCGGCCAGCCGGTTGAGCGAGATAGGTCAGGGAGCCGAGGCCGCCGGCTTCGTCGGCCGTGGGTGACAAGAACACTACGCTCCGGCGCGGCGGGGTTGCCAGGCGGCTGAGCGCCGCCGCCGTTCCCAGCAACACGGCCACTCCAGAGGCATTGTCCACCGCACCGTTGTAGATCGAATCGCCTGCTTCGGGGAGGCCCAGGCCGAGGTGGTCGTAGTGCGCGGCCAGCACCACCGTTTCCTCGCGCCCCAGCGAGTCAGCTCCCTCGAGCCGGGCGACCACGTTGGGGGCCCGGAAGTGCCGCACGCGGGACCGGAAATCCGCCGCGACGCGGGCTCCCACATCCACTGGTTGGAACGCCCGGAGCGCTGCGCGCCTGAGCAGAAGGCCGTAATCTTTTCCCGTGGCCTCGACTAGGCGCCGGGCCGTCTCCTGGGTGATCCAGGCCGCAAATCGCAGGGAATGTTGTGCCGGGCGATCGGGCAAGAGATGCTCGCCCGACCAGCTCCGGCGCACGGCCTCCCAGGACAACGCGCCGCTCCCCGGTGCCCAAACCAGGATCACCCCAGCCGCTCCCATGCGGGCAGCTTGCTCGATCTTGTGTTGCCACAGGCCGTAGGAGGTGAGGGCTTGGCCGCGGAACGGCGTGGAGTCGTCCAAACTGGGTTCGCCGGCCAACACCATCACGATGCGGCCGGTCTGGGCTGTCCCCTTGTAGTCGTCCCAGTCCCACTCCGGGGCGGTGATGCCGTAGCCGGCGAACACGATCTCGGCGTCCAAGGTTACCACCGAGTCGGCTCGTTCAGGCCACGCCACGATTTCGGTGCCGTTCGTGAGAACCAAGGTTCGCCCCTGGGCGCCGATCACGAAGGAGACCTCCGGTCGCAAGCCCACCAGGGAAACCCACTGGAAATACGATCCGTCGGGGGCGGCCGGGCGCAGTCCCAGCGCGGCGAACTGCGAGGCCAGGTAACGAGCGGCGAGTTCGCCGCCGCGCGTGCCCGGCGCGCGCCCTTCGAGCAAGTCGTCGGCCAGAAATCGCAGGGGTGCTTCCAGCATCTCGGGGGTGAGTCCGGCAAGTGCGGCGTCGAGGGGGGCAGGGACACCGATCTCGCGGGCCGGCCGCTGCGCGGCCGCTGGCGCGGTCGCGGCCATCATGGCCAGGAGGCAGACGCGCGTGAGGGCGGCCCGTTTCAGCATCGGACCTTGTGGATGGGGCCGGCCTGTCCCAGCACGCTCTCGCTGGTCAGGACCAGGGTGGCTTCATCGAGGAAAGCCACGGCTTCTCCCTGCGGTTCCAGGGTTCCCAGCCAGCAGGGGGGGCCTTCGGGCGCAAGGTTCGCTCCTGCCGCGCGCCGGAAGAAGTAGAGTTCCGTGTATGTCCGGATGACGATCCGGTCGCCACCGGGCGATATCGCGGCACCGGTGACCAAGCGGCCCAGCGCCCGCTGCGGGACGATGGGAAGCGTGTCTTCCAGCTCTGCCGTTGCCGAATCGCCCGCCAGCGCCGCTGCCGGGATCCGGTAGCGGAGGATGGGGCCGGTCGTTCCCTTCGTGACCAGTTCGACGGTGCCGTCCGGGTTGACCCAGAGGGCTTCGACGTCGTGGGCTCGGTCGGGATAGCGGATATGCAGAGCGTGGGCCCGAGGTGCCATCCTAGCGGACTCTTCCGGCGCGGCTGGCGTAGGCCGTGCCGGGGGCTCGGCGATCACGTAGAGCGTGACGCTGCGCCGCCTTCCGTTGTTGTCACCGGTGTCGGCCACGTAGAGGCAGTCACCCGGCGTCCGCGGACAGGGTGCCAAGGCCAGGTCCTCCCAATCCACGTTCCGGGCGCCCGGCACCAGGTAGCGGCCGAGGTCATCGCCGGCCAAATCGGTGGCGTAGAGCATCGGGCCGTCCCCCGAGTCGTTGTGGGTCCAGAGAACTCCGGGGTATTGCCGGCTGGCAGCCACGCCCGAGCTTTCGGTAATCTGGGGGGATTGGAACGTACCGGTTCGCTCTGCCAGGGCTGGGACGCGCTGTTGTGCTGTGACCGGTGCAGCCGCCAGCAGGGAGAGGGCCCCGCAGGCGAGGCCAACGCGAGCGAGCGAGCAGGATGGGCGCTGAGACATGGTGCTTGGTATTGTAGCGCGGTGCTTGTCCGGCAGGGAGCCTCAGGCTTCATTTATGTTATCATTTCATTCCAGGCAACCTGGAAGTTCGGCAAACTCTCAGCACCTTCAATTGGGATGATTCCTAACCTGTTGGAGCGAGCGGTGACCAAGCGCCCGAAGCAGGTGCGTCTCTCGGGCCGGGTCTTGTTGCTGGTGGACGACGCGGAACTCATCCGGCGGCAGTTGGCTGGGGAGGACCTAGACTGGCCGGTATCGGCCAAGCTACGAGACGACATTTCGACCGACGAGATCACCCCGGCTTACATCTGCTACTACTACGATGAGCGGTTGGCCGACTTTCCCTACCTCGGCTTGAAGGCGGGTGGGGAATTTCCCGTTACACCCGGCTCGGTCAAGGCCGGCCGGTTCGTGTGTTCCGTGGCCGGCAAACGGCGCGGCAAGGGGTCGTCGCGCGAGCAGTCCCCCTATGCCGAATGGTGTGCGGGCATCCGGTTGGTCCTTGCGGAGAGCATCGAGCGGATCTACGGGGAGAATTGTCAGAATCTCGGGATCCTGACGAGCACCGATTTTTCGCTCATCGAGAAAGTGCGCCGCGGTGAAGAGATCCCCTTGTCGGTTTTCACGGCTGGGGAGGGTGAGATCACGCGGGGGATTATCGAGTACGGGGGCCTGTTCCAGTACAACCTGGCTCGGCTGCAAGGGAAGGTCCGCGTGCCGGCTGTGGCGACTCGGCGGCGGCCCATGACCCTCGCCGAGAAGATCATCGCCCGGCATTGGGTGCGAGACCTCTCCCGCGACGAGGTGGGCGTCCCTTATGTCCAGCCCGGCGACGAGGGGTTCGTGCGCACCGACATTCGCTTCAGTCATGAGTACGTGACGCCCATGGCGGCCATTTTTTGGGAGCGCTACGTAGGGCCGGACCACCCCATCGTGGATCCCGGCTCGGTGTATTTCTTCCGGGACCATCTGACGTTTCTGGAACTGGCCATGACCGAGGAGCGCAAGGCCCAAGGCCTGCTCGACGTGGCGCTGGAACTGAAGCGCAAGCAAGAAGCGTTTGCCCGGCGGCAGGGCGTTCGGTTGTACGGGGAGCTGGATCGGCGGGTATTGGGTCGTATGGGGATCCCGGTGGGGTCGGAGGCGATCTGTCACTCCAAGATCCTCGAGGCGCACGCCTTGCCGGGTCACCTGATCATCGGCAGCGACTCGCACACGCCGCACGCGGGGGCCATCGGCAGCGTGGCCTTCGGGGTCGGTACCACGGCAATCTTCAACTCCTGGTTGACCAAGGATGTCCGCATCAAGGTGCCACCCTCCGTGCTCATCCGCATCACGGGGCGCAAGCCGGCCGGGGTGACCGCGAAGGATCTCATGTTGCAGATCCTCCGGCACCCGTACGTCAAGGAAGGCCACGCGATCGGCAAGTTGGTCGAGTACGGCGGCGAGGTCGTGGAGGCGCTCTCAGTTGATGAGCGAGCCACCATGACGAACATGGCAGCCGAGGTCGGGGCGTTCACCGGCATCATTCGCCCGGATGAGAAGGTTCTCGAGTTTCTGGAGCGAGAACGAGGGCTTCGGCCGGAGGAGGTTCGGCCGCTGCTGGAGGGTCTCTACTCGGACCCGGACGCGGAATGGGAGAAGGTCATCGAGCTGGACGCGGGGACCCTGGAACCGATGGTGGCACTACCAGGGGATCCCGGCAACGGGGTGTTCATCAGCGAGTTGGGGGGGCCGGTCAAGGTGAACATCGCCTACGCGGGCTCCTGCACCGCTGGGAAGAAGGCGGACATGGACATGTACGCGGCCGTCTTCCGCGACGCCTTGGCTCAGGGTCGCCGGGTTCACCCGGATGTCAAGTGCTACGTCCAGTGCGGCTCACAGGAAGTGAAGCGGTACTGTGAGGAGCGGGGTTACCTCGAAATCTTCGAGCGGGTGGGGGCGGTTTTCATCGAGCCTTCTTGTGGGGCGTGCATCAACGCAGGCCCTGGGGTCTCGTACGACCGCGGTACGGTGACGATCTCGGCCATCAACCGCAATTTCCCCGGGCGATCGGGCCCAGGGCAACTGTATCTGGCGAGCCCGTACACCACGGCCGCGAGCGCGATAGCGGGGTACATCACGGCCTGGCGGCCGGGGAGGTCGGAGACCTAGCACTGGGGCCGCGACGCACGCGCGGGCTGCTCGGGAACAAGGGGATGGCTGTTCAGCCCGGGGGTCGCAGGGAGGATGTCGAGACCGCCGGGGAGCCCGTGGGTCCCGTGCCTGAGGGCCGCAGGGCGCCTGCCGGGTAAACGCCCCGGGCATTCCAGAGCACCCAATCGAGGAGCCCCAGTTCTTCGGCGGCCCGAATTTGGGCGCGGATCTCTTCGGGGCGATAGCGCACCCGAAAGATGGAGAAGGCCTGAAGGTAAGGTCGGATCTTGGGAGGGTTCGGCAACCGCGCATTGCGCCGCAAGCCGTCTTCCAGGGCCCGGCGGACGGTGGTATAGGGTGCGGCGTTGGGGTGTTCGATGCCGAAGCTGCCACGCCGGTAATGGCTGGGGTACACCATCGGCAGGACGACATCTGCCAGCGGCGCCAGGTCCTCCCACACTTGGCCGATGCCCAGGTCGCCGTCGGCGCTCGTGGACAGGCCGAACAGATCGAGGGTGAACGGGACCCCGAGATCGGCTGTTCGGCTCCGCATGAGCGCCACGTTGCGCCGGACCGCTTCGCGCCGCGACTCGCCGGGGCGCCGTGCCGGGAACACGGCGCGGTCCAAGAGCCAGCGCGGTTCGTCGGGGAAGCGGAGGTAATCGAACTGGACCTCGGCGAAACCGAGCAACACGGCCTCTCGGGCGAGGTCCGCGGCATACAGCCACACCGAGTCGCGATAGGCGTCCACCCAGGCGATGCCGAGGCGATCGCGCCACAGGCCACCCTGGACGTCGTGGACGGCCCACGCGGGCTTGCGCTGTGCTAGGAGCGGGTCCTTGGCGACCACGATTCTGGCGACCGGGTGGATGCCGCGAGCGTGGAGGACTGCCAGGCGTTGGCGCACATCGGGTGCTCGCAGGCGGTCATTGGCTCCGACCTCGGCTGCCACCGGGACCGCCGAGCGATAGGTCAGGTACCCGGTGTCATCCTTGACGTCAATGACGAAGGTGTTCACCTCGGTGCTTTCCGCCAGCGCCACCAGGTCATAGAAGCGGGCTGAGCCAAACACCCACGCATTCAAGTAGAGGCCGCGAACGAGAGCCGGTGCCTGCCCGGGAGGTGGGGGAGGCAGGTGGAGGGGTGCGGACGGGTGCCCGGGCGAGATTTCGGCCAGGTAGTCGGGCCGGTTCAACTCCCCGCTGGCCAACCGGCCCCAGTCTAGCGGTGGCGGAGGCAGTTCGACTCGACGCCTGGCGGCCAGTTCCGCGGCGTAGTCGGGCCGCTTAGGCTCTTGGTACGGAGGCACGATGGCGAGCTGCGCGCGGGCCGGGACTGCTGCCGGGAGGGTGGCACCCAGCAGCATGGCCCAGACCGGTACGGCGAGAATGCGCCTCATGGCGCTGGCGGTGGCGCTTGTGCTCGTCAGTTCTCGGGCTGACCTGACAAGAGGTTGAGTTCCACGCGCCGGTTTTGGGCCCGCCCTTCCACGGTCTTATTGTCGGCGATGGGTTTGTCCGGGCCGTATCCTCGGGCCACCAGTCGCTCCGGCCCCACCCCTTTGGAGACCAGGTAAGCTCGCACGGCCATGGCGCGAGCCAAGGACAGCTGGATGTTCTTGGCCCGCGAGCCGGTGGCGTCGGTGTGGCCCCCAATCTCGATTTTGACCGTCGGGTTGGCGAGGAGCGAGGCCGCTACTTCATCCAGGACGGCGTACGAACTCGGTGTGAGGTCCGAGCGCCCGCTGCGGAAGTTGACGCCTTTGAGGATCAAGGGCTGTGCCTTGCCTTCCACGATTTGGAACAGGGGCCGCGGTGCGGCCTGGACCACCTCCTGGATGATGGGGCAACCGACCGCGTCCACCTTGGTGCCGGGGGCCGTGTCGGGGCAGCGATCCTGCTGGTCGAAAACACCGTCACCGTCGGAGTCGCGCTGGACCGTGCAGCCTCGCGCGTCCACTTCGGTGCCGGCGGGCGTGTCGGGGCACTGATCGAGCCCATCGAAGACGCCGTCACGATCCTGGTCGGTGGGGCAGCCGGCGGTGTCCACTGTGGCGCCGGCGGGGGTGTCGGGACACCGATCCAAGCCGTCGAAGACGCCATCCCGGTCGGCGTCGGTGGGACAGCCGTTGGCGTCCACAGTGGCTCCAAGGGGGGTGTTGGCGCAGAGATCCAGGCCGTCGAACACCTTGTCGTTGTCGGTGTCCAGAGGGCAGCCTTTGTCATCTACGATCGCACCGCTCGGCGTTCCGGGGCAGGCGTCCAGCCCGTCGAATACCTTGTCCGCGTCGCTGTCCACCGGGCAGCCATTGGCATCCACCACTGCGCCCACCGGGGTATCGGGGCAGCGGTCACGCTTGTTGGCCACGCGATCGTGGTCATTGTCTCTGGGAGGACCGCCAAACGCGAAGACGGATACCCCGGCGTTGGCACCGAAGTTGAGCGGCCGATTGGTTGCGGTGCCCCCGTTGGGGAGGTATGAGGCCCGCCCTTCCACGCGGAACGCAGCGCGACCCCCTAGCGACATCATGGTGCCTAAAACCACGTGGCCGCCGTTGTCCTGAGCCACGCGGGCGCCGCGATAATAGAGTCGCTCGTAGCCGGCACCCAGGTAGGCCCCCAAGGCCCGGGCATGGAAGAGGGCGGTGCCGCCCACCCGGCTGATCGTGACCTCGGCGTCGGTGGACGAGAGCTTGGTCACCGTGTAGTCGCCGTTGGCTTCCAGCGAGAGCAGCCGGCTCAAGTAGAAGCCGAGCCGTCCCCCGCCGCCGGAGCGCCCGGCGAGGTTGGTGGCGGTTCGGTCATAGCGGGTGTACGTCCCGAAAGCGCCCAGCTCGACTTGATGAGCGGCGCCGCTCTGGGCCCCCGCTGGAAGCGGCCACCAGGCTAGAGCGACCAGGGCGCCCAAGGCAGGTCCTGCCAACGATCGCGGGTTCATACGTCCCAATGTACACTTCAGCGCGCTCGAGGCTACGGGGTGGTTCATTTTGGGCCATCTCCTTTCATGCCGCCCAAGTGTTCGGTCAGCTCGTGGGCCAGTTGCGACAGTTGGCCTGCGCTGCGGGCCCAATCGGCCAGCGCTCGCAATTGCTGGTCGGTTGCCTGTCCCAAGGCCGCAGCCTGCTGGGCTGCCGCATCGGCGGCGGCTTGAGCCTTGGCCACGGCTTGGTTGGCTGCCTCGGCGGCTGCCAGGTGCTGGCCGGGCAGGTGCGCCATGCGCTCGGCGGCGGCGACGGTGCCGTCGCCGGCGCTCGCCATGGCCTCGAGTTCCTGCCGCCAGCGGTCTACGGCGCTGGAGAAGTGCGCCACCTCCCGGGCCATGGCTTCGAGCAACTGACTCGTGCGCTCGATGACCTTGCGAGTCTCGCGCGCGCTGCGGCCCATGTGCTGGGAGGCGCGCTCGCTCTCTTCGGCCAGTTTTCTCACCTCGTCGGCGACCACGCCGAAGCCGCGCCCGGAGCTGCCGGCGCGGGCGGCCTCGATGGTGGCGTTCAAGGCCAGAAGGTTCGTCTGGTAGGCAATCCCGCCAATAGTTTCCGCGAAACGCTCCACTTCGGTGGCGGCCTCCTTGAGGCGCCCGACCTCCGAGGCTCCCAGTTGGATCGTTGCCGCGAGCTGCCGGAGTTGCTCCCCGGTCTGGGCGCTGGCGGCCTGCGCCTCCCGGACGGATGCCTGGACCGCGGCCGCCGACTTCTGGGTGGTTGCGGCGGCTTCAGAGGCTTGTCGCCATCCTTCGCGGAGGCGGTCCACGGTCTTGAGCCCACCCAGCGCATCGGTGGCAGCGGTTCGGGCTTCCTGCTCGATCTTCGCCGCTTGGCGCCCCACGTCGGAGAATCCCTGGCGAATGGCATCCGCCGTGTCTGTGAGCTGACGCACAGAGGCCAAGGTCCGGGTGATGGCGTCGGCCAGCGGACGCATCAGCGTAGCGAGGAACAGGGCCAGGGCCAGCTGCGGCGCCAGGAGTGCCAGGAGGTCGGCGTCGGCTTGTCGGTAGAAGCCGGGCCGATCGTGACGGACGCTCCACACTCCGATCACCTGGTCGGCGAGGGCAAGCGGCACGAGGATTTCGGAGCCCGCCTGCTGGTTGCCCCGAGTGTCAGCGACCAGGGGGCGGCGGAGGCGGATCGCGCTGGCGGTGACGGGATCTTGGAGGGAGAGGCGCTTGCTGGAGAGGCCGATGTCCGCCACCGGGTCCAACTCGCGGTCTGCCGCGCGGTAGCGTGCCAAGCCCATTCCCTTCCATGGGACCAGGCGGCCCGCAATGGTTTGCAGGGCTGAGAAGGTGTGTTCGAGGTTGGCGGTGGGCCTGAGTTCCACGGCCAGCCGCTGGACCAGAGCCAGCTCGTCGGCCCGCACGGCGGTACGCATGAGAAGGTAAAGTCCCACCGTGGCGCCGAGGAGCAGGGCGGCGCTGTAGGCCATGATCGCCGGAGACTGATGAGAGCTGGCCAGCGCGGCCCAGCCCAAGGCGGCCCCGGTCGCGGCCGCGGTGACGGCGAGTTCCCAGCGGATCGTGAGTGCGGCGTCTACCCACGCTGCCCGGGGGCCTTGGGCCAGGTCCAAGTAGAAGGTTCCGTTGACGATCAGGGCGAGGGCGAAGGCGGCGGCGGTGAGCGGCCCGAGGTTCTGGACCGCCACGGCTCCCGGGCCCAGTGATCCGTCCAGGCCGGTATACAGCAGCCCCGTCAGGCCGGTGCCGAAGGCCAAGTGGGCCGCGTTGCCCAAGGCCTCGCGCGCTGGCAGGCGGCGGAACAGCAGGTCTCCGGCCACCATGCCGCCGGCTGCCCCGAGCACCGCAGTGGGCCAGCCGACCAGGAGGAGCCCGAGCAGGGCTACGCCCAAAACGAGCGAGGCGAAGCCGCGCCCGGGCAGCGGCAGACCGTAGCGCCGGCTGAGGGCCGCCGCCAGCACCAGGGCCACGGCGGCGAGGCCATGACCCCCGGTCCACGATTCCGGGTGTCGGGCGAGGTGGACCAGGGCGCCAATGAGAAAGAGGGTTCCGCCCGCCAAGATGGCGGGGCGTAAGGGGAGCGTGCGCGAGGCAGGGGCGGAGTTCACGGTCGCGTAGAGCAATAAGGACGGGTCAATGTGAGGAGCCTCGGGCCAAACTGCAAGGACGGCTCGGTTGGCGCCACGCCTGGGAGCGGCGTTAGCTTGGGCCCCTGGGAGGTGTACATGCACATCACTATCCAGTATTGCGTGGTGTGAAACTACGAGCCGCGGGCTGCCGGGCTGGCGGCCGAGCTTAAGGAGCGTTTCCCGGGAGCCACGGTGCGCCTGGTCCAGTCCTCGGGCGGAGTCTTCGAGGTGGCCGTGGACGGGGAGCCGGTGTTTTCCAAGCGTGCGTTGGGGCGCCATGCGGAGCCGGGCGAGGTAGTTCGCTTGATCGAGGAACGGCAGCAACGGGAGGACCGAGCGTGAGAATCGCGATCTCGACCGGTGGGGGCGATGCACCGGGACTGAATGCGGTCATTCGAGCGGCGGTGCTGGGCGCGCTGCATCGCAACTTCGAGGTGTACGGGATCCAGCGGGGGTTCGGTGGGCTGTTGGAGCAGGGCCAGGCGCTGCGGCTGGGACGCGACCAGGTACGCGGGATCACCCATCTCGGCGGGACCATCCTGGGGACGACCAACCGGGGCAATCCTTTCCGCTGGCCCCAGCGGCAGCCGGACGGCTCGTTGCGGGAGGTGGACCGCTCCGACGAGTTGATCGAGAAGTTTCGGGCCCAGGGCTTCGACGCGCTGATCATGGTGGGAGGCGATGGGAGCTTGCGCATCGCCTACGACCTGTTCCGCAAGGGACTTCCGGTGGTAGGCGTGCCGAAGACTATTGACAACGACGTTGGGGGCACGGTCATCACCTTCGGGTACGACACGGCGGTGAGCACGGCCACCGACGCGATTGACAAGGTGCACTCGACGGCGGAGAGCCATGAGCGGGTGATGGTGGTGGAGGTGATGGGCCGGTATGCGGGGTGGATTGCCCTCAACTCGGGCCTGGCAGGCAGCGCAGACGTGATCTTGATTCCGGAAATCCCATACGACATCCAGGCCGTGTGCGCCAAGATCCGGGAGCGGGAGGCGGAGGGCCGGCGCTTCAGCATTGTGGTGGTGGCGGAGGGGGCGGTGCCGCGGGGTGGGGTGCCGGTGGTGAAGGAGCGAGCCGGCGTCGGTACGGTGGATCGGCTGGGTGGGGTGGGGGAGCGCGTCGCTCAGGAGATTGCGGCCCTGACCGGCAAGGAGACGCGCTCGATTACGCTGGGCCATCTTCAACGGGGTGGGACGCCGACCACGTTCGACCGGTTGACGGCGCTACGGTTTGGAGCAGCGGCGGTTCGAGCTGTCGCGGCGGGGCGCTTCGGGCAGATGGTCGCCCTCGATCCGCCGACCATCAAGCTGGTGTCGCTGGAGGAAGCGCTCGCCCAGCCCAAGCGGGTCCCGCTGGACAGCGACTCGCTGGAGACCGCAAGGGAGTTGGGGATCTGTCTGGGAGAGTAGGCCGGGCGACCATCCGCGACCACTTCCTGCCCCCCGACCGGGAAGCGTTCCGGCAGGGCGGCCCCCCCACCGGCCGGGTCATCGTGATCGCGCCGACCCGTGCGGCGTGCGAGACCATCGAGCTTGCCCTCCAGCTCAACGTGAGCACCGTGCTCGAGCGGGAACACGGCCAGGAGATCCGGGAGTTGGCCCGCCGCGGCGTGGGCTTCGGCATCGTGGCCGGTACCGGCACGGGCAAGACGCTGAGCATCCGGGCCATCGCCGAGGAAATCGTGGGCACGCCCTTGCGGGTGGGCGTGGTGAATCGGGAGCGGGAGGCGACGCCGGAGACGCCCACTTGGAACGTGGTGATCGTGACCACGGGCATTGCGCGGCGATGGTTTCAGGGGGAGCTGATTCAGGCTCGCGACACGCTGGTGGTGGACGAAATCCACCAGACGTCGGCGGAGCTGGAACTCTGCCTGGCGCTGGGCAAGCGACTGGGGTGCCGGTTCATTTGGCTTTCGGCCACCGTGGACCCTTCGTTTTACGCCGGCTACCTCGAGTCGGCCGAGGTGCTGGAGACCTCGGCCTTCGATCCGGCGCTGGCGGCCCGGGTGGTGGTGCGGCGGGAGCAGCCGCTGGAGTTCTTAGACGACCGCTTCCTGCGGCACGTGGTGCGAGAGCGGCGGGGGGTGGCCGTTTTTCTCCCCACGCGAGCGGAAGTCGAAGCGATGGCTGCCGAGCTGGGCAGCCGGTGGGCGCGGTTGAACGCGGCCTTCTACCATGGAGGCGAACCCATCCGGGTGATCCGTCCGTTTCTGGAAGGCACGGCACCCAAACCGTTCCTGTTGGCCATGACGGCCGCCGGGCAATCGGCGCTCAACATTGCGGGACTCGACACGGTGGTCATTTACGACGCCCGGTACGCCAACGTGATCGAGAAGGGCCGCAACGTGTTGACCCGCCAATACCTGGGGGCCAACGAGCTGCTCCAAATGGCGGGCCGGGTTCACGGCCGGGTCCGGGGCGGCGAGGTGTATGTGCTCACCGACCGGGACATTGACTTTCAGGGGTTGCGTCCTGAGCCGCCCGAATTCCAACTGGCGGGTGACACGGAGCGCGTGGCCCTGACGGCTGCCGCGATCGGTGTGGACTTGAGCGAACTGGAGCTGCCGGTGCCGCTGGACCGGCAGGCCTACCGCGCGGCGCTCAGGCTGCTCACGCAGCGGGGCATCGTGGCCGAGGGCCGGCTCACCGACTACGGCCGGGACGTGGAGGCGATGCCGGTCGAGCGCCCCTGGGGGGAGCTGCTGGTGCACGCGGACCGGGATTTGGTACCGGTCTTGGCCGTGGCTGCCAACGTGGAGTCCCTGCATCGGATGACCCGGGACGAGTGCGACCTGCACGGTTTGGTAGTGCACGGCAGCGACCACCTGACGGCCTACAATACCTACGCCGAGGCGGTCAACCGGTATGGCTACGTGGGTCTGGTGTACGGCCTGCCCCGGCACCTGTTTGTGGACGAGATCGAGGAGTGGGCCGAGCGGCGGGGGGTGCTCCTCAAGGCCATCGAGGATGTGGCCCTCGGTGTGGCCTCGGTGTACCGGACGTTGGAGCTACCGCTTCCCGAGCACCTGCCCCGTGCTGACGCCGGCATGTTGCGGCGATTTCGAGACCTGCTGGCGCGGATCGCGCCGTTCGACGTGGTGCTCGACGGGCAGCTGGCCTCCGGCGAAAGCGTGCGGGTGTCGCGGAGTTCGGCGTGCAGCCCGTGGGGTGCGGTTGCCGGCACGGTGCGCTACTTCGCGGACCGCTTTGGCGTGCCGCGAGGCGCGATCGAGGGGACCAACTTACCGCTGGACCTGATCCGGCGTTACGCGGTTCGCGGCGCGCCGGCAGTAGAAGTTCGCAATGGGAAGCGGGGAGGATTGGCGGTGGTCCGGCGCACGGTGTACGCCGGCTTCGAGCTGGAACATCAGCGGGGGGCGCTCGCGGGCAGGTTTCCGCCCGACTTGGCCGCGGCAGCGCGCGAGGCGCTGGCCGACGCGCTCCTGGAGGGGCGCACGCCCCACCCTGACCAACGCGCGCTGGCGCGCGCGAGCGCCCGCTTGGCCGAGTACTGGAGGCGGTCCGGAGGCGACCTGGCGGTGGCCGACCCTGCCAATGTTCGCCGCTTGGTGCGCCAGCAGCTGGAAGCGGTGGACAGTTGGGAGGCATTTCTCGCCACCCCGCTCAGTTTGGATCCTGCGAGCCTGATCCCCGAGGCTCAGCGCCAGGCTCTCGATGCGCTACCCTCGTCAGCCTTTGTCCTGGGGGACCGGGTGCCGCTGTCCTACGAACTCGAGCATGGCCGGCCCGTGGTGCGCATCCGGCTCAAGGAGGGTCAAGCCAGGCGCCTCAGGCTGCGGGACGTGCCGAGTCTGGATCGCCCACTTCGCTTTAGCGTGCTGCGGGGAAGCAAGGAGGTCATCCGCGCGGCCTCGCTCGAGGAGCTGCGATCGAGCCTCGACGCCCTCCCGCGGCGACCGCGAGCCCGCCGGCGACATCGGTAGCCAACCCGCGGATCGGGCATCGCGGATGGGTGCTGGGCCGCCGCGCGGCTCTATGCCCAGTTCACGCCCGGAGAACGGGGCGCGTGAGAGAGAGTACGCCGGCCCAGGCGGCGTCGTACGCTCCCTGCAATCGGGACGGCGCCGTACCGGCGGCCAGCAAGAGCCCCATGCCCCAAACGACGGAAGCGATCAGAGACCCGATCTCCTCGATCGGGACGGTGGGCGCGAGGCTGAGCTGGGCAAGCCACCGTGAGGCCGATTGGGTCAGCGCCTCGGCAAAGCTGGCCATCTCCGAACTGACCACTCGGCCAGTTGCCTTGTCTTTGTGGGCCAGGAGTGCGAGCCAGGCACGCAGCGACCCATCCGCGTTTTCAGCCACGAGCAGGCTCCAGGAGGCCCGGACGGCGCCATCCGGCGTCTGGCTGCTGAACGTGTGAGCCCACCGGGCCCGCCGGGCCTGCCCCAGACGGGCGGCAACCGCAGCGAGCAAAGCAGACTTGGTGCGGTAGTGGTAGTGGACGAGGCCCTTGGCACACTTGGCCTCGCGGGCGACCTGGTCAATGGTTCCCACCCCCCCGCGACGGAGGATCCGCTCGGCGGCCTGGAGGATGCTGGTGCGGGTAAGTTCGGGGTCTCGAGTCGCCATGATCTGTCCTAGGCTGGCCGGACAGTCAAGATAGCAACACCAGCTTGTGGACGGCAAGCATTCGGATCCCACAGGCGCTGAAACTCGGGGCGGAACGGGGGCGTAGGCGAGGCCGATGGATTGTGCCGGTCATATGGAGGGGGACAGCCCGGTCAGTGTACTCCTGAAGGCGGTGCTGGACGCCATTGCCGAGGCCGTGGTGGTGTTCGATCGCGAGGGACGGCTGGCCCACGCCAACCGCATGGCGCGAGCGATGCTGGGCGTGGGAGGCAACGCTGACGTGGGGCCCGAACGCTTGGGCGAGCTGCTGGAGCGAGGGGCCCGCAGGGTCTCGCTCAAGGCCGGGGAGTCGCTTCTTGGTGAAGCGGTGTTCCTCGCCGAAGAAGTCGTGCCCACGCTGGCGGAGCGCGAGCGGCGGGCCATTATCGAGATGCTCAGGCTGACCGGCTGGCGGCAGGCCGAGGCTGCCCGGCGCCTGGGGATTTCTCGGACCACGCTGTGGCGGCGACTCAAGGCGTACGGTCTGCGAGAAAGGGGCGGCTGGGCGTCATGGCGGTAGCTCCTCTGGTGTGGATGGCGGTTGCCATCTGGTGGCAGGCTGACACCACGACCTTCCGCGACTCGGCCACGGCGGCCGTCATCGCCCGGGCGGGCGAGCGGCACCTGGCTGCCGACTCGGAACTCCTCGACTACCGGGCCAGGATCGAAACGCGCCTGGAGATGGTGGCCTCCCGCAGCCGATTTTCCAAGGCGATGCCGCTCGTGGTTCACCAGACAGCGGCGCAGGTAACCTGGCGTGCGCCGAACGACTTAGCGGTCTCGGTGCTGGGGGCTCGGAGCGCGCTGCCGGTGTTGAGGGTCCTCGAGGCTTGGGGCGGTGGGACGCAGCGGCTCGAGACGGATGAGGACTTCCGGCGGGAACTGGAGCAAGAGGTCTGGCTGGATCGCCCCTGGTTCGTTCCTCGGGCATTGGGTGACAGTATTCGGCTGATGGGGGTGCCGGATCTTGCCGCGCTCCACCCCTTGGCTCGAGGCGCCGCGCGATACTATCGGTACGCGATCGCGGACTCGGTGGTGTTGGAGATGGCTGGGCGGAGGGTGCGGGCGGTGGCGGTTCGGGTCGAGCCGAAGCAGCGTGGTCCTTCCCTGGTCGCGGGCGACATGTGGGTGGACGCGGACCGCGGCGACGTGGTGCGGCTGCGGGTGCTGTTCTTAGGGGAGTATGTCTGGGAACGTCCAGCGGGAGCCACGGCTCGGGATAGTGCCAACGCGCGGGCCGAGAGCGCGCGGGCCGCCCGGTACGTCTCGGCGGAAGCGGATCTGGAGTATGCGTGGTACGAGGGTGGCTTCTGGATGCCCTACCGCCAGGGTGTAGCGGTGACCTTGCAGGTGCCTTGGCTCCTGAGCCTCGCCGCCTCGATCAGGGCCGTGACGTGGTTCCGTGACTACCAGTTGAACACCGGGGCCGCGGTAGCGTTCGAGGTACCGGACAGCATGCTCCGGGCGCGGAGCCGCGGACGATCGGCGTTGGTCTGCACGGGCTGTGCCCACGGCGATAGCGGGGGTGCACGCGAGCGGGCGGTTTCGGGGTACCGGCGCGGGGGTTTATGGGAAGGGGGGCGCTGGGAGGTCGCGGTTCCCCCGGGCGACTCGCTCTCGCGTTACGCGTGGCCGGAGCCGCTGTTGGCCGACATCGAGCCGTCCGTAGAACGCTGGTTACAGCAGAGTGCGGCCGAACTGGAAAAGCTCAGGGATCAGTTGCCCGGTGCGTGGGTGGGACGCCGGCGGCTGGGGTTGGCGTGGGAGCGGCTCGGGGACGCTTTCCGATTCAATCGCATCCAAGGACCCAGCGTGGGCGCGGGCCTCTCCCTGCGCGCGGCGCAGCCGTTTGTGGCGCTGGTGGGTTCGCTGGGGTTCGGGTTTGCCGACCACCGGTTATTGGGAAGGCTCGCCTGGCGCTACGACGGCCCGGAGGGACTGGTGGAACTCGTGGGGTTTCGCGAGGTCCAAGCGGTGGAGCCCTGGAGCAAGCCGGCGCTCGGCGGCAGCTTCAACGCCGTGATCGCGGGTCACGACGACGCCGACTACTACTTGGCTACCGGCGGCGGGGTGGAACTGAGCCCCAACCGGGGTCTCTTGCGGCACAGTCGCATTCGCTTGAGCGTGGAGCGTGAGCAGAGCGTGGTCACGCGGGCCGGCTCGGCCCTGAACCGGGTGCTGGGGGGCGACGGTCAGTTCCCGCCCAACCCAGCGATCGCCGCCGGGGATTACCTGCGGTTCAGCGCTTCCCGGAATCACGCGCTTGGGCCGCTGCAATGGTGGAGCGCTGGCGAGTTCTGGTACCGGGGGGAGGCGATCGTTGGCAGGATATGGGCGCATGGGCGGCTGGCCGTCCTGGTGGCGGGTCGCGCAGTGACGTTGCGGGGGACCCTCCAGGCTGCGGCCGGCGACTCGCTGCCCCAGGCGTGGCCCCGGGTGGGTGGCCCGGCCACGGTGCGGGGCTATGAGTATGGGACCCGCTGGAGTCGCGCGACCTGGGCGGGTCAGCTCGACGTCCATCTCCGCCGCCGGGGGATCTTGGTACCGGTGGTCTTTTTCGATGTTGGAGACGGCGTGCCGAGTCGGGGCCCGCTGATTGGGGCGGGGGTGGGTTTGGCCGTGCTCGGAGGGGTACTGCGGCTGGATTTCTCCCGAGGGCTGAATCCGTTGGAGCCGGTCCGTTTCGACCTGGGCACGGCTTTGGGGCGCTAGCGTAGCCGATCTCGCGGGCCGGACCGCCGGAGGCCGCGCTCGCGAGCAGGGTCCCCGGCGGGAAGGGCTCGCGGTGGCGCGCCCCCACCTGGTGTTCTACGTTCCTTGTCATGGGGCTCAAGCCGTTCGTCGTCGAAGAGTATGTCCGCTGGTCCGACGTGGACTACGCGGGCATCATTTTCTACGGGGCCTACGTCCGGTTTTTCGAAATTGCGGAGACGGAGTTGTTCCGTGCCGCGGGCGTGCCGTACTCGGAAGTGTTCGACCGGTTCGATATTTGGCTCCCGCGGGTTCACCTCGAATGCGATTTCAAGTATCCCGCGCGGCTCGACGACTGCCTTCGGGTGGCGGCGTACTTCACGCGGTTCGGGACCAGCTCCATCGGCATCAACTTCGACGTGCTGCATGTGGCCGCGGGGCAGCTCGCGGCGGCCGGGCAAGAGGTGCTGGTGTGTGTGGATCGCAGGGCGATGCGCCCGCGGGCGCTCCCTGAGGAACTGCGGCAGCTCCTCGCACCCTTCACCATGAGCGAAGCGGAGGCCCGGCGGTGGCTCGGCCTAAAGCCGGAGACGAGCGTGCGGCCATGAGGTTGCGGGTCGCGCTTCCGTTCTTGTTGGGGGCGCTGCTCGGCGGGTGCTCGGGGGAGCACGTGGCGCCGCGGGGGGCTCGGGCCGGTGGCGAGGAACTGGCGGCGCCCGTCGTGGCGGATACCAGCTTCCCGCGGCTGCGGCGCGGGGAGTTGGTTACGCGGGCCGTGCCGGCGCTCGGTGTGGGGCGATGGGAGCCGATCGCCCGCCGGTGCGCGCAGCCGCCGAGCTTGCTAGTGCTGGCGCAGGGAGACAGCGTGGATGTCGTGGTGCTGGTGGATTTCGCCCGGGGGGCTCCTTCGGTCGGAGCGTATCCGGTGAGGTCGGAGGAGGAGGCGCCGGGTCTGCCCCGGGCGCAAGTGGGGATGCAGCGGGTCCAGTATAGCGATCTCGCGTATCGGGCGACACGGGGGCAGGTGGTGATCGAGCGGCTGGACCGGTACGTGACGGGCCGGTTCGACGTGGTGCTTCGCGAGATCAACGTGGGCGAGGAGGTCCGGTATCTCGGCGTGTTCGATCGGTTGCCTGTCGAGTCGGCGCCTGACGCCTGGTGCGGGCGGGTGCCGCGGGATTCCGGGGCGGGGTGAGTTCGAAGTGTTAGATTAGGCGGTGATGGAGCAGACCTACTTCCGGCGAGGTTTTGGCCTCAAGCAGGCGATCGCGGGCGAGCTTGCGGAGGCCTACCACAGTGCGCTGGTGGACCGGATTCGTGGCGAGGGCTACCGCTTGGTGGCCCATGGCCTGACCATCCGCCTGGCTCGGGCCTTCGGGTTCTGTTACGGCGTGGATCGGGCGGTGGAATACGCGTACGAGAGCCGCCGGCAGTTTCCGGAACGGCGGATTTTCCTGGTGGGGGAGATCATCCACAATCCGCACGTCAACGACCGGCTGGCGGAACTGGGGATCACGGTGCTGCGGCCAGGGGAGCGGGGCTTCGACTTCTCGGCGGTCCGCCCGGAGGACGTAGTCCTCCTGCCGGCTTTCGGAGTTACGGTGGCGGATTTCGAGCGGCTCCGCACCATCGGCTGTATCGTCGTGGATACCACCTGTGGCTCGGTGCTCAACGTCTGGAAGCGGGTGGAGCGGTACGCCCAGGAAGCTGTCACCGCGGTGATCCACGGCAAACATGCCCACGAGGAGACCAAGGCGACGGCGAGTCAGGTGACCAAGTATGCGGGTGGCAAGTACCTCGTGGTCCGCGACCTTGCCGAGGCGGAGACCTTGTGCCGCTTCATCGAGCAGGGGGACAACCTGCCCGCGATGCAGGAGACCTTCGGGCACAAGGTTTCGCCGGGGTTCGACTTCCAGCGGGACTTGGTGCGCGTGGGCATGGCCAACCAGACCACGATGCTGGCCAGCGAATCGCTGGCGATTGCGAACCGCTTGGGTCAGGCCTACGCGCGGCGCTACGGGGCGGAGCATGTAGGGGAGCATTTCCAGTCCTTCGATACCATCTGCTCGGCGACTCAGGAACGGCAGGATGCGGTGGTGGCGCTGCTCGAGGAGCCGCTGGACGCGATGGTGGTGATCGGAGGATACAATTCCAGCAACACCAATCACCTGGCCAAGCTTTGTGCGAGCCGGGTGACGACCTATCACATCGCCGACGCCGACTGCATCGAGGTCGCTCCGGCGCGTATCCGGTACAAACCGGTGGGTGCGACCGAGGAAGTGGTCGAGGACGGCTGGCTGGGGCCGGCAGTGCGCGTGATCGGAATCACGGCGGGCGCCTCCACGCCCAATAACAAGATCGGCGAAGCCATCGAGCGAATTCTGGCGACGCGGGGGCTTCCGCTGCCCGTCTGATCCCGGTGATCAGGGGCCGGGCCAACGCCGGAGGAAGATGCTGGCAGTTGGCCAGGTCCGGCGTCGTGATGCGCAGTCCATCCTCAATCCATCCCAAAGTGAGGTCACCATGTCGTGGGATCTCATCCAAAGCCTGCGCCCGCACCTGGTCAAGCTGCTGGGTGCAGCCGCCGTGTTGTTGCTGGGATCGCTGCTAGGCCGGCTGGCAGCGCGTTGGGGCCGTCGGGCGACGCAGGCCACGTTGGACCGGGTGGGCCGGAAGGGGAGGGGCGGCGGTGCGGTGGGGGCGGCCCGGGTAGGCGAACCCGGGCCGGAGTTGGTGGGGCGATTTTTGTATTGGGTGGTGCTGTTGGTCGCCGTGGCGCTGGCTGCCGAGCTTTTGGGGCTCCCGCTGGTCGAGCAGGTGGGCCAGCGTCTGGGGGCCCTGGTGCCGGAGGCGCTGACCGGGGTGGCGGTGGTGCTGGTGGGGTTGGTGGTGGCGAGTCTGGCGGGAGGGGTTGCGGCGGCAGCGGCAGCGAGTGCGGGGGTGCGATATGCGGGTGCCGTGGGGCGGGCGGTGCAAGCGCTGATCGTGGTGTCGGCTTTACTCCTGGGGCTGGAGCAGATCGGTCTCCACGGCGAGCTGCTGGCGGTGTTGCTTGCCGCGATCGTGGCGGTGGGGCTTGCGGGGGCGGCGCTGGCGTTCGGCCTGGGGGCCCGCGCGGCGGTGGCCAATATCCTGGGCGCGTACTACGTCGCGCAGACCTACCAGGTGGGGCAAACCATCCGGGTGGGCGCGATCGAAGGCCGTATTCTTCGAGCGACCTCCGTGGCGGTCATCTTGGACACGAAGGGCGGGCAGGTGTACGTGCCGGCCAGCCTATTCAGCGAACAGCCCTCCACCCTGATGCCGGAGGTCGGTTGAGATGCGCGCCGAGCTGGCGGTCGCGGCGCGCTTCGTGGCGGATCATCCTGCGGATGCGGCGCTGGTGATGGAGCAGCTTCCCTTCGGAGACGCTGCGGGTCTGTTGTTGGAGCTGGCGCCGGCGCGCGGGTCCGTGGTGGTGGCTCATCTGAGTGCGGCGCTGGCGGTGGATTGCCTGCGGGCGTTGCCGGATGGAGTGGCCGCCAGCCTCGTGAGCGAGCTGCCGATGGATCTGGCGGTGCGCATCCTGGTGCGGGCTCCGGAGGAGCTTAGGGGGGCGTGGCTGGCGGGGCTTCCCGCCGAGCGGGCGGAGTTCTTGCGGCGCAAGTTGCGGTATCCGCCGGGGACGGCCGGGGCGCTGGCGGATCCGTTGGTGTTGGCGCTGCCCGAGGAGCTGAGCGTGGCGGAAGCGCAGAAGCAGCTCCGGCGGTCGGCGGAGCGAGCCTATTACTACATCTATGTGGTGGATCGGGAGCAGCGCCTAGTGGGAGCGCTCGATATCCGGGAACTGATGCTGGCGGGGGGCAAGGAGACCCTGGGGGCGGTGATGCATCGTGCGGTGGCCAGCGTGCCGGCGCACGCGGATTTGGCGGCGGTGGCGGCGCATCCCGCTTGGAGCGAACTGGACGCGTTGCCGGTGGTGGACGCGGCGGGAGTGTTTTTCGGGATCATTCGGCACCGGACGATCCGGCAGGTTGCGGGGACGGCTCGCAGCGAGGGCGACCGACCCGTGGTTCGTACGCTGGTGAGCTTGGGCGAACTCTACTGGACCGGGCTGTCCGCGTTCCTGGCGGGTCTCAACGCGGCGCCGCCCGTTTCGCGGGAGCCGGAAGAGGAGGTGCGGCATGGCGCGTAGCGATCGGGCGGTGCGGGCGCTGCTGGAGCGGTACCTGGAAACGTTTCCTGACGAAGCGGCCCGGGAGTTGGAGCGGCTCTCCTTGGGGGAGGCGGTGGCGCTGCTGCAATCTCAGAGCGTGGTTGCCGCGGGCAGGGTGCTCCAGCGGCTGACGCCGGACGCCGCGGCCGAGGTCCTGGGCGCGCTGGAACCCGACGCGTTCGTGGCCTTGCTGCGGATGCTGGAGCCGGTGCGGGCGGCGGCGCTCTTGGCGCGGCTCGCGCCCGAGCGCCGGGAGGGTCGGCTGGCCCTGCTGGATGGGCCGGAGGCGCGGGAACTCCGGGCGCTGATGAGTTATCCGCCCGGCACGGCGGGTTCGCTGATGGATGCGCGCATTGCCACGTTTCGGGCCGACGCGACGGTGCGCGAGGCGCTGGCCAAGCTGAGGGGGTTGAAAGGCCGGCCGATTGCGGACGTGTTCGTGGTGGACGAGGAGGGTCGCTTGGCGGGGGCGCTCCCTCTGCAAGAGCTGGCCGTAGCCGAGCCCGGGGTGCGAATGGACGGCTTGCGGCTGCGGGTGCCGGTTGCGGTGCAAGCCACCAGTTCGCGGGAGGAAGTGGTGGAGGTCTTCGAGCGAGGGGTGGGGACCAGCATCCCGGTGGTGGACTACGACGGGCGGCCGGTGGGGGTGATTCGGAACGACGCCTTGGTAGCGGCGACGCGGCAGGAGGCCACGGCGGACTTGCTCACCATGGTCGGGGCGAGCAAGGAGGAGCGGGCGCTCTCTCCGGTGGGCTTTGCGGTGCGGCGGCGGTTGCCGTGGTTGCAGATCAACCTGGCGACGGCGTTCCTCGCCTCCGCCGTGGTGGGGCTTTTCCAGCAGACCATCGCCCAGTTTACGGCCTTGGCGGTGCTGCTGCCCGTGGTGGCGGGCCAGTCGGGGAACACAGGGGCGCAGGCGCTGGCGGTGACGCTCCGGGGGCTCGCACTTCGGGAGATTCGCTTGCGGCACTGGGTGCGGGTGGCGGGGAAAGAATTGGGGGCAGGTGCGCTGAACGGGGTGGCGGTGGCGCTGGTCACCGCACTCGGGGTGTATGCTTGGAGCGGGTCGAACGGGTTGGCCTTGGTGATCGGGACGGCGATGGTGGGCTCTATGGTCATCGCCAGCGTGGCCGGGGCTTCGGTGCCGATGGTGCTCGCGGCGCTGCGGCAGGACCCGGCGCAGGCCTCCTCGGTGATTCTCACGACCGTGACCGACTGCATGGGGTTCTTGAGTTTCTTGGGGTTGGCGACGGTGTTGAAGGGCTTGCTGTGAGGGCGCCGCGGCGGAGGGCGCTGCTTGTCGCTTGAGGAGCACTCGGTACCGGCCGTCCCCAGTCAGTTCCTGCTCTCCCTTAGCCACTGCCTGGCGTGGTACGCCGTTACCTTAACATGAGCCTGACTTACGGGCCCCGTGGGTCCGGTTATGTGACCCTGGAACTACCGCCCACACGGTTTCAATGACCAAGTCCGTAGGCTCGCCGCCGCAGCCTGGCTGAACTGCCATCGAGACCAGTAGTGCAATCGCTGGGCTCAGGATTCGGGGTTGTCTCACTGGGCTCCCGCTCAATTCTCCTGGCCGTAAAGATCCCGGGTCCAAAAGGCCCGAATGACCGGGACGCTCCAGCCGGGCGGCTCGGCGGCGGCCTCAGTCTGGTTCGATGGATCGCTCGAGCGCATGGGGAAATAGGTCGCGGAACCGGTGACCGGCGGGTCCACCTGTTGCTCGAAGCAATAATAGATGAGGTGGTCTATGCCATTGGCCCGTATCCGCTAGCGAGGGAACACGTTGCAGGTCTTGACAAGGTCGGCGAGGTACGACCCTGGGAACGTGACCGGGTCGTCGTCTCCGTCAGCGGTGTTGTAGGGGGAATCCGGCCAGTCAGGCGCGTCCAGCAGATCGTAGAGGAATCCCGCCACTGCCCCCTCGATGATAGAGCCGTCGTCGGCAGAGCCCTCGGAATACGCACACTGGAGGTTGTAAGCGCCGTCAACGTGATGCGGGCTGCGACATTGGCCAGTGGCGGCATTGCCACCTAAGGCCTTCTCGGGTACGGCATGGCCGTGCTCGTGGGCTGCCACGAAGGTGCTGAGCGGAGCCGGCCGAACGCCACTACCCAAACGCCGCTGAGAGTACCCAGGATCAGGCGACCGCGGCCGTCCACCAGTGAGGCTAACGGGGCCGACACTCCGTTAGGCACCGGCAGCTCGCGCCAGCAGAAGCAGTTGGCCGGCGAGAGGAACAGCCGCAGCCTGAAAGCGCGAGATCCCGTTGCTGAACCCCAGTCGAAGCTGGCAGCGAAGACGCTGTCGCCAATGAACGCGAGTGCTTGGACGTACCCTGCCAGGCTCGGCGTCCAGGTTTCTCCTCCATCGTCAGACACGTAGAGCCCATCTCCGCCACGCTGATCCGAGATACTCGCCCAGATTCTGTCCGGCCTGCCGGCGTCTTCCGCCACGGTATACACCCACCCTAGGCCATGCTTCCGCAGCACGCCTTTCCAGGTTGCGCCGCTGTCCAGGCTACGTACTACCAGACCTATGCCGAGGCCAGTGTCGAAGCCCGCCCAGACACGGCCCGGGCGATGCTTCGACGCCACCAGCGCGGACGTCCGATGCCCCGACCAGTTGGGAGGACCGTAGACATATCGCCAGTCCCGCCCGTCGTTGTCGGACCGAAGGATGGTGGCATCCGTGCCCAGGTACAGGCGATTGGCATCAACGGGATCCAGGGCCAGCGCCCAAACGCCTATATAGTAGCCGGGGGGATTGAGGGGGCGATCGGAAGGCACCCAAGTCTTGTCGTCTTCCGTGGCATAAAGGCTCGCCTCGCCTATCGGCTGGTTCCGCTATATGCCAGCAAGGAGGCGCGGTGGGGGGTCCCCGGCACGTACAGCACGCTTGTCACCCGGTCGAGCCGCGGCCACCCGACGGGGAACCAACCGCCTCGTTCGGGTTCGAACCGGAGCACGCCGCCCGAAGTGCCTGCGTAAAGGTCCGACTCGGTCAGGGCCAGCGCTCTGGCCTGATGGAGACCGAGCAAGGTCCAGCAAGCGCCCTCCAATTCGGCGTCGCAGGTCTTCACGCCCAGAGGATCGTGGGCGCAGCTCACCGTGCCCAGTGCCGCCGCGGCTGCGAGGCCGAGCGGCCCGAGCAGCGTGCCACCGTACATGCTATGCCGCCCTCATCAGCTCAGGCACGTGCGGGCGGACGGGGTGTTGGTCACCCAGATCTGTTGGCTCCCGCGGTCGTTCCATGCATCCGTCACTTCCAGCGTAAGGTAGAAGCTGTTGGTGTCCATATGAAGTTCGGCCCAGCTTTCGGTTCCTACCAGATAGCCCTTGTACCGCGCGTAGCGGTAGGAAGGATGCGAACTCCAGGACCTCGTACTCGGCCGCCAAATGCTGAGCGGCGTCGAGGCCGCGGAACGGCAGGTCTTCATGGCACCTGGGTCCCCACGCTTGACATCTATACGGGCACAGCAATATGGTTGGATGTATGAAGACGACTGTAGAGATTCCTGATTCCCTGCTCGCTGAGGCGAAGAGGCTGGCGGTGCGGGAGGGGACAACGATTCGGGCCCTGATCGAGCAGGCGCTTCGCCGCATCGTCCAAGAACGGGCTACGCAGTCCACCTTCCACCTGCGGAAGGCCAGTTTTCGCGGGGGGGGGCTCCAGCCGGGAATTCGCGAAGGCTCCTGGGAGCAGATTCGCGAGCTGATCTATGAGGGCCGGGGCGGGTGATCGCGCTCGACACCAACCTGCTGGTATACGCTCACCGCGAGGACGCCACCTGCCATGATGCTGCGCGGCTCCGGGTGACAGAGCTGGCGGAGGGAACCAGGCAGTGGGCGGTGCCCTGGCCATGCCTGCACGAGTTTCTCGCGATCGTCACGCACCCGCGCATCTGGTCACCTCCCACACCATTAGAGGCGGCTCTGGATCAGGTCGCGGCCTGGTCCGAGTCCCCCGGGCTGGTCTTGCTGGCCGAGTCTCCAGGATACTGGAACCGCCTGGCCGCGCTATGCCGGGCCGCGCGCGTGTCGGGGCCGCTGGTCCACGACGCGCGTATCGCCGCACTGTGCCTCCATCATGGGGTGGACGAGCTGTGGACGGCGGACCGGGACTTCAGCCGGTTCCCGGCTTTGAAGACCCGAAACCCCTTGATTACCTAGACATCGAGTCACTGGAGCAGGTGGGGCGAACGTCGGTGGACCTCCGGCGCCTTACGCCCAGCTCTTGGGATCCGGCGCCCAGCGCCGCAGGTGCTGGAGCAGGGTGTAGGGGCTGGTCGGCTTCGATCGGCCGGGGTGCTGCTCCCACGCCAAGCTGGCCGCTGGGCCACGGCGGCGGACGGGAAGGGCCCGCACCTCTTCGGCGATCACGTTGAGTGAGCCCTCGTCCTTGGCCAGCGTGCCGCGCACCCAGAGGAAGGGCTCGCTGCGGATGGCCACCCGATCCCGCTCGTAGACGTCCGGCCGCACGATCGCATTGATCATGCCGGCTTCGTCCTCCAGCAATACGAACACGAAGCCCTTGGCCGTATGAGGGCGTTGGCGGGCGACCACCAGGCCCGCCACCTCCACCGGAGTGCGGGGCTCGAGCTTCTCCAGCTCGGCGCTGGAGGTGAGTCCCGGCGGCAGGGCGCCGCGCAACAAGTGGAACGGATGCCCGCCCGCCGCGAACCCCAGGACTTCGTACTCGGCCACCAAGCGCTCGCCGGCCTGGAGGCCGCCGAACGGCAGGTCTTCATAGGGATGATCGAGCGGCAGCTCGAGCTGCTGGCGCACGCGGGCCGGATCGTGCCGCTCGTGCTTGGGGGGGAGCCACAGGCCTACCTGCCACAGGAGTTCGCGGCGCGTGAGTCCGAAGCCGTCGCACCCGCCCACCCAGACCAGGTTCTCGATCGCCTCGCGCGAAAGCCGGGGCGGTGCCCGGCGCACCAGGTCGCCGAGGCTCCGAAAAGGACCATGCTGCCGGCGCTCGTTAACGAGTTGCTCCGCCGTTTCCTCGCTCCAGTCACGGAGAAACGCGAGCCCCACCCGGACCGCGAGCTTCGGCTGGCCCGAGCCCTCGCGGCGAGGCGGGCCGTCGCCCGGTGACGCCTCCTCCACCCGTTCCACGGTGCACCACACGTCGCTCGCGTTGACATCCGGCAGCCGGATCTCGATCCCGTGGCGCCCGGCGTCGCGGCCCAGGGCGTCGAGCGAGTAGAACCCCATGGGCTGGTTGTTGAAGAGCGCTACGTAGTACTCGACCGGGTAATAGTGCCGGAGCCAGGCGGACTGGTACGCCAGCAAGCCGAAGGCCGCAGCGTGCGATTTGGGAAACCCGAACTCGGAAAAGGCGATCACCTGCTCGAAGACCCGCCGCGCTACGGCCTCCTGGACCCCCCGCCGGGATGCGCCCTCGCGGAACTCCTCCCAGAAGCCCTCCATCAGTTCGCGCGAGCGGCGCCGGCTCATGGCGCGGCGCAGCGCCTCGGCTTGGCCTGCGGTGAACCCGGCGAGCGCTTGGCAGACCTGGAGGACCTGGTCTTGATAGAGGATGACGCCCAGCGTCTCGCTCAGGCAGTCCTTGAGGAGCGGGTGATCCACCGGGGGATCGTAACGCCGCCCTTGTTGCTCGGCGCGGCGCTGGGCCTCGCGGCGGCGCACGTAGGGGTTCACCGCGCCGCCCACGATGGGCCCCGGCCGCACGATCGCCACCTCGATGGCGAGGTCCTCCAGGTTGCGGGGCCGCGTGCGACGGATCATCTGGATCTGGGCCCGGCTTTCGATCTGAAACAGGCCCACCGTATCGCCGGCGCAGATGCGGTCGTACACCGCTTGATCGTGGAAGTCAATGCGCGAGAGATCGGGCGGCGTCCCTTCGCGCTGGGCCACCAGCTCGACGCACTCCTCGACCAAGGACAGCATGCCGAGCGCCAGGAAGTCGATCTTGATGAATCGCGCGTCGTCGCAGGAATCTTTGTCCCACTGGCAGATCACCCGATCCGGCATGGCCGACCGCTCCAGCGGTACGATCTCTACCAGCGGCCGGCTGGAGATGATCATGCCGCCCACGTGCTGCGAGATATGGCGTGGCAGGCCGGCGATTTCTTCGGCCAGATCGCCCAGCTCGCGCCACAGCGGGGCGTGCACCTTGCCGGCAAACCCGGGCAGGCGGGACAGTTCGTCCCGGAGCGCCGCCGCCGAATGGTGCGAGGCGAGCTTGGCCACCTGCTCGATCTCGCCCAGCGGCAGGTCCAGCGCCTTGCCGATCTCGCGCACCGCGGAGCGGAGCCGATAGGTGGGAAACGAGCAGACCAGCCCCACGTGCTCTTCGCCGTAGCGCTGGTAGACTCGGCGAATCAGCTCCTCGCGGATCTCGCGGGGAAAGTCGAGGTCTATGTCCGGGATCGAGGCCAGCGTTTCGTTCAGGAACCGGCCCAAGAACAGGCGGTTGGCTACCGGATCAATGTGGGAGAGTCCCAAGAGGTAGCACACGATGGACGAGACCGAAGAGCCGCGCCCTCGTCCAGGAAGCAGGTTGGCCATGGCCCGCCGAGTACCGCGCCGCACGTCTCGCGCCACCTCGCGCGCCAACTCGAAGAGGTCGTGATAGACGAGGAAGAAGCCGCTCAGCTTATGGTGCTCGATCAGCCGGAGTTCTTCGACCAGGCGCGACTCGGCTTCGGCGCGGAGCGGCGAGCCTTCCGGATAGCGCTCTTCCAGCCGGGTGCTACACAGTTCGGCCAAGGCACGCGGTGCCGGCGTCCGATCCGCACCGCGGAAGTCGGGGAACGTGTAGCCCAAGTCCTGGGTCAGATCGAACGCCGCGCAGCGCTGGGCGATGAATTCCGTGTGGGCGATCGCATCGGGACGGTCGGCGAAGAGCGCGGCCACTTCTTCCGGGGGGCGGAGGCAAAACTCGCTGTTGGGCCGCCGCGCCGCATGCGAGCCATCCAAGGTGCTGCGGTGGCGAATGGCCACCAGCACGTCGTGCAGCCGGTGGCGCTCGCGCCGGTGATAGTGCACATCGCCGGTCGCGGCCACCCGGAGGCCCGCGGCGTCGGCGAGGTCGCACAGCGCGCGGGTGAGATCGCGGTCGCCGCGCACGAAATTGCGCTGAATCTCCACGAAGAACCGTTCCCGGCCGAACAGCGCGCGACAGCGCTCGGCGAGCCGGCGGGCGGCGCTGAAGCCCTGGCGTTGCAGCACCTGCGGGAGCAGGCCGCCCCGGCATCCTGAGAGCACGATCAACCCTTCCTGACGCTCTGCTATCGAGGCGAAATCCAGCCGCGGGTCGCGCCGATCGGGACGCCCGAGGTGAGCTTCCGTGATCAGGCGGCAGAGATGGGCGTAGCCCTGCGGGGTTTCGGCCAGCAGGGTCACGTGCGAGCCGTCGAGCAGGGTGAGTTCGGCGCCGGTGATGGCCTGGAGGCCCATCTGCTTGGCAGCCTGGGCGAAGGCCATGGACCCGTAGAGGCCGTTATGGTCGGTGAGGGCGAGCGCGGAGTAACCCAGCGCATGCGCCTCGAGGACCAGGTGCTCGGGGAGCGAGGCGCCGTCCAGAAAAGAGAAGGCCGAGTGGCAGTGGAGTTCGGTGTACATCGGGTCGAGCGGTGTGGGGCCGGCCCCGCCGGCCGATCTCCGCTAGGGCTGCTGCATCCACCACTGATTGGTGGTCAGGTCTTCGAACACCACCACGTGTTTTCCTCCTTGCAGGACCACGTCGAAGTAGCGCCGGCTGATCGGCTGCCGCCACCATTCGTCGTCTACTCGCCAGACCTCGCCAATCGCTTCGACCTCGTAGCGGTCTCTGCCGGCCGTCGGCGCGGGCGGCCCCGCAGCACTGGCCTGGGTCTGCTCGTAGCTGCCGAGGACGGCCTTCGGCTGGCGGTGGCGGTCCAGTTCCACCTCCACCTGCCGGGGGACGTTCAGGGCTCGTAAGCGATCAATGCGTAGCGGCGTTCGGGGAGGCGCGACCATGGGTGGACCTCGATCACGTGATAGAGGGACGAGCGGCGGAAGCGGGTCCGGATTTCCTGGACCGCAGCGCGCAACGCCTGGCGGCGGCTGGCGCGGGCGGCACTGGTAGCGTCGCGGGCGAAGAGCTGCAATTCCGTGGTACCGGGCGCGAAGGCAGTGAACTCGACCGCCAACCGCTCGACCGCTCCAGCCGGCGGCGCCTGCTCCAGTCGGGTCTTGAGCGGCGCCGCCAGGCGGTGGGCGTCAGCCGAGGGATCTTTGAGCGTGATCTCGCAAAGCCAGGAAGCACCCTGCTCCAGCCAGGCGCGGGCGCGAAGCGCGTGCACCCGCCAGCCCACGCGGCGCGGCGATCGCAGCGCGCGCTCGACCAGCTTCTCGATGGCCTGGGCCAGCATCAGCCGGTCCGCCAGCGGGGTGGGGAAATCGAGTTCAGCTACGATCGGTTCGGGCCGCTCGCGCCCGAGCACCGGTTCCGCGAGCACGCCCGCCGCCAGGCGCCAGGCGAGTTGTCCCAGCCGGCCAAACTGCGAGGTGACCGCCGGCTCCGGGAGCGCGGTGAGGTCACCCAGCGTCTTCAGGCCCAGTTGATGGAGCTTGCGATGGATGTCGGGGTCGAGCGGCAGCACGGCCAGCGGCTGCGAGGCCAGAAACTCGAGCCGGACATGGTCCGCCACGATCACGAACTCGCCGGGGCTAGCGCGGGTAGCTGCCACCCAAGCGGTGAACTTGCCCCGGCCCCATCCCAAGCGATACACCGGACGAGCGCCCGCACCGGCAGCAGGATCCTGATGGCCGCCGATCACCCGCTCGCCGGCCTGCAAGCGCGCTTGCTCGAGGGCCCGCACGATCTGCGCGAGGATCCGCTCCGGCGAACCGTACAGGGCGCCCAACCCATCCACCCCCACATAGGCCAGCCCCAGCTCCGCCGGCTCGATCACCGGACTGACCTGACTCAGCGCCAGGAGCAATCGGGCGAACTGTTCGTCGTACCAGACGGGATCGGGTTCCACCAGCACGAGCGGCGGACACAAGCCAATCGCCTGGCTCACGGTAACCCCGGCCCTCACTCCCATCCGGCGAGCCGCCGCCGAGACCATCCAGACCCGCCGGGTATCTTCCGGGGACAGTAAGGCGGTAGGCTGGGCAGCCAATTCCGGTCGCCGTGCCTCCTCGCAGCGCAGGGCAAACAAAGGAATCCAGACGCAGACGGCACACTCGCTTTGGAGTTCTGCAAGCTGCTTCATCGTGGCGCACTCGGTTGACAAATGCTGCTTTATACCCGAATATATCCCGAAGATTTGCTGCCGCAAGGCTGCCGCGTTATGATTTGTAACTGATTGTCATGATTAGATTTGGCGTTGCGGGCTGGGACTATGCGGATTGGTGGGGGATGGTCTATCCACCCACTCGGCCCCGAGGCTTCGATCCCTTAGCCTATCTGGCGCGTTACTTCGACACCATCGAGATCAACTCGACCTTTTACCATCCCGCCACTGCCCGCGCCGCCACCAGCTGGGTCAAGCGGGTCGCCCACAACCCGGACTTCAAGTTCACCGCCAAGCTGTGGCAGCGGTTCACCCACGAGCGGGAGAGCGCGTGGACTCAAGGAGAAGTGGCCCTGGCGCAGGAAGGCCTGAAGCCGCTGGCAGGTGCGGGCAGGCTGGGTTGCGTGCTGGCCCAGTTTCCCTGGTCGTTCAAGCGGACGGTCGAATCGCGCGAGTGGCTGGACGACGTGCTGAGCGCCTTTGCCGAGTGGCCGCTGGCCGTGGAGGTGCGGCACAGTTCCTGGAACGTGCCCGAGTTCTACGCCGCTCTGGCCGAGCGCGGCGTGGGGGTGGTGAACATTGACCAGCCGATCTTCCGGCACTCCATTCGACCTGGATCCCAGGTCACCGCCCCGATCGGCTACGTGCGGTTGCATGGGCGCAATTACGAGAACTGGTTCCGCGAGGATGCCGAGCCGCACGAGCGTTACGACTATCTCTATAGCGCGGAGGAACTGAAGCCCTGGTTGGATCGGATCCACGAGGTGGCGGAGCGAGCCCGAGAGACTTACGTGATTGCCAACAACCATTACCGCGGTCAAGCCGCGGTCAATGCAGCGATGTTGCGGAAGCTCTGGGGCGAGGCTGAGGTGGAAGTGCCGCCGGAACTCGAGGACGCCTACCGAACGGTTCTGCAGCCCCTCGGCATTCGGGCGAGCCCCGGGAGCCGGCAGCCGCACCTGCCCCTCTGAGGGTAGCGGGCCGCAAGCGCTTCAGGGAGTGCTCGTCGTCCACAGGGCCAACTGTTGCGCTTGGCCCTGCCCCAGGGAAACCTGGCTCAAGGCGCTCTGCGTTGACAGGCCAATCTCGCGCGCCAAGCTGGCAAAGCGCTCCTTAAGGGCGCGGACGTAGGCGTCCGGCGCCTCTTCGGCGCGCCGATAGGCCGCCTGGTAGCGGGGGAGCAAGCCGGGGAAGTGCCGCTCGATGGCCGGCAAGAAGACCGGACGGACGGCGCGGTACAGCCGCAGGGGGCTGGGATGGGCAAAGCGGGCCCCATATTCCCGGGCGGCACGGAGCAAACGGCGGAGTTCAGAGGCGCGGTCGGTGATGCCCGGCAGAATGGGGGCGACGAGCAGGCCCGCATCGAGACCGGCCTCCGCCAGCCGGCGCAGCGCACGCAGGCGCGCATGGGGCATGGCGGAGCGGGTCTCGAAGCAGCGGATGATCCGCGGGCTGGTGCTGATGAGCGAGATGTGCACCGTGACCTGGTGCCTCCGGCTCAAGCTTTCCAGCAGACTAAGGTCGCGGGTGACCAGAGGGCTCTTCGTGATCAGGCCCAGCGCGAGCGGGGGCGCTTGCAACAGGCGCTCGAGCACCGCCCGGGTGATGCCGAACCGCCGCTCTGCGGGCTGGTACGGGTCGGTGGCGGTACCGATCAAGAGTGGCCGGCAATCCCCTTGGCGGTACCGTGCCAGCGCTCGCGGGAGGTCGCGCCCCAAGGCCGAGAGCAGGGCCTCGCGCTGCTTGACGAAGATCTCGCGTTCGAACCCCTCGAAACCGCGCGGGCCTTGGAACTCGCTGGCCTGAGCCGGGGTGAGGCAGCCGGCATCGCGGGCGCGCTGGACGAGGTAGCGGTGCGCGAAGCGGGCATAGCAATACGTGCAGCCGAACTCGCAGCCCACGTACGGGTTGAGCGACCAGCAGCCGATGCCGGTGGACTCCGGAGAGTTGAGGACCGAGCGGGGGACGTGGCTTATGAACCGAGAACCGCGCCGCAGTTGCTCCAGCACCGGCAGGGATAGAGAGGCCGGGCCCGTGCTCTCAGCCGCAGCGACCGAAGCCACAGGAGGGGCAGTATCGGCAGCCATCAGCCGGAACCAGGTGTCCGCCGCAGTCCGGGCACCGGGTAAGTTCTTCTGCTGCAAGATCTTGCAATCCAAACGGCTGGGGTACTTCGTCTTGCCTGCGTGGGGCGGTGGCCGCGGCGACCGGGTGGAGGCCCATACCCGAATATATCCCGAAGCGGTTGCAGGTGCAAGCCCTTGGCGCAGGCCGCCACGGTGCGCTGCCGCGGCGGGTCGGTTGCCGAGCGATTTGCTCAGGTCGTTCACTTGGCGCGGGCAGGCCGAGCGCGTACTTTGTGGCCGCCCCGGACAGGAGAGTGACGTTGCGATTTCGACTGATGCCTCGAGAGGAAGAGTTTTTCGAGCTTTTTGTGGCGGTGGCCAATCGCTGTCAGGAGGCGGCGGTGTTGCTCCGGGAGCAGCTGACCGGCCGGCCGGAGCGGGCAGCCTACTGTGCCGAGTCCATCAAGCGCCTGGAGAACGAGGCGGACGAGGTCACCCACGAGGTAGTCAACCGGCTCGACCGCACGTTCATCACGCCGATTGACCGCGAAGACATCCATCTATTGGCCTCGGATTTGGACGACGTCATTGACCGCATTGACGGCACGGCCCGGCGGGCTCAGATCTTTCGGTTGGGGCGGGCGCCGGAGGGTATTGCCGAGCTGTGCGACGTGATCCACGAAATCACCAGCGAGATTGCGCAGGCGGTGGCCAAGCTTCGGAGCCAGGACGACGTGATGCGGCACTGTATCGAGGCGAAGCGCTTGGAGGAGGAGGGAGACGCCTTGTACCACGAGATGCTGGGCCGGCTGTTCGATCAGGAGCGGGACCCCATCGCGATCATCAAGTGGAAGGAGATCTACGACAACTTGGAGACCACGATTGACGAAGCGGAGGACGTGGCGAACGCCATCGAGTCCATCGTCCTGAAGCACGCCTGATGGCGGCCTCGGTTGGGTTTGTTCTCGCGATCGTTTTCGTCGCATTCATTTTCGACTTTATCAACGGATTTCACGACAGCGCCAACAGCATTGCCACGGTGGTGAGCACCAGGGTGCTCTCGCCTATGGCTGCGGTCGCCTGGGCGGCGTTCTGGAACTTCGTGGCGGCCTTCGTGTTCGGTACGGCCATCGCCAAGACCATTGGGGGCGGGATGATTGATCTCCGGGTGGTGGATGCGACGGTAGTGCTGGCTGGCTTGATCGGGGCGATTGCGTGGGACCTGGTGACGTGGTGGCTGGGGCTGCCCACGTCGTCGTCCCACGCCCTGGTGGGCGGCTATGCGGGTGCGGCGGTGGCCAAGGCCGGCTGGTCGGCCATCATCGCCGGCGGCTGGACCAAGACCTTGGTCTTCATCGTGGTGGCCCCGGTGATGGGCCTGGTGATGGCGCTCACGCTGAATATCGGGCTCTCCTGGCTACTCCGGCGGGCGCGTCCCCGCCCGGTGGACCGAGCGTTCCGCAGCTTGCAATTGGTTTCGGCTGCGGCCTACTCGCTGGGGCACGGCACCAACGACGCCCAGAAGACCATGGGCATCGTGGTGGCGTTGCTGGTCTCGAGCCAGGACCTCTTCGCTTCGTTTCCCATCCGGGCGTTGCATCTCACCTCGGCAGATCACGTGCCCACCTGGGTGATCTTGGGGGCCCACGCGGCCATCGGGCTGGGCACGTTGGCGGGCGGCTGGCGGATTGTGCGGACCATGGGCCAGCGGATCACCAAGCTGCGGCCGTTCGGGGGGTTTTGCGCCGAGACCAGCGGCGCGATCACGTTGTTCGTGGCTTCGCACTTCGGGATTCCGGTGAGCACCACGCACACCATCACCGGCGCGGTGGCCGGCGTGGGAGCCGCGAATCGTCTCTCGGCGGTGCGCTGGATGGTGGCGGCCCGGATCGTCTGGGCCTGGGTGCTCACCATCCCCGCCACGGCCGGCATCGCCGGGATGGCCTACGTGTTGCTGCGCGCCCTGGTGGCTTAGGGGCTCCCCTTTTCGGCGGCGTTCCGCGAGGCAGACTTAGCTCCGGGTCCGCGCGGCCCTAAGGTCCAACATGCTGACGCCCCTGGTGTACTCGGTCACCGGGGCATCGGCCAAGTTGGTAAGCTTGCGCAGGTCTTCGGCGATCCGCAGGGCGGAGTCCTTGATGGCGCGAGCCGAGGCGCGGTGTTCCTCGGAGAGCCCGCTTGGCGCTTCGGCCAGGATTTGGCTTTCCGCCACGATGGCGGTGAGGGCGTTGTTGAGCTCGTGGCGGACAGTCACGGCGAGCTGGCCGATACCGGCCAGCCGTTCACTGGCCAGGGCCCGCTCGTAGTATTCGTGCAGTTGTTCCGATAGCCAGCCCACCGAGATGGCCAGGGTGCCATAGGCTACATAAATCGGGACCGTGATGCGCCAGTCGTCGGGCGTGTAGTTGAGCGCCACGACCGCTTGCACCACCAGAAACAAGATCGTCCCCATGAACAGTCCCGCCACGGCGCCCTTCAGGCCGTAGTGGAGGGAGAGCAGGAAGGCGGGCGCCAGGGTGATGAGCCACACCAGCTCGTCGTACATGCCTGGATCTCGCGGCAGAGCCACTTGGGCCACAACCGGCATGAGGTAGGCGGCCGCGCAGTAGAGCCAGAAGCGGCTCTTGAGCGGGGGGCGGTGCGCCATCGGGGGAAAGCCGACGAAGCGAAGGAAGCGGTCCTGGACGTTCATAGCGCGGTCCTCGAAGCGGGGCGCGATAGGCTTCGAATATACTGCTCCTCGGGTTGGCTAGGTGAGACTGCCATCGCCTAGGAGTGCTGCCTCCAGCGTGACTTCGGGATAAGGCAGCCGCGGCGGCGTGGTCTCATCGAGCCAACGCCGGAAAGCCCGCGGCCGCGGCGATCCCACGAGCAGGCGGTCGAGATCCCGGAGAGGGCCCAACGGCAAGCCGCCGGTGAGCCGGTCCAGGACTTGGTCGAGCGCCCGGACCAACTGTTGGTCGCGGCCGTGGGCGGCACGGGCAGCCAGCCGGAGCACCCGGCGCGACAGGCGCCGGGTTTCTTCGTCGCAGGGGCCGTTCAGCGAGGCTTTCAGGCGCCCGCGCAGAAGGGTGGCCAGTGCGGCCCGGATGGCAGCGGTCGTGGCGCCCGCCTCTGCGGGAGCGGCGGGGGCGTGCACGAGAAGCTCCACCAGGCGACCGGCAGCCACCTCGTCCTCGATCGCCGTGGGAGGATCGCCCGCCAGCACCAGAAGTTCGGGCAGATCTTGGCTGCCCAGGGTCCACCTGAGGGCGAGGGCCGCGGCCCGAGGACCCCGGACCACGGCGAGGAGCGGCCTTCCTGGTCGGGGTGCGGGGGGAGCGGCATGAGCCGTGGCCAGGCGTTCGCGCCAGTCGAACATTCCTCCCACGAGGAGGGCGCGACCCACGGTGCCGCTGGCGGGTACACCCAGGCGGAGCTGATCCTGGAGCTTGACGCGGAGGCGGCGGGCCAGGTCGAGGTGGCGTTCGATCGGTTCGCACGGGCGCAGCCACCACACTCCGATGCGCCCGTGGGGACAATCCAGTCGGGCGACCCGGCCCAGGCGCTGGGCCAGTCGCAGGGGGGTCCAGGGAAGATCGTAATGTACGATGCCGTCGGCGTCCTGGAGGTCGAGTCCCTCGCTCAACAGATCGGTGGCGATGAGCGTGTCGAGGCGGAGCGTGGGAGGGGGTGGGCTGTGGCGCCGGGCTCGGGGAGCGAACCAGGCCAGCACCTGCTCCAAGGGAACCGGGCCTGAGGCTATGCGCGCTCCCTTGGCCGTGGCCACGCCGATGCGGTCCCAGCCAAGTCGCCGCGCCAAGCTCCCGGCGGTGGCAACTGCCGAGGTGAAGACCAGGGTCTTGCTGCCGGGGCGAGCAGCCAGGACCGCAGCCAGCGCCTGCGCTTTGGGGTCTTCCTGCGAGGCGGAAGCGAGGAGCGCTCGCAGGCG
Source organism: Gemmatimonadota bacterium (assembly GCA_037440225.1). Lineage (GTDB taxonomy): Bacteria > Gemmatimonadota > Gemmatimonadetes > Gemmatimonadales > GWC2-71-9 > JACPAP01. The sequence goes on along the minus strand of JBBIUN010000005.1, from coordinate 120,778 downwards.
GTTGACGCGATCGCGCTCTGCCGCGAGTGCGGCGACATCCAGGCCGGGAGGGGCGGCCCCCCAGCCGTCCAGCTCTAGCTGGAGGTCGTCCTCGGTGCCGAACAGGGTTCGGGCGGCTGCCCGGGAGAGCGCTTCGCCGCGCTGCGCCGCCGCGATGGCCCGGTCGAGATAGGCGAGGTGGCGCCGCAGGGTCTCCGCGCACGCTGCCGCGGAGGAGGCGAGCCGGTGCCAGAGGTGCAGGCGTAGCAGCTCGGCGGCCTGGCGGTCGGCAAAACTGGGGAAGGCGAGATCGGCAATGCCCTGTGCCACGTGATCGAGGTACTGACGGGAGACGGGCGGAGGGTCGAGCACGGCGGCGTCGTGGACTGCAGGCAAGGCTGGCATGCTGATCCGTACCAGGTCCGGCGAGCGTGCCACCATCACGGCCCACGCGGCATGTGCCAGCCGGGGGAGGGTGCGCGTGGCAGGGGCTGCGGCCAGAGAGGGAACGCCCAGGGCCGAGAGGGCGTGGTCCGGCAACCAGAGGCGGAGCAGGTTGACCAGGTCTTGGGCCCGATTGACCACGGGGGTTGCGGTGAGCAACAGGAGGTGGCGGCGGGGCGCGGCGCGGGCCAGCGCTGCGTAGCGTTGGGTGTCGGGGTTGCGGAAGCGGTGGGCTTCGTCCACCACCAGGAGGTCGCCGGGGGGAACGCCGAGGCCACGGCTCAGCGCCTCGTGGGAGACCGCGTTCAGGTGGACGCCGAGCGAGTCCGTGACCCGGCGCCATTGGGGGAGCAAGGCGGCCGGCGCCACCAGGGCAGCGGCCGGGTAGCGCGTGGCCAACGCCGAGGCGACGTAGGTTTTTCCCAATCCCACCGCGTCGGCCAGCAGCGCGCCGCGAAACAGGTCCAGGCGGGCGGCGAGGCAGCGGGCTGCGGTGACCTGGTGGGGGAGGAGCCACGGGGGCGGCGTCCAATGGGCCTGGTATGGCCCTCGCACGGCGCGGCCCAACGCCGGTAAGACTTCGGCGGGCCATACGGCAGGCCCCCAGTCGAGCAGGGCGTGCAGGGGCTCGCGGACCACCTTGAGAGCGTCAGCGCTGATGCGTGGCCCACTGACGCAGCCAGTCCCGGTGGGTCGGGCTGAGCGCGAGGGCATCTGCGACCGCTTCGTCCAAAGCGTCTTGATCGGCATGGCGATGGTGGTGTGCCGCGGCGCTGAGCCCGGCCAGGGCGGCGCACGCGGCCTGGTTGGGGACGGGAAGCTGAGCGGCGATGCGGGCGTTGAGGCGCCGGTAGCCGCCTCTGGCCTCGTCAGCCAGGGCCCAGACGACGGCGCGGGCCCACGTGGAATTGAATACGGCAGCGATGGCCAAGGCGGTGTTCCGGTCGGGCGCTCGCGAGACGTAGCAGGTGTTGAGGGGCACGGCATCGGGCAGCCCGCTGGTCTCCAGCACCGCCGCCACGGGGCGCTGGGCGATGTCCGGCCAGACCACCCGCCAGCCGGGCAGCGCAGCGCCGAGGCGGAACAAGGCCCAGGGGGGACCGCCGCGGTAGTCGGCCCGGCGCTCGAGGCGGGCTCTGCGGGTGGCGAAATACTCGGCGGCGCGCGGGGGCAGGCTGGTCAGGGTGGTGCCATCGGCGTAAGGCCACACGATGACCGAGGGAGCGTGCGCGCCAAAGGGCCGCACGTCGCGTCCCCGAATGGCCGGCCTCAGCAAGGCGAGTTCGATTTCGTGAATCCCGCCGTCCAGCACGAGCAGGCCGGTGGTCTTGCCGGCCTGGCGGAGGTGTCCCAGGAAGCAGCGGTCGGCACCGGTTTTGATCCCCAGGAGGGGCGGGGCGAGCCGCTCCAGCGCGGTGCCGGCCGCGAGGAACTGCCGGATGGCGTCTCGAAGGCGATCGGGGGCCAAAACCCACGGGCCGGGGGCCTCGAGGGTGTGCTGCGGTACGCCAGCTGGGCTATCGAAGCCGAGCCGTACGGTATGCTGTGGTGGGGGAGGCTGCTTTCGGCATACCAGCGCCAGAGGATACGTGGTGGCGCCGAAGCGGGCTGCCTGCTGGTCTGGGACTCGATGCACGTAGGTGATCGTGGTCTCGCGGACCAGGTTCCCGCGGGCCAGCTCCGCATAGCCTGCGGTGGCCATCTTCGATGGCAGGAGCAGGGCCACGGTGCCGCCTGGTCGGGCCAGTTCGATGCTTCGCTCCAGGAATGCCACGGCGAGATCGGGCAGGTGACGAAAGCCCCGCGAAGCCGTCGGCTGCCACCAGCTGTACCGCTGGCTCAGAGCCCGCCGGAGGTTCGGCGGGAGTCGTTCAGCGCGGACCCAGGGTGGGTTGCCCAGCACGATGTCGAAGCCGCGACCGAGGGCGATGTCGGGAGCGTGCACCTCGAAGGCGAAGAAGGGGACGATCCCGTGGGCCAGCGCTCGTTGGGCCGCCCGGAGGGTTAGGCGGTGGGCGTGCAAGGCCTGGTAGCGGCGGCGCTGAAGCGAGTTCAAGCCGGCCCGGTGGCCGAAGAGATCCCTGCCTCGGGCAGCGGCGGCCAGGTCGCGGAGCGCGGCGTCGGTGGTGGCCTGGGCTTGATCCAGGAGGTGGGCGGCCAGGGAGACTTCGGCCGCGCGCAGGCGGCGGGCGAGGTCCGGGCGGTGCTTAGGGCCAGCCTGGAAGAAGTCTTGGCGCAGCGCGGCGATGGATCGGGCCTCGAGGGTCGGAGGTGCCGATAGCGGGGCCCCCAGTGCCCGCGCGGCGGACAGCGGATCCATCAGGACATCGCCTTGGCGGAGGACGCCATCCAGGTTGGGCAGCGGGCTCACGGCGGCGATGTCGCGCGTGGGATCGTCGGCCACCAGCGCGAGCCAGAGCCGCAGTTCGGCCAGGCGAACGGCGATGGGGTTGAGGTCCACGCCGAACAGGTTGTCCCGGAGGATCGAGCGGCGGAGCTGGCAGCGCTGGGCCGGGTTTCGCAGGGGGACCAGGGCTGATCGCAGTTCGGTCAGGCGCTCCAGGGCACCGAGCAAGAACGCGCCGGAACCAGCTGCGGGGTCGAGCAATCGGAGCTTAGAGAGCGCCTCTGCTGCGGCGCGGACCTCGGCGGGCCGGGTCACGGTGCCGGCAAGGATGCGGCGGGTGGCCGCAGCTGAGAGGCCGAACGTGCCGGTCAGGGCGGTCTCGATGGCGGCATCCACTATCTGCCGGACGACGGCGTCGGGTGTGTAAAAGGTGCCGGTGGCGCGCCGTTCGTGGTCGTCCATGACCCGCTCGAAGACGCGGCCCAGCATGTCGGGAGAGACGGCGCTGACCTCGTCGGCTTCGCGGACGCAGAACCGGAAGCGCTCGAAGACCTGGTCGAAGGCTTCGCGCCAGAGCGCGTTGGGGAGCCAGGGCGCCGGGGCGCGGCGCTCGAGTGGGTGCGGCTCGAACAGGCCGCCATTGAGATAGGGGATGTGTCCCAGCCTCAGGCGGGGCGAGCGCTGACTCGGCGGCCGGTTGAGGGTGCCGAAGAACAGGGGCTGAAGCACGTCCCGGTGGAAGTGGCGGCGACGGGCCAGCGTGTCGTCGAGCAGGCAGCGCAGGTAGTCCGTTCGGCCGTCCAACCATCCTTTGGCCTGGACGAAATAGAGGAACAAGACGCGGGTCAGCGCGATCAGCGCCACGGTGCGCCGTGTGGCGGGCCCTTCTCCTCGGGGCAGGGCTTCGGTGAAACGCTCTAGGATGGCGCGGAAGCGCTGGAAGAACCGTTCCCCGGCCCGCTCGCTACTCAGGACCTCGGCGACGTGGAGGGCGTGGCCCAGGGCAGTGGTGCCGGGTCGCGGGGCCAGTTCCTCCAGGAGCTGCAAGGCAAGGGGTTCGGGGTTGGCCAGCCGCACGAGCAGCGCCGGGGTGACTCCGGGGCCCGAGAGTCGGGGGGCGGCAGCCGCCAGTTCTTGGGGTCCCCAGGCGACGGCCATACCGCGCCGGGAAGCCCGAGCCAGCCGGGCGGCCAGGTCGCGGGCGGTTTCTTGCGGGTTGCGCGAGTAGCTGCCCACCACGTCGAAGCCGTGCCACCGTGCGATCACGAGGGTGCCTTCGGGAACCGGCCCCCCGACTTGGTAGCCCAGCAGAAGGAGCAGTGGACTGGCGTCGCGGCCGGTTTGGACCCGCGCCAGCGCTTGGAGGAGCAGCCGCCGATCCATAGGCGATCGGCATCACGGTAGCTCGAGGGTCCGAGATCGTTGTCGTCAAATTGTTGCGGGTGGTGGCGAAATATTGCCTACCCGTGGCGCAGCCTTTGGGCTTGGGCGAGGTCAATGTCTCGGGTGATGGCGGGTGGCCAGTCGCCGGCGGCTACCTGGAGTTCAATGAGCGCGCGTTCGTTCAACACCCGGCGCCGGGTGGCGGGATCGAGGCGCTTGGTCCGGCAGGCCGCCTCGAATTCGTCTTCATCCAACCAGACGCTAGGCCCGCTCGCGGGGGTCCAGAGGTCCAAGAAGAGGTCGCCAGCCGACCACTCGCGCGGGGTCATCTCGAGGGGGGTAGCGAGGTTGGTGTACCATCCAGTGAAAGTGCCGTCGGTCAGGTGGAACCGGCCGATGTCGTGCCATTTTCCTGGAAAGAGGAACCAGACGATGGGCGCCCCGGTCTCGAGAACGATCTCTTGGCCCACGCGGAGCGGCCGCCCGTGATAGTGATCCTGAAGGGTGACCTTGACGTCGGGGCGGTCCAGCACGAGCCACTGCTCATAGACCGTGGTGGGTTTGCCGGGGCGGCGATAGACGTAGCGGATTCGAGGCACCACTGCTTTACCCGAGTCAAGTTAGGGTGGAGGTATGCTGGTGCAGGAGACGGATCGCGGCCTTAAGGTTCCGCCCGCCCGCCCAAGTGCCGGGCCAAAAATCGCTCGGCCGCGGCGTAGAACCGAAGCCGGTTCTCCGGCTTGGCGAAGCCGTGGCCCTCGTCTTCGAAGAGCAGGTATTCGTGGTCGAGGCCCTTGGCCTTCAGGGCTTCCACGATCTGCTCCGATTCCGCGCGCTTGACCCGCGGGTCGTTGGCGCCCTGGGCGATGAGCAGCGGGATCCTGATGCGATCTACGTGAAACAGCGGCGAACGGCTCCGCAAAAACTCGGGCTCGGCGTCCGGGTCGCCCACACGTTGGTGTAACATGGCCCGGTACGACGACCAGTACGGAGGGATCGAGTTGATAAACGTAATCAGGTTGCTCGGTCCCACCACGGAAACGGCACAGCGGAACAGATCCGGGGTGAACGTTGCGCCGGCCAGGGCCGCGTAGCCGCCGTAGGAGCCTCCGTAGATGGCCACTCTCGCGGGATCGGCAATCCTGCGCTGCACGGCCCAGTACACTGCATCCGAGAGGTCGTCTTGCATTTTCCCGCCCCACTCGCGGTCGCCGGCGTTGAGGAAGGCCTTGCCGTACCCGGTGGAGCCGCGAAAGTTGATCTGCAGGCAGGCGTAGCCCCGGTTGGCCAGCCACTGCGCTTCCGGGTCGTACCCCCAGACGTCGCGGTGCCAGGGGCCGCCGTGCACGTTCAGCACCAGTGGCAGGAGCCGGGGTGCCGTGCCGGGCGGCACCGTGAGGTACCCATGCAAGGTGAGTCCGTCCCGGGCGGTGAAGCGGACGGGTTCCATCGGGGCCAGGGTGTAGCCTTGTAGCGCAGGGCGGGTATCGAAGAGGTAGCTCCCCCGGCGGTGCGGGCGCTGGTACACGTAGTAGGTGCCGGGCGTGCGGTCGCCGCTGAAGCCGATCACCCAGCGGTCGTCGGCGTCGGTCCGATCGGCTATCGAGAAATCGCCATCGCCGAGCGTGCTGATGGCGTCGAGGTCGGGGGCGAGATCGGGGTCGAGAGGCAGCCATTCGCGCCGCGCGCGGATGAACGAGACCAACTGGGGCTCGAAGCTGTCGGGGTGGGCGATCACCTCGGCGACATCGTGCTCCGGGTCGGCGGCGAGCACCGCCGGCCTGCTGCTCTCGAGGTCCAGTCGCACCAGTCGGGCCGTGTCGGCCTCGCGCGAGTCCCGCAGGAAGAGCGCCCGGCCGTCGCGGGAGAAGCCCACTGGGCCGCTGGCGAGCGCATCGCATGCGCTCCAGTGGACGGCGGGGCGCCAGGGCTCGAGTTCGGTGCCGCGGAGGAGCAGATCGAAGCCCCCGTCCTCCCGGGACGCAACCGCGCCGCGCACCTGCAGGTCGGCATCGGGAAGCCACTGGACCACGTTCCCCGGATTCTCCGCTGCGAGGTGGAGCTGGCCGGTGCGGAGGTCCAGGCGGAACGCATCGTGATATCGCGGATCCCGCCGGTTCAGCGCGATGAGCACGGTGCGGGGACGATGCTTGTGGTGCTCGATGATCTGCACCTGGACGTCGGGGTAGGGTGTCAGTTCGCGCTCGAGCCCCGAGGCTACGTCCACGGCGAATAAGCGCCAGTTTTCGTCTCCGCCCTTGTCTTGGAGATACAACACCTGCCGGCTGTCCCGGCTCCAGAAGTAGGTGCGGATGCCCCGGTCGCGGTCCCGGGTCACGGGCCGCGCGTCCTGGCCTTGCGGAGAAGCCACCCACACGTTGAGCACGCCATCCACAGGCGCAAGGTAGGCCAGGCGGGTACCGTCGGGCGACAGCAGGGGCGCCGCCCTTTCCGGGTTGCCGAACAGGACCTCGCGCGGAATAAGAGGAGGAAGACTCACAGGATGCTCCGGTTCGAGCTGCGGCGCCTGAAGTATAGCGCGTACGCCACGGCGTTCAGGGCCACCGCGAGACCCCCAAGCGCCACTCGGAGGCGGAGGGAGTAGGCTGCGGGGTAGAGGACGGGGACCAGGTAGTGTTCCACGAATCCGCCGGCGTAGCCTGCTTCGCCAGCTAATTGCCGGAGGGTGTTTTCGAGAGGCGTGAGGGGGCAGGTCCAACCGGCGAATTCGATCCAAGCCCCCCACAGCGCGGCCGGCAGATGCAGCCAGGCGAGCCGGCGGCACCGGAGCGCCAGGAAGCCGCCGAGCACGACGAACGCGACAAACGCGGCATGGACGATGACGACGGCGTCGGCCAGCAAACCAAACAGCATGAGCGAAAGGGGACCGCTCGCTACGGGCCGGGGCGGTGCCCGGACCGCGGGTTGGGCGCGGGCGATGTGACTGCTTCGGTCCCGCGGGTTGCCTCTTGTCCTCCCAAGACGAGAGCTGCAGTGATCGTACCGGTCACATTCACCGCGGTGCGAAGCATATCGGGAATCCGGTCTATGCCCAGCAGCACGCCGAGTCCGTCCAAGGGCACGCCGACGTGGCTCAACGCCGGGGCCAAGGACACCACGCTTCCCGACGGCACCCCGGCTACCGTGAACGCCACCAGGAACGTAGCCAGGATCGCGCCGCCCAGGCCGGCAGCCGGGAGCGGCACCCCGTACAGCCAGGCGAGGAACACCAAGCCCGCGCCTTGAAACAGGGCGCTGCCCGCGCGGTTCAGCGAGGCGCCCAGCGGGATGACCAGCGATGAAATCGGGCGGGGGACGCCAAGCGCCTCGCCGGCGTCGAGCATGGCCGGGATGGTGGCCGGAGAGCTGGTGGTGGTAAACCCGATGAGCTGGGAGCCTAAGCACGCTTTGAAAAACCGAGCTGGCCGCTGCCCGCCCAGCACTGTCGCGGCCGGCAGGTACACCCCTAGCAAGAAGACCGCGAGTCCCAGGAAGACGGCGGCCACGAACACCAGCAGGCTCTGGAGCATGGCCCAGCCGGCGCGAGCGGTGACCGGGGCGGCGAGCGCGAAGACCCCCAGGGGCGCCACCCAGAGCACCCAATGGACCAGCCGGATGAGGGCGGCACTCGTAGCCTCACCCAGCGCCATCAAGGGCCGCCGCTGGGCTTCCGGGAGTGCGCTGGTGGCCGCGGCGAAGAGCACGGTGAACACGATGAGCGGCAAGAGGGCCCCTTCAGCGGCCGCTTGGAAGGGATTGCTGGGGACGAGGCTCATCACAAACTGCACCGCTCCTGGCAAGCGCGCCTGGGGAACTTGGGTCGGGGCCGTGGCGCCGCGAGCTGCTGCAGGGTCGGCGAGCGGCAGCAACAGGTGCATCGAGGCCATACCGAGGAGCACGCCGACCAGGGTTGTGGCTGCGAAGAAGAACAACGCCACAAGGCCTAAGCGCCCCAGCCGCTTGAGGTCGCCCATCCCGCCGACGCCGACGAACAGGGTAGCGGTCACCAGAGGGATCACTACCATCTTGAGCAGGTTGACGAACATGGTCCCTAGTGGCTCGAGGCCGACGGCGATCCGCAGCAGTGCCGGGGAGCCGGTGGCGGCGGCGAGCAGGCCCAGGGCCAGACCGCCTGCGAGCCCGAGCGCAATGGCGAGGTGAAGCTTCATGGGCTAAGTTCCGCCGTTTCGAATGGAGGTCGTGGTGGCACACGCGCAACGGACAACGCCCCGCTGGGCCTTGATCCTAGGGGCCTCGAGCGGGTTCGGCGAGGCCACGGCACGCGCCCTCGCCAAGGCCGGCTACGACATAGCGGGCGTCCATCTGGATCGCAAGGCGGGCCTCAAGCACGTCGAGGAGATCATCTCGGACATCACGGCTCGCGGCCGCCGGGCACGGTTCTTCAACGTCAATGCGGCGGACGATGCCAAGCGGCAGGAGGTGCTGGACGCCTTGGCGGCCGATATCCAGGCCACGGGAGGAACGGTAGCAGTGCTGATGCACTCCCTGGCGTTCGGCACGCTCAAGCCCTATATCGGCTCCGATGCGCTCACCCGGGCCAACATCGAGATGACGCTCGACGTCATGGCCCACTCGCTGGTGTACTGGGTACAAGACTTGGTGCGGCGGGGACTCATGGGCGAGGGCGGGCGGGTGTTTTCCATGACCTCCTCCGGCTCGACCCGGGTGATTCCCAGCTACGGGGCGGTCTCGGCGGCCAAGTGCGCCCTGGAGTCGCATACCCGTCAGCTGGCCCTGGAGCTGGCGCTCCACGGGATTACGGTCAACGCCCTGCGGGGCGGAGTGACCCGCACGCCGGCCGCCGAAAAGATTCCCGAGAGCGACCGGCTGTTCGACCAGGCCGCGCGCCGCAATCCGCATCGCCGCTTGACCACGCCGGACGACGTCGCCCGCGCGGTCGTAGCCTTGTGCGATCCGGGAACGGACTGGATCACGGGCAACGTGATCAACGTGGACGGGGGCGAAGAGATCAGCGGGTAGCTAGCGGCTCTTGTCCTGGAGGTGCTTGAGTTCGGCCTCGAACTGGCTGATGCGGTAGAGGATGTCGTCCTCCGCGGGAAGGGGGTCGGGGATGGGGGTGCCGCGCTGGGAAAAAAGATTCTGCACCAGGGCGTCGGTATAGCCCACCACGGCGTGGGCAATCCCCTTGTCCACCTGCCGGTTGAGCCGCAGCACCGTGGCCATGGAGTGGCGGGCCGGCAGGGCCGCGATGAGTTCGGACAGCTCGCGGATCAGCATTTCCCGCAAATGCTGGATTTCCTCGACCACTTCTCCTGCGGCGAGCCCCCGCGCCGCGGCCACCTGCCCGTAGAACTCGCAGGCGTCAAACCAGAGCTGCGCCACTTGACGCCGCAGCGGCCCGGCCATCTCGATCAGGATATCAATGAGGAGGGCAAGCTGGCGCTCGACCGTGGGCCGCCGAATGTGGGGAGCCTCGGCCAGCCGGTCGCTGATCCAGTGAGCCCACCGGGCCACCAGCTGTTCCCGACTGGCCGCGAGCAGGCGGCCGACGGCCGTGAGCGCGGGGTTGGACGGTCGTATGGTAAGGCCCATCGCGACCCCCTTCCCTGGGAAGACGCAGCGGGGGAATGTACCCCTCGGTCCCGAAATGAGGAAGGCGGATGCCGCGCTGTGCCGCAGCATCCGCCTTCCGGCCTCACGTGCCGCTCGCTAGCCTGCTACCACCCCGCGGCGTAGATATCGTCCACTTGGCGGGACCGGCCGCGGGCGCCAAAGGCGGGCGCGGGCCGGCGCCGGCGCGCGAGCAACACCCCCGCCACCGCCAGCGCAGCAATGGCGAGCAGTCCGACACCCAAGGTACGGATAACCACCTCCTGGTACAGGTGAGCAGGGCGTCCTTCCACGCCATCAATAATAGCACCCGATGCAAGGGGGCGGTTGCGAGCGGGCTCACATCCTCGCTGGTCGAACGACCCAAAATCTTGTGACCCCGATCACGCTGGAGCGGGTGCATGAGAGGCTCGCCGGGTACCGGCCCCGGCGGCTGAGTGCTGCCGGCTGCATCGAAGCAGCGGTGGCGCTGCTGCTGGCCCCGGGCACCGACCGCCGCGTCGAGTTGTTGCTCATCAGACGGGCGGAGCATCCGGGAGATCCGTGGTCCGGGCAAATGGCGCTCCCGGGAGGTCGCCGGGATCCGGCGGATTTCGACTTGTTGGCCACCGTGATCCGAGAGATCTGGGAGGAGGTGGGCATCAGGGTGGGAGGCGAGGAGCTTCTCGGGGAGCTGGACGATCTCGCTCCGCGTACGCCGACGCTTCCGCCGGTAGTGGTCCGGCCCTTTGTCTTCGGCTTGAGGGCGAAGCCGGTGGTGAGCCCCAGCGGGGAGGTGGCCGAGCACGTGTGGGTTGCCTTGGACGAGCTGGCCAGCGGCCGGACCCGGACCCAGATCACCATCCCCAGCCGGCGCGAGTCGTTTCCTGGCTACCGGGTCGGAGTTCATGTCGTCTGGGGCATGACAGAGCGCATCTTGCGTCCGTTCACAGAGTTAGTGAAGTGACCTCAAGTTCGATCTGGCATTTCGCCGCCCCAGTAATTATAATTTAGGCGCACCTAATCAGCGAGCTGACCGTGCTGGCACATTCTAGGCACCGCGGCTTGGTTGCGGCGTATGGTTCGTGCTGAGCGCCGGCCGGATCTGACGCGCTCCAGCGAGGACTACCTCAAGGCGATCTTCGAACTCGAGGCCCTGGGCGGGCTGGCTCAGACCACGGCCATCGCGGACGCGCTGGCAGTGGCTCCCCCCTCGGTGAGCGGCATGCTGAAGCGGCTGTCGGCGTCCGGCTTGTTGGCGCACGTGCCGTACCGAGGGGTGCAGCTTACGGCGAGCGGCAGGCGCGCGGCCCTGCGGATGCTCCGCCGCCACCGCATCCTGGAGACGTATTTGGTCTCGAAGCTGGGCTATGACTGGGACTCGGTCCACCCCGAAGCGGAGCGTCTGGAGCATGCCGTCTCGGACGAGCTGGTCGAGCGGATGGCGATGGCCTTGGGGAACCCGCGATTCGACCCTCACGGGGCGCCGATCCCCAGCCCGGGGGGGGAGTTGGAGGAGGTCGAGCTGGTGGCGCTGTCCGAGGTTCCGGCGGGCGAGACGGCCGAGCTTCGCCGCTTGAGCGACCGGGACCCTGAGCTGCTGCGGTACGTGGCGTCGTTGGGCCTCAGGGTGGGGGTGCGGTTCGAGGTGCTCTTGCGGCAGCCGTTTCGGGGGCCCGTGACGATCCGCCTGCTCGGGCCTCCCATCAAGGAACAGGTGATCGGGCACGAGCTGGCGGGTGGGCTGTGGTGCGAGATCATACCGAAGGAGGCCGGATGAAAGCTTTGGATCGGCGTGCGGCTCTCAAGCAGGGCACTCTGGGGCTTGCTGGGCTGGCCGCGGCGGGTGGGCTCAAGGGTCTCGAGTCTCAGGTGCTCGGGCTGGGCCATGACCGGAAGATGGCAGGAACGCTGGGGGAGGTGCGGGATCGGGGATTCGATCCGCTGGGGTTTCTGGAGACCTTCGACCAAGGTGAGGTGGAGCGGCTGCGGTCGGGCCAGCTGGTGCGGAGCTATGAGCTGACAGCCGTGGATCGAGAGATCGAAGTGGCGCCCGGTGTCTGGTTTCCGGCTTGGACGTACAACGGCCAGGTGCCGGGTCCCACGCTTCGGGCCACCGAAGGAGACCTAGTGCGGGTGCACTTTCGGAACCTGGGGAGCCATCCCCACACCATCCACTTCCACGGGGTGCATCCGGCCAACATGGACGGCGTTTTCGAGGTCGTGGCGCCGGGGTCCAGTTACGTCTACGAGTTCGAGGCGAAGCCGTTCGGGCTCCATCTGTACCACTGTCATGCGGTGCCGCTCAAGAAGCACATCGCCAAGGGGCTCTATGGAGCGTTCATCGTGGATCCCCGGACTCCCCGCCCGCCGGCCCGCGAGATGGTGATGGTCATGAATGGATTCGACACGAACTTCGACGGGGAGAACGAGGCGTATGCGGTCAACACCGTGCCCTTCGCCTACCAGAACCGCCCGATTCCCGTCCGGCGGGGCGAGCTGCAGCGCGTCTACCTGGTGAACGCGCTGGAGTTCGACCTGGTGAACTCGATCCACCTGCACGGCAACTTTTTCCGCGTGTATCGCACGGGTTCGTCCCTGGTACCGCACGAATTCACGGACACGCTGATGATGTGCCAAGGAGAGCGGCACGTTCTGGAGTTCACCTACGACCTGCCGGGCCGGTACATGTTCCATGCCCACCAGTCGGAGTTCACGGAGCTGGGGTGGATGGGGATCTTCGAGGTCCAGGACGCGGTGGCGTGATGACGCGGACCGGCCGGTTGTGGTTCTGGGGCCTGCTCCCCGTGGCGCTGCTGGCGGCGCTGTCGCTCGTGGTGGCGCGCGGGCCGCTCATCGAGTTCCTCAGGCGGGGGGTGCCGCCCGTCGAACAGTTGACGTTCGAGCGCGTGTCGCTGGCGCCCAATCTCCTGCGGGTGGAGGTGGTCAACGGCGGGCCCGAGCCGGTGACGGTGGCGCAGGTCATGATTGACCGGGCGTTTTGGGAGTTCACCATCCGGCCGGACCCCACGCTGGGGCGGCTGGGTCACGCGACCGTCGAAATCCCCTACCCGTGGGTCTTCGGGGAGCCCCACGAGATCACGCTGTTGAGTTCGACCGGCCTCACGTTCACGCACGAAATCGCCATCGCGACTGAGACGCCGAGTCCCGGGTGGCGCTTTGTCGGCGCGTTCACGGCCATCGGACTCGCCGTGGGCGTGATCCCGGTCGCGCTGGGCCTCTTGTGGCTGCCGTTCCTCAGGGATCTGGGGCGGCGCTGGATGCACTTCGCGCTGGCTCTGACCGCGGGCCTGCTCCTCTTCCTCGGCGCCGAGGCGCTGCACGAGGGGTTCGAGGTGGCGGAAGCCCTGGCGGGAGCGTTCCAGGGAACGCTGCTCGTGGTGGTGGCTGCGGTGGGCACGCTGTTCCTGCTCCAGCTCGCCTCGCGTGCCAAGACGAGCGCCGGTGGAGAGCCAGAGCGCCGCGCGGTGGCCTACCTTGTCGCGCTGGGCATCGGGCTGCACAACCTGGGCGAGGGGCTGGCGATCGGGGCGGCCTACGGGCTGGGCCAAGCGGCGCTGAGCGCGCTGCTGATCATCGGGTTCATGTTGCACAACACGACGGAGGGGCTGGGGATCGTGGCGCCGATTGCGCGCGATGCCCCGCGGCTCAAGACCCTGGCCGCCCTGGGCGCGCTCGCCGGGGGACCCACCGTGCTCGGCGCCTGGATCGGCGGCTTCGCGTACTCTCCCTTGTACGCCACGCTATTCCTGGGCGTGGGGGCGGGCGCGATCGCCCAGGTGATCGTGGCGCTCTACCAGGTCGTGACCCGCGAGCTGGACGGCAGCATTTGGACTCCCTACACGGCCGGCGGACTCGTGGCGGGGATGCTGGCGATGTACGGGACGGGGCTACTGGTGGCAGCCTGAGAGAGTTAGGCGACGCAGGGCTATGCTCTTCCTCTTCGCCCGGGTGCTGTGCGCGGCCGCTCCCCGGCTACTTTGGGCGCAGGCTGATACGCTGCGCCCGGGCCCGCTGACCGCGGATCGGCCGGACGAGACGGAATCCACGAGCATCGTACCTTTAGGCTTCGTCCAGATCGAGGCCGGTTGGTCGTTCGAGGCGGCGGAGCACGGTGGGATCTGGGTACGCACGCACACCCTGCCCGGCTTGCTCGCCAGGGTGGGCGTGACCCACGCCCTGGAGGCGCGTCTGGGCTTGCCCGGGTTGCAGTTGGCCAGCGGCGCTGCGGCCGCCCAACGCAGCGGGCTGGGCGACGCGGAGCTGGGATTCAAGTACCGCCTCGTGGCAGCGGCCCGAGGGAGGCCGGGCGCTGCGCTGATAGGCGGGGTGTCCGTACCCACCGGCTCGGATGCTGTGACGAGCGGCGGCGTGGACCCGTCGGTCCTCCTGGCCCTCAGTGCGGCGTTTGGAGATCGCCTGTCGGTCGGATCCAATCTCGGTTCGACCTGGACCGCCCGCGCCGGCGGGGGTAGCGGCCGCGCTGTTGGGGCGCATCTCACGTATACGTTGTCGTTGGCTGTGGCCCTGTCGGGCCGAATCGGGATGTTCGCCGAGACGTTCGGAACCGTCCCGGTGCCGGGTGGCGCGTCCGCGCACGCTGTGGACGGCGGTGTAACATGGCTGGTGCGGGACAACTTGCAGTTCGACGTTAGCGGTGGGCGCGGCGTCGGCGGGGGGGCGGGGGTTACGTGGACCCTCGGTGCCGGCCTGGTGCTGCGGCTGCCGCGCTGACGGAGCCGGTGGGGAGGCTAGGTCGTTCTCGCCTCTTCCAACGCTCGCAGCATGGCCGCCAGCCTCCGGTTCCGCGCCTGGCGGATCTGCTCGACCTGCCCCTGGTAGGCCTGCTCGATCGCGTGAATCAACCGGTGCTGGTCCTCCGGCTCCAGCTTGGCCCAGGAAGCGAGGTCGGCCCAGTAGCTCTCGTGGGTGTGCAGGAGCACTTGGAGGTACGCCGCCACGTTCCGCTCGCCGGCGGCTAGGAGGTGGGTCAAGTGGGGGCCGGCGGCGGCCCAGCCGAGGGCTGGTCCCACGGAAACGGCGCGGTCCAGGTCGTCCACGTCCATGACGCCTTTCAGCGCCAAGTCAATGGCCTCGCGCCAGACGGCCGCGGCCATGCGCCCGGCCACGCTGCCGTAGATCGGCTTGCGAATGGTGACGGGGATGCGGTTCAGGGCGCGGAGCCAGCCTTTGACGACTTCCAGGAGAGCAGGGTCGGTCTGGGGACCGGGTACCAGCTCGACCAAAGACATGAGTTCGACCGGTCTCATGGGGTGGGCGACGAGCACGCGGTCGGGGCGGCGGCAGCGCGCTACCAGGTCGGCGGTCGAGAAGGTCCCGGTCGAGCTGGTAACGGCTCGGGCCCGAGGCGCGACAGACTCGAAGGCTTCCAGCAGCTTTTGTTTGGCCACCAGGTCTTCGCCGATGGATTCGATGATCCATTGGGCCTCGCTGCACGCCTGGAGCAGGCTGCGGCCCACTGTGAGGCTCGCGACACCGGCTTCCGCACCGGCCTCTTCGGCGCGGTCGAGCGCCACCAGAGCCCGGGCGCGGCCGGCGATCTCGGCGGGAGCGGCCTCGAGAGCCTCGGCTTGGCTGTCGAAGACCGCGACCGGCCAGCCGGCGGCCACGCAGAGGGAGGCCCAACCTCTGCCGATCTCTCCGGTCCCGACGACGGCGACGCGCACTTGTCCTACGGGCATGGTAGTCTCCCTGACACTCGGTAGTCCGGCACCGCTCTTAGTGACCTGGCCTCGAGGCGGCCGGCAGCACTCCTAGACCGGCAGCAGCCGTTGGAGCAGGGCAGCCAGCCGCTCGAGGTCCACGCTGACGGCCACCGGAATCGGGCGGCCATCCGGCCGCTCCCTTGTATGCCCGCGGTGGGCTCCTTCGTCAAGGTCCAGGGCCACGGCGCGCTGGCGGAACCAGAGGATTCCGGGCGAAAGGATCTCCCCCATCACCACACTGTCGTGGAGCATGCAGCCTGCGATGCCGCGAACGCGCCGGTGGGCCTCGACCGAAAACTGGAGCGCCAGCCCGAGCCAGCGCGACAGCGCATCCCCCTGCCGGCGCAGGGCCCGCAGTTGGACGGGGGAGAACACCCACTGGCGAGTCACGTCGAGCGGTACGAGGTGGGTGGGGAGCGCGGCACTCAGGACGCGCTGGGCGGCTTCCGGGTCGGCCCAGGCGTTGAAGTCCGCCACGCGATCGGGCGAGGCGGCGGGACCGAAATTGCCCAGCATGG
The DNA here is from genome assembly GCA_037440225.1 of Gemmatimonadota bacterium. Lineage (GTDB taxonomy): Bacteria > Gemmatimonadota > Gemmatimonadetes > Gemmatimonadales > GWC2-71-9 > JACPAP01. The sequence continues at coordinate 104,789 of JBBIUN010000005.1, read as the reverse complement.
CCAGATGCCGGGTCACGGTTCGCCGGACGGCGTCTTGGTCGCGCTCGAGGGCCAGGGCCAGGTTGGTGAGGGGCCCCAAGGTGAGAAGGGCGCACGGCCTGCTCGCTGCGCGGAGGGCTTCGAGCAAGGCGGCGGGGTCGGGTGAGGTGGCGGGTGCAGGTCCGACGGGCGCGTAGCCTATGCCGCTCGGTCCGTGCAGGGTTGCCCCGTAGGCCGGCTTCCTGCCGAGAGGCCGTGCGGCTCCCGGCCAGACCGGGATGTCGGGTCGGCCGGCGAGATCGAGGACGGTTCTGGCGTTGCGGGTCGTGGCGGGGAGGGGAGCGTTGCCGTACGTGGTGGTCACCGCGGCGACCCGAAGCTCAGGGGAGCGGGCCGCCAAGGCCAGCGCCACGGCGTCGTCAATGCCGGGGTCCGTATCTATGACGACGGTTGTGGGTTGGGTCATGCTGGGTGCGGGATCGAGGTCCGCTGCCGGGGCACCAGAGGCACCGGCACCAATCTACCGCGGCCCCGGTCGCTTCGCGCGGGGTGTAGAGGGGAGCATTAGGAGGAATAAGGAAGAAAGACGGGGGACAGCCGGAGAACTGGACGGGCTTCGGGCGCCCGTCGTGCGCCCAAGGTGCGCGTCCGGTGCCGAGGCCCGGTCTGGTTGCCCCGTGGCAGGCGGGGCATCTTTAGGCTGGGCGCACGGGATCACGGCGCCGGTGGCAGATGGCAAGACGCGTGCATGTCGGCACGTCGGGCTGGAGTTACGCCGATTGGGACGGCGCTTTCTACCCGCCTGGGATCGCGGCCAGCGAGCGGCTGGCCTATTACGCCCGGCAGTTCGACACGGTGGAGGTGAACGCGACCTTTTACCGGCTGCCGTTCGCGGGGATGATTACCGGCTGGAACCGGCGGCTCCCGCGTGGCTTCCACTTGGTGGTGAAAGGGCCTCGGGTGGTGACCCACCTCAAGAAGCTGGTGGATTGCGAAGTGGAACTGGCGCGGTTTCTCGAGCGGGTCAGGGCGCTCCGGACGCTCGAGGTCATCCTGTGGCAACTGCCGCCGGGGCTCGCCCGGGACCTTAAGCGACTAGAGGGATTCTTGGGCATGCTCCCGCGGGGGCTGCGGCACGCGGTGGAATTCCGGCATCCGAGTTGGTGGGACGACGACGTAGCGGCTCTGCTGGCGCGCCATCGGGCAGCTTTTGTGGCGGTGAGTCATCCTCGACTGCCCGGCGACATTGTAGCGACCGCCGATTTCTTGTACGTCCGCTTTCACGGTTTGGGGCCGCAGCTTTATCGCTACGAGTATTCTGGGAAGGAGCTGAGCGGCTGGGCCGCCCGGCTCAGGCCCATGCTGGCGCATCGCCGGCTGTATGCGTTCTTCAACAACGACTGGGGTGCGGCAGCCCCCAGGAACGCGCTGGCTTTTCGCCGGTTGCTGGAGGGACGTGGCAGGAGGTGAGGCCGGGCCCGCGCGTGGGGCACCCTAGCCCGGACGGGGCAGGGGGCCTAAGCTTGTCGGCGCAGAAGGTCAAAGGGGGCACTTGGTGAGCATGACGCCGGCGGTCAGCGAATTCCGTACGCTGCTGGATCAGTTCGGGCAGGGCTGGAACGGGGGGGATCCGGCGCGGATCGCGGACGTGTTCCTGGCCGATGGGGTCTTCCAGCCGGGCCCGTTCGAGGTACCGCTCAAGGGTCGCCAGGCAATTCTGGATTACTGGCGGGACGTGCCGCTGGCGCAGACCGAGGTCTCGTTCCGTTACGGGGAGCTTTATGTGGCCGGCCCGTGGTTTGCTGCCGAGTTTCGGTGCACGTACACCCGCCGGCGCACGGGCGAAAGGGTGGACGTCCGGGGTGCCTTGTTTTGCGAGACCAAGGACGGCAAGGTGGCCGAGATGCGGATGTATTGGGAGCGGCGAGCCGCGCCGCCCTCGGCGTGAGCGCCAGCATCTTGTTGGGCACGCAGGGCTGGAACTACCGGGACTGGGTAGGCCCGTTCTATCCGCCCGGCACCAGGGCGACGGACATGCTTCGGCTTTACGCGCAGGCCTTTTCCACGGTCGAGGTGGATGCCACGTTTTACGCCATCCCCGCAGAGCCGGTGGTGCGGTCTTGGCGGGAGCGGGTACCTGAGGGGTTTGTTTTTGCGCTCAAGGTTCCGCAGGAAGTCACCCACGAACGCCGGTTGGTGGGCGTGGAAGGGGTCCTGCGGCGGTTCCTGGCGCGGGCCAGTCAGTTGGAGGGGAAGCTGGGACCGTTGTTGCTTCAGTTGAGCCCGGCATTCCACCCGGCCTCGGCCAACCGGGCGAGCTTGCGCGGCTTCATCGAGGCCTTGCCCGGCGGGTTTCGGTGGGCCGTGGAGTTCCGGCATGCCGGCTGGCTGGATGGCGAGACGCTCGAGACGTTGGCCCGGCGGGGCGTGGCCTTGGTGCTGGCGGACTCGCGTTGGATCAGGCAGGGGCTGATTATGGAATTGGCGATCGAGCCCACGGCGGAGTTCTCGTACGTCCGGTGGATCGGCCGGCAGCGGCGGGTCAGGGACTTTTCGCGGGTGCAGGTGGACCGGGAGAGTGAGTTGAGGCGCTGGGCCCAAGCGCTGCAGGCGCTGGCGCCGCGGGTGAAGGCCATTTACGGTTACTTCAACAACCACTATGAGGGGCATAGCCCGCACAGCGTGCGGGCGATGCAGCGGTTGTTGGGGCAGGAGGCTGTGGACCCTCGGATGTTGCGACCGCAGGTCGAGCTGTTTTGACGCTACCAGCGTGGTCGCTGCCCGGCCGGTTGGCTGCCCGCCTCGCGGCGGCGCGGCTGGCGAGCTGCTGGGGGAGGCGACCGATCCGGGAGGGCGCGCACCGTGGCAACCTATCGCATTCTGTTCGTTGACGACGACCCCGCCGTCCTGCGCTCGCTGGGCGACTACTTCGAGCGCCTAGGGCACCAGGTGTATCGAGCCTCCTCCGGTAAGGAAGGGATCAAGCTTTTCGAGCAGCATCAGCCCGACGTGGTGGTGCTGGATCTCTTCATGCCGGAGATGCCGGGCATGGAAGTGCTGGAGGTGCTGGTGCGGCGGCAGGCCATGGTGATCATGCTCACCGGGCATGGCGAGCTGGAAAACGCGATTCAGGCGATGCGGCTCGGGGCGGAGAACTTTCTCATCAAGCCGGTGGACATGAGTCACCTGGTGGCGGCGGTGGAGAAGGCGGCCGAAAAGGGGCAGCTGAGGCGGGAGAACGTGGAACTGAAGGCCCGGCTCTCGCCCAGCCTGCGCCGGAGGCTGATACGCTTCGGTGCCTTGGGGGTGTTGGTGTTGCTGTCGTGGTGGCTGGGCCGCTGGATCGGCCGCGAGGAGGAAGTGCGGCCCATGCGGCCCATCCCCGTGCCGCTGCAGCAGGACACCGCGATCCCGCGGCCCGGCGCGCCCCCGGGCCCCGCGGTGCGGGATTCGGTCGCCCGGTAGGCAGCGGGGAGCGTCGCTTGGAGGAGGGGTGAGGGCGAGGCGGCGGATAGGAGGGCTTTCCGTGGGCGCGAGGGCGGGGCTGCTGGGCCTTGGCCTTGCCGCTGCGTTCTTTGGCGCAGTGCCAGCCCGGGGCCAGGTGCGGGACCTGGTGCTGGGGACCACGACGTCGGTTCGAGACGCCGGGTTGTTGGAGGCGCTCCTGCCGGAGTTCGAGCGGCAATACGGACGCCGCGTCAAGGTGATCGTGGTGGGAAGCGGTCAAGCGATGGAACTGGGTCGCCGGGGAGAGGCAGATCTGCTGGTGGTGCATGATCCGGATGCGGAACTCGCGTTCATGGCTCAGGGATACGGTTCAGAGCGGCAGGCCTTTGCCTCCAACGAGTTCGTGATCGTGGGGCCGCCGGCCGATCCCGCCGGCATCCGGGGGATGGCGAGCGCACCCCGAGCGTTGGCCGCGATCGCGCGGGCGCGCGCCACCTTCGTGGCGCGTGGGGACCGGTCGGGCACCCAGGCCAAGGAGCGGCGGCTCTGGAGCCTGGCCGGCCTCTCGCCCGATGCCCGGCGGGACGACTGGTACCGCGAATCGGGTCAAGGTATGGGGGTCACATTGCAGATCGCCAGCGAGATTCGGGCCTATACCCTGACCGACATCGGCACCTTTCTCGGCCACGTCCACGTGGCGCCCCTGGAGCTGCAGGTGATGGTGGAAGGGGACACGCTGCTGCACAATCCTTACCACATCATCTTGGTGAATGCGGCGCGGTTTCCTTGGGTGGGCGTCGCCGGTGCCCGGGCCTTGAGGGACTACCTGCTTTCGGCGCCCACGCAGCGGCGGATCGCCGCATTCGGGCGAGAGCGGTTTGGCCGGTCCTTGTTCGTACCCGCGGCCTGCTGCCAGCCGTAGATCGGCTGGCGCTTGGCCTTCGACGCGCTGCATTTCCGCTTGCCATGACCATGGTGCTCACCACCCTCGCAGCCAGCGGGGGCTTCAGGCCTTCGGGGCGCCGCATGTTCCGCTTGCCAGGACCCGAACGCCCCGTGCCAGGGCCCGCGGAAGCTGGGCGCCAGCTCTTCCGCTTGCGACAGCCGAACGCTGGCCGGCCGGTACGGGAGGGCTCTAACCCGTTCGCAGGTGATCGGGCCGGCGCCCATCATCCGGCCGAGGTGTGGCAGGGCTGGATGCTCTCATCGGTTTGCGTCTCGCGGCTCGGGGGTGTCCGCCGCGAGCCGGACTAACTGCTCGAGTTCCCGTGCCACCGCATCGAGGGCCGGCTCGAGCCGCGCGGCTAGTCCCTCCGCTACGGGGCCGTAGCGGGCGAGACTGCGGCTGCGCAGGTCCTCGAGCCGGACCAGCCAAACCCCGGCATACGCGGCCAGCCGGCGCCGAGGTGGTGCGGACTCGGGTGGTGCGAGGTGCAACTCGTGAAACACGCCGAGCACCCGGCTTCGGACCGCGGCCAGTCTGGCGCGGGCCGGTGCCGCCCAAGGCTCCTGGGGCAGTGGGGTAGCGAGTTCGCCGAGTTCGTCGAGCAGCAGGCCCAGGACGGATGCGATGTGGCGGGCTTGGTGCTCGTTCAGCAGGTTGGGCCTCATGCGCCTGACTCTTCCTCGAGGGGTGGTGTAGGAGTCATCAGTCCGCCGGTGGGGACGGGTGACGGCGAACTCCATCGCCGGGGCCACGAGCCGTCGGAAGCCCAAGGTGCTTGAAAGCTAAACGCCTCCCGGCCGGGGTGGGAAACGGCGGCGCCGGGCTGCCGCGCTTACCGGGACTTCGGGTTCGGCTATCTTACGTGTCCTCGCATGCTTTCGCTTCGGGTGGCCGTGGCCCAGATCCGCCCCAGGAAGGGTGATTACGCCGGAAACCTCCGGCGGATGGGGGAGGTGTTGGCGCAAGTCTCCGAGTGGGATCGGCCGCCGCAGCTCGTGGTTTTTCCAGAGACCGCGCTGTCGGGCTATTTCGTCGAGGGGGCAATCAGCGACGTGGCGGTCACCGCCGGGACGCTTTTCCGGGACCTGGCGCAGATGCACGTCCTGGCTGGTGCGCCGCCCTTGGACATCGCGCTGGGGTTTTACGAGGCGCACGCCTCACGGCTCTACAACTCGGCGCTGTACGCTGCCCTGGGCGGTGCGGCGCCGGGTATCCGGCACGTGCACCGGAAGGTGTTCTTGCCCACCTACGGGATGTTCGACGAAGAGCGCTTCGTGGACCGGGGCCACGAGGTCCGGGCTTTCGATACCACCTGGGGGCGGGCGGCGCTGTTGATATGCGAGGACGGCTGGCATGCGATGGCGCCGTCCTTGGCGGCCTTGGATGGGGCCCAGGTCATCATCCTGCCCTCGGCTGCGCCGGCGCGCGGGGCGGGTGCGGCTAGTGGGCCAACCTGGCCAGGGGCTGGCTCCGGCAGCGGGATCAGCGAAGGAGGCCGGGGGACGAGGCCGGAAAGCGTCGAACGCTGGGAGCGACTGGTGTGCGGCATCGCGCAAGAGCACGGGGTTGTCGTGGTGCTGGCCCAGTTGGTGGGCTTCGAGGCCGGCAAGGGTTTCCCTGGGGCCTCGGTGGTGGTGGGACCGGATGGGGAGGTGCTGGCGCGTGCTCCGCTGTTCGAGGAGGCTCTGCTCAGCGTCGAGTTGGATCTCGGCGAGATCGCCAGGGCCCGGGCTGAGCAGCCGCTCTTGGCGGACTTGGAGACCGCGCTGCCGCATCTGTGGCGATCGTTCGAGGTCCGGGAGCGGAGGCCGTTGTCGTTTGACCCGGAGGATCCCGCTTCCGCGCCGACGCTCTCTCGACCCTCGGCGGCGCGGCTGCCCGTGATGCCGGCTCGGCCCGCTCGGGATCCGCTGGCGGTGGATCCTGAGTTGGTGGAGCGGTGGTTGATCGCGTTTCTCCAGGACGAAGTGGTGCGGCAACGGGGCTTCACGAAGGGTCTCGTGGGCCTTTCGGGTGGCGTGGATAGCTCGCTCGTGGCCATCCTGGCCGCCAAGGCGCTGGGTCCGGACCACGTGATCGGGGTCAGGCTCCCGTACAAGACCTCGAGCCCGGAGAGCCTGGCTCATGCCCAGCTGGTGGCGGAGCAGGCGGGCATCGTCTTGGAAACGATTGACGTGACCGCGGCGGTGGACGGCTACGTGCGGGCCAGTGCCGCGGCCACGGATCCCGTGCGGCTGGGGAATCTGGTGGCGCGGGCTCGGATGATGGCCCTGTTCGATCTTTCGGCACGATATCGCGCGCTACCACTGGGGACCGGCAACAAGACCGAGCGGCTGATGGGCTATTTCACCTGGCACGGGGACGACGCACCGCCGGTCAACCCGCTGGGAGATCTGTTCAAGACCCAGGTGCTGGCGGTGGCGCGGTACGCCGGCGTTCCGGAGGTGATCCTCAGGAAGCCGGCCACGGCGGATCTCGTCCCCGGGCAAACCGATGAGGGAGACCTCGGCATTTCGTACGCCAAGTTGGACCGCATCTTGTACCATCTGCTGCGGGGGACGCCACGGCCATATATCGAGGCGCAGGGCTTCAGCGCCGAGGAGATCGAGTTGGTGCGCCGGCGCTTGGAGGCTACGCACTGGAAGCGCCGCCTTCCGGCGGTGGCGGTCCTGAGCCAGCAGGCGATCGGGGAATCCTACCTGCGGCCGCTCGACTACGGGCAACCGGGGGAGCGCCCGCGCGGGGTGCGCGCTGACTGGGGGTCGTTCGATGGGTAGCGATCTCGAGCCTCGGCCGGTGAAGGATTCTCAGGCCACCATGTCCGAGCTGATGATGCCCCAGCATGCCAACAACCTGGGCAACGTGTTCGGCGGAGTGATCCTCTCGCTGGTGGACCGGGTGGCGGCGGTGGCGGCCACTCGGCACGCGAGGCGGCAATGTGTCACGGTTTCGGTGGATCGAGTGGACTTTCTCGAACCGATTTATCTCGGCGAGTTGGTGACGGCGAGGGCGAGCGTGAACTATGCGGGTCGCACCTCGATGGAGGTGAGTGTTGAGATCGAGGCGGAGGACCTGGTAACCGGTCGTCGGCGGCACACGAACAGTTGTTACGTCACCTACGTGGCGATTGACGAGCAGGGCAGACCCACCCCGGTGCCGCCGGTGCTCCCCCAGACCGAGGACGAGTGGCGGCGCTACCGGGCTGCGGAGGCTCGCCGGGCACGGCGGCTGGCGGACCGCGGCAGTGGGGCGCGATGAGCACCTCGCGGGTGGTGTGCGTCTTTTCGGGGGGAGGTGCGAAGGGGGCGGCACACATTGGGGCGTTCAAGGCGATGGGCGAGTTCGGGATTCGGCCGACGCATTTTGTGGGGACCTCAATGGGAGCCATCATCGGCGCCATGTTCGCCTCCGGGCTGGGCTACGAGGAGGCGCTGCGCCGCATCAGAGGGGTCTCCCGGGGCGACGTGGCGCGGCTGTCCGTTGGGGCGCTGCTGGGGCCGCTGGGCTGGAGCGTGCTGCGCGCCGAGCCGTTGCGGGAGACCATCGCCCGCCTGGTGCCGGCCCAGCGATTCCAAGACCTGGATTGGCCGCTCACCGTCACAGCGGTGGACGCCGCGACGGGCGAGCTGGAGCTCTTCGGCGAAGGAGGGCGGGCCGACGCGGCCCTGCGGGAGGCCCTGTACGCCTCCGCGGCGCTGCCCGTGTACTACCCGCCCGCGATCATCGGGGCTCGGGCCTACGTGGACGGGGGATTGCGGGCGGTCCTGCCGCTGCACGTGGCTGCGGCTTGCGATCCCGATCTCGTGGTGGCGGTGTACGCCGGTCCGTCGCTGGTCGAGCCGACGCTGGGCCGGCCGGGCCGCTATGGCATGCTGGCGGCGCACGACAATGCGCTGCGGATCATGATGGCGGTGCAGGCGGAGGAAGCCATGGCGCGGTGGGAGCAGCGCATTCCCCTGGTGCTGGTCCGGCCCGCGCTCGAGGGCCGAGCCACGTTCCAGGTGGGCCGAGCGTTGCAGTATGTGGAGGAGGGATACCGGGCTGCAGCCCGCGCTCTGGCGGCGCGGGACCGAAGGTCCTGAGCGTCGGTTCCGGAGCTGTCAAGAGGGGCGGAGGCCGACGCGGGGAAAGCGGCGAGCGAGCAAAGGGAGGGCGCCTTGCATCGGGCGAGGGCCGGCGCTAACTAGGCACTGACCACCTTTCCGTGCCTGGAGCCTGTCGTGAGCGCCAAGTATTTCACGCTGGACGAAGCCAATCGCACCTTGCCCTTCGTCAGCCGCATCGTGCAGGACATCGTGGAGGAGTACCGGCGGTGGCGGGAGCACATTTACCGCTATGAGTTGATCACCGCCGGCCGGCGGGCGGGGGATCCCGAGACGGAGGAGCAGGTGCGCCTGCGCCGGGCGGTGGATGACGCGGCGCACCGGATCAACGGATTCATCGAGGAACTGTCGCTGGTGGGATGTGTGTTCAAGGGCTTCGAGGAGGGCCTGGTGGACTTTCGCAGCAAGCTCAACGATCGCGACATCTATTTGTGCTGGAAGCTGGGGGAGCCCGAGATCCAGCACTGGCACGAGGTGGATGCGGGCTACGCGGGCCGGCGGGCCCTGAGCCCGGAGCTGACTCGCTGATGGCGCTGGTTCGCTTCCTGCACCTCTTGGGCCAAGCGCTGTGGATCGGCGGCGGCATCGGCGCCATGGTGCTGGTGCTGGCGGCGCGGGGGGAGGAGCTGCGCATCAGGGCAGCCGTTTACCGGCTGGTGGCCCGGGTGCAGGCGGTGGTGATCGCTCCCGGGGCGCTGGTGACGGTGCTGACCGGCCTGTGGCTCACGATGGCGCTCGCTCGTTCAGGCCAGGGGGCGGATTTGGGGCGGCCGGGCTTGGCCTTGATGCAAGGTGGGGGCATCGTAGGGGGGATCGTCGTGCTTTTTGTGGCACTACCGACGGCCAACCTGCTGGCCCGTGTTGCCGACCCGGACGAGCAGGGCCAGTTGCCGCCAGCTTTCGAGCGACTGCGCCGGCGCCAGATGGTGGCCTCCTCGGTGGCGGGCACGCTGGCCGTCCTGGCGCTCGTGGGTGCCCGGGTTTTCTAGGCGCCCGGCCCTTTCGAAGACCGGGGACCTAGCTCCTGTGGGTCCTGAGGGGTGCGGCCTCCAGCCCGCGGGGGCGGGCTGCGGCGGCGGTATTCGCCGCCGGCTCGAGGCTAGCCAGCCGCGGCGTTGCGTCCGGTTTGGCAGGCGGCGCGTGCCGGGCAGAGGGAGCAGCAGGGTTTTCTCGCGCGGCAAATCATTGCCCCCAAGTCCATCAAGGCCTGATTGAACTCCCAGGCGGTGCGCGCGTTCTTGGGAAGGATCGCGCGGGCCAGCGCCGTTAGGGCGCGGCGACCGGCGGCGCCGTCAGGTGGGTGGGGCTGGAAGGCCCGGCGCAGGACGCGAGCCACGTTGGTATCCACTGGCGCTTCTCGGCGCTGGTAGGCAAAGCTTGCGACAGCAGCCGCGGTATAGGGGCCCACCCCCGGCAGGCTTCCCAGCACGGCCGGGCGGTCGGGGATGCGTCCGCTGTATTGCTGAACTACGGCTTGTGCCAGCTGGCGCAGGTTTTCAGCCCGCCGATAGTAGCCTAGGCCCTCCCAGGCTTCGCGCACTGCTTCTGGTGAAGCCTTGGCGAGGTGGTGCACGGTTGGGTACCGTTTGAGGAAGCGGGGATAGTATTCGATGACTCGGCCGACCTGGGTTTGCTGGAGCATGATTTCCGAGACCAGGATGCGGTAGGGGTTCCGGGTGGTGCGCCAAGGGAGGCGGCGGCCGGCCAGCCGGAACCACTTCAACAGCAGTCGTTTGAAGGCCAGGGCGTTGCGAGGGGCGGTCATAGGAGACGGGAACATGACGGTGGCAGGAGCCAAGAGGAAGAGTGGTGGTTGCCGCGGGGTGGGAGGGTGTCCCTGGGCTGGGGAGGGGGCCCGAGGGCGCAAGCCCGGGGGGCGAGCGGGATGAGGGCTGGGACGGCCACCCTCGACGTTCGCCGGCTGGTGGGCCGGTTCACCCTGGCCGCCACGGGGCATGTCGGCCGGATCTCCTATTTGGTGCTGGAGATGATCCGGGCGCTGCCGGAGTGGCGGGCGTGGGTCCCGCGGGCCTTCGAGCAGGCGGAGGCGATCGGCTATGGCTCGTTGTTCATCGTGGCGCTCACGGCGGGGTTCGCAGGGGCGGTGACCTCGCTTCAGGCGGGCTACCAGTTCACCGGCAGTATTCCTGCCTATTTCTATGGTGGCGTGATCGTGGAGTCCATCGTCTTGGAGCTGGCACCGGTGCTCACGGCGATGGTGCTGGCCGGGCGGATCGGGGCCCGGTTCGCGGCGGAACTGGGAACCATGCGGGTGACCGAGCAGATTGATGCGCTGGAGTCTTTGGGTCGTTCTTCGGTCTCGCATTTGGTGTTGCCGCGGGTCGTGGCGGGGACACTGATGTTGCCGATCCTGGTGGTGTTTGCGGACCTGGTGGGCATTCTCGCCGGGTGGTTTGCGGCCAAGGGATCGCTGCACATGACGAATGCCGATTTCGTCTACGGGGCGCAGTATTTTTTCAAGCCTTGGGATCTGTGGTATTCCATGATCAAGAGCCTGTGTTTCGGCCTGGCGATCACCGTGGTGCCGTGTTACATGGGGTTTAGCACCAAGCAGGGGGCCGAGGGGGTGGGGCGCTCCACCACGACGGCGGTGGTGAGCGCGTCGGTGCTCATTTTGTTTCTGGACGCGGCGCTGGCGAAGTTGCTGCTCAAGCCGGCATGATCGAGCTGCGAAACGTCTCGAAGCGGTTCGGCGACCTGGTGGTGCTGGACGGGGTGGACTTCGAGGTGCGCAAGGGTGAGACGGTGGCCTTGCTGGGGCCGTCGGGGGTGGGCAAGAGTGTTTTGCTCAAGCACATCAACGGGCTGATTCATCCGGACAAAGGGGAGGTGTGGGTGGATGGTTTGAACGTTCCCCGCTTGCGGCGCCGCGAGCTGGCGCGGCTTCGGAGCCGGATTGGGTACGTCTTCCAGTACGGGGCACTGTTCGATTCCCTGAGCGTGGCGGAGAACATCATCTTGGGGATCGTGGACGAGGCGAAGGCGGCCGACAAGGCGTACTGCGAGCGGCGGGTGCGGGAGTGTTTGGAACTGGTGAACCTCGACCCCGCGGTGGCGGAGAAGTACCCCGCCGAGTTGTCGGGGGGGATGAAGAAGCGGGTGGGCATCGCCCGGGCGATCGCGGGGGAGCCCACGTATCTGCTCTGGGACGAGCCGACCTCGGGGCTGGACCCGGTGAATGCGGACATCATTGACTCGCTGGTCGAGAAGCTGGACGACGAGTTGGGAGTGACCAGCGTGGTGGTCACGCACGACGTGCGGGGTGCGTTTCGCGTGGCGGACCGGATCGCGATGCTGATGGACGGCCGGATTCGGGCCATGGGGAAGGCGGACGACCTGAAGGCCAGCACGGACCCCGCGGTGCGCGAGTTTCTGGAGCGCGATCTCACGATCCCCGTGACGCACTGAGCGACCCATGGACCTGGCCTACAAGCAGGAACTGAAGGTCGGTGTGCTGGTGATGGTGGGCCTGGCGGTCTTCACGCTGGGGCTGATGTGGCTCAGCGGGAAGACCATCGGGCCGGCGAGCACCGTGATCGTGCCGGTCCGGTTTACCAACGTCGCCGGGCTCCGGCCGGGGGATCCGGTCCAGACCTCGGGCGTCAAGGTGGGGCGGGTGGCGAACGTGGTGCTCGAAGGCGTAGGTAATGTGATGGTGTATTTGGAGGTTGACCGGGCGCGCCGGCCCCATGTGGACGCCCAAGCGATGGTGGCCTCGGCGGACTTTTTCGGGGCCAAGTACATAGACTATATCCCGGGCAGTGCGGCGGAACTCTTGCGGGACGGTCAGGTCATCAGCGGCACGCGCGAGGTCCCGGTGACCGAGGCAGCCGCCAACCTCACCACCCGGGCCAGCGACGCCCTGCAAGGCGTCCAGACGCTCCTGTCGCAGCGGACGGCGGAGGACATCCACCGGACGCTGGTGGCGGTGGAGCGCACCTTGGGCGTGATCTCGAAGATCGGCGAGGGGCCCACGGTGGCGGAAACCCAGCAGACGTTGCAAGCGGTGCAGCAACTCGCCGTCCGGCTGGATTCGACGTTTGCCAAGCCCGATTTCCGGAAGTCGCTGGATCAGTTGGACGAGGTGGCCCAGGGTTTGAAGGAGATGACCGACGGTCTCTCCCAGGCGACCACCGCGCTGGGGTCTATCCTCGCCAAGATTGACCGCGGCGAGGGGGTGATCGGCAAGGCGGTGAACGACAGCACCCTGCACGGGGACCTCCACGACGTGCTGGTGTCGCTGCGGAAGCTGCTCGACGACATGCGCGAGCGCCCCGCGCGGTACGTGAACATCAAGGTCTTCTGAGGTTCCAGCGGCCACCGGACCTCGGCGCTCGAGCGTGAAGCGATCCCGATGCTGACGGTCACGTTCTTGGGGACCAGCGCGGCCCGGCCCACGGTCGAGCGCAACGTCTCCGCCACGGCCATCGTGCGCGAGGGGGAGACCCTGCTGTTCGAGTGCGGGGAAGGCACCCAGCGCCAGATGATGCGCTACGGGGTGTCGTTCGGCTTGTCGGACATTTTCATTACCCACTTTCACGCCGATCATTTCCTGGGCCTGCCGGGCCTGCTGCGGACCTTGGGCCTTCAGGGCCGGAGCGAGCCCATGCGCTTGTACGGGCCCCGAGGGGCGAAGCGGATTCTGGGTGCGGCCCTGAGCCTGGGTGTGGAGCGCACGCCGTTCGAGGTGGAGATCTACGAACTCCAAGCCGGCCAGGCGGTCGAACGTGCGGGGTATCGGATCGTGGCGTTCGCCACGCAGCACGGGCGGCAGTCCTTGGGGTATGCCCTGGTGGAGGATCGGAGGCTGGGGCGGTTCGATCCGGAGAAGGCTCGGGCGCTGGGGGTGCCAGAGGGGCCGCTGTGGGGTCGGATCCATCGGGGCGAGACCGTAGCGCTGCCGGACGGGCGCTCGGTGGGCCCGGCGGAGCTGGTCGGGCCGCCGCGGCCCGGGCGGAAGCTGGTCTATTCGGGCGACACCCGGCCGTGCGAGAGCGTGGTGGAGGCCGCCCAAGGGGCGGATCTCTTGATGCACGAGGCGACGTTCGGCGACGAGGAACGGGATCGCGCCCGGGAGACGGAGCACTCGACCGCCACGGAAGCGGCGCAAGTGGCGCTGGCCGCGGGGGTGAAGCGGCTCGTGCTGCACCACCTTTCCGCTCGGTACTCGGCGGACGCGCAGCCCCTCGTGCAGCAGGCCCGGGCCGTGTTCCGCGAGACCGTCGTGGCGCGCGACGGGATGACGATCGAAGTGCCGTTTCCGGAGTAACCCGGGCGACGCGTGCCGGCCGGATTGCGGCGGCCTGCCTTCTGGGGGGAGCGGCCGGTCGCTGCGCTCGCGTGCCAGGCCGGCCTGCCGTGCCTGGGCCCCGGGCGCGCCACCACGCTCCTACCGTACTACGATGCTCCCCCGCATCCCGGACGTCGGGGTGCCGTGGATGGTGCAGTAGTAGTCGTAGGTACCGGCGGTGCTGAAGTCGCGATCGTATGTGCCGCTGGTTTGGGTGGCCGAGTTGCCGGTGCCCGAGGAGGTCACCCAGGTGACGTTGTGGGGATTGCTGCCGGCCCACTGCCACATGACTCTCTGGCCTACCGTCACCGTGAGGCTCGCGGGGTCGAAGAAGTTGTCCTTGACCTTGACCACGTTGCCGGTGCCAGGGCTGGTGCCGTCGCTGCACGCGACGGCGGCGAGAGAAGCGAGCAGGGCGAGTTCGACGATCCAGGTGCGCATGCGGTCTTCCTCCTCGGTGGGGGCGAGCAGTTGGGGCCGCGCCAGGGCGGCGGCTCGATCTAGGGTGAATACTATTACGCTATAGAAGCTGCCAGGGTCCGATAGAGGGCACAAGGCGGAGGGGGAGGCGCGGGGGCCGAGCGGTGCTTCGCTTGGGTCTCTAAGGGGTGGGTCGGGTAGGGAACGTTGGGGAGGGGGCGGCGGTGCGGCCGTGCCAGGCCCGCGGGGGCCTTCCGGGAGCCAGCAGATGGGCTAACCTCAAGCGGCGTTGGCGGTTCGGCGTAATAGGGGGCGGGGTAGAGGGAGGGTGTGCGGCTGCTCCTTCGGAAGGGCGGGAGGGTTTACAGGTGGGGGCTGGGCGTCTAAGTTCCCAAGCCCCTTAGGAGATCTGGGAGGCGACTTCCTGGGGCTGTAGCTCAGTTGGGAGAGCGCCTGGATCGCACCCAGGAGGTCAGGGGTTCGAATCCCCTCAGCTCCACTGCCCCTTGGTGTAACTGGCAACACGCCTGACTCTGGATCAGGAGAGTCCTGGTTCGAGCCCAGGAGGGGCAACTCGAGCCGCGGCTTCGGCCGCGGCTTTCATGTTGTGACGCCGGCCGGGCTATCGGGTCTTGACCAGCACGAGGTCCCAGAGCCGCGGTTCGCTGATATGCATGGCGGTGATCCGCCCCGCACGGTCGCGGCTGAACCAGACGGTGCTGCCGCGGGCGGCAAAGGCATCGGGATAGACGGGCCGTAACGGCAGCGCACGGCCTGGGCGCAGGGTGAGGGTCAGGGTGTCGCTTACTATGTTGGCCGCGTACGTGACGCCGAGTTCCTCGCTCCGGTAGCTGCCGGCGAACGCCTGGAGATCCTGGGTGCTGGGTCTCCAAGGCTGCCTCGCTACGTAGGTGTAGTGGACGGTGTCGCCATCCGCTTGCGCCACGCGGAGCCCAGCGGGCTCGCCCCCGGGTGCGGTTTCGAAGTGCCAACGGAGACCGCTGGGAAGCCAGTACCATCCGCCGGGCAGGCCGCGAAGCCCTCTTCCGCCGTCAGCCGGGACCTCGAGCGGCGCGTGCGTGCGATCGTTGCGGTAGATGCCCGCATACCGCGCGAACGCGCCGGCATCCACGGGGGTAGTGTCCAGGGTTGCGGCGGGCGGAAAATCGGCAATCAGGCGGTCGGCGAGCCGGTGGGCGTAGGTCGCCGGGCTCGCGCTGGCGCTGTTGCACATCACCGCGATCGAGAGCTGGCCGCGGTCGGGGTAGCGCGCCAGGAACGTGGAGTAGCCTGCGGTGGAACCACTGTGGGAGATTTCCAGCACTCCGCGGTAGTCGGTGACGAAGAGGCCCAGGGCATAGGGGATTTCGCGCCCGCTGGTGAGGCGCATGCGGCGGGTCAGTGAGTCCGTGAGCGCCGCGCCCAGGGTCTTCCGGGCGAGAGCCTGGTTCCATGTCAGCCAGTCTCCCACCGTGGTCAGCAGTCCCCCCGGGCCTACGACGTTCTCGAAGGGCATGTCCAGATGCCAGCCGTCGTCTGCCAGCCGATAGGCCTGGGCGCGTCCCGGGATCAGCCGAGTGAAGTCGTCGCGCCAGCGGGTGTGGGCCATTCCCAACGGCTGGAAGATGCGCCGGTGGGTAAACTCCTGGAACGATTGGCCGCTCACCCGTTCCACCAGCGTCATGGCCAGCGCGTACCCGGAGTTGGTGTAGGAATAGTAATCGCCCACGGGGTAGTTCAGCGCCTTCTGGCGGAAGAGCACGTCGAGTAGGTCGGCTTGGGTATGGGCTCGTGTGCCCCGGGGCCAACCCTGCCAGGCCACGAGCGCACTCCACTCGCGCAGCCCGCTGGTGTGGGTCAGCAGATGGCGGATGGTGATAGGCCGGTCGTATTCGGGCAGTTCCGGCAGATACTTGCGGGCCGGTTCGTCCAAGCCGAGCTTGCCGTCTGCGGCGAGGAGGAGGACCGCCGTCGCAGTAAACTGCTTGGCGACGGAACCGGACTCGAACACCGTCTCAGGGGTGATGGGCCTGCCGGTCTCGAGGTCGGCCATGCCGTAGCCTCGAGCCAGCAGCACCTGTGCGCCGCGCGCCACGCCTACCGCGCAGCCGGGGGTGTGGGTGGAGTTCCAGGCCTGGAAGATGGTGTCCGCCGCTCGAACCAAATCTGGTTCCTGTGCGGCGAGGTTCCCCTGGCCGGAGGACGCGAGCGCGGTGGCCAGGAGGCCAAGCGATAGGCTCCCCCTCAACAGCGCGCCCACGGCCACGGCGGGCCGGCAGGTGGGGAAAGCCTCGGGGTTCATGGGATGGCGCCGCCTACTTGTACCGGTACGTGATGCGCCCCCGCGTCAAGTCGTACGGGGAGAACTCCATGGTGACGCGGTCCCCTTGGAGTACACGGATGTGGAAGCGGCGCATCTTGCCCGCCACTGTGGCCAGGACCTGGTGCCCGTTTTCCAGGGTCACGCGGAACATGGAATTGGGGAGCACGGAGGTGACCGTGCCGTCCAACAAAATAGGTTCTTCTTTGGCCATTCGACCTCGCTCGCTGGCCGTGCCGCCGACATCGGTTGCGAGCCTCCGCCGGCGGGACCCGCACGTCACGGCCGGCTGCCCGGGGCCGTCCCGGTGCCCAGCGTGACAAGAACCTGGGGCGATGATGTGCCGCTCGCCGCGCGCTCAAGCCTAGCAGGTGATCGCACCGGGGTCAAACCGTGATCGGGCCCCGCCTTCCGCCCCGCCGCCCGGGGACGAACTACGGAGCGTGGCGTCCAAGGGCAGCAGGCCGGGGGCGTTGAGGGAATGCCGGCGTAGGGGTATTTCTCGCCGCGCGCGTCGCGGGCGGACTTTTGGCTTGGCTGAAGGGAGAACGGCATGGCTCAAACCGGCGTACGGATTACGGTTTTTGGCGGCGCCGCCGGCCGGGATGCGACGACGGGAGAGATCGGGGGCAACAAGATCCTCGTCGAGACCGGGGAGCGGACCTGGTTTCTGGATTTCGGCATGGGGTTCGGTCGCGCCGCCCGCTTCTTCGACGACTTCCTCCAGCCACGCGCCGCAGTGGGACTCCGGGACTATCTCCGGATGGGTCTCCTGCCCCCGCTGGAAGGTATCTACCGGGACGATCTGGCGGCCCATGAGCCGGACCTGTGGAGCCGGTACCGCTCGCATCCGTTGTACCGCCGCATAGACCACCTCGATGGCGTGTTGCTGAGCCATGCGCATCAGGATCACAACGGGTACGTGGGATTTCTGAGACCGGAGGTGCCGATCTTCACCGGCCTGATGACCGCGCTGATCGGGAAGGCGATGCAAGACCTGGGGAGCTTGCTCGAGTTGAGTTACGTGGCGCCGAGGGAAGTAACCGACCAAGGGGTGCTGCGCTCGGTGCCCGGCCTCAGGGTGGGCCGGCCGCACGCGATCTGCGAAGCCGATGAACGGATGGTGCAGGCCCTCGAAAGCTTGCGCTCGTTCTTCGGGCGCCACCCGGGAAGCCGGACCCGGTTCGAGCCGGCCCCGACGGAAGTGGCCGATCTCGAGGTCCAAGGGCTCAAGTTCTGGCGAGTGGACCACTCGATCCCCGGCTCCGGTGCATTTGCCGTCCGAACGCCGGTGGGGTGGATCGGCTACACGGGAGACCTGCGGCGGCACGGGCATTCCAAATGGCGGACCGAGGCGTTCGCCCAGGGCTTGGCTGGCCTGAAGCCGGTCCTCTTGATCGTGGAGGGCACTCGCCTGGGAGACCGAGCGGCGGTGGAGGAGACGGCCGTGCACGAAGCGGCGCGACAGATCGTCCGCCGCGAGCCGGGGCTCGTGATTGCGGACTTTTCGGCTCGGAACATCGAGCGGCTGCGAACCTTTCGAGACATCGCGCGGGAAGTAGGCCGCCGGCTGGTGGTCACCACCAAGGACGCCTATCTGCTGGAGCAGATGCACGTCATTGATTCCAGCATTCCGGCTCCGGACGAGGAAGGCCTGGCCGTGCTGCGAACGCCCCGCGCCACGGCTCGGGCTTGGGAGCAAGACCTCTGGGACCGGTATCCATCCCAGGTAGCCGACGCCGCCGCCGTCCGACGCGCTGCTTCGGAGTACATCCTCTGCCTATCCTACTGGGACATCACCGCACTCATAGATCTCGAACCCGCGGGCGGGACCTACATCTACTCGGCCTCCGAGGCCTACGATGAGGAACAGCGGATAGATCACGTGCGCCTGGAGCAGTGGCTGGATTACTTCGGACTCGCCAAGGTCGGAGGTCTGCCGGGAGCGGAAAAGGGGCCGTACCATGCCTCGGGCCATATTGACGGTCCCGGAATGGAGTGGCTGATCGAGACCATCAAGCCTGCCAAGATCCTCCCCGTCCATAGCCAGCAGCTGGGGTGGTTCGAGGAGCGCTGGCCGGAGAAACTGATCAGGGCGGGTTACGGGGAGTCGCTCAGGCTCGAGTGAGCCCAACCGCGGTTGCCATCCTGGTGGGCCCCGAGGGCAGCTTCGCCGGCTCGCGCGCGAACAAAAATGGTACGGCTCGGGCTCTTTCGGTACCGGTGGTATTGGGGGTACCTTGTATTGTGTCACCGGCAGTTTAAGGAGTAGGATGCGCGGCTAGGAGCGCCTCCGCGAGGCTGCTGGGAAGGGGGGGTGATCTGCTGGTGCCGCGCCGTGCGACTGCCGGCTCGATAGGCGCTCGCTCACGGTGCCGGGCGGGCGCTGGAGAGTTCGCTTGGGGCCACGGCGCCGATCGCTCCCGCTTCGCCCGTTACCGCCCGGCGATGGTAGTCCACCTGGCCGAGATGCCAGGCCAGATGGGCCGCTAGGTGGAGCAGAAAGTCGTCGGTGCGCACCCGCCGCCCGCCGACCAGCTCGGGAAAGTCCGCTTCCAGTACCTCCGCTCCCAGCCCGGGAACGGTGCTTTCGACTGCGGCGATCGCTCGCCCGATTTCCTCCAACAGGCTTTGTCGGGGGACGTGGCGCCGCGCGAATTCGGCGCCCCGATCGCGCTGGTAGCCGCTCCCTCCTAATCGGGCGCCGATGTAGTGCTGCAGGTTCCCGGCGAGGTGCAGCGCCAGCGTGCCCGCCGAGTTCGGCATCCCCGGCAGGGTGCGCCACAACGCCTCGTCGTCGGGATAGGCTTGGAGTTCGCGGGCCAGGGCTCGAAGCTCGCGGGTCAAGATGGCGGTAAGGTGGCTCGTCCACATACTCGCGCTCCCGAAGAGGGTGGGATCGGGGCCGGGGTGGGCGGAAGGTTAGCCTCGCGGTCCGGCCCAGACCAGCCCGACACGATTGACGGCGCGGCGCGCGGGTGTAGTCTCCACTGCCGGCCCCATCGTCCCTTGCCCAGAGGATACCATGGCTGCCTCCGCCAAGCTTCGCATCGCCTTGCTGCTCGCGGTCGCCGCTGGGGCGATCGCCGTGGCCCCTAGCGCCGTAGCGCAGCGCCGCCCCGGTTCCCCCGCCGCCGGACCGCCGCGCGCGGACTCCGTACGCCAGGTGCTGGAGACGGCGGTGGCCGGATTGCGGTTCCGCTCGATCGGGCCGGCCATTCTCTCGGGTCGGATCAGCGACATCGCCGTGCATCCGACGAACCGGAAGATCTGGTACCTCGCGGCAGCATCAGGGGGCCTGTGGAAGACCACCAACGCCGGCACCACGTTCACTCCAATCTTTGACGACGCGGGCTCCTACTCCACCGGGGTGGTGGTCCTTGACCCTCGAAACCCCAACGTGATCTGGGTGGGCACGGGGGAGAACAACGCTCAGCGGTCGGTCTCGTATGGTGACGGCGTCTACAAGTCCCTGGACGGTGGCCGCACCTGGCACCAGGTAGGGCTCAAGGATTCCGAGCACATCGGCAAGATCCTGATCGATCCACGCAACTCGGACGTGGTGTACGTCGCCGCCCAAGGCCCGGTATTCCGAGGGGGCGGAGACCGGGGCCTGTACAAGACCACGGACGGTGGGAAGACGTGGAGCAAGGTGCTGGACGGCGGCACGTGGGGTGGAGTGAGCGACGTGGTCATGGACCCTCGCAACCCGGACGTCCTGCTCGCGTCCACGTGGCAGCGAGCCCGGCGCCAGTGGGGCTACATCGCGGGAGGGCCGGCGTCGGGGCTCTACCGCTCCACGGACGGCGGGGTCACATGGCAAAAATCGCAGGCTGGCCTGCCGAACGAGGAGCTGGGACGCATCGGCTTGGCGGTCTCGCCCGTCAACCCGGACGTAGTGTACGCGATCGTGGAGGCCGGCAACCGGCGCGGCGGCTTCTTCCGCTCGGTGGATGGGGGGTTGAACTGGGAGCGGCGGAGCGACTACCACACCATCGGCCTGTACTATGCCGAGATCGTGGCCGACCCGCGGAACGTGGACCGGGTCTACGCGATGGATGTGCGCACCATGGTGACCGAAGACGGGGGCCGCACCTTCCGGCCGCTGGGCGAGCGCAACAAGCACGTGGATAACCACGCGGTGTGGATTGACCCGGACGATACGGACCACCTGCTGATCGGGTCGGACGGCGGGCTCTACCAGTCCTTCGACCGGGGTCAAACGTACGCCTATTTCCCCAACCTCCCGCTGGGCCAGTTCTATCGGATCGAGGTCGACAATTCGACCCCGTTTTACCGGGTGTACGGCGGCACCCAGGACAACAGCTCGGTGGGTGGCCCCTCGCGGACCCGCACCCGGCACGGGATCACGAATCGGGAGTGGTTTTTCACGCAGGGCGGCGATGGATTCCAGACGCGGGTGGATCCCAAAGATCCCAACATCGTGTATTCGCAGTACCAGCACGGGGGTCTGGCGCGGTTTGATCTGGCGACCGGCGAGGAGCTGGACATCGTTCCCCAGTCCGAACCCGGCGATTCCGGGCTGCGCTGGCACTGGGATGCGCCCCTGATCATCAGCCCTCACGCGAACACCCGGCTCTACTTCGCGGCGAACCGGCTCTTTCGGAGCGACGACCGGGGGGATTCCTGGCGGCCGGTGAGCCCCGACCTCACTCGGCAGATTGATCGCAACCGCCTGAAGCTGATGGGGCAAGTCTGGAGCGTAGACGCCGTCGCTAAGAACACCTCGACCTCGCTCTACGGATCCATCGTGGCCTTGGCGGAATCGCCCCTCAGGGAAGGCTTGCTGTGGGTGGGGACGGACGACGGCCTGATCCAGGTGAGCGAGGACGGGGGGCAGCACTGGCGCGCCATCGAGCACGTTCCGGGCGTTTCCGATACGACCTTCGTTTCCCGGATCGAGCCCTCGCAGCACGACGCCAACACCGTCTATGCCGCTTTCGACAACCACAAGGCCGGCGACTATCGGCCCTACGTCGCCAAGAGCACGGACCTGGGGCGCACCTGGACCCTGATTACGGGCAACCTCCCCGAACGCGGCTCCGTGTACGTGGTGATCGAAGACCCCCGCGAGCCGGGCATGCTGTTCGCCGGGACCGAATTCGGTCTCTATTTCACCCGCGATGGCGGAGCCACGTGGACTCGGCTCAAGGGCGGTCTGCCCACCATTCAGGTGCGCGACCTCGCCATCCAGAAACGGGAGGATGACTTGGTGGTGGCGACCTTCGGCCGGGGATTGTACGTGCTGGATGACCTCTCCTCGCTGCGAAGCCTCACGCCCGCCGTGCTCGCGAGCGAGGCGGCCTTGCTCCCGGTCCGACGGGCACCTCTGTTCGTGGAGGCGAGCCCTCTGGGGGGCTCGGGAGTCGGCTGGCAAGGGGCACAGTTCTACGCCGCCCCCAATCCGCCGTACGGTGCGCTGTTCACCTACTACCTCAAGGACGAAATCACGAGCCGCCGGGCCCGGCGCCAGGCAGCCGAAAAGGAAGCTGCCCAGGCCGGGCGAGACGTGCCTTACCCACCCTGGGACTCGCTCAAAGCCGAAGACCGCGAGGAGCCGCCTGCCATGGTGCTTACCGTGACCGATACCGAGGGCCGGGTGGTTCGGCGGTTGGTGGGGCCAGTGACGGCGGGGACGCATCGCATCGCTTGGGACTTACGGTACCCGGCACCCGACCCCCCGCGAGCCAGCCTCGATACCGCCGCCCCTGCCGAGGACGACTTTGCCGGCCCGCCGCGCGGGCCGTACGTGGCACCGGGCATATATCAGGTGAGCTTGGCCAAACGGGTGGACGGCGTGCTCACCCCGCTGGGCGAGCTGCGATCGTTCGAGGTGTACCCGCTCGACGGGGCGGGCGTCCGCCCGCCCCCCGTCTTGGCCTTCCAGCAGCAAGTCTGGGCCCTGATGCGGGCGGTGCTGGGAGCGAACGCGGCAGCCACCGAGACCATGAACCGGATCCGGCTGCTGGAACGCGCCATGCAGGAAACGCCGGGCCTCGATGACCGGCTCGTGAGCGAGGTCCGGGGGTTGGAGGTGAGCCTGCGCCAGATGCAGGAGGCGCTGAACGGCGACCCCACCAGACAGCGGCGGCAGGAGTCCTCCCCGCCATCTCTGCTCGATCGGCTACGGGCTGCAGGTGGCAGCTCGTGGTCCGGCACGTTGGGCGACGTGAGCGACACCCACAAGCGCCAATACCAGATTGTCGCTTCCGAGTTCGGGGTCGTTCTGGAGCGCCTCAGGCGGCTGGTAGAGGTGGATCTCCGCCAAGTGGAAGAGGCTGCCGAAGCCCAAGGCGTGCCCTGGACCAGTGGCCGGGTGCCCCGGTGGCCGCCCCCGGGCCGCTAGTCCTTGAACGGCGACTTCCGCTCCCGCGGTGCCATGGGTTTCGCTGCGTCCAGCAGGCGCTGCAGCTCCTCGACGCTCAGCTCGAAGGGGTCTTGCTCGTAGCCCGGGGCGCGAGCCCACAGGGTGGCGCCGGGGTTGTCTCTGCCGGGAACGAATTCCCACTCGGTGGACGATCGGTCGCGCACTTCCCACTCGCGGCCCTGGCGATCCCTGAACGTGCGAAATCCCATACGGTGCCCCCCGGGGCAGGCGCGGCGAACGGCCGCGCGGCACGTCTTTCATCTGTGCCGTGGGCCGGCCGTTGTCAAGCGGGGCGAAGTGGCGCTGGCGCCTCCCAACCCTCCGGTTGCTCGGGCCCAAGCTCACGACGGCACCGGAATATGGCGGGGGTCTTGGGGCTATGGCCTTCTTTCCTCCCGATAGGCCCAGGCTCCGACCACGGCGGCCAAGGGGAAAAAGCCTAGGGTGGCGAGCGTCGAGAGGAAATACAAACGCAGTGGGAGCAGGTGGACCGGGGCCTCAGCCATGGCGTGGAGGCAGGCTACCGCTACCCAGGTGGCGAGGCCCGCATACAGGGCGGTCTTGGGTCCCGGGCCGTAGCGCGGGCGGATGGCGGCGTACAGCCACACCAGAAAGACGCCGTACAGCAGATCGGTTGCCACGAACCACGCGATCGCGCCCCCGGTCGTTGCCGGGGCGTTGGGCAGGGCCTGCATCGCTGCGGCGCCCGCATCCCTCAGCCAGACACCGTTCACGAGCCAGTCGAGCAGATTGAGCACGACCCCGGCCAACAGTCCGCCGGCGACCACCCGGCCCCAGTTGATCTTGCCCATCTGGCACCTCGCGGTGAAAAGGAGAGCAGAGCGCGGGGCTTGGGCCCCGCCGCCGGCTGCCCCTAGGGTAGGAACCGGGCAGCCGAGGCGCAATAGGCCCCGGAGCCCGCCGGCGCCGGCGCCCGCTGTCTGTTTTGGGCCGGCAAAACCACCGGCTTGCCTTTGGGACCGAATCCAGGTAACGTTACCCCAGCGTGAGGACACGTCCTTCGGGACGTGGGGTGCACCAGCGCATACGAAAGCGGGGACCCGGGCACGACGCGCGGGTCCCCGTTTCGCATACGGTCTCACGATTGGGCCGCTCCTCAGGTTCCCGGCTCGAGCCGGGAGGGGGCGGCAGCCCTACGCGGGGGCGGTTCCGCGGAGCACGATGGGCGTTGGGCAGCTACGGCATTCGCCGCACTCCCACGAACATCAGCACAGTGAAAGGGAGTACGGCAATGCGTACCACCGGCAAGGTCAAGTGGTTCAACGAGAGCAAGGGCTTCGGCTTCATCACGCGCGATGACGGCCAGAAGGATTGCTTCGTTCACTACTCGGCGATTCAGGGCAGCGGGTTCAAGACGCTGAAGGAAGGCGACCGGGTGGAGTTCGAGGTCGTGCAGGGCCAAAAAGGCCCGGCGGCCAACAACGTGACGGTGCTCGGCGCGTAGCGTCGCGCCGCTGCCAGCCGGATGCGGGGTCGCCTGGGCATACCAGGCGGCCCCGCTTGGCTTTGAGGGTGGCCCTTGCGAACTGGCCGCCGTGGCGAAATGCTTCTTGCCCCTCCAACCGCGCCGGCCGGGAGCCGGTCCGTATTCAGGAGTTCGCGCGTATGCGACCTGCCCGCTGGTTGTTGATCCTGGCTTTGGGAAGCGCGGCGTGCTCCGCCGCAATGGCTCAGCAGCGGGGCCGTGCCGACCCGACCTCTCCGCCCGCGCTAGCGGTGGATCCTGCCCGGTATGCCCAGCTCAAGTGGCGCCACATCGGCCCCGAGGGGAACCGGGTCTCCGCTGTGGCCGGGGTTCCGGGCGATCCCCTGGTGTACTACGCCGGGGCCGCCTCCGGCGGGGTTTGGAAAACCGTGGACGGAGGCACCCGCTGGCAGCCGATCTTCGACGCCCAACCGGTGCAATCCATCGGGGCAATCGCCGTTGCCCCTTCGGATCCCAGCGTGGTCTGGGTCGGGACCGGCGAGCCCTTCATCCGCAGCAACATCTCGATCGGATGGGGGGTGTACAAGTCCACCGACGCCGGAAAGACCTGGACCAAGATGGGACTGGAGCATACCGGCCGCATCGCACGCATCGTGATTGACCCGCGGAATCCGGACGTGGTGCTGGTCTGCGCCGAGGGACACAACTATGGACCGCAGCCGGAGCGGGGGGTGTTCCGCACGGCGGACGGCGGCAAGAGCTGGGATCGCGTGCTGTTCGCGAGCGAGCGGGCGGGCTGCTCCGACCTGGTCATGGATCCCAACAACCCGCGCATCTTGTTTGCCGGCACCTGGGAAGTCGAGATCCATACCTGGGGGCGTGAATCCGGCGGCCCCGGGAGCGGGGTGTACAAGTCCACCGACGGGGGCCTCACCTGGCAGGCGCTGGAAGGCAACGGCTTGCCCAAGAAGCCCTACGGCAAGGTGGGCCTGGCCATGTCCAAGGCGAACTCCAATCGGGTGTACGTGCTGATCGAAGCTGGTGACGGCGTCCCTTGGCGAGGCCAGGAGACCCAACTGGGCCGGCTCTGGCGCTCCGACGACGGAGGGGCGACCTGGCAGCGGGTGAGCACGGATCGCCAGCTCGCGGGGCGCACCCACTACTACAACCGCATGGCGGCGGCTCCCGACAACGAGAACGAGGCGTATTTCCTGACGGCTTCGTGGGCCAAGACCTTGGACGGCGGGCGGACCATCATCGATCCCCCATTTAGCGAGGTGCCGGGCGGCGATCACCACGATATCTGGATAGATCCCACGGACGGCAACCGCATGATTGTCAGTCACGACGTCGGCCTCTCGATCACTCAAACCCGAGGGAAGTCGTGGCGGGACGTCCAGCTCCCCATCGCCCAGATGTACCACGTGACGGTGGACAATCGCATTCCGTATTACGTGTACGGCAATCGCCAGGACGGTCCTTCGGCACGGGGGCCCAGCAACAGCAAAATCGCCTCGTTCTTCGGGGAGGCGGGCATTCCCCGGGGGATGTGGCATTCCGTGGGAGGCGGCGAGAGCGGCTGGGCCACGCCCGATCCGGAGAACCGGGACATCATTTGGTCCAGCGCCTCGGGATATGGGAGCGTGGGAGGGATCGTCACCCGCTACGACCTCAAGACCGGAATCGCGCGGAGCGTGGAGGTCTGGCCGCGCGCCACGATCGGTTGGCCGGCGGCGGATCTCAAGTACCGATTCGTCTGGACCTTCCCGCTCGCCATCTCCCCGCACGATCACAACAAGGTGTACGTGGGCAGCCAGTACGTGCACCTGACGACCGATGGCGGGGTCACGTGGCGGGAGATCAGTCCCGACCTCACGCTCAACGACAAGAGCCGCCAACAGATCTCGGGCGGACTCACGCCCGACAACATCGGCGTGGAATACGCGGGCGTGGTGTTCGCCATCGCCGAGTCGCCCCTGAAGCCCGGACTGATCTGGGCCGGTACCAACGACGGCCAGGTGCATGTCACGCAAAATGGCGGTGGGAGCTGGACCAACGTGACCGCCCATCTCCCCAACCTGCCGGCCTGGGGTACCATCAGCAACATCGAGCCTTCGCGCTACGATACCGGCACGGCTTACCTCACGGTGGACCTGCACCAAGTGAACAATCGCGACCCGTACGTGTATCGGACCACCGACTACGGCCGCACCTGGCGCAAGATCGTGAGCGGCATCCCGCCGAGCCCGCTCTCCTACGCCCATTTCATCAAAGAGGATCCGGTACGGCGAGGCTTGCTCTATCTAGGGACGGAAAACGCCCTTTACGTCTCCTTCGACGACGGGGAAAACTGGCAGCCCCTGCAAACCAACCTTCCTGCCGCACCGGTGTACGGCATCGCGGTGCAGGAACACTTCTCGGATCTGGTGGTGGCGACTTATGGCCGGGGCTTCTGGATCCTGGACGACATCACGCCGTTGCGGGAACTGAGTCCGGAGGTCGCGGCGAAGGAGGTCCACTTTTTCCGACCCCGTGCCGCCTATCGCTTCCGCATGGTTGAACCGCCGATGGCCCCCCTGCAAGACCCCGTGGCGGGGCAGAACCCGCCCTACGGCGCTTCCCTGCATTACTGGCTCAAGACCGCCTCGGCAGACAGCACCACGATCATGGTGGCGGACTCGTCCGGGAAGACCGTGAGGACCTTCAAGGGGCCCTCGCAGGCGGGCATCAACCGGGTGTACTGGGATCTGCTCTTCGATCCCTCGAAAGAGGCGCGGTTGCGCATGAGCCCTCGGTATTCCGACCTCCCGGTCGGCCCCAACGGCATTCCTGCCCCGGGAGTGGGACAGGTCCGACTGCTGGCCCCTCCGGGGCGGTACACGGTCACGGTGCGAGCCGGCGGGCAACAAGCGAGCCAACCCCTAACGGTGCTCAAGGATCCCAACTCGGGCGGCAGCGAGGCCGAGGTCGCGGCGCAGACCCGGATGGCGCTGGATATCGTGGTCGATCTCAATGCCACGGTGGACATGATCAATGCGGCCGAGGCCGCGAGAGCACAGCTCGCGAGCTTGAAGAGCATTCTGGCGGCGGACTCGGCGACCGCGGACATCCGGGCCCAAGCCGATTCGCTGGAGCGCAAGCTGGTGAGCGTCGAAGAGCCGCTCTTCCAGATGCGGGTCACGGGCCGAGGCCAGGATCTGTTGCGCTGGCCCATGCAGCTCGCCGAGCAACTTGTTTACCTGGCGCAGTCGGTGACCAGTTCGGATTTCGGACCCACTCAGGCCCAGCGCGAGGTGCACCAGGTCCTCAAGGGGGTGCTCAGGGAAGCGCGGGCGGGATTCGAGCAGGTGGTGAACCGCGACATCGCCGGCTTCAACCGATTGCTGGCTGAGCGACGTCTGCAGGGTATCGTGGTGCCGACAGGGCGCTGAGGGGGAAAGTACCAGGGCGGTCTGGGGAAGCGTCGGTGGCCCGATGCGGGGCTGCCGTTCCTGGTGCGGGGGCGACTGCTCGAGGGCGGGCGCCCCCGCTTTCGGCTCAGTCGAAGCTGGTGGCGGATGCGGCCGGTCGGGCTGGTTCTTGGGAGGCGGCTCGGGTCGAGGCAGGGCGTCGCTGGAACACCCATACCAGGACAGCCGCCGCCACCGAAGCCGCCCCGACCGCGAACAAGGTACGGGTGGGGATGTGCCACCACCGGCCTAAGGTCGCAAAGAACCACAGCCGGGGAAATCGGCCCAGGAGGGTCGCCCACAGGTGCCGCCCCGCGGGATAGCCCGCGAAAGGCGACAGGAACCGCACCGCCCAGTATGGTAGCGGCGACCAGGAGCACAACCAGACCGCGAGGAACGGCGAGCGCCGGAACGTGCGCGCCACCCAATTGACCGTTCGGCTCCGCCGCAAGGGGTCCAGGGCTTGGCTCTGGAGGAGATGCCGGTAGAGGTAGTAGTTGAGGTACTCCACGTAGATGGTGGCCGCGGTTCCTAGGGTAGCCACGAAGAGCGGCGCGTAGAGCCTCCCATAGAGCATGAGGACCGGCTCGTAGCTCGCGGGGAAAAACGGGGCCAGCGGTCCGTTGAGCCACATCGTGACCAAGATGAACCCAGTCAGCGCGCCAAAGTCGGGCGACGTCAGGGTGAAGGGGATGGCGAGCAGGGCGAGCAGCCCGGAGGCACGGATCAAGCCGTCCCAGACCAGGTGGCC
Organism: Gemmatimonadota bacterium; assembly: GCA_037440225.1. Lineage (GTDB taxonomy): Bacteria > Gemmatimonadota > Gemmatimonadetes > Gemmatimonadales > GWC2-71-9 > JACPAP01. Next base: position 76,228 of record JBBIUN010000005.1, on the reverse strand, counting down.
GTGCGGGCGCGTGAGGACGCCGGCGTTCAGCGTGTCCCCCTCGAGATCGCGCTCGCGGCCAAAGCCGGCGCGGCGCGGACCGGCAGCTTGCCGTCAATGCCGGGGTTGATGGCGTATCCCAGGTGAGTGGCGATCAGCGGGAAGACGTCCACCGTGCGGATGGCTTCTGGCAAGGGGCAGTTGGCGGCCACGATGCAGCGCATGTGCTCCGCCACCAGGCTGCCGTGGCCGGAGCGGTGCTCCGGGATTTCCCAGTCTAGGCGAAGATCGGCGCCGGGTGCGGCGGCGACCACCAGATCGCCCGTCCGGGGCGATCGAAAGAGCTGGAGCAATTGCACCGGAGCATCGGGATAATTCCCCTCCACGCTGGCCCGCAGCCATTCGGAGGGACTCGCCGCGCGCGCTCGGGGGGCGAGCCCCAGCAGGTCGCCATCCTGAGGCAGGTATTGGATGGAGCCGCCGGCCCCGGGTCGCAGCCGCGCCTCCCCCTGGCGGCCGCGCACCACCACGTCCTGGCCGTCCGTCGCGGCAACCAGGGCGACGCCCTCGAGCTGGACGAGGAAGTCCACCAGGTCGGCCGGCACCCCCGGCACTGCGCCCGCCTCGATCTCGGCCAGCGCGTAGCGGCGGCGCCGCTGCTGTCCGGGGAGCAGGTACACGTGGGCCGCCGCGTTTCCCGACACCATCACGGCCGCCTTGGGCCGGCGGCGCCACAGCAGGGGATGGCGGAGGACCGCGAGCCCCCGCCGCTCGAGTGCCAGGCTCAGGTCGCTGTGACGCCGGATGGCTGATGCGCCGTGGTCGCTGACCACGACCACCAAGTGGTGGCCGGAGAGCCCGCCAGCCCGGACGTAGCGGCCGAAGGCGCGGTCGAACTGCCGGTACGCCTCCAGTACGCGCGGGTGCCAGGGGTCGAGCCAGTGGGTAATCCCGTCCACGCCCGGGAAGACCGCGAAGACCAGCCGCCGGGCGAGCCGTGCCGCCTGGGCCAGCGCACTGGCCACGGCCGCGTCCAGCAGCTCGTAGCGACCGGTGTAATGGGCCTGGGCACCGAGGATCGTACGGGCCAGCGCCATTCCTTCGCCCCGGGGCCAGAGCCCCCGGGTAAACGGGGTGCACAGGGCCAGCGTGTCGGGTTCGAGGTCGAAGAGGCTGGTGATCGCGGCCGGCAGATCTTCATTGAGCCTTCCGCCCTGAACCCCGCAGTAGCTACGCACGTGGGCTCGATCGCGGATCCAGCGGCCCCGGTAGCGAGCGACGTCCATCCACCGGATACCCGGGACATTGCAAGTACCGGGGTAGCAGCCGGTGAGAAAGGGCAGGTACGCCACACCCGTGGTCGAGGGAAAGACCGTGGTCGCCGCGGGCATGGATCCGGGTTCCAAGACGTGGCGGGACAGATGGGGAAGGTCGCCGGCGGCGGCGAGGCGCTGGAAAACGTCCGGGCGAGCACCGTCCAGAATGAGCAACGTGGCCCGCCTCTCGTCACCGCTCCCAGAGCGCCGTGCCATCAACGCGCCGGCGCGGAACGCAGGTTCGACTGCGGCATGGACGACCACCTTTCTCCAGTTGGACTGATGAAGACCAGGCTCAACCCTCGGGGCCACCAAAGGTGATGGCTGGGGTGGCACCCTGTCAAATCGAGCGCAGCGCGGCACTTGCGATGTTGGGGACCGGAGCGAATCATTGGGCGGGGTGATGTTTCTCGGAGAGGGCCATATGAAGCTTCGCGTATTTGCACTCGGACTCTCGTTGTTGGCCGGAGTCGCGCAAGGAGGGCTAGCTCAACGCCGGCCGCCCGCGCGCAGTGAGCCGCAGCAGCCAGCGGTCAATCCAGACTGGTACAGTCAGCTCCGGTACCGGCACATCGGGCCGGTGGGCAACCGGTCCACCTCGGTCCAGGGAGTGCCGGGCGAGCCCAACATCTACTACGTGGGGGCGGCGTCGGGGGGTGTCTGGAAGAGCACGGACGGGGGTGTCAATTGGGAGCCGATCTTCGACGATCAGCCGGTGCAATCCATCGGCGCCTTGGCCCTGGCGCCTTCCAATCCCAACGTGGTGTGGGTGGGCACGGGCGAAGCCCATATCCGAAGCCACGTGTCCCTGGGCAACGGGATCTACCGCTCGCCCGATGGCGGCAAGACCTGGGCGCACTTGGGCCTCGAGGCCACGGGGCGGATTGCGCGGATCGTGGTGCACCCGCAGAACCCGGACGTGGTGTGGGTCTGCTCCCAAGGCCACAGCTACGGGCCGCAGCCGGAGCGCGGAGTGTACAAGACCACTGACGGCGGCAAGACCTGGACTCTGGTGCTGCACGTGGACCCCAACACCGGGTGTTCGGACCTCGTCATGGACTTCACTAATCCCAATATTCTCTTTGCGGGATTCTGGCAGATCGAAATCCACACCTGGGGACGGGAATCCGGCGGTCCGGGATCCGGCATCTACCGCACCGTTGACGGGGGCGCGACCTGGACCCGGCTCAGGGGGAGCGGCCTGCCTGCCCGCGACCACGGCAAGGTGGCGCTGGCGATCGCGCCCAGCAATCCCCAGCACGTGTACGCCCTGATCGAGACCGGCGACGGCGTACCGGTGCGCGGGCAGCCTACCGAGAGCGGCGAGCTCTGGGCCTCGCTGGATGGAGGGGATCGCTGGACCCTGGTCAGCTATGATCGGCAGTTAGCCGGCCGGACGCACTACTACTCCCGGGTGGTGGTTCAGCCGGACAACGAGAATGAAGCCTATTTCCTCTCCGGTGCGTTCTCCAAGACGCTGGACGGAGGGCGCACCACGGTGGACGTGGGCTTTGGCAGCTCCCCGGGCGGGGACAATCACGACATGTGGATTGACCCCAAGAATCCCGACCGGATGATCGTGGTGAACGACGGTGGCGTTTCCATCTCCACCACGCGCGGCCGGACCTGGTATCGGCTGCAGCTGCCCATCGCCCAGATGTACCACGCGACCACGGATACGCGGATTCCCTACTACGTATATGGCAACCGCCAGGATGGGCCTTCATACCGCGTGCCGAGCAACAGCCGTACCGGGGGCTTTGGACCGGATGGCGCCACCATTCCGCGCTCGGAGTGGCACTCTGTGGCTGGAGGGGAGAGTGGCTGGGCCACGCCGGACCCCGAGGATCCGGACATCATTTGGTCCAGCGCCTCGGGCTCCGGCTCGGTGGGCGGGATCGTCACGCGGATGAACCTCAAGACCCGCCAGGCGCACCACGTGGAGGTCTGGCCGGTCAGCACCATTGGCTGGCCCGCGGCGGATCTCAAGTACCGGTTCGTTTGGACCATGCCGCTCACCATCTCCCCTCACGACCACAACAAGGTGTACGTCGGCAGCCAATATGTGCACGTGACCACCGACGGCGGGAAGAGCTGGCGGGTCATCAGTCCCGACCTGACGCTCAACGACAAGAGCCGGCAGCAAGTTTCGGGCGGTCTCACGCCGGACAATATCGGGGTGGAATACGCCGGCGTGGTCTTCGCCATCGCCGAGTCTCCTTTGAAGCCGGGCCTGCTGTGGGCCGGCACCAACGACGGCCTGCTGCACGTGAGCCGCGACGGGGGCGCGAGTTGGACCAACGTGACGCCGAACATCACCGGCCTTCCCCCCTGGGGCACCATCAGCAATATCGAGCCCTCCCGGTTCGATACCGGGACGGCGTACATCACGGTGGACTTTCATCAGGTGAACGGTCGCGATCCCCATGTGTACAAGACGACCGATTACGGTGCCACATGGCGGAAGATCGTGAACGGTATTCCGGTGAGCCCGCTCTCGTATGCCCACGTGGTTCGCGAGGACCCGGTGCGGCGCGGGCTGCTGTATCTGGGGACCGAGAACGCGCTCTACGTGTCCTTTAACGATGGCGAGTTCTGGCAACCTCTCCAGACCAACCTGCCCCACGCGCCGGTGTACTGGCTCACCATCCAGGAGCACTTCCGGGACCTGGTCGTGGCGACCTATGGCCGCGGCTTCTGGATCTTGGACGACATCAGCCCGCTCGAGCAGTTGACGCTGGAGGTTCTGGCGTCGAACGCCTATCTCTTCCCGCCGCGGGTGGCCTACCGGTTCCGGACGATTCCGGGGCAGGCGGCTACGGCCAACGATCCGACGGTGGGCCGGAACCCGCCCTACGGCGCGTCCATCAACTATTGGTTGAAAGCGGCGCCCCAAGGTCGCGTGAGACTCACCATCCTGGACCGCGCGGGCAAGACGGTCCGGACCCTCACCGGCAGCGCCCGCGCCGGCATCAACCGGGTGTATTGGGATCTCCGCAACGAGCCCACGGAGGAAGCCCGCATGCGGGTGAAGCCGCTCTACGCGGACTGGGTGGAGATGCCGCCTGAGGGGCGGCCCGCCCCCGGCGTGGGTCGCTTCTCGGTGCTCATGCCGCCGGGTGTTTACACGGTGCGGCTTTCGGTGGGGGGCCAGGAGTTCAGTCAACCCTTGGAGGTGCGAGCCGATCCCAACACGGACAGCAACCCGCAGGAGATCGAGACCCAGGTGGCCCGGCTTTTGGATCTGCAGCGCGACATGAACGCGGCTGTGGAGATGTACAATCAAGTCGAGCTGATCCGCGTGCAACTCCAGCAGCTGGGCCGCATCCTGGGTACCAGCGGCGCGTCGGACCTCGAGCCGGCCACTGACTCGGTGGAGCAACGGTTTATCGCGTTCGAGGAAGCCCTCCACCAGTTGCGTATCACCGGACGGGGGCAGGACAACATTCGCTGGCCGGTCAAGCTCCTGGGGCGCATTCTCTACCTGGCAAATGGCATGGCCTCCTCGGATTTCGCCCCCACCACCCAGCAGGTGCAGGTGCACGAGCTGTTCAAGGAGGAACTCCGCTCGCTCCGCGGTCAGCTGGATCGCTTGCTGCGCGAGGACCTGGCGCAGTTCAACGCCCGGCTGCGGCAGCGCAACCTGGGCAACGTCGTGGTGCGGGTGCCCCAGACGCCCTAGCGTGTCCGAATTCCGGAACGCGGGGGCGCTTGGGCGTCTGGTGCCGGCGGGCCGTCGCGCTCGCCTGGTGAACGCGGCGCCGGGCGGCGGCTCGGCAGGGCCGCAGCGGCCGCGTGAACCGGAAGGTGAACTCGGCATATGCAACGGGTCCTGATCCTGGGCGCCGCGGGGCGCGATTTTCACAACTTCAACGTGTGGTTTCGGGACCACCCGGAGTACGAGGTGGTGGGGTTCACGGCCGCCCAGATCCCGAACATCGCCGGGCGCCGGTATCCGCCCGAGCTTGCCGGGGCGCGGTATCCGCAAGGCGTGCCCATCTATGCCGAGACCGAACTGGCGAGATTGGTCCGGGAGTACCAGGTGGACGTGGTGGTGTTCAGTTACTCGGACGTCTCCCACGAACACGTCATGCACTTGGCCTCCGAGGCGTTGGCGGCGGGAGCGGACTACCTGCTGCTGGGGCCGCGTCACACCATGCTCCGGGCCGGCGTCCCGGTGATCGGGGTGTGCGCCGCGCGCACCGGCTCAGGCAAGAGTCAGACCACTCGGCGGATCGCCGCCGTCTTGCGGGAAGCCGGACGTCGAGTGGTGGTGGTGCGGCACCCCATGCCGTACGGGGATCTGGCCCAGCAGGCGGTTCAGCGCTTTGCATCTGCCGCGGACTTGGAACGGTTTCATGCCACGATCGAGGAACGCGAGGAATTCGAGCCTTTGCTGGCGGCAGGACACGTGGTGTACGCCGGCGTGGACTACGGCCGGATCCTGCGCGCCGCGGAGCGAGAGGCGGAGGTCCTGCTGTGGGATGGCGGCAACAATGACTTCCCCTTCTACGTACCGGACTTGTTGATTGCGGTGGTGGACCCGCACCGGTCCGATCACCCGCGGCACTACCACCCCGGCGAAACCGTGGTGCGAATGGCGGACGTGGTCGTGATCAACAAGGTGGACACGGCGGGCCCTGACCAAGTGGCGGCCGCGCAGCGGATCGTGCGCCAGCTCAATTCCCGGGCCGATTTGGTAGAAGCGGCCAGTCCCATCACCGTGCCTGAAGGGCAGGCGCTGCGCGGCAAGCGGGTGCTGGTGGTGGAAGACGGCCCGACGCTCACGCACGGCGGCATGCCGTTCGGGGCCGGCTGGATCGCGGCCCGCCGGTTCGGGGCGGCGGAGATCGTGGATCCCAGACCCTACGCCGTGGGCTCCATCCGCAAGGTGTTCGAAGAGTACCCGCAGACCGGTCCCGTGTTGCCCGCGATGGGCTATAGCGAGGCTCAGGTCGCGGAACTCGCCGAGACCATCCGGCGGGTTCCGGCGGACGTGGTGCTGGTCGCCTCCCCGATCGATCTCCGCCGGCTGATCGTCCTGGACAAGCCGGCTCTGCGGGCCACGTACGAGCTTCAAGAACTCGGCGACCACACGCTGCGCGAGGCGCTGAATCGGCGCGGCCTGCTGGGGCCGGAGCCGGGCGCCGTAGCCGCATCCGGACCGGCGGGCGCGGGGCCGGCCGGCGGGAACCAGCGCGCTCGGCAGGCGCGGTCGTGAGACAGGGGGAAGCCTGATGCACAAAGCCCGAGATAGCAGCCGGATCCGAACATGGGCGCCGGCTTTGGCCGCCCTCGCCCTCGCAGGCCCGGCGCCGGCCGCACGGGCCCAAGAAGGCATACCGTTCAGCCAGCACGGCACCGTTTCGCAACGCGTGGGGTACACGGACATCACCATTGCCTACAACCGGCCGGTGGCGCGCGGCCGCACGCTATTCGGTGGCGTGGTGCGGTGGGGCCGGGTCTGGAACCCGGGAGCGGACTCGGCCACCGTCGTGACGTTCTCCAAGAGCGTGGTGGTCGAGGGAGTGCCGCTGGCGGCGGGGAGCTACAGCCTGTGGATGATCCCCCAGCCCGAGCCCGAGCCGTGGACCGTGATCTTCAGCCGCGCGGCGCACGTCTTCCACACGCCGTATCCCGGCGAAGAGCACGACGCGCTCAGGATTCCGATCCGGCCCGAGGCAGGCGAGCACATGGAAGTCCTGGCGTTCTATTTCCCCGTGGTGGCACCGGACTCGGCGGTTCTCAGGATGCACTGGGGCCGGACGGTGGTCCCGCTCCGCATTCGGGTCAACAACGCCCCGTAGCGCCCGGCGGCTGGCGACCAGCCACGCCCGGCGCCGCAGGTCGCATCACGAAGCCCTAGCCTCGCGGCCTGAGGCGTGTGGCGCCGTGGGGGCGCGGCCACGGCCTCAGGGCACCGGCGCTCCGGCCGCGGTCAGCCGCTTGAGGAGCCGGTAGCAGAATTCGAGCCCCTCGTAAAACCACGTTGCGGCAATCCGCTCATCCTGCCCGTGGGCCCGGACATCGTCCGCGTCGCCGAACACGCCGGAGACCCCGTAGACGGGGATGCCAGCTCGCCGAAGATAGAGTCCGTCGGTGGCACCCGTGGACATGGTGGGGATGACGGGCACGCCGGGCCACATCTCCTGCGTGGTGGCTTCGATGGCACGCAGGATCTCGGGTGTGAGGGGCGACGGGGGACTGGGTTTTGCCGGGGCCACGGGTGCAATCGTGATCGCCGAGTCCCCCACCACCTGCCGCAGCGTGGCCAGCACCTCTTCGGCTGGCTGGGTCGGTAGGATGCGGCAGTTGACCGTGGCTCGCGCCCGCTGGGGCAGGGCGTTCTCGGCGTGGCCTGCTTGCAGCATGGTGGCGACGCACGTGGTGCGCAGCCGGGCGTTGTAGGCCGGAATCGCGCCTAGGCGTGCTGCGGCTGCCGGATCGGGCGGGTCGGTGAGCACGCCGCGCATGGCGGCGGCGATATCGGGCGATTCCAACTCCGCGGTTCGGCTGAAGAAGGCGCGCGTGACCTCGTTGAGCTGCACGGGAAACTCGAAGGCGGCCAGCCGGGACAGCGCGGCGGCGAGCTGGTAGATGGCGTTGTCCCGCCGGGGCAGGGAGCTGTGGCCGCCCCGGTTGGTGGCCTCCAGCAGAAAGCTCTGGAAGACCTTTTCGCTGGCCTGCACGTCGTTGGACAAGCGCTTGCCGCTCTTGATCACGCCCCCGCCTCCCTCGTTCAGGGCGAAGGCCGCGTCAATCAGCTCGCGGTGGTTTTGGACCAGCCAGTCCACGCCATTGTGCTCGCCCGACTCCTCGTCCGCGGTGAGCGCCAGGATGATGTCTCGGTCCGGCACATACCCTTCCTGTTTGAGCCGGATCAGGTTGGCCGTCCAGATCGCGGCTTCGTCCTTGTCGTCGGTGGTGCCGCGGCCATAGAACCAGCCGTCGCGTTCCAGAAACCGGAAGGGATCTACGGTCCAGTCGCGAGGGTCGGCCTCGACCACGTCCAGGTGGGCGAGCAGGAGGATGGGCTTCTTGCCGCTCTGCCGCCCGCGCCACCGGACCACCAGGTTCCCGCGGTTGGCGACTGGTCCCAGGATCGAGATGTCGGCCTCGGCAAAGCTCGCAGCCCGCAAGCGCGCGGCGACCTTCTCCGCCGCCTCCGTGGTGCTTCCGGTGGAGTGGGTGGTATTGGTCTCGACCAGCTCGCGCAGCAGGTCTCGGGCGAGCGCCTCGTACTGGCTGGGGCTGCGCGGGGCGGAAGGATTTTGCCCTCGAGCGGCAGGGGTGGCCGCCGCTCCCAGGGTGACCAGCGAGACCAGTGCTGCCGTGCGGCGCATGTGCATCCTCCGGCTTCGAAAGGGGCTCGGGCAAGCGGCCGGGCGCGATCAGTGGCCGCCCGCGGCCGGCTGGGGCAGGGGAAGCACCGGGGCGCGGCGGCGCGTCAAGCGAACTCCCAACCAGGCCTGGAGCGAGTCCATGTAGGTATAGAGGACCGGCGTAACATACAAGGTGACCAGCTGCGAGACGAAGAGGCCTCCCACGACGGCGATGCCCAAGGGCCGACGGGCCTCGCCGCCCGCGCCGAAGCCGATAGCGATGGGGATGGTGCCCATGAGCGCGCACATGGTGGTCATCATGATGGGCCGGAAGCGGATCAGGCAGGCTTCGACGATGGCTTCGGCGGGCGATTTTCTGCCCGCCCGCTGGGCCTCCAGGGCGAAGTCAATCATCATGATGCCGTTCTTCTTGACCAAGCCTACCAGCAAGATGAGCCCCACGTACGAATAGACGTTGAGCTCGGTGCGGAAGACGAGCAGGGTGATCAGGGCCCCGAACACCGCGAAGGGGAGCGCCGACAGAATGGTGAGCGGGTGAATGAAGCTCTCGTACAGCACCCCCAGGACCAGGTAGATGACCAGGATGGCTACGATCAGGAGGAACGCGAGGCCCGTCTGGGACTGCTGGAAGGCCTGAGCGGTTCCCGAGAAGCTGGCGGTGACGGTGGAAGGCAGCACTTGGTCGGCCAGGCGGCGCACCGCGCTGACCGCCTCTCCCAGCGACACCCCTTCTTCCAAGTTGAAGGACAGCGTAACGGACGGCAGTTGGCCGGAGTGGTTGACGGACTGCGGGCCCAGGATCGGGGTCACCGTGGCCACCGCGCCCAAAGGCACCAGGGCGCCGGTCCGACTGCGCACGTGGATGAGGTTGATGGCCGAAGGGTCGCGCTGGAACTCGGGCAGCAGCTCCAGGATGACCGGATAATCGTTGCTGGCCCCGAGGATGGTCGAGATCTGGCGGGTGCCGAAGGCGTTGTAGAGAGCGCTCTGCACCTGTCCGATGTTGAGGCCGAGGGCCGCCGCCCGATCCCGATCCACGTCAATGCGCAGTTGGGGATTGCGGAGCTGCAGGTCGCTCGAGACGTCGCGGATGATGGTCAGTTCCCGCAGGCGTGCTTCGAGCACGCGGGCCTGCTGGTACAGCTCTGCGAGGTCGGCGCTCTGCAGGGTGAATTGGTACTGGCTCTGGCTGAACCGCCCTCCCACGCGGATGGCCGGCGGGTTGCTGAGAAAGACCCGGACGCCGGGAATGCGTGCCAGCGCCGGCTGCAGGCTCCGGATCACCTCGTCTGCGCTGTGCCGGCGCTGGTCGCGGGGCTTGAGGTAGACGCTGATCCGGGCGCGGTTCAGCCCGCCACCGAACGGCCCGCCTCCGCCGCCCGATACCTGGACGCCTTCGACGTCAGGATTCTGGCGCACCACCTCGCTCACCCGGGCCATGTGCTGGACCATCTGCTCCCACGACGTCCCTTCGGCCGCCTCGATGGTGCCGTTCACGGAGCCCACATCTTGGCTCGGGATGAATCCCTTGGGGACTACGGCGAACAACACCGCGGTGCCCGCCAAGATGGCCAGGGAGAAGGCCATGGCGGTGGCGCGGTGGTGCATGACCCAACCCAGCGTATCGCGATAGATCGCCACGGTGCGGGCCCAGATCGCCTCGGCGGCGTTGTAGAAGCGGCCGTGGCGCGTCTGGTGCTCAGGCTGGAGGAAACGGCTGCACAGCATGGGCGTGAGCGTCAGCGACACGAATCCCGAGATCAGGATCGCGGCCGCAATGACTACTGCGAACTCGTGGAACAGCCGCCCCAAGAGCCCGGGCATGAACAAGAGCGGGATGAACACGGCGACCAGCGACAGGGTCATCGAGACAATCGTGAAGGCCACTTCCTTGGATCCGTCCAGCGCGGCCTGGAGCGCCGGCTTGCCCATCTCCAGGTGCCGGTGGATGTTCTCCAGCATCACGATGGCGTCGTCCACGACGAACCCCACCGCCAGGGTGAGCGCCATCATGGAGAGGTTGTCCACGCTAAAGCCCAGCAAGGCCATCACGGCGAAGGTGCCCACCACGGACATGGGGAGCGCCATGCTGGGGATCACGGTGGCCGGCAGGTTGCGGAGGAACAAGAAGATGACGAGCACCACCAGGCTCAGGGTGAGCCCCAGGGTGAACTTCACGTCGGCCACCGACTCGCGGATGCTCTGCGACCGGTCGTAGAGCAGTGCCACCTGAATGGCCGGGGGCAACTGCGGGCGAATGGCCTCGATGCGCGCTTTGACCGCGTCGGCCACTTGGACCGTGTTGGAGCCGGGCTGCCGCCGGACCGCCACCACGATGGTGCGGGCTCCGTTGTACCAGTTGCCGGAGCGGGGGTTGGAGACCGCGTTGATGACGTTGCCCACGTCGCCCAGGCGCACCGGCGACCCGTTGCGGTAAGCCACGGTAATGTCGCGGAACGCGGCGGCGTCCTGCAGCTGACCGTTGGATTGCAAGGCCAGCACCTTCTGCCGGCCCCACAGTGCGCCTGCCGGGGTGGCGATGTTGTTGGCGTTGACCGCGCTCACCACCTCGTCAATGCCGATGCGCCGGTACGCCAGCGCCCGGGGGTCGAGTTGCACGCGCACGGCGTAGCGCTGCGCCCCCATGATGTCCACCTGCGCCACTCCCTCGATGGTGGAGAGGCGGGGCGCCAGCACGGTCTCGGCGTACTCGTTGACCGTGGAGATCGGGAGCGTCTGGGAAGAGACCGAGTAGAAAATGATGGGGAAGTCCGACGGATTGGCTTTGAAGTAGGATGGCGGCTCCCGCATATCGTCGGGCAACCCGCGCTGGGCCCGAGACAGCGCCGTCTGCACGTCCTGGGCCGCCGCGTCAATGTTGCGCGAAAGCGCAAACTGGAGCGTGATGTTGGTGGATCCCTGGGTACTGGTGGAGGTGATCTGCTCGATGCCCGGGATGGTCGAGAAGGCCCGCTCCAGCGGCGTCGCCACCGCCGCCGCCATGGTCTCCGGACTGGCGCCGGGGAAGCTGGCGTTCACGTTGATCGTGGGGTAGTCAATGGGGGGCAGATCGCTCACGGGAAGCCCGCGATAGCCGATCACCCCGAAGACCAAAACGCCGGCCATCACCAAGGTCGTCGCGATGGGGCGATGAATGAACAACGCGGCAAGGTTCATGACCCACCTCTTCTGGGGTTGGCCGCATTCCGGATTTGGACGCGGGCTCCGGGTACTAGGCGCAGCTGCCCGTCCGTGACCACCGTTTCCCCAGGGGCCAACCCGCTGGCCACGATCACGTCCTCGCCCACCGAGCGCCCCAGGGTCACCGGCCGGGTCTCCGCTTGCTCTCGGGAGTTGATCACGTAGACGTAGTTGCCTCCCTCCGCCTCCACCACCGCCGCCTGCGGGACCACGATGACGTCGCGTTCCTCGTAGAGCACCAGCGTGGCCGTCACGAACTGACCGGGCCAGAGCTTGCCGTCCTCGTTGTCGAAGCGGGCTTTGAGCAGAATCGTCCCGGTGGTGGTGTCCACCGCATTGTCCACGAAGACCAAGGTGCCGGCCAGCGAGGTCGTGTCATTGGCCGGCTGGGCCCGGACCACCAGGCCGCGGTCTTGATACCGCCGCACTACCGGCAAGTACGGCGCCGGGATGGCGAAGCGCACCAAAATCGGCTGCATCTGATTTACGGTGACCAGCGGTCCCGATCCCGGGGCCCGCACGACATTGCCTTCCTTGATGAGCAAGCTGCCGGTGCGGCCCGAGATGGGCGAGCGGATAGTGGTGTACTCGAGATTGAGGCGGGCGTTGTCCACCGCGGCCGAATCGGCCTTGACCGTGGCTTCCAACGCCTGCGCCGCAGTTTGCAGCGCCTCGAATTGTTCGGACGTGATGTACTCGTTGCGCGCCAGGGACTGGTACCGCTCCACCTGCCTCCGCGCGTTGGCCAGTTGGACGAGGTCTCGAGCCAGCGCCGCCTCCGCCTGTTGCAGCGCATTTCGGTAAGGCCGCGGATCGAGCTGCACCAGCACGTCGCCGGCCTGCACCAGGTCTCCCTCCCGGAACCGTACCCGCGTCACGATCCCGGAGACCTGCGCCGAGACCGCCACGGCCTGCAGGGGCTCGACCGTCCCCGGGGCGGTGACCTCGAAGGGCACGGTCCGCGGCTCGGCCGTCGCCACGCTGACCGGCACCGCAGGCGGCCCCCCGGAACGCCGCTTGGCGCATCCCGCCGCCAGGAGCAAGACCACGGCGCACCACCATACAGCAGGCACCACGACCGACCGCCGGGAGCGGCTAGCACCGCAGTCGCGGTTCATCAGGCGTTCTTGCCCGAATTCCTCTAGAAGGGTTGTTCGTTGGCCGCCGATCCGCTGGCTGCTGGAGGATCCAGGGTCGAGCGGACCCTCTCAATTAAAGGTATTACGCACCGAGGTTCCCGATCGCTGCGCTGGCGCGGGCCGGTACCGGAGTCCTACGAGCCGCGGCGCTCCTTCTCCAGCCGCTCCGCAGCCACCACCTTGGCCACCACTTCCAGGACCTTGCCCCGCGCCCGGTCCACCTCCTGCTGCAGCGGTACCTTGCCCTCGAGCAGGGATCGCTGCTCGCGGCGCACGATGGCGGCCTCGAGGGCGTCCAACGCGTCGTTGATCTGCTGCTGGTATTCCTTCCCCTTCCCCATGGCCTGGCCCCTCGTTGGAGTGTGAAGCGCTCTAGATACACCGCCCGCCGCTCTCCAGCAAGGCCCCGAGGTTGGCAAACTTCACGGCGGGTTCATGGCAACTTCAGGGATCCTGCCTGAGCTTGCGGTCGTCCCTCCGTGGAGCGCGCCATGGCGGACAGGGGATGAGCCCGGACAGGTCGAGGAAATCCCGGCGCCGGGTCGCCGACGCCGAGCGGAGCACGGCTGGCGCCGTGTATCTCACGATCGGGGGCCGGGGCGATCCCGCTGGTTCCCTGTTCGAAGCCAAGGTGAGCGCCCTGTACTCGGTGGTCTATGCCATCAAGCTCGGCATGGGGCAGGCGGGCCGCGAGTTCACCATCAGCAGCTTGGAAGCCTTCTGGACGGCGTCCCCGGGAGCGGCGAGGACCTGGAAGGTGGGCATCCGGGCTCCCGCTGAGCTGTCACCCCAGGACGTGACGGTGGCTATCGCCACCCTGTCGGCCAAGGGCAAGGACCCACTCGTCAAGGACGTCCTGCTCGAGCGCCTCGACGAAGCAAAATTGGAACGCTTTCCCCTGGAGATCGGCACCGGGGCGCCCGCCCCGACGTAGCGGGCGGTTGGTTAACTTCGATGCTCCATGAAACGCTACTTCGCCTACGGGTCGAACATGGACCCGGAGCAGATGGCGGCGCGCTGCCCGGGCGCCGTGCTCGAGGGCGTGGGCGCGCTTCCGGGATACCGGTTCCTCGTCACGGAGGCAGGCTTCGGGTCGGTGGTGCCGGATCCCGGTTCCACGGTCTACGGCGTGGTCTGGCGCCTGCTCCCCAGCGATGAAGCGGCCTTGGACGCCTACGAGGGCCTCTCCGGCGGTCTGTACCACAAGATCACCGCGCGCGTCCAGCTCGTCTCCCCCGCCGAGTCGGTGGATGCGATGCTCTATGTCGCCACCACGGAACGGCCGGGACGCCCCCGGCCGGGTTACCTCGAGGCGGTCCTCCGGGCTGCGCAGCACCACGGCCTTCCGCCGACCTACCTGGACGAGTTGGCGCGCTGGCTGCCCAAGCGCCGCGGCCACCGGCGGAGCGCGTCCCGCTGACGGCGAGGCCTGCTGAGGGCGGGGTCTACCGGATCAGGGTATAGGTGTACTTGACCAGGAGCGCGCGGCTCTGGGAAAGCGGCGGCTCGGGCACCGATCCGGCGCGCCCGATATTGGCCGCCTCGTTGTAGACGATCCAGAGGTCGTTGCCCTCGCGGAAATTGTACCGGAAGCGGGCATTGAGGCTCGCGCTGCGAGTGGAACTGTTGTACTGAACGAAGGTGCTGAGCGAGGCATGGGCGTCGTACGCGCCCTGGATGCGCACCCGGGCCACGTGCAGGTCTTGGGAGAGCCCGCGCCCGGGGAAGCGGATGCGGTTGAACTGGTAGTCCACGCCGAGTTCCAGGTGGCTCCACGGGTTCCAGGCCGGGCTCAGGCTCATGGCTTGCCGGGAGCCGTCGTAGAAGTGCCCCGCGGAGATGCTGGCCGTGGGGCGGAAGCTCGCGGCCATGGGCGCCTGATAGCGCGCTTCGACCTCGAAGAACCAGAATGCTCCCGGGGCGACCGGAGTGCCGCCCGCGAGGAGGAAGCTGTCGCGCACGCTCTCGTAGCTGGTCCGCGGGATCACGGTCAGCTGTCCGCCGTTCTTGAACTCGGCGCTCAGGTTGGGCTCGATCAGGGCGGATTCCGCCGACCCGTCGGCGTGGCGGATCCAGAGCTTGCCGGCGGCTTCCACGCCCAGGGACCGGAACCAGGCGTTCCCGGAGCCGAAGCGCTGATAGCGAAGCCGGGTTTCCGAGGAGGAAACGTCGCGCCGCAAGTTGAAGCCCAGCCGGGGCACGTAGCGAGGCCCGGAGCGAATCAGTTCCTCGACGAAGCTCAAACCGGCCAGGTTGCGCCGCTCGAAGCGGGCCAGCAGCCGGGCGGCGTCGAGATCGCCCAGCTTTCCTCCGGCAGAGTCGTCCACCGTCTGCGCCAGCTTGAGCGTAAGGTAGTGGTCTCCGAAGGTGCGGATGACCGCGTCCAGCCCGAGGCCCAGGTTGTAGCTCGCGTCTCCCGCCAGCCGGCTGGTCAGCATGGCGCCTACCGTCGAGTTGGCGTTGAGGATCTGCTGCTTGAGCCGCACCACACCCAGGTTCACGGTGGGCTGCCCCTGCACGGCCGCGGTCTGCATGTCAATGGCGCCAACATCCATGCCGCCCAAGCGCCCGACCAGCCGGGCTCCGCCCAAGATCCGGATCGGCGTCTCTTGGACCAACCCGATGCGGCGGCTGTGAAACAAGCGATCGAGATCGCCCAAGTTGAAATCGAAGATGGCACTGCGTTCCTGGAAGAATTGCCGCTTCTCGGGGAAAAAGAGCGAGAACCGGGTGAGGTTGATCTGCTGATCGTCCGCCTCGACCTGCGCGAAATCGGTGTTGGCCGTGAGATCCACGCTCCAGCGGTTCGAAGGGCTGAGGCGCACGTCCAGGCCGGCCTCGCGGGTGCGCGTGCCCGCAAAGCGGTATCCGGAGCCGGCAGAGTCCAGCACGGCTTGCCGGGAGGCTCCACCTAACGCATACGGCGTGAGGTACGCCGGGCTGCGGCGATGGACTCCCGCCAGCACGATGGGTTGAAAGCGCGAGGGCTTGGCGAACGCGATGGGCCCGTAGCTCGGCGGGATCGCGGGGAACACGTGCCGCTCGTTCTTCCGAGCGATCATCCGATAGACGCTCAAGCCCATGACCACCCGCCCGCCGGTGTCCTGGAAGCCCAGGCTGGAAAAGGGAACCCGCATTTCGGCGAACCAGCCGGCCGGGGTGCGGCGCGTGGCGGCATCCCAAAAGGCATTCCACGACGGGTTCATGGGCAGGCCTTGCGAGAACTCGGCGTCGTTGGCCAGGGCCCGGTCGGTACGGACCGCGGCGGGATTGATCACGAACCACGACGCGGTTTGATGGTCCGCATAGGTGTCCAGCAAGACGCCCAGCAGGTCGTCCCCCGAGTACTGGTCCCGGTAATACGTATTGATGCGAATCCCCTCCGGGTCGGAGTCGAACATCGAAGCCGCGACGTAGAAATACGTCTCGTCGTAGGCCACCCGAATCTCGGTGCGCTCCGTGGGGGCGCCGCCAAAGACGGGGCTGAAGACAGTCAGGGGCAAAGGCGGGACTTCGTCCCAGGCCGGCTCGTCCGGCATGCCGTCGAAGACCACCGGCCCGCCCAGGCGGCGGACGTACAGCGTGTCACTGGGCGGAGGACCCTGAGGCTGCGGAGCGGTGCGCGGCACCGCAGGGCCTGCAGCCCAAAGCGCACCGAGGGTCAAGAGGGCAGAAAGGGGCATCGAGGCCACCATGCTACCAAGACGCCCGTGCCTGCGCTACCTAGAGCGGCTTCCTCCTCAGCGATTTCCGATGCTCGAGCCGCGTGGCGGCGATCCAACGGCCGTCGGGTGACACCTGGGGGTGGAGGAGATTGGCGGTGTCGTGGGTGAGTTGGACCGGCGGGCCTCCCGCGAGGGCCAAGCGAAACAACTGCGTCCGGTCCCCGGCGAGTGCGGCGTACACCAGGCTCGATCCGTCCGGCGTCCAGTCGAGGCCGCCATAGGTCGCGTTGGCGAACGAGACGAGCCGGCGAGCGCCGCTGCCGTCGGGCGCGACCAGCCAGAGCGCCTGCCGGTCGGCCGCCTCGCGCATGACGAGGGCGATCCGGTCGCCCTGGGGCGACCATGAAGCGAACAAACTCCCGCCTGCGGTATCGGGGAGCTCGAGGCGGCGCCGCTCGAGCAAGCGGCCCGTGGTGGTGTCCACGGTAACGATCCAGGGGTGGGCCATGCCGGGCGGACCGCCGCGGTCCCACGAGTCGAACACCAGCCGGCGGCCGTCGGGCGCCCACTCGGGCATGCCCACCTCCCAGCCCCAATCGGTCAGCCGCTGCTCGCTCGCCATGGCGGCATCCGGCCGGCGGAGGTAGATGTCGTCCGTGCTGCCCGGCGAGGCATACTCCGGTACGGGAAAGGGCGAACGGTGCGAGTGATAAGCCAGCCAGTTGCCGCGCGGCGAGAAGGCCGGCGTGAAATCCTCGTGGTACCCGGTGACGATGGACCGGGCCGGCCCGGCGGGCCGGAGCGAGTCGTCGAGGCTCACCGCTGCCGCATCCAGGTTGAGGGCCCAGTCGGCAATACGCCAGCCGCCGTAGGTGTACGCCAGGTGTCTGCCGTCCGGGCTCCACGAGGGAATTTGGGCGCCGGCAACGAGCAGCCGGGCCTCGCCACCGGCGGCCGGTACCACGACGACCTGGTCGGCGAAGTCGTTGTGCGTCCAGTAGAGGTAGCCGCCCGCGATGGCGGGATGGAAATCGTCCCCCGGCTCTTGAACCACGGGCGTCAACGTCCCCTTGGCGAGATCGAGGGCGTAGATGTCGGTGTCTCGGTCCGCTTCGGGCCGGTGCCGTTCCGCATCCGGCGGCGCCGAGTCGCTGGCTAAGGCGAGATAGATCACCCGGCTGTCGGGCGAGACCGCCACGCTGTTGAACCTGGGCGGCGCGTCCAGCCGTTCGCGCACCGGTTGGAGGGCCCCGGTCTCCACGTTCAGGCGATCCAGCGACGAGAAGCCCTCGGCGTGCCGCACCAGGACGTAGAGCAGATCTCCCCGCGGCACCCATCCCATTCCGGTGACGATGCCGTCCAGCTCGTAGGTCCTGAGCGCGTTTCGGGCACCCGCCGTGAGCCGCGGCGCTCCCGGTACGAAAAAGGCGACCTTGGAGCCGTCGGGAGAGAGCCGGGCCAGCGCCTCGTCCGGCAGCGCGAGGTCGGTGAGCTGGTCGCCCCCCCAGGCGATGGCTGCGGCAGCGCCCCCCGCCCGGCGCGCGGCCCCCGGCGAGGAATAGGACGTAGGCTCCAGCCGCCCCTGGCGGAGATCGGCGAGCTTCAGGCCGAAGCGGGCGCCGTAGAGAGCGCGGCGTCCATCTGCCGAAAGCTCGAAATAGCTCCAGCCGTCCTCGAACCAGGTAGCCGGCACCAAGCTGAACACCGTTTCGGGCGCGCGGGCGCAGGCGAGGCCGGCCGCGAGCGCGAGCAGCATGCACTGCCGGCGGTACGCCATAGGGCGGGAACCGTACCTGCTTTTACGCCTCGGGCTCACCCAGCCTGCCTTTCCGCTCGCTCATGACCCCTAGTCCCTCACTCGTAGCGCCAGCTCAACGTGTCCGCGCCCGGTGGATGGTTCTTGCGGATCTGGTCCATGAACCGGGGGATGAACATCTGGTGATATCGCAGCCGCGAGTAGGCGTTGGGCCGGGTGTGATCGCCGTTCCAGCAGTGTTCGGCGCGGTCTCCGTAATCCACCTCGCCGTCGTAGTACGGGTCCTTGGTGTTCTTCAGGAACTCCTCGACCAGATACACCGCATTGTTGAGATAGTAGTTGTCCATGTCGCCCACGTAGATGTGGAGCTTGCCCTTGAGCTTGGGACCCAAGGTTTTCCAGTCGCGCCGCAGGATGTAGGAGAGATCGTAGTGCTCCTTCCAGTATTCCGCGACGCTGCGATCTATGGTGCCGGTCATCTTGTCCCAGATGGGCTTGGGGTAGCCGTCCGGCCCCACCGGTGAATAGACCGCCTGCCAGATGTCCCACTGATCGCCCGAGCGCCCGTGGCTGCCGAGTACCAGCTCGCGGTGGTTCATTTCTTCCAGGGTAGCCCGGATCTGCCCGAGCCAGTTGCGATACCCGGGGCGGGGGGTACGCTTCCACCGGCTGGCGTAATAGTAGGCGTTCTCGTCCTCGTAGAGGTTGACCACGGTGTAGGCCCGGAAGTCAATGGGGTCGGGGCAGGCGATCCAGGCGCCGTTGAAGTCGTCGGGATAGAAGATCTGCACCGCCATGGCTTCCCAGCCGCCCGTCGAGCCGCCGTAGGTGAACCGCGCCCAGCCCTGCCCGATCCCGCGGAATCGCTGCTCGATGTAGGGGATCAGTTCCCGCATGATGGCGTCGCCATACGGTCCGTTGTTGGCGGAGTTGACCGCGTAGGAGTCGTCGTAGTAGGGCGTGGGATGCTGGATCTCGACGGCCAGCACCCGGGGGAATCCCGGGCCGGTCCAGTCGCGGTAGAACTGGTACGCCGCTTCGTCCTGGATGCGGTTGTAGCAGTCGAGCTGAAACCGCTCGCTGTACTCGCAAGGGGCGTTGGGATCGGGCGGCGTCTCGCGCCAGCCGCCAAAGGTGTAGGGGAAGTGCCCGTGGAAGACGGCCAGGGGATAGCGGGCCTCGGGATGCGAGTCGAAGCCCTCGGGCAGAAGGACGTGGGCGCCCAAGTACATGGGCCGGCCCCAGAAGTCGCTCAGGAGCTTGCTCTGGATCCGCACATGCTTGACGTACTTGGTTTCGGGGGGGTCCGGAATCCGGGGGATCTCCTGATCCAGCTCGAGGTGGAAGACCGTGTCGCGTTTGGGATCGAAGGCGATGGCCTGGGGCTTGGAATAGAGGTTGCCGGGCTTGCGGTTCCACTGCTGGCCTTCGCCTTGGTCGGGCGGGAGCTTGACCACGTGGCCGTCGGCCCGATGGAACGTCTCGTATCGGTTGAGCAAACCCTGGACCCAGTAGCGGCCAGGTGGGATGTCCGCCAGGCTATGGACCGGGTAGCCGAAGACCGAGGCATCCACGATCGCCTCGTCTTTGGGCTTCAGCCCCTCGACGTCGAGGCCGAAAATCACCTGGGTGTTGGGGCCGTCGCTGATCGCGAACCTGGGCTCCGCGCTCGAGTCCGCCGACAGCATGAGCAGCACGCGGCCGTCGAGTGCCGCGGCGCTGCGCGCGGCGGGAAAACTGAGCGCGAAGCGCGGGCCCGAGGCGCCGGAGAACGAGCGGCCGGGCCAAAGCAGGAACGAAGTCGTAACCAGCACCACGAAGCAGGTGACGATCACGGTACGCATCAGCGCGCGCATGGTATCCTCGCGATCCGGGCTAAGGTAAGAATAAGAAAGTGTCAGGCCGCGGCACTTTGGGCTAGGCCGGCCTCTTCCGGCTGCGCGCGCTGGGCCGTAGCATTGGGGGGGTTGCCAGGGGCAAGGCCCCTCGCCTCATGTCGCCTTGCCCCGAGACCGCCATCTAGGAGACGAGGGTTCCTGTGATCGCAGTCGCTCTTGCCCCCGGCTGCGCGGTGCCGACTTGGCTTGCGGTGCGCGGCGCCGGCCGGGTCCCGTTCATCCGGATGGAGGCCCCGTGAGCCACATGGCGTCTCGCCCGAGCGAGTGCGACCGCCGGAGCGCAGTACGACGGTTCGGTTGGGCGGGAGCGGCGTTGCTGCTCGGCGGAGGCAGGGTATTCCGCGGAGCACTGGATCTCCTCGCGGAGGGAGCGGGCCGGGCGGCGGAGCTGCCCGACTGGAACGCCGCCGGACCGCTGGTGGCCTACCCGGAGAAGCTGCCGCTCATCGTGCTCGCCGACCGGCCGGTGCAGTTGGAAACGCCCCGGGAGTACTTCGCGGGCCCCATCACGCCGGCCGCCGCGTTCTTCGTGCGCTGGCATCTGGACCGCCATCCCAACGCGATCGACCTGACGCGGTGGCGGCTCTCGATAGAAGGCCACGTGGCCCGGCCGCTTACGCTCTCGCTGGATGACTTGGCGCGCCGATTCGAGGCGGTTTCGATCACGGCGGTCAATCAATGTGCCGGCAATAGCCGCAGCCGGTTCAGCCCTCGGGTGCCGGGGGTGCAGTGGGGGAACGGGGCCATGGGTTGCGCCACCTGGACCGGGGTCCGCCTGCGGGACCTGCTCGAGGCGGCGGGGTTCGAGGCCGGGGCCCTCGAGGTCCAGTTCGAAGGGCTGGACCGGGGGCGAGGACCCGAGGGCCGGGGCTCGTATCGGTTCCTCAAGTCCTTGCGGTTGGACGATCCGGTGCTGGATCGCGCGGTCGCGGCCTACGAGATGAACGGCGCCCCGCTGCCCATGCTGAACGGATTCCCCTTGCGCCTGGTGGTGCCGGGGTACTTCGCCACCTACTGGACCAAGGCCCTGACGTGGATTCGGGTGCTGGACCGCGCCGACGACAACTTCTGGATGAAGAGCGCGTATCGGGTGCCTAAGACGCCGCGGGGCCATACCACGCCCGAGGCGATGAGGGCGGGCACGGTGGCCACGGTTCCCATCACGCGCATGCCGGTGCGTTCCTTCATCGTGGAGCCGGACGGCGGCTCTGCGCTGCCCGCGGGCCTCCCGGTGGCAATCCGCGGCATCGCCTTCAGCGGGTATGGGGGAATCGCCCGAGTCGAGTGGTCGGCCGATGGCGGCCGGACTTGGCAGATCGCCTCCCTGGGGGCCGACCACGGGCCCGAGGCCTTCCGGACCTGGGAGGCTCGCTGGGTGCCGCGCGAGCCGGGCGCAGCGGTGCTGGCCGTGCGGGCGACGGATGCGGCGGGAAACGTGCAGCCCGACCAGCCGGTCTGGAACGGAGGCGGCTATCTCTGGAATCGAATCGAGCGCCAGCAGGTGGTGATCGGCAGGCCGGCATGAGAGTCCCGGAAGGGCGAAAGCCGATGTTGGCTCTGGTGCTCGTAATGGGGGCGAGCCTCATGGCAGCGCCTCAGGATCGGCAAGCGTTGCCGGGTTTGGCACGAGCGGGAGACTATCGGCTGGGCGCCGCACCAGGCGGCCGCCCTATCGCCAGCGAGACCGCCTCGCCGGGCGCGGCCGCAGCCGCCCCGGGGTCGGTGTATGACGTGGGGCCGTTTCCCCTGTTGCCGCCGGAACTTCCTCCCGGCGAGGGGCGGGACGAAACTGGTGCGTGGTGCAGTGCCTGTCATTCGCTCCGCTACATCACCATGCAGCCTCCCCTGCCGCCCGAGGCCTGGCAGGCGACCGTGCGGAAAATGATCGACGTGCACGGAGCCGCGATCCCCGAAGATGCGGCCGGCCGGGTCGTTCGGTATCTCCAAGCGCACCGGCGCGCCGCGGTTTCTCCCCAGCCCCGCTGAGCGGGGCCCGCACCTCCTCGCGACCGGCACGAACGGGCCGAGTCGGCTGCTCGATCGCCGTGTGGCACCAGAACCCCGGTTCGGCGCCTCCTCGCCGCCCGCCCCAAACCAATCGCCCCGCACCGTTGCCGGCGCGGGGCGATCGGGCAACGCCTAGCAGCCGCCGGGCCTAGCCGCGCACCAGAATCAAGAACTTGGACGTCGCCCAAAACTTCTCCGGCGCGGCGATCTTGAGCACCGAGCCCCGAATCCGGCCATCCTTGTCCGGCGGGGTCGCCAGGGCCGCCAAGTCCTGGCGCGAGGCGATCCGGTACTCCCCTTCGCCCGGCAGGGGAATCTCGGTCACCTGCCGCTTGTCAATCGCCGTGAAGGCCGACGGCGCGAGATCCCGCGCCGGCACCAAGGTCTTGCCCCGCTTGCCGAAAAGGAACAGCACCCGCGAGCCGCCTTCCTCCTGGACAATCCCCCGCGAGAGCAGCTCCTCCTTGGTGCCAACCACGTAATAGACCGTGTTCTTCTCCTGCTCCAACGCCCGCACCGTGTCGGTGAGCGCGGCCTTGGCGGTGGCCAATTGGGCGTTCTCAGCGGAAAGCTTCTGGATCTGGTCGTTGAGTTCCTGGATCGTCGCCTTCTGGCTGGCGATCGTGGACTCGTAGTTCTGGATCGTGGCCTCCAAGGTGGCCCGGAGACTGTCGGAGAGATGCGCGAGCCGGTTGATCCGCCGCCGGCTCTCCTGCAACCGCTGCTCGGCAGCGGTCAGGCGCTCCGTCACATAGCTGATCCGGGCGAAGATGCTGTCCCGGACCGCGGTGCGCGGCGACTCGACCTTGACCTCCAACTGCCGCCCCTCCACCTGCACCTTAGCCAGCTCGGCGCTGATGTCACTCAACACCCGCGACTGCTCGGCCACCTCCTTCACCAGACTGTCCTTCTGGGCCATGAGCGCCAGTTGCTCGGGTGTCGGACCCCGCTGGCAGGCAGCTACCCCGGCCAGCAGCATTGCCAACCCGATGGCCCCCGTTGCACGGGAAACGTTGATCATAGGTCTATGCTCCTAACTCCTTGATTCGCTTAAAGATAACCTAGACAACCGCTATTCATGATACCGCCCAACCGCAATCGAGTTCCGAAACCCTCGGGATCGGTTTATCTTCCCCGCCCCGCACCACTTGGCCCAGCGAGGCACGAGACCAGCGAGCTGAAGCGCAGGGACCGCCAGCCGGGGCATTGCGAACCGGCGAGCGGCCCCCCAGAAGTTAGTCAGCGAGGAGCAGAGCATGAAGGCGACCGATATCCGGCGCGGCCACATCATCGTCATTGACGGCCAGCCGTGCCGCGTGATGGACTTCCAGCACCGCACCCCCGGCAATCTCCGGGCGTTCGTCCAGCTCAGGCTGCGGAACCTGGCGACCGGCAACACGTTCGACCAGCGGGTGAGCGCCACCGACTTCGTGGACGAGGCCCGGCTGGAGACCCGCGAGTGCCAGGTGCTCTATCGCGACGACGCCGGCGTGCACGTCATGGACGTCCACACCTACGAGCAGTTCACCCTGGACGAGGAAGCGGTGGGCGATCACGGTCCTTGGCTGGACCCCGAAATGCACTTCCAGGTGGAGATGCTGGACGGCCGGCCCATCGGCATTCAGCTTCCCGCCGTGGGGGAATACACCATCGTGGAGACCGCTCCGGTGATGCGCACCGCCACCAAGACCGCCAGCACCAAGCCGGCCAAGCTCAATAACGGGGTCACGATTCAGGTCCCGGACTTCTTGGCCGAGGGTGACCGGGTGCGGGTGGACCCGCGCAGCGGGACGTACCTGGAACGCGCCAAGTAGCTTCATGACCTCTTCATCTTGCTGTGCCTAAGTTCCCGGCGACCCTCGAGGAAATCCCGGGCGTGCCGGATCGCTTTCTCGGGCTCAAGAGCCTGATCGGCAACACGCCGCTGCTGGAGATTCGCTGCCGGGCGGGCGGCCGGCTGCGGACGGTGTACGCCAAGGCCGAGCACCTCAACCTCACGGGCAGCGTCAAGGACCGGATGGCGCTCCATATCCTGGAGCGGGCCTACCGGAGCGGCGCGCTCCAGCCCGGCGCTCGTATTGCGGAAGCCACCAGCGGGAACACCGGGATCTCCTTCGCGGCCTTGGGCCGCGCCTTGGGCCATCCGGTCGAGATCTTCATGCCCGACTGGATGAGCACCGAGCGGATCAACCTGATCCGCTTCTTGGGCGCTCGCGTGCACTTGGTGAGCGCGGCGGAAGGGGGCTTTGTCGAGAGCATCCACCGGGCGGAAGAGCTGGGCGCGCGCGACCGGAGCGTGTTTCTGCCCCGGCAGTTTTCCAACCCGGACAACGTCGAGGCGCACCAGTGTAGCACGGGGCCGGAGCTGTGGTGGCAGCTTCAGCATCGTGGCCTGGTGCCGGACGCGTTCGTGGCGGGCGTGGGGACCGGCGGCACCCTGATGGGCGTGGGGCGGTACCTGCGGGGCAAGCGTCCCGGCGTGCGCCTCTATCCCGTGGAACCCGCCAGCTCGCCCACTCTCTCCAGCGGACACCGGGTGGGCCGGCATCGGATCCAGGGCATCTCCGACGAGTTCATCCCGCCCATCATGGACTTGAGCTATGTGGACCGCATCGTGGCGGTGGACGACGGGGACGCCATCCTGATGGCGCAAGGGCTGGCGCGGCACTTGGGGCTCGCCGTAGGCATCTCTTCCGGTGCCAACTTCGTCGCGGCGCTCAAGGTGCTGGATGACTTAGGCGAGGGCGCTGTGGTCGTGACCGTCTTCCCGGACGACAACAAGAAATACTTGAGCACGGATCTGATGCGGGAGGAGCCGGTGCGGGAGGGCTACCTTGCTCCCACGGTCGAGCTGGTGGGGTTTCGTTCGTTCAATCGGCCGTGCGAGACGTGTAGCAGCTTCAAGGACCCGGCCCCGCGTTCCGAAGACCCCGCCACACCCGTCACCCTCTCACGATCGCCGTAACCCCCCGCTCCATGCCGGACTGGGTGATCCTGGTAGATCAGGCCGACCGCGAGCAGGGCACCATGGAGAAACTCCAAGCCCACCGCGAAGGCAGGCTGCACCGCGCCTTTTCCGTGTTTGTGCTGAACGGGGCGGGAGCCGTCCTGCTCCAGCAGCGCGCCCCGTCCAAGTACCACTCCGGCGGCCTCTGGTCCAACACCTGCTGCGGGCACCCGCGCCCCGGTGAAGCGGTCTCTCGCGCGGCCGCCCGGCGGCTGCGGGAGGAGATGGGTCTGGACCTGGCGCTCCAGGCGGTAGGGGCCTTCCGGTATCAGGCGCGCGTCGGCGACCTCATCGAGCACGAGTACGACCACGTCTTGGTGGGCCGCTCGGACGCACCACCCCGCCCCGATCCCGCCGAAGTCTCGGCCTGGCGCTGGACGCCGCTGGACGAGCTGCGGGCCGATCTTGCGGCCCATCCGGAACGCTACTCGGCGTGGCTGCCGCAGGCGCTGGAGGTCTTGGAGCGGCGAGCCGACCCCGGGCACTGGACGACCGCGGCGGCGGGGCGGCGCTGACGCTACTCCCCTACCGCCCGGAAGGTTGCAGCGTAGAGCTGTTCGGCTCTCACCCGGCTGGCCTCGTCGCCAAAGATCTTCTCCCCGTCGAAGCGGCCGTTCTCGATGAAGACCTCCGAAAGATGGCGGCCCGCGGTGAGGCTCCCGGCCAAATACACCCCCGGCACATTGGTCTCCAGCGTCGCGGGATCGAGATGAGGCTTTCCGGTCGCAGGGTCGAACCCGATGCCGAGGCGGGCCAGCAAGTCGAAATCCGGGTGGAAGCCGACCAGGGCGTACACCCGATCGGCGCGCAAGCGCGCGGTGGTGCCGTCGGCCCGGCGGACCGCCACGTCGCTCAAGGTGATCGCGGTCACCACGGTTTCGAGCCAGGCTTGGATCTCGCCTGCCTTGATGCGATTCTCCAGGTCGGGACGGAGCCAATACTTGACGCTGGGCGGAAACGCCGCCCCTCGGTAAACCAGTGTGACCTTGGCGCCTGCCCGGAACAAGAGCAGGGCCGCCTCCACGGCGGAGTTCTTGCCGCCGACCACCACCACGTCCTGGCCGTAGGCCAAATGCGGGTCGTCGAAGTAGTGGCTCACGTGCGGCAAGTCCTCACCGGGGACGCCCAGCCGATTGGGGTGGTCGAAGTACCCGGTCGCCAGGACCAGGCGATCGCACCAGAGCCAGGTCGTACCGAGCCGGGTGCCCAGCTCGCACAGGATGCGGCCGTCCTGGTGCGCCGCATTGAGCAGCTTGGTGTAGGTGCGGACCCTGAGTCCCTCGGCCCGGGCCACGCCGCGGTAGTACTTCAAGGCCTCCTCGCGCGTGGCCTTGGGACCGGCGCAGACCATCGGGTGGCCGCCGATCTCCAGCCGCTCGGGCGTGGTGAAGAAGACCATGCCCACGGGGTAGTGCGCGATGGAGTTGGCCAGCGCGCCGGCGTCAATCACCAAGGGATCGAGCCCGCGCCGCTTGGCCGAGATGGCGCAGGCGAGCCCGATCGGCCCGGCTCCCACGATCAGCACAGGTTCGTACGCTGGGTCCGCCATGATTGCCGTTTCCCCCCAAGGGAATGTAATGGCGAGAGCGGTGCCGGGTTGCTCGGGGGGCGGCCCCGCCCATCTTTCAAGCGCCGGAGGATGCTGTTGCCTATTCCGTATAGCGGGAGTCTCATGTCGAGTGGGGTCTCGACCTCCGGGGGAGAGAGAAGCTGTGACTGAGAGCGTGCGAGCGACTTGCCGGAAAGTGATGGTTCGTGGGTTCGGACGCACCGGCCGTGGCGGCTGGTTGGCCCTGGCCCTGCTCTCGAGCCCCGTCGGGGTGGCTGCCCAACAGGTTCCCGCCCGGCAACTGCCCACCGGAGTTCGGCTGGAGCCGGCGGGCGTGTCGGTGGACGTCGGCTCGCTCCCCTTGGCCATGGTGCTCTCGCCGGACCGCCGGTACGTCGTCTTGCTGCTCAACGGCTGGCGAGAGCAGGGGATCCAGGTGGTGGACCGGTCCGCGGGCCGGGTGATCCAAACACTGGAGCAGCCGGCCGCGTTCCTGGGCCTGGCGAACGGCCCGGACGGCAAGAGCCTCTATGCCTCGGGGGGGAACCAGGACGTGGTGTACCGTTACCGGTGGGTCCGGGGCCGGGCGACGCTCGGGGACAGTTTGGTGCTGGGCACTCCCGATCGGCGCTCGGGCGGGCGGCGATATCCCAGCGGGATCGGCCTGGCGCCTGACGGCCGCACCCTCTACGTAGCCGAGAACCTCGCCGACTCGCTGGCGGTGGTGGATGTGGAGACCGGTCAGGTCCGGGCGCGGTTTGCCACGGAGCGATACCCGTATGGCGTCGCGGTCGCTCCGGATGGGACCGTGTACGTCTCTGCCTGGGGAGGCCACACCGTCTCGGTGTTCCGGCCCAAGGGTGGTGGCGATCTCGAAGATGCCGGCCGGATCACGGTGGGGCGCCATCCTTCGGCTTTGCTGGTCAACCGGGACGGCAGCCGTCTCTTTGCGGTTTCCGGGTCCACCGATCGCACGGCCGTCGTAGACACCCGGACGGGCCGGGTCATCGCCGAACTCTTGGATCCTGCACCGGAGGGGCCGAACGAAGGCAGTACGCCCAACGCGCTGGCGCTGTCGGCCGATGGGACGCGCCTGTTCGTGGCCGAAGCGGACAACAATGCCGTGGCCGTCTTCGAGCTGTCGCCCCAGACCGGCGGGTACTCGCCCGGCGCCTCTTCCCCTCGGGCCGACCGGCTGGCCGGCCGCATTCCGGTGGGCTGGTACCCGACGGCCCTGGCCTTGGCGGGCGACACCCTGCTCGTGGCCAACGGCAAGGGGCGCGGCACGGGGCCCAACCCGGATTTTCCCACCCCGGACATCAGGCGCCAACCGGGGGAGCCCAGCTACACCATGGGGCAGCTCTCCGGCACGCTCACCACCTTGCCGCCCGCGGAACTCACCGGGGCGGCGCTGGCACGGCACTCGGCTGCGGTCCGGCGGTTGAACCGTTGGGATCAGCGCGTGCGAACCAAGCCGGCGTATCCCCCCTTCGAGCATGTGATTTATATCATCAAGGAGAACCGGACCTACGATCAGGTCTTCGGCGATCTGCCGCAGGGCGACGGCGACACCAGCCTGGTGTTCTTTGGGCGGGAGGTCTCGCCCAACCACCATGCGCTGGCTGAGCGCTTCGGGCTGTTCGACCGCTTCTTCGTGAACGCGGAAGCGAGTCCGGACGGTCACAACTGGTCCACCGCCGCCTACACCACGGACTACCTCCAGAAGACGGTCCCGTCGAACTACTCGGGGCGGGGGCGTCCCTACGACTGGGAGGGAACCAACCGGGGCAGGGTGCCGTCCGACGAGGGAGCCGAAGACGTGAACGAGCCGGCCCGGGGATACCTCTGGGATTTGGCCCAGCGCGCGGGGATCAGCTTCCGGAACTATGGGGAGTTCGTGGTTCCGGCCGGCCTCCGGGAGGCGGGCGACCTGCCGGCCGGCTATCGCGGGAACAAGCCGTTCCTCGCTGCCCACACCAACCCGCGGTTTCCGGGCTACGACTTGGGGATTCCGGACCAAGTGCGGGCCGATGTCTGGATTGCCGAGTTGAAGGAATTTGCCGCCCGCGGCGAGATGCCGAGGCTCGAGATCGTCCGGCTGCCCAACGACCACACGGCGGGCGGCGCGGCTGGCCGGCCCACGCCCCGGGCCTACATGGCGGACAACGACCTTGCTTTGGGACGCATGATCGAGGCGCTGAGCCTGAGCCCCTTCTGGAAGAACACGGTGGTGTTCGTGTTGGAAGACGATTCGCAGAACGGACCGGACCACGTGGATTCGCACCGGTCGCCCCTGCTGGTGATTTCTCCGTACAATCGGTCGGGCGTGATCCACCGCTGGGCCAACACCACCGACGTGATTGCCACCATTGCCGAGATCCTGGGGTTGGAATCGCTGTCGCAGTTCGATTACTTTGGCTCGCCGCTGCGCGAGATCTGGGCGGCCAGTCCCGATCTCACCCCGTACCGCGCGCTGGTGCCCGCCGTGCCGCTGGATCAGCGGAACCCCGCCTCCGGCCCCGAGGCGGAGGCGAGCCGGCTGCTCGATCTCCGCATCGAAGACGTGGCCGACGAGGACCTCTTCAACCGGGTGCTCTGGCGGATGATCAAGGGAACGGACGTGCCCTACCCCGGCATCACGCGCATGGCGGCGCTGGAGTGGAAACGGAGCAGATGAAACGGACCGCCCCCATCACCGTGATCGTGCCGGCCTACAACGAGGCGGCGACCCTGCGGGAGACCCTCGAGAGCCTCAAGGGGCAGACGGTGGTGCCGGCGGAGATCATCGTGGTGGACGACTGTTCCACCGATGGTACCGGCGAGGTAGGCCGCGCGCTGGGTGTCACCGTGGTGCGGCCGCCGGCGAACACGGGATCCAAAGCGGGAGCGCAGACCTTCGCGCTGCCCCGCGTGCGCACCCCGCTGGTCATGGCGATTGATGCCGACACCACCGTGGCGCCCGACGCCGTCGAGCGGCTGCTGGCGGCGTTCGAGGACCGGGAGGTGGCCGCCGCGTGCGGCTTCGTGATCCCGCGCCGAGTGCGATCGCTCTGGGAACGCGGCCGCTACATCGAGTACCTCTTCGCCTTCACCTTCTACAAGCAGGTGCAGGACTACTACGGCAAGCCGCTCATCTCCTCGGGCTGCTTCTCGATGTACCGGACCGAGGTCCTGCGCCGATTGGGAGGTTGGTCCAACCGCACCCTGGCGGAAGACATGGATCTGACCTGGAGCCTCTACCGGGCCGGCCATCGGGTGCGGTTCGTGCCCGAGGCGGTCTGTTATCCCTTGGAACCTCGGACGTTCGATTTCCTGGCCCGCCAGCTCCGCCGCTGGTCGCACGGATTCGTGCAGAACGTCATGCTGCACTGGCGCGAGGTGCTGGAAATCCCGTTCTTGCGCTCCGCCGTAGCGGTGGCGTTCTGGGACGCCCTGATCGCCTCGATGGTGTACTTGTTCTTGCTGCCGCTCTTGGCGGTGCTGTTCCGTGCACCCTGGTTGCTGTTGGGTTACGTGATTGATATCCCCGCGATCAGCGTGCCGGTGCTGATGGGCGCGGCGGGCCGGGGCGAGATCCCGCGGGCGCTGGTCAGCCTCCCTGCGTTCTTCGTCCTGCGCACGGTGAACGGAGCCTTCTTCCTGCGCGCCGCGTGGGCCGAGCTTTTGGCCAAGCGCCCGCTTCGGATCTATCAGAAAGGGCACTGAGCATGTCGGTCGGACTGCCGGGCACCGGGGTAGGCGGGCTGTTCTATCTGCTGAGCGCGCTGGCGATGCCGGTTCGCGAGCTGGTACGCGCGGTCCGGGGCGGCAGTTGCGCCGGCTCGCGCCAGGTGGCCGCCCGCCAGGGCGCCATCGCCGCGGGGGTGGCAGGCGGCATCTGGGTTACGGGTTGGTTGATCGGGCTCATGGTGGGGCACTCGCCCGTTGCCCGGGAAGCGGTTTATGGCGTCCGCGATCTCGCGGCAGGCTCGAGCAGTGTGCTCAAGGTGGCGTCGCTCGTCATCGCGTTCGCCACGCTGGTGCTGGTCGTGGGTGGGGTCGAGGTCGCGGCCTGGTGCAAGGGGTTCAAGCGCCGGCGCCGAGCCAGAGAGGCGGCTGGAGCTGCGCCGCGAGGCGGGTGGCGTGTCGGGCTTGCCGTTCGGGGGCCAGAGCGACCGGCGGCATGATCGCTCGCGCGCCGTTGAGCGCGGTGCTGTTCGGGGCGGCCGCTGTTGCCACCGCGGTGGCGCAAACTGGATCCCCGGACGTTCCGGGGCTTGCCGCGCGCGCAGACTCGCTGTTCAGCGCCGGCGAGCGATCGGCAGCCAGCCGGCTGTATCGGACGGTGGTAGCCGCAGATCCAGAAAACTCTCACGCGGTTTATCGGCTTGCCGAGCTGAGCGGGCGTCCCGCCGAGGCGCTGGCGCTCTACCAGCGATACGTGGCGCTGGAGCCGGAAGACCCGTGGGGCTATCTCGCCGCGGGCGGGCTGCTGGTGCGGCTCGGGCGGTATAGCGAGGCGTTGCGCTGGTATCGGGAAGCGGCCCGCCTGGCGCCGGCCGTGCGCGACGTGGTGGTGGGCCAGGCGCGTTTGTTCGCGGCCTGGGGACGAACCGACGAGGCGATCTCGCGCTACCGATCGTGGCTCGCCGGCCACCCGGAGGATGCCGAGGCTTGGCGCGAGCTAGGAGGCCAGGAGTTCAAAGCAGGCCGGCCCAAGGCGGCGGTGCGGGTTCTCGAGCGATCCCTCGCGCTCGAGCCCAACGCGCGCGCGGCGGCGCGGCTCGCCGTGGCCCGGCGGGCGGCAGCTCCCACGATCCAACCGGCGCTTGGCGGAAGCCGCGACTCGGATGGCAACGTGATGTCCCGCGCCGGGCTTCGCGCCGACCTTGCGGCGGGCGAGGCCTTGAGGCTAGGCCTCACGGTGGAGGGCGCGGCGCTGGCGGACGGGTTGGACGTTGCCCGGGCGCAATCGGCGGCGCTCACGGCCCGCTGGCGCCCGCGCGCCAATGTCAGTGTCGAGAGCATGGCGGGCGTCCAGCACGCTTCGACCAGTGCCGGCGCGCTGGGCGGCGGGGAGACGCCCATAGCGGATCTCAAAGTCCGGGTCCGCGCGCCCGGCAGCCGGCTCCAATGGGATCTTCGGGGCCGGCACGATGCGCTGGTCTTGAGTCCCGTGCTGATCGCCAACTGGGTGCGCCGCTCCGAGGCCGGCGTCGCTCTCGCCCTTCCCGCCGGGCCCTTGCTGCTCAAAGGCACGGGCCGACTGGGCGAGCTGCGGTCGGGGCGCTCGACGAACCGGCGCAGCCTGTGGGCCGGCGGGCTCTCGGTGCCCCTCGGCGGGACGCTGGAACTGAGCGGCCAGTTCCAACAATTGTCCTACGCCCAGTCCACCACCCTCGGCTACTTCGCACCGCGGCTGGCCCAGGTGCTGGAAGCCGGAAGCTACGCGGAGTGGGAGCCCGGACCGCGCTGGGCGGTGGCCTTGGACTTGGGGGCAGGCATCCAGCGCGCCGCCCGCCAGGGCGAGCCGTTAGGTTCCTGGCGCAGCGCCTTTAGGCTGTGGGCCCTAGTAAGCCAGGCGCTGAGCCCCGGGCGCACCTTGGTGCTGGAGGTCGAGGCGTACGACGCGCCGCTGGCCACCGCGGCGGCTGCCACGAGCGAGGCCTGGCGCTGGGGCTCGGCCAGCCTGTCGCTCCGCTGGGCGCTGTAACCAGCGAAGGTTCCGGAGAGCCGGCGCCCGCGAGGGCGGAGATACCTGCGCTGCGGGCGCGACTTCCGGCGTGCCGGCCGACCGCGTCGGGCCATTGTCTGAGCGTCTGGTTTTGCCGGACGGCCAGCGGATTGGCATCCGGCGTGCCGGCCGACTGCGTCGGGCCGTTGTGTGGGCGGCTCTTGGCTCACCGCCCGCACGCCACCCGAGGAAGCGGTCCCTCCCGCGCCGGTTCTCGCGGCCAGACGTTGTCGCTCGGGTCGCGATCCGGAAAACGGCACGCCGGATCGAGCGTTATCCGCCGGATAGCCCGGCCCCCAAAGTCCAGCGCGGCGGTAAAGGTGCGGCTGCCGCTGAACCAGACATCCACCGGGTAGGTCACCAGCGCCGTGAGGCTGTCGAGCATGGCGACATTAGGGCTGAGCCGGATGGGAGGGCCCGAGGGCTGAAACTCCACGCGGAGCACCACCGGCGAAGGCATCTGGCCCTCCTGGCGGACGACCACCGTGGTGCGGGAACCGGTGGTGGCCACCTGCTGGATCGAAGCGTCCACCGATTCCGTGGTGAAGAGCCAGTAGTACCAGAACCAGCTCAGGTCGCGGTCCAGCGCGCGGTTCATGAAGAACATGTAGTCCCACGGCGACGGGTGTTTGAACCTCCAGGCCCGAGCCCATTCGCGGTGGGCGCGTACCACCGCGCTGTCACCCACGATCCCGCCCAACATCGAGAGCATGAGCGGGGTCTTGGAGTAGGTCTGGAAGCCGTACAAGGGGCCGGCGTAGTTGGCGTTCCACATCATGGGCGGCTCGGCTTCGTTGCCGCTGATCCGGCCGTAGGACTGGCCTAGGCCGTCCAGCGTGGCGGGCCGGCCTTGGGCATCGGCGGCCGACAAGATGTTCATGTACTGATTGAACCCCTCGTCCATCCAGCCGTACCAGGTCTCGTTGTTGCTCACCGTCATGGGCCACCACTGGTGACCGGTTTCGTGGTCGGCGGCGCCCTGGTTGGAGTTGATCACCATGGGGTACTCCATGCCGGCTGAGGGACCGTCTTGCAAGGTGAGCTGGGGGAAGGGGTAGGGGAACCAGAGCTTGGAGTAGAACTCCAGGGCGTGGCGGGTGATGGGTCCGGCATTGGCATAGAGCGGAGCGCGCCCGGGGAGGAAGACCATGTGGATGGGGATCGGCCCTCGCCCGGGGATCGTGGCTCGGGTGGCCTGCCAGACGTACTTCTTGGCGGTGGCCCAGGCGAAGTCGTTCACCGTATCGGCCACGAAATGCCAGACCAGCCAGTCGCCGGGCGCGGTCGCCGCTCCCGGTCCCGCCTCGTCCGGCCCCACGATGGTGACCACCTCGTCCGTGTCCAGCACCCGGGCCAGGCGCCGGCGGGCTTCCGGGGTGAGCACGTCGTCCGGATTCTGGAGCACGCCGGTGCCGCTCACGATCCAGCCGCCCGGCACCTCGATCCGGACATCGAAGCGGCCGAAGTTGTTGTAGAACTCCGAGGGGCCCAGATACAGCTCGGTGTCCCAGCCGCGGAGGTCATCGTACACCGCGACCCGAGGATACCATTGAGTGGGTTGGTAGAGCGTATCGGCCCAGCGCATGGTCATGCGATGGCCCTGGCCGTTCCCGCCGGGGAGCTTGAAGTGCCAGGCGATCTCCAGGGTGGCATCTGCGTGCGGTGCGACCGGTGCGGGGAGCAGCACGCGGGCCACGGTGCTGTTGAGCCCGATGGCGCGGGGCTCGGCCGGCCGCGGCAGCAGGCCGCCCCGCTCGGCGCCGGGTGGCGGGGTTTGGGAGAGGTCCACCGGCCGGCCGTTGACGGACATGCCGGTGATGATCATGCCGTCGGTGTTTTCGGCGGGAACCCACGGGGCCGCGCGGGGGGCGGTCCCCAAGAAAACGTTGGGGTCGAGCCTGAGCACGATCAGGGTGAGCGAGTCGGGGCTTGCGTTGTGGAGCCGGACGGTTTCCTGGCCGTGGATGCGGCTGGTGGCGGGGTCCAGCCGGACTGCGATGCTGTAGTCGGTTCGCAGCTGCCAGTACGCGCGTCCCGGGCGGCCGGTCGAGTCGCGGGTGCCGGCCGCGAAGGCGCGGCGGATGGCGTTGGTGAGGGGGATATCGCGCCGGATGGCGCGTTCGGGCGGCTCGCGCGCGGTTTGGGCAGCGCCGGTGGCGGTGCTCACGGCGAGCAGGATGAAGCTCGAGCTGATCAGCCGGCGGTGTGGGGTCATGACGGCTCCGGGGACGACGTGAAAGTTGGGCGGACCGCTCGGAGTGTAACCGGAAGTTCTGCGATCTTCGGGGCGGGCCTTAAGGCGCCGCTATGGTTTCGCGAAGGAACCTAACCTGGCGCTCGGTTGGATCAAGAACGCCGCGGTCGCCCGGCGGTCCGGCGGGCGCTTGCCGGCTCGGGCGCCACGGGCGAGCCATCGGTGTTGGCGCGGCCGGACGCCGTCTCAGGAAAAGCGAAACACCAAGGGCAGGACAAACGAGACCAGCGCCGCCCAGACGGCGTAAATCGGGAGGTAGCTGGCCACCGCCCCCCGCACGCCGCCGGGTGCCGTCCTCCCCAGGATGAGGTTGAGGTAGGCGTGGCACGTCCGGGCAAGGTGGATCATGACCACCAAGTTCGCGCCGAGGACCACCACACGGTTGGGCGTCAGTCCGTAAGACGAGAGCCGGAACACGATAGCCGACAGCGCGATGAGGTCGATGACCAGGGTGACGGCCAGCAGTGCGGCGTTGACGTAATCGGGCCACCCCACCTCCGTCTGCTCCCCGCGCTCGGCGATCGAGAAGACGGTCATCCCCAGCACGACGAGCAAGAGGCCGTTGAAGGTGATGAGGAAGGAACGATCCAGGAACGGGTTGTGTCCGGAGAGGAACGCGACCACCAGGTAGGTGGTGGCCATCGCCAAGAAGAGGGGGGCGAAGACCCGCACTAGGACCGCCGCGAGAGCGGTGCGCCTCTGGAAGACCGCGTCGTACAGATAGGTTCCGGCCACCGGCACGGCGGCGGCACCGATTACGCCGGCGTTGCGGGCGTACCAATCGCCGGAGTTTTTCGAGATGAACTCGAAGAGGGCGATCGTGATTCCGCTGAAGACGATGCCGCCCAGCGCTACCAGGCTGGCCAGGATGAGCAACTCGCCGTTGTAACGGACGTAACGGATCCGCGCTTGGGGATCGCGCCAGGACGCTCCCGTGAAGACCAATCCCACGAAGGCCCAGGACAGGATCGGCAGGTGAATCAACGCCATGACCACGGAATCGGTGTAGCCCGGGAGCAGGGCGGTGTAGGCCGCGACCGTGGCGATGAGCGCCAAGCCTGCGATGAGGGTCCGCCGGTCCCGATGCTTGAGCCAGAAGTACGCGGCTAGCGACAGCATCACCAGCGAGGGGCCAAGGCGCGGGTAGTACCACTCGTCGCCCAGCCAGATGGCGGGAAGGCGGACCAGAGCGCCGGTCACCAGCGCCAGTCCGAGGGCGGACCGCCATCGGCGGATCTCGGGCTCCCGAGCTGGCTGGGCGTACGCCAGTCGAGCCGCCCAGACTCGCAGGGTGATGGAGTCCGGGGCCGCGCGGGCCGCCTGATCGAAAGCGAGGCGGAATGACGCGGGATCTTCTCGGTAAAGCGCTTCGAGCCCTTCGGGATGGTCCAAGGAATCCAGGATGCGCTGTGCGGTGGGATGCATGGGTGCCCTCGCGTTGGCCCGTGGTGGCTCGCCATTATAAAGTACTCTACAATACAAAGTCAATAGGGGATCTGCCGAAAGGCGGCGCTGGGCTCGCCGGCTGGTCCCCCATGGTCCGGCTTCCCGTCGCGGTTGCGTAGCGTCCCGGCCCGTGTCTACCTTGCCCCATGGCGTCACCAGCCGAGAGACCCTATGCCACCTTTGCGCCACTCCATGTTCGGACTGCTGCTCCTCGCCGCCTGCGCTCCCCAGCCGGCGGACTTGGTGCTCACCAACGGGAAGATCGTGACCATGGACCCCAAGCGGCCCCAAGCCGCGGCGGTCGCGATCAGCGGCTATACCATCCGCGCCGTGGGCAGCCGCCAGGAAATCCAGCGCTACGTGGGGCCCGACACCCGAGTGATCGACCTCCAGGGCCAGCTTGCCGTCCCCGGCTTCATCGAAGGCCACGGCCACTTCATGGGGCTGGGCCAGGCCAAGATGCAGTTGGATCTGACGACCGCCCAGAGCTGGGACGACATCGTGGCCATGGTGGCCGAGGCCGCCCGCACGGCCAAGCCCGGCGAGTGGATCCAAGGCCGCGGCTGGCACCAGGAAAAATGGCGTCGGGTGCCGCAGCCCAATGTGGAAGGGATTCCCCTGCACCAGAGCCTGGACCGCGTCTCGCCCGACCACCCGGTCTATCTGACGCATGCCAGCGGGCACGCAGCCTTCGTCAACGGCAAGGCCCTGGAACTGGCCGGCATCGGCAAGACCACGCCCAATCCACCGGGCGGGGAGATCGTCAGGGATCGCTCCGGCAACCCCACCGGGCTCCTGCGGGAGACCGCGCAGAGCCTGGTGGCGCGCGCCATGGCCGAGGCGCGCGCGAAGCTGAGCCCTGAAGAACTCGAAGCCCGAAACCGCGAGGCCGTCCGCTTGGCGGGCGCCGACGCCCTCTCCAAAGGGGTCACCAGCTTCCACGATGCCGGCGTGCCGTTCGCGACCGTGGACTTCTACCGGAAGCTCGAGGCCGAGCACGCCCTGCCCGTCCGACTCTACGTGATGGTGCGGGAAAAGGACAGCGTGCTGGCGGCCAACGTGGATCGGTACCGCACCGAGGCCCGGGACAACGCGTTCCTCGCCGTGCGATCCATCAAGGTCACGATAGACGGGGCCCTGGGATCGCACGGGGCCTGGATGCTCGCGCCCTACGACGACCTGCCCACCAGCACCGGCCTCAACACCACGCCCCTGGACCAGCTCCGGCGGACCGCCGAGATCGCCATCCGGCACGGCTACCAGCTCAACACCCACGCCATCGGCGATCGTGCCAACCGAGAGGTGCTGAACATCTACGAGGCGGCCTTCCGCGCCAACCCGGGCAAGCGGGATCTCCGCTGGCGGATCGAGCATGCCCAGCACTTGGATCCTGCCGACCAGCCGCGCTTTGCGCAACTGGGCGTGATTGCCTCGATGCAGGCGGTGCACGCGACGTCCGATGGTCCTTGGGTGCCCAAGCGCATCGGCGAGAAGCGCGCGCGCGAGGGCGCGTACGTGTGGCGGAACCTGATCGATTCCGGCGCCGTGGTCACCAACGGCACCGATACGCCGGTCGAAGACATTGACCCCATCGCCAACTTCTACGCGGCGGTCACCCGCCGGATGGCCGACGGCTCGCTGTTCTACCCGGAACAGAAAATGACCCGGGAAGAAGCCTTGAAGAGCTACACCGTGAACAACGCCTACGCGGCGTTCGAGGAGAACCTGAAAGGCTCGCTGGCGCCCGGGAAACTGGCCGACATCACGGTGCTCTCCCGTGATATCCTGACGGTCCCCGACGACTCGATCCCGGGCACCCGCGTGGTGTACACCATCATCGGCGGCCAGATCAAGTACCAGCGGGGAACGGAACTCGCCCCCGGAGGCCGCTGACCCCAGGTGAGCGGCAGGCAGAGCCTCAGGCGCTTCCTGGCGTACGTCAAACCTTATCGCGGCGTCATCGCTCTGGCGCTCGCGTTCGGGGTCGTCCGGTACCTCATCCCCTTGGCCCTCCCTTGGACCCTCAAGGTCCTGGTGGACGACTACCTGGTCCCGGGCCGGCGGCCGCGCGGCGAGCTGCATTTGCTCATGGCCGGCCTCGTGGGATTGTACCTGATCTACGGCGTGGTCAGTTACTGGCGATCCTACCTGGCCGGCCTGGCGGGGCACCGGGTGATCTTCGATCTCCGGCTCGCCTTGTACCAGCACGTCCAGCGCATGAGCCTGAGCTTTTTCGACCGGCAGCGGATCGGCGCCGTGGTCTCGCGCATGATCGGCGACATCGCCTCGGCGCAGAACGTGGTGGGCGCCGCGTTCGTCAATACCGCGATGGACCTCGCCCTGGTCTCCGCCATCGCCGTGCTGCTCTTCGTGCAACACTGGAAACTGACCCTGGTCTCGATGGCGGTGCTCCCGCTTTATGCCGGGATCACCCGCCGGCTCAATCGGCGGATCCGGGCCCAGAGCCGGGCCATTCATGACCAGTTGCAAGAACTCTCCGGCGAACTCCACGAGCAGTTCGCCGCCATCTCGACCATCCAGGCCTTCACTCAGGAGGAAACCGAGGCCCGGGCCTTCAAGCGGCAAAGCCAGCGCTACCTCGACACCGTGCTCTCCAACGTCCGCTTGCAGTCGGTGGCCTTAGGGGTGACCGGATTCCTGACCGCGCTGGGACCCATCCTGGTGCTGTGGTACGGGACCACCGAAGTGTGGGCCGGCCGCCTGAGCACGGGAAGCCTCATGGCGTTCTACGCCTATCTGGGCATGCTCTACCAGCCCATCCAGCGCCTCACCGAACTCAACCTGATCGTCACCAACAGCCTCGCGGCCATGGATCGGATCTTCGAGGTGTTCGACACCTACCCCGAGGTCCGGGAGCGACCGGGGGCGATCGCGCTGCCGCGAGTCCGGGGCGAGGTGGCCTTCGAACACGTCACCTTCCGCTACGATCACGAGGCACCGGTCTTGGAAGGCTTCTCGCTCCACATCCCCGCGGGCACCACGGTGGCGCTGGTGGGGCCCAGCGGCGCCGGCAAGTCCACGATCGTGAAGCTCTTGGCGCGGTTCTATGACGTGGAGCAGGGTCGCGTCACCGTAGACGGGACCGATGTGCGCGACGTGACCCTGCAATCGCTGCGGCGGAACATCGCCATCGTGCCCCAGGAGCCGATCCTGCTGAGCGGGACGGTCGCCGAGAATCTCCGCTACGGCAAGCCCGAGGCCACGGCGGAGGAGATCGCGCACGCCGCTCGCATGGCCTTCGCCCACGAGTTCATCGAGCGGCTGCCCCGGGGCTACGACAGCGAAATCGGCGAGCGCGGCATCAAGCTCTCCGGCGGCCAGAAACAGCGGATCGCCATCGCGCGCGCCTTCCTCCGAGATGCGCCCATTCTGATCCTGGACGAGCCCACCGCCGCCCTGGACCCCGAGTCCGAAGACCTGATCAAGGAAGCGCTGCGCAAGCTCTTGGCCGGGCGCACCGCGCTCATCATCGCCCATCGGCTCTCCACCGTGGAAGACGCCGAGTGCGTGGTGGTGTTGGACCGCGGGCGGATCGTGGAGCAGGGCCGCCACCAGGAACTCCTGAGCCGGGGCGGCGGCCTCTACCGGCGCTACGCCGCGTGGCAACTGGCCTTGGGCGGGCTGCTCTAGGCGCCTGGCCGGTCCTACTGAATGCGCAGGATCCAATACCGCATGTGCGGTGGCAGGATCCCGCCCGCCGCATCCCGCGCCTTCACCGCCGTGGCCGGCCGGTTGGCTCCCGAGAGCACGGTGTAATAGGTGGAGGCCGCCCGCACGTTGGCGCTCTTGGTGAAGCTCGAGAACGTGGCCGTGGCCGGCTGGAGCCGTAACTGGGGGATGAGGCGGAAGTTGTTATAGGTCCCGTAGAAGACGTCCTTCAGGTTCCAGCTCTCCAGGCGGAGTTCGGGCGCCAAGTTCGGCACGCTGTCGTCGGCGAACAGCATGGCCGCCCACTGCGCCAAGAGCGAGTCCATCCGAACGCCCAACACCGCCTGCACCATGGCGAACCCGTTCGAGGTGTGATCCACGAAGGCCCGCTGGATCGCCGCTTCCCCCTGCCGGCGCGTGGCCCCGAACCGGCCAAAGAACCGGTCATTGAGATACCGGAGCAGACTCCAGGAGGGACCGTACGGCTCCAAGCCGCCCACGCAGGGGCCGCCGTAATCGTTGTCCAAGAAGCTGCACTCCTGCGGGGCGTTGGGCACCCGGCGCGAGCTGTTGCCCGGGGTGATCGGATCCCAACCGAAGTAGAGCCCCAACCCCACGAACCCCGTCCCGTAGAAGTCCGTCGAAAGGGTATCGTCCAGGTTGGCAGCCGGGCCCAACCCCAAGTTCTGCCCCGGCTCGTGGTTCTCCACCGCGTGCCCGCTCACCTCTTCACCCAGCACGGCCTGCCCCTCGGCGATCCAGATGTCGGGGAAGGGGCCGCCGCTCGCCAACCGCCGGCCGAACTGGATCACGTGCACCGACTCGTGGGCGATGATGTCGGGCAGGTCCTGGGCCGCCGCCTGCAGGCTGTAGGCCCGGCCGAACGCGCCGGCCGAGTCCGGCGCCACCATGTAGAAAAACTCGCCGTGATTGCTGGCCCGGTTGGTGGTGCTGTCCCGCGGGAAGTTGTCGCAGGAGGTCGTGAACCCCAGGGAGCCCCGGCGGTTGACCTCCTTGGTGACCACGATCACGATCCGCCCGTTCCCGTCAATGTCCAGCGGCGCGCCGAACTCCGCGGTATCGGCCGGATAGATCTTGGCATCGTACTGCTGGGCAAACGCGGTGAACTGGCTGCTGCTGTACGTGGGGAGGGGGTTCGCGGTATCGGCCAAAAACATGACGCTCGAGCCCTTGGCCGCCACCTTGGTCAGGATCTCGGTAAACGAGCTGCAGCTCGTCTCGCTGTGCACCCGGATGCGCACCGTGTCTCCCACCTGGAGATTCGGGCCCACGGCCCTCGCCGTAAGCCCGGGTGCCAAGGCTCGGAACGCCGCCCGCCGTTCGGCAAAGACCCGGCGATCGAGCGCCCGCTCGGCCCGCTCGGCCTCGCGGTAGCGCGCCCACCGCTCCCAGCGCGCGGCCTGCTGCGGCGAGACGGCCACCGCCTGCCGGACCGGCGCTGCCGCGGCTCGAAATGCCGGCGCCGCCGTGGCACCCCCCGCCGCAGTCCCGACCAGGGTGATCGGGGTCA
Source organism: Gemmatimonadota bacterium (assembly GCA_037440225.1). Taxonomy (GTDB): domain Bacteria; phylum Gemmatimonadota; class Gemmatimonadetes; order Gemmatimonadales; family GWC2-71-9; genus JACPAP01. The sequence goes on along the minus strand of JBBIUN010000005.1, from coordinate 34,755 downwards.
ACATGGCCACCGCTTCGGAGGCGGACTGTACGCCAATGAGGTAGGCCTCCCCGGCCGCGGTGGAGCCGAACTGGAAACAGAACTGCGCCGGGTCGGTGAGGATCCGCTGCTGGCCCACTGCTAGAGCGAGTGCCGGAGCGGCAGGATTCAAGGGCCACGTTACCGGCGCCGCCGGAATGCCACCCACCGTCACCTGCACGCTCACACTGCGAGCCGGCTTGCAATCGAAGACGGGAACGGTGACGGTAAGCTGCGTCGACGTCGCCCCGGACACGGCGGCCGCCACGCCATCAATGGTCACCACGTTCCGGGCCGGATTGGCTCCATCGAACCCGGTGCCGGTGAGCGTCGCCGCCTGGCCCTCCACCAAGCTGGCGGGCGATACCGACTCGACCCGCACGTCGTGAGAAGTGGCGCTGAAGGTGGCCGGACTGCCCAAGAGCGGGCTCGAGCCGTTCGGCCGCAGCGACTTGGCCTGCAACGTCACGGGGCCGGTGCTGGTGGGCATGCGCCAAGTGGTGCGGGCTACTCCGGACGTGTCGGTGAAGGCCACCGAGGAATCCACCGAGCCGCTGCCGGGATCCGGCATAAACTCCACCGGGTGACTGGGGACGCCGTTGCCGTATTGGTCCCGCACCCGCACCGCCACCAACTGGGCCAGGGCCGTGCCCCGGTAGCCGAACTGGCCGTCGCCGCCCGCCTTTTGCATGTTGTCCGCCGGGCCGGGGTTGGCCTTGGCGTTGAACACCGCGATAAACCCGCTCCCGCTCACCGCCGCGGACACCTGATAGTTTCCGGACTTGGTACCCAAGGTCCAGGTGGCCGCAAGCTGCCCATCCGTGCCGGTATTGCCGCTGGCGGGCGAGACCGAGCCGCCGTTTTCGCTCACCGTGAACGTGACCGCGGCGTTGGCTACCGGCTGGTCCAGGCGGTCCCGAACCCGCACCACGAGCTGCTGGGGGAGGGGCTGCCCTACGGTGCCCACCTGTTGGGCTCCAGAAACCGCTTCCACCTTGGCGGGGGTTTGCGCTACGGTCACGCGCACGGGCGAGCTGGTGACCGTCCCCGCGCTTGCGGTGACGTCCGTGGTCCCCTGCTTCACGGCAGTGACCTTGCCTGTCGCGTCCACGCTGGCCACGGCGGCGTCGCTCGAGGCCCACGTAACCGTAGCCGTGGTGAGCGTCTTCCCCGCCTTGTCCGTCACCGTGGCGGTGAGCTGGACCGTGGCTCCCAACGCGTCCAACGTCGCGGCGGCCGGTGAAACGGTGACGGCCGCAGGTTGGTCCGGCTCGAAGCACGCGAGGGTGAGCCCCGCTGCCAGGCTCGCAACGGCAACGGGAAAGCGGCGAATCTGTCCAGCCGTACGCGGTGCCTTCACGCACCCACCTTTGCCGATAGCTAGGTAGCCGATAGCTACGTATTAGCCGATAACTATGTACTAATAGTTGCGCGATCCAAAGAGTTCCGACACCTGCCATAGTAATTATCTCGCCGTCGCCGCCGGCGGAAGATGGGCCCCGGCCGGCGCCGCGCCGTGCCTCGTGGAACCTGGCGGGCGGGCCCATTACCTTACGGCCCCCGTGAACTCCACCCCTGCGCTCGCTCGCCGGGAGGCTGCCCTTGGCCTCGGTGCCACCGACGCCCTGCTCGCTCTGATGGCGCTCATCTGGGGCGTCAACATCATCGTGATCAAGGCCGCACTGGCCGTCTTCCAGCCGCTGGCCTTCAACGCGCTGCGCTTCCCCATTGCCTCGCTGCTGCTGCTGGCGACGGTGGCTTGGCGGTACGGCAACTGGCCCGAGCGGCGACTGTGGGCGCCGCTCACGCTCTACGGCGTGCTGGGCAATTCGCTCTACCAGCTCGGCTTCATCGAGGGGTTGGGCCGCACGCGGGCCGGCAACGCGGCCCTCCTGATGGCCGCCAATCCGGTGCTCACCGCCATGATCTCCCACTGGCGCGGGCACGAGCGCTTTTCGGCCCGGGACTGGGCCGGACTCGCGCTCTCGGCGGGTGGCGTGGGACTGGTGGTGCTGGGCAGCGGCATGGAAGTCGGCTTCGGCGCCACCGTGGCCGGCGACGTGATGATCCTGGGCGCGGTGCTGTGCTGGGCGCTCTACGCCGTGGGCTCGGCACCCCTGGTGCACGAGCTGGGACCGGTGCCCATGACGGCCTGGACCACGAGCTTGGGATCGGTACCCATCCTACTCATGGGGCTTCCCGGGTTGCTGCACCAGCGCTGGGAGTCGGTGACCCCGGCTGCCTGGGGCGCCGTGCTCTATGCTTCCCTGGGTGCCATCGTCACCGGATACCTGCTGTGGGCCCGCGGCATCCGGGTCCTGGGATCCACTCGGGTCGCCCAGTATTCGAACTTCACACCGGTCTTCGCCTTCTTGGCCGCCTGGCCCTTGTTGGGCGAAACGCCCACCCTCTGGCAGGTGATGGGCGGTGTCGCCATCGTTGGAGGCATGTACCTCACCCGGTCCTGAGACGTGACCTCCCCCCGGCGCAAACCATCGCCTGCCCCTAGAGGTCCCATGACACCATACCCGGAACCCGTGAATCTGGCCGACTACGAAGCCTTGGCTCGCGAGCGGCTGGATCCCGGAGCCTGGGGCTACTTGGCTGGCGGCGCCGACGACGAAATCACCCTCGCCGAGAACGTGGCGGCGTTCCGCCGCCTGCGCCTGCTCCCGCGCGTGCTGGTGGACGTTTCCCGCGTGGAGGCGGCGACCACGCTCTTCGGCGATCGGGTGAGCTTTCCCGTGCTGCTCGCGCCCACCGCCTTCCAGACCCTGGCCCACCCGGATGGAGAACTGGCCACCGCACGGGCGGCTTCGGTGGCCGGCACCATCGGCGTGGTCAGCACCATGTCGTCGTATCCCTTGGAAGAGGTCGCCCGCGCGGCCGCCGGCCCCAAGTGGTTCCAACTCTACTGCTACCGCGACCGGCAGGTGACCCGCCGCCTGGTGCAGCGAGCGGAGGCCGCGGGCTACCGGGCCATCTGCCTCACGGTGGATCTGCCTAGGGTGGGCCATCGCGAGCGCGACCTGCGAAACCACTTCGTGCTGCCGCCCGAGGTGCGCCCGCGCAATTTCGCGGAGTTCCTAGACCTGGAGGGCGGCTCGCAACAAGCGTTCTTCGAGTACATCCAAGCCTTGGTGGATCCCTCCCTCACGTGGGAGGCGGTGGACTGGCTTCGAGGAGAGACGCAGTTGCCGGTGCTGGTGAAGGGCATCTTGAGGCCCGACGACGCCCGGCGGGCCGTGGAACATGGCGCATCGGGGGTGATCGTCTCCAACCACGGCGGGCGGCAGCTCGACGGTGTGCCGGCCACGATCGAGGCCCTGCCGGCCGTGGTGGAGGCGGTGGGCGGCCGGGTGCCGGTGCTGCTGGATGGCGGGATCCGGCGGGGCACCGATGTGCTCAAGGCGATCGCCCTGGGAGCCGGCGCCGTCCTGGTGGGGAGGCCCTACGTCTGGGGCCTGGCGGTCGCGGGGGAAGCAGGCGTGCGCAGGGTGCTGGACTTGCTGCGGGCGGAAGTCGAACTGGCCCTGGCGCTGGCTGGCTGCCCCACGCTGGCCCAGGTCGCACGAGACCTGGTGATCGGAGGCTCGCCGGCAGGCAGCTAGCCGGAACCCGGGGCCGGCCCGGTCGGGCCGAAGACCCGCCGTAAGGCACCTTCGGGGCCGCGACGGTTATTCATAAGGGAGAGTGGCTCGCCGGGTGGCGAGCCCTGGTTCCCTGCGAGCGATCGAGACCTTCATGCTTCGCCGTAGCGGTCCGTCCCAGCGGGGTGGTGCGGGCCAGACCATCGAGAAGGCCGTACGCATTCGCCAGCCCGGCCTGGTGCTGGGCGGCGACCTGGTGGTGCCGCCCCAAGCGCGCGGGCTCGTGCTCTTCGCCCACGGGACCGGCAGCAGCCGCTTCAGCCCCCGCAACCGGTACGTGGCCGGTGTGCTCCGGCGCCAGGGGTGCGCCACCTTGCTCTTCGACCTCCTCACCGAGCGCGAGTCCGCCGTGCGGGCCACGGTTTTCGACATCGAACTCCTGGCTGCGCGGCTCGGTCGCGCTGCCGACTGGGCGCGGAGCCAGCCCGAGCTGGCCACGCTGAAGCTGGGTTACTTTGGCGCCAGCACCGGCGCGGCTGCCGCGCTGGTCGCCGCAGCCCGGCAGCCCGACGCCGTGGCGGCAATCGTCTCGCGCGGCGGGCGGCCGGACCTGGCGACCGCGTACCTGGAGCAGGTGCGCGCCCCCACGCTGCTCATCGTGGGCGGCAGGGACCACGGCGTCTTGGAGTACAACCGGGCGGCGCTGGAGCGGCTGGCCGGACCCAAGGAATTGGCAGTGGTGCCGGGCGCTACGCACCTCTTCGAGGAGCCCGGTGCCCTGGAGCGGGTGGCCGAGTTGGCGGCGGAGTGGTTCCGGCGCTACCTGGGCGATCTCGGTTCTTCGAGTTGAACTCAAGCACCCGCGGCGGGCCCGAGGGTTTCGCGCGCGGCGCGGGCGGGCGGACCAGCGTGCTCAGCAGGTGTACCCGGCGGCCCGTGGCCGGCAAGCGCAACGCGGCGAGGCGAGTGGAGTCGAGGCTCTTGGCATCCAGCCCCGCACGTGCCAGCGCGAGCCGGATGCGCTCCTGGATCCCACTTCGTTCTCGGCCGTAGATGTCGGGATACAGGATCAAGCTGTCGTGACGCACTTCGACCACCTCGTAGCGCACCTGGAACAAGACCGGCCTCGTTAAGCCGAACCGGCGGGTCTGTCCCGAGCCGCTCGCCCGGGCGATCGCATCCACCTGGGTGGCCGACAGATCGGTCGAGCCGTAGTGCTGCACCAGTCGCGCCAGCTCCACCGCGTCGGCGTTCGACAGCCGGACGCAGCCGTGCGAGGCGGCCTGGCCCAGGCTGCCGCCGGCCGGCGTGCCGTGAAGGTAGTAGAGTTGCTGGAAGGCGAGTTTCACTCGGCCCATGGGGTTGGTGGGTCCTGGGGGTGTCACGGTGTCGCCCTTGGCCCATTCCGACCGGGGCGGGGTCCACCACGGATCCCACTCCACCCATGTTACGGCGAACTGACCCACCGGCGTGGGATAGCTCGAGTCCCCCACGGCCACGCGGTATTGGCGCACCAGGCGCTCGCCCTGATAGACCGCCAGGCGAAAGCCGGGGATGTTGAGTTCGAGTCGAAGCGGGAGGATTCCCGTGTCCGGGGGGAGGATGCGAACGGGGTGCGGGGTAGCGGGAACAGCCGGCGCGGGGGCCGGTGCCGGCGCTGGGGCCGGTTCGGGCTTGGGGCTGCGGCTGCAGCCGCCGAGCAGTCCTAGGGCAAGCATCGCTGGGGCCATCGGCCCGAGCCCTGCTGCCACGGAGAGCGCCCGTGGCAGTCGGCGGCAATGCTTCGTGGCAACCATGTTCCATCCGTCCGTACGCCCCTGACCCAGCCGCACTCCGGCTCGCCGGTGCCAAGCCGGGCCTACGCCGGAGCGAGGCCTCGGCGGAGGTCGGCCTGGTGCGCTCGCGCGACTGCCGTTACGCGACGGTCGGTGGCCGGCTCGGTACCCGCTAGAAATCCGCCCCGAAGCGCACCACCACATCGCGCCCTGGGTTGAGAGCGAACTCCTTGTACCGGCTCAAGAAGTCCCGGTAGGCGGCATTGGCGGCGTTTCGCACCTTGAGTTCCAGGCGCATGGGCCGGCCGGCGATATGCTTCTCCAGACCTCCGCCTCCGTGCAGCAGATTATACCCCTCAGTGGCGATGTCGAACGTGCTGAGGCGGTTTTGGCGCCAGACGTGTTCCCATTGGCCGTACACGTAGAGCCGGGTGGCCCAGCGGAGTTCGGTGGTTTGGTACTCCACCTCGAAGCCGTCCCGGGGCGGGGGGACGAGCGGCAGCGGCTCTTGGGTGAGCTGGTTGGTGCCCTCGACGGCGTCGAAGCGCCCGCGCAGGGTGAGATCGGTGACCGGCTGGACTTCGGCCGAGGCCTCGAGCCCCCTCAGCACCGCATCGGCCTGTTCGTGGCGGTACACCCGAAGGCCGCTGATGAACTGCCCCGAAGACCGAGTTGGCCTCGGCGTCGAGCCAGCGGCCGTCCGCTCGCGCGCCGGCCACCACGCTCCAACGACCTCGGGTATAGCGCTCGAACCCGTACAGCGCTGCCGAGGCGGTTTGGGCGTCGGGTACCACCGGGACGGGGCCCCGCGTGTCGTTGTCCTGAAAGCCGCCGGACGCTCCCAGGGTGCCGCGGAGAGCGCCGAGGGAGTGGTGCGCCAGGAGGTCCAGGGTCAACGTGTTCAAGAGCAAATCGAACTGCACGGTTTCCTGTCCCGGTGCGGGCGGCGGGCCGCCGGGGATCTGCTCGTCGGCCACTTCCTGAAGCCAGTGCCGCTGCCACTGTGCCTTGGTCTCGAGCCGCCAGGTGCCGGCAACCAGGTGGCCGGCGAACTGGACGCGGTCATCGCTCAGCTTGCGCTCCGGACCCGCCTCCTGTCCTTGCGGCACTCCCGGCGGCGGGCCTTGCGCCTCCAGGAGCTTGAACTCGCCACCGTAGCGCGTGTAGCGGAGGGTAGCCCCGCCGCGAGCGCTGCGGAGGCCGGCGGCAAGCTGGCCGTTGAGCGAGGCGAAGCCGGTGTTCTCCAGTTCCCCCGCCGGCGTGTGAAGTGCTTCCGCGCCCCGGCCCGCCACCGTTGCCCGCCAGCCCAAGCCTTGCCGGGCGCCTTCCAGCTTGAGCACCCCACCCAGTTCCCGGTTGTTGCTGGCCGCGTAGGCTTCCACGCTGCCCCGGGTGAAGGGACTGCGATCCAGGGCGTCCGGCACGGGATCCGGAATCACGTTCACCACGCCGCCTAGGGCGTCGGAACCGTAGAGCACGCTGGCCGGGCCGCGCACGATTTCCACCCCGTCTGCCAGGCGGGCGTCAATGGAAGGGCCATCCTCGTCGCTCCAGGCGTAGTCTTCCAGCCGGGAGCCGTCCTCGGCTACTAGCACCCGGCTGCCGGTGAGTCCTCGGATGACGGGCTTGCCGATCTCTCCGCCGGTGCTGAGCGTGCGCACGCCGGCCACGCTTTCCAGCATGTGCGCCAGCGAGACGCTCTGCTCGCGCCGCACGCGCTCGCCGCTCAACGTTGCCACGGGCAGCGGGGAGCGCTGCGCAGTCACCGGTTCGCGGGCCCCCGTGACCACCACGGGTTCGAGTTCGAAAGCCGTCTCGGGCAACACGACCTCGAGCTGCGCGGTGCCGCTCAGGTCCACCTGCCGCGGCCGTCGAGCCGTTCCCAGCGCTCGATGGCTCGCCGGTCCTTCTTGGTAGGTCGCCCCTTGCCACGGTAGATGACACGGGGCTGGGACTTCAGTTTGAGCGCCAGCAGCGCTCGGGCTTGCTCGGAAGCCGCGGTTTCCTGGTACCAGCGCCGGGCCTGCTCGGCCGGCCCGCGGGTTTCGCTCAGGGCCTGCACTACCACGTGATGCTCGAACGGCCCGCGCCGGATGGATACCTCGTCGCCCACGGCGATCAGGCGCGAGCGCTTGGGACGCTCGCCGTTCACCTTGACCTTGCCGCCGGTGATGGCCCGGACCGCCAGGGCGCGGGTCTTGAACCAGCGCGCGGCCCAGAGCCAGCGGTCCAGCCGGACCCGGTCGTTGGCTCCCGACGTCTCCGTGGGGGTCTCGCTCCTCACGGCGTGCCCCGCGCGTCTAACCGTCGCTCGATCCGGGCCCCGAAAGCCGGCACCCGCGCATGGTTACGCCAAAGCCGTGCCAGGCGTTGGCGCCGGCCTGCCATGCTCGCACGGGCGAGTCCGCTGCTGCCGTACCCGGCCGCGCCTTTGGCAGCTTCTCCCCGGGCATCGAGGGCCGGCGCCGTTCGGTGGCGGCTGGGACGAAGCGCCCGCCCCGGCAAGCTCCTCGCGGCAGCCCACCTCACATGCCGGGCGGGATGCCGCGCTTGTAGCGCACGTACACCCAGGACATGGGCACGATCAGCACCCCGGCTGCGACGATGGTCAAGCCGATCAGCACGGCGGCGAACCACTGGGCTCGCTGGGAGCGCTGGGCCGCCCGAAACAGGGCGGAGTCCTGCCGGGCGGTGAGCACCATCATCGCCTCCCGGCCGCGCTGGCCCAGATCCGGTCCTGCCTGGGGCGGCTGCTGGCTGCGCCAGGCTTCGAGATCGGCGAGAATCTCGCCCACCAGCGCGCGGTCCACCGAATCGGTCAGTACCTCCCGGAGCCCGAAGAGCTGGGCGTGGAGCGCCGAGGCCAGGCTGTCCCGCAGCCGGACCTGATCCGGAAACTGCATCTGGCCCGAGCTGGCCATCTGGCGCCAGACCTCCAGGCCCGCGCTGTAGCGGTGCAGCGTGCGCATGGTTTCGCCGCCCTGCCGGACCGCCGCGCCCGACTGGCCCAGCATCACCGTGTGCACGATGCCCACGATGAGCGCAGCGATCAGCGCCACGGCGGCGATGGTCAAGGCGATGCCGGGCCGGGGCCCCCGGTAGTCTTGAAGCGCAATGGCGAGCGAGGAGCGCGGCTGCGTCATGCATTCCCCCAGGCGAAGGTGATGGACCGAAGACAAGTAGGCCGGCTGCGCCAACGCTACGGCGGCGCCGAGATTGACGCAAGCCGCCCTCGCCGTAGGTTTATGGGCCTCGGGGAGACTCAACTGACGGGAGGTCTACCATGCGCTGGTCGAAGCTGTTGCCGCTCGCCTTGGCCGCTGCCCTCGCGGCGTGTGGCCCTCAGCAGTTGACGCGGCAGGAGCGGTTGGTGGAAGAGGAGCTGGTGAAAAAGCAGGTGCAAGTTTGGGAGCAGGCGTTCAACAGCCTCAAGCCCGACTCCATGGCCATCCTGTACGAGCAGTCGCCCGATTTCTCGGCAGCCTGGCCGGACGGCAAGCGCACCCGCGGCTGGGAGCAGGAGTCGCAAGCGCAGCGCGACTTCGCCACGCGGACCAAGGCCCTCAATTTCGACGTCCAGGAGCCGGTGATCGAGGTGCTGAGCCCCAACGTCTCCGTGGTGACGTTCCGGCACGCGACCGACGTGACCGACAGCCTGTCGGGGAGGGCGTTGTATTCCGGCCAGGGGACCATGGTGTGGGTCAAGGACGCCAAAGACAAGACCTGGCGGCTGCACACGCTGCAGATCTCACGCAACCCCCCGGCGCCCACCGCACCGGCAGGGCGGCGCCGCTAGCGGCAACACGGCCGGGCGGAGCAGGCGGGCCCGGTAGACGGCTGCCGGGCCCGCCGTTCGAGGTGTTCCTCGCAGAAAATCCGAACCGGGATCCGGTCGCGCCGCAAGGGCTCTGGAGCCGGCACCTACCTGCGCGACCCGGGCCGCGCCCCGCAGGGGCTCTGGAACCGGCTACCTATCCGCGCTGACCTGGCCGCGCGCCCCG
>JBBIUN010000005.1:7115-25271 GCA_037440225.1 Gemmatimonadota bacterium | reverse complement strand
CCGCAGGGGCTCTGGAACCGGCTACCTATCCGCGCTGACCTGGCCGCGCGCCCCGCAAGGCCCAGGCGGGCTAAGAACGGTAGTGCGCGTTGATCCGCACGTAGGCCTCGGAGAGATCGCAGGTCCACACCGTCGCCTCCGCGGCGCCCATCCCGAGGTCCAACCGGATGGCGATGGCCGGCGAGGCGAAGATCGCCTGCGCGGCGGCCTCGTCGGGCTCGGCGGTGGCTCCGTCTTGAGCTAGCAGGAGCCAATCGCCTGCGGGGCCGCCTCCGGCGGCGCGGCGCTGGGCGCTCAACCGCAGGCGGTCGGGCACGACGGGGAAGCCGGAAGCCCCGGCCGCCGCAAGCATCCGGCCCCAATTGGGATCGCCTCCGGCCAGGGCGGTCTTCACCAGCGTGCTCCGGGCCACGGCCCGCCCGATCTCGCGGGCCGCGGCTTCGGTGGGAGCGCCTGCCACCGTGATCTCGACCAGGCGGGTCGCTCCCTCGCCGTCCTGCACGATCATGAGAGCCAGCTCGCGCGCCACGTGAGTGACCGCCTCCTCGAAGGCCCGCCAGCCTTCGCGGTCGGGCCGGATGAGTACTTCGCTCGCCCCGTTGGCCAGGAACAACACCGTGTCGTTGGTGCTGGTGTCGCCGTCCACGGTGATGGCGTTGAAGGTGCGGTCGCATACCCGGCGCAGCAGATCGCGCATGGCGGTCACCTCGACCGCCGCGTCGGTGGTGAGCACGCCCAGCAACGTGGCCAGGTTCGGGTGGATCATGCCTGCCCCTTTGGCCATGCCGCCCACGGTGACGGTCCCGCCGTTGGTTTCGACTCGGACCGCCAGATGCTTGGGCCGGGTGTCGGTGGTCATGATGGCCCGAGCCACCGAAGCTCCCTCCTCCGGGCTCAAGGCCTTGGCGGCGCGCTGGACCGCGCGCTCGATGCGCTCCAGCGGGAGCTGGACCCCGATCACCCCGGTGGACAAGACCAGCATGGTGCGAGGCGGCAAATCCAGCGCCGCTTCGGCCGCGCGAGCCATGGCCTCGGCGGCCTTGAGGCCGCGCTCGCCGGTGCAGGCGTTGGCGACCCGGGCGTTCATTACCACGCCCCGCAGCCGGCCCGGACGCTCGTTGAGCAGGCCTTCGTCGTACAGCACCGGCGCCGCGCGCACCCGGTTCTGGGTGAACACGCCCGCGGCGGTGCAAGCGGTGGCGCTGAGCAGGAGACCCACGTCGGGCTCGCCGCCGGCCTTCAAGCCGGCCGCTACCGCCGCCGCGCTGAAGCCGGCCGGCGAGGTCACGCTGCCGGTGGGCAGCGGGTCGAACCCGGGCACGGCGCCAAGGTAACCGAGCCCGCCTCGGGCGGGCAACCGCTTGTCTCGAGGGCCGGCACCTTGTATTCTTGCGCAACCTTCCGGTGGAGGCCCGGCCCATGTCGGACCCCTTCCTCAGCTCCGAAGAGTTCAGCGAACGGGCGCACGAGCTGTACAACCAAGGTGCCTTCGACGAAGCGGTGGAGGTGCTGCGCCAGGGTCTGGCACTCTACCCCTTTGCCGCGGAGTTGCACGTCGGCATGGGATACGCCCAGATGGCGCGCGAGGAATACGCCTGGGCGCGCCGGAGCTTCGAGCAGGCCCTGGGACTGCACCCGGGCCACGAGGATGCGCTGGCCGGACTGGCCGAAACCCTGCTCAAGTTCGGCGAGCGCTCGCGCGCCCTGCGCTGCTACGACGAGATCTTGGCGCTGGGTTTCCGCGAAGACCACGACCTCATGATCCAAATCGGCCGGGCCCTGTTCCGCGAGGGCATGTTCGGGCATGCGCGAGGCTTCTTCGAGATCTGCGCCACGCACCACCCGGACTCCTCGGAGGCCGCCGCCAGCGTGGGCTACGCGGCCCACCGCCTGGGCGACGAGGGCAGCGCCCTCTACTGGCTGAGGCGCGCCTTGGACCTCGACCCCGCGCACTCGGAAGCCCGCATTTACCTGGGCAACGTGCTCTACGATCGCGGCGAGTACGAGGCAGCCTTGGTGCACTTCGAGCGCACCGAACCGGAGGAGCATACCGACGAGCTGGCGATCTGGCGTATCATCGAACTCAAGAAGTCCATCTACCGCCTGCCTGCCGGCGATCCGGAACTGTCGCCGTGGCGCCAGCGGCTGGAAGAGCTGGAAGGCGAGCTGGAGCCGGAGGATCGCCTGCTGGCGGAAGTGGAAGCCATCCAGCCGGACGGCTCCCTGCGGGACCCGGCGCAGCTCGAGCTGTTCGGCACCCTGCTCGTGGAACTGCAAGGCATGCAGCAACGCCGCGGGCCCCGCGAGTCGCATCGGGTGCGGACCACCCGCGGCGTCACCTACACCGGCACCTGGGAGGAAATCGTCCTCCAGATGAAAATGGACGATCGCGAGTGGTCGGATGTCTCGGTCAGCGATTACATGGAGCAGGTCTCCCGCCGCAGCCGCGCGGAGACCGGCGTCATCATCCCGGCCACCGACGCGGAGAGCTTCGTGCGCGGGAGTGCCCTGGCCGGGCTCCTGAGGATCCTCCGGTGAAAAACGCGGCAGCCGGCTGAAGTCTCCCGGCGGCTGGCGGTCCCGCGCGCCGCGCGCCGCTCAGCCGAAGAGACTCGCGCGCCGTCCCTCGCCGCTACCGATCCTCGCCTCGATGTCCTGGACTGCCGGCGTCGTCAAGCACGTGCTGCCCAACGGCCTCACCCTGCTGATCCAGCGGGTCGAGGCGGCCCGCGTGGTGGCCGTCGTCACCCACGTGAAGGCCGGCTACTTCGACGAGCCCGACGAGTGGGTGGGGATCGCCCACGTCCTGGAGCACATGTTCTTCAAGGGGACTGCCCGCCGCGGTCCCGGCGCGCTGGCGCGCGAGATCCAGCTCGTGGGCGGTTACCTCAACGCCTCCACCATCTACGACAAGACCGTCTATTACACCGTCCTGCCCGCGGTCGAAGGCGCTCTGGCCAAGGCGGTCGAACTCCAGGCAGAAGCCCTCACGGCTCCGGCCCTCGACCCCGGGGAGCTGGCCCGTGAGCTGGAGGTGATCATCCAGGAGGCCCGGCGCAAGCTGGACCACCCTCACGCCGTGCTTCCCGAGGCGCTCTACCAGTTGCTCTTCACGGTGCACCCCATGCGGCGCTGGCGCATCGGGACCGAGGAAGGCTTGCGCCGGCTCACCGCACGCGACGTCTGCCGCTACCATGCTACCCGCTACACGCCGGCTCGGACCATCGTGGCCATGGTCGGCCACCTCGATCTGGACCAAGCCCTCCGCCTGGGCGAGGAAGCCTACGGCTCGTGGTCCGTGCCACCGGTTGCCCTGGCGCCGCGGCCCCAGGAACCGGAGACCCGACGGGCCGCCTTCCGCCTGCTCCGGGGCGACATCCAGCGCCCGCTCGCCGCCATCGGGTGGCGAACCGTGGGAGCGTTGCATCCCGACGCGGTGGCGCTGGATGCGGCAGCAGCACTGCTGGGCTCAGGCCGCGGCTCGCGGCTGTTCCGGGGCCTGCGCCTGCCGGCACTCGCCGCCCAGGCCGCAGCCAGTCACTACACTCCCACCGAGGTGGGGGTCTTCGCACTCGAGCTGGAGGCTGACAGCGATCGGCTGGACAAGGCGGTGCGCCGCAGCTTGGAACTCACCGCCGACTTGGCCAGGCGCGAGCCGGCCGCGCTCGAACTCGAGCGAGTGCGAGCGCTGTTCGAGGCCCAATGGGCTCGTCACGTAGAATCCATGGATGCCCGGGCCGCGACCCTGTGCAGCTTCGAAGCCCTGGGCGACTATCGCCTGGCCGATGACTTCTACCAGCGGGCCCTCGCCGTGACCGCGCCCCAGGTGCGCGCCGTGGCCGCGCAGTATCTCTCGCCCGCCCTAGCCAGCGCGGTCGTGTACCTGCCGCCGGCGGGCAACACGGCCCTCGAAAGCGATTGGCCTCCGGACATCCAGGCCAAGCCCGTACGCCTCCCCGGGATCGAGCCGTCCGTTCCGGCCCGGCAGAGGGGGCCCCGCGTCACAGGGGAGCTGTACCCTGGCGACGTGACCTGCCTGTCCTCGGACGGGGCCGACCTTCTGGTGCGGCCCCAGCGGGGTTCCGGCCTCGTGGCCTTGAGCCTCTACCTGCCTGGCCTCCGCGACGCCGAGCGACTTGCCACCGCGGGGCACGTACTCTGGATGCTGCGGGCGGCGCTGCGGGGCGCGGGCAAATGGGACGCGGAGGCCTTCGCCTTCGCCGCCGAGCTGCTGGGCGGCACGCCGGCGCTGGTCGCCGGAGCGGATGGGGCGGGCTGGTCGCTCACGGTGCCGGCCTGCTATGCCGGTCTGGCTGCCGAGCTGCTGCGCTGCTTGGCGCTGGAACCAACCCTGAGCGACGACGCCTTGGAGCGCGAGCGCGCGCTCATGGCCCAAGATGCCGCCCGGCTGCGCGACGACATGCTGCGATACCCGCTCCAGCGCGTTTTGCGGCAGGCCTTTGGCGAGGATCCCTACGGGCAGCCGGTGCTGGGGGAGCCGGAAAGCACGCCCCGCTTGGCTCCGGTGCTGGCGCGAGGCGCAGCCGGGCGGCTTCGGGCCGGCCGGCCGGTGGTGGTGGCGGTCGGAGATCTCGAGACGGAGGAGTTGCTTCAGTGCCTCGCACCGCTCGCCGAGTGGCCCGCGAAAGGGCGTCCCTGGGAGCCGGCAGGGCCCCCGGCTTGGTCGCCCGGGAGCGGGGCCGAAGCCCGGGACAAGGCGCAAACCGCGCTGGCCTTGGCGTTCCCCGCGCCGGGGGCGGCCTCCCGGGAGCGATGGGCCCTTAAGGTGCTGGGCGCCGTGCTCGCCGGGATGGCGGGACGCCTGTTCGAGGCCATACGGGAGCGACGGGCCCTGGCCTACACCGCCACGGCCATGCCGTGGCTCAGGAGGCGCGCGGGGGCGTTCCTGGTCTATACCGCGACCTCGCCGGAGCGGGAAGGGGAAGCCCGGGACGCGATGCTAGAGGAGCTGGCGCGCGTGTCCCGCGAGCCGGTAGCGGCTGAGGAGCTTGAGCGGGCGCGGCAGTATGCCGCTGGCTTGGTGGAGATCCGCCGCCAGTCCGTGGCCCAAGTGGCCGGCGAATTGGTGGATGCCTGGGTGGCGGGGACCGTGGATGAGTGGGCGGAGCTGCCCCAGCGGTTGCGGTCGGTGACGGCCCGGGAGGTGCTCGAGGTAGCAGCCTCGGTATTTGCGCCGGATCGCCGGGCCGAATACGCGGTCCGCGGCAGCCCGAAGAGAGCGCCGCTTGTAGCGCGGGTGGCGTCGCCCTAGGTTACGTCCAGATGGCCCGGCTGAGCGTGGAGGTCCGGCAGGCGGTGTTCATCCCGCGCCGCGTCCTCGCCCCTTCGGGCGGGCGGGTCTCCCGCGGGTCAGAACATGGACATGGCGAGAAACGAGCGCAGGTTGTCATTGGTGACCCGCAGGCGCTCGCTCAGCAACCGGACCACCGACCAGAGGACTTTGTAGGCGATGTCCCGGTTGAAGTCCAGCAGCATCTCGAAGTCGGATCGGGTGATGGTGAGCAAGGTGCAATCGGTGTTGGCGATGGCGTCGGTGGAGCGCTCCGATCGGTCGAAGACCGCCATCTCGCCGAAGCAGGCGCCCTTTTTCAAGACGGTCAGGGCCTCCTCGCCGGATCCGGGGATGACCCGCGAGATGCGCACCTCGCCCTCGGAAATGAGGTAGAGCCGGTTGCCCGGCTCTCCCTCCTTGAAGATGGTCTGCCCGAACTTGAACTTCTGTTCCTTGCAGACCTCGGCAACCCGCGCCAGCTCCTCGTCCGTGAGGTCGGCGAAGATCGCGGCGTTCTTGAGCAGGGCGAGGTCCATAATCACTCCCGGGGCGCGCCGCCCCTCGAAGGATGCAAGGTACAGGCAGGCCGATGAGCCAGCAAGCAAGACCGTGGGTCCAAACGCCGGACTGGCTGACCGCCCTCCGGGTCCCGCTGGCCGTGGCCTTCGTGCTGAGCGAGCGGCCGGAGCTACGGATCGGCATCCTGGCTACGGCCGCGGCCACCGACGTGCTGGACGGGTTGTGGGCCCGGAGGCTGGGCGGCTCGCGCGTGGGCGTGGTCTTGGACCCGGTCTGCGACAAGCTGTTCATGGCCGCTGCGTTCTACGTGGTCTACCGGAGCGGGGCGCTCTCCTGGCTCGAAATCGGCGGCGTACTGCTGCGGGACGTGCTGGCCGCGGTTGGGTTTGGCGCCACGGTCTTGGTGGGTCACCCCACCACGCTCCCCGCTCGGGCCGGTGGCAAGGCGGTAACCGTGGGCCAACTGCTGACCTTGACGGCCTTCGTGGCCGGCTCCGAGCTGTTGCGCCCGCTCGCCTGGGCCACGGCGGCCATCGCGGTCTATGCCCTGGCCGACTACGGGCGCCTGGCGTGGCCCCGGTAGGCATCGCGTGGTAGTTGTCCTTGACGGTGGTACCGCTCCTTGGCATCGGCCCACGAGGTGACCATGCGACCGGATGAAGACCTCTCCCGAGGGCGCGACGCGTCTCGCCAGCCCGCTCACCGCCGCGGCGCGCCGCGGCTGCGGCAGGCTTTGGGCCGGGCGTTGCTCCTCGGGTTCGCCGTGGCGAGCGCTCCGCTTCACCGCCTCCGTGCTCAAGAGTTCGTGCCTCCGCAGGATCAGCCCGCCGGCGGCCAGGGTCGCTTGCGGGTCGGCCTGTTGGGCTTTGGCTCTCGAATCGGGGCCGACTTTGAAGGGCGAAACCAGGTGATCGTGAGCCCTACCATCGAGCTGGCGGATCTCTTCAGCCCGCAGGTGCGCTTGCGACCCTCGGCCGAGGTCGGGCTGGGAGACACCGTCACCACCTACGTGATCAACGCCGAGCTGATGTACCGCTTCACCGCGGATCGCGAAATGGCGGTGCCCTACGTGGGGTTCGGGGGCGCGCTCTACAGCCAGCAACGCTGCAACCAGGCCCCGAACTGCCCCCGGGTGTGGGCCCAGTTCGCGTTGGGCTTCGAGCTGAAGTTCCGGGAGCACATCAACTGGCTACTCGAGTACCGCGGGGAGGATGGCCTGCGCCGGCACCGGTTCTTCATCGGATTGACCACGAGGAGAGGATCTTGACCATGAGCAACGTGCGCATGGCACGGTTGGAGTGGCTGGGAGAGGGCATGCGCTTTCGCGCGGTGGGGACGGAGCCCGCCACCCCGGCTATCGAGATAGACGGCGACGGCAAGGGCGGCCCGAGCCCCATGATTGCGCTGCTGCTGGCCGCGGGGGGATGTACCGGCGCCGACGTCGTGTCCATCCTCCAAAAGATGCGCGTCAACCTCGCCCAGGTCACCATCGAGGTCTCCGGCCAGCGCCGCGACGAGCATCCCCGGCGCTACGAGTCTCTGCATCTCCGATACACCGTCTCCGGCGAGGGCCTGGACTCGGAAAAAGCCCAGCGGGCCGTGGCGCTGTCGCTCGAGAAGTATTGTTCCGTGGTCCACAGCCTGGCGCCCGATCTCAAGGTCACCCACGACGTCGTTCTGGCCTAGCACCGCCGCGCTGGCCGTGGCGATCGCGGTGGCCGCTTCGCCGGTTCGGGCTCAGGGCTCGCCCGAGTGGCGACTCGAAGCCGTGGGCACGGCGGTGCGCGGAGCGATGAGGTTTGTCGGGGCCGGCCTCGGGCTGGCTTTACGCACCACCCCGCGGGTGAGCCTGGGCGTGCTCGTGGCGGGCGGGCCGAGCGGAAGCGGGCTTGCCGCCCGGGGCGAAGCCCTGGCCGCGTTCAGCCTCGCCCCGCTCTCAGGGCGGGGACTCGAGCCCTATCTGGCCGGCGGCTTAGCCGCCATGGCCTCCGGCTCTGGTGCCCAGGGGTATGCGACCGCTTTGGTCGGGCTTACCTTCGCTTCAGGGCGGCGCGCCAGCGGCTTCGTGGAGGCCGGGGTGGGAGGTGGGTTGCGGCTGGGCGCAGGGATCCGGTGGAGAGGCGGCAAGCGATAGGGGCCGATCCTTCCTTCCCCATATATAGGCGCAGCCGGGCAGCAGGAATCCTGCCGGCGAATCCTCCAGCGGGCTCCTGCGGCAGGGTCCCTACAGCAGGAGCAAGGAATTCAAAAACGGTGCGGTCCCGCCGGGGACGAACGGCCTGCCAGGCTAGCGGTTGGCGCCGACGGGGCTGTTGACGCGTTGAATGACCGGCTGGCAGTAGCGCTCGCCCAGGCGCCGGAGATCGTCCAGTTCCTCGTCGCTCAGGTCCGGGTAGCGCTCGGCTAGGTAGTCCATGGTGTCGTCGAACCACTCTTTCTGCTGGTCCGGAGCGGCTTCCAAGACGCCGCAGCGCAGGATGTGGCTGTAGAGTTCGTCGCGGGCCTGCTCGAACGGTCCAGGGATGTGGGATGGACGGCGGGGGGACTTGCGTTTACCCATGCGGTTCCTCGAATGTGGCGGGCAACGTGGGGGTGGAACATAACGGGTCGGGGCGGAGCGCGCAAACGCGGGCCTTCGCACCGGACGCCGCTCGCGGTTACCTTCTGCTTGCGGCCGGGGAGCCACTCGGAAGCCGCGGGGTATCATCACCTTCGCCTGGAAGGCAGGGCGCCATGGACGAGCAAGTGTACCATCCTGAACGGGCTGCGCGGCTGGTCGTGCTGCTGCGCGCGCTGGCGGCCCGGATCAGCGCCTTGAGCGACGATGCGGCGCTGCTCGCTGCGGGGCCCGAGCTGCTCAAGATGATGGGCGACGCCCGCAGCGAGTTGTTCCACTACGAGGTGCGGGCTACCTACGACACGCCCGAGGTGGCCGAGAGCCGGCGTATCGTGGAGGAAGCACGCCGGCAGCGGGAGGCCCTCGAGTTCGGGGGGCCCGGAGATCAGGAGGACGAGCCGTGGCGAAACGGATGAACCTGAAGCCGTTTTATTGGGGCCTGGGGGTGCTGGCCTTGGCTGGCGGAGGCTGGATCTGGAGTGCCTTGAACCGGGGCGGCCCCAAGATGTTCGCCGAGCCGGTGCCGACAGGGGAGGCGGCGGCGGCTGCCGGGTTTGCCGGCTACATGCTGGGGAGCGATTCGGCACCCGTGGAAGTGAACGAGTATGCCGATTTCCAGTGCCCTGCGTGCGCTCGCTTCTGGCTGCTCGCGTTTCGGGATGCCGAGGAGCGGCTGATCCGCACCGGCCGGGTGCGGTGGCGCTTTCACGATCGGCCGCTGGACGGGTCTCATGCCTTTGCGCGCATGGCGGCGCACGCGGCGGCCTGCGCCGGCGAGCAGGGACGGTTCTGGCCGATGCACGACGAACTCTTCGCCAATCAGGCTGCATGGAGCGCCGAACGCAATCCCGAACGCACCTTCCGGCAGTACGCCGAGCGCATCGGGCTCGACCTCAAGGCCTACGACGGGTGCATGAGCACCGGTCGGTACCGGGCGCGCATCCAAGCGGAGGCGGAGGCGGCCGACAACCTGGGCATTACCTCGACGCCCACCCTCGTGATCGGGCGGATGCGCATCTCCGGGGCGCTGGCGTACGATCAGCTCAAGAGCCTGATTGACAGCGTGAGCGCGCAGAGCGCCCCTCGGTGATCCAGCGGATGGTGATCGCCACGCTGGCCCTGGTGGGCTTTTTCGTGGCGCTCTACTTGTGGCTCTGGAAGCTGGGCCTGGTGGGGAGCCTGGCCTGCGGGCCGGGCGGCGGCTGCGAGACGGTCCAGACCAGCCCGCATGCCGAATTCCTGGGCCTGCCGGTGGCCCTCTACGGTGTGGCCGGATACGCTGCGCTCTTGGCGGTGAGCGTGGCCGGCCTGCATCCCCGTTGGGCGGAGCGCCGCGAGCCGGCCTGGCTCTTGGTGCTGCTCTCCCTCATCGGGCTCGGCTTTACGGCGTATCTCACTTACCTCGAGGCGTTCGTGATCCACGCCTGGTGCCGGTGGTGCCTGGTCTCGGCCGGGCTTATCGCGGCCATCTTCGTCACCGCGCTCTCGGAGTTGGTAAGCCGCCGCACGCCCGCGCCACGTGCCGGGCGGTAGCCGGACTATTCCTGCTCCTCGTAGCGCTGCTTGAGTTCCGCCACCACCGCGGGATCCGCCAGCGTGGTCACGTCGCCCAGGGCGCGCCCCGAGGCGATGTCCTTGAGCAGCCGGCGCATGATCTTGCCGCTTCGGGTCTTGGGAAGGTCCGGCGTGAAGTGGATGTCGTCGGGGCGTGCGATGGCGCCGATTTTCTCCACCACGTGCTGCTTCAGTTCGTCCGCCAGTTCCGCCGAAGGTTGTAACCCCGACCGCAGGATGACAAAGGCCGCCAGGGCCTGGCCCTTCAGTTCGTGCGGCTTGCCCACCACGGCGGCCTCGGCCACGGCCGGGTGCGAGACCAAGGCACTCTCGACCTCCATGGTGCCGATGCGGTGGCCCGCCACGTTCAGCACATCATCCACGCGGCCGAGGATCCAGAAATAGCCGTCCTCGTCCCGCTTGGCGCCGTCGCCCGTGAAGTAGACGCCCGGATACCGGCTCCAGTAGGTCTCGCGGTAGCGCCGGTCGTCGCCGTAGATGGTGCGCAGCATCCCCGGCCAGGGGCTGGTGATCACCAGGAAGCCGCCGCCGACCTCGATGTCCTCGCCCGCACCGTCTAAAAGGGCGGCTTCGATGCCGGGGAAGGGGATCGTGGCGGAACCGGGTTTGGTGGGCGTGATGCCGGGAAGCGGCGTGATCATGATGCCGCCGGTTTCGGTCTGCCACCAGGTGTCCACGATCGGGCAGCGCTTGCCGCCGATGTGCCGGTGGTACCAGATCCAGGCCTCGGGGTTGATGGGCTCGCCCACGGTCCCCAACAGGCGAAGCGAGGAGAGGTCGTGGCGGGCGGGGTATTCGGGGCCCCACTTCATGAACGCGCGGATGGCCGTAGGAGCGGTATAGAACACGGTCACGCCGTAGCGCTCCACGATGGCCCAGAAGCGATCCTTGTCCGGCCAGTCCGGAGCGCCCTCGTACATCACCACCGTGGCGCCCAGCGAGAGGGGGCCATAGACGATGTAGCTGTGCCCCGTCACCCAGCCCACGTCCGCGGTGCACCAGAAGACATCCTCGTCCTTGAGGTCGAAGACCCACCGGGTGGTGGCATGCGCCTGGGTGAGATAGCCGCCCGTGGTGTGGACGATCCCCTTGGGCTTGCCGGTGGTGCCGGAGGTGTAGAGGATGAACAAGAGGTCCTCGGCGTCCATGACGGCGGGTTTGCACTCGGGCTCGGCGTCGGCCAGCAGCTCATGGTACCAGTGGTCGCGCCCCGGTTGCATGTGGACCAATTGGTCCTCGGCGTCCGCGCCGTGGCGCCGGATCACCACCACGTGCTCGACCGACGGCGCCTCCTTCAGGGCCTCGTCCGCGTGGCGCTTGAGGGGCACGATCTGCCCCCGCCGGTAGCCCAGGTCCGCCGTAATCAAGAGCTTGGCCCGGGCGTCGTTGATCCGGTCCCTGAGGGCCTCGGCCGAAAACCCGCCGAAGACTACCGAGTGGGGCGCCCCGATGCGGGCGCAGGCCAGCATGGCCACCACCACTTCGGGCACCATGGGCATGTAGATGGCCACCCGGTCCCCCTTCTTGACCCCCAACGCCTTGAGGGCGCTCGCGCAGCGGTTGACCTCGCGGTAGAGCTCGAAGTAGGAGATGGTCCGGCGGTCGCCCGGCTCGCCCTCCCAGAGGATGGCCACCTTGTTCCGGCGGCTGCCGCGGACGTGCCGGTCGAGACAATTGACCGAGGCGTTGAGCTTGCCGCCCACGAACCACTTGGCGTGCGGGGGGTTCCAGTCCAGCACCCGCCGCCACGGCTTGAACCACGTCAGCTCGCGGGCTCGCTCGGCCCAGAACTTCAGGCGCTGCCGGCTGGCTTCGCGGTGCAGCCTCGAGGAGCGGGCGTTGGCCTGGCGCCGGAAGGCCTCGGGAGGGGGGTAGATGCGTTGTTCCTTGAGCAGGGTGGCCAGTCGGTCGGTCATGGTGCTGCCTCGTTATTGACGTGGTGAACGCCGATTTATATACTGACGCCGTTTTTTGAGGCCCCGTCCGCAGGAAGCTTGGCAGAGGGCTCGCCTGGGACCCGAATCGTAACACTCTGCACCAGGTAGAAGGAGCGAGTAACGTATGTCCCGCATCACCGGCAGGGTCAAGTGGTTCAACGACGCGAAGGGGTTCGGCTTCATCGAGCGCGAAGGCGGACCGGATGTCTTTGTCCACTACTCTGCCATCCAGGCTGAGGGCTTCCGGTCGTTGAAGGAAAACGACCAGGTCGAGTTCGAGGTCCGCGAGGGCCCCAAGGGTCTCCAGGCGGCCAACGTCGTGAAACTCTCGTAGCGCCGACTTCTGGAAGCCGCAGCTGAAGCCGAGGCCCGGAGGACCCGCCGGGCCTCGGGCTTTTTCGGGGCGGGGGCTTGTGGCGCATGGCGCCGCGGCATCTTTTAGCGGGATCCTATGGCTGACCATCCCGGCCCCGCTTCGGGCGAGCAGGTGCTGGCTGCGCCCGCCCGGCTGGTTCGACCGGCCAGCGAGGAGTTCCGGCAGCGGGCGCTGGTCCTGCTGGACCGCCTGCCGGAGGGGCGCGGCCGGCTGGTGCTGGACCTCAGCGCCACCGAGGACGCCGACAGCGAGGGCATGGCCGCGCTGATCGCCATTCGGCGCCGGGCGCGGCAGCGGCGCCAGGGCGTTAGCTTGCGGGGCGTGACGCCGAGCTTCATGGAGCTGTTGCGCCTGGCCAAGCTCGACCGGCAGTTCGAAACGGACCGCCCTGAGGGACGAAGATGAGCGCAGAGACACGGAGGGTAGGCGGGGCGTGACGCCTGGGATGCCTGGCCGCCGCCGCGTGCTGTTTGTCGAGGACGAGCCGGCACTGCTCGAGGCCTACCGCCGGTATTTTCCGGCCCGGTATGAGACGGCGTTCGCCAGTACGGGGGCAGAGGCTCTGGCGCAGTTTCCCGGTTTCAACCCCGACGTGGTAGTGATGGACCTGCATCTGCCTGATACCGACGGCATCGAGGTGGTGCGCCACATGCGGGACTCCCGAAGAGACCTGCCCATCGTCTTTACCAGCGGCTATGCCAGCTTGTTGCCCATAGTCGAGGTCCTAGGGATCGCCCACAGCGGGTACCTGCTCAAGCCGTTTGGGCTGGACCAGCTGGCCGCCTGCATAGATGCCGCCCGCTGAGCCGGTACTGCGGGCGCGGGACGTAGTACGGCGCTTTGGACACCGGCGCGTGCTGGCGGGGGTGAGCTTCTCGCTGGCGCCGGGAGAGGCGCTGCTCTTGGTGGGTCCCAATGGAGCAGGCAAGACCACGTTGCTCAGGGTGTTGGCAGGTCTCCTGCGGGCGCACGGCGGCGCGGTCGAGCGGCGGGGCAGCGTGGGGCTGGTGGCTCACCACTCGATGCTCTACGACGCCCTGACCGCCCGGGAGAACCTTCAGTTTTTCGCCCGGTTGCACGGGGCGGATTCGACCCGGCGCGCCGACGAGCTGCTCGATCGCATGGGGCTTTCGGCCTGGGCCGATGAGCGGGTGGCGGCTTTCAGCCGGGGGATGACCCAGCGCCTGGCCATCGCTCGGGCGTTGCTGCACGAGCCCGCCATCCTCCTGCTCGACGAACCGCTCACCGGTCTGGATGATCGGTCGTCGGAGCAGGTGCTCGACGTCCTGGCGGAACTGAAGCGGCGGGGCCGCGCCCTGCTCATTGCCTCGCACCAACTGGCCGAGCTGATGAGCGTGGTCACGGCGGTAGGCTTCCTCATCCAGGGGACGCTCCGGGCGGTGGAGCCGTTGGGAGGCCGGGATGCCGCGCAACTGGCTGGCCGCTACCGGGAACTCACCGCCCGTGGCTGACGCCCTGCGGCAGGCTCTGGCCATCGCCGGCAAGGACCTGGCGATCGAGTGGCGCACCAAGACCGCCTTGGTCTCGTCTCTGGCGTTCGCGATCCTGGTGCTGGCGGTGCTCTTCTTTGCCCGCGACCCCACGGCGGTGAGCGCGCTGGACATCGCTCCGGGAGCCTTGTGGGTGACCTTTACCTTCGCCGCCATGATCGGGCTCAACCGAGCCTTCCTCTTGGAGCGCGAGAACCGCGCCATGGACGGCATCCTGCTCGCTCCGGTGCCGCCCGGCGCGGTGTTTTTCGGCAAGCTGGCAGCCAATCTGGTGTTTGTGGGCACGGTCGAGCTGGTGAGCCTGCCGCTCTTCGTGCTGTTCTATGACGTCGGTTTGGAGCGCGGGCTGCTCCCGCTCCTCGGGGTGACGGCCATGGCCACGCTGGCGTTCGTGGCCATCGGGACGCTGTTGAGTTCGATGGTGGTCCGCACCCGGTTCGCCGAGCTGATGCTCCCCTTGTTGCTCTTGCCTTTCCTGGTGCCGCCCGTGGTGGGTGCGGTCCAGGTGACGGCACGGATCCTGGCGGAGCGGCCCTTGAGCGAGGTGGCGGGCTGGCTTAAGTTGCTGGCGGCCTTTGACATCGCATTCGTGACGGCCTCGACGCTCTTGTTCCGAGCGACCCTGGAGGAATGACGCGCGATCGAGCCCAAGCCCTGGCACGGCGCGGCTCGCTGCTCACCGCGGCGGCGCTGTTGGGACTGGCGGGGGTGTACGTTCGCGCCCTGGTCTTTACCCCCATCGAGCGGTTTCAAGGACCGGCCCAGAAGATCTTCTACGTCCACGCCCCCGCGGCATGGTCGGCCCTGCTGGCTTTCGCGGTGACCGGGCTGCTCAGCGTGCTGTATCTCTGGCTCCGCGACCGGCGGCTGGACCTGGTTGCAGCCGCTTCAGCAGAAGTGGGGCTCGCTTTCTCGGTCGTCATGCTGACCACCGGCCCCATCTGGGCCAAGCCCATCTGGGGAACCTGGTGGACTTGGGATGCGCGGCTTACATCCACCTTGTTCATCTTCCTGTTGTTCGTGGGCTACCAGGTCCTGCGGGGCGCCATGGTAGATCCCGATGTCAGGGCCCGCTACAGCGCAGTGATCGGTATCCTCGGCTTGGTGCTGGTGCCGTTCATCCATCTCACCGTCTACCTCTTCCGCACGCTCCATCCCGACCCGGTGGTCATGAAGCCGGGTTCGCCCTCCCTGCCGGGCGAGATGCTGGTCACGCTGCTGGTCTCCTTGGGCGTGTTCACGCTACTCTACTTGGGATTCCTCGCGCAGCGCTATGCGCTGGGCGTGCTGCGGGATCTTCAAGACGAAGAGGCGAGCCGTGCCCTATCCTGAAAACGGGGGCTACATGATCGCCGCCTACATCATCGTGGCGGTGGTGGTGCTGGGTTACGCGATCTCGCTGTTCGTCCGGCTGCGCCGGGTCGAGGGAGGCAGGCGGGCGGGCTGAGTGCGGCGTTCACAGGCGCCGCCCTCAGTTCAGGACGCGACCGGCGTGCAGCCACCCGTACGAGCAGGAGCTTCGAGGAGCGGAACCCGCCGAGAGCCGAGATCCGGGAACCGAGAGCTGAGAGAACCAGCGGCCTGAGGAGCGAGAGATTGCTGGTCTGGCCCCGGGGATTGCGCCGGGCGATCAGTCGTCTGCCCAGACCATTCCGGTTTCCCGTTCCCACAGCGCTTGGGCCTGCCGTGCGGCTTCGAGGTCGCCGGATGCTCGGAGCGCTTTCGCGTTCAGCTTGAGGGCGCGAGGTCCCGCGCCCGCGGCGTAGGCGCGCGCGTATCGCGCCCCGGCGGTCCTGGGATCGCCTTTTCGGGCATAGAGATCTCCCGCGGCCAGGGCGGCATCCGGCCGCTCCTCGATCGCCAGCGCTCGCTCGAAGGCGGCGATGGCGTCGTCGGGCCGGAACGCAGCCACGTAGGTCTCCCCCAGCAGCACCCAGGCATCGGCCGAATGCTCGAACCGGCGGGCGATCTTCAAGGCGGCTGCCAGCGCCCCCAGCCGGTCGGCCGCCCGGTGCCTCGCCGCCACCACGTCGCGATGAACCGCGGAGAACGCCGGCGCCAGCCGAGCGGCGAGACGCAGCCAGCGTTCGGAAGCCGCGGGATGCCTGAGGCTCGAGCGCGCCGCCCGTCGTGCCGCCAGCCGGGAGGCCGCCCAGCGGAGGGCGTGCCACCAGCGCACCGTTCGCTTCATGGCCGTTGATAATGCCGCGAGCCCCCGGCATATTGCAACCGGCCCACACACCTGCAAGACGACCTCGTGACGTTCTCCCGCCTCGGCTCGTGACCTACCCCTCGTCGGTGCTCAAGATCGGCACCCGCGGCAGCGAGCTGGCGCGCTGGCAGGCGGAACGGGTGCGCGAGCTGCTGGCGCACGCGGGCGTGCGGGCCGAGCTGGTGACCATCCGGACCTCCGGGGACGAGGGGAGCCCCGTCTCACCGCCGGCTCCCGGAAGTACGGGGAAGGGCTTGTTCACCAAGGAAATCGAAGAGGCGCTGCTGGCGGGCCGCATTGATCTCGCGGTGCACTCGCTCAAGGACCTTGGGGCCGTGCTCCCAGACGGCCTGGTGGTGGCGGCGTATCCGGAGCGCGAGGATCCCCGCGATGCCTTGGTGAGTGTTGCCGGAAGCGACCTCATGGCTCTGCCGCGGGGGGCACGGGTGGGCACATCCAGCTTGCGGCGGCGGGCCGCGTTGCTGGCCGCGCGGCCGGACCTCGAGATCGTTCCGCTCAGAGGCAATGTGCCCACCCGGGTGAACAAGGTGGGCCGGGGCGGACTGGATGCCGCGGTGCTGGCGCTGGCGGGCTTGAGACGACTGGGCTTGGCTGATCGAGCGGCGCCGCTGGCACCGGAGCAACTGCCGCCTGCCCCGGGGCAAGGCGCGCTGGCGCTCGAGGCGCGAGCCGATGATCGCCCCGTGCTGGATCGCATCCGGCCGCTGGATCAGCCGCACGTGCACTGGGCGGTCGAGGCCGAGCGTGCCGCCCTGGCGGAACTCGAGGGCGGATGCACGGCGGCGATCGGTGCGCTTTGCGCCCCGGGGCCGGACGGACTGGTGTTGCAGGTCTGGGTCTTTGCGCCGGACGGCAGCGAGGTCCTGGCGGCGCGGGGGGTGGTGGAGCCGCGTGATCCGCAGGGATCCGGTGCGCGGGTGGCTCGAGATCTTGTCCGCAAGGGCGCGCGGCGCCTCGTCCAGGCGGGCCACGCCTATTTGGCCCAGGGCGCAGTGACCAGGGGTGGAGCATGAGAGGATTTTCGGTCCGATCTGGCAAGAGGAGGGAGCGAGCATGAGCCGGTTTCCCGCGGTGCGGCTGCGCCGGTTGCGCCGGAGCCCGGGGCTCAGGCGGTTGGTGGCGGAAGCGCGTTTGCAGCGCTCGCAGCTCATCTGGCCGCTCTTTTTCAAGCCGGAAGGCCCGGCTACCCCAGTCGCCGCCATGCCGGGCGTCATGCAGCATCCCGTTTCGGAAGCGGGCCAACTCGCCCGGCGGGCGCTGGATCTGGGCGTGGGCGGGGTGTTGCTGTTCGGGCTGCCGGCGGCCAAGGACGAGCAGGGAAGCGGGGCATACGATGAGCGGGGCGTGATCCAGGAGACGGTACGGGCCATGAAGCGCGCCGCGCCCGATCTGGTGGTGATCACCGACGTCTGCCTCTGCGAGTATACCTCGCACGGACATTGCGGCATCGTGCGCGATGGAGCAGTGGACAACGATGCCACGCTCGAACTCTTGGCCAAGACCGCGGTGTCGCACGCCGCGGCCGGGGCCGATGTGGTGGCACCCAGCGACATGATGGACGGCAGGGTAGCGGCGATTCGCCGGGCGCTGGACGACCAGGGCTTTCCGGACACCGTGATCTTGTCCTACGCGGCCAAGTACGCCTCCGCCTTTTACGGTCCGTTCCGGGTGGCGGCCGAAAGTGCGCCGCGATTCGGCGATCGGCGGGGTTACCAGATGGATCCGGCCAACGGGGACGAGGCGCTCAAGGAGATCGCGCTGGATCTGGACGAGGGGGCGGATCTGGTGATGGTGAAGCCGGCGCTTCCCTGCCTGGACATCATTCGGCGCGCCAAGGAGCGCTTTGGCGGGCCAATCGCGGCCTATCAGGTGAGCGGCGAGTACACCATGATCAAGCTGGCAGCCCAGGCCGGAGCCCTGGACGGGGAGCTGGCGATGCGCGAGGCGTTGCTGGCCATCCGGCGGGCGGGCGCGGATATCATCATTACGTATGCCGCGCCGGAGGTGAAGCTCGAGGATGAGCCGCCGCGCATCGCGCCGGCAGGCGCTTGACGGTCGCGGCCCTGCGGAGATATAAAATCATCCCGGTTACTGA
>JBBIUN010000005.1:0-7015 GCA_037440225.1 Gemmatimonadota bacterium | reverse complement strand
GCGCGGGGCTTGAGCTTTCGACTCGCGGCCACCCCCCTGTTCTCGCCGACCGGTGCCGCGCCGTGGGGGGCCGTAAGCCTGGGCTATGTGTTCTAAGGTGCCGGCCGCCGGCGTGCGCCTAGGATCTCTCGCCTTCCCTAGGTAGCAGGAGCCCGCCCCACACCAGCGCGGCCACTGCCGCCCCCAGCAGCGGGCCCGCCCAATACGCCGCGTGCGCGTGCCAATCGCCCGAGGCCACCGCGGGCCCGAAGGCCCGTGCGGGGTTCATGGCGGCCCCGGTCAGCGGACCCGCCGCCAGAATGTCGAACAAGAGCACCAGGCCGATGCCGAATCCGCCCACCTTGGGCGCCTGCGCTGCGACCGCCGTGCCGAAGACCGCGCTCACCAGAAACAGGGTGAGCACCGCCTCCAAGACGATCGCCTGCTGGAAGCTCACAAAGGGCGAAATGCGCGGCAGGCCCCAGCCGGTGGCGTCGCCTGCGCCGGCAGGATACAGCCCTTTGAGCAGAAAGGCGCCCGCCGCCGCTCCGGCGAGCTGTGCGATCACGTAGAACCCCGCGCGCTGCGCCTCGATCTTGCGCGCCAGCCACAACGCGAACGTGACCGCGGGGTTCGCGTGACCGCCCGAGATCGGCATGGTGGCGGTCACCATCACCCCCAGAGCCAGCGCGTGCGCCAGGGCTACGCCCACCAAGCCCACCTCGCCGTTGGTGGCCGCGTCCGCGATCACGGCGCCGGCGCCGATGAAGATCAAGGTGAACGTGGCCAAGAACTCCGCTACCAATTGCTGCACGGTGGTGCGCATGGAAATTCCTCGCGAGCTAGAGTGCAGGCTCTCGCCCCGCTCCGCCCACCCCGCCGCTACGCCCGCCCCAACACCAGGCAGGCGTTCACCCCGCCGAAGCCGAACGAGTTGGACAGCGCAAACTCCGGCGCCCCGTCACGCCCGCCATCGGCCAGGTAATCGAGATCGCACGCCGGGTCCGGCTGCACCAGGTTGATGGTGGGCGGCAGCCAGCCGCGGCGCAAGCCTAGGGCGCAAATCGCCGCCTCGATCGCCCCGCTCGCCCCCAGCGGGTGCCCGTAATACCCCTTGGTGCCGCTCACGAGAAGCCGGTAGGCGTGCGGCCCGAACACCTGCTTGATGGCCTGGGTTTCGGTCGCGTCGTTGAGCGGGGTCGAAGAGCCGTGGGCATTGATGTAGCCGATCTCCTGGGGGGCAAGATGTGCATCCTCCAGCGCCAGCCGCATCGCCCGCGCCGCCTGACGGGCGTCCGGCCGGGGAGCCGTCATATGGTAGGCATCGTTGCTGAGCCCGTAGCCCAGCACCGCGGCATAGACCGGAGCGCCCCGCGCTTCCGCGCGCGAGCGCTCCTCCAGCACCAGCACCGCCGCGCCTTCGCCCATGACGAAGCCATCGCGATCCCGATCGAAGGGCCGCGACGCGGTGGCCGGATCGTCGTTCCGGGTGGACATGGCGCGGATGATGGCAAACGCTCCGAAGCACAACGGCGCCAGCGGCGCCTCTGCACCGCCGGCCAGCATCACCTCGGCGCGGCCGTCGCGGATGGCGTGAAAGGCTTCGCCCACGGCAATGGTGCCCGAGGCGCACGACATGGCGTTGGTCGAGTTGGGCCCGGCGAGTCCGAAAGCGATGGCGATGTTGCAGGACGCCGCCCCGGCAAACACCGCGAGCGCCAAGCTGGGATCCACCCGGCGCAAGCCATCCCGCGCATACACGGCGGCCTGCGCCTCGGCAAAAGCCACCCCGCCCAGCGCGGAGCCCATCATCACCCCGATGCGCTCCCGATCTTCGCGCTCCAGCGCCACGCCGGCGTCAGCCAGCGCGAGTCCCGCCGCCACCACCGAAAGCTGCGAGAACCGGTCCAGCCGCCGCACCTGCTTCGGCGTCAAATGATCCTGGGGCCGAAAGTCGTCAATCTCCGCGGCCACCCGGCTGTTGAACGGCTCCGGGTCGAACCGCGTAATGTGCCGCACCGCCGACCGCTTGGCTCGCAATCCTTCCCAGAGGCCTTGAGCCCCCGTGCCGATCGGCGTTACGCATCCCACCCCCGTGATCACCACCGACCGCGCCTCCTTCACGTGACTTGCGCCCCTTCCACGTGCCGCTTCACCCCAGCCAGCGTGCGCGAGGCGATCCCGTGCACGAACACCGGTCCGATAACCCAGGCGGCGGCGACCCGCCCGATCACCGGCCACGCCGGCCCCCGCCAGCGATGCTCGATCGTGACCTCCACCCCGTCGGGTCTGGAGACGAACCGCCACGCCACGTCCATGCCCCGGGTGATACCCCGCACATGCCGGTACCGCACCATGGACTCCGGCACGATTTGCATTTCCGAAACCCACCACGCGGGGTAGCGGAAGCGTCCGAACGGCCGCCAAGCCGCCATCTCCACCAGCGCGCCGCCGGGCCTGCGCTCGAGCACCCGCACCCAGCGGTAGTGCGGCAGAAACTCCGGCCAGCGCTCCACCTCGGAGGCTACCGCGAAGACCGACGCCAGCGGGGCCTCCACCACGATGCGGTCAACCGCCAGCACCGCGTGACCTCCATACGGCGACCAGCCGATAGCCCGGCCGCCGATACACGGTCGCGGCAACCTGCGCCTGGACGAGCAGGGCCTCGAGTTCGCTCGCCCTGAACCCGCGGCGGACGGAGAGCACCGCGTCCCGCCGGGTGACGGGATGGAAGCCCATGAGAAACGAAGCGAGCCAGATCCCCCGGGCCGCCGCGGCGTGGCGCCGCAAATCGGCCACGATCCCTCCCACCCGGGCGACCCGGTCCAGCTCCCTGAGCAGGGCCACCGCGGAGGCCCGATCGAAGTGATGCAGGAGTTGGCTCGCCAGCACGATGTCCACCGAGCGATCGGCCAGGGGAAGCCGGCCCGCGTCGGAAAGGACCGCCAGGATCCCCCCGCGCCGGCACCGCCTGGCGGCGAGCGGGTGCCGCTCCAGTGCCAGCGGCTCGAGGGCGATACCCGCCCGCCGGGCCCGGCGCACTAGGTGCCGGGCGATGTCCCCGCTTCCCGCGCCAACGTCGAGCAAGGAGACCGGCCCGCTCTGCTTCCGATGCCGGAGCAGGCGCATGAGCCCAAAGCTCGCCGCCGCTCGACCGCCGAACCAGGCGTTGATCCGCGCGATGTCGTCCAGCGTGGCTTCCACCTGGGCCGCAGGCGCTCCGGGGTCGTCCAGCGTCTCCTGTCCCAGCGGCGAGAGCACCAGCCCCTCAGTCCGAACGAGCACCGCCCGGTCCTCGCGTCGTGGTGTAGCCGCTCCGGTAGTGCACCAGCGGCGGCCGGTCGAAGGTGCGGCCGCCCGTGACCAGCCCGAAGAACACGGTGTGGTCGCCCGCGGGATGCTCCCCCCAGCGCTCGCACCAGATGTGGGCCACCGCCCCCTCGATGAGCGGGAGATCCCAGGGCCCGGCGCGATAGCGCACTCCGGCGAACCGATCCGCGCCTGTGGCGGCGAACTGGCGCGAGATCGCTTCCTGATCCGCGGCCAGCACGTTCACCGCGAAGGCGCGAGTCCGGCTCAAGACCGGGTACAAATCGGCTTTGCGGTCGACGCAGATGGAGAGCAGCGGCGGATCCAGCGAGACCGAAGAGAGGGCACTCACCGTCATGCCCGCCGGCTTGCCGGCTGGGTCCAGGGCCGTCACCACCGTCACCCCGGTGGCGAACCGGCTCATGAGCTGCCGGAACTCGTTGGGCGCGGCGGGGGGCATGGGCGACTAAGCGACCAGGCCCAGGATGAATCCGGCCCGGAACACTCGCGAGGCGGGGGTCACGTGGGCGGTGACGCTCACCAGCTGGTCGGCGAGGCCCGCGCGACGGCCGAGCCGCCGGGCCACGTGGCCCATCACCTGGGGCCGTGCCACCACCCAGCTCACGATGCGTTCCAGCGCCCACTTACTGCGGAACGCAGCCCGCCGCAGCCGGTCGTAGCGCGCCAGTGCGGTGGCCCGGTGTTCGGTTCCTTCCAGCGCTCGCACCACGCACTCGGCGGCGAGTTCCGCGCCCCGCAGCGCCGCGTAGATCCCCTCGCCGGTAAACGGGTCGTAGAAATCCGCTGCGTCGCCCACCAGCAGGATGCCATCGGCGGCGGCGCGGACGGTGGCGTGGCCGAACGGCCCTACCGCCCGTACCGGGGAGACGAGCTGCATCGTCTCGAGGCGATGGCTGAGCGTGGGCAGCGCCGCCAAATGCCGGCGCAACGCCTCATCCAGGGGCGGCCGGATGTGCCCGCGCGCGAGGTCCACCACCAGGGCCACATTGGCCAGGTCGCCCCCCAGCGGCGCGACTCCGGCGTACCCGGTGGCACCCACGTGCAGCTCTCCCACGTCGGCGAGCCCCGCGATGCCGGTGGCGTGCGCCACCAGGGCGGCGCGGCGGCGGCCCACGCGCCGGGCCACGCCCAACTGGCGAGCGACCCGCGAATTCAACCCATCGGCGCCGATGAGGAGGCCGGTGCGGAAGGCGAGATGCCGCCCGGCCTGTTGCCCTCGGACACTCAACGTCCCGTCGCGCTCGCGCGTGAAACCTTCGAAGCGGGCCCCTTCGAACCACTGGGCTCCCCGGGCCACCGCGAACTCCGCCAGTCGCTGGTCCAGCCGCTCTCGCGGCAGCGCGAGGCCCACCCCTGCAAGAAATGCTCCTTCGAACTCGCCCCCGGGGGCCACGATCCGCATGCCGCGGAGTCGCTGCGGCCGCGCGGCGAGCACGGCCGGAAGCACGCCGAGCCGCTCCAGCGCCTCCACTGCGCCGGGGCTTACGTACTCTGCACAGGGCTTGGGGCGCGGGAACCGGGCGCGATCCAGCAGGGCCACGGTCAAGCCGCTGGCGGCGAGCCGGGCGGCGGTGGCGCTGCCGGCCGGCCCCGCGCCCACTACCACCGCGTCGTAGCGCGGCCCGGCGTTCACGAGTAGAGGGCCTTGAGCAAGAGCAGGCTGCCCCACGCGCCCACGGACGTGGCGGCCAGGTTCACCGCGTCGTTGTCCATCCCCGGCAGGCCCCGCACGCGCCGCGCAGGCGCGCCGCAGCCATGCACGCGATGCTCGGTCGGCTGCCGGCATGCCTCGCAGCGGTACCCGGCCTGCAGGCTGGCGCCGAGCAGCGAGTCCACCGTCATGCCCAGGACGCCGGCCGCGGCGGCACTCGCTGCCACCGGTGCCGAGAGCCCGAGCGCCCACCCCAAGGCGCCTAAGGCGGCCGATCCCAAAAGCCCGGCCGCGGTACCGAGGGGCGTGATCCCGCCCGAGGTCCCAGGGGGTACCGGCGCTCCGGTGGTGATCGAGCGGGGCGGGTCGTTGGACCATATGCCAATCTCGGTGGCCCAGGTGTCGGCCTGCGCCGCCGCCAGGGCCCCCGCCAACAAGGGCCACCCCGTCTCCGGGCGCCCCGGCACCAGGGCCGCAGCAACCGCAGCCCAGCCGCCGTTGGCGATCACCTGCCGCAGGTTGCGCCCACCGCGCTGGGAAGTCGGCAAGAGCGCCGCCGGGCGCTGGCGAGGGATCCTGTCGAGCAGGCTTCCGGAAACGAAGAACAGGGCGAGCAGCACTCCACCCGTGAGGCCGGCTCCCCAAAAGACGAGCCCCCCGATCAGCACCGCCGCGGCGGCCCCGCCGCTCGTCAGCCACCCCAATCCGCGGGCGATCCCGGCGAGCGCGGCCGCCGCCGCGAATGCCAGAGCGGCGTTCATGGCTCCTCGGCTTCGAAAAGCTGGTGCAGGATGCGCCGCTTGACCTCGGGAGGAGCGCCCTGCGCCTTCACCCGCGCCTCCAAGAACCGGAGATACGCGCGCTCGAACTCGAAGCAGCGGAAACAGGCGCTGCACTCCCTGAGATGGCGCCCGACCGCCTCCTCGAGTTCCGGCGTGAGTTCGCGATCCAAGTAGTCGTACAGCCGCTCCAGCGCTTCGCGGCACTCCACACTGTGGAGTTCGGGGTTCACGGTGTTCTCCGCTTGATGTAGCCGGCGTCCACGGCGTACCGGTAGAGACGTTCTTGGAGAGCGCGGCGGGCCCGGAACAGGCGCGACTTCACGGTGCCGACCGGGACGCCCAGGACCTCGCCGATCTCGGCGTAGGAAAGATCTTCCGCGTCGCTCAAGAGCAGCACCTCGCGGAATTCCGGCGGCAGGGCGTCAATCGCCTGGGTGACTTCGTGGTCCACCAGGTTGTCGAAGAAGCGCGCCTCAGGATCCACGTCCTGGACCTCCCGGAAGACGGCGTACGGTTCGATCTCGGCGATGTCCACCGTCTCGCCCTGGTGCTGGCGGCGCCGGTACTGGTTGATGAACGTGTTGCGGAGGATGGTGAGCAGCCAGGCTCTCACGTTGGAGCCGGGGCGGAACTGGTCCCACGCCCGGTAGGCCTTCCAGAGCGTTTCCTGGGTGAGGTCCTCGGCCAGGGCCGCGTCGCCGCTCAGGTGCGAGGCGTAGCGGTAAAGCGCGTCCAGATGCGGCAGCGCCTCGGCCTCGAACCGGCGCCGCTGCTCGTCGCTGGGCTGGCTCGCCATCGAACGCACGGAACATCCTTGGGATTGAGGGCGCGAACCAAGTGTAGAATGGCCCCGGCTGCGCCGGCAAGCAATAGGCCCCTGGAAGCCGCGATGCGGGCCCGCTAGCTTTGGGCCCTGCTCTCCCGACCTCAGGCGCATTGTCCGAGTGACCGCGGCCGTCCGATCTCGCGTCCATGCCATCGTGCCGTTGGCCTTGCTGGAAGCGATTCGTGCCCTCGATCTTCCAACCGAGGACGGGCTCGAGGAGTTCCACCAGGAGTTGACCTTGAAACGCCTGGGGATGAATCAGACGGTGGCGGCGCAGATCGAGCGCTACCGCCGGCTGGCGCGCTCGGGCCGCAAGGCGGTGGAGGCGGGCGAGGTGGCGGCCCTGGTGCGCTTGGTCGAGCGCCGCCGCGACGCGGGCCTGGTCTATTCGGAAGCCGGCCGGCGGGCGGCGCGGCTCGCCGCCCAGCGCGTGCCCGCCCCCCTCAT
>JBBIUN010000004.1:350305-352940 GCA_037440225.1 Gemmatimonadota bacterium | reverse complement strand
GTCAGCTCGTGTCGTGAGATGTTGGGTTAAGTCCCGCAACGAGCGCAACCCTCGCTCCCAGTTGCCAGCGAGTCATGTCGGGGACTCTGGGGGGACTGCCGGTGTCAAACCGGAGGAAGGTGGGGACGACGTCAAGTCATCATGGCCCTTACGTCCAGGGCGACACACGTGCTACAATGGCCGGTACAGCGCGCTGCCAGCCCGTGAGGGTGAGCTAATCGCTAAAAGCCGGTCTAAGTTCGGATTGTAGTCTGTAACTCGACTACATGAAGCCGGAATCGCTAGTAATCGCGGATCAGCCATGCCGCGGTGAATACGTTCCCGGGCCTTGTACACACCGCCCGTCACGCCATGGAAGCTGGGGGGACCCGAAGCCGGTGGGCTAACCGCAAGGAGGCAGCCGTCTAAGGTCAACTCAGTGACTGGGGCGAAGTCGTAACAAGGTAGCCGTAGGGGAACCTGCGGCTGGATCACCTCCTTTCTGGATTCCCGAGTAGGTGCCGGCTGGATGCGGCGCATGAAAGGGATTCAGGTCGCCCGCATCTCGCACGTCTCCGGCCGTTGGTGATGGTTTGGGCAGGGCAGGCTGCCGAGGGTTGGAGGTCTTGGGCAGCGGCGCTGCGGCTGTTTGACAACTGATGGTTGCGTGAATGTCTGGGAAGTTGAGGAATCCTTCGGAAGTGATCTCGAGGTTTGGAGATCAAGCGTCGTACGGCGCACGGTGGATGCCTTGGCACCGAGAGGCGAGGAAGGACGTGGTAAGCTGCGATAAGCCTGGGGGAGCTGCACACGAGCTGTGATCCCAGGATCTCCGAATGGGGAAACCCGGCGCGGGGCGACCCGCGTCACGGACCGCGAGGTCCGGGCGAACCCGGGGAAGTGAAACATCTCAGTACCCGGAGGAAGAGAAAGCAACCGCGATCCCCCTAGTAGTGGCGAGCGAACGGGGGACAGCCCAAACCGGTGGAGCTTGCTCCGCCGGGGTTGTGGGACCGCGATACGGGGAGTACGAGACCAAGCCGAAGCGGCCTGGAAAGGCCCGCCAGAGACGGTGACAGCCCGGTAGGTCTACGTCTACGACCCCCAGCGGGATCCCGAGTACCGCGGGACACGTGCAATCCTGCGGGAAGCTGGGGGGACCACCCTCCAAGGCTAAACACTCCTCGGTGACCGATAGTGCACCAGTACCGTGAGGGAAAGGTGAAAAGAACGCCAGGTGGCGAGTGAAAGAGATCCTGAAACCGTGCGCTTACAAGCGGTCGGAGGGAGCGCGGCGCTTCGGCGTCGTGTCTTCTGACGGCGTGCCTTTTGCATTATGACCCGGGGAGTCACTCGTCGGCAGCTGGTTAAGGCCTTCAGGGCCGGAGCCATAGCGAAAGCGAGTCTGAATAGGGCGATGATGTTGCCGGCGGTGGACCCGAAGCCGTGGCGATCTACCCTTGAGCAGGGTGAAGCGGCCGTAACAGGTCGTGGAGGCCCGAACCGTTGTGGGTTGAAAACCGCTCGGATGACTTGAGGGTAGGGGTGAAAGGCCAATCAAGCTCGGGGATAGCTGGTTCTCTCCGAAACATATTTTGGTATGGCCTCTGGTATGAGTCCGCGGGAGGTAGAGCACTGGATGGGTTCGGGTGGCGTATAGCCATACCTCCCCCAACCAAACTCCGAATGCCTGCGTGATGCTGCCAGGGAGACAGTCGGCGGGCGATAATGTCCGCTGGCGAGAGGGGAAGAACCCAGACCGTCTGCTAAGGCCCCCAAGTGGTGGCTCAGTGTCGCTAAGGATGTGGGCATGCTGTGACAACTGGGAGGTTGGCTTAGAAGCAGCCATCCTTTAAAGAGTGCGTAATAGCTCACCAGTCCAGCGTGGCCGCGCCGATAATGGTCGGGACTTAAGCCGCCCGCCGAAGCAACGGATCGGCTGCGCAAGCAGCGGATGGTAGGAGAGCGTTCTCGGAGCATCGAAGCCGGGGCGGAAGCTTTCCGGTGGAGCGACGAGAAGTGAGGATCCCGGGACGAGTACGCGAGAAACAGGGTGAAAACCCCTGTCACCGAAAGCCTAAGGGTTCCTGAGCCATGTCGATCAGCTCAGGGTTAGTCGGTCCCTAAGGCGAGGCCGAAAGGCGTAGCCGATGGGCAACGGGTCAACATTCCCGTACCGACCCATGTCTGTCTGAGCCTGAGGAGGGACGCAGGAGCAAGCGGTCCGTCGGGTGGGTGGAGTATCCGATGCAAGGTGGTAGGCGTTCCCGGGTAGGCAAATCCGCCTGGGTAGCCGAGAGCCGATGCCGAAGGGGTCGCAAGACCCCGCAAAGGGACCGTGGAGCCGACTGCCGAGAAAAGCTTCGCAGGTGAGGACATGGGTTGACCGTACCGCAATCCGACACAGGTAGGCGAGGCGAGAAGCCTCAGGTGCTCGAGTGATTTACGGAGAAGGAACTCGGCAAAATGACCCCGTAACTTCGGGAGAAGGGGTGCCGGTCGTACGTGACCCCGCACAGGGGAAGCGGAGCCCGGCCGCAGTGAATCGCGTCAAGCGACTGTTTAGCAAAAACACAGGTGCCTGCTAAAGCGTATTCCAAGCTGACGTATAGGCACTGACGCCTGCCCGGTGCCGGAAGGTTAAAGCGAGGGGTCA
>JBBIUN010000004.1:195305-347805 GCA_037440225.1 Gemmatimonadota bacterium | reverse complement strand
TCCTTGCTGCCACCGCCTCGCTCCCGACCTCCGCCTGGGAACCGAGCTGGGATACGGTGACCTGCGCCTGCGCGCCGGCTACGCCCTGCTCCGATCCCAGTCCAGCGGGCCTTCCCTCGGTGCCGGCGTCAAGTTCGGCCGGCTGGTGGTGGACTTCGCTCGGATCTTTTTCAGCGGCGGGAACCTCGACGAGCCGGTGTACCTCTCCCTCAGGGTGATCCTGTGAAGCGCTGGATGCGGCACTCGGCGGCGGCGGCCGGCGTAGCGGCCGCGGCGACCGCCGCGCCCGCACTCCGGGCCCAGTCGTTCCCGGCCCCAGCCGCGCCCGCCAGCTCGGTCTGGCAGTTCCTGGCCGACTCGTCCCGGGCGGCGTGGCTTCGGCCCGCCGCTTCGCTCGTGATCCCCGGCAGCGGGCAGTTGCTCGGTCGGGCCGAACGAGGGGCCCTCTACCTTGCCGCGGAAGCGTTCGTGGTGACTCGATACGTTTCCCTCCACCGCGACGCCGGCCGGGCCGCAGCACAGTACCGCGATCTCGCCTTCAAGGTGGCCCGGGCGGCCTTCGCGCCACAGGTCCGGGACACCGCGTTCGAGTATTTCGAGGCCATGGCAAAATACCTGGAGAGCGGGCCTTTTAGCGTGGGCAGCGGCTCGGAACTGGTCCCGCCCCAGGACGAACGGACCTTCAACGGGCGAATCTGGCTCTTGGCCCGGCAGACCTTCTTCAAGCACCCCGATTCCTTGCCCGATCCCAACTCCCTCGCATACCAGCGCGCCCTGGAGTTCTACCGCCGCCGAGCCGTGGGCCCGGGATTCCGATGGTCCTGGCGGGGAGCGGCCATCGAACAGGACCTCTTCCGCCAGACTATCCGGGCGAGCGACGAGGCCTTCCGCCACGCCCGCGACCAACTGGGGCTCCTGCTGGCCAATCACCTGCTGAGCGCCATTGATGCGTGGGTCGCCAATCGCCTCGGCGGGCGGAGCCGATTCGGCAGAGTCTCCGCCGGCGCGGGGTTGCCGCTCGCACGCTGCGTCGTGCCGGAGAGCCCTGGGGCTCGGGGTCTGTGGCTCAGGCTGACTGCCACATTTTAGCCGGCCCTGACGATCGCCTTCCAACCGCAGCCGGAGCGACCGGCCAGGCGAAGGCGCGGGCGTTCGTTTGACTTCGCCGAGGGAGAGTCCTAAGTTTGGACCACTACAGCAATTACATGGGGAGCGCGGTGCGGGCCCGTCCCACCATCTTGTACTATTCACCGGCCGACCAGCCGCGCCGCAACCTGCTCGACGGCTGGCTGGATGGCCGGGACGTGGCCGTGGTGCACCTGCGGGAGCGCGCCGCGGTGGAGATCGCAGCCCGGCGACACCTGCCCGTCTTGGTGGTGGTGGACGCCGACGCATCGGGCCCCGAGGCCGCAGAGCTGTGCCGCAATCTCAAGGCCGACTCCTACACGGCCATCGTGCCCGTGGCCTTGATCGCAGGCCGCCACGCCCCTGAAGCGGTCCGGCACTGGTTCGACACCGGTGCGGACGAGGTCATCAGCCCGCTGTTCGATCCCGCCGAGCAACGGAGCCGGCTGAATGCGTTGCTCCAACGCACCGAGCGGAGCGTGGCCGTTCATCCCACCACGCGCCTGCCGGGCACCAACGAGATCGAACGGGAGATCAAGCGCCGACTCGACGCCGCCGAGCTGTTCGCCGTCTGTTACGCGGACATTGACCACTTCAAGGAGTTCAACGACCGCTACAGTTACAACGACGGCGACCGGGTCATTTACATTCTCTCGAAGATTCTGCGCGACGTGGTCCACGGCTTTTGCCCCAAGAGCGGCTTTGTGGGCCACATTGGGGGCGATGATTTCATTTTTGTCGTGCCGCCGGAAGACGTGCCGCAGGTCTGCCGAGAGATCCTATCGGTGTTCGATACGCTGATGCCCCTGCAGTACAGCCATCGGGATCGCAGCGCAGGCTACTTTTTTGGCAAGGACCGGCGGGGCCAACTCCACCGGGTTCCGCTGATGACCCTCTCCATCGGGATCGTGACCAACAAGCACCGGTATTTCAGTCACCCCGCGCAGGTGAGCGAACTCGCCACCGAAATGAAGAGCTACGCCAAGACGCTCCCCGGCTCGGTGTTCGTGTTCGACCGGCGGCGCGACGGAGAGTTGCCGGGCGGCGGGGCCGCCAAGGAAGTGAGCGCATGAACGTTCGATGCCCTTCGTGCGAGACCGTCTATCGGGTGGACCCGGCCAAAGTCCCAGAGGCCGGAACCAGGGCCCGGTGCACCGTGTGTGCCTACGTGATCACGGTGCAACGCGGGGAAGATGGGGCGGGTCAGCCAGGTGCCGGCCGCGCCGCCCAGGCACCCGGGCGAGCCACCGCAGTCGCCTCTGCTCCCGGTGCTCCGGCGGCCGCCGCACCGTTGCCGCGAACCTCCGCGCCGACCGTAGCAGCTATTCCCAAGCCCGAACCGCCGAGCCCGCAGGCGGTGCCACCGCCCGCCCCAGCCACCCCCCGGCTCTCCCGGCCCTTTACCGGCCCGCGCCCCACACCGCCCGCGCCTCCCTCCCCGGCGGCGCCCGGGGCAACGGAGGCTGCTGCAGCAGCTCCCGCTCCGCCGCGGCGGCCCAGCGCGCCGGTCTTCCGGCCCACTGCCGGCGCGCCGGTCCAACCCCGGCCGATCTCTTCCCCCCGGGCGGTGCCCGGACCGGCAGCGCCGGTCCAACTGCCGGTACGGCCCGCAGCGCCCCCGCCGGGACCCAAGGCGCCGCCACCAGCGGCCCCCAAGCCCGTCAACCCGTTCTTAGCCCAGGACCCCCGGCAGAAAGCCAGGCGCCTGGCACGGGCCCTGGTATCGGACATGATCGTCTATCAACCCGACAAGCGACAGAAAGCGTTGAGGGAGGGCAACCTCAAGGAAGCTTTCGCGGAGGAGATCAAGAAGAGCTGGGAGGAATACGTCCAGCAGGTAGGCGAGGAACTGGCCCATTCGACCAGTTTCTTTACGGACGCCTTGAATGAAATTCTCGCGGGGGGCCAAAAGATCTTCTGAGCGAGCTGCGATCCAGCCTTGCCCGGATTGTGTTAACTCGCGGTCTGGCTTATCTTTAACCACTCGGAACGAGCCGTCGCTCCGGTTGCCGGGGTGGCGGCTCGACTGATACCGGGTCACTGACAAGGAGCTGGCTCATGCCGGGTAGTGTCCTCGACCGCTTAGGGGACATCCATCGCCGCCTGGATGAACTCCGAGGTTACCTTTGACCTCGAAGCCAAGGCGTCGCGGGTAGCCACGCTGGAAGCCGCCATGGCGGCCCCAGGGTTCTGGGATAACCCGGAACGGGCGCGCCAGGTGGTCGAAGAGCTGCGTCAAGCCAAGCGATGGACGGAGCCCTACCAGGAATTGCGCCGCCGCGCGGCCGACGCTGCGGAACTCGCCGACCTGATTGCCGCCGAGCCGGATAGCGATCTTCAGCAAAGCTTGGACGAGGAGGTGGAAGCCCTCCTCGCCGGGGTCAAGCGCCTGGAACTGCAGAACATGCTCCAGGGCCCGGACGATGCCCGGTGGGCCCTGCTCACCATCCACCCCGGTGCCGGAGGGACCGAGTCGCAGGACTGGGCCGAGATGCTGATGCGCATGTACAGCCGCTGGGCGGAACGGCGAGGCTACGAGGTGGCGGTGCTTGACTTGCTCAAAGGGGAGGAGGCGGGCATCAAGTCGGTTGCCATGGAGATCCGGGGCGAGTACGCCTATGGGTATCTCAAAGCGGAGAAGGGGGTCCACCGGTTGGTCCGCATCTCTCCCTTCGACGCGCAGGCGCGGCGGCACACCTCGTTTGCCTCCGTGTTCGTCTACCCGGTGGTGGACGACAGCATCCAGATCGCGCTGCGGGAGGAGGACATCGTGATGGAGGTGTTCCGGGCCTCGGGCGCCGGTGGCCAGCACGTGAACAAGACCTCTTCGGCGGTGCGTCTGCGGCACCTGCCCACCGGGATCGTGGTGTCCTGCCAGCAAGAGCGCAGCCAGCACAAGAACAAAGCCACGGCGCTCAAGATGTTGAAGGCCGCGCTGTACCAGCGGGAGCTGGAGGAGCGGGAGAAGAAAAAGGCCGAGATCGAGGCTACCAAGACGGACATCAGTTGGGGCAACCAGATCCGGTCGTACGTGTTTCAGCCCTATACCATGGTGAACGATCATCGCACCGGGCTCAAGGTGACCGACGTCGAGCGGGTCATGGACGGCGATTTGGACGGCTTCATGGAGGCGTATCTCAAGCAATTCGGGAGCAAGGCGGCGTGAATCCGGCGGCCTCGTCCTTCGTCGAAGCGGCGCGCCGCGAGAAGTTGAAGACCTTGCGCGAGCGGGGGGTCGAGCCCTTCGGGTACCGGTACGAGCGCACCCATACGGCGGCGCAGGCGCTCGCGGCATTCGTC
Source organism: Gemmatimonadota bacterium (assembly GCA_037440225.1). Lineage (GTDB taxonomy): Bacteria > Gemmatimonadota > Gemmatimonadetes > Gemmatimonadales > GWC2-71-9 > JACPAP01. Next base: position 343,380 of record JBBIUN010000004.1, on the reverse strand, counting down.
CCGGATCGCGAGGAGCCGGTGCGGGTAGCGGGCCGGATCGTGGCGCTCCGCGGTCACGGCAAGACGACCTTCGCCCACCTGGAGGACGCCACCGGCCGCATTCAGCTCTACTTCCGGAGAGACGACTTGGGGGAGGCGCTCTACGAGGTCGTCCAGTTGCTCGATCTGGGAGACATTGTGGGAGTGGCGGGCGGGCTCTTTCGGACCAAGACCGGAGAGATCACGGTTCGGGTGCGGGAGTTCACGCTGCTCGCCAAGGCGTTGCGCCCCTTGCCGCTGGGCAAGGAGGACGAAGCCGGCGGCCGCCATGGGACGCTGAGCGATCCGGAGACCCGGTACCGGCAGCGGTACGTGGATCTGGCCGTCCACCCCGAGACCCGCGCGGTGTTCGGGCTCCGGGCCCGGGTGGTGGCGTACCTGCGCCGGTTCCTCGATGCCCGGGGGTTTATCGAGGTGGAAACGCCGGTTCTCCAGCCGCTGTACGGGGGAGCGCTGGCGCGGCCCTTCGTGACCCATCACCATGCCCTGGATGCCCAACTCTACCTGCGCATCGCCACCGAACTCTACCTCAAGCGGTGTATCGTAGGCGGCATGGAGCGGGTGTACGAGATCGGCAAGGACTTTCGCAACGAGGGGCTGGACCGGTTGCACAACCCCGAATTCACCATGCTGGAGTTCTACCAGGCCTACATAGACTACACCGACGTCATGGGGATCCTGGAAGAGATGCTGAGCGGCCTGGTGGTCGAGTTGTTCGGCAGCCCGGCCATCGAGCGGTTCGGCAAGACCTTCGATTTCCAGCCGCCGTGGCCTCGGCGCGCCTATTGCGAGCTGGTGCGGCAGTACGCGGGCCTGGAGCTGGCTTCGGCCACGGACGCGGAGCTGAGGCAGAAGGTGGCCGAGGGGTTGGATCAGGCCACCGCAGCAGGCCGGGAACTGGCCGGGGCTCTTACGGGAATGCCTCGAACCAAACTGATTGACGAAGTGTTCAAGCGTTTCGTGGAGCCACGGCTGGAACAGCCGGTCTTCGTGGTGGACTACCCCATTGAGATCTCGCCGCTGGCCAAGCCCAAGCGAGGAGACCCCACGCTGGCCGAGCGATTCGAGCTGTACGTGCAGGGGCGCGAGATCGCCAACGCCTTCAGCGAACTCAACGATCCGGACGACCAGCGGGCGCGCTTCGAGGCGCAGGTTCGGGCCCGAGCCGCTGGGGACCAGGAAGCCCACCAATTGGACCTGGACTACCTGCGCGCCCTGGAGTATGGCATGCCGCCCACCGGGGGGGCGGGCGTGGGGATTGATCGGCTGGTGATGTTGCTGGCAGAGCAGCCGTCTATTCGCGATGTGATGCTGTTTCCGCTGCTGAGGCCCGAGGGATGATGCGGCTGGAGCTGGCCATCGCCGCGCGGTATCTGAAAAGCCGGCGGTCGTCGCGGCTGGTCTCGCTGATCACGCTGATCGCCACGGGGGGGGTGACCGTGGGGGTGATGGCGCTCATCGTGGTCATGGGCGTGATGAACGGGCTCCAGAGCGACCTGCGGGAGAAGATTCTCGTGGCGAGCCCCCACCTGCGCATTCTGACGTACGGGGAGGGGCTGCGCCTGGACGACTGGCCGCGGGTGCTCGAGCGCGTGCGCCAGGAGCCGGAGGTCGTGGCGGCGGCGCCGTTCGTGCTGTCGCAGGGACTGCTGTCGGCGGGGCACGATTACGCGCAGGGGGTGGCGGTGCTGGGGATCGAGCCGGATACCGGGAGCCGGTCGGTGACCCCGCTGCCCCGGGCTTTCGTGCAGGGCGACCTCGGGTTTCGGACCACCCGGGCGGACGTGGACGGCGGGATCGTGCTGGGCCGGAGGCTGGCGGAGCGGCTGTCGGCGTTTCCCGGCGACCGGGTGATCATGGCCTCCCCGGCGGGCAGCAAGTTCAACGCCGCGCTGGGGGCGTTCGTGCCCAAGTACTGGACCTTCGAGGTGACCGGGTACTTCGAGACCGGCATGTACGAGTACGACAACTCGTACGTCGTCCTGCCGCGGCCGCTGGCGCAGCGGTTTGCCGCTCTGGATTCGGCGGTGACGGGGCTGGACGTCCGGCTCAAGGATCCCTGGCGAGCCCGGCCGGTGGGGGCCGCCATCGAGGCGCATCTGGGCTACCCCTATCGGGCCCTGGACTGGCAGAGTCAAAACGCTTCGCTGTTCTCCGCGCTGCAGTTGGAAAAGCTGGCCATGGGCTTGATCCTGCTGCTCATCGTGATCGTGGCCGCGTTCAACATCGTGAGCACGCTCACCATGGTGGTGACCGACAAGACGCGGGAAATCGGCATCCTGCGGGCCATGGGTCTCTCGGCGCCGGCCATCCGGCGCGTGTTCATTTGGCAGGGAGCGGTGATTGGCGCCGTGGGAACCGCCTTGGGAGCGGGCCTGGGCTTGCTGGTGGCCCGACTGGTGGACCGGCGCCATCTGATCCGACTGGACCCGAGCGTATATTTCGTGGACCACCTGCCGGTGCGCGTGGATCCCGGAGATCTGGTGGCGATCGTGCTCGCGGCGGTGGTGGTGGCGACGGTGGCTACCATATATCCCGCCCGGCGCGCCGCGGGGCTGGCGCCGGTGGAAGCGATCCGATACGAATGACGGCGATTTTGGAGGCGCGAGGGGTTCGCAAGGTCTATCGCGGCGATACCGAGGAGCCGGTGGAGGCGCTCCAGCACGTGGATTTGGCGGTGGCGCGGGGGGAGGTGGTGGCGGTGGTGGGCGCGAGCGGAGCGGGCAAGAGCACGTTGCTCCACTTGCTGGGCGCGCTGGACGAGCCCACCGCCGGGGAGATTCTGCTCGACGGGGTTGCCTATGGGGCGCTCACGGAGGTGGAAAAGGACCGCTTGCGGAATCGCCGCCTGGGGTTCGTCTTCCAGTTCCACCACCTGCTCCGCGAGTTCACGGCACTGGAGAACGTGATGATGCCGCTGCTGATCGCCGGCTGGCCTCGTGGGCGGGCGGCCAGCCGGGCGGCAGAACTGCTGGCTGCGGTGGGGCTGGCGGGCCGCCTGAGCCACCGGCCGGCGCAGCTGTCGGGAGGCGAGCAGCAGCGCTGCGCCGTGGCGCGGGCGCTGGTGCACGATCCTGAAGTCCTGCTGGCCGATGAGCCCAGTGGCAACCTGGACTATGCGCACAGCGGCCTGCTGCACGAGCTGCTGCTGAACTTGGTCCGTACGTTGGAGACGGCGCTGGTGGTGGTGACGCACAACCGGTTGCTGGCGGAGCGGGCCGATCGGATCTTGCTGTTGGAAAACGGGCGCTTGCACCCGGTGCGGACGGCGGAGGCGGTGTTCTGATGCAGTGCGACCATTGCGGGGAACGGCCGGCGGCGATCCACCTGACCCAGATCGTCAACAATTCGGTGACCACCTTGCACCTCTGCGAGGCGTGCGCGGCGGAGAAGGGGGTGCAGACCAGCGCCAGCGTCAAGAACTTTCCCCTCTCGGATTTTCTGGCTTCGATGGGCAAGGGCGCGGCGGGGAACCTGCCGGCGCTGGCGGAGTTGAGTCCTTGCGCTTTTTGCGGGGCGACGCTGCGCGATTTCCGGGAGGTAGGGCGGCTGGGATGCCCGCACTGTTACGCCAGCTTCGAGTCCCACCTGCGCGATCTGTTGCGGCGGCTGCACGGATCGAGTCAGCACGTGGGAGAAGTGTACCTGCCGCCTGAGGCCGCCGGCCGGAGCGGGGAGCGGAGCGAACTCGAGGAATTGCGCGATCAGCTGCGGCGCGCGGTGGAGGCGGAGAACTTCGAGCTGGCCGCCGAGCTGCGCGATCGGATTCGGGTCCTGGATGGCCATTGACCTGAGCTTGCTGCCGGACGGCGGGATTTCCTGGGCCGATGCCAGCGGGCCGGACGGTCACATCGTGCTGTCCACCCGGGTGCGGCTGGCGCGCAATCTGCAGGGGACCGCCTTTACCACCAGGGCGCGCGACGAGGATCGAGAGCGGATCTTCGAGGAGGTCGTAGCAGCGGGGCGGGGCACGCGGAGCCTGGGTCCGGATGCCGCGGTCTTCCGGCTGGAAGAGCTGGATCGGGCCGACCGGCAGCTCTTGTACGAGCGACATCTGATCTCCAAAGAGCTGGCGGCGCTCGACGCGGCGGGCCGGGTGCGGCCGGGCAGCGGCCTGGTGTTGGCCGGCGACGTGGGCGTGATGGTGAACGAGGAAGACCATCTCCGCCTGCAGAGCTTGTACTCCGGCTTTGCGCTGCCGCGGGCGTACGGGGCCTTGGAGCGGCTGGACCGGGAGCTGGGGGCTCGGCTGCCGTTCGCCTTCCACCCCGAATTTGGTTACCTTACCGCGTGTCCGACGAACGCGGGGACGGGGCTCCGTGCGTCGGTGCTGATTCACCTGCCGGCCCTCGTGCTCACCAAAGAGATCGCCAAGGTGTTGCAGGGCCTCTCGCAGGTCGGGCTCACGTTCCGCGGTCTCTACGGGGAAGGGAGCGAGGTGGTGGGGAACTTCTTCCAGCTCTCCAACCAGACCACGCTGGGGAAGTCGGAGGAAGAGCTACTGGACCACCTCGGCAAGATCGTCCGGCAGGTGATCGCCTATGAGGAGCAGGCGCGCCAGGTCTTGCTCCGGGATGCCCCCAGCGTGATCGCGGACAAGGTGTGGCGGGCGTACGGGCTGTTGCGCTATGCCCGCAGCCTCTCGTTCGAGGAAACCATGAATTTGTTGAGCGGCGTGCGCTTGGGCGTGGGGCTGAACTTGATTCCGGACCTCGGGGTATACACCCTCAACAAGCTCATGATCTTCAGCCAGCCGGCGCATCTGGCTCAGCTCGCCGGGCGGCCGCTGGCCGATCCGGACCTGGCGGTGGCGCGCGCCACGTTCGTGCGCCGGTTGCTGGAAGAGGACGCCGGGCGCTCGCGCAGCCAGGCCACCTGAACTTTGGCGTAAGGGTACGATGAACGGCTACAACTTCACGGACCGGGTTCGCAAGGTACTCCAGATGGCGCGGGAGGAAGCCGCGCGCCTGCATCACGAGTACGTGGGGACGGAACACATCCTGCTGGGCCTGATCCGCGAGGGCGAGGGGGTGGCGGCGGCGGTGCTCACCAATCTGAACGTGGATCTGGAGGAGATCCAGCAGAAGATCGAGGAAACGGTCAAGAAGGGCAAAGCGCCGGCCGCCGCGGGGCCGGATCTGCCCTACACCTCGCGCGCCAAGAAGGTGCTGGAACTGGCCATGAGCGAGGCCCGCGAACTCAACCACTCCTACGTCGGCACGGAGCATCTGCTGCTGGGTCTGCTGCGCGAGGAAAAGGGCATTGCGGCGCAAGTGCTCACCGATGCAGGGGTGAACCTGGAGCAGGCGCGGGCCGAAACGCTGCGGCTGTTGGGGAGCGACATGCCGGCCGCCGCCAAGGGGGCCAGCGGCCAGGCGGCGGCGCGCGGGGAGAAGAAATCCAAGACGCCCGCGCTGGACCACTTTTGCCGCGACCTCACCGCGCTGGCAGCCGAAGGCCAGTTGGACCCCACGATCGGCCGGGAAAAGGAGATCGAGCGGGTCATCGAGGTGCTCTCCCGCCGGAAGAAGAACAACCCGGTCTTGATCGGCGAGGCGGGGGTGGGCAAGACCGCCATCGTGGAGGGCCTGGCCCAGTTGATCGCCTCGGGGAACTGCCCGGAGGCGCTGCGCCACCACCGGGTGCTGGCGCTGGACATGGCGGCGGTGATCGCCGGCACCAAGTACCGGGGCCAGTTCGAAGAGCGCCTCAAGGCAGTCATGAACGAGATCGCGCAGAACCGCAACGTGATCCTGTTCATTGACGAACTCCACACCTTGGTGGGGGCAGGCGCGGCGGAGGGGGCGATTGACGCGTCCAACATGTTGAAGCCCGCGCTGGCGCGGGGCGAGCTGCAATGTGTCGGCGCATCCACCCTGAACGAATATCGCAAGTATATCGAGAAGGACGGAGCACTGGAGCGCCGCTTCCAGACGGTCATCGTGGATCCCCCCAGCGTAGAGGAGACCATCGAGATCTTGAAGGGGCTGCGCCAGCGCTACGAAGACCACCACCACGTGTTGATCCCGGACGCGACCCTGGATGCCGCCGCCCGGCTCTCCGAGCGCTACATCACGGACCGCTTCCTGCCGGACAAGGCGATTGACGTGATTGACGAAGCGTCTGCCCGGGCCCGCCTCGCAGCCCAGGCACCACCGCCGGAGGTGGCGCGGCTCAAGGAGCAGCTCGAGACCATCAACCGGGAAAAAGAGGCCGCGGTCCGGGATCAGAACTTCGAGCGCGCTGCCGCCCTGCGGGACGAGGAGCGCGAGCTGCAGGCCACCATTCGCCGGCGGCAGGAAGAGTGGGAACGAGAGCGACAGACCCACCGGCCCACCATCACGGAAGACGACGTGGCCTTCATCGTGTCCCGGTGGACCGGCATTCCCGTCACCCGGCTGCAGGAAGCGGAGACCCAGCGGCTGCTGCGGATGGAAGAAGAACTTCACAAGTCCGTGGTGGGGCAGGACCAGGCCATCGAGGCCATCGCGCGGGCCATTCGCCGGTCCCGCGCCGGTCTCAAAGACCCGCGCCGGCCCATCGGGTGTTTCGTCTTCAGCGGGCCCACCGGGGTGGGGAAAACCGAACTGGCCCGGGCCCTGGCGCGCTTCCTGTTCGCCGACGAGCAAGCGCTGATTCGGGTGGACATGTCCGAGTACATGGAGAAATTCAGCGTGAGCCGCCTGATCGGCGCGCCGCCGGGCTACGTGGGCTACGAGGACTCGGGAGTGCTCACCAAGGCCGTCCGGCGAAAGCCGTATTCGGTGGTCTTGCTCGACGAGATCGAGAAGGCCCACCAGGACGTCTTCAACATCCTGCTCCAGGTACTGGACGAAGGGCGCCTCACGGACAACTACGGCCGCGTGATCGATTTCAAGAACACGGTGGTCATCATGACGTCCAACGTGGGCGCGCGCGAGATCACCCGCTCCAAACCCTTGGGCTTCGAGCAACCGGACAGCCGGCTCAGCTTCGAGCGCATGGCGGAGAAGGTGCGCGACGAGATCAACAAGGTTTTCAACCCCGAGTTCTTGAACCGGCTGGACGACATCATCGTCTTCCATCCACTGGAGCGGCACCACATCGCTCAGATCGTGGGGATCGTGTTCGGCGAGGTCGAAGCCCGCCTGGCCGAGGAGCGCTTGACCCTCCGCCGCACCGAGGCCGCGACCGATTTCCTGGTCCGGCACGGCTACGACGAGCACTACGGCGCCCGTCCCCTCAAGCGGGCCATTCAGCGCTACGTGGAAGACCCCCTGTCGGAGAAGATCCTGCAGGGCGAGTTCTCTCCGGGCGACGAAATCGAAGTGGACGTGAGCGCGGAGGGCGACAAGCTGGTCTTTCGCGCCCTGTCCGGTACCAAGGCGTAATTGCGACCCCGCACCTCCTCGCTGCTGGTGGCCCTCCTCGGCCTGCTGGCCCGCACCGCCTTCGGCCAGGTGCAGCCCGAGGAAACTACCGTCATTGACACCATCGCCGTACTCGGCAACACCCGCGTCCCGACCGCCACCGTGCTGGCCACCGCCGGGATTCCCACCGGCCGGCCGGTCTCGTACCGGGACATTCAACGCGGCCTTCAGGCCCTGTACGCCACCGGGCAATACGACGACATCCGCATCCTCCAGGGCACCGTGGGGGGGCGAGAACTGCTCCAGATCGAACTGCTCGAACGCCCTCTGCTCTCGGGCTGGAGCGTGCGGGGCGTGGAGAAACTGCCCGAAGGCACGGTGCGCGGCCGCATCAAGCTGATCCCCTTGCGGCCCTACGACCCGGCGGCCATCGAGCGCGCCCGCGCCAGCATAGACTCCCTGTACCGGAAGAAGGGCTACTACCAGGCACGGGTGTCGGTCCGCCAAGTGGACCAGCCCGACGGCACGGTGCGGGCGATCTTCGACGTGGACGAGGGCGGGCGGGTGGCCATCAGCCAGATCCGCATCAATGGCAACACCCACTTCAGCGACCATGACATCGCCGGCCACATGAAGACCGGCACCGAGGGTTTCTTTTGGTTCCAGAAGGGGGAGTACAAAGAAGACGACCTCGACAAGGACCTCCGCGAGCAGCTGCCCGACTTCTACGCCGAGCACGGGTTCGTGGACTTCCGCGTGCTCCGCGATACCCTGATCGCGGTCGAGGAGACCGGCAAGGCCACCTTGGTCGTGGACGTGGACGAGGGGCCGCAGTACCGCGTGGGAGGGTTCGAGATCGTGGGAAACCGGCACGTGCCCACCGAACAGCTCCAGGCCTACTACCCCTTCGCCGACACCGCCCGGGGCGGGTTCCTGGGCCTGGGCGGGTCCAGCGGCCCCGCCGTCTTCAACCGCAAAGAGTGGGAGACCGCCACCCAAAACGTTCGCACCCTGTACTACAACCAGGGCTACATCTACGCCGACGTCCGTCCGGTGCTGACTCGGCGGATCGGACCCGACAGCCAGCCGGTCCTGGATCTCCGCTGGCAAATCGCCGAAGGCTCACCAGCCATCGTCAACAAGGTGGTCATCAAGGGCAACACGATCACCCACGAGGATGTGATCCGGCGAGCCGTGCTGATGGTGCCGGGCGACGTGTTCCGCCAGGAGGCCTTGATCCGGTCGTACCAGAACATCTCGAATCTGGGATTCTTCGAGCAGCCGCTGCCGCCGCCCACCTACGAGCAGGCCAACGAGCAGGGCGACGTCAACGTCGTGTTCGAAGTGCGAGAAAAGCGCACCGGGAACGTGAACTTCGGGGCCTCCTTGGGGCAGGGAACCGGCATCGGCGGCTTCATCGGGCTGGATGAGTCCAACTTGTTCGGGCGGGCCAAACGCATTTCGTTCCAGTGGCAGTTCGGGGCCAATATCAACGATCTCAACGTCACCTACACCGACCCCGCCCTACGGGGCAGCCTGATCTCGGGATCGGTGAGCCTCCACTCCTCGCGACTGCGCTACACGATCGCCGACCTGGGGCGTTACCGTACCCGGGGAGGATCCGTCCAACTGGGGTTCCCGCTGTTCGGATCCCGGTTCACCCGGGTGTTCCCGTCCTACACCCTGGAACAGAACCAACTGGAGTCTCAGACACTGAGCACGGCCTTCTTCTGCCAGAACTGCATCCTCTCCGCCGTGGGGGCCAGCCTGGTGCGCGATACCCGCATTGACATGCCGTTCCCCACGGCCGGCTTGATGCACCAAGTGCAACTGCAGCAGGCCGGCGGGATCCTGGGGGGCAGCGGGAACTTCCAGCGGCTCACGCTGGAAGGGCGCTGGTACGTTCCGCTGGCCCAGCTGGGCGGCGGCGGGCCCATGAGCAATCCGCTCAAGCTGGTCCTGGGATTCACGGCCAAGAGCGGGTTCGTCTGGGGCGACGTGGGACCGCATTTCCGCCAACTGTTTTCGCTGGGCGGAACCCAGTTCGGGATCCCCTTGCGCGGGTACGACGAGTTTTCGATCACTCCTAAAGGCTTCGATCCCAATGCCCGGACCTTCGCAGCCGGAGCCAATGCCTTTGGGCGGTCCTACTTCACGGCCACCGCCGAGCTGGGCCTGCGCATCAGCCAGGCCTTGTACGTGAACACGTTTTTCGACGCCGGCAACCTCTGGGACAGCCCCGGCCAGTACAACCCGACGCGGCTCTTCCGCGGGGCGGGGGTCGGCATCAGCCTGATCTCGCCGCTGGGCCCCTTAGGCTTGGACTACGCCTACGGGTTCGACCGGACCAACAGCCTGGGACAGCCGGACCCGGGCTGGAAATTCCACTTCAAGCTGGGCAACTTTTTCTGATTTTCCGGGCCCTAGCACCCGGCTCATTCACCATGTACCTGGAGCGAACCATGGCGCGTTGGGCTCTTCCGGCCCTGGCCGCCGTCATCATCGCAGGATTGGCGGCTACCCCCTTCCAGCAGGCGTCGGTACGAGTGGCTTTTGTGAACTCGCAGACCATCTTGCAGCAAATGCCTGGCTACGCCAAGGCCGAGTCCACCTACAACAAGGAAATGGAAGGCTTCCAGAACGAGATGCTGAGACTGCGGCAGCAGTACGATTCCACGGTGGCCGCCTACCAGCAAAGTTCGGTGGGGCTTTCGGCAGCCCAACGGCAAGCCAAGGAGGCCGAGATCCGGCGCCTGCAGCAGCAGCTGGACCAGCGATCCAACGAGCTGAGGCAGCGCGCCCAGGAACGGGAGCGCGAGTTGATCGCCCCTCTCGAGGAGCGGGTCAAGGCGGTCATCGAGGGCCTCCGGGCGGAGCGGAATATCGGCATCGTTTTTGACGTGGCGGCGCCCGGGAGCGGAATTGTGGCGGCCGACCCGACCCTGGACCTGACGGCGCTCATCGTACAGCGGCTCAAGGCCACCCCGCCCGAGTAAGCCGTGCGCGTCCTGACGGCCGGCGAGATCGCTCGCCTGGTCCGGGGCGAGCTGATCGGTGAGGCAGACCTCGAACTGGCCGGCGTGGCCCCGCCGGAGCGGGCCGGCCCCCGCGAACTCACGGTGCTGGCCTCCAGCCGGTACCTGGAGGCGGTGCGCCGCGGCGCAGCCGGGGCCGTGTTGATCGCCCCGGCGCTTCGCGCCACGGAAGGGGGGCCCGCCACCCGCATCGTGGTGGACAACACCCCGCTCGCCCTCCGGTTGGTGCTGGAGGCGTTCTACCCCCAGCCGGCGATCATTTGGGGGGTGCACCCCACCGCGCGCATCGGCCCGGGAACCCGCTGGCAGGGTCGTATCGCCATTGGGGCGTATGCGATCCTAGGCGCCGACGTGTGCCTCGGGGCTGACTGCGTGATCGGGGCCCGGGCCTACCTGGGCGACGGCGTGGTCCTGGGCGACCAATGCCGGGTGGGCGAACACGCGGTGCTGTACCCCGGCACGACGGTCGGCGCCAGGGCGGTCATCCATGCCGGCGCGTGCCTCGGCGGAGAGGGATTTGGCTTTGCGCTCTCGGACAGCGGGCCCCAGCGGCTGCCGCACGTGGGCCGGTGCCTGCTCGGTGACGAGGTGGAGATTGGCGCCAACACCACGATTGATCGGGGAAGTCTGGGCGATACGGTCATCGGGACCGGTACCAAGATTGACAACCTGGTGCAGGTAGCCCACAACGTGCGCATCGGTGCCCACTGCCTCATCATGGCCCAGGTAGGCATTGCCGGCAGCACCGTCATCGAAGACCACGTCCTGGTAGGCGGGCAGGCGGGTCTCGCCGGTCACCTCACCGTCCACCGCGGCGCTCGGATCGCAGCCCAAAGCGGGGTGATCGGCGATGTCCCGCCGCAAGCCACGGTGTCGGGCTACCCGGCGCGCCGCCATCGCGAGGTGCTCAGGCAGGCTGCCGCCTTGCGACGCCTGACGCCGCTGGTGGAAACCTTGGAGCGCATGGCCCAACATGAGCAGCGCCGCTAGGAGAACCATCGCACACCCCGCCGAGGTGGCGGGCGTGGGGCTCCATACCGGCACCCCATCCACCCTGAGGTTCCGGCCCGCCCCCAGCGGGGAGGGGATCGCCTTCCGGCGGACCGATCTGGCCGGGGCACCCCGGATACCCGCCCTGGCCGACCGGGCGCAGCTCACGCAGCGTCGCACCGTGCTGGGCGAGGGGGAAGCCACCGTCTCCACCGTGGAGCACGTGCTCGCCGCGGTGGCCGCGCACGGACTCGACGACCTGCTGATTGACCTGGATGGACCGGAACCGCCCGGGGGCGACGGCAGTGCGGCGCCGTTCTTCGAAGCCCTCCGGAAGGCTCGGCCGGTAGAGCAGGGAGGCACACCCACCGAATTCCGCCTCCCCGCACCGATCACGGTCCGGGAGGGAGACGCTCGCTACGTGGTGGCCCCGGCCGACGGGTTGCGGCTGACGGTGACCATCGAGTGGCCTCATCCACTCATCGGCCGGCAGTCCGGCTGTTACGATATCACGCCGGAGAGCTTTGCCGCTCACCTGGCGCAGGCGCGGACCTTCGGCTTCACCAGCGAAGCGGCCGCACTCGCGGAGCAGGGGCTGGCCCGCGGGGCCAACCCCACGAGCGCCATCGTCCTGTCGGAGACGGCCTTGGCGGCCGGCTCGTTGCGCTGGCCGGACGAGTTTGTCCGCCACAAGGCGGCGGATCTCCTCGGCGACCTGGCGCTGCTGGGAGGTCGCCTCCAGGCCGAGGTGGTGGCCTTCCGGCCCTCCCACCGGGGCAACCTCGCGCTGGTACGCACCCTCCGGCGAGTGACCTCGCCGACGGCGCCGGCCGTCATGGGGGTTCGCGAAATCCTCGGGCTGTTGCCGCACCGCTATCCCATGCTGCTGGTGGATCGCATCGTGGAGGTCGAAGGGCGGGAGCGCATCGTCGGCATCAAGAACGTGACCATCAACGAGGCCTTCTTCCAAGGGCACTTCCCCGATTACCCCATCATGCCGGGCGTGCTGATCATCGAAGCCATGGCGCAGGTGGGTGGCTTGCTGTTGCTGGGCGCGGTCGAGCGGCCGGAAACCAAGCTCGTGCTCTTCATGGCGCTCGACAACGTCAAATTCCGCCGCCCGGTGGTGCCGGGAGACCAGATCCGGTTCGAAGTGCGGATGCTGAGGCTGCGGGGCCAGACCTGCCAGATGCGGGGAGAGGGATACGTGGACGGCCAACTGGTAGCAGAAGCGGAGATGATGGCCCGCATCACGGACAAATGATGCCGCCGGTCCACCCGACCGCGGTCATCGCACCCGAGGCCCACCTCGGCCCCGGGGTCCGGGTGGGTCCCTACGCGGTCATCGGACCCGGGGTCTCGATCGGTCCGGAAACCTCGGTGGGGCCACACGCGGTCATCGAGCGAGACACCACGGTGGGAGCCCGCTGCGTGATCGGCACGGGCGCCGTGCTGGGGGCGGACCCCCAAGACCTCAAGTACCAGGGCGAGCGCACCTGGCTGGAAATCGGGGACGAAACCCGGATCCGAGAATTTGCCACGCTGCACCGGGGAACCGCCGCTACCGGGCGGACCACGGTGGGCCGGCGCTGCTTCCTCATGGCCTACGTCCACGTGGCCCACGATTGCGTCGTCGAGGACGACGTGGTGCTGGCCAACGCGGTGCAACTGGCCGGCCACGTGCACGTGGAAGCGCACGCCACCATCGGCGGACTGACGCCCGTCCACCAATTCGTCCGCATCGGCCGCTACGCGTTCGTGGGGGGAGGCTCCCGAGTGCCGCAGGATGTGCCGCCCTTCACCCGCGCGGCCGGCCATCCCATGAAGCTGTACGGGATCAACCTGGTGGGTCTCAGGCGAGCAGGCTTCCCCGCCGACGTCCGGACCGCCCTGCAACACGCCTATCGCCTGCTGTTCAACTCCAACCTCACGCTGAGCGCGGCCGCCGAGCGACTGCGTTTGGAAAGCGCTCACATCCCTGAAGTGATGCAGCTGGTGGACGCCGTGCTGACCTCGCAGCGCGGGGTTCTCGCCTGAGGCGCCGCATGCGGGTCTTCATGGCGGCAGGGGAACGCTCCGGAGATCGCCACGCAGCAGGGTTGCTGCATGCCCTCCGCGCCCAGAGACCCGATCTGGTGGTGGAGGCCGTGGGTGGCCCCGCCCTGGCCTCCGCGGGCGCGAGCCTCGTGGCGCGGGCCGAGTCGCTCGCCAGCACGGGGTTCACCGAACCGCTCTGGCGCCTGGCGCGCCATGTGCGGCTGTTGCGGAAGATCGGGCAGCGGTTCCGCCGGCGTGCGTATGACCTGGTGATCCTGGTGGACTACCCCGGCTTCAACCTGAGGCTGGCCCGCGCGGCGTCTCACCGCGGCCTCCCCGTCCTCTACTACATCGCCCCCCAGGCGTGGGCCTGGGCCGAAGGTCGGGCGCGCACCCTGGCACGTTGGGTGCGCCAGCTGGCGGTCGTGTTGCCGTTCGAAGAAGCGTTCTTCACCGCCCGAGGGGTGAGCGCCACGTACGTGGGCCACCCGCTCCTGGACCAGGCTTATCCGAACCGCGCGGGCGCCAGAACGCTGCTGGGCCTCGATCCGGGCGCCAGGGTTTTGGCGCTCCTGCCCGGCAGCCGCCCCGCCGAGGTTCGCCGGTTGTGGCCGCTCATGCGGGAGGCCGCGCGGCTCCTCAAACGGCGCTGCCCGGAACTGCAAATCGTCGTTGCCGGCGTGGCCGACTGCCGGTACCAGCGCCACCACGACGTCCGCGCCCGGGTGGTTCGGGAAGCATCGGCGAGCGTGCTCGCGGCCGCGGACGTGGTATGGTGCAAGGCCGGTACGACCACGCTCGAGGCAGCCCTCGTGGACGTGCCGGCGGTGACTCTCTACCGCACCGATCCGTTGTCCTACGCTATCGCGCGCAGGGTGGTGCGAGTGCCCTACGTCAACCTCACCAACCTGTTGGTGGGGCAAGCGGTGGTCCCGGAACTGATCCAGCGGCGGGCCCGAACCGAAACCCTGATCGAGGCCACCCTTCCCCTGCTCGATGCCACGAGCCGCGAAGCCAGGGCGCAGCGCGAAGCCTACCGGGCGGCCCGAAGCCAGTTGGGATCTGGCGGTGCCGCCCAGCGCACCGCCGAGCTGGCGCTCCAGTTGGTCGCCTGACGGTGTCCTGGCAAGGCCGACTGGGGGCCAGCGGGCTTGCCGCACTGGCTGCCACCTGGCACGTCGAGACCCTCGGCGCGGGGATCGAGGAGATCTGCCGCAGCGAGCGAGCGGTGCTGTGGGTCCTCTGGCACGGCCATCTGCTGCCCCTCCTGTGGCGGCACCGGCACCAGGGCATCGCGCTGCTGATCAGCCGGCACCGGGACGGCGAGCGTCTGGCCCAGGTAGCCGGAGCACTCGGCTACCAAGTCGTCCGGGGCTCCTCGACACGCGGTGGCGTGGCCGCCCTGCGGCGCATCGTCCGCCTGCTGCGCCAGGGCCAGCCCGTGGCCCTGGCCGCCGACGGACCCCGCGGGCCCCGCGAGAGCGCCAAGCCCGGCGCCGCGGCCGCGAGCCGGCTGGCCGGTGCACCCATCATCCCGGTGGCGGCCGGGGCGTGCCCCGCCTTGCGACTGAGGTCCTGGGACGGGTTCATGGTCCCGCCCCCGGGGGCAACAGTGCGGATCGCCTACGGGAATCCCTGGCTGGGTGCAGCGAGCCCGGGATCGGATCTTCGGCAGGCGACCGCTCAGCTCTCGGAACAGCTTCTCGAACTGTCCCGCATCGCCGCCCGAGCATGAGCCTGGACCATGCCGCCCGGTGGATCTGGTCGAGCCCGCGCCTTCCAGCCCGTGCGTTCCGGGGCATGATGCTGCCGGCCAGCGCGGCCTATGGAGCGTGTCTCCGAGCGCGGCAAGCGGCTTACCGCTACGGCTGGCTTCCTCGCCACCGCCTCCCGCTTCCCAGCGTCGCGGTGGGGAACCTGAGCGTGGGAGGCACGGGGAAAACCCCTGTGGCAGCTTGGATCGCCCGCAGGTTGGTGGCGCGGGGGATCGTGCCGGGTATTCTGACCGGTCGAAGGGGCGTGGATGAGGCTCAGGTACACCGAGAACAGGTTCCCCAGGCCATCGTGCTCCAGGGAGCCGATCGGCTCCGCGCCGCGCGGCAGGCCCAGCAGCTTGGGGCCCAAGCGATCGTGCTGGACGACGGATTCCAGCGCCTAGGTCTCCTGCCCGACGTGAAGCTCCTGTTGCTCAGCGCGGAGTCGGCCGGGGCGGCCCCGTGGCTCCTGCCGGCGGGTCCCTGGCGCGAGCCGGCCACGGCAGTCCGACGGGCGGATATGGTGGTCGTTACCCGCAAGCGGGCCTCGGTGCGCCGGGCTGCGGCGTACGCTCGGGGCTTGCGGTCCCGTGGCGTTGGAGCCAGGCGCCTGGGGGTGGTGCACCTGCGGATCGGAGCGCTCAGCGACCTTACGTCGGGAGAGCCGGTGGAACTCGGCGCACTCCGCGGCGCTCGGGTGATGGCCGTCTGCGGTGTGGCCGAGCCCGAAAGCTTCGCGTGGCAACTGGGGGCCCTAGGGGCCGAGGTGCACATCCAGGCATTCCCCGACCATCACGGGTATACCCGAGCGGACGTGCGGCGTCTCCTCTCGCACCGGGGGCACTTTGGTTACGTTGTAGTGACTCAGAAGGACGCCGTGAAGCTCAGAGCATCCTGGCCCCCAAATGCGGTCCCCGCTTTGGTGGCCCACGTGGTGGTGGAGTGGGAGCAGGGCGAGGAGCAAGTGGAAGAACTGATAACACGTTTGACAACAAGGACTTAGACATATACGCCGGGGCCGGCAGGTCCCGCGGACGAGGTTGCCGGATGGACCACGCATTGGAAACCGAAGCGGGCGCTCAGACTGCGAGCCAGATTGTCGGGCGGGACAAAGACTTGGTCCTCGCTGAGGAAAACCCCTTCGAGGCCATGATGGCGCGATTCGACCACGCCGCCCAGCTTATGGCACTCGACCCCGGTATTTACCGGGTGCTGCGACAGCCCGAGAAACAGATCATCGTCTCGGTACCCATCGAGCGCGACAACGGAGAGATCGAGGTCTTCACGGGCTACCGGGTGATTCACAACAGTTCCCGGGGGCCGGCCAAGGGAGGGATACGGTTCGCTCGGCACGTCACGCTGGACGAGGTCAAGGCGCTGGCGGCCTGGATGACCTGGAAGTGCGCCGTGGTGAACATTCCGTTTGGGGGAGCCAAGGGCGGGGTGGTGTGCGACCCCAGCACCTTATCCATTGGCGAGTTGGAACGCATCACCCGCCGCTACACCGCCGCGCTGATAGACATACTCGGCCCCGAATCCGACATCCCTGCCCCCGACGTCAATACCAACGAACGCGTGATGGCCTGGATCATGGACACCTACTCCATGCACAAGCGCCATCCGGTGACGGCAGTGGTGACCGGCAAGCCGATCGAGATGGGAGGGTCGCTCGGGCGTCGTGAGGCCACCGGTCGGGGATGCATGATCGTGACCCGGGAGGCGCTCAAGCATCTGGGTCTTCCGCTCAAAGGGGCCAAGGTCGCCATCCAGGGCTTCGGCAACGTGGGCTCGGTGGCGGCGCAACTGCTGGAGCGGGAAGGGCTCAAGGTGGTCGCGGTGAGCGACGTCTCGGGCGCGGTGTACCGTTCCGAGGGGATCCCGGTGAACGAGGCCATCGCCTGGGTTCGCGAGCACCGGTATCTGGCGGGGTTTCCCGGCGCCGAGCCCATTCCGCCCGAGGACCTGCTGACGCTGGAGGTGGACGTCTTGCTCCCCGCGGCGATCGAGAACACGATCACCCGGAAGAACGCGCCGGCCATCAAGGCGCGGGTGGTCTGCGAGGGTGCCAATGGTCCCACCACGCCGGGTGCCGATCGGATTCTGGAGGAAAAGGGCGTCTTCGTCATCCCGGACATTTTGGCCAATGCCGGGGGCGTGACGGTCAGCTACTTCGAGTGGGTCCAAGACCGGGCGGCCTATTTCTGGGACGAGGCGACGGTGAACGAGCGACTCGAGCAGATCCTGAGGCGCTCGTTTTTGGACGTGCTCTCGGTTTCCCAGCGCCACGGGGTGAACATGCGTATCGCGGCCTACATGTTAGCCATGGAGCGCGTGGCCGCGGTCCACCGGCTTCGCGGGTTGTATGCGTAATGGAGTTGCACGTGGTGGCGGTGGGCCGGGTGGCGGATCCGGCGCTTCGGAATGCGTGCGCCGAGTATGCGGCGCGGGTGCGGCGGGTGTGGAAGCTCGAGATCCGGGAGGTGCGGGCGCCCGCCGGCCACTATTCCCCGGCGGAGCGCCGGCGACGCGAGGGCGAGCGCCTGCTCGCCGCTTTGCCGCCGGGAAGTTTGTGGGTGGCGCTCACGCGGCTCGGGACGGTGGAGACCAGCGAGGGGCTGGCCCGGCGGTTGGCGGGATGGCAGGCAGCCGCTCGCCGAGTGGCCTTCGTGATTGGCGGTGCCGAGGGACTGGATCAGCGCGTGCTGCAGCGCTGCGAGTTCGCCCTGAGCCTCTCGGCGCTCACCTTTCCTCATGAACTTGCCCGGCTGATCCTGCTGGAACAGTTGTACCGGGCCCTCACCCTGCTCAAGGGCACTCCCTACCACCGGGGCGCGTGAAAGCGACCAGCCCACCTTTCGAGATCGAGGCCACGCCGGTGGACGGCGGGCGGAGCGCGGACGCCGCGCGGCTCGCCGCCGCCCGTGCGGTGCGCTTGAGCCCCGACCTCGAGGAGGCCTTCGCCGCGCATGGAGCGGCAGCCCGGAGCAACCTGGATCGCCTGTTCGCGGGCGCCTTATGCGTCACGACCGGGCAACAGCCGGGCTTGCTGACGGGGCCTCTCTACACCATCCACAAGGCCTTGACGGCGGTAGCGCTGGCGGGGGGGGCGAGCAAGCGACTCGGGGAGCCGGTCGTGCCCGTGTTTTGGGTGGCAGGCGACGACCACGACTTCGGCGAGGCCAACCAAGCGCACGTGCTGAGTCGCACCAACGAGATCGTGCACCTGGTCCTACGGGAGCGCGACGCCACCGCAGCGCTAACGCCATTGTACCGGGAGCGGGTCGGCACCGAGGTGAACGCCCTGCTGGCAACGCTGCGCCAAGCGCTGCCGGAATCCGAGTTCGTGGCCGGGGTGCTGGAATGGCTCGAACGACACTACCGGCCGGAAGCCGATCTCGCCAGCGCCTTTGGCAACGCCCTGGCCGAGCTGTTGGGCCCGTTTGGGTTGGTGGTCTTCCAGCCCACCCATCCGGCGGCCAAGCGCGCGATGGGTCCTTGGATCTGGCGGCTGCTGGAAGCCGCGGGGCCCCTGCACCAGGCCGTGGTGGCACAGTCCGCGGCGCTGGAGGAGGCCGGCCGCCCAGTGCAGGTGAACGTGGGAGAGCCTGCCACGTTGGTCATGATCGAGGGGCCGTTGGGCCGCGACCGCCTGCTGCTGGACGGTACGGCGTACGTGGCCCGCCGCGCGGGGGAGCGCTGGTCGCCGGCTGAACTGGCGCTGCTTCTCGAGCGGCAGCCCGAGCGTTTCTCGCCCAACGTGCTGGCCCGGCCCGCCATCGAGGCGGCGTTGCTGCCGACCATCGCCTACGTGGGCGGTCCCGCCGAGCTGAGCTATTGGCTCCAGGCGGAGCCGGTGTACCGGACGCTGGGCGTCGCGGCGCAGGCCGGTGTCCCCCGCTGGTCGGGTCGAGTGATCGAGGCCCGGATCGGCAAGGTGCTGAACAAGTATGCCATATCGCCCGAGGCGCTGAGGCAGGCAGAGGGCCAGCTCGAGGCCACCCTGGTTGCCGAGGCCCTGCCGCCGGGGGCACGGGACGCCCTCGCGGCGCTCCGGGCCGCTCTGACGGCCGAATACGGCCGCCTCGCCGCAGCTGCGGTCACGGTGGACCCCACGCTGCGCAAGCCGGTGGAGTCCGCCAGGCACGCGGCCCTGGGCGCCCTCCAGGAGATCGAAAAACGCCTGGTGAGTCACCTCAAGAAGCAGAACGCGATTGTGCTGCAGCAGATTGACAAGGCCCGGCGAAATCTCTTCCCGCTGGGCCGCCCGCAGGAGCGCGTCCTGAACGTCACCAGCTACCTGGCGCGCTACGGGGAGGCGTTCCTCGATGCCGTGTTGGCAGCGTGTCAGCGGCACGTCGCCTCCCTTGAAACCCTCCTGCCTTCGCCCTAGTATCCCCCTCATGTTCTGGGTGGTCGGGTTCCTGGTTCTGCTGGTGGCGCTGCTCGTTCCTATCCTCGCGATCGTGCTGGACGCTCCCGCGCTGCGCCAGGTACTGGAGCGACGATACGGAGCGGACGCGTCCAAGGAAGTGCGCGAGCTGAGCACCAAGGTCGCGGCCCTGGAGGATGAACTCGATGACTTGAGCCGGGCGGTCGAGTCCCTCAAGGACGAAACGCAGTTCCTCCAGCGGCTCCTGGAGAACCCGGAACAGCGGCCTGCCCCCCGGCCCCTGACGCCGCCGCATAGCTGATCGCATGCCCCCTTCCTCGGGGCAGCTCGCCGGCCGGGTTGCCGCGGGCATCGTGGTCGCCCGCCTCCTGGGCTTTGTTCGCGAGCGGCTGTTCGCCTCCTACTTCGGCAACGGGCCGGCAGCCGACGCCTTTCGGGCCGCACTCAAGATCCCCAACCTCATCCGGAATCTCCTGGGTGAAGGGACGCTGTCGGCCTCCTTCATCCCGGTCTATGCCGCGCTGTTGAAGCGCGAAGGCGAAGAAGCCGGCCGCCGCCTCGCCGGCGTGATGGCCTCCCTCCTGGTGGTGCTCACCGCCCTCTCGGCGCTGGCCGGCATCGCCTTGGCGCCGCTCATCACCGACTTCGTAGCCCCCGGCTTTGGCGGCGCCACCCGCGACCTCACGGTCCGGCTCGTGGAAATTCTCTTCCCGATGTCCGGGCTGATGATCCTGTCCGCCTGGTGTCTGGGCGTGCTGAATACGCACGGGCGGTTCTTTCTCTCGTATGCCGCGCCGGCCATGTGGAACATCGCACAAATCGCAACGCTGGTGGGGCTGGGCGGCCGGCTGGCAGGCAGCAGCTTGATCGTGGCCCTCGCGTGGGGGGCGCTCGCCGGCGGCGTGCTCCAAATCGCCGTGCAGCTCCCGACTACGATGCGCCTGGTGCGGGGCATCTACTGGTCCTTGAACCTGGCCACGAACGGGGTACGGCGCGTCATCCACGCCTGGGTGCCCGTGGTTTTCGGCGCCGGGGTGGGACAGGTCTCCAGCATCATTGACACCCAGCTCGCCTCGTTGTTGGGTGGCGGGGCGGTGGCCGCGCTGGGCTACACCCAACTGCTCTCCACGCTCCCGCTCTCGCTCTTCGGCGTCAGCGTGGCGGCGGCCGCGCTGCCGGACCTGAGCCGGGACGCGGCCGGTGAGGCGCTGGACCTTCTGCGGCGCCGCCTAGGCGACGGTCTCAGGCGCCTGGCGTTCTTCGTCCTGCCCTCGGCGTTCGCCCTGGCCGCGTTCGGGCGGCCCATGGTAGCGGCGATTTTTGAAACCGGGCACTTTGGCCCGGAGGACACGGCGCTGGTCACGGGGATCCTGGCGGCCTATGCCATCGGCATTCCGGCCCAGGCCCCGATCAAACTGCTGGCCTCGGGATACTACGCCCAGGGGGACACCCGGACCCCAGTGCGCATGGCGGCGCTCTCCGTGGCGGTGGCGGCCGGCGCAGCGTACGGCCTGATGCGGTGGCTGGGCCCCGCCGGCATCGGGCTGGGTTCCTCGGTCGGAGCCTACCTCAACCTGACCCTGCATTACCGGGGGCTGTCTGCCCGCGTAGGGCAGCCCCTGGGGAGGGCGGAGTGGAGAGCCTTGGCCTCCGTTCTCGCCGCCGCCACGGGGGCCACGGCCGCAGCAGGTCTCCTGGTGCCAGCCACGTGGCACCCCTGGGGACAGACCATAGCCGTGCTGGCCGTCTTCGTGCTAGTTTATCAAGTGGCAGGCGTGGTCTTCCGGCACCCCGACGCCGTCGGACTGTGGCGAGCGGTGACCCGGCGCTAGGGCCAGCGTCGCCAGCGACTCACCCGCTCGATGGAACGCCAACTCCTCGCCGAATCGCTCGAACGCAAACTCGCCGCCCTCCCGGACGGCCCGGGTGTCTATCTGTGGAAGGACAGCCGGGGAACCGTGCTCTACGTTGGGAAGGCCAAGAATCTCAGGCAGCGGGTGCGGAGCTATCTCGCGGCTGACGCTCAGGACAGTCCCAAGCACCGGCTTTTGCTCAAGCTGGTGGCCGACGTCGAAACCATCGTGGTGCCTTCCGAACCGGGCGCGCTGCTGCTGGAGAACAACCTGATCAAGGAGCACCAACCCCGCTTCAACATCCAATTCCGGGACGACAAGAGTTATCCCTCGATCGCCGTGACGCTGAGCGAGCCCTTTCCCCGGGTGCTGGTGGTGCGGCGGGAGCATCTGCCGGGAGCGCGGTATTTTGGACCGTACACCGACGTGGCGGTCCTGCGGCGGACGCTGCAGATTATTCGGCGCATCTTCACGGTGCGCTCTTGTCACTACCGCCTGCCGGAAGAGGCCCCGGAACGACCTTGCCTCGACTATCACATTCACCGCTGCCTGGCGCCCTGCGTGGGGCTCCAGGACCGCGAGTCCTACCGGAGGATGATCGGCGAGGTGCTCGACTTCCTGGAGGGACGGACGCTGGACGTGCGGGCGCGGCTCCGGCAGCGCATGGAGGAGGCCGCCTCCCGCCTGGAGTTCGAACGCGCCGCCGAGATCCGCGACGCCCTGCGCTGGCTGGATCAGGTCGAGCGGCCGCAAGTGGTCGAACAGGTCGGCGGCGGCGACGCGGACGTGATCGGCTTCGCCCGGGATGGGGATGACGCCGTGGGGGTGGTGCTTCGGGCGCGAGGGGGCAGGATCGTGGGCCGGGACCACCGGTTCTTGCACAACCTGGCCGAAGAACCGGACGAAGCCGTGCTCAGTGCCTTTCTGGTACGATCCTACCTGCCGCAGGAAGCGCGAGCCTCGCAGGTGCTCCTGCCGTTTCTGCCGGGCGATTTTCCGGTGCTCACCCAACTGCTCCCGGAAACCCGCTGGATGGTGCCCCAGCGCGGGCTCAAGGCGCGGATGGTCAGCCTGGCGGACCAGAATGCGCGGCACCTGTTGGAGAGCCTGCTGATCGAGTCCTTCGTCACGGACGAGCGGGCCGAGGACCCGGTGTACGCCCTGGGCCGGGACCTTGGGCTCACGGTCGTGCCGCGGGCCATCGCCTGCGTGGATATTTCCACGAACCAGGGACGGGACACCGTCGGAGCGTTGGTCTGGTTCGAGGCGGGGCACCCCAAGAAAAGCGGCTACCGCCGTTTCCGGATCCGCGGTGAGGGCCAACAGGACGACTGCGCCGCCATCAGGGAAGTGGTCTCCCGGTTCGTGCGGCGGCAGCAGGAATCCGGACATCCACTGCCCGACCTCCTGGTGATAGACGGGGGCAAAGGCCAGCTCAATGCCGCCCTCCAGGCGGTGGGCGAGCTAGGGGTCCAAGGGCTGAACCTCGTAAGCCTCGCCAAGCGGGAAGAAGAAGTCTTTCTTCCGGGGCGGAGCGACAGCCTGCTTTTGGCCAAGCGCAGCCCGTCGCTGCGCTTGTTGCAGCGGGTGCGGGACGAGGCCCACCGGTTCGCGGTGAGCTACAGCCGTGCCCGCCGCGCCCGGCGGACGGTGACGTCGCAACTGCTGGAAATTCCGGGCGTCGGCCCCAGGCGGCGCCGGCAACTGTTGGAGCGGTTTGGCAGCTTGGCCGGCGTGCGGCTGGCGAGCCCCCAGGAGATCGCCTCCCTGCCGGGCTTTTCGCTGAAGCTCGCCGATCGCGTGCTCGAACACCTTCGCGCGGGATAACCCTGCATGGATTGGACGCTCACGTGCTCCGAATGTTCCAACCGCCAGGATCCGGACGGCCTGCCCACCGTCTGCCCAGCCTGCGGGGCCCCCTGGCTGGTGCGCTATGCCCGGCAGCCGGACCCGGATTGCCGCAGGGCCGTGGCCGAGCGGCCCTGGACCATGTGGCGCTACCGGGAGTGGCTGCCCCTGCTGCCGGGCGAGGAACCGGTGTCCCTGGGCGAGGGAGCCACGCCGCTGCTTAGGGCGGCGAGGCTGGAGCGCCGACTCGGCATGCGGGAAGTCTGGGTCAAGGACGAAGGGAAGAACCCCACCGGTTCGTTCAAGGCACGAGGCCTGGCGGCCGCAGTCACCCGGGCCTCGAGGTCCGGGGCGAGCCGGTTCACCATCCCGACCGCGGGCAACGCGGGCGTGGCACTGAGCGCCTACGGCGCGCGGGCTGGAGCCAGTGTCCGGGTGTATGCCCCGCGCAGCACGCCGGCTACGATCTTGCGCCAGATCCAGGCCTTCGGTGCCGAGCTGGTGGTGTCGGACGGGCACATCGGCGACTGCGGCAAGGCTTCCCGGGCCTACGCCGAGGCCTCCGGAGCGTTCGACGTCTCCACCCTGCGCGAACCGTACCGGATCGAGGGGAAAAAGACCCTGGGACTCGAACTGGCCGAACAACTCGGCTGGCGGCTGCCTGAGGCGATCGTCTACCCTGCGGGCGGAGGAACCGGGCTCATCGGCATGTGGAAGGCATTCGCCGAACTCGCGGCCGCGGGGTGGACCCAGGGGCCGACTCCGCGGTTGTACTGCGTGCAGGCACAAGGCTGTGCGCCGGTGGTGCAGGCCTTCGCCGCAGGCGCCGATCACACCGAGCCGTGGCCTGAGCCGGACACGGTAGCAGCCGGGCTCAAGGTTCCTTCCCCCCTGGGCGGGCGGTTGATGCTCCGGGCGCTGCGGGAAACCCGGGGAGGCGCCGTCGCCGTCAGCGATGAGGAACTCTGCGGAGGCCAAGGCGAACTCGCGCGCCTGGAGGCGATCGATGCCTCCCCGGAGGGGGGAGCCACGGTGGCGGCCCTCGAGCGGTTGGTGGCTCAGGGCAAGATCGCGCCCGAGGAGTCGGTGGTGCTGTTCAACACCGGCGCCGGCTGGCTTTATCGGTAGCAATTGGCGAAATCGGCAGCGATTGGCGAAATTATGGGGCTACGTGCGCATCGCGATCCTCGACCCGTTCGCAGGCATCAGCGGCGACATGCTGCTGGGCGCCTTGCTGGACGCAGGGGTGGAGCCAGAGTGGCTCCAGTCCCTGCCGCGTCGGGTCGGCTTCCCCGACGTGGGGGTGGAGGTTCGGGAGGTCAGGCGTTGCGGGGTCAAGGCGACCAAGGTGGATTTCGCCGTCCCCACCGGGCACCCGGCGTTCGGGGGGGCTGGAGCGCACGTGAGCGAGCTGTTGGCCGTGGTGCGCCGGGCCGATCTATCGCCTCGGGTCAAGGCCCAGGCGGAGCGCGCGTTCGAACTGATCGGGCAGGCGGAAGGCCAGATTCACGGTGTCCCGCCTGAGCGGGTACACCTGCACGAGGTGGGTGCGGTAGATGCGGTGCTGGACGTGGTGGGGGCGTGCGAAGGTTTCGAACGCCTCGGTGCCGAGTCGGTCTACCACTTTCCCGTGGCACTCGGCAAAGGGTGGGTCGAGGCGGCTCACGGAGCGCTGCCGGTTCCGGCCCCGGCCACTGCGGCGTTGCTGGAGGGCATGGAAGTGGCGCGGGGCGGGCCGGTGGAGGGCGAGGCTACCACGCCAACGGGAGCGGCCCTGCTGCGGGTGCTGTCGGCAGGTCCGCCCCCGGAGCGATGGCGCCTGCTGGCCTCGGGCTGGGGCGCGGGCACCCGTGACCCGGGCACGTATCCTAATGCGCTCCGGCTGATTCTGGCCGAGAGCGCCGTGGAGGCGGGCGCGGTGGAGGTTCTTGTCACCGACTTGGACGATCTCCAGCCCGAGTACCTGGACCCGTTGAGGGAAGCGGTGTTCGCAGCCGGGGCGCTGGACTGTTGGGTGTGGGCCGCGCAGGGCAAGAAAGGGCGCGTGGCGCTCCGCCTGGAGGTGCTTGCCGCCCCGGCCGCCGCAGAGGCGGTGATCCAGGCGCTGTTCGCTCACTCGACCACGAGCGGGCTGCGCCGCTGGCGGGCGGTACGCCACACCCTGCCGCGGCGAGACGTGGCAGTGGAGCTGGCACCCGGCGCGCGGGTGCGGGTGAAGATCACCGAGGCACCAGGCGGCGCCCGTTTCAAGCCGGAGTACCAGGACGTTGTCGAGGCGGCGGCGCGCTTGCACCGTTCGGCGCTGAGCGTCGCCCGGGAAGCAACCCGGCGGGCGGAAGCCCTTCTGGCAGACGGCGCCGGCTACTAGCTCAACTTTCTGACTGACAGGGAGCGACCACAGCATGAGGAAACAGACGGTGTTGTTGCCGGCGGTTATCTGCCTGCTCGCAGGGGCCTACGCCTTGGCGCCGGCGCAGCAGCGGAAAGGCCAGCAGCAAGAACAAGCCCAGCAGCAGTGCGACCTCAAGACCTCGCACTTTGCCGTCAGCCGGGCCATCCTGTACCTCCAAACCGCCTCCAGCGCGCAAGACTCGACCAAACGCCAGCAGGCCCTCGAGGGGGCCCAGCGCTCGCTCATGGAAGCGATCGAGCAGGGACAAGCGCAGAACCCCGCCGTCTGGTACTACCTGGGGTTCTACTACACCCTGACGGGTGACGCGGCCGGTGCGGACTCCAGCTTCGACAAGGTGGAAAGCGCGATGCCCACCTGCGAAGCGGACATCGAGAACTATCGCCAAAACGCCTGGGCGCGGATGATCAACCAGGGTATTGAAGCCCTGCGCGCCGGGGACTACGGCAAGGCCAAGGAATACCTCTATTTGGCCAACCGGGTCTACGGCAAGGACGGCACCGCGTCGTTCTACCTCGGTACCTTGTTCGCCTCGGAGGACAACGCCGACAGCGCGTTGCGGTACTTCAAGGACGCTGCGGTGCTCTCGGCGGGGGACACGGCGGCCCGCGAGGTGCACGAGAAGGCCACGCAGAACGTGGCGCGGATCTACCAGGTCCTGGAGCAGTGGGACTCCACTCAGGCGTACTTCCGGAAGTACCTCGCGTTGCGGCCCGATGACATGGAGAGCCTGACCGGCTTGGCTTCCGCCTATATGTCCGGCGGCGACACCGCGCGCGCCGTGGCCATCTACGACAGCGCGCTGGCCAGGGCCGAAAACCTCGAGCCTCTCGATCTGTTTCGCATCGGGGTGGCGCTGTTCCGGGCCGACCGGCCGGCTCGGGCCGCTGTCGCGTTCGAAGCGGGGCTCCAGAAGAACCCCAACTACCGAAACGGGCTCTTCAACCTCACCAACGCGTATTTTTCCCTGGCGCAGGCCGCGCAGCAGCCGGATTCCATCAAGCTTTGGGCAACCAAGATGCTCCCTGCGGCGCGGCGGCTGGCGGAGATTGACCCGTACAATCGCCAGGTCCACCGGCTGATGGCCGCCGGCTATCAGCTCGCGGGTCAAAACGACTCTACGGACGCCGCGCTCAAGCGAGTCGCCGACATGCGCTTCGAGGTGGATGTCCAATCGGGGCAAGCCACCAATAGCGGGTACGATCTGCGCGGGACGATCACGGCCATCCAGCCGCCGGAGGCGCAGGCCATTCGCGACTCCATCGCCAGGGACTCGAGCCGCCTGGAAACGCTCAAGGCCACCAGCGTGCCCGCCGCCCAGCGGGCTCAGGCCCAGCGCCAGCAAGCCCGGCTCCAGGCGAACCTCGACCGGCTCCGTGCCAAACTGCAGGAGCTGATGGGCCCGGTGACGGTCCCGGCCATCACGTTCGAATTCTTGGGAGCCGATGGCAGCATCATCGCGACGGAGACCGTGGCCTCCCAGAGCTTGGAGCCTGGCCGGGCCACGTCGTTCCAACTGACGCCCTCGGGGCAGGGTATCGTCGCCTGGCGATACCGGGGAGGCTGAACCCCGGCGGCTTGACATTTGGGCGGAGCCAGCGGCATACTCCGCCCACCAGCGGGCGTAATTCAGGGGTAGAATGCCAGCTTCCCAAGCTGGACGTCGCCGGTTCGAATCCGGTCGCCCGCTCTGTGGACGAAGTGGGGAGGGGTGGATCGCTGGAGCGGCGCTGAAGGCCCGCGAGCCACCTCTCCGCCGCGGTTTGCCCCTCGCTACCGCGTTCGCATCCCCCACATGATTCGCGTCGCCGCCGTCCAGCCGCGTTCCCTGGCAGCCGACCTCGGTCTGATGCCGGGTACGGAGTTGCTGGCGATCAACGGCCGGGAACTCGCCGACTTCCTGGATTGGGAATTCTTGGCTGCCGACGAGCGATTCACGCTGCTGGCGCGCCGGCCCACAGGAGAGCTGGTCGAGTACGATATCGAGCGGCCCGAAGAGCTGCCGCTGGGTGTGGAACTCGAGCCTCCCCACGTGCGCCGCTGCCCCAACCGGTGCGATTTCTGCTTTGTCGAAGGGCTGCCGCAGGGGCTGCGCTCGACCCTCTATCTGCGCGACGACGATTACCGGCTTTCGTTCCGCTACGGCAACTTCGCCACGCTGACCAACCTCAAGCCGCGGGACGTGCAGCGCATCCTGGAGTATCGCCTGTCTCCTCTGTACGTCTCGGTGCACGCCACCGACCCCGTCATCCGCCGGCGCGTGCTGCGGAATCCCAAGGCCCCGGACATCATGGCCCAGTTGCGCATGTTCGGTGCCGGTGGGATTCGCTTTCATACGCAGATCGTGCTGCAGCCCGGCGTGAACGACGGCCGCGTCCTGGAGCAGAGCCTTCGGGACCTCTACAGCTTAGGCGACATCGTGATCAGCGTCGCCGTGGTGCCTGTGGGGCTCACCGCGTTCAGCCCCGGTGGCGCCGCCCGAGAGCCCACCGCTTCGGAATGCCGGGCCGCGGTGGAAACGGTGCACCGCGCAGCCGCGCGGGCGCTCCGGGAACGCGGCCAGCGCTGGGTCCATGGGTCGGATGAACTCTATCTCAAAGCGGAACTACCCCTGCCTCCGGCCGAGTGGTACGGAGAGTTCGAGCAGGTGGAAAATGGGGTGGGCGCGGTGCGCTACCTCGAGCGCCAGCTGGCAGATGGCGAGCCCCTGCCCGCGCTCCCGGGCAAGCGCATCGCCGTGCTGACGGGAACGGCCATGGGCAGGCTGATGCCCCAAGTCCTCGATACGCTCACCCGACTCACCGGGGCGAGCTTCAAGCTCCTGGTGCTGGAGAACGACCTCTTCGGCCCCTCGGTGACGACGGCCGCCCTGCTCCCGGGGCACGCCTTCCGGCACGCGCTCGAGGCTTGCGGGGATGTGGACCTGGCCCTGGTACCCGCGGACGCGGTCAACGACCAGGGCATCTTCCTGGACGATCTCCCCTTTGGCGAGCTGCACGCGGCAGTCCCCATGCCCGTCAGGCTCTCGCACAATTTTCGCGACGCGCTCTTCGAGGCGCCCGGGCCGTGAGGAGGGCCACCGTCGCCATCGTCGGCCGGCCCAACGTGGGCAAGTCCACCTTGTTCAACCGCATCGTCGGCGGGCGGCGGGCCATCGTGGACGACCAGCCCGGCATCACCCGGGACCGGCACTTCGCGCCGGTGGAATGGAGCGGGCGGCGCTTCTGGCTGGTGGACACCGGCGGCTGGACCCCGGCAAGCCAAGGGCTCGAGGCCGCCGTCCGGCACCAGGTGGAACTCGCAGTCCAAGATGCCGACTTGGTGCTGTTCGTGGTGGACACCCAACAGGGAATTCACCCCGGCGATGAAGCCATGGCGGAGGCCCTGAGGCGGTATGCCGACCGCACCGTGGTCGTGGCGAACAAGGCCGACACCCTGCCCGACGTCCAGTCCCACCACGTCTTCTCCCGCCTGGGACTCGGAGAGGCCTTCCCCGTCTCCGCGGCCACCGGCAAGGGCTCCGGCGATCTGCTCGAACACATCGCCTCGCGCCTGCCGGCCAAAATGGAAGAAGCCCTGCCGGAGGCGGTCCAGGTCGCCATCATCGGCCGGCCCAACGTGGGCAAATCGAGCCTCGCCAACCGGCTGCTGGGCGCCGAGCGGAGCGTCGTGGCGCCCGAACCGGGCACCACGCGGGACGCCATTGACTCCCCCTTGCGGTACCGAGGCAGAACGCTCAACTTCATTGATACCGCAGGGTTACGGCGACGATCGAAAGTAGTAGATGAGATCGAGTTCTACGCAGCCCTGCGTACCGAACGGGCGATCGAGCGAGCCTCCGTCTGCATCTTGGTGGTGGACGCCTCCCAAGGCATGCAGGCGCAGGATCTGAGGATTGCGCAAGCCGCCTGGGAGACCGGCTCCGGGCTCATCGTCGCCGTCAACAAGTGGGATCTGGTGAGTGAGAAGGACGCGGGCACGGCGCGGCGAGGCCAGGAGGCTGCGGTCGAGCGAATGCCGTCGCTCGCCGCAGTCCCGTTTCTCTACGTGTCGGCCCTTACCGGCCAACGGGTTCGCCAGATCTTGGATCTCGTCCTCGCCGTGGACCAGGAGCGGCGGCGCCGGGTGGCCACCGCCGAGGTGAACCGGGTGCTGCGGAACTTGGTCGAGCGCAACCAGCCGCCCCAGCAAGCTGGACGGGAGGTCAAGATTCTCTACGGCTCCCAAATCGGCACCGCCCCCCCGACCTTCGCCGTGGTGTGCAACCGGCCGGAGGCCCTCACGGAAGCCTATCGCCGGTACCTGCTCAACGGGTTCCGCGCCGCGTGGGGGTTTGCCGGCACTCCCATACGGCTGTCGCTGCGCCGCAAGAGGAGCAAGCGATGAGGCTCATCCTCTGGCTGGTCGGTTCCTACCTCCTTGGCGCGATCCCCGCCAGCTATCTGGTGGCCCGCTGGTTTGGAGGGATTGACCTCAGAGAGCATGGCAGCCGCAATCTGGGAGCCACCAACCTGTACCGCACCCTGGGATGGCGGTTTGCCATACCGGCGGGGGCGTTCGACATCGCCAAGGGTGCGATCCCGGTCGCGGTGTTCGCTCCGCGAGCGGGCGATGCGGCTTGGGTGCCGATCCTCCTGGGCCTGGGCGCCGTGGTGGGACACGTCTTCTCCGTCTTCGTGCGGTTTCGAGGAGGCAAAGGTGTGGCCACGGCCGCGGGAGCGGTCCTGGCCTTGGCGCCGGTCCCCCTGGCACTCAGCGCGGTCGTCTGGCTCGGCGTGGTGCGGCTGACCGGGTACGTCTCGTTAGGCTCTCTGATCGGGGCTGCGACGTTCCCGGTCGCGGTCGCGTGGCTCCAGCCGCAGGACCATTACACCTTGGCCGCGGGGGTCGGCCTGGCGGGGTTCATCGTCTTCACCCATCGCAGCAACATCCGGCGCCTGTTGACCGGCCAAGAGGCGCGCTTTTGGCACCGTCCCGCGGCGTCATGAGGGTAACGGTGGTGGGGGCGGGGAGCTGGGGCACCACCCTGGCTGACATGCTGGCCCGCTCAGGGCATGAGGTGGCTCTCTGGGCGCGGGAGGCCGAGGTGGCGGCGAGCATCAACCGGACCCGGCTGAACGAGCTGTTCCTGCCCGGCCGGCCGGTACACCCGGCGGTCAAGGCCTACGGCGACCTGGTCCGGGCCGTGCAGGATGCCGAGATCATCGTCTCGGCGGCGCCGTCGCACGCCGTGCGGACCGTGATCCGGGCTATGGCAGCCGGACTCCGCGGCCGTCCCACGGTGGTGAGCGTCTCGAAGGGACTCGAGGCCGACTCGCTGGCCACGATGTCGGCGGTGCTGGAGGAGATCCTGCCCGGCCTGCCGATCGTCGTGCTGTCAGGGCCCACGTTCGCCCAGGAAGTGTACGACGGGCAGCCGACGGCGGTCGTGGCCGCCTCCCAAGATCCCGTGGCTGCCGAACGGGTACAGCAGGCGTTTTCGAGTTCGACGTTCCGGGTGTACACCAGCACCGACGTGATCGGGGTGGAACTGGGCGGGGCGCTCAAGAACGTGATCGCGTTGGCCGCGGGCATCTTGGACGGCATGGGGCTGGGGCACAACCCCAGAGCCGCGTTGATCACCCGGGGGCTTGCCGAGATGACCCGGCTGGGGGAGGCTCTGGGGGCCGATCCCGCGACCTTCGCCGGGCTCGCCGGCATGGGGGACTTGGTTCTCACGGCCACCGGTCACCTGAGCCGGAATCGCTCCTTGGGGGTGGAGATCGGCCGGGGGCGCGAGCTTGACGAGATCCTGGCCGAGCGCCGCACGGTGGCCGAGGGGGTCCACACGGCCCGGGCGGCGGTCGAGCTGGGCCGGCGTGCGGGGGTGGAGCTGCCCATCGCATCGGAGGTCGCGCAAGTGCTCTTCGAGGGCAAGTCGCCCCGCCAGGCGTTGAGCGATCTCATGGAGCGCGAGCTCAAAGCCGAGCAATGGCGATGACGGTTTCGCGACCCGTTCAGGAGTTCTTTTCGATCGGCGACGTCTGCCAGCTCACCGATCTCAAGCCCCATGTGCTGCGCTACTGGGAGAGCCAGTTCCGATTTCTGAACCCGGCAAAGAACCGTTCGGGCAACCGGGTCTACCAGCGGCGCGAGATCGAACTGATCCTGTTGGTCAAGCACCTGCTCTATACCGAGAAGTACACGATCGAAGGGGCCCGCCAGAAGATCGAGGCCTATCGCCGGACGGGGACGCTCAAGAGCGAGGCGCGCGCGGCGCTGCGGCGCGAAACCGTCGAAGATCTCTCCCGCCAACTCGAGACCATCCTGAACATCCTCGACGGCAAGCGCCCCGTTGAACATCCTGGTCAGTAACGACGACGGGATTCTGGCCCGCGGTCTGGGCCTCCTGGCGGACGTGTGCCGCACGGTGGGGCAGGTCACCGTGGTCGCCCCCGACCGCGAGCAGAGCGGCACCAGTCATTCCCTTACCCTGAGCCGCCCCTTGAGGCCGGTGCAGCGATCGGAGACGACCTGGCAAGTGGACGGCACGCCTACCGACTGCGTCCTGCTGGCCCTGGGCGCCCTGCTGGCCCAACGACCGGACTTCGTGTTTTCGGGCATCAACCATGGACCCAACATGGGAGAGGACGTGCTGTACTCCGGGACGGTGGCGGCCGCCATGGAGGGCCTCTCGCTGGGGATTCCCGGGGTCGCGATATCCTTTGCCGGTACCGACCTCGAGGTCATGGAGACCCAGCGCTCCTGGCTCGAGCGGCTGGTAGCCTCCATTGTGCGCGTGCAGCAGTTCCCGCCTGAAACGCTGCTCAACATCAACCTCCCCCCGGTGGCCGGAGACGAGATTCGGGGCATTCGCGTCACGACGTTGGGCAGCCGGGTCTATTCCGCCTCGCTCCAGGACACGGAGGATCCTTGGGGCCGCCGCATGTACTGGATCGGCGGCGGCCAGATCGCCTGGTCGGGTCGCGATGACTCGGACTTCATCGCCGTGCGGGACAGCTACATTTCGGTGACGCCGTTGCACGTGGACCTCACCAACTACGACCTCCTGGAGGTGGTGCGCTCGTGGCGACTGGGCGAGTAGCCGACCCGTACGCCGGCTACCGGACGCGATTGGTGGAACGCCTAAGAGAGCAGGGCATCAGCGACCTCGCCGTGCTCCGGGCGGTGGCCGCCACGCCCCGGCATGTGTTCGTGCCAGAGGCGCTCTGGGAGCGGGCCTACGACGATGTGGCCCTGCCCATCGGCCAAGGACAGACCATCTCGCGGCCCCTGACGCACGCGCGCTGGCTCGCCGCGCTCCATCTCGAGGGACGGGAAAGGGTGCTGGAGATCGGTACGGGGTCGGGCTACCAGGCGGCCCTCTTGTCGCACCTGGTCTCGCAGGTCTTCACGGTCGAGCGCCTGCCCCAGCTGGCGGCCCGGGCCAGGGCCGCCCTGGAGCGGGCCGGGTGCCGCAACGTGACGGTGCTGATAGGCGACGGCTCGCTGGGCTGGCGGGCGTACGCCCCCTACGACGCCATCCTGGTGGCCGCCGCGGCTCCCGGAGTGCCGGCGCCGCTGCTCGACCAGTTGGCCGAGGGGGGCCGCCTGGTCATGCCGGTGGGTGACGCCGAAAGCCAGGAAGCCCGATGCCTCACCCGCCGGGGAGCGGAGTTCCTCCAAGAGCGGCTGGCGGCGGCCAAGTTCGTGCCTCTCCAGGGGCGCCATGGGGCCGGTGGAGGAGGCCCGTCGCCCGAGCCGGGACAGGCTGAACCATGCTAGGCGACTTCATCTCCTGGCTCACCGAGACGATCCTCCGGCTGGGCTACCCCGGCATCGTGGTCCTGATGGCGGTGGAGTCGTCGGTATTCCCGCTGCCCTCGGAACTGGTCATCCCGCCAGCGGGATACCTGGTAGCCCAAGGCCGGATGAACGCCGCCCTGGTGCTCGCCGCCGGTACGATAGGCAGCGTGCTGGGGGCCCTCTTCAACTACTTCCTGGCCCAGCGGCTGGGCCGCCCCTTGCTCCATCGGTACAGCCGGTACCTCTTGATCTCGGAATCCTCGCTGGAGCGTTCGGAGCGGTTCTTCCGGCGCCACGGGGAGATCAGCACGTTCTTGAGCCGCCTGGTACCGGTGCTGCGACACCTGGTCTCGCTTCCGGCCGGGCTCGCCCGGATGCGGCTGGACCACTTCGTAGCCTATACCGCTGCCGGGGCAGGGATTTGGTGCGCCATCCTGACGTGGATCGGGTGGTACGTGGGGCGGCACGCGGAGATGCTGGAGCGCGAGGTCGTGCAACGTTACAGCGCTCAAGCGACCCTGATTCTGGTGCCGGTCATCGCGGTCATCATCGTCGTTTATGTGCTGCGGCGGCGCCGAGAGAGCGCCTCTGAGGCCGATCCCATCGGATGAGCGGCAGGAGGGCTGCCTACCGCTGGCTGTTGAGCGGCTCGGTCCAAGGAGTGGGCTTCCGCTGGTACGCTGCCCGCCGGGCCAACGAGCTGGGATTGAAGGGCTGGGTGAGGAACCTGCCGGATGGGCGTGTGGAAGCCGTTGCCGCGGGTGATGAGCCCAGCCTTGCGCGGTTCGATCAGATCCTGCGGGTTGGGCCTAGGTCTGCCAGGGTAACCGATGTGGAAAAGACGGAAGTTCCACCTGAAGCTGTTGACGCTATCACCTTTGAAATCAGATAGTTGTAACATCTAACACGATGTTGGAAAAAGCTTGATATTTGGTGTGAACTGGGCCTGCTGACAGGCCAACCCGGCGGCCCGGCGGGCGTGCCGCGCCCGAGGTACCTCCGGCCAATCGCGCCGCGCCGCAACGCGACCGGGAGCGCGGCCAAGGTGGCATTCAGATCTGTGATGTTGAAAAGCCGGTACGGCTAGGTGGATTCGGAGGGCGGTACTCGACAAAGTTCGGGCGACGAAGTTCAGCTTGGTGGAGGCTGGGGAGGTGGTTAAGTTGTCCTACCCATCGGCCCCTGTAGCTCAGATGGATAGAGCAGCGGTTTCCTAAACCGTTGGCCGGGTGTTCGAGTCACCCCAGGGGCATGGCAGTCCGGGGGAGGGGAGACCGCAAACCCGCCCAGAGCCAGGCAGTCATTTACCCAGGCAGCCATTTACCGAAGCTTAGGAGCACGCACGTGTCGTCAGAGAACCTCCCCACCACCCGCCCAAAGGCAGGGGTCACCGTGGGATCAGCGGCGCCAGCAGCCAACGCGGACGTCTTGAACGCGTTCATCGGGTGGAGCCAGCGCCATAAGAGACCCCTCACCGCGGCTTTGATGGTCGCGGTGGTCGCCGTCGGCGGTACTTGGTTTGTGATCTCGGCGAAGGGGCGCAAGGAGGCCTTTGCAGCTCGAGCGCTGCGGGACGCCCAGGCCGCCGTTTCGGCCGGCAACCTCCCGCTCGCCACGAGCGACCTGTCCAGGATTGTCACCACCTACCGGGGAACCGCAGCCGCTTCAGAGGCCGCGGTCTTGCTGGGCCAGTTGCGACTGAGCCAGGGGCAGCCCGATTCGGCGATCGGCGAGCTTCGAGCGTTCTTGCGAAGCGATCCGGCGCCACGATTCCGCGCGGCGGCTCAGAACCTCCTGGGAGCGGCCCTGGAGCAAACCGGCCGCAGCCTGGAAGCCGCCGAGGCATATGAACAGGCGGCAGCCGCCTGGCCGTACGAGTACCTGCAAGACCAGGCGCTGCTCGATGCCGCTCGTATGTTTCGCACTGCCGGAGACACGGCGCGGGCGGCCAAGGCCTACGAGACCATCCTGCGCCAGCATCCCCAGAGCCCCAGCGCTCTGGAGGCCAAGCTTAGGCTCGCAGAACTCAGGCAGGGAGAGATTCCGAGTTCCTAGGCGTGAGCCGGGGCTCTGCGGCCGATCGCAAGCTTGGCGAAGGTGTCGCAACAGCCCTCCCCACATGTAGTGCGTATAATGAATGTTATGTTAAGTAACTCCCAACAACCATGTGGACAATTCCCGGGATACAAAGCCCTGCCCCTCATGGTAAGCCGTTAAGCCACAGGCTGTTGGCACGCTAGACCACCAAGTCCCCTAGCACTGCCCTGAAAAGCAGGCGACCTTCGCCAGCCAACCTCGCCCCGGCAATGCGGCCATGGCTCAGGTTGCCGGAGACGGTGAGCCTCCGGCCGGAGGCTGTCCCAATCTCAAGCGGTAGGTCTGCCAAGCCCCTGAGCGCCAGGACGCTCCCAGCGGCCACGGCGCCGGTGCCGCAGGCCAGCGTCTCGCCTTCGACCCCGCGCTCGTAGGTGCGCATAGCCCAGTGGCCGCCGGGCGTGCGGCCTACGAAGTTGACGTTGGCGCCTGCCGGTCCCAGGGCCGGGTCGAAGCGGAGGGCTTTGCCACGCACGGCGATGGGCAGGCTGGCGAGTTCCTCAGCGAAGACCACGAGGTGGGGGACCCCCACGGTGACCAGATGGGCATCGTGCTCGCCAGGACCGAGCCGGACGGGCGGCTTGAGGGGCTCCGCCAGGTCCCCCAGCACCACCTCGGCCAGTTCGCCCTGCCCTGGCAGGCAGCGGCTGCGGTAGGTGCCGGCATCGGTTTCCAGCAGCATGCCCTGGGGATCGCCGACTTCCAAGTAGGCGGCGATCCTGGTGGCGCAGAGTGCTCCATTGCCGCACATAGCAGCCCGAGCGCCGTCGTTGTTGAAAAAGTGGAACCGTACGGCATTCGGAACCGAGCCCGGTTCGACCACGACGAAGCCGTCGCCACCGACGCCGTGATGCCGGTCGCAGATGGCGCGGATGCGCTCGCTGGTCCACTCTTCGAGCCGGCTGGAGCGCCCGTCCACGAACACGAAGTCGTTTCCCGACCCCGTCATCTTGTACACGATGGTCCCCTTCATAGCCGGCCCAGGAGCGCTTGCAGCCTGAGCCGCCAGACCATCCAGACGGCCTCTCGCACGATGGCGCCCGACATCTTGGATGTGCCGTCGGCGCGGTCCACGAACACGATGGGGATCTCTTTGATGCGGAACCCCAACCGGTGGGCGCGAAAGCTCATCTCGATCTGGAAGGCGTAGCCGTTGGAACGCACGGCACCGAGGTCAATGGCCTCCAGCACGCGGCGCCTGAAGCATTTGAACCCGCCGGTGGCATCGAACAGCTTGAGTCCGGTGACCAGCCGGGCGTAAATGTTGGCAAAGTAGCTCAGCAGCAGTCGGCCCATGGGCCAGTTCACAACCGTCACCCGGCGGTTCAGGTACCGCGAGCCGAGCACCAGATCGGCCTCTTGAATGGCGCGGAGAAATTCCGGCAGGTGCTTGGGGTCGTGCGAGAAATCCGCGTCCATCTCGAAGATGTAAGCGTAGTCTCGCTCGAGGGCCCATCGGAATCCCGCCAGGTAGGCGGCTCCCAGCCCCCGCTTGTCCGGTCGGTGGAGCACGTGGACTCGGGGATTCTCGGCGGCCATCCGGTCCGCCAGGGCGCCGGTACCGTCTGGTGAGTTGTCATCTACGATGAGCACCTCGAGCCGGGCATCTTGTTCCAAGACCCGGGGGACGAGGTGGGGGATGTTGGTCGCCTCGTTATAGGTAGGGATCACGACCAGGGCCCGCTCAGCCACTTCCTCCCTCCGGCGTTGCCTTTGCAGGTCGCCCTTGGCCCGGGGCGGGCACCCGGCGGCCAGCGGCGGCGGTGGCACCCGGCGCCGAGGTCCCACGGGATGGTGCTCTCCAGAGCAGCAAGCCCGCCAAGACGATGGCAGTCGTGATGCTGATGGCTCGCCCCCATTGGTAGCGCGGCGAGGTGAAGGCCAGCTCGATTTGGCGGGCGCTTTGAGGCACCGGGATCGCCATGAGGGAGAGCTGGGCCCGCACCACGGGCGCGGGCCGGCCGTCCACGCGGGCCCGCCAGCCGGGGTAGTAGTTCTCCGAAACGAAGAGATAGCTCTCTAGCGGCGCCGGCCGAGCCAGCTCGAACCGGAAGGCCCCGGGGCGTACCTCGACCGCCCGGACCGCCACGGGCACCGTATCCGGGAGCGCCGGGATGGAGGTGGCGCCCACCGGAGCATCAGGCGCCACCAGCAGGATGCGCCGGGGGTCGAAGCGAGGGTCCGTGATCACGGCCAGGGCCTGGTCATCCGGCACCTTGACCGCCCCGGCAACCAGGCGGGCGTACGGCTGGTACCCTCGGTAACGGTAGAGATAAGCCTGCTGCCCCTCGTAGGTCTGCAAGGGCCCCTCCCCTACCGCCTCCAGATCGGGGTGATTGACGGGGTTGGACACCACCAGGTACTTGACGGCTAGCAACCGCCAGACGTTGGGGTTGAGCGCGTTCCGCCACTCGTTCTTGCCTCCCAGCAGCTCGTCGTAGCGGTGGATCTCCGTCCCTTGATACCCCAGGACGGACCGGAGGTGATGGATCCCCAGGTAATTGTCCTGGAAGTAGCCTGCGGCGGGAGCCAGGCCGAGGATGCGGAAGAGCCGGGTCGAGTCGGCGTGCACAGCGCGCACGATGCCGTCGGGAGCGAACAGTTCCTTGGCCGGTGGGCTGAAGCGGATTTGCCGGCGCTCCACGCTCCAGAGATCGAGCAGGACCAGGAGACCCAACGCAAGCCCCCAGGCGCTTTCCCGCAGCCGCGCGGAGCGGCGAGCCCAGATCAACCAGGCTGCCAGAGCCGCGACCAGGACGGCGCGAACGGCGTCGAACGTGAAGGTGGCATAGTTGGCGTCGATGCGGGATGCGGCTTCGGGGCTCGCGAAGCTCAGCATGAGCCCTTTCCAGCCCCCGGCAAGGGCCAGCAGAGCCCCCACGCCCAGCACGGCGAGCCAGCCCAGCACCCTGCCCAGCGGCAGCCGCTGGTCTCGGTCAACGGTTGCTTGGGTCCCGAAGGCAGCCAGTACCGCGGCGCTGAAGGAGACCAGGAAGAAGATCATCCCGGCTCCGCGGGTCAGCTTGATGCCGGGCAGCAGGGCGTAGGGAAGCCGGTAGAAGGGCGTGTGCCCGCCAAAGGCGAACAGGATCCCGTACGCTGCCAGGAACACGAAGAACCACGCCAGGCGGCGCCAGGGCTTCGCCCGGAAAGCGAAGCTCGCCAGCATCAAGACCGCGACGCCCAGGTATTCGGAGTGGAGTTTGAGGCCATTGCGGCCCCAGTAGTTCTCGATCATCCCCGAAAAACTGGGCCAGACCACGTTGAGCAGTTCCTCCGGGGGCATGGAAAACAAGGTGGCGTACTCCCAGCCGCTGCTCGTGCTGCCGGTGGCGCCCCGCGGCGAGAAGCCGATGTACTGGGCGAAGGGGATGAGCTGGATGGCATCGAGCGCGAAGCCCAGGCCCAGACCCGTGCCGAACAGCAACCCGGACGCCCACCATCGGTGAGCGGCCGGCCGATCGCCGCTCAGGAACACCAGGAACAGCCAGAAGAATCCGGCTGCCATCAGCAAGTAGTAGGTGAGCTGCACGTGGGGCGACAGCAGACTGAGCCCCACCACCGCGCCGAATCCCAGGTACGGGCGCCACCGGCCGGTCGTGACGCCCCGGTGGAGCGCGAGGAGGGCGAGAGGCAGCAAGGAGCTGACGATGATCTTTCCGTCGTGCCCCGCCGTGACCAACGAGACCACCATCCCGGTGAACAGGTACGCCGCTCCGCCCACGAAGGCCGGCGTCCAGTCCAGGCGGAGCTGCCGGAGGAAGAGATAGGTGAACACACCGGCCAAGGCGATGTGGACCATCATGCCCAGGGTCATGCCAAGGTCCACGGGGAGGAGTAGCCGGAGCAGGAAGCCGGGGTAAAAGGTGTCCCCGAAGGTCGGATTGGCGGCGAACGGCATGCCGCCGAACAGGTACGGAATCCACTGGGGTATGCTGCCGTGCTGCTTGAAGTATTCCGCCGCGAAGAGGCGAAAGGGATAGACCCGGTTCATGTCGCTCACCGGGTTCATCAGCACGCGGCCGGACCAGAACGGGGCAAAGGCCAAGGCTACGGCCAGGATATAGCAGGCCGACGCCACCGCGGTGGGAAAGCGCTGGATGAGCCGGCCCACGCGCTCCTCAGGCCACTCGACCGCGCACGTGACGCCCGCTCAAGTCTTGACGAAGCGGTAAACGATGGACCGGGAGGCGAAGAGAAACGGCGGCGGCACGGGCGGGTACAGGTAGGTACCGCGGGTGCCGTCCAACCTGAACCCGTTCATTTCGCCCAGGCGGGTCATGGTTTGCCGCGTCCAACTGTAGATGTGTCCCTGCCGATCCGGGACCCGGAAGGCATTCCAGATCAGCTCCTTGAAATGATAGGGGTTGGGCACGGACGCGATGAAGACGCCATGCGGACGCAACACCCGCCGCACTTCCCCGAAGGTGTAGTAGGGCGAGGGGGTGTGCTCCAGAACTTCGATCATGAAGACGAAGTCGAAGGAGGCATCCGGGAACGGAATACCGGAGGAGATGTCGTGAATCAGGATCTCGGGGGCGGCGAACTCAGGGGCGATGTCAATGCCCTGATAGCGCACGCCGGGCGGCAGGTATTTGCGCAGGTCTCCGTTTCGGCTACCGATGTCCAGCACCGCACTGCCGGGTGGCACTCGCGCAAGCTTGGTGGCGCTCTGGAACCGCATGCGCTCTTCGCCGGCGTGCCGCCAGTTGTAGCGGGCGCGGTAGAAATCCCGCAGTTCCGGCGAGGCCGGGGCGATCCGGGAGCTGGTCATGGGCTGACAATATAATTACGCCGGCCAGATGCGGTTACCCCCGTGACCGGGTGAGGCCCACGTCGGGCGCCTTTGGCGCTAAGATGCTGGCGCCCTTGGGGTGGTCACCGGTCGGAACTGGGCGGCGCTGTGGCGGTCATCGAGGGGCTTCGGTCACGGCACCCTGCCCTGCCCTTGGAGGTCGCAGGGCGTGGAGAGCGACCACTCCGAGGGCGGTCAGCAGTTCCACCACCAGCAGCCAAAGCCGGCTCGCGAGAGCCAGCACCAGAGCCGGCCCGCCACCGATCGTGGGACCGAGGGTCGCGACCAGGGCCGCTTCGCGCACCACGAGACCGGAGGGTGCGAAGACCACGATGAGCCCGGCCACGTAGCTCGCCACGAAGCCTCCCACAGCTAGATTGAATCCGGGGGCCCGGCCGCCCAGCAGCCCCATCGCAAACAGCCAGAAACTGACGCCGTAGATCACCCACGGCAGGCAGAGGCCCGCGACGTAGAGGGCGAACTGGCCGGTGGGCATGGCGGGCCACGAGACCGGCCGGCGCAGCAGGCGGCTGCTCAGCCGGCCGAGCCAGGGCACCATTCTGGGCAACCAGATCACCAGCAGGACCATTCCCGTTGCGGTGACCAGGACGGCGCTGCCGGGGGAGGTGAGCCCACTGAAGCCGACCCAGGCGGCGGGGGCCCACGCGGCGGCCACCACCAAGCCGGTGACCACCAGCACCACCTGCTGGAGGAGGATCGCCGCCGCGGCGGCCACCGGGGAAACCGATCTGGCGTGGGCCATGGCCGCCACGCCGGCAAGCTGCCAGACCATGCCCGGGATGAAGCGAGCCAAGTTGCTCACGAACCAGACTCGGGCGGCGTCGAGGTAGGCGAACCGCTGCTGCCACCAGCTGAGGCTCGCCACCCAGAGGAAGACGAGATAGAGATAGGTGCCGGCGGTGAGCAGGGAGCCGGCGAGGATCGGCAGCCAAGCGGGATGGAGATCGGCCAGCGCGATCGTGCCCCAGCTCCTCGCGGCGGTCCGGAGTAGAAACCATGCTCCGGCCCCGAAGGCGATCGCCTGTCCCAGGATGCCCCACCAGCGGCGCTGCGGCACGCGCCACAAGCTGCACGGTCGGCCCGCGTCCGCGCAAGGTAACGGCATCGCATCGCCCCGCGTTATACTTGGAGGCATGCGCATTCTGCACGTGGTCACGGCTTTCCCCCGCACGCCGGACGACGTGATCACGCCGTGGCTGGTGGAGCTGCTCAGGCGCCTCAAGGCCCGAGGACACGAGGTGGAGGTCTTTACCTCGGCCTATCGAGGAGGAGGAAACCGCGCCTTCGAGGGGATTCCGGTCCACCGGTTCCGGTACTTCCCCGCCCGCTTCGAGGACTTGACCCACGACG
The DNA here is from genome assembly GCA_037440225.1 of Gemmatimonadota bacterium. Classification (GTDB taxonomy): domain Bacteria; phylum Gemmatimonadota; class Gemmatimonadetes; order Gemmatimonadales; family GWC2-71-9; genus JACPAP01. The sequence goes on along the minus strand of JBBIUN010000004.1, from coordinate 301,630 downwards.
AAGCCGTTCCCGACCGGCTGCGGCGCAGTTTCCGCTATCGGCTGGCCGTCCCAGCTTACCTCGCGTGCGGCATGGCCGCCATCTGGCGCTTGTGCCGCGAGCGGCCGTACCACGTGATCCACGTGCACTGGGCCATGCCGCACATTCTGTTCGGTTGGGCAGCCCAGGTGGCCTGCCGGGCGCGCCTGGTGGTCACTTTTTACGGCGTGGAACTCCGCTGGACCAGGCACGCTTTCGGTCCGCTACGGGGGCTTTTGGTTCGAGCGGCCCGGCGCGCCGACGCCGCGGTGGCGATCTCCCGCGACACGGCGGAGGAGGTCCGCCGGCTCGCGGGCGTTACGCCGGCGGTGATCCCCTACGGCGTGGGTCTCTCCCCTCAGGCGGCGGCTGGGCCAACTCCGGCGGACGGACGCTTCACCGTGCTGTTTGTGGGGCGCTTGGTGGAACGCAAGGGAGTGCACGTGCTGCTGGACGCCATGGCCCAGCTGGGGGCTTGCCGGGCGGTCATCGTAGGGGACGGACCCGAGCGGGGCAACCTGGAGGCGTACGCGGCGGCCCTCGGCGTGGGCGAGCGAGTGAGCTTCCGGGGGAGGATATCGGCTGCGGAGCTGGCCCAAGCGTATGCCACGGCGCAGGCCTTCGTCTTGCCGGCCGTCCTGGATCAGCGCGGCGATACCGAGGGGCTGGGCGTGGTGTTACTGGAGGCGATGAGCCATGGGGTCCCGGTCGTGGCCAGCCGGATCGGGGGCATCCCGGACATCGTGGAGGATGGGAACACCGGCCTCTTGGTCGCTCCGGGGGACGCGCGGCAGCTGGCGGACGCCGTGCTGCGGCTGGCGGAGGATGTCACGCTGGCAAGGCGACTGGGCGAAGCGGGGCGCCGTTTGGTCCAGGAGCGCTTCAGCTGGGAAGCCATTGCGGCGAGGTGGGAGGACGTCTACCAGCAGGTGGTGGACAAACCCTCGGCCTGAGGCGGTTTCTTTCGGCGGTCCTCGCGGCGCCGCCGTTCAGCGTCGCGGCCCCAGGTGCCGGCTGAGCTGGTCCACCGCGCGCCCGAGCGCCCGGATTTCTTCGCGGGTCGCGGCTACGGTCTCGCCCAGGAAGCCCACTCCGAAGAGCACGATGCCGGAGATGACCAGCAGCATGACCGCGTAGAGGAGCGGCCGGAAGCCCTGGCCGAAGCCAAACCGCAGCACGAAGGCGACGATACCGAGCAGCAGGCCCGCGGCGACCAGCAAGGCGCCCCAGAGGCCGAAAAACAGCATGGGCTTGCGGCCGAAGCGGAGCTGGAACCAGACCGAGAGCAGATCGAAGACGCCCACCGGAATGCGGCCCAAGCCGAACTTGGATTTGCCGGCCCGGCGGGGGAAGAGCTGGACCGGCCGCTGGGTGAGCCGGAAGCCTTCGGCCGCCGCGATCACCACCATGTAGCGATGCCAATCGGGTCTCGCCGGGACCACGTCCATGACCTCCCGGCGATACGCCTTCACGGCGTTGAGGTCGCTCACCGGAAGCCCGAACAACCAGCGGCAGAGCCGATTGTACACGCCGGAGACGAAGGCTTTCTCGTAGTGTCCTTGCTTCGTCCCGGTCACCATGTCGGCCTCACCCGAGCGGATGGGCTCCACCAGCGCCGGGATCTCGGAGGGGAGGAACTGGAGATCGGCCGGGTAGAAGACGAGGATCCCGCCCTGCGCGGCGTCGGTGGCGGATCGGAGCGCCTCGGCGATCCCCCGCTGGCTGCGGTGGGTGACCACGCGGAGGAAGGGGTATGAGGCAGCCAGCTCCGCCAGCACCCGTGGGGTCCGGTCCACGCTGCCGTCGTTGACGACGACGACTTCGCAGGGATAGGGCAGGCTGCCCAGGGTCTCCGCACACAGCCGCACGAACTCCGGCAGGTTGTCCGCTTCGTCCTTGGCGGGTACCAGGACGCTCACCTCGACCGGCTCACCGGGCTTGGCCAAGCTCATACGCGCCGCCGCATGCGGGCCGGGAGAATGCCGAGCTGGTCGCGGTACTTGGCCACGGTACGCCGGGCGATGCGGATGCCTCGAGTCTTGAGGGCCGCCACCAGTTGCGAGTCGGTCAGCGGGTGCGCGGGATCCTCTTCGGCCACCAGCTTCTGGAGCTGGGCCTTCACCGCTCGCGCGCTCGCGTCTTCGCCCGTGGTGGTTTCCAGGCTGCTCGAGAAAAAGAACTTCAGGGGCAGCACCCCCCTCGGGGTTTGCACGTACTTCTGGTTGGTGACCCGGCTGACCGTGGATTCGTGCATATTGATGACCTCGGCCACCTCCCGGAGGGTGAGCGGCTTCAAGTACTCGACGCCTTTGTCGAAGAACTCGCGCTGGCGATCCACGATGAAGCGCATCACCTTGAGCATGGTTTGCCGGCGCTGCTCGATGGCCTGGATCAGCCAGGTCGCGCTGTTGAGTTTCTGGGTGACGAACTCTCGGGCTTCACCGACGAAGCGTTTCCGGTCGGCGGCGAGGTCCCGGTAGATGCGGCTCAGCCGGAGGCGGGGCATGCCGGCGTCGTTGAGAAAGACTCGGTACTCGCCGTCAATTTTCTCCACGATCAGGTCGGGGACGACGTAGGCGGCATCGCTCCGGCTGTACCGCAGACCGGGTTTGGGATCGAGTTTCGCCAGCTCGTCGGCCGCTTCCTGGACCGCTTTAGGCTCCAGGCCGTACCGCCTGCCCAGCTCGCTCCAGCGGTGCGCGATGAGGTCATCGAAGGCCTCGTCCACCAAGCGGTAGGCTAGGGAGCCGGTCCTGCCTTGGTCTCGGAGCTGGAGGAGGAGGCACTCGCGCAAGTCGCGGGCGGCGATGCCGGGAGGATCGAGCCGCTGGATGACGGCCAGCAGCTCCGCGGCTTCGTCCACCGTAAAGGGACGGCTCTGGTCGCCGGGCTCGCCAGGGTCCCGGCCCGGTTCGCGGCGGGCGCGCTCCAGGGCGTCGTTGGCTCCCGCTACCACTTCTTCGAGGGTGGCTTTGAGGTAGCCGTCATCGCCGATGTTGCCGAGGAACTCCTCGGCGAGGAACTGCTGCCGGGGGATCAGCTCGAGCAGCCGCAGTTGGTCGCGGAGATAATCCCCCAGATCGGGCGTCGCCACGGGCACGCGTTCGTAGTACTCGCGATCCTCCGCTTCCGGCCGGGCTCCGCCCACGCTGAAGCCATCCAGCAGGATATCCTCCCAGTTCATCTCCTCGGCGCTCTCGGCGGCCTCGCGCTCCCCGGGCTCGGCTTCGGGAGTGGCTGCGGCGCTCGGTTCGGCCTCTTCGCCTTCCACCAGTTCCAGGAACGGATTGACCAGGAGTTCTTCCTTGAGCCGTTGCTGCAGATCCTGCAGAGGCATGTACAGCAGGTCCATCGCCTGGTACAGGCGCGGGTTCATCCGCAGCTCCTGCCGCATGACGGCCTGCTGGTGCAGCGAGGTCTTCACGCCGCCTCTCCCAACCGGGCGCGGAGCCGGGCCGTGAGGGTGGGGCCGAGGTAGAGGTCCGCCACGCGGTCGTCGAAGACCAGGTCCCTGACCGTCCCCGAGACCTGCACCCGCCCTTCGAAGACGATGGCGGCCCGGTCCACGATGTCCAGGGTCTGTTCCACGTTGTGATCGGTGACGAGCACGCCGATTCCCCGGCGGCGCAGGCCGGCCACGATGGTCTGGATGTCGTTCACCGCGATGGGATCTACCCCGGTGAAGGGTTCGTCCAGGAGCAGGAACCGGGGCTCGGTCACCAGGGCGCGAGTGATCTCCAAGCGGCGGCGTTCCCCACCCGAGAGGGTGTGGGCCTTGGCGGTCCGCAAATGCTTGAGCGACAGCTCGTCCAGCAGCCGCTCCAACCGCTGGTGGCGCTCCTCCTCGCTGAGGGGAAGGGTCTCCAAGATCGCCATCACGTTTTCTTCGACCGTCAGCTTGCGAAACACCGACGGTTCCTGTGCCAGGTAGCCGATGCCTCGCCGGGCCCGCTGGTACATGGGCTGCGCCGAGATGTCTTCGCCGTCCAGAAAGATGCGTCCCGCGTCGGGGCGGACCAGCCCCACGATCATGTAGAAGGTGGTGGTCTTGCCCGCGCCGTTGGGCCCCAGGAGCCCTACGATCTCTCCCTGCCGCAGCTCCAGGTGCACGTTGTCCACCACGCGCCGGCGGCGGTAGATCTTGGTGAGCCCCTGGGCCTCGAGCCGGCTCTCCCCGAGGGTCTGGCTCGGGGTGGCGCCGGCGGTTTCCGCAGCCTGCACCGCCTGCAGGGCCAGCGCAAGCAGTTGCTCGCGCGTCGCGGCGCGTTCCGAGGCCACGGCGGCCCAGGTGTCGGGGTGAAACCTCACCGGGCTGTCGTCATCCAGCGGCTCCGGCAGCGGGCCCAGGAGATGGTCGGTCGCCAGGCGCGGCAGCACCGATTCGGCGAGATAGCGGCGCGCCTGGTCCACCGACAGGGTCCCTGCCTCGCGGCGCGACTCGCCGAAGGCCCGGCGCCGGAGGGCCAGGTAGTCTTGGCGATAGGCCACGGCAAGCTCGCCGAAGGGGGCCCAGCCGTCGGGGCCGGCGCGGTCCAGCAACGCCCCCAGCGCCAGCGACAAGGATGGATCGCGCCCTTCGAGCAGCTGCTCGAGCGACGCGTTCATGGCTTCTTCGGGATGGGCTCCAGGTAGACCCCATCCCCCTCACCGAGGACGCGCACCCGGTCCACGCCCCGTTCATGGAATGCCACCAGGATCCGCCAGCCGCGAGAATAGTTGATGCCGGCCAGGGTGCTACCGTCCTCCTGGTAGACGCGATAGTAGGCTTTGGCGCGCCCGCGCGCGTCGAGTTCGCTGAGGGCTGCCTTGCCCTGGCCCGCGGTATCGAACCGGGCGATCAGCGTGTCGCCGGCCACCCAATCCGGTTGCCCGTCGAGCGAGTCCCGAGCTGCGGTGGCCAGAGCGGCCCCGTAGCCGCGGATTTCCCGGAGCTGTTGGCCCGGCGTTTCAATGGCGAGCGAGTCCGCTCGCATGGTGTATCGGTCCGATCGGGCGTTGGGGCGCAGGGAGTCACCCCACGCGGTCCCCGCTGCAATTTGCTCGTCCACCAGGTCCAACGCGATCGTGTCCGCGGTCAGCCGCCAATCGGTGCTCTGCGCTTCCCCCGCTCCCTGGGCCTCGACCCGAGTCACCTTCCGGTCAGCCAGCCGGAACCGCACCACCCGGCCGCTCAAGGCGTAAGGTGTCGCTCCCCTGCCCTGCACCTGGGCGTGGCCCAGCAGCGCTCCCTGCCCCGCTCCCGCATCCAGCGCCGCGCTATCGGCCTGGGCGTGGAAGTCCTCGCGGCTCACCGTAACATTGCCGCCGGCCCAGGCCTGGTCGTTGCCGCGAAGTCGGACCCACTGGCCGACGATGGTGTACGGCGCGCTCCGGCCATCGGACGGAGCGCGGTAGTGGACCGTGGGCCGGCCCGTGGCGAGGAGGTCTGCGGTGTCCCGCACCGCCGAGACGGCGCGCAGGTAGGTCAAGGCGGGCCCCGTGATATCCGATCCGGTCTCGAGGTTGACCAATCGGACGTCGCCCGAGGCCTCCAAGCGCTCCTCGTGGAGGTAGTAGCTGGCGGTGCGCGAATCCAGGGTCAGGGTCGAGTCGCGAAACCGGACCCGCCCGATGAAATCCACCCGGTCCCGGTCGGAGTACCACGCCGCGCTGTCGGCCCGCACCGCGGTGGGGCGCCCGCGGCAACTGGCCCACACGCCGCCCCCGGCGAACGTGTGCACCGTGCCCGGGGCCACTTGCACCTGGCGGGCCACGCCGCCCACGGAGTCCAACTGGACCGCGCAGGTAGCCGGCCCCTGAGGTGCCGCCGCCCCCAGAGCGGCGAGCAGCACGCTGGATCCCGCGGCCAGTCCGATCATGGCCGCGGCTCCGCGCCGCGCACCGTGCCGCGGCGAGGCCGAGTGGTGACGACGTTCTTGAAGTCGGGGTCCGCGGTAAAGCTTTCGCCTTCCAAGTGGCGATCGGGGGCGTCGAAGACGAATTGACTCGGCCCGCTGATCTGATCGGTGCCGCGGTGGTAACGCAGGACCGAGGTCGAAAGCCGGCGGCCGTCCGGGGTGACCGCCACCACGTCACCGCGGGCTTCCATGTTGCCCGTGCGCCAGTCGTAGGTGCCGGTGCGCGAGGTCAGGCGGGAAGTCTGCCGGCCTTCGGGCGAGAAGAACACCACCGTGACGCCGACCAAGTCGGCGCGCTGAGCACTCTGATAGAAGTACGCGGTGTCGGCTTCCAGGTGGGCCCGGAGCACGCCTTCCACGGTGAGGTTGTGGCGCAGGCCGTAGAGCACCTGATCCGCCGAGTCGGCCGCTACCGCCGTGGTCGGCGGGGTCTCCACGCCGCCGCAGGCCAGCAGGAACCCGAGCAGCGCCGCACCGAGGACGCCGCCCCCGCCGCCCCCGCCGGCCCGAGCGCCCCGGTGCCGCGGGCCAGGGTTAGGGCACGGCATTCCTGGCCTCCGGTTGGTCCTGCGTCCGCTCGGCGAGATACCGGTGCACCGTCACCTGCCACGCTCCTCGGGCTTCGAGCAGCGCCTGGGCGAACTCGCGGACGGCGCCCTTGCCCCCTTCCGCCTTCGTGACATACCGCGATAGCGCCCGCACTGCCGGCACCGCGTTGCGCACCGCCACGGGCAGCCCCACGCGCTCCAGGATCGGGATGTCCGGAAGGTCGTCCCCCAGAAAGGCTACTTCGTCGAGCGCGATTCCCCGCGCGGCGAGGAGGGCCTTGAGCGCGGGCCACTTGCGGGCGGCGTCGTCCTGGACTACGACCTCGATCCCCAGCTCCCCGGCGCGGAGCGTCGTCGCCGGCGAGCTTCGCCCGCTGATGATGACGACCTCGAGCCCCGCGTCCTGGAGGAGCCGAATCCCCACGCCGTCTTGGATATCGAACCGCTTGAGTTCGACCGGCGTCTCTCCCGCCATCCCCAGGTACACGGCGCCGTCGGTCAGCACGCCGTCCACGTCGAGTCCCACCAGTCGCACCCGTCGAGCCAGTGCGGGATCAATCACTTGGGCCTCCATGCCTCGCGGCCTGCCACACGGTCACGGCGCGGCGGAGCAGGCCGGCCAGCTCGTCCAGAGGCCACATGGAGCCTGCATCGCTGGGGGCGTGCTGGGGATCCGGGTGTGTTTCCAGGAAAAACCCGTCGGCGCCCGCGGCCGCAGCCGCCAGCAAGACGGCCGGCACGTCCTCGCGGCAGCCCCCGGTGCCCCCGTCCGGCCCCTGCCCGGGCCTTTGGACGGCGTGGGTCGCGTCGCAGAAGACGGGGACGGCAGCCAGGGCGCGAATGCGGCCAAAGCTCCGCATGTCCACCACCAGGTCTTGGTAACCGAAAAACGTCCCTCGCTCGGTGACCGCCACCTCCAGCCCGCCGGCCCTGCGGACCTTGTCCACCGCGGCCGCCATGGCTTCAGGCGACATCCACTGGCCCTTTTTGAGGTTGACCGGGCGGCCGGAGCGGCCGGCGGCTTCCAGGAGATCCGTCTGGCGGCACAAGAAGGCGGGGATCTGGATGGCATCTACCACGGCGGCTACCGGTTCCACCTGGAGCGGCTCGTGGACGTCGGTGAGGATGGGCAGGCCGCTCTCGCTCCGCACTCGCTCCAGGGCTCGGAGCCCGGCTTCCAGTCCGGGTCCTCGGGGGGCACCGGCCCGAGTCCGATTGGCCTTATCGAAGCTGGCCTTGAAGATCATCCGGACGTCGAGTCGCACCGCCAGCTCGGCCAGCGCGCTCGCCACTCGGAGGTTCAGGTCATCCGACTCGAGCACACACGGGCCGGCGATGACGATCGGGCCCGGTGTCCACCACGCGGTCATCTCACGCGCGACTCTCCGCCAGCGCGGCCGCGGGTTTGGCCGCCCGCTGCTGATGCTCCAGGGCCGCCTTCACGAAGCTCGCGAACAACGGATGGGGCCGGGTGGGGCGGGAGCGCAGCTCGGGGTGAAACTGGCAGCCGACGAACCAGGGATGCTCCGGCAGCTCCACCATTTCCACCAAGGAGCCGTCGGGCGACAGCCCGGTGCATCGCATGCCGTACTCGGCCAGCAGGTCGCGGTACGAGTTGTTGACTTCGTAGCGGTGGCGGTGCCGCTCGCTCACCTGGTCGGTCCCGTAGATCTGCGCCACCCGCGATCCCGGGCGCAGGCGGCAGGGATAGGCCCCCAGGCGCATGGTGCCGCCCAAGTTCTCCACGTCCCGCTGGGAATTCAGCAGCGAAATGACGGGGTTCTCGCACTCGGCAGCGAATTCGCTGGAGTTGGTCTCCGGCAGTTGGCAGACGTGGCGAGTGAACTCGATGATGGCCACCTGCATGCCCAAGCAGATACCGAAGAACGGCAGCTGGTGCTCGCGGGCCCAGCGCACGGCCTCGATCATGCCCTCGACCCCCCGCACGCCGAAACCACCCGGCACGAGCAGCGCGTCATAACCCGCCAGCAGCCGTCCCGCTTCCGCCTGATCGGTGAATTCGTCGCTCGCGATCCAGGTGAGGTCCACGCCGGCATCGTTGGCGATCCCGCCGTGGACCAAGGCTTCCCGGATCGAGGTGTACGAATCGGTAAGGTCCGTGTACTTGCCCACCACGGCCACCTGGACCCGCCGGCTGGGCTCCAGGATCTTTTGCACCATGGCCCGCCAGGGCCTCAAGTCCGGCTCCTTGACGTCAAGCTGGAGCCGCTGACAAACCTGGCGATCCAGCCCCTGCTCGTGCAGCAGCAGGGGCACCTGGTAAATGGTCGGCACGTCCCGGTTTTCGATCACGCACCCGAAGTCCACGTTGCAGAACAGCGCGATCTTGCGCTTGACCGCCTCGCCCAGCTCGCGCTCCGTCCGGCAGACCAAGATGTCCGGCTGGATGCCGATCTCCATGAGTTCGCGGACGGAATGCTGCGTGGGCTTGGTCTTCAGTTCCCCGCTCGCCGCCACGAACGGCACCAGAGTCACGTGGATGAACAAGGTGTGGTCGCGCCCGACCTCCTGGCGGAACTGCCGGATGGCTTCCAGGAACGGGAGCGACTCGATGTCCCCCACCGTGCCGCCCACCTCCGTGATCACCACGTCGTGGTCCGGCGCCAGGCGCTTGATGGCAGCTTTGATTTCATCGGTGATGTGGGGGATCACCTGCACCGTGCTGCCCAGATACTCGCCGCGACGCTCCTTGGTAATGACGGATTGGTAGATGCGGCCGGTCGTGACGTTGTTCATCTGGGAGAGCGAGCGGTCAATAAAGCGCTCGTAGTGCCCCAAATCCAGATCGGTCTCGGCGCCGTCGTCCGTCACGTACACCTCGCCGTGCTGGAACGGCGACATGGTCCCCGGATCCACGTTGATATAGGGATCGAACTTGAGCATCGTCACCTTGAGCCCCCGCTCCACCAGGAGCCGACCCAGCGAAGCCGAGGTGATGCCCTTGCCCAAGCTGGACACCACACCGCCGGTGACAAAGATGTACTTGGTACTCATCGGCCGTTCACCCCCTAGGTGGCCAGCGCCAACCGATTCTCGATCCGCTGCACATCGTTCTCGGTATCCACCGCTGGCGGCGCCGGTACATCCAACACCGCGACGCCGATCCGCATCCCGTAGGCCAGGGGCCGCAGCTGCTCCAGCCCTCGCTCGCGTTCCTCCGGCACCGGCGGGAGGGCCACCCACTGCTTCAGCGCCCCAGCCTGATAGGCGTACACGCCCAGGTGCCGCCACCAGGACCAGGCAGGAGGCCACTCCCGTTCGGGAACCGCCCGAAAGAACCCCCGAGCGAGCCCGGAGCGGTCCACCGCCACCTTGACGCAGTGGAAATCTGCCAAGGCGCCTTCCTCCAACCGCGCCGCGGCGGTGCCGATGGGCTCACCCACCGCCGTCACCCGCCCCAGGGCCCCGGTAAGCGCCGCCTCGGGGATCAGGGGCTCGTCCCCCTGAACGTTCAGCACCACGTCGAAATCGCCGTACTCAGGGAGCGCGAGCACCGCGGCGGCCCGCTCGGTACCGGAGCGAAGTGTCGGCGACGTGAGGACTGCCTCGACGCCCAGCCCCGTCAAGTCCGAGACGGCCGCGGCTACTCGGGAGTCATCGGTGGCCACCACGACCGGGATCCCCAAGCCGAAACCGGCCACGCGACGAGCCACGCGGCGGACCAAAGGTTCACCGGCAAGGAGACGAAGCGGCTTTTCCGGTAATCGGCTAGAACCAACGCGGGCGGGAATGACGCACAGAACGCGCACAGCCCAAGTTAACACGCCCCGGCGGGTCTGTCAAAAGTCGTGCCGCCGCCGCCCGTTCCGTGGGTCAGAGAGCCAACTTATTTACCATCAACATGTTGCGGATTCAGCCCCCCGGCCGCCGTCCCGCTGGTCCAAGCCAGCCTCAAGAAATTGCCGAGGAGCTTGAGGCCCAACGCCGTCCCTACCGACTCCGGGTGAAATTGCACGCCGAAGACCGGATAGTGCCGGTGTTCGAGCCCCATGATCTCGGCGCCTGGGGGGCGATCCGCGGTCCAGGCCGTCACCACCAGTTCAGGCGGCACGGATGCAGGGTCCACCACCAGCGAGTGGTACCGCATGGCGCTGAACGGCCGGTCGAGCCCGGCAAAGACGCCCTGCCCGGTGTGCTCGATGAGGGACGTCTTGCCGTGCATGATGCGGTCCGCCCGGACGATGCGGCCCCCGAACGCCTCGCCGATCGCCTGGTGGCCCAGGCAGACGCCCAGGATGGGCACCCCGCCGGCCAGGGCGCGAACCAGGGGAACGCTGATGCCAGCGGTGCCGGGTGTGCCGGGGCCCGGGGAAATCACCACGGCCTCCGGGCGCATGGCTCGGACCTGGTCCACCGTCACCTGGTCGTTGCGCCGCACCACGGGATCGGCGCCCAGCTCACCCAGATACTGAACCAGGTTGTAGGTGAAGGAGTCGTAGTTGTCGAGCACCAGGATCATGGCGGAAAACTAGCGGGGGGCCTCTTTGATGGCGACGAGGCTCCGGGGCGCTGATGGTGAGGCGGCTCCACGGCGCGCGGGGCTTTAGCGCCGGCGCTCACGCTCGGGGGTGAAAGCTGCGGAGCACGCTGCGGAGGTAATCGCGGTCCACATGGGTGTAAATCTGGGTGGTGGAGAGATCCGCGTGGCCCAGCATGGCCTGGACGGCCCTCAGGTCGGCGCCGCCTTCGAGCAGATGGGTGGCAAAGCTGTGCCGCAGGGTGTGGGGGCTCACGCGCTTCTTGAGCCCCGCTCTCGCCGCGGAGCGCTTGATGATGGTCCAGGCTCCCACCCGGCTCAAGGGGTGACCGCGGGCGTTGAGGAAGAAGCGGCCCTGGCTTTTGCCCCGGTCCAGCAGCGGCCGGATCTCGCGCTGGTAGACGGCGGCGGCCCCCAGGGCGCGGCGCCCAATGGGGACCAGTCGTTCCTTCGAGCCCTTGCCGATCACTCGGACCAGCGCCTCGTCGAACCAGATATCGGTGAGCGCCAAGCTCACCAGTTCGGACACCCGGACTCCGGTGCCGTAGGCCACCTCGAGCAGGGCGCGGTCCCGCCAGCCCAGAGCTTCGTCGGGTGTGGGCGCACCGAGCAGGGCTTCCACCTCCGCGAGGGTCAATACCTCGGGCAAGCGCTGCCAGGTCTTGGGCAGTTCCACGCCGGCACTGGGATCGCGGGTCACGTGCCCCTCGCCCACCAGAAAGCGGTAGTACGTCCGCACCGCCGAGATTTGGCGGCGGATGCTGGTGGGAGCGAGCCCCAAGTCCTTGAGGTGGTAAACGAAGTCCCGGATGGCAGCGGTGGTCAGCGCGGCGGGGTCGCCGATGCCGCGGCTCGCGGCATACTGAGCCAGTCGCCGCAGGTCACGGAGGTAATTCCCCACGGTGTGGGGGCTGCTTCCCGCCTCCAGGCTCAGGTGGTCGGCGAAGGCCTCCAGCCAGAAGGCGCGGTCAAGATCGCCCGCCACGGGGAACCTCGTTCTTTCGGCCCGTGCTGGGGGTGTGGTCGGTCGCTTCTGCCGGCCCGCGATCAGGCGGCGCGGGCTCCGGCGTCTGGGGACCGGCACGCGCGAGCCTCAGCCGGCGGTGGCGCCACCATACGAAGGCCGCCAAGGCCGCAGCTACCGATGCCGCCAGCAGGAAGGCCGCCGCATTGAACCGGCGCACGAAGGCGGCCACGTCGTCGAGCTGCGTCACCAGCGCGGCCGCGGCATAGGTCAGGGCTCCGTACCACAGCCCCGAGGCGAGGGCCATGGGCGGTACGGAGCGCCAGAAGGACAAGCGGGCCACGCCGGCAAACGGGGGGAGGACGGCCCGGACGCCGGGGATGAACCGGCTCAAGAAGAGGCCTAAGGATCCGTGCCGGTGGTACAGTCGCTCCAGCCGGGCGACGTGGCGCGGATGTACCAGCTTGCGTCCCAGCCGGCCGCGAAAGAAGCTGCGGCCGATGGTCCGGCCGGCGAGGTAAACGGACGTGGCGGTGAGAACGTTGGCCGCCCAGGTGATCAAGAAGACGTTGAGCGCCGATACCTTGCCGGCGCCTGCGAGGAAGCCCCCCAAGGCCACCACCGTATCGGCGGGCACCGGGGGGAAGATGTTTTCGACCGCCGCCAGCGCGCCGATGACGAGATAGACGGCGTGCGGGGGCAACTCGAGGACGGCTTCAAGCAGTTGCTGGAGCAGATCAGCCGTCCTCGAGCGCGGCGATGGCGAAGACCTGGAGGCCTTGGCCCGCACCGACGGCATCCATGCCTTCGTTCGTCTTGGCCTTGATCGAGACGGCACTGGGGGGCAGGGCCAGGACCTGGGCCAAGCTCGAACGCATGGCCTCCGTGTGGGGGGCGAGCTTGGGAGCCTCCGTCACCACGGTGACGTCGAGGTTGACGATCCGGTAGCCGGCGGCGCTGATTCTGCGCTTGACTTCGGCCAGCAGTTGCATGGAGTCAGCATCCTGCCACCGGGGATCAGTGTCCGGAAAGAGCCGCCCCAGGTCCCCCATCGCCCCGGCACCCAGCAGCGCGTCGGCCACGGCGTGAGCCACCGCGTCCCCGTCGGAGTGTCCCTCGAGACCGGTGGGATGAGGCACCCTGACGCCGGCCAGCACCAGGGGCCGGTCGGCGCCGAACCGGTGGGAGTCGTATCCCAGGCCCACCCGCGGCTTCATGTTCGAGCCGCAGCCTGCGCCACCCCTGCCAGCCGCCGCACCGCCTCGGCGAGCAGGTCGTCCGTCTTGCAGAAGGCAAAGCGCACCAGCGTTCGGCCCAGCTCCGGGCGGCTGTAGAAGCTGGATCCAGGCACCGGAGCCACGCCGATTTCGCGCGTCAGCCACACGGCAAACTGGTCGTCCGGCAGGTCGCTCAAGGCCGAGAAATCGGCCAGCACGTAGTAGGCTCCCTGGGGCGGGGTCAAGCGGAAGCCCGCCTCTTGAAGCCCCCGGCAGAGCAGGTCCCGCCGTGCCTGGTAATCGCGGGCGAGCGCGGCGTAGTAGTCGGGGCCCAAGCTTTCCAGTCCTGCGGCCACGCCCTCCTGCAGCGGCGCGGGCGCGCCCACGGTGAGGAAATCGTGCACCTTACGAATCGCGTCGGTGACGGGAGCCGGTGCTACGATGGTGCCGATTCGCCACCCGGTGATGCTGAAGGTTTTGGAGGCCCCGCTGATGGTGATGGTGCGCTCGCGCATGCCGGGGAGTGTGGCCAGGGGAATGTGCCGGCCCTCGTAGTAGATATGCTCGTAGATCTCGTCGGTCACGGCGTAGGCGCCGTAGCGCTGGCACAGCTCGGCGATCGCCTCCAGCTCCTTTGGGGTGAGGACCCGGCCGGTCGGGTTATTGGGGGTGTTGACCACGATGGCTCTGGTCCTCCGGGAGCAGGCGCCGGCCAAGCGCTCCACATCCAGCTCGCCGCTCAGGGGCAGGGGCAGGTACACGGTTCGAGCGCCGCAGAGGATGGCGTCGGGACCGTAGTTTTCGTAATAGGGCTCGAACACGACGACCTCGTCGCCGGGATCCACGATGGCCATGAGGGCCGCGGCCATCGCTTCGGTGGCCCCGCAGGTGACCGTGATCTCGGTCTCCGGGTCGACTGCCATCCCGTACCACTCCTGGTACTTGCGGGCCAGCGCGTGGCGCAGGCGTTTGGCTCCCCAGGTAATCGCATACTGATTGATGTCGTCCCGGATGGCCCGGATGGCCGCCTCTTTGATCACCTCGGGCGCCGCAAAATTGGGGAAGCCTTGGGCCAGGTTGATGGCGCCGTACTCGGTCGCCAGCCGGGTCATGCCCCGGATGACCGACTCGGTAAACCCGTGGGTTCGCTGCGCAGTGTGCATGGGTAGGAATTATAGCGCCTGGGCGACGCGGGACGATGCCCCAGGGATCGCGGGGGGCGGGCTCCGGCTGCCGGCGGGGCCGGCTCCGGGATCAGCTCCGGAGAATCCGCAATGCCAGCAACGCCGCGTTTTTGGCGTTGCCGATCCCTACGGTTCCGACGGGGCAGCCCGGCGGGAGCTGGGCGATGGCGTAGAGCGCATCCACGCCGCGCAGCGGGCCCACCTCGAGCGGCACGCCGATCACCGGCAGGTCGGTGAGCGCCGCCACCGCGCCCGGCAGCGCCGCGGCCAACCCGGCGCCCGCGATGATGACGCGATAGCCCCTGCCGCGCGCCTCCTTGGCGATCTGGGCCGTCTGCTCCGCGTTCCGATGCGCCGAGGAGACGACAAAGTCGTATCCCACGCCGGCCTGCTCCAGCGCCTCGCAGGCGGCGGCCATGCGCTCGCGGTCGCTCTCCGAGCCTACCAGGATCAGAACCGGTTTCGCTGCCGTGGTCACGCGGCTCGTTCGTCCGGAATGATGGAGTAGTCTTGGCGCCGGCGGGCGGGGCGGAAGCCGGCATCCAGAATATGGCGGCGCATCTCCTCGATGGTGGCGCGGTGGGTCGTGCCCGCCGCCGAGACCACGTTTTCTTCGATCATCAGGGAGCCGAAGTCGTTGCACCCGAACCGCAGGGCCACCTGTCCCACCTTGAGTCCCATGGTCACCCAGGAGGCCTGCAGATTGGGCACGTTGTCCAGGATCAGCCGGGCGATGGCCACGGTCCGGAGATAGGTGACCGCGTCGGTCTTGGGGGTCCCCTCCATGGCTGTGTGCTCGGGCTGCAGGGGCCAAGTGATGAAGGCGGTGAAGCCGCCGGTCCGCGCCTGCACCTCGCGCACGCGGAAGAGGTGCTCGATCCGATCCGCCGGGGTTTCGCCCATGCCGTACATCATGGTCACCGACGTTTTCATGCCCAGCCCGTGGGCGATCTCCATGATCTCGAGCCAGCGGTCGGCTCCGGCCTTCTTCGGCGCCACCCGGTCCCGCACCTCCTGGACCAGGATCTCCCCTCCGCCGCCGGGGATCGAGTCCAGCCCTGCGGCCATCAGTTCCCGGATCACGTCCTCCGCGCTCATGCGGAAGCGCGTCGCGAAGAAATCCACCTCCGAGGGCGAGAAGCCGTGGATGTGGATGGGGTGATGGCGCTTGATGTACCGCAAGAGGTCCAGGTACCACTCGAAGGGGATGTACGGGTTGTGCCCCCCTTGCAGCAGAATCTGGACCGCACCGAGGCTCTTGGCTTCGTCAATCTTGCGGCCGATCTCCTCGAAGGACAGCACGTAGCCTTCGGCATGCTTGGGGCGCCGGTAAAAGGCGCAGAAGGCGCAGTCGGCCACGCACACGTTGGTGTAGTTGATGTTGCGATCGACGATGTAGGTGACCACCCCATCGGGATGCAGCTCGCGGCGCCGGGCGTCCGCCAAGCGGCCCAGTTCGAGCAGCGGGGCCCTCTCGTAGAGTTCCAGATACGAGCGGAACGCGGGCGACCGGCGATCCACGGGGCTCGGGGACATCAGGCCACCGCCAGGAAGGCCAGGGCCCCGTCCCGAACCAGTCCCCGAGAGGCCAGGCGCCGCAAGAAGCTGGTGAGTCCTTCCAGATGTTTGTACGTCAGGCCGTAATCCAGGCCGTCGAAGTATTGCCGGCACACCCTGGTGGCGATGCCCGTGGCTCGGGCCGCCTGCGCCGCCAGCTCGTCCAAGTGGCTCAAGCCCCACGTGCGCGACGCCAGCAGGGCGCCGTGTACCGCCCGCACCTGCTCGCGATCCGCCTCCCGCCGCGCGGCCCAGACGGCGAACACGAAGGGGAGGCCGGTCCACTGTTTCCAGGCCTCGCCCAAGTCGTAGGCATAGGGGTAGGCCTGGCGCCCGGCCAGGATCAAGGCGGGATCGCCGATGACCAGCACGGCCTCGTGGGGCAGGCGGGCCAGGCTCTCCAAATCCGCCGCCTCGGCTCGCGCCTCCGCGAAGCGCGGCTGAATGCGCCAGCGATCCGCACAGAGCAGCCGGAGCAAATAGACCGAGGTCCGGGAGGACGCCGACAGCAGAATGGTGGCCTGGTGCAGCTCTTCGACGGGCCTGCGGGCGAAGAGGATCACGCTTCGGACCGGGCCGTCGCTCGAGACGGCGAGGTCGGGCAAGAGGTGGTAGGCCGCCGCGTTGCGGGCGTATTCGACCGCGGAAACCGCCGAGACGTCCAGCTCGCCGGCCGCCAGGAGGTCGTTGAGTTCCGAGGGCGTACCCGTCACCAGCTCTCCCGGCGCGGGAACGATCCCCCGGTCGAGGGCCCCGTAGACCGGGTAGCAGTTGATGTACCCGATGCGACCTAGACGCACCGGCTTCCTCCGCTCGCCACCTGATTCCCCTTAGGCAC
The DNA here is from genome assembly GCA_037440225.1 of Gemmatimonadota bacterium. Lineage (GTDB taxonomy): Bacteria > Gemmatimonadota > Gemmatimonadetes > Gemmatimonadales > GWC2-71-9 > JACPAP01. The sequence goes on along the minus strand of JBBIUN010000004.1, from coordinate 284,909 downwards.
GGCCCGCCCCCACCAGTCGCACCACCTCCGGCTCGGCGGCTCCCCTGCTCTCGCGTTCCACCGGCGGGGTAAAGATGGGATCGTCCGGCGCGAAGGTGCGGACCGGCCGGTAGAGCGCGTCGCGCTCCACCGGTTCCTTGCCCGCGCCGCGGATCAGCCGGACCACTTCCCCGTAAGAGAGCCTGAGCGGGGTATGAGCGCCCGCTTCATGATAGACCCGCTCGTACACCACGGTCCCTTCGACGTCGTCGCACCCGAAGTGGAGCGCAAGCTGCGAGATGAAGGGCGTCACCATGGGCCAGTGGGTTTTCACGTGGGGGATGTTGTCCAAGAACAACCTGCCCACCGCGATGTTCTTGAGATCGTCGTAGCCGGTGGTGGCGGTCCCAGTGCGCCCCAGGCGCTGGCCCAACTCGTTGTGGTCCGGGTGATAGGCCAGCGGGATGTAGGTCAGGAACCCCCCGGTCTCGTCCTGGAGATCCCGCAGCATCTGGAGGTGTTCGATCCGGTCCTGGAGCGTTTCCACGTGCCCGTAGAGCAGGGTGCAGTTGCTGGGAATGCCCAGCTCGTGCGCCTCGCGATGGACCCGCAGCCACTCGGCGGCCCCCAGTTTGCGGTCGGCGATGGTGGCTCGCACCCCGGCCCCGAAGACTTCCGCTCCCCCGCCCGGGAGCGTTTCCAGTCCGGCCGCCTTGAGGGCTTCCAACACCTGGCGCGTCGAGATGCGCTCGATGCGGGCCAGATGGGCGATTTCCACGGCGGTCAGGGCCTTGATGTGCACCCCCGGATGCCGTTCCTTGAGGCCGCGAATCAGGTCCGTGTAGTAGGAAAGCCGCAGCTTGGGGTGCAAGCCTCCCACGATGTGGAACTCCCGAATCGGCTCCTCGTGCGCGCTCTCGGCCTCGGCGAACACCTCCTCCAGCGTCCGGGTGTAGGCGCCTTCTTCCCGGGGCGTCCGGGCGAACGAGCAGAAGACGCAGTTGTGGCGCAGCACGCACACGTTGGTGGGGTTGATGTGCTGGTTGGAGGAGAAAAACACGCGATCGCCGTTCCGCCGGCGGTTGGCGGCGTCCGCCAGGAGCCCCAGGCTCAGCAAGTCGGGCGTCTCGAACAGCACCAGGGCATCGGCGCCCGTCAGCCGCTCGCCCGCTTCGACCTTGGCGGCTACCGGTTCCAGGCGGGGATCTTCCACCATCATCGCCAGGCCTCAGCCCTCGAACCGCCGAATCGCGAGCGAGGCGTTGTGCCCTCCGAACCCGAACGAGTTCGTGAGTGCCACGTCCACCCGCCGGGTCACCTTCCGGTTGGGAGCGCAGTCCAAGTCGCACTCGGGATCCGGATCTTCCTGGTTGATGGTCGGCGGAATCTCGCCGTGCTCGATCACCAGCACCGAGATGGCAAACTCCAGCCCGCCGGCGGCGCCCAACAAGTGGCCGGTCATGGACTTGGTGGATCCCACCACCAGCTTCCGGGCATGCTCCCCGAAGACTTCCTTGACCGCTTTCACCTCGGCCACGTCTCCCACGGGGGTCGAGGTGCCGTGGGCGTTGATGTAGCCGACCTCCGCCGGAGCGATGTTGCCGTCCTTGAGGCAGGCCAACATGGCGCGCTTGGCGCCTTCTCCGCCGGGAGCCGGCTGCGTGATGTGATAGGCGTCGGCGCTCATGCCGTAGCCCACCACTTCGGCGTGGATCCGGGCGCCGCGATCCAGCGCGTGTTCTAAGGCTTCCAGCACGATCACCCCCGCCCCGTCACCCATCACGAAACCGTCGCGCTGCTTGTCGAAGGGCCGAGAGGCCTTCTCCGGCTGGTCGTTGCGCTCGGAGAGGGCCTTCATGTTGCTGAAGCCGGCGATGGCGAGCGGCGTGATGGCGCTCTCGGCCCCGCCCGTAATCATCACGTCGGCTTCTCCCTGCTGGATCAGCCGGTAGGACTCCCCGATCGCGTGGGCGGACGAGGCACAGGCCGACACGGTACAGTAGTTGGGTCCCTTGGCCCCCAGCCGGATGGCGATCACCCCCGAGGCGATATCGGGAATGAACATGGGGATGAAGAAGACGGATACGCGCTGCGGGCCTTCCTTGAGGAAGATCTTGCATTGCTCTTCGAAGGTCCCGATGCCGCCGATGCCGCTGCCGATGATCACCCCGGTGCGCTCGGGCGAGGGCAGCCCGTTCGCGAAGCCGGCGTCGCAGGTCGCCTCCGCCGTGGCCGCGATGGCGTACTGGAGAAACTGGTCGTAGCGACGGGCCTCCTTCCGGTCAATGAACTGCAGGGCGTCAAACTGCTTGACCTCGCAGCCGAACCGCACCGGGAGGCCGGACGGGTCGAACCGCCGGATGGGCGCCGCCCCGGACCGGCCGGCCAACAGCCCGGCCCAGGTCTCGGCGACGGTGTTGCCCAACGGGGACACGACCCCCATGCCGGTGACCACGACCCGCCGCTTCGCCAAGCTATTTCCCCAGCTTTTCGTGCAGGTACTTCATCGCATCCCCGACAGTCCGGAGTTTTTCCGCCTCCTCGTCCGGGATGTCAATATCGAACTCCTTCTCGAACGCCATGACCAGCTCCACCGTGTCCAGGCTGTCGGCGCCCAAGTCCTCCATGAAGCTGGCGTTGTCTGTGAGCTTCTCCCGCTCGACGCCCAGCTCTTCGACAATGATGTCTTTGACTTTTTCCTCCAGGTCGCTCATGACGTCCTCTGGGAAAGAGTGGGGGATCGCTACAGGATCATGCCGCCGTCCACGACGACGACTTGCCCTGTAATGTAGTCGGCTAGCTCGGAGGCAAGAAAGAGCACGGCTCCAGCCACGTCGGCCGGCAGCCCCAAGCGGCCCAAGGCGATCTGGTCCGCCAGGGCTTGGCGCGCCTCCGGCGCCAGGTCGCGCGTCAAATCCGTGTCAATAAAGCCGGGGGCCACCGCATTCACCAGCACGTTCCGGGATGCCAGCTCGCGGGCTACCGCCTTGGTCAGGCCGATCAACCCCGCCTTGGACGCGCAGTAGTTGGCCTGGCCCCGGTTACCCGTGAGGCCCACGACCGACGTGATGTTGATGATCCGCCCCCAGCGCCGCTTGATCATGGTCCGGGCCACGAGCCTCATGGTATTGAACGCTCCCTTGAGGTTGGTGTCCACCACCGCATCCCAATCCTGCTCGCCCATGCGGACCAAGAGCCCGTCGCGGGTGAACCCGGCGTTGTTGACCAAGATGTCCACCGGACCGACCTGCTGTTCCACCTGCGCGATGGCGGCCTCCACCTCGGCCGTGAGGGCCACGTCGGCGCGGACGGCGAAGCTCTTTCCCTGGCCCGCGAGTGCTCCGGCAGCCTGCTGGGCCCGCGCCAGGTCGCGGGCGAGGATGGCGACGTCTGCGCCGGCCCGGTAGAGGCGCTCGGCGATGGCCCAGCCGATGCCTCGCGACCCCCCGGTGACCAAGGCCACCTTACCTGTCAGGTCAATCGTCATGCGGCCTGCTCCAGAAAGCGTTCGACCCCGTCGGCCGTCCCAATGCTCACCACCCGAGCCTCGGGGGCTAAGCGCTTGAAGAGGCCCGCCAACACGTTGCCGGGGCCGAGTTCGAGGAAGACCGTGCCTGCGCCGGCCAAGCCGAGCAGCTCCCGCATGCTCTCGACCCAGCGCACCGGCCGGGTAAGCTGTTCGCCCAACAGGCGCCGGGCGGTGGCGGCATCGCGCACCGGTTGGGCGGTGACGTTGGCGACCACGGGGAAGGCCGGATCGGCCATGGGGGTTCGCTCCAGGATGCCCACCAGCTCGGCCTTCGCGGGCTCCATCAAGGGGGAGTGAAAGGCGCCGGAGACGTTCAGCCCCACCACGCGCTTCGCCCCCGCCTTCCTGCACCCGGCACCCGCGCGCTCCACCGCCGCCGGGTCGCCCGAAATGACGGTTTGGTCCGGCGCGTTGAGGTTGGCGGGCACCACCACCTCCTGACCGCTGCTCGCGGAGCGGCACACCTGGGCGACCTTCTCGATCTCGAGCCCCAGCACCGCCGCCATGGTGCCCGGGCGCCGCTGGCCGGCTTGCCGCATCAGCTCGCCCCGGCGTCGCACCAAGCGCGCGGCGTCCGCCAGGCTCAAGGAGCCCGCCGCAGCGTAGGCGGAGTACTCGCCCAGGGAGTGGCCCGCAGCCGCCACCGGCCGGATGCGGTCTTTGAGGATCGCGTATGCCGCCAGGGTGTGGGTCAAGATGGCCACCTGGGCGTTGTGGGTCTCGGTCAACTCGCCTTCCGGCCCCTCCCACATCAGGCGGGCGAGGGGCACCCCCAGCGCTTCGTCCACCGCCTCGAACACCTGGCGCGCCGCCGGATATCGAGCGGCAAGATCTTGTCCCATGCCCACGCGCTGCGTGCCCTGGCCCGGGCAGAGCAGCACGACGGCTACCACCGGACGATCATGCTGGCCCACGTGAATCCGCCCCCAAAGGCCACCATGAGGACGTGCATGCCGGCCTTCAGGCGCCCGGAGCGGACGCACTCATCCAGGGCGATCGGGATCGAAGCCGCCGAGGTGTTGCCGTACCGATCAATGTTGACGTACACCTTGTCCATGGGGATGCCGGCGTGCTTGGCGGTGGCCTCGATGATCCGGATGTTGGCCTGGTGCGGGATCAAGAGATCAATCTGCTCAGCCGTCAACCCTGCGCGCTGCAGCGCGCGATCGCAGGCGTCCGCCATGGAGCGCACCGCCGACTTGAACACTTCCCGGCCGGCCATCTTGATGTAGTACCCGCGGTCCGCCAGGAGCGCTTGATCGGGAGGATGGCAGCCGCCACCGCCCGGCCGGTACAGCAGTTCCGCGAGCGTGCCGTCGGCTTTGAGGTAGCCGGCCAGGATGCCGCGAGAGCCGTCGCGCGCCGCCCGGACCACAGTGGCGCCGGCCCCGTCCCCAAAGAGAATGCAGGTGGCCCGGTCGGTATAATCGGTGATCGTGGACAGCCGCTCGGCGCCGATCACCAGCACGTGCCGGGCCTGTCCGCTCACCACCATGCCTTCGGCCACCGCCAGGCCATAGAGGAACCCGCTGCAGGCCGCGGAGACATCGAACGCGGCCGCGTTGCTGGCTCCGAGCTGGGCCTGGATGTCGCAGGCGGTGGAGGGAAGCAGGCGATCGGGCGACGCCGTTCCGAGGATGATGGCGTCCAGATCCTCGGGGCCCAGGCGGGCGTCCTCGAGGACCTGCCGGGCGGCGACGCAGGACATGTAGGCCACGGTCTCGTTGGAGTCCGCGATGCGTCGCTCCCGGATGCCGGTCCGCTCCCGGATCCACTCGTCCGAGGTGTCCACCATCTTCTCGAGATCGGCGTTGCTGAGGATGCGCTCCGGGGTGTAGCGCCCGGTTCCCACCAGCTCCACCAGCGGCCGCTTCATGCGACGGCTTCCCCGCCGGCGAACTCCGCCCCGATATGCTGGCTCAGCTGGCTTTTGACCGATTGGAGAGCGACCCGGATGGCGTTCTTGATGGCCCGCGGGCTCGAGCTGCCGTGGCAGATGATGGAGACCCCCCGGATGCCCAGGAGCGGGGCCCCTCCGTACTCGGAGTAGTCCAGAATGCGGAACACCTCTCGCATTCCCGGGCTCTCCAGCACCTGGCGCTCCACCGAGCGCTCCAGCAAGCTGCGGAACAGCCGCTCGACGGATTCATAGAACTTGAGCACCACGTTGCCGACGAACCCGTCGCAGACCACCACGTCGCAGCTCCCCCGCAAGATGTCTCGCCCCTCGACGTTGCCCACGAAGGAGAAGTGCGTGCTGTGCTTGAGCAACGCGTGCGCTTCCTTGACCGCGGCGTTTCCCTTTTCTTCTTCCTCGCCGATGTTGAGCAGGCCGACCTTGGGGTGCGGCCTGCCGAGCACGTCTCGGGCGTAGACCGCGCCGATGTAGGCGAAACCTTGCAACTCGCGCGGGCTGCAGTCCACGTTGGCCCCGGCATCCAGCACCAGCACCGGTTGGGCCCCGGTGGGGAAGAGCGCCCCGATGGCCGGCCGCTCGACTCCGGCGTGAAGGCCCAACAAGATGGTGCTGGCGGCCATGACCGCTCCGGTGTTGCCGGCGGAGATGAAGGCGTGTGCCTCGCCGCGTTTCTGGAGCCCCAATCCGACGGCGATGGACGAGCGGGGCTTACCCCGGACCGCAGCCAGCGGCTTCTCGCCCATGCCCACCACCTCCGGGGCCTCCTCGATCCGAAAGCGGTCGGGAGCAGCACCCCGTTGGATCAAGGCGTCGCGGATGTCCGCCGATCGGCCGACCAACACGATTTCGCACGGTTCCGGCATCTCGGCCGCCGCCGCCAGCGCGCCCTCGATGGGCACCGCCGGTGCGAAATCGCCCCCCATCGCGTCCAGCGCGATCCGGATCACGCCTACTGGTCCTCGATGTCCAGCCGCTTGACGCCGCCGTAATAGCCGCAGCTCGGGCAGACCCGGTGGGGCCGGCGCGGATCGCCGCAGCGGGGGCAGGGTTGCAGTGCTACCGCCGGGGCTCGGTAATGCAGCCGGCGCTTGCGCTTCTTGCTCTTGGACGTCCTGCGCTTGGGTACCGCCATGCTTACCTCGGGTCGTCGGGCAACCGGCGTCGCAGCGCCTCGAGCGGCGCCCACCGGGCGTCCGCCGCCGGGCGGCAGGTGCAGGTCCCGACGTTGAGATCCTCGCCACAGCCGGGGCACAGGCCCCGGCAATCCTCACGACACAACACGTACTCCGGGACGGACAGTATCAGCTCCTCGCGAATCGCCTCGCTCAGATCCAACGTGGCGGCCTTCGGGTCCAGTACCCAAGCTGAAGGGTCATCAGCCAGAGGGTCATCGGTAAAGAGCATGCCCAACCGGACAGCCACCGCCGAGTCCACGGGCGCGAGACAGCGCCGGCAGACGCCCCGCACGCGGGTGAGCAGGTCTCCCTGCAAGAAGTAACGCCCCGGTCCTGCCGCAGCCATCGTGCCGGTGACCCGCACGGCCTCGGCCAAGGCGAAGTCCAGTCCTGCAAAGAGCGGGTCATCGGGGGCGAGCGAGCCGCCGATCTCCACCGGGCCCTGATCCAGGGCCCGGCGGTCGAGCCGTAACATAGCCGCTAAATGTAGTACTGGCTATAACTTCGGTCAACGCAACGTGGCCCCCAACCGCCGCAGCTCCGACTCCGAGAAAAAGAACGCCACTTCTCGCCGGGCGTTCTCCGGCGAGTCCGAGGCGTGGATCGCGTTGCGCTCCTTCGACTGCGCGTACAGCCTGCGCACCGTGCCCTCGGCGGCCTCAGCCGGGTCGGTCGCCCCGATCACGGCGCGCAGATGCGCCACCGCGTCGGGGTGCTCCAGCACCAGCGGCAGGCAGGGACCGGACGTCATGAACGCGACCAGCGACCGATAGAACGGCCGTTCTCGGTGCACCTCGTAGAAGGCCTCGGCCTCGACCGTGGTCAGGCGCACCAGGCGCGCGGCCCGGATCTGGAAGCCGGCTCGCTCGAGGTGGGCGAGGATGGCTCCCGCCTGTCCGGCCGCGACGGCGTCAGGCTTGATGATGGCCAGGGTGTGCATGAACCTCCCGACACAAGTTTTGAAATCGCGGCGTGTTTCCCGGGCGCTCAGGGCCCGAAGAGCCGCCGCACGATATCGCCGCGCGTGATGAACCCCACGAGCTTCCCTTCCCGGACCACCGGGAAGCGATCCACGTCCCGAGCCACCAGCAGGCTGGCCACGTCCGCCAAGCTCTGGTCCTCGGACAGGCACAGCACCGAGCGATCCATCGCCTCCTTGACCGGGATCTGCGACGGCTCGACGGCCTGAGCGCCGCCCGGGCGAACGGGCGAAAGGAACTCTCCCGTCGTGACCCGCTTGACGTGGGCGGGCAGCAGAAACCGCAACACTTCCCGGTGGCCCACCAGGCCCAACACGTCGCCCGAGGGGGAGACCACGGGAAGCGAAGGGACGTCATGGGCCACCATGAGCCTGGCCGCGTACTCCAGCGTTTGGTCCGCCCCCACGGAAAGCACCTTGGAGGTCATGAAATCCCGGACCATCAACTGTCCCGGCAGGCTCAAGTCGGCGAGTGGCGCCGCCTGAAGCACGTCCTCGGGGCGCTGGGCTTCGAGCAGGGATTCCACCACCTCGCGCCGGCCCAGAGCCCGGGCGAAGGCGGCCGCGGCCTTGAGGTAGGTGGCGGCATCTTTCTGAGGGGCCACGATGAGCACCACGATCCGGGCCCCTCGGCGACCGGCCACTTCCCGCCGCCGGGCGATGGGCCCGGCCGCCACCCCCAGGGCCACCCCTAACCGCGAGACCGCTTCGGTGCGGAAGTGCACGAGATATGCCTGTCCCGCCAATCGTACCGCATCGCGGGGCAGGGCTTCCGCGACCAGTTGCCGCAGGCGCTCCGGATCGGAGACCAGGCCCGAGGCAATCATCGCCTCGGCCAGCAGGGCCCCTGCTTGTTGGAGCGTCTGGGCTTGAAGGGGCACCAGGACCCGGTCGGCTGCCAGGAGGTCGCCGAGCTTCACCGGTCGCCCAATCGCTCCGCCAGCAGCGCTACCACGTCGGCCGGACGATTCATGACGGCAATCCCCGCCTCCTTGAGCGCCGCCATCTTTTCCGCGGCGGTGCCGCTCGAGCCCGAGATGATGGCCCCCGCGTGGCCCATGCGCCGCCCCGGCGGAGCCGTTTGGCCGGCGATGAAGCCGACCACGGGCTTGCTGACGTGCTGGGCCACATGGGCGGCGGCCTGCTGTTCGTCGGTCCCGCCGATCTCGCCAATGAGCACGATGGCCCGGGTGGCGGGGTCGGCCTCGAACGCTGCCAGGCAGTCTATGAAGTTGGTACCGATGATCGGGTCGCCGCCGATGCCGATACAGGTGGACTGCCCCATACCCGCCCGGGAGAGCTGGTGGATGATCTCGTAGGTCAGGGTCCCGCTCCGCGAGACCACACCCACGGGGCCGGCCCGGCAGATCTGACCCGGAATGATGCCCACCTTGCACTCCCCCGGCGAAATCAGGCCGGGGCAGTTGGGTCCCACCAGGCGCGCTCCTCGCTCGCGCACGTAGGGCACGACGCGGGTCATCTCGAGCACCGGAATGCCCTCGGTGATGCACACGATGAGCCGGATGCCGGCATCGGCGGCTTCGTAGATGGCGTCCACCGCGAAGCGGGCCGGCACGTAGATGACCGAGGTGTTGGCGCCCGTGGCCGCAACGGCGTCCGCCACCGTGTCGAAGACCGGCACCCGACCCTCGAAGACCTGCCCCCCTCGCCCCGGCGTCACGCCTGCCACGACCTGGGTGCCATAGTCCAGCATCTGGCGGGCGTGGAACGATCCGTCCCGGCCGGTGATGCCCTGGACCACGAGCCGTGTCTCGCGATTGACCCAGACGCTCATGCCGCCTCCTGGGCCAGCTCGACCGCCCGCCGCACGGCCTCGTCCATGTCCGTGAGCGCACTGAAGCCAGCACCCCGCAGGATGCGCACCGCGAGTTCCTCGTTGGTGCCGGTGAGCCGGATCACGAGCGGCTGCTCGAGCTGAAGTTGGCCGGCGGCCGTCACAATGCCGTTGGCCACGTCGTCGCACCGGGTGATCCCGCCGAAGATGTTGAAGAGGATGCTCTTCACGTGGGGATCCGCCGTAATGATGCGGAGGGCGGCGACCACCTTGTCTGGGTTGCTGCTTCCCCCGATGTCCAAGAAGTTGGCCGGCTCACCTCCGTAATACTTGACCAAGTCCATGGTAGCCATGGCGAGGCCAGCGCCGTTGACGCAGCAGCCCACCCGGCCTTCGAGCTTGATGTAGGAAAGCCCCGCCTCCCGTGCCTGGACTTCGGCAGGCGCCTCCGCCGAGAGGTCGCGCAGCGCGGCAATCTCGGGGCGGCGCTCCAGTTCGTTGTCGTCCACCACCAGCTTGGCGTCCAGGGCGAGGACCGCTCCCTGGGGCGTGGTCACCAGGGGATTGATTTCCACCAGCGATCCGCCGCACTGCCACAGCACCTGGTACAACCGGCGCATGATGTCCGCCGCCTGCCGGGCCTGCTCGATGGGGCGGAACAGGCGGAAGGCGAGCCCCAGCGCCTGGTGGGGCAGCAGCCCGTAGCGCGGGTCCACCGCCACCCGGAAGATCTTCTCGGGCGTGGTCGCTGCCACCTCTTCGATATCCACGCCTCCAGCCGGGCTCACCATGACCACCGGCCGCTGGCTGGTACGGTCCACGATAATGCCCACATAGCTCTCGGAGGCGATCTCCGCCGCCGGGACCACCAGCACCCGCCGAACCGGGAGGCCTTTGATGGTCATCCCCAAGATCCGCGCCGCATGCTCCCGGGCTTGGGAGGCGTCTCGGGCCAACTGGACGCCACCCGCCTTGCCCCGCCCTCCGGCATGCACCTGCGCCTTCACCACCACCGCGCCGCCTAGCCGGCGCGCGATCCGTTCGGCCTCCTCCGGGCTCGCGGCGACGTCGCCATCCGGCACGGGAATGCCGGCGTCCTTGAGCAACGCGCGCGCTTGATATTCGTGCAGGTTCACGTCAATGATCTCCCGTAATCCAGGTTCCGGTCTCTCCGGCAAGGGCGGCCGGCCCCTGCGCCAAGTGGGCGATGACGGCTCGCCCGCCTCCTTCCCGAACGAACTGCACCGCCGCCTCCACCTTGGGCCGCATCGAGCCCTCGCCCAGTTGGCCCTCTCGGAGCAGGGCTTCGGCCGCCTCCAGGTCCAGCCGGCGAAGCGGGCGGCGGTTTGGCGTCCCCCAGTCGCGGTACACCGCGTCCACATCCGTCAGGATGAGCAAGGTGTCGGCCCCCACCCGCCGGGCCAGGATAGCCGCCACGCGGTCCTTGTCCACCACCGCGTCCACTCCCTCCCAGCACAGCACGGGATCGAAGTACACCGGCGGCCCGCCACCTCCGGCGGCGACCACGATGTGGCCCTCCGCCACCAGGCGCCTGACCGCATCGGCTTCCACCACGTCCACCGGTCGCGGGCTGGGAGCCAAGCGCCGCCAACGGCCTCCGGCATCCTGCCCGACCGGGACGCCCTCGGCGTTGAGTCGGGCCAGCAGGTCCGCCGGCAGCGCGTGCCCGATCGGCTTGGTGGGCCGCAGAGCCTCCGGATGCGCGGTATCCACCACCGTCTGGGTGATGATGGTCAGCACCTCGCGCCCCACGCCCGCCCGCCGCAAGGCGTTCTGCAGCGACTGCTGGATCATGTAGCCGATCCAGCCCGCGGTCGAAGCCACCAGCACGCCCAGCGGCAGCGGTTCCACCCGGTCGCGAGCGACCTCGCTGCGAAACAACTCGTCACCCACCTGGGGACCGTTGCCGTGCACGATGGCGATGCGCCACCCCTGGGCGGCCAATGGCACGATCGCCGCCAGCGATTCCCGGGTGTGGCGGAATTGATCGTGGATGGTGGCTCGCTCCCCAGGAGGGGCCAGGGCGTTGCCGCCCAGCGCCACGACGATGGTGCCAGGATCGGACGACACGGGCCGCTCAACGTAGCCTGGCTGGCGGCCGCGGGCAACCGCCCTCAGCGCAGCGTATCAGGAGCCACCCCCAGCAACCGCCGCAGGCGCTCGTAGGCCCGCCCGAATGCCGCCCAATCCCCGGCACGCCGGGCCGCCTCCAGGCGACGGAACCACCGGCGGGCCTCGATCCAATCGCCGGCCGCCGGCAGCGCCGGCCCCGCCTCCCGTACGGCCGCCCGCACCGCCGCGCCGGGGGTCGCACCCCGGCCCAGGCCATCGCCCACGCCCGCCACCACTTCCCGCAACCGCGGCAGGCCGCTATCGGCTCGAGGCACCAGGTATACCGATCGCAGCATCACCAGCCCTTCCGGAAAGAGTTCCACGGTCACGGGGCCGGCCGCGGCGACCCCGGGTTCGAGTTCCTGGCCTACACGGGCGGCGAACTGCGAAGGACCAGGGTAAGCCAGGGGTTCGGCCAAGCGGAACACGCGGAGCAGAGGCTGCGTGCCTTCCACCGACCCGTCTAACAGCCCGGCCAGCCGGCCCGGCTCGCCGCGCTCGAGTACGGCCCGGAGGCGAAGCTTCAGCGTCGGGTCTCCGGGCAGCGTACCCACGACCCACACCGGCCGGCTTACCTGGCCGGCCGCTCCTCGCGCCGGAGCGCCCGCGCTCCTGGTTCCGAACCGGAGAGGGGCAGGCTCGGCCGGGGTTCGGCCGAAGATCAACGACGCCTGGGCCTCGAAGAGTTCCTCCGGATACCGCAGGTGTTGGGCCACGGCAGCCGGCAAGCGTTCCATTGGCTGCACGATATCGGGTGCCAGCTCCGCCCATGCCGCACTGACCGGATCCGGCTGGGCCGCCAGGTACACCGCGGTCGCACCGGTGGCCGCATCCACCACCCCGATGAGGCTGGCCCGGAGGTATCGGACCACGCGACCGTGCCACGAGCTGGGCGGAGCCAAGGGGAAGGCCTCCGCCGCCACGTAGCCCCACGCCACCCACGTGAGATGCCCGCCGGCCAACACCGGGAACGGCGTGCCGAACCGGGCGAACGGGGCGTAGCGGTCCAGCCGCCGCGCTACGGCCCGGCGCCAGACGATCACGTCTCGGGGCGGCACGGCCGTGGTGGAGAGCAACCGCAGGCTCTGGAGCGTCCAGGCCAGGGCCAGCCGGCGAGGCCACGGGCCAGGCCGGATGCCGGCCACTTCCGTAGCCCCGGGAGTCACCACCACGAAGTCTTCCGCCGCAGGGCTGAAAAGATGCTCATCACGAGACCCGGCCACCTCGACCGGCTTCTCCCCCGCCGAGTCCGGGCGGGCGAGGTCGGCAACGAAAAGGGGCCTGCCGTCCGGGCTGGTACGCGTGGCGGCCACCGCGAGCACGCCCGTCGCGCGGCTCAGGCTTCCGCGGTGCACGTTGTCCCAGGAGAGGGCCGCGCCGCTCTCCCGCGCCGCCAGCAAGTCCACCTCGCGGGCACTCAAGAATACTGGGACCGCCTGCCCGGCGGGCGCGTGGTACAGGCTCAACGCCGCCTCGGTAAACCGTTCAAACGGGCGTACCGCGGCTGCGCGGTTCAACAGTTCGGTGAGCTGAGCGCCGTTCCATAGCGGGGCGGCAGCAAGCTCTGCGCTGCGCCGCTCCACCAGGGCGCTTGCGGCTGCGAGCGGCAGGTCCAGGGTCGTATCCGAGGCCGGCCCGCCGTAGGCCACGGCAAAGAAGTGTGCCCGGGCCGCTTCGAGTTCTGGGGTGAGCTGAAGGACGGCGTCCCTAGATGCTGTCCGCGGCAGGAAGGACTGGACCAGCGCCAAGGCCGCCAGGCTGCCCCACGGCACGAGCAGCAGAGCCACCCGATTGGCCCACACCCAGGCCAGGGAACTGACGCCCGCCACCAGGGCAATCCCGGCCAGCAGGCGGGTAGCCGACACCTTGGCTTCCGCCAGGACCGCTTCCTGCGGTAGGTGGCCCAGGCTGGCAACCTGCACCGCGGGCTCCAACAGGAACCCGGCGGCCAGCACCAGGCCGAAGATCCCCAGCAGGCCGCCCAGATGGGCCCGGGCCCAGTCTGCGACGAGCAGTTGGCCCGGACGCAGGCGGATGGCGCCCAAGAGTGCGTAGAGGGCCCCAACCACGACCAGCAGCGACGCGCCCAGGGTCGTCAAGTACCCCAACACGGTGCGCTGCCACGGCAGCCGGAACAGGTAGTAGGTCAGGTCGCGGTGCAGGATGGGATCGCTGAGGTCCAGCGGGGCCCGGCTTCCCAGCAAGGCGAAAGCATACCACCACGAGGAGGCGCGGTAACTGACGGCGGCCGCCATGGCCAGCCCCAGGATCGCGGTGCCTAGGGCCAGGTGGCGGCGCGGTACGGCCTCCATGATCTCCAGATTGCCCAGGCGCCGGGGCAGGTGCACCGAGCCGATGCTCCGGTACACCAGGTAGAGGTTGCCCAGCGTCCAGATCCCGGCCACCGCAAAGGCCAGCAGAGCCAGGACCAATTTGAGCTGGAAGATGGCGTGGTGGGTGGCTTGGGCGCCCAGGGAGGCGGACCACAGGGTCTCGGTCACCTGGACTGCAGTCCAGCGACCGGCCAGCAAGCCTCCCAGCCCGAGGATCGCCGCCGCCCGGACCCAGGAGCGGCGCGCGGTCATCCCTTCAGGCCGTGATGCCCTGGGCCCGCAGCCATCCTTCGACCTCGGCGCGGTAGGCGGCCAGGGCGGCTTCCGACGTGGCTTCGAAGCGCAGCACCAGGACCGGCTGGGTGTTGGAAGCCCGCAGCAGCCCCCAGCCGTGCTCGAAGCTCATGCGCACGCCGTCAATGGTGAGCACGGGATACCGCTCCCCGAAATAGCGGGCGGCCTGCTCGACGACTTGGAATTTCTTCTCATCGGGGCAGTCTATCCGGATCTCCGGCGTGGTGTAGGTGCGGGGCACGTCGGCCAAGAGGCTGGAGAGCGGACCGGGGTGAGCGGCCAGATACTGGACCAGCCGGGCCGCGGCGAAGGGGGCGTCGTCGAACCCGTAGTAATCGCCGCCGAAGAACATGTGGCCGCTCATCTCGCCCGCCAAGGGCGCATGGAGTTCTTTCATCTTGGCCTTGAGCAGCGAGTGCCCTGTCTTCCACATCACCGGACTGAGTCCCGCGTGCTCCAGCCCGTGGCGCAGCGTCTCCGAGCACTTGACGTCGAAAATCACGGGGTGGCCGGGACCTGACCGCCGAACCAGGTCCCGCGCCAGGAGCAGCAGGATATGGTCCCCGTACACCACGCGGCCGGTCTCGTCCACCAGGCCGATCCGGTCGCCGTCGCCATCGAAACCGATTCCCGCCTCGGCCCCCACCCGGCGCACCGCGGCCATGAGGTCGCGCAAGTTCGCCAGCACCGTGGGGTCCGGATGGTGGTTGGGAAACCGGCCGTCGGATTCGCAGTAGAGCGGCACCACGTTCGCCCCGATGCCGGCGAGCACGCGCACGGCTACCAGGCTGGCCACGCCGTTGCCGCAGTCCACCACGACCTTCACGGGGCGAGCGATGGGGCTGTTGCGCTGGATGATGCCCTGGCAATAGCGGTCCAGGACGGTGGTATCCGCTTCGATGCCGCCGCGGCCTTGGTCGAGCCGGTCGCTCTGAATCAGCTCGCGCAGCTCCTGGATGTCCGGCCCGTAGAAGGCGCTGCCTTGGACCACCATCTTGAAGCCGTTGAACTGCGGCGGGTTGTGAGAACCGGTGACCTGGAGCCCGGCATCCACCCCGAGCACGCGCTCCGCCAAATACAAGGCCGGCGTGGGCAGTTCTCCCACATCCACTGCCCTGCCCCCCGCGTCGGCGATCCCTTGGCGGATGCCTCGGGCGAGCGAGCGGCCGGACGGCCGGTTGTCGCGGCCTACCACGATGCGCGGATCGCGCCCCAAGCGCGCGCGTACTGCGGTGGTGAAGGCCCGCCCCACGGCTTGTGCCAGCGGCTCGGTGAGCTGTTCGCCCACGATCCCTCGAATGTCGTACTCCCGGAAGATGACGGCAGGGATGTTCATGCGGCCGCGGGCCTCGGCATGGGATCACGCGGCGAGGGCACAGCACCACGCCAAGGCGGCGGAGCACACCAGAAAAACGCCCCGGGGGCGGCCCGGCGCAGCAGCACGCCGCGGGCCAGGCCGCGGCTGGAGCGCCTCACGGCCCGCCTCCCAAAGAGGTGTACGATGTCTGTGGTCTCAGGCTTTCGGCGCCCTGCCGCGCCGCCTCCAGAGCCCGGTTGGGCCAGAACCCGAAGAGGAGAACGCCCGCGGCCATAACCGCCACAGCCCAGCGCGCTGCGCCGGAGAGCCGGGTTTCCTCGTGGGCCGCGGCTGATGGCGCCGGCCGCATGTACATGGCCATGATGGGCGGCAGGTAGAAGCCTGCCGAGAGGACGCTGGCACCCACGAGGATCACCGCGAGCAGCCGTTGGTCGGCGTCAATCGCCGCCGAGAGGATGTACCACTTGCCCATGAAGCCGGCTGTGCCGGGAAAGCCCAGCAGGGACAGCAGGAACACCGTCATCGCGGCCGCCATCCAGGGCCGCCGCGCGGCCAGCCCGCTCAGGTCATCGATCAGGACCTCACGCTCGCCCCCGGTGCCGGCTGCCGCGAGCACGGCGAAGGCACCGATGGTCATCAAGGTGTAGGCCAGCGCGTAGAACAGGAACGCCCCGCCGCCCAGCGCGGAGCCGCTGCTCACCGCCACCAAGAGGTAGCCGGCATGGGCGATCGAGCTATAGGCCAGCATCCGTTTGAGCTGGCGCTGGGCCAAGGCGATGAGGTTGCCGGCCACCATGGTGATCGCCGCGAGCCACCAGACGGCTCCCTGCCAGAGGGGGAGCCCCTCGAAGGCCTGCTGGAGCACGCGCACCAGCGCCGCGAATCCGGCGGCCTTGACGGCCGCGGCCATGAAGGCGGTGACCGGGGTGGGGGCGCCGTCGTAGACGTCCGGCGTCCACATGTGGAACGGGACCGCCGCGATCTTGAAGCCGAAGCCGATGAGCAGCAATCCGACGCCCATCGCGAGCATCAGGTTGGATCCCAGCCCCAGCTCCAGGATCCGCTGCCGGATCGTGATGAGGTTCGTGGCCCCGGTGGCGCCGTACGTCAGCGCGATCCCGTAGAGGAAGAAGGCCGACGCGAACGCACCCAGTAGGAAGTACTTGAAAGCCGCCTCCGCAGCAAACACGTTCCGGCGGTTGATCCCAGCCAGCACGTAGGCCGCGACCGACATCAGTTCCAGTCCCAGGAAGATCACCACCAGGTCCACGGAGCCCGCCATGAACATCATCCCCAAGGTGGCGAGCAGGATGAGCACGTAGTACTCCGGGATCTGGATAGCCTCCCGCTCCACGTAGCCGAGCGAGAGCATGACGGTGAGGAAGGCGCCCAGCAGGAAGATCAGCGCGGTGGCGTAGCGGTAGCTGTCCAGCGCCATCATTACGACCGGTCCCGCGGGAGTCGCTCCCCGCACCAGGAGCCACGTGACGCTCAGGGCGGCCGCGGCGAGCCCCCCCACGGCGAGCAGGCCCACCTCTCGGGAAGCCTGCGGCTCGCGGTGCCGCCAGGCGGCTACCACCATGAGCCCCAGGGTCCACACCGTGAGGACCAGCTCCGGGGTCAAGGCCAGCGTCACGCCGGCGGGGGTGGCGAGATCCACCAGCATGGCTAGCGACCGGCGGCAGGCTCAGGTGGGCGCTGGGCCAGCGGGGGCGCGCCTGCCGCCTGGCGCACCTGGGTCACCAGCGCTCGGGCTGCCGGCTCGATGCGGCGCAGGATGGGCGCGGGATAGATCCCGATCCACACAATCCCGGCGATGAGGGGCGCCAGGACGGCCAGTTCCCGGGCCGACAAATCGGCCAGGCTCGCGTTTTCCGGCCGGTCCAGCCGCTGGAACAGGATGCGCTGGATGGCCCAGAGCAGGTACGCGGCCGCGAAGATCACGCCCGTAGCGGCCACCGCGGCCGCCCACGGGTGCGTGCGGAAGGCGCCCAGCAGCACCAGGAACTCGCCCACGAAGCCGTTGGTCCCCGGCAGCCCGATGGAGGACAGGGAGACCACGGTCAAGGCCGCCGCAAAGGCGGGCATGACCTTGGCGAGGCCGCCGAACTCGGCCAAGTCGCGGGTGTGCCGGCGTTCGTACATCATGCCGGCCAGAAAGAACAGGGCGCCGGTGGAGATGCCATGGTTGATCATGATGAGGATCGCACCTTGGACGCTCTGCAGCGTCAGGGCCCAGATGCCCAGCATCACGAACCCCAGGTGGCTCACCGAGGAGTAGGCGATGAGCTTCTTGAAGTCAGGTTGGACCATGCACACCAGGGCGCCGTAGAGGATCCCCACCACGGCCAGCGTCACGAACACCGCCGTGATCACCGGATCCATGACCACCGCCGGGAAGAACGGCAGAGCGAAGCGCAGGAAGCCGTACGTGCCCATCTTGAGCAAGATGCCCGCCAGGATGACCGAGCCCGCGGTCGGGGCCTCGACGTGGGCGTCGGGCAGCCAGGTGTGGAACGGGAACATGGGCACCTTGATGGCGAATGCCAGCGCGAAGGCGGCAAAGAGCCAGAGCGCCCAGGGGCGAACGTACTCGATATGGCGCACGAAGTGGCTGTACTCGAAGGACGCCTCGCCGGTGGCTCGGGCCAGAGCGAAGTAGATGGTCAAAATGGCCACCAGCATCAACAGGGACCCGAGGAAGGTGTACACGAAGAACTTGATGGCGGCGTAGAGCCGCCGCGGCCCGCCCCAGACCCCGATGATGAAATACATGGGGATCAGCATGATCTCCCAGAACACGTAGAACACGAACAAGTCGAGCGCCAAGAAGACGCCCAGCATCCCCGTGGTGAGCACCAGCAGCAGCGCGTAGTAGGGGCGTTCGTGCCGCGTGATGTAGGTCCAGCTCCCCAGGACCGCCAGCGGCATGGTCAAGGTCGTCAGCAGCACCAAAAACAGCGAGATCCCATCCACTCCCACGTGATAGGTGATGCCCCACCCCGGAATCCAGGGCCGGGCGACTTCGAACTGCATGGCGGCGTTCGGCCGGAAGGTCCACCACAGGCCCAGCGAGAGCAGGAACTCGGCCAGCGTGCAGTAGAGCGCCAGGCGCTTGGACTCGCTGGGCGGGCGCCACAGCACCACCGCCGCGCCGACCAGCGGCAGGATGAGCAGGGCATCCAGCGCCCAGCGCTGGTAGCCAAGACCGGTCAAGGCGTCACCCATGGCTACGATCCTAGGAGGGCCCTGAGCAGCAGCAAGCTGCCCAGGACGAACAGGACCACGTACGTCCCCAGCTGGCCGGTTTGCAGCCGGCTGCCCAGCCAGCCCACGCCGCGCATCAGGCGGGCGGCGCCGTTGACGGCGATGCCGTCAATGAGCAATGCATCCACCACTCGCCAGAGCACGCGCTCGCTCAGCCAGATCACGGGCCGCACCACCAGGGCATCGTAGATCTCGTCCACGTAGTATTTCCGCCACAGCACGCGTTGCCATCCCGCCTCCGCGGGAGCCTCGCGCGCGGGCTTCAGCGCTTCGGGGTGGAGCAGCCGCCAGGCGCCGGCCATGCCCGCCGCGGCAATGGCGGTCGCCAGCGCCAGCAGGCTCCACTCGGTCGCCTCCGGCAGGTGGGCCGACGGCCAGTAGAGCGCCCCCGTCGCCGTCACCGGCTCGAGCCACCGCTCCAACCATCCGCTGCCCGGCAGCACCTGAGGCAGGTTGAGGGCGCCCGCGGCCACGCTGCCCAAGGCCAAGACCACGAGCGGCCCGGTCATGACCCACGGGGCATCGTGCAAATGCCGGCGCGCAGCATCCCCGGTGCGGTTGGGCCCGTGAAAGGCGTAGAGCATGAGCCGGGTCATGTAGAACGCGGTGAGCAGGGCCCCCACCGCGCCGAGGGCCCAGAACAGGTAGAAGATGCCCGCTTCCTGGCCCCGGGCGAAGGTCTTGGCCAGGATATCGTCCTTGGAAAAGAAACCGGCAAAGGGCGGCACCCCGATGTTGGCCAGGCCGCCGATCCACATCAGGGCTGCGGTCCAGGGGAGGTAGCGTGACAGCCCGCCCATGTTGCGAATGTCCTGGGGATCCTCGTGCCGTCCCGTGGCATGGTAGGCGTGATGCAGGGCGTGGATCACGCTACCCGAGGCCAGAAACATCAAGGCCTTGAAAAACGCGTGGGTCGCCAAGTGAAAGATCCCGGACGCGTAGGCTCCCACCCCGACCCCGAGGAACATGTAGCCCAACTGCGAGATCGTGGAGTAGGCGATGATGCGCTTGATATCCCACTGCTTCAGGGCGATGGTGGCGGCGAAGACCGCGGTCAAGGAGCCCACGCCCGCCACCACCGCGCTGGAGACCGGCGCCATGGCGAACAGCACGTTGGCGCGCGCCACCAAGTACACCCCGGCGGTCACCATGGTGGCGGCGTGGATCAGGGCGGAGACCGGCGTGGGACCCGCCATGGCGTCGGGAAGCCACGTGTAGAGCGGGATCTGGGCCGACTTGCCGGTGCACCCCAGGAACAGCGCCAGCGTGATCAGCGTAATGAGGCCCCCGCCCACCTCGAAGGCGGTCGGGGCGGCGGCGAAGACCTCTCGGAAGTCGAGGCTCCCGGTGGAGGTGAAGATCAAGAACATCGCCACCAGGAAGCCGAAGTCGCCGATCCGGTTCATGATGAACGCTTTCTTCCCGGCGTCGGCGTTGGCCTTGTCCTCGAACCAGAAGCCGATCAAGAGGTAGCTGCACAGGCCCACCCCTTCCCATCCTACGAACATCACCGGGAAGCTCGAACCCAGGACCAGCACCAGCATGAAGAACACGAACAGGTTGAGATAGGCGAAGTAGCGCGCGTATCCCGGGTCGTCTCCCATGTACCCGATCGAGTAGATGTGGATCAGCGCGCTCACGCCCGTCACCACCAGCAGCATGACCGCCGAGAGCTGGTCCACCTGTACGCCGAAGGTGATCTGGAGACTCCCAGCCGGAAGCCAGGACCAATAGGCGAGGACCCAAGGTTCTTCCGGCGGGTGGAGGGCCACGCCCCCGGCCGCGGCCGCCGCCACGGCGAACGCCGCGACCAGGACCCCGACGCCGACCGCACTGACCAGCCGCTTGGCCTGCGGGCGGATCAGGCTCAGCGTGCCGTTGACCAGAAAGCCGGCCAGCGGCAGGGCCATCACGAGCCAGACCCACGAAAGGGCGGCAGGCACGGGTGTCATCCGCGCAGGAGGTTGACGTGCTGGATATCCACCGACTGTTTGTGCCGGTAGATGGCCAGGATGATGGCCAATCCCACGGCCGCTTCGGCAGCCGCCACGGCCATCACGAAGAACACGATCACCTGCCCTTCCGGCCCCAACTGCTGGGCCAGGGCCACGAAGGTCAGGTTCACCGCATTCAGCATGAGTTCGACGCACATGAAGATGACGATGGCGTTGCGGCGCAGGAGCACGCCAGCCACCCCCAGGCTAAAGAGGATCGCCGAGACCGCCAGCGCAGGACCGAGCAGCATGGGTCAGAGCCTCCGCTTGGCCAGGACCACCGCGCCGACGATGGCCGCCAGCAAGAGCAGCGAGGTCACCTCGAACGGAACCAAATAGGTGCGGAACAAGGCATCGCTGATCACCGCGACCACGCCCCGTTCCTCGCTCACCCGGGCGAGGGTGCCGGCCGGCAATCTCAGGGCTCCGGCCAGCGGCGAGCGCACCAGCACCCAGAGTTCGCTCCCCAAGAGCGCCGCCAGCGCTAGCGCCACCAGGCGCCCGGGCCATCCCCGAAGGTCGGTCCCGGCCTCCCGGCCCAGATTGAGCAGCATGATCACGAACAGGAACAAGACCATGATGGCCCCGGCATAGACCAGCACCTGCAGGGCGGCGATGAACTGCGCGTCCAGCAGCACGAACAAGGCCGCCAGGCTGAAGAGGGTCTGGACCAACCACAGCGCGCTGGCCACCGGACTCCGCCGCGTGATGCACAGCAGGGCCGACCCGATGGCCAGGCCGCCGAAGAGCCAGAAGAGCGCCTGCGTCACCCGTCACTCCCCCTTGGGATCCGAGGGATCCCACAGCGTCGAGACCGCGTGGGTCTGCGCGCACAGCCGCTCGAGGTCGTACACGAAGCGGGAGCGCTCGTATTCGGCGTTTTCGTAGTGCACGCCCACGTGGATCGCCTCTTCCGGGCAGACCTCCTGGCAGTACCCGCAGAAAATGCAACGGAACTCGTCAATCTCGTAAATCAGCGGATAGCGGTGCCCTTCCTCGTCCTCCCCGGGGACCAGCTTGATGCAGTTGGCCGGACAGATCTGAGGGCACAGCCCGCAGGCCACGCACTTGGCGCGGCCCTGTTCGTCGGTCAGCATCCGGTGGGTTCCCCGCCACCGGGGAGAAATGGTCCACTCCTCAGTGGATTTCTGCTCGGGGTACTCCATGGTGACCTTGGGCCGAAAGAGATGCCTGAAGGTGACCGCCATCCCCTGGAGCGTGGCCCGGAGGTAGCTCACCTCCCGCTCGGGCCGCTTGAGCGTCTTGACCCTGATCGCCATCAGGCCTCAAGCCGGGCCGGCCGGCGCGAGCCGGCGAGCAGCCGCCCTCGGTCCAGTCCCCACAGCAACAGTGCCATCAAGGCCAGATTCATCGCGAACAACACCATCCCGGTGCGCGGTCCCAACGGCTGGCCTCCTCGCTCCAGCAGCCAGATGGCCGGCGCCAGCACCCCCAGGTACCCCAGCGCCAGCGGCAACATCACCTTCCAGCCCAGTTGCATGAGCTGGTCGAAGCGAAAGCGGGGCAAGGTCCAGCGCACCCAGATGTAGGTGAACACGAAGCAGCCGGTCTTGGCCCCAAAGACGGCCAAAGTGGCCGCGAACCGGCCCCACGAGGGCGGACCTTCGTCCCAGTGCGTGAAGGGAATGTCCCAGCCGCCGAAAAACAAGGTGGCCAGAAGGCCGGACATGGTGATCACCGCCGCGTATTCGGCGATGTAAAACATCGAGAACTTCATGGCCGAATACTCCGTATGATACCCGGTGATCAATTCGGCCTCCGCCTCCGGCAGATCGAAGGGCAACCGATTGGTCTCCGCGAAGGCCGCAATGAGGAACACCACGAAGGCCACCGTGAGCGCCAGCACGAACCACACCGAGCGCTGCTGAGCCGCCACCACCTCGGTGAGGGTCACGTTGCCCGCCAGCACGAACACCGCCACCACGCTCAAACCCAGGGCGATCTCGTAGCTGATCATCTGAGCGCTGGAGCGAATGCCGCCCAGCATGGCGTACTTGCTGGCCGACGACCAGCCCGCCACCACAATCCCGTACACCGCGAGACTCGAGATCGCCAAGATGAAGAGGAACCCGATCGGCACATTCGCCACCACCATCGGGATCGCCCCTGTGTAGGTGAACCGGCCGAAAAGCGGCAGCGTCATATCGAATCCGGGCACGGGGGCGGCGAAGGGAATCACCGCGAAGGTCATGAGCGAGGGCACGAACGACATGAGCGGCGCCAGCAGGAACAGCCGCCGATCCACCCAGGCGGGCCAGGTTTCCTCCTTGAGCAGGTTCTTCAACCCGTCGGCCACCGATTGGAGCAGCCCCTCCGGCCCCACCCGGTTGGGCCCCAGCCGATCCTGCATGAAGGCGCTGAGCCGGCGCTCCAGCCACACCACCAGCATCACGCCCACCATGATCGCCGTAAAGACGAACACGATCTTGGCGATGGCGGCGAGCAGGAAGCCCTTGAGTTCCGGCGTCATGCTCCCACTCCGGCCGGCCGACCCTCCGGCAGGACCACCCCTTGCGTCCCCAGGCGGTCGTAGGACAGCCCGCCGAAGACCGCCTCCTCGCGCGAGAGCCAGTCGAAGACCTCGGACGCCGACAGGAACGGCCCGCCCTGCCCCAGCGCCGCCAGCAACTCGCCCAGCACCCACCAGGCCGGCCGGGCCATCCCAGGGGCGGGCTTGGCTTGGAAGTACCGCTGGATGCGGCGGTCCCGGCTGACGAAGGTGCCGTCTTCCTCGGCCACGTTGGTGGTGGGCAGCACCACGCGGGCCGCCCGAGCCGCCTCGGGCAGCCGCGTCCCGAGGTAGATCAGGTGACCGACTCCCGCCAGCGCCTGAGCCGGCACCCCGTCCAGCCCGTCCTCCAAGACCACCGCCACCGCCGCTCCCGGCAACGCCTCGACCGCCTCCTCGAAGGCCTCGCGGTAGCCGAGGAGCGTAGCACCCATCACGTTGGGCGCCCGCTCCGAGCGAAGCGCCAATCCCGGCACGCCCGGCAAGGGGGCCTCCCCCGGTACGCGTTCCACCCGGACGGCAGCGGTGAGGCTGAAGCGCTGAAGCAGGCGCCGGAGCAGGAAAAGCGCTTCCGTGGATGCGTGCGGCGAAACCAGGGCCACGGCCTCCCCGGTCGCGCCCTTCAGCACCCGGGCCGCCTCGGCCAGGGCGTGGTCCCAGGTGACGGCGGCCAGCTCGCTCCCGCGCTCGATCAGCGGCGCCTCGATCCGATCGCCCCGGTTCATGCGGCGGTATTGCTCCCGGCCGTGGTCGCACATGAAGTAGCGATTGACCTCCAGGTTGGGCCGGGGCCGGATCCGGACGACCACGTCGCCTCGAGTATCCAGGTTCACGTTGCAACCCTGGGAACAGCCGGTGCAGATGCTGGCGGTCTTGTCCAGCTCCCAGGCGCGCGCCTTATGCAGAAAGTCCTTGGACAGCAACGATCCCACCGGGCACAAGTCCACCACGTTGCCCGCCCAGGGGTGATCCAGTCGCTGCTCCGGGTGGATCCCGATGTAGGCGCGATCGCCCCGCTCGCTCACGTTGAGCACGGGATGCTGGGCCACCTCGTCCATGAAGCGCACGCAGCGGGTACACAGGATGCAGCGGTTGGGCACGTAGAGGATGTCGCCGCCAAAATCCTCCACCGGATTGAACCGCTTGGGGTAGGTGGGCGTGTATCGCGTGCGGGCGCGGCCTTCCTGGAACACGAAGTCTTGGAGTTCGCACTCCCCGGCCTGGTCGCAAATGGGGCAATCCAGGGGGTGATTGATCAGCAGGAACTCCAGCACGCCTTGCCGGGCGGATCGCGCCTTCTCGCTCAGCACATGGACCACCATGCCTTCGGCCACTTGCGTGGCGCAGGCGATCTGCAGCTTGGGCGCCTTCTCGATCTCGACCAGGCACATGCGGCAGACGCCCGCCACCGGCAGGCCGGGATGATAGCAGTAGTGCGGGATCATCACGCCGGCCTGCTTGGCCGCTTCGATGAGCAGCGTGCCTTTGGGCACGCTCACGGGAAGGCCTTCGATGGTCAGGTTGACCAGTTCGGTCTCGGCCATACCGGTCTCAGGCTCTCGCCGGCGCCCGTGCCGGGCGACCGTTCTTGATGTAGGCCTCGAACTCGCCGCGGAACTTCTTGATCCCGCTCACGACCGGCGCGGCACACGAGTCGCTCAGCACGCAGATCGTCTTGCCCGTCATCTGCTCCGCCAAATCCAGCAGCAGGTCCAAATCCTTGAAGTCTCCCTCCCCCGCCAGAATCCGCTGGAGGATGCGCACCGTCCAAGCCGTCCCTTCTCGGCACTGGGTACATTGGGCGCACGACTCGTGGGCGTAGAAGCGCGCCAGGCGCATGATCTGATAGACCATGTCGGCGCTGTCGTCGAAGACGATCACCCCGCCCGAGCCCAGCATGGTGCCCTTCGCCACGCAGCCCTCGTAGTCCAGCAGGCAGCTCTCGGCTTCTTCCCGGTCGAGGATGGGCACCGAGGAGCCGCCGGGGATGCAGGCCTTCAGGGTGCGCCCCGGGCGGGGGCCGCCGCACAGATCGTAGAGCAACTCCTTGAGCGGGAAGCCCATGGTCAGCTCGTAGTTGCCCGGCCGCCGAATCTGCCCGCACACGCTGAACAGCTTGGTACCGGTGCTCTTGGGACTGGACAGGCTCAAGCTCTTGTACCAGGCCGCGCCGCGCTTGATAATGTGGGGTACCGCGGCCAGCGTCTCCACGTTGTTGATGGTGGTGGGCATCCCGAACAACCCCGAGGCCGCCGGAAAGGGCGGGCGGATCCGGGGGTTGCCGCGGCGGCCTTCGATGGAGTTCATGAGCGCCGTCTCTTCGCCGCAGATGTAGGCCCCGGCACCGCGGTGCAGGTAGATGTCGAGCCGCCTGCCGCTCCCCATGGCATTCGGGCCGAGCACGCCCCGCCGGTAGGCCTCCTGCAGCGCCTGCGCCAGGATCCGGTAGGGCTCGGTGAATTCCCCGCGGATGTAGATGTAGGCCACTTCGGCCTGGATCGCGTGCTGGGCGATGGCGCACGCCTCGATCAGGCCGTGCGGGGTCCAGCGCATGATCTCGCGGTCCTTGAAGGTGCCCGGCTCGGATTCGTCGGCGTTGCAGCAGAGGTAGTGCGGTCGCTTCTTCTCCTTGGGCATGAAGGACCACTTGAGCCCGGTCGGAAAGCCGGCCCCGCCCCGACCCCGAAGCCCGGACTCCTTGACCACCTCGATCACTCGGGCCGGATCCATGGCCAGCGCCTGCTCCAGCGCCTGGTAGCCCCCGCGCTTGACCCATCCCTCGTAGGTGCGCGCCTCGGGATCGCCAAAGTACTGGCTGAGGACGACGGTCTCTTTGGGGTGCGGCGGATGGGGGTAGCCCATTAGCGATCCTCCCGTCCCCCGGTCCACCAGCCGGGCCGTACCACGCTCATGCGTACTTCCTCAAGAGTTCCGGTACCTGTTCCGGTGTCACGCCCTCGATGAAGTCGTCTCCGATCAGCACCGGCGTGGCGAAGCCGCACGCGCCCAGGCATTCGACCTCGATCACCGTGTACTTGCCGTCCGGCGAGGTGGCGCCCAGCTCCCCGCAGCCGGTGTGCCGGAGAAAGGCTTCCACCACCCGCTCCGCACCGCAGAGGTTGCACGGTGTAGTGGTGCATACCTGGATGAAGTGCTGGCCCACCGGGTGCTGGTGATACATGGTGTAGAAGGTCACCACGCCCTTCACGTAAGCCGGCGTCAGCTCCAGGACCTCGGCCACCTCCGCCATGGCGCGATCCGAGATCCACCCGTGCGCGCGCTGCACCATCCACAGTGCGGGCAAGAGCGCCGCGCGCTTGGTGGGGTAGCGCTTGAGGATCTCGTCCAGCTCCCGCTTGCGCTCCCCGGTAAAGACCGGCTGGTAGGTCTGGTTCACCGATCCACCTCCCCCATCACGATATCCACGCTGGCGTTGATGGCGATGAGGTCCGACAACAACGCCCCCTCGGCCATCTTGGGCAGCGCCGAGAGGTTGATGAACGAGGGCGGCCGAATGCGCCACCGCACCGGCTTGGCCGTACCGTCCGAGACAAAGTAGTAGCCCAACTCCCCTTTGCCGTTCTCGATGGAGAAGTAGGCCTCACCCACCGGCGCCTTGACGCCTTCCATGACCTGCTTGAAGTGGAAGATCATGGCCTCCATATCGGTCATGGCGGCGGACTTGGGAGGCAGAATCACCCGCGGGTCGTCCACGTTGATGGGGCCGTCCGGCAGGCGGTCCAAGGCCTGCTCCAAGATCCGGGTGGACTGGTAGAGTTCCTCGAACCGTACCAAGTAGCGGTCGTAGACGTCCCCGTGCTCTCCCACCGGGACCTCGAAGTCGTAGGTGTCGTAGTCCAGGTAGGGACGATCCTTGCGGACGTCGTACGGCACGCCGCTGGCGCGCAGCATGGGGCCCGAGAGCGAATAGTTGATCGCTTCCTCGGCGGTCAGCACGCCGATCCCCTGCGTCCGCCCGCACCAGATCCCGTTCCGGGTCAGCACCCGGTCCACTTCCGCCAGCGTCTTGGGGAAGTTGCGGCAGAAGGCGCGCAGGCCCTCGACGAACCCGTCGGGGATGTCCGCCATCATGCCGCCCACCCGCGTGAGACTGGTGGTCAGCCGCGCGCCGGTCCAGGCCTCCTGCAGGTTGTAGATCCGCTCCCGCTCGTAGAAGGTCCAGAGGAACGGGGTGAACGCCCCGATATCAATGGCGGTGGTCCCCATCCACACCAGGTGCGAGATGATCCGGCTCATCTCGCAGGCGATCACCCGCAATACTTTGCAGCGCTCGGTGATCTCGATCCCCATGAGCTTCTCCACGGCCAACGCCAGCCCCACGTTGTTGGCCATGGGGGAGAGGTAGTCGGTGCGGTCGGTGAGCGGGATGATCTGGTTGTAGTGGCGGTATTCGCCCAGCTTCTCGAAGCCGGAGTGGAGGTAGCCCACGTGCGGAATGCAGCGCACCACGACCTCGCCGTCCAGCTCCACCACCAACCTCAGCACGCCGTGCGTCGCAGGGTGCTGCGGCCCGATGTTGATCAGCATGTGATCGGCGCCCAGGTCGGGCTCGGCCTCGGCCGTCCCCGCCGCGACGCCGAGGGGGACTCTCACCGAGCGGCCCTGAGCATCCAGCCCCGGCGTGGCCAGCTCGAACTCGACGGTCCGACGGCTCACGCGCCCCCCAGCGTTTCCGGCGGGGCGCCCCGCTCGCCCCGGGCCAGGCGCTCCCGCATGTCCGCCGGCAGCTCGTGGTAGGCCTCGGCAATGGAAAGTTCTTCCATGGAGTAGTGCGCCTCGGGATTGGCGGCCAGCACCTGCCGCACCTGCTCGGCGCGCGAGAACCGGCCTCTCAGCGGGAAGTCTTTCCGCAGCGGATGCCCCTCGGCGTAGGTCTCCCACATCAGGATGCGGCGCAAATCCGGATGCCCCCGGAACCTGATGCCGAACATGTCGTACACTTCGCGCTCCAACCAGTTGGCTCCCGCCCAGATGGGAACCACCGAGTCAATCTCCAAGCGGTCCTTGGCCAGCTCGGCCTTGACGCGGAGCGGCACCCGCCGATCCAAGGAGAAGAGTTCGTAGACCACCTCCAGCGGGCGCTCCGGATCCCGGTACTCCACCGCCGTGAGATCCACCAAGTAGTTGTACTGCTGGTCCGGTGCTTCCTTGAGCCAGCGCAGGACCTCCCGAACCCGCTCAGCCTCTATGTACACTACGCTGTCGCCGCACGAGACCAGGGCCCGGCCGATCGCAGGCCCAAACTGCCGGCGCAAGGCCTCCACCGACGGGTTCACGTGCGCTACGCCGAGCGGGTCTGGTGAATGGAGTTGCCGAACGGCTCCGAGAGCTCGTCCACCACCTCGGGCGGCAGGCGGAGCCCGCTGGCCTCCAGCGGCTCTTCCTCGCGCAACGTGCCGTCGGCGATGGTCTCTCCGCGGACCTTCTTTTGCAGCAGCAGGATCCCGTACAACAAGCCTTCCGGTCGCGGCGGGCAGCCGGGGACATAGACGTCCACCGGCACGATGGTGTCAATGCCCTGCACCATGGCGTAGTTGTCGAAAATGCCCCCCGTCGAAGCACAAGCCCCCATGGAGATCACCCACTTGGGCTGGGTCATCTGGTCGTAGATCCGGCGGATCACGGGAGCCAGCTTGAACGGCAGCCGCCCGGCGCAGATCAGCACGTCCGACTGGCGCGGCGAGAAAGCCATCCGCTCCATCCCGAACCGCGCCAGGTCGAACCGGCCGGCCGCCGTGGCCATGAACTCGATGGCACAGCAGGCCGTCCCGAACGGCATGGGCCAGAGGCTGTTGGAACGCGCCCAGTTGACCAAGGCGTCCAACCGGGTGGTCATCCAGTTGGGAGATAGGCTCGATACCACGCGGTGAGCCTGTCGGGCCGCCGGCGCCTGCTGGCTCAATCCCATTCGAGGGCTCCTCGCATCCAGGCGTAGATGTACCCCACCAGCAAGATCACGATGAACACCGCCATTTCTACCAGCCCGAAGAGGCCCAGCTCCCGAAAGGCCACCCCCCAGGGGATGAGAAACACGGTCTCTATGTCGAACACGATAAACAGCATGGCGATCAAGTAGAACTTGACGCTGAAGCGCTCGCGCACGGTCCCGATGGCCGGGATCCCGGACTCGTAGGGCGACTCCTTGACCGGCGTGGGGCGGGGCTTGAGGATCATGTGCGACATGGCGATCATCATCACCCCGTTTGCGATGACGAAGCCAGCCAGCAGCACCACCGCCAGATATTCGCGCACCGGATCCTCGCCGTCCTCGTGAAATTTTTCACTTGTACGGACGGCGCAAGTTAGTCACGGGGCCAAGGGGGTGTCAAGCAAAGTCAAGTGGCGCAACGCGTAAGGCTCGCTACCTTTGGGTACTGTACAACCCTGACCTAACCCCTGGGCCCCGTACCATGTCCATCAAGTCCGACCGCTGGATCCGCCGCATGGCCGAACAGTATCGTATGATCGAGCCCTTCGAGTCGTCCCAAGTACGCTCCGGAGTGATCAGCTTCGGGGTCTCCTCGTATGGCTACGACATGCGGGTGGCCCGCGAGTTCCGGATCTTCACCAACGTGCACTCGCCGGTGGTGGATCCCAAGCAGTTCGACGAGCGGTCCTTCGTGGCATTCGAGGGCGACGTCTGCACCATCCCGCCCAACTCTTTCGCCCTGGCGCGCTCGGTCGAGTACTTCCGGATTCCCCGCAACGTGCTCACCATCTGTGTGGGCAAGAGCACCTACGCCCGCTGCGGCATCATCACCAACGTGACGCCGTTCGAGCCCGAGTGGGAAGGCCACGTGACCCTGGAGATCTCCAACACGACGCCCTTGCCGGCCCGCATTTACGCCAACGAAGGGATCGCCCAAGTGCTGTTCTTCGAGGCGGACCCGGACGACGTCTGCGAGGTCTCCTACAAGGACAAGCGCGGGAAATACCAGGCCCAGCAGGGCGTGACCCTGCCCCGGATCTGACGCTGCCATGGCCCTGGTCCGCTGCCCCATCCACGGCGTCCCCTACAACGAGGAGAATCCCCGGGGCTGCCCCGCCTGTTGGCTGGAGCGGGAGGGGGGCGAGCAGGCCCAAGTGATGCGGGAACTAGCCAGGGTCTCGCAGGCCATCCGCCGCCCTGCCGACGCCCCAGCGCCGGAACCGGCTTCGGGCTCGCCCAAGGAGCCCCTCCTGCGAGGGAGCAGGCCGCTGACGGCGCCCGTCACCACGCCGCCCAGGAGGCCGGTGGCGCAACCGACATCCTGGGAACGAGCCCAGGAGCTGCTCCGGCGCCGGCCGGTGCCGGTGATCGGCCTGCCCTTGATCGCCGTGCTCTTGGGAGCCCTGATCCTGCGATCCGGTCCCCGCTTCGTGGCTCAACCCAACCCGGTCCCTCCGGCCGGCGAAGTCTTACCGCTCCCCATCGAACCGGGAATGCCCATGACCGCGGTGTTCGGCATCTTGGGCGTGCGGTCCCCCCAACCCCATCCGGAAAGCCGCTTGCTCGAACGCCACGCGTATGGCTCGGATCTCGCGATTGACGCACTGGACGGCGTGGTGTACGCCATTAGCGTCCTGGTCCCCAACCGGAGCTGGCATGGGCTGCGCGTAGGCATCCCGCAGCGCGAGGCTGAGGGCGCGCTGGCTCTTATGAGCCCGCCCCAGCCCGTGGGCGAGCCGGTGATGCCGCGGGCCGACACCTTGCGGGGGTGGGTGGTGTACCCCTCGCTGGAAGGCCGGCCGCGCCGTACGCTCAAAGCCGAGGTGCGCCCTCCCAACGGTTGCTACGACGTGGTGGTGGACATCCAGCCGCGAGCCGTAGGCTTCGTGATCGAGGGAGATCGCCGCTATGCCGCCGTGGGCCCCCCCGGCTCGACGCCGGAGTGGGTCGCCACGCGTATCCAGGTGCACAATCGCGCCCTAGCCGGTCCGGCGGGGCCGGCAGTTTGCTGAGGGTTGCCGCATAGCCCGCAGGCGCAGGGTGCCAAGCGGCGCGCGCTGTCCTAGGTTGGGCTCGGATGCTGCTCGGAGCCACAGGGAGAATGGCTGAGACCCACAAGGAGGATTACACGGAGGTCATGACCATGGACCGAGTACTCAGCGCCACGTTGATCCTGCTTGCCGGGAGCGTTTCCGGTTGCCGCGCCGTGCGCCGCGCGCCGGCTGGACCACCGGCCCAGCGCATCACCGTGGCAGATAGCGGCTTCCGGACGCCGGAGTCGGTGCTCTACGACGAGGCCGCCGATGCCTACATCGTCTCCAACATCAACGGCTCGCCGTTGGACCAGGACGATAACGGCTTTCTCTCGCGACTCGCCCCCGACGGAACCGTGATGGCCCTGAAGTGGGTAGACGGCGCAGCACCCGATGTGACCTTGAACGCGCCCAAAGGCATGGCCATCAAGGGAGATACCCTCTTCGTGGCGGATATTGATGCGGTCCGGCTCTTCCACCGGGTGAGCGGCACCGCGCTCGGCAGCCGTACGGTTCCCGGAGCCACGTTCTTGAACGATGTGGCCGTGGGGCCCGACGGCACGGTGTATGTAACCGACACCGGCCTCGAGGCGGGCGCACAGGGCTTCGCCCCTTCCGGCAGCGATGCCATTTATCGCTTCGACGCTTCGGGCAGGCCGGTGGCCGTAGCCCGCGACACGGCGTTAGGCCGGCCCAACGGCATCCTGGCCGATACCGCAGGCCTCACCGTGGTGACCTTCGGATCGGGAGAGATCTTCCATTTCGACGCTACCTCCGGTGCCAAAACAGCGCTCCCCAAGCCGCCCCGCGGCGGCCTGGATGGCGTGGTGCGCGCGGCCGATGGCAGCCTGCTGGTCTCGAGCTGGGACGGTCAGGCGATCTACCGGCTGGCCGCAGGGGTCTGGACCGTGGCGGTGGATTCGGTCGAGGCGCCGGCCGATATCGGCTACGACGGCAAGCGCGCTCGGGTGCTGATCCCGCTGTTCACGGCCAACCGGGTGATACTCCAACCCCTTCGCTAGCCAGGGCCGCTCGCCACGGCCCGGAGCGCGGGGCGGCCCGCCGACGGGCCCTGGTCTGGCGAGTGCGTCGGCCAGCGAGGCGGGGCTGGACGCCGGCGGTTCAGCGCGTGTTCAGGAACTTGAGCAGGTAACGCTTCGCCTGATAGGGGAGCGCCGCGAAGGCGTCCCGGGCCTTCTCGGCCTCCCCGCCGTGCAGCAGGATCGCGTCCTCCAGGGTCGCGGCGCGCCCATCGTGGAGAAACCGGGCCCGGTAGCGGAGCCCCAGCAGGCGGGCAGTCCGGATCTCCGAGGGACCTGCCCCCGGGGTGCAGACCCCCCGTGAGCCGGGGCCCATGTCGTGCAGCAAGAGGTCCGAATACAGCGCAATCGTGCGGTTGCTCAAGGCGGGCGTGGGACTCGGCCCGGTGCGCATCACGGGCGTGTGGCAGGCGGGGCACCGGAGCGTGCGGAATACGGCTTCTCCCTTCCGCACGCTATCGCGCTCGGCAAAGCTCGCGAGGGGAGGGGGTGACGGAGGGGCCAGCAGGCGGACGAAGTCGGTAAGGAGCGACAGATCGGCGTCGGACACCTCCGGATCGGGCGCGGGATCGCTCCCCGGCGGCAGCGGTGCCCCTTGGGGCCCTTCTTCTTGCAGGTAGCGGCTCGTGGTGAGACCCATCTCGCCCCGCAACGCGCCGGCGATGAAGTCCGAGAGGCTCGCGCGATCGGCCTTGTGGCCGAACCGTCCCACGGCTCCGCGAGCATCGCGCCCGGCGCGCCCGGAGATGCCGTCGCCGTCGGCATCGGTGGGGTCTTCGCGGGCCAGGATGGTCGCGTCGGGAATCGCTTCGACCAGCCCCAAGCCGAACAGGGCCGGCGCCATGAGGCGCGACTTGCCGGTCGCTTGCGGCGGCGGCACCTCGTAGGCGATGCCCCGCTCGCGCAGGGCGCCGGTAGCCCGCTCCTGGAAAACGTCGCCCCCTTGTGACTCCAGGAGATCGCAGGTATCGGGCGGGGCGAACCGAGTGGCCTTGAGTTCGGTTTCCACGCCGGTCCCGCCGATCGCCGGCAGGTCGTGGCAGGAGCTGCAGCGGTCCTGGTTGAAGAGCGGCCCCAAGCCTTCAGGCGGGCTGAAGGCGCGCGCGAACAGCGCCCGCCCGGCGCGAAACCAGTCCAGGTCTTGAAGCGAGAGGCCGGGGTACGGCTCGCCGGGCGGCGCCGCCTCGGCGCTGGGCCTGGCGCCGCAGGCTGCGGCGCCCAGGCCCAGCGCGAGGATCAATCCGGTCTGGAATCCTCCGGCCATTCCGGTCCCGAGCCCCCACCGGGCGTTCCCGGCCGCTTGATCTCGTACTCCTTGGGCGGCTCCTTCCCCGCCAGGTACCGCACGAAGTAATCCCACCGCCGGCGGATGACGTACGGTTCGTTGAGACCGTGGGCTCGGTCTGGCAGGATGATGAGGTCGAAGTCCTTGTTGGCCTTGATCAGCTCGTTGACCAGTTGGAGCGTCATGGCCGGGTGCACGTTGTCGTCCATGTCGCCGTGCATGAGCAGCAGGTGCCCGCGGAGGTTGGCCGCGTAGGTCTTGTTGGCCGAGGCGGCGAAGTTGTCGGTCCGGCGAAGCGTATCGCGCACCAGCAGTCCCTGGTACTTCTCGGCCCAGTAGATGTTGTAGCTCCGATTGTCGTGGTTGCCGGAGGTGGACACGGCGACTTTGAAGAACTCGGGGAAGGTGAGCATAGCATCGGTAGAGGCAAAACCGCCGCCCGAGTGGCCGTAGATGCCCACCCGGTCCAGGTCCATCCACCGGTAGCGGGCCCCGAGCTGTTTGATGGCGGCCACATGATCCGGCAGGCCGTTGTCGTGGAAGTTGCCGTAATAGTTGTCGTGGAACGCCTTGGAACGCAGGGGCGTGCCCAGGTGATCAATCCGCAGCACGATGAAGCCCAGCTCGGCCAGGGCGCGATCTTCGCTTCCGGTGCTGAAGCGCCAGCCGCCCACGCTGCCCACTTGGGGGCCGGGGTAGATGTGATCGATGACCGGGTAGGTCTTGGTGGAGTCGAAGTCGGAGGGCCGGTACATCACGCCGTAGAGGTCCGTGACGCCGTCGCGGGCTTTGACCTGGAAGACCTCGCCCGGCGTCCAGCCGATGGCCCGAAGCCGAGAGACGTCCGCTTCTTCGAGCTTGCGGACGATGCGCCCGTCCGGCGCGGCTCGAAGCACGGTCACGGGCGGCGACTCGATCCGAGACTGGATGTCTATGAAGTACTTGCCGCTGGGCGAGAACTCGATGCGGTGATCGGCATCTTCCGGCGTGAGCAGGGTGAGACCCGAGCCATCGAAATTGACCCGGTACAGATACGCGTAGTAGATGAACCGGCCCGGCTCCCGGCCGCGGGCCGTGAAGTAGATCTGTTTCTGCGTTTCATCCACGTGGCGCACCGCGCCCACGGGCCAGGCGCCCTGGGTGATCTGATTGCGCAGCGTGCCCGCATGATCGAAGCGATAGAGATGGGCCCATCCATCCCGCTCCGACCACCAGACGACCTCTCCGTCCTCGGTGACGTACCAGCTTGGGGGATCCTGGGGGCTGGTCTCCACCCAGGTCTTGGCCGAGTCCTTGGCCAGCACCCGGGACTCGCCGGTGGCGGCGTCCGCCTCCATGAGGTAGAGCGCCTTGGAGCCGCGGGTGAGGAAGGTGAAATGCACCCGCTCGCTGTTGCGGCTCCACAGCGAATCAGCCTGGCGGCCGCCGAAGCCTCCCATGCCCAAGGATAGCTGGTTGGGCGCCACGGGGAGCTTCACGGCGACGTTGGCGACGCCCTGCGCTACCTGCCGGGCGCTGCCGTCCCCACTCGCCCCGGCGGCAAGTTGAGGGGGCAGGGTCAGGATATGGATGCCGGGGACGGGAACGATGCTGTCGCCCGGCAGCGCATAGGGCTGGGTGAAGTGCCGGGGGCGCTGGGGCGTATAGGAGATGTAGTGCATGCGCGCCACGTTGCGGGTGTCCAAGCGGTACACCGCAATCCGCCGGGAATCGGGCGACCAGCGCAGATTGGGGGCCCGGATCGTGTCGTTGCGCATTTGCTGGTAGGGCGAAGCCGGTCCCAGTCCGTACCACCAGTCCTCGGTCCCGTCGGTGGTAAGCTGGAGGGAGTCCTTGCCCCCGCGGTGCCGGATCCAGACGTTGTACTTCACCACGAACGCTTCCCAGGTGGAATCCGGTGAGACCACGAAGGGGCGTTGATCGGGCAGGGTGTCGCCCACGGTGCACACGTAGGTGGTGATCTGGCAGCGGAAGAGTTTCTTGCTGGCTTTGAACTCGATGGCGCGCTCCCCGTCCACGAAGCGGAAGGTGGTAAACGGCAGCTTGATGGGATCGTAGCTGGTGTCGCGCGCCAGCGACATGGCGGCCGCCAGGCGGGCGTTGTCGAACACGAGGCGCCGGACGTTGGCGACCGGATCAATCAGCACGAACTCCGCCCCCTGGGCCAGCTTGTTCCGGTACCAGAAGCGGTTGCCGTCGGGCAGCCACTGGGGCGCGACCGAGTCGCCGCTGATCAGGGGTGAGGTGTTCCAGTCCAGCATCTGCTCGGCGCGGCGATAGTCCACCACCTGGGCGCGCGCCGGCGCCGCCAACGCGGCGGCCAGGACCAGCGCCCGGGCGAGGCCGGCGGTCCGCATCGAGAAACATCCGGGGTACTGTTTCATGAGCTGCCTCCACAGTTGCCTTCGGGTGGGAGCACCTTGCTGGCGCACGCCGGTGGGGTAGCCCCCAGCGAAGGGGTCATCAAGTCATCCTGGGTCCGGCACGATCACGCTCGCATCCCGCGCTCGCTATCGCAAAGGCGCTAGGACCGGCGGTGCAGTTCCGCAGACGGGAACGGCGGGGCTCCTGCCCCGCCGTTGCCATCCCAGGCGCGCCATCGTGCCGGCGATCGGGTTAGCTGATCGGGGCGCAGCGCTTGGTGGCGTCGTCCGCGATCACGCCGTTCGGGCTGTTCTGGGCCTCGAACTGCGAGAGCGGAAACTTCTTCAAGCGTCCGGCTCCCAAGTACGACGCGATCAGGTTGAAGCGGTTGAGATCGGCCAGCCGCTGTCCCTCCATGAACAGCACGGCGAACCGCTCCGAGAGCAGGTAGTCTCTCACGCGCGCCGCATCAAGCCCGGGGTCGGGCAGCGGGTTCAGGCCCACGGCCGCGCGCAGGGCATTGAGCCGGGCCATCGCGGTCACCAAGTCGTTATTGCGCCAGGCCACCTCGGCCTCGATCAAGCGCATCTCTTCCGACTTGGTGATGGGGATGTCGTCAGCCAGGGTCTTGTACTTCCACTGGCTGTAGTGCGGCGTCTTGCCGTCCACCCCGAGGGAGCCAGCCGGATGGCGAATCTCGACCCGCGGATCGAGCTGGCCGGTCCAGGGGTCGCGAAGCTTCGAGGCGATGGTGTCCACTTGGGACCACCACTTTTGCCGCATGCCCGCCGCCTTGTTGAAGCCCACCGTATTGGTCAAGACGACCCAGTTGCGCTGGGGGTCGCTGGTGGTAGAGAACTTGGCCCAGTAGGTGAATCCGTCGGGCACCTGCTGGGCGTAGGTAAGCGCTTCGGCGTAGTTGCCGGCATAGAGCGCAGCCCGGGCGATGCCGGCGCGGTCGGCGTTGATCCACTGGGTGAGTCCGGCCTGCTGGGCTAGCGCCAAGGCGGCCTTGAGCTTGGTGCCCGCCTGCTGGAGCATCTGGATATCCGAGATGGCCTCCGTTCCCTGCCCTTGGGTCGCTTCGCAGAAGGCGGCCCCCAGATACAGATCAATCCACCCCTCCACCGACTTCACCTGCACCACCTTGGGGTCCGTGTCGGCCAGTCCTACACGCTTGAAGCGCTCCTGTGCGTCCTGGGTGGCATACCGGGCACGCATCAAGGCGTTGAAAATGAAATCCGCGGGCGAGCTGCCGTAGCGGGCTCGGCCCTTGTCCACGTCGTCGTAGCCCGCCCAAGTGCCGGTATGCTGCCACTCGTCGCTCAGCAGCGCCGTGTAGATGACGTAGTCGTCCACCGTGAGCTGGAACTGGCCTTCCGCGCCATCGGCCACGGACTGGAGGGCGCTGTCCAGGGCCTCGTCCGTATAGCGGCTGGGGTCGCTGACCTTGAAGGGATCGCAGGCGCCGGCCAGGGCCACGCCTGCCACCGTCGCGACGGCTCCCCACCGCATCAAGCTCGACGTTCGATATCGCATGGATCGTTTCCTCGCACCTAGCCGTGTTGGGTATGCTCGAGCCGGGGTCCCGCAGCGGGCGGGACCCCGGCACCCGCCGTTAGAAACTCGTTCGAATCGTCGCCACGAATTTCCTGGGTTGTGGAGCCCCCAGGAAGTCGGTGGTGAAGCCGAAGTCGGAACCGCCCTGCCAGTTGGCGTTGGGCTCCCGGCAGTGGCAGTTATCCCACCACATCAGGTTCTGGCCGGAGAGGGTGAGACTGGTCCGCCCCAGCCCGACCTTGGAGACCACAGTCGCGGGCAGCTGGTACGAGAGCGACAGTTCCCGCAAGCGGATATTGTCCCGCTTGTCGAAGGCCCCGACCAACTGGAAATAGTTCTGCAGCGAGTCCGAGCGATACGTTTTGACCGGCACCGGGCCGGAGAAATCGAAGGTCGAGAGGTACTCGTCGCCGGTCGAGAACCGGATGGCGTAGGGCCGGTCCGCATTATTGAACGTAGCCCCCCGCTCCCAAGAGACCAGACCGTACAACCTGAAGGCGCCGAACTCGAAAGTATTGGCTACCGACCCGGTCCAGTGGGGCAAGGGATCGCCCCGGTAGACCGCCGTATCCGAGCGGATGTGGGTCCGGCCCCAGAGATTGGAGGCGGTGGGCCCGCTGGTCAACGCGCTGTCGCCCACGATCGTCTGCCCGAATAGCACGTTCACCGGGTAGTTGGTCCGGAAGGCTCCCAGCTTGCAGTACTGCTTGTTATCCAGCTTGGAGACGCCACAAATGGCCCGGGGCCCCAAGTCCAGAATCTTGTTCCGGTTGCCGTCCATGGACACGGTGCTGGACCAGCGGAAATGGCCCGACTCGATGATGGCGGCATTGAGCGCCAGCTCCCAGCCCTGGTTCTGCATCTTGCCGACGTTCTGGAGCTGGCCCTGGTTGAAGCCTTGGCTCGCAGCCAAGGGCACGCTCAAGAGCGCATTGCTGGTCTTCTGCCGGTACACCGTGAAATCCACGCCCAAGCGGTCTTGGAAGAACCCGGCTTCGATGCCACCTTCCAACCCTAGGGTCTTCTCCGGGGCCAGCTCGGCGTTGCCGGGGCTATCCGGGAAGACGCCGGTGTTGTCGTCCAATACCGTGAGCGGCTGGAAGGTGCGGAACTGATCGAAGGCGCCGGGCGTCAGGCCGGACATCCCCGCCGCCGCCCGCAGCTTCAAGTTGCTGATGAACCCGGGCAGGAACCCTTCCTCCGACAAGACGTAGGCCAGATCCCCCTTAGGATAGAACTGGAAGCCATAATTCTTGCCGAAGGCGCTATTGCCATCCAGCCGGAATCCCCCGGTGAGGAACAGCCGATCGCGCACCGAGAAACGGTTCTGAGCGAAGATGCCCATGTTGACCGTCTTGGTGTACAACTCGGAGGCAATGGTCTGCGCCCCGCCGCTCACCAGCGTGACCCCCGGCCCCGCGTAACCCTTGCCGACGGCCATGTTGCGGCGATCCTCTTCCCAGAAGCCCTGCGTCCCGAAGGACAGCTCCGAACCGATGCCGGCCGGCAAATCCAGGCTCAGGCGCCCCAAATAGTCGAAGGTCAGCGACTTGAAGGAGCGGTAGCCCAAATCCTTTTCGCCGGCCGTGTTCACGTAGGTGTAGTAGCTCCCGAAGGGGAAGAACTTGGACGTCTCCTCGTTCACGACGTCCGCGCCCAAGGTCAGCCGGTGGGTGAACCGGCGCAGCGGCGTGAAATTGGCCGTGAGCCCGCCGGTCCAGCGATCCACCGCGCTCACCGCGTGCAGCTTCTTGATGTCCGCGATGGCCACCCACGGCTCGCCGAAGGGACGGGTCTTCGAGGCCGTACGGGGATTCCCCAACAAGGCGTTCCCCAGCAGCGAGGTCCAGTTATTGCCCGATTGGAGCAACGTGGTGGAGTTCCGGGTATAG
Source organism: Gemmatimonadota bacterium (assembly GCA_037440225.1). Lineage (GTDB taxonomy): Bacteria > Gemmatimonadota > Gemmatimonadetes > Gemmatimonadales > GWC2-71-9 > JACPAP01. The sequence continues at coordinate 245,541 of JBBIUN010000004.1, read as the reverse complement.
GCCGAGTTCACCTCGAACGACCACTTGTCCGTAGCCGTCCAGTTCAAGTTCACCCGCAAGTTGCCCCGCTTCTCGTCGTTAGGCTTGATCGAGCCCTCGTCGAACAGGAAGCCGCCGGCCACGAAGTACGTCAGCGCCTCGCCACCACCCTGCACGTTGATGTTCACGTCCTGGTGCAAGCCGCTCTCGATCATCGCCTGGTTGGCGTCCTTGCCCCAGATGGTGTCACCGGTCGCGGCATCCACACTGAAAAACCGGGGGTAGAGCTTGGTCCCCAAATTGGGACGCAGCCGGTTGAAGCCGCCCGCGTAGCTCAGACTCCAGCGCGGCGCACTGGAGGCCCGGCCCTTCTTGGTAAAGATCTGGATGACCCCGTTCGTGGCCTCGGAACCGTACAGCGTGGCGGCGGCCGGCCCCTTGATGATCTCCACCCGCTCGATGTCCTCGGGATTGAGATCGTTCAGCCGATCACCACCCGCACCCCCGTCAATGGCGCAGCAGGCTGTCCCCATGCTCTGGTTGCCGAGATATTGCGCCTGCTTGGTGTCAATGCGGACCCCGTCAACGTACACCACTGGCCGCTGCCGCAGCTGCATGCTGGAGGTACCCCGAATCCTGAGATCCTTGGACGAACCCGCACCCCCCGTGATCCCGATGGACCGCACACCCGGCACGCGGGCCTGCAACAAGGAGCTGAAGCTGGCCACCGGGGTCTCTTCCGTGATCATCCCGGCCTCGACCGAGGCCACGGCCGCCCCCAACTTCCGACGCTCCGTTCCCCCACCAGTTCCCGTCACCACCACCTCGTCCAGCGAGACCGCGCTCACCGTCAGCGCAAAGGTGACCTGCACCGACCCGCTGGCCGGCACGGTCACTTGCTGCGCTTCGGATCGGTAGCCGATGCGGCGGACTTCGAGGGTGTAGGTCCCCGCCGGAAGGCCCCGGATCACGAACTCCCCTCTCGCATCCGACACAATGCCCCGCTGCATGCCCGGCATGGAAACCTGGGCGCTGCCCAAGGGCTGCCCCGACCGATCCGTGACCTTGCCGATCACGACTCCGGCCTGCGCCCAAAGCGCCCCCGCGGACCCTGCGAGCAGGGCGACAGTCCACGCCAGAGCAGCCAAACCGCCGCCCAGCCAGGGCAAACTCCGCTGCCGACTACGGTTCGTCATGCGACCCTCCTTGGGAGAGGCAAAAGGAGCGGGGCCAGCGCGCACTCTCCGCCCACAAGCCCCTCGCGCTCCTGCCCCGCAACGGGTTCATTTGACCCGAAAACCCGGGCCCCAGCCGTGCCTTAACAACCGCTTCCAGACTGATTGGCGTCGCTCTACATCCCGCTAGGTCGTTGCCCAAACACACGGATCAAGCACTTCATCGAGTCCCGGCACCGGGAGTCCCGGCACCGGAACGCCGGGCACTTCCGCCCCAAAGCACCACGCGCCTAGCCACCAACGGTGGCTTTAACGCCAGTTCCGACACCACAAAACCCACGGCACCTGCCCGTATACCGTTCCGTATACGGGTAGCCTGCGCCCAGATCCCTTCCGAACTGACCCGTACAGCTTGCGTTGAAAAGGGAGCGCCGCTTGCGCCTATATATGGATTCCGGTTCGGGCTGTCAAGATACCAGCGCTGCCACCCCCGATTACCAGCTCCCCCGTTCCCCAACCACCCCGATCACCTGACAAAGGCTGGCCGCTGCCCGCCGCCAGTTGGCCTGCACCGCTCGCTGCGCCGCATCGGGATCGCCAGCCTCGATCCCCGCGATCACCGCCTCGTGTTCCCTCACCGAGCGGTGGATCTCGTCCACCAACGCGCTGATATAAACGCGGATGTAGCGCTCGGTTTGGGGCTTGATGGAATGGTGCAAAGCCTTGAGCCGGGGACCTGCCCCCGCCTCGACGAAGGCCGCGTGGAAGGCGTCATCGGCTTCGAAGATCTCGTTGCCGCTCCGGCGTGCAGCTTGGGCGGCCGCGCGCAAGACGTCGTTACGCCGCCTCAGTTCGACCACCAACGCCGCGCGCTCGGCAGGGGCGAGATGGGCTGCCCCTCTGGCGGCAAAGCCCTCCAGCTCCCCAACCAAGTGCAGCAGTTCCCAGGCGTCCTCCCGGGTGAGCGGCGCCACCACGGGACGGGCTTGTGCGCCCGCGTGGTCCAGGGCGATATACCCCTCTTGTTGCAAGCGCTGGAGCGCCGAGCGCACCGGGGTGCGGGAGACGCCCAAGCGGCGGGCCAACTCGCTCTCGACGATGCGACTCCCCGGTGCCAGCCGGCCCCGCACAATCAGCGAGCGCAGGCGGGTGTAGGTTTGGGTAGCGCGATCGGGAGCCGGGTCGGTCTCAGGCATGAGGGACGAGATACTTCGGGCAATGCGGCGGCATCTCCCGGCACAGCGCGGGATGGTTCTTGGCGCTATATGACGCCGAGTCCGCACATTGTCAAGCAGTCACACCCAGCGCCCTCCCGCCCCCGCCGGCCAGCCAGGCAAGGCAGCCGCTGGGAGCGTGCTCAGCCGGTCCCCTCCGGCTAGGCAGTCGCCGCCCCCGCTCCACTGGACCGATCGCGGGCGATTGCACGAGCCGGGGCCGTTATCGTAGGTTCGGCGCATGCGCACCAGCAGCCAGCCGGGAAGTTCGGTTTGCCCCCGCCCAAGGCCCGGGCATCTACCGTCCCTTGCTGGCACCGGTGCGGGGGCGTTCGCCCTGGCCGGGCTGCTTTGGGGTTGCGCTCCAAGCCGGCCCGCCATGGTGGCGCGGGTGGAGGATCAAATCCTCTCCAGCGATCGCCTCGCCGAGATCTTGGTGCTGGCGCAACCTCTTCCATTGACGCACCAGGCCGCCTACGAGCTGGCCAGCCATTGGGTGACGCTGATGGCCTTCGGCCTCCGCATGGCCCAGGGCGACTCGCTGCTCGACAGCACCGGCATCGCGCACCTCATGGGCGGCCGGATGCGCCAGCTCGTGATCCAGCGCTGGCGAAAGCGCCTGATGGTGGAAGCCGGCGCGGCCCGGAGCGGGGCGCGGTTCGACTCCAGCTACCCAGCGGAGCTGCTGAGCGCCAAGCACGCCCGCCTCTCGCCCGCCGCCATCCGGTTGGTGCGGCAGATCGCCACCAACCCGTGGGCGCCCGCGTCGGCTGAGGAGACCCTGGCCACCTTCGCCGGAGGCAGCGTGACCACCCGGGAACTGGCACAGCACGTCCAGTACCTCGCACCCGGAACCCGGGCCGAGATGGTCGAGGCGGCCGACGGAAGGATCGAACAGTTCCTCTGGGGCATGGTGATGGAGGAACTGTTGTGGGAGCAGGCGGACAGCGCCGATCTCGATCTTTCGGCCCGGGAGTTCCAGGACCTCGCGCGCGAGGCTCGGGAAGCCATCCACGGGCTGTGGGAGCGGACCGGGCTGGCCCCGGCCTCGCTCCCCGCCGCGGGCGGCTCGACGCCGGAGCGGCGTCTGGCTGCGGCCCGACGGGTGGAGACCTACCTCGAGGCCGCCGCGGCCCGGAGGGTTTCCTTCGAGCCGGTACCGACGTTCGTCGCGGTGGCTATGCTTCGGGAAGTGCGCTGGGAGATCGTCCCCGAAGGCCTGGAGGCGGCCCTCGAGCGCGCCCGGCGGCTCTTGGGAGCGACCGGGGCCAAGGTCGTGGACCAGAATCGGGGGTCCCTGCCGCCGTGAGCCCGCAAGCAGTCTGCCGCCGCGGCTGGAGGGGCGTTGCCTTGGCCGTCGCGCTTGCCTGCGGCCCCCAGGCCGACGTGGGCGGCGAGCCCGGGCAGCCCCTGAGCGGCCTTACTGAGGCCCAAATGGGCCGCTTCCTACTGGGGCGCGCCGTGTTCGAGCGACGGACGACCCCGGAGGAGGGGCTGGGCCCGCTCTACAACGCCGAACGATGCAGCGACTGCCACGGCACGCCGGCCTCCGGCGGCAGCGGTCCGGCGCTCGTGCTCAAGGCAACCAGGTACCATGACGGTACCTGCGACCTGCTGGCCGCCGAGGGCGGGGACAACGTGCAGCAGCATGCCACCTCGTTGTTGGCCCGCACGGGGATCGGCAGGGAAGCTCTTCCGCCGCACGCCACCGACACGGCCCAGCTCACCGGGCCCCCGCTCTTCGGCCTGGGGCTCATCGAAGCCATTCCCGAGGCAGCGGTCCTGGCCAGAGAGGACTCTTCCGACGCCGATGGTGACGGGATCTCGGGTCGCGCGCCGCGTACCGCGGACGGCCGGTTGGCGCGGTTCGGCCGGAAGGGAGAGACCGCAACCGTGCTGGAGTTTGTGGAGACGGCGCTCCGCTCCGAACTCGGTCTGACCACGCCGCAGCATCCGGCTGAAGAAACGGTCAACGGGGCCCCGGTTCCCAGGGCCGCCGATCCCGCGCCCGATCCGGAAATAGACCAGCGTGGCATGGAACTCTTGGCCGACTACGTGAGGCTCCTGGCGCCGCCGCGGCGCGCGCTGCCGCCCCCGGGCAGGGAGCGGGATGCCGTAGAGCGGGGCGAGAAGCTCTTCGCCTCCATCGGCTGCGCGCGCTGCCACGTGGCTCAGTGGCGGACCGGCGCGAGCCCCATCACCGCGTTGGCCCATAGGCGTATCCGGCCCTACACGGACCTCCTGCTGCACGATCTGGGACCGGAACTCGCCGGCGTGTGCGGCGCGAGCGCCGCTCCGGGGGAATACCGCACCGCCCCGCTGTGGGGCCTCCGCTTCCGGGACCGGCTTCTGCACGACGGGCGCGCCCGGTCGGTGGAAGAGGCGATTGCGCGCCACGGGGGGGAGGCCCGAGCCGCTCGAGCAGCGTTTCTCCGGCTGCCTCCCGAGCAGCGAGCTTGGCTCCTCGGTTTCCTGCATTCCCTGTGAGGGCGGCCACCAGGATCCGAATCCGCCCGCTGCGTACGGCGGAGGACTACGAGCAATGCGTGGCACTGCAGCGGCTGATCTGGGGCCCGGGTGAGGACCTGGTGCCGGCCATCGTGCTCCTGGTGAGCCAGAAGGTCGGGGGCATCGCCGCCGGCGCGTTCGATGGAGAGGGCACCTTGCTGGGTTGTGTGGTCGGGTTCACCGGCGTTCGGGACGGGCGCCGAGTGCACTGGTCCCACCTCTTGGCGGTCCACCCCGAGGCGCGTGACCGCGGGATCGGCCGGAGGCTCAAGCTCTATCAGCGGAGCCGGCTTCGCGCGATGGGAATCCAGACGATGTACTGGACGTTCGATCCCCTGGTGGCGCGCAATGCCTACCTCAACTTGGTTCGGCTGGGAGCCACGGTGGAGGACTACGTGCCCGATTGCTATGCCGCGGTGGCGGACAGCCCGGTGGACCGGGCCATCGGCACGGACCGCATGGTGGTGCGCTGGGATCTCGGGCGAGGGGCGCGCCGCCCGGCGCCCCGCATCCCCGCCCAGGGCGCGATCCTGGTGGTCGCCTCCGAGCAAGGAGCCGACGGGGTGGCGATTCCGGTCGCTAAGCCCCTAGCCCGCGCGCGCTGGGTTCGGGTGGAAATCCCACCCGATATCCACGGGCTGCGCGACGCCCACGCCGAACAAGCTTCCCGCTGGCGCCAGGTCACGCGCCGTGCATTCCTACACTACCTTAGCCGGGGGTACCGCGTGGTGGGGTTCGAGCGGCGCTCGCCCCGGGGTGGCGGCTGGTATGTGCTACGCGGTCCCCGATCGCCGAGTCGGCCTCGACCGTAGCGCCGCACGATGCGGCCTTAGGGAGAAGACGGCGATGAGGTCCTGGGCAAGAACAGCAGGCGCCTGGGCCTGCTCGGAGCCGTTGGGACCTACCAGCTCCCCCGCTCTCCCATCGCGTCAATGACGTGGCTCAAGCGGGCGGCGGCGCTGCGCCAGTTGACCAGCACCGCCCGCTGGGCGCCGTCGGGGTCGCCCGCCTCGATCGCTTGGATCAAGGCGGCGTGCTCTTCCACCGAGGTGAGCATCGCGTCGGTCAAAGCGCTCACGTAGACCCGGCCGTATCGTTCGGCTTGGGGTTTGATCGCTTCGTGAAGGGCCAACAGGCGGGAGCCCGCGGCGGCCTCGACGAACCGGCGGTGGAGCGTCTGGTCCAGGTCGAAGATCCGGTTGGCGTCGGGCCTGCGTTCCTGGGCTGCGCGCTTCAAGTCCTGGTTGAGATCGCGGAGTTCCTGGGCCAGTTCCGCCCGGCGCTTGGGGTTGAGCGAGGCGGCATAGCGGGCAGCCAGGCCCTCGATCTCGGCGATGATGTGGAGCAGCTCGGTGGCGTCCTCGCGGGTGAGCGGGGCGACCGAGGGCTTGCGGCGCCGGCCCGTGGTGGTGACGATCACGTAGCCTTCCTGGACTAGGCGCTGCAACGCTGCCCGGACCGGGGTGCGGCTTACGCCGAGCCGCTGGGCGGCGTCGGTCTCGGTAATCCGGGCACCGGGGGCCAGCCGGCCCCGGACGATCAGCTCGCGGAGCTGGTCATAGACTTGGGTGGCGCGATCCACCGCGCGGGGAGCGCCCTGGCGCCGGGGATTCATCGCCGCTAATGTAGACCCTTTAGGAAGCTCTCCGCTACCCGCCACGATCCCATGCTCATGGCCGCTCCCGAGATCACCCGCCGGCTGGGCGATTACACCATCCGGCCCCTGGCAAGCGAAGGCGATTTGGCGCAAGGTGTCGCCATCCAGCGCTTGACCTGGGGCGAGCACTTCACCGAGGTCGTGCCCGCCACGATCCTCAAGATTAGCCAGAAGGTGGGTGGGGTGGCGGCCGGGGCGTTCGACGCCCAAGGCTTGCTGGTGGGGTTCGTCTTCGGGCTCACGGGCGTCAGGGCCGGCCGGCTGGTGCACTGGTCGCACATGTTGGCCGTGCGGCCGGAAGCGCGCGGCGCCGGGCTGGGCAAGCAGCTCAAGCTGTACCAGCGCGACGTCTTGCTGGCGGAGGGGGTGTCGGAGGTCCGCTGGACGTTCGATCCCCTGGTGGCTCAGAACGCCAACCTGAACCTCAACGCGCTAGGCGCCGAGATCGAAGCCTATGTCCCGGAGATGTACGGCAGCAATACGGGCAGCGAGCTGCACAGCGGCTTGGGGACGGACCGGCTGGTGGTCCTCTGGCGGATCGCGGAGCCCAAGGTGGAGCGGGCGATTGCGGGTGGCGCCCCCCCGTTGGAGCGGCGCCTGCTCGAGGCCCCGATGGCGAACCCGGAGGCGAGCGAGCCCGCCGCTCTGCCAGCCGATGCCGCGATCCGGATCGAGGTCCCGGCGGACATCCAGCAGGTCAAGCGCGAGGCCATGGAGATGGCCCGGGCCTGGCGGGCCAGCGTGCGGCGGGCGTTCTTGTGGTACCTTGAACGCGGCTACCGGGTGGCAGGGTTCGTCCATGGCGACCGACAGGGACGCTGCTGGTACGTCCTGGCGCGTCCGGGAGACTCGTTCGATGGCGACGCCTCACGGCGCGGCGCCGCGGGTTCGGCGTCCGGCGCCGGATGACGAGCGGTGACCGAGCGCAGGCCATGACGCTCGATCTTAGGCGCCTCGTGCTCCGCGAGATCCGGCTCCCGCTCAAGGAGCCGTTCCGGATTTCCTCGGGGGAAGTGAAGGAGCGGCGGATGCTGCTGCTCGAACTCACCGACCGAGACGGCATGCACGTTTGGGCCGAGTGCGTGGCCGGTGAATTGCCCAACTATTCGCCCGAGACCATAGACACGGCGTGGCTGGCGCTCACCGCGTGGATCGCCCCGCGGGTTCTCGGGCGTTCGTTCGCGGGGCCCCAGGAAGTCGCTCCCGTGCTGGAGCAGGATTTCCGGGGACATCGGATGGCCAAAGCGGCGGTGGAGATGGGGCTGTGGGCGCTGGCAGCGGTCCGGCAGGGCCAGAGCCTCGCGCGGTTCTTGGGAGGCACGCGCGAGGAGATCGCCACCGGGATCAGTCTGGGGATTCAAGAGACGCCGGAGCGCTTGGTCGAGAAGGCCGCTCGCGCGCTGGAGCAAGGCTATCGCAAGATCAAGCTCAAGATTCAGCCGGGTCGGGATGTCGCGTTCGTGCGAGCGGTGCGCGAGGCGCTGGGTCCCGAGGCTCCGCTGATGGCCGATGCCAACAACGCCTACCGGCTGGCGGATGCCGATCGGCTGGCCATGCTCGATGCGTTCGACCTGATCATGATCGAGCAGCCGCTGGCCTGGGACGACCTGCTCCAGCATGCCGAGTTGCAGCAGCGCCTCAAGACCCCGATTTGCCTGGACGAATCCATCACCGGGCCGGCACAGGCTGAGGCCATGATCCGGTTGGGCAGCGGGAGGATCGTCAATATCAAGCCGGGTCGGGTAGGGGGGTTTACGGCCTCGAAAGCGATTCACGATCTGTGCGCGGCCCGAGGCATCCCCGTCTGGTGCGGCGGGATGCTGGAATCCGGTATCGGGCGGGCGTACAACGTGGCCTTGGCCTCGCTGCCCAATTTCGTGCTGCCCGGCGACTTGAGTCCCAGTGCCCGGTACTGGGAGCGGGATATCGTGACGCCGGAGTGGACCATGGATGCACGGGGTATGGTCCGGGTTCCTCGGGAGGTTCCCGGGATCGGGGTGGAAGTGGACCGCGACCGAGTCGAGCAGCTCACGGTGCGTTGCCAAGTGTTGGAGCGATGAGGGCGCATCGGCCGAAAGCGCGGCGGGTAGCCGTGGGTTCGCCCCGCGCCAAGCCCGTGGCGCTTTCCCCCGCGCTCGAACGGCGGCTCTTCGAGCTGCGGCACGACCTGCACCGGCACCCGGAGCTGGCGTTTGCGGAGCACCGGACGGCAGAGCGGCTCGAAGCCGAGCTGGCCCGACTCGAGCCGGTGGAGCTGCGGCGGGTGGCGGGGACGGGGATCCTGGCCCGTTTTGCGGGGAGCGAACGCGGGCGGGGCGGGCCGGCGGTGGCGCTTCGCGGGGACATCGACGCGCTGCCGATTCAGGAAGAGACGGGCTTGCCCTTCAGCTCCGAAGTGCCCGGTGTGATGCATGCTTGCGGGCACGACGTCCACGCGACGTGGGTGGTCGGGGCGGCGGCACTCTTGGCCCAGGAGCCCGCGGTGGGCGACGTCGTGATCCTGCTGCAGCCGGCCGAAGAGACCGGCCGGGGTGCCCGGGCGATGATCGAGGCGGGCGCGTTGGAGGGGGTCGCGGCGATTTTCGGGGCGCACGTGGACCGCCGGTTTCCGGTGGGTCGGATCGTGGCCGACGAAGGCCCCCTGGCCGCGGCGGCGGACACCTTTCGGATCGAGCTGAAGGGGAGCGGAGCCCATGCGGCGCGCCCGCATGAAGGGCGCGACCCCATCGTGGGGGCGGCCCAGGTCATTCAGGCTTTGCAGACCATCGTCGCGCGGCGCCTCAATCCGGCGATCCCGGCGGTGGTCAGTGTCACCACGGTGCACGCCGGGAGCGCGGACAACTTGATACCCGAGCGGGCGGCGCTATCGGGCACGGTGCGCACGCTCGATCCGGTGGCCCGGGAGCTGGTGCACGCGGAACTCAAGCGCATCACCGAGCAGATCGCGGTGGCCTTAGGATTGGAGGCGCAGGTCGCGCTGGAGTTGGGGCCGCCGCCGGTGATCAACCCGGCGGAACCGGTTGGCTGGGCGCGAGAGGCGATCGGCAACGTCTTGGGGCGGGAGGCGCTGGTACCGTTGGGCACCACCAACATGGCAGCCGAGGATTTTGCCTGGTATCTGGAGCGGGTGCCTGGCTGCTTTCTCCGGATCGGGGCGCGGGAAGACGGCGGGGCGCCGATTCCCTCCCATTCGCCGCGGTTTTACGCGGCGGACGAGGCGATTGTGATTGGTGCGGCGGTGTTGGCGGAGACCGCGCGGGTGGCATCAGCCGCGCTCGCGGGTGGGGGACATACCAAGCGATCCCGCAAGGCCTCCCGGCGATGAGGCCGAAAATGTGATGCCGGCCGCCGGCTCGAGTCCGTCGGTGGCTTCACCGTTTCCGGTCTTGGCCAGCCCACAGGTAATAGGCCGGCACCCCCAGCAACACGATCCCCAGCCCCAGCATCCCTTGCACCGGACGCGCCACCAAGGTGTTCACCACGATGGCTCCGGCCGCCGCCACGAACACGAGCGGGGTCACCGGATAGCCCGGCACCCGAAATGGCCGCGGCCGGTCGGGTTCCCGCCGGCGGTAGACCAAGAGGCTGAGCGCCCCCAGGGCGTAGAAGATCCAACCCGCGAAGACCACGTACGTGAGCAGTTGCTCGAACGTCCCGCTCACCGCCAACAACGCCGCCCACGCGGAACTCGCCGCCACGGCCACCGCCGGCGTGCCGAAGCGCGGGTGCACTTCCGCCAGGCGCCGGAAGAAGAGCCGGTCTTTCGCCATCGCGAAATAGACGCGCGGCGCCGTCAGGGAGAGCCCGTTGGCCGCCCCGAACATGGAAATGACGATCGCCCCAGCGATGGCCTTCCCGGCACCGGGACCGACTACCGCGCGCACCGCATCCGCCGCCACCGCATCCGACGCCCCCGCAGCGCGCGGCCCCAGGGCCGCCAGGTACGCGAGGTTGGCCGCGAGATACACCGCGATGAGCGCCGCCGTCCCCAACACGATGCCGCGCGGGAAGGTGCGCTGAGGATCGGCCGCCTCCCCCGCCGAGAACGTCACGTACTGCCAGCCTTCGTAAGCCCACAGCACCCCGATCATGGCGAGCCCCATCCCCGAAAGCAGCGACCCGTCCCCCGCGCCCGGCCACCACGACCAGTCAGGATCCCGCATCCCGGTCCCGCGACCGATCAACACCGCGGCCATGACCACGATCGCGCCGACCTTGATCCCGGTGGCCCAGCTCTGCACCGTCGCGCCGTGCCGAGTCCCACGCACATTGATGGCCCCGACCAGGAAGACCAGCGCCACCGACACCAGCTTCCGGGACGCCGCCGCAAGCGGCACGATCTGGTCGAGGTAGTTGGACGCGGCGACGGCCAGCGTCGCGAGCGACCCGCTGCTGATGGCAAAGAACAGCGTCCAACCGTACAGAAACGCGGGAAGCCGGCCGAACGCATCGCGCAGGTACACATAGAGCCCACCCGCCTCCGGGACCATGGCCCCCAGCTCGCCGTAGGCCATGGCCCCCAGCAGCGACAGGCCGCCCCCTACCACCCAGACGGACAGCGCCGGTCCCGCCTCGAAGCCGGTCTGGCGCAAGACCGCGCCCGGGACGATGAAGATGCCGGACCCGATCACCGTCCCCACCACGATGAGGATCAGCTCGCGCAGGCTGAGGCTCCTGGCCAGATCGCTCGAGCCGGTCACCACACCAGGGTGAACTGCCGGGTGAACTTCAGGATGAGCGCGCGGCCGGTCGGCCCCTCGAGATCGTCCCAGCGGCTGGCAGCCCGCGATTCGTTGTAGACCACGAACAGACCCGTGCCCGCCGTGTTGAGCCATGCCAAGCGCAGATTGCCGGACCACGTCGCCGATTGCTGGTTGTATTGCATGAGCGACTGGAGATACATGCGCGGCGTGAAGTTGTAGGCCACGCGCGCCGTGATCAGGGTGGTGGAAAACCGCCCCTCGGCTAACGCCACGCGGTTGTACGCCACGCGGAGCGAAGAGGCCAGCGCCGCACCGGCGCGGAGGGTCACGGTATTGAACACCCCGTGCCGCGTGCCCGAGAGGAAGCCGCCCCAATCCAGTCCGCCGTTGATCGCGAGCGGCGCCCCCTCGTTCGAGTTCCAGCGCCAGGCGGCCTCCACGTTGTCATAAACACCGGGCGGCACCACCACCCCAGGAGCGATCGCAAAGGGCGCCTGGAGACCCTCCCGCGTCAGATTGAAGGCCGGACTGAAGAAGGCCCCGTTGGCCAACTCCACGTGCGTGTCGAAGTGCACATTGCGGGTCTGCATGAAGCCATCGAAGCCCCAGTAGCCGCGGTAGGAGACGTGGGGCCTCAGCTCCCGGAGCCACGGCACATTGCCGAAGCGCACATGACGCAGGGCGTACAAGGAGAGGAACCGGTAGCCGGACCGCTCCAGGAAACCCACCTCGGGATTGAACTGCTCTCCCACCTCGGTGTACGTCGTGTTGAACACCCAGGTCCGGGTGTTGTAAGCTGCGCTCAGGTTGGCGGCATGCGTCCGGCCCTCCCTGCCCGGCGTACGAGTGAAGGCTCCGAAGGCATCCACCGTGATCGCTTCGCCGACGCCCAGGCGCCCGTCGGCCACGTAGGTCTGGTTGTGGTCACCGGGTACCGAGGGTGCCACGCGGTTGATGAACATGGCGCCGATCCGGGAGCGGTTGGGCAGCTCGCGCACCAGCCGACCCACCGCGTAGTTGTTGGGCCGCACCAGACCCGACACCTCATCCGTCTGGATGTCCAACAGTCCCAGCGTGAGGCCTCGAACCTTGCCCGTGAGCCGGCCGCCGCCCACGATGGGCACCGGCGAACCGCCGGGTCCGATCCCCACGCGCCGGCTGAAAAACATCTCCACGGCCTGACCGCCCCCTTGCGAGGAGCTGCCCACCGAAAAGATGCCCGCATTCTCCAGGAAAAACGGCCGCTTCTCGGGAAAGAACAGGTTGAAGCGGGTCAGGTTGATCTGTTGCTCGTCCACCTCGACCTGGGCGAAATCCGTGTTGTAGGTGAGGTCCAGCGTGAGGCTGGGCGCCAGCATCACCTTGGCGTCGCCGCCGAGCGCAGCCTCTCCGGAGAGCGAACCCAGCGCGAAGCGACACCAAAGCCGCGCGCACTCTTCCGCCCCCGCCGCCGCACCCGTGTAGTCTTTGCTCGCCGATCCCAGGGAGTACGGAGTGAGTTGCACGGTGCGCCGCACCGGCGCCTCGATCCCCTCCAGCGTGCCGGCCGCCGAAACCCGCCACAGGGTAAACTGCCGGCCGACCGGCGACCAGTAATCCTGCTCGTTGCGCCGCCGCAGGTAGCGTGCCAGGTTGAGCCCCCAGCTCTGGGGGCCGGCCCGCTCGTACCGCAACGTCGAAAACGGGATCCGAAACTCGGCGTACCAGCCCCGGTCATCCAGTGAGGTGGCTACCTCCCAGCTTCCATCCCAATTCAGGTTGAACCCGGGTGTCGCCCCGCCTTGCTGCCGCGACGACTGAATCCCGCTGCCTGTTCCCTCGCGCACCACCTGGCCGTCGTATTCGATGCCGGCCGGCGTGGTGCCGAAGACCAAAGCGTTCTGGCGATCGCGGTAGGTGTCGAAGACCACGAGAAAGGCATCGCTATCTTCGACCCGGACGTCGCGCCGGGTTTCGCCCCTCACGATGCCGGCGGGATCGCTATCGTACAGCCAGGCCCCGACGTAGACGGCGTCGTCATCGAACACGATCCGGACTTCGGTGCGCTCGGTGGCCGGCCGCCCCTCGAACGGCTCATGCTGCACAAAACCGCCGATGACGGGAGCGTCGAGCCAAGCCGGATCGTCCAGCCGGCCATCCACCCGCGGGGCCTGAGCCGCCCGCGTGGCCGCCGCCACGCGCGGTGCCCGAGCGGCGGCATCCTGCGCCCCCGCTTCCTCAGGAACCTGGAGCAGCAGGCACGCGAGCGCCACCCACGAGCGGCGCCATCCAGCCCCAGCTCCCCTCATCCCCGCTCCCACCGGCGCGGCGCTCCCCACCTCACCCACCGGGGCAGCGCTCCGCCGGCCGCGGCGCGGGCAGCCGCCCCGCCATATCCCGCCCGGTTCTTTGAGGTTCGGGCACGGTACGCTCACGTCCATGACGCACTCACCAGCTCCCGCGCGATGACTTCACACTCTTGCCAGGCCCCCGGCGACAGCACGGTAGCCTGACGGTAGTCGCCGTTCACGCTATGGCCCCTCCTTCTCGCCCACCACTCCCACAGTGAGCCCCACGTACGGCCCGATCGGGCTCCGCTCCAGCCGGCCCAGCAGGCCGTGCCAGGCGCGGTACAGCCCGGTCAGCGGACCCCAGCTCGGGTACAGCGGCAGCCGGATGCCGACGGCACGCAGCGCTTCGCGCGCCAATCGGTAGGTCAGACCGGGATGCATGCCGTAGCCGTAGGACCGCACCCACCGAAAGCCCGCCTGCTCCACGAGCCTCCGGATTTCGCCCGGCGAAAACTGGGTCTCCCACCCCGCAAACCACCGGTCCATGGCCATCAGGATCTGCTTGATCACGGTGTACAGATGATACTTCTGCGGCACGTCCACCAGCAGGAGCCCGCCGGGCTTGAGCACTCGATAGTTCTCCTGGAGCAGGCGGAGCGGGTCGCGAAAGTGTTCCAGCAGCCCCTGATGGTACACCAAGTCGAACGTCCCGCTGGCGAACGGGGTCGCCAGCGCGTCGCCTCGCACCAGCCGAACCGCCCCGGAAATCTGCCGCGAGAGCCTCAAGGCCTGAGGGGAGAAATCCAGGGCGTACACCAGGGCCCCCTGCCGGGCGAGTTCGTGCCCCTCCCTCCCCGTGCCGGCCCCCACCTCCAGCAGCCGCCGCCCCGCTACCTCGGGCATGGCCCGACCGATCTCCGCCAGCAGATCCGACACCGCCGGGTACACTTCGCCGGCGTGGGCCTTGTCACCCCAGTAGCGATCCCAGACCTCCTGCGCCGGCGGGCTTCTCAGCTCCGGGCGCGCTCTCACGGCTCACCGCCCTCGGGGCGCACCGCCCGACCGGCTGGCTTGCCGCGGCCGAGCCGGAGCAGGAACAGCGCCCACCCCAGCACGCCTGCCAGCGCCCCTGCCGCGGCACCGGCTGCTAGCCACCAAAGCCCGCCGGCGCCACCCGCTTCGCTCCGTCCGGCCACTGCGCCCAGCCACCCGCCCAAAAACGAAGCTGCCCACGCCACAACCGGCGTGAGCAGCCAAGCGATCGCCAAGGCCCACCGCCGCGCGGCGCCGCCGATCACCGGCTCCGCAGGGCCGCCGACAGCGGAACGTGCACCACCAGCGCCAGCGTGAACGCCAGGGCCGCAACCGCCGCGTGGAACGGGGCTACCGCCGTGGCGGTGAGAATCACGAAGAGCAACACCGCAAGCCCGGCCGTCTGCAGGGCGGCGCTGACCAGGCTCCCGCCGCCGGAGCCCACGATGCTGTACACCCAAGCCCCCAGCCAGGCCAGGAAACACGAGCCCATCCACCAGACGGGAATGTACCAGAACCCGCTTCCCCCGCCGATCGCGTCCCAGGTCCAGTGGTAGAGGTGCACCGGCCGCAGCACCGCCGTGTCCACGATGGTAAACACCACGGAACCCAAAAGGCCCACCAGCGAGGCCCAGGCGATGGTGTCCACGTCCCGCGGCCGCACCCAATACGCCGGCGCGTAGGCGAACACCAAGCCGCCCGCCAGGATCAGCAGCGATTGCACCACCACCTCGGGCCGGCCGCTCATGGCTCGCGACAACAGCGCGAAGGCCACCACTCCGGCGACGGTGGCAAGCCCCAGCTTGACTGCGCCCCCCACGATGGTACGGACATCGGTCTTCGAGACCAGGGCCGGCTCGGCAACGGAGGTCATGAACGCTCCCCAGGCAAAATAGCCGGGCTCAACATAAAGACCCGGTTCCGGGAGTTCAACCGCCCCGGGCACCTCACCACGCAAGCCCCAGATGGCGGGCCGCGATGGCCAAGCCCAAGAGGGTGAGGCTCGGCTCCACGCGCTCGATCTCCCGTGACAGGGGCGCCACCAGCGAGACCAGACCGCCCGTGCCCACCACCAGCGGGCCACGGCGCCCCGGCTCTTCCCCGCGGGGCCACTCCGCTTTGATCCGGCGCACGATGCCGTCGGTCGCCTCAGCGGCGCCGAAGAGCACTCCGGAACGGATGCAGTCCTCGGTGCGCCGCCCGATCACCCGCTCCGGGGCCACCAGCTCGGTGGCCGGCAGCTTGGCCGCGCGCCGCGTCAAGTTCTCCGCCGCCGTCCACAGGCCCGGCGCGATCACCCCGCCCAAAAACCGCCCTTCCGCCGTGACACAGTCGAAGGTGGTCGCCGTCCCGAAATCCACCACGACGGTATCCCGCCGATAAAGCTGGCTCGCCGCTAGGGTGTTCACCACCCGGTCGGCCCCGACGGTGAGCGGCTCGTCCACGTCCAGCACGATGGGCAGCGGGCTCGACGCGTCCACCTTCACCGGACGCACGCCCGTGGCTTGCGCAATCCCGGAAGCCAGGCTCTCGGTCACCTGCGGCGCCACCGACGCCTGGACCGCGGCGCGCACCTCGTGCGTGGAGTGCCCGGCGTTCACCAAGTAGGCCGTGAGCGCCGCGCCCCACTCGTCCGGCGTGCGCGAACCCGAGGTGGTCAGCCGCCAGGTGGCACTGAGGCGCTCCCCCGCGAACAGCCCCACCGTGATTTCCGTGTTGCCGATGTCCACCGCAAGCAGCATCCCGCTCCTCCCCGGGCTAGCGCTCCAGGGCCTGGAAGCCTGCCGATCCGCTGGGGGGCCCCTCTTCGCCTGGCATCTCGTCGCCCGCCACGACCGTCCCGGACCAGAGCCGCTGGCACCCGCGTTCGGTCTCGACGATCAGCGCCCCGCTTGGGTCTACGCCTCGTGCCTGACCCGGCACCGGTTGTTGCAGCATGCGGCCCGCCAGCCAGTCGAACCGGCGGTAGGTCGCCAGTTCCGACTCGCTGAGCACCCCGCCTGCAGCCAGCCGGTGAAGCCGCGGGATCACCGCCTCCAGCACCGCTACCCGGGTGATGCCCGGCCGCGCCTCATCCAGAGCCACCGCCCGCCGCACCAGCTCCGCCGGCAGCGGGCCGTGTACGTTGATCCCCACGCCCACCGCAACCCAGCTCGTTTCTTCCGGCGCGGTGCGCGCTTCGCACAGCACGCCGCCGGCCTTGCGGCCCGCGATGACGAGATCGTTGGGCCACTTGAGCCGCGGCTCGAATCCCAAAGCGCTGAGTCCCTCGGCCACCGCCAACCCGACACGCAAGGCCAGTACGCCCACCGCACCACCGGTCGCGGGACGGTGCAGGTAGCCCACCAGCACCCCCTGGCCGGGCGCACTGTGCCAGCGCCGTCCCTCGCGCCCCCGCCCCTCGAGCTGCTGGTCCGCCAGCACCACGGTGCCCGCCGGGGCTCCTTGAGCCGCCAATTGGTGCACCACATCCAAGGTGCTGGTGGCCGCGGCCAGCACCACGCATTGGGGCGCCCGGATCCGCCGCGCGAGATCCGCCGCGGACAGCCCGTCGTAGGCTACCGAGCCAGTGCCCACAGCAGGGTCCCCAAACCCAACGCCCAGCAATATGGCGCGAAGCGGTAGAACGCGCCGCGCTCCAGCAAGCGAACCAGCACCTTGATCGCCAGCACCCCGCTTGCGAGGGCGGCCAGCATGCTGAGCGCCAGTACCCCGGCGCCCACGGGCGCCGCTCCGGCGCTCAACTTGGGTAATTCCAGGACCCCCGCCCCCGCGATCACCGGTACCGACATAAGAAAGGAAAACTCTGCCGCGCGCGCGGGCGGCACCCCGACCCACAGTGCGGCCGCCACCGTGGAGCCCGAGCGCGAAATGCCCGGCAGGATGGCGAACGCTTGGGCCAGGCCGATCGCCGCGGCTCCACTCCACCCGGGCTCTTCGGTCTCGGGCCGTACCACCGCCCGCTTGGTGCTCCACAAGATGGCCCCGGTCACCAGGAGATCCACCCCCACGGAGCCCAGGGAATTGAACGCCTGCTCGAACCAATCACCCAAGAGCACGCCCGCCAAGCCCGCCGGGACGGTCGCCACAGCCAGCAACGCCACGTAACGCCAGGCGGCACGCTCGCGGTCCCGCATGCCTCGCAGCAGGCTCCCGATCCGGGCTCGGTAAACCACCAGCACGGCGGCCAAGGTTGCCACATGGAGCGCGACCTCGAACGCCACCCCTCCCCTACGGACTCCCAGCACCTGCTCGGTGATGACCAAGTGCCCTGAACTCGAAACCGGAAGGAACTCGGTGAGTCCTTGGACGAGGCCCAGCAAGGCCCCCTGCCACCACGTCGTCATGCCAGCAATCTCCGGTAGAGGGCTTCGTACCGCGGCACCATCTCGTCCGCTGAGAAGCTGCGAGCCCGCTCCACGGCCCCGGCCCGCAGCCGCTGCCAGCGGGCCGGCTCCCTCAAAATGGCCACCGCCTGGGCCGCCATCTGCTCGATCTCGCCAGGGGGAGCCAGCGCTCCCGTTTCGCCGTCCACCACCACCTCGGGCAGGCCGCCGACCCGGCTGGCCACCACCGGCACCCCGCAGGCCATAGCTTCCAGCGCCGCCAGACCGAACGACTCCGAGGAGCTGGGCAACAGGAACAGGTCCGCCGCGCGCAAGAGGTCCGCGATGCTATCCAGTTTCCCGAGGAAGAAGACCTGCCGCATCACGCCCAGCCGCTCCGCTTCAGCCTCGGCCGCTTCCCGATCCGGCCCGTCCCCGATCATCACCAGCACCGCCGGAACCTCGCGCCGCACCCGGGCGAAGATCCGGATCACGTGGGTCACCTGCTTGACCGGCCGGAAATTCGAGATGTGCATCAACACCTTGGCGTCACGCGGCACGAAGGCCGGAGGGTGTCGCTCGTCCGCGGGGAAGTATTCCTCCAGGTTGACGAAATTGGGAATGACCTCGATCTGGCATCCGTCGCAACCGAAGGCGCGGTAGGTCTCCTCCCGCAAGAACCTGGAGACCGCAGTCACCGCATCGGAGCGCTCGATAGAAAACTTGGTCACCGAATAGAAGGATCGCGCCTGACCCACCAAGGTGATGTCCGTTCCGTGCAAGGTGGTGACCACCCGCACCGGGTGGCGCTCTTCCAGCATCTCGCGGGCCAAGAAGGCGGCGGTCGCATGCGGCACCGCGTAGTGCACGTGCAACAGATCCAGCCCTTCCCGGAGCGCCACCTCGTACTGCTTGGCCGCCAGCGCCAGCGAATACGGGAAGTACTCCAGCAGGGGATACGCGCCGCTCAAGTCCACTTCGTGGAAGAAGACCCGCTCGGCGAAGGTTCGCAGGCGGAACGGCGAAGCGTAGCAAATGAAGTGGACCTCGTGCCCCCGCTTGGCCAAGGCCAGGCCCAACTCCGCGGCCACCGCCCCAGATCCGCCATAGGTGGGATAACAGGTAATGCCGATCCGCATTCAAGGCTCCCGCTTCCACAGCGCCGCGATCCGGGCCGCCAGCAAAGCGGCCGGTTCGCTCGCATCCAGGGTCACCACGGGGCTCCTGCCCAACTGATGCCGGAACCAGGTTTCCTGCCGCTTGGCGTAGCGCCGCGTGGCACTCACGATCGCATCCTTCAACTGCGCCGCCGGCAGCTCGCCCTGGAGGTGGCGGACCACCTCCCGGTAACCCACCGCATCCAGCCCCGGCGCCCGCGGATCGAGCCCCTCCGCCAACAGGCTCCGCACTTCCTCCACCCAGCCCGCCCGCAACATGGCCTGCACCCGGCGGCCGATCCGCTGATGCAGCAACGCGCGCGGCAGGCTTAAGCGCACGTACCATGGCCGCATCACGCCCGCGGCCCGGGCCCGTTGCTGCCACCACGAAAGCGGCCGGCCGGTCAGCAAGGCGATCTCGATGACCCGTTGCGCCCGCTGGCGCCCGCCCCCCGAATAGCCGGGATCCAACCGGGCAGCCCACCGCCCCGCGCCCTCCAGCGTCGCCGTCCAGCGGGCCAACGCCCGCCGGCGGTCGGGATCGAGCGGCGGTTCCCGGAATAGGCCGTCCGCCAGCGCCCGGACGTAGAGGCCGGTCCCGCCCACCACGAGCGGCTGCACGCCCGGAGGTACACCGCTCAACCAGGCCGCGGCATCCCGGGCAAACCGGCCCGCACTGTAGCGCTCCCCCGGCTCGATCAGATCGAGCCCCACGTGCGGCGCCTGCTCCCGCTCCGCGCTGGTGGGTTTGCCGGTACCGGCATCGAGCCGCCGGTACACCTGCCGCGAGTCCGCCGATATCACCAGCAGCCGCCAGTGTCGAGCCAAGGCCACCGCCAGGGCGGTCTTGCCCACCGCGGTGGGCCCCACGATCACCGGCACCAGCGGCTTACGCCCGGCCAAACCGCCGCTCCAGCTCGTCGCGCGGCAACTGCACGATGGTCGGCCGGCCGTGCACGTCGTGGGGTGCCAGCTCACAGGCCATGAGCTGAGCCAGGAGTTCCCGCATCTCGCTCACCGCCAAGGGCTGGCCCGCCTTGATGGCGGCGCGGCAGGCATAGGTGGCCGCGAACCGCTCCAGCCGGTTCGTCCACCCCCCAAACCGGCCGCGCGCCAGGTCCGCGACCAGCTCTTCAAAGCACCGCTTGGCGTCGAAACGCGGGTGCGGGTTGGGAACCGCATGGATGATAACCGATCGCCCCCCAAAGGGTTCCCCTTCAAAGCCCACCGCCCGCAACAAGTCGGCGTGGCGCTCCACCACCTCCAGCTCCGCCGGCTCGAGATCCAGGGTGATGGGCAACAGCAAGTGCTGGGCCGCGGCACCCTCGCCGCTCAGCTGCTGCATGGCCCGCTCGTAGAGCACCCGCTCGTGCGCGGAATGCTGGTCCACGAAGGTCAGCCCCTCGGAACTCTCATAGACGATGTAGGTGCCGAACACCTGCACCGGCTCCGCCGGGCCGGTACTCCCTAACCCACCGCGGGCCCGCTCGCCGAAGAGGTCCTCCGCCAAGCCGCCGGTCCCCGGCTGCCGCGGCAAGGCGGACCACGGCGTGCTCGCCGGACCCGCCGAAGGAGCCGGCTGAGGAGCGCCCCAACGGCCCGCATCGGAGGGCGGTTTGAGCACCGCGGCTGCGTCCAGAGGGTGCAGGGCCGATCGCACCGCCTCCTCGACCGCGCGCTCCACCAGGAAGCGATCCCGGAACCGCACTTCGAGCTTCTGCGGATGGACGTTGACGTCCACCTGGTCTCCGGGCAGGGCCAGCGCCAGCAGCACGGTGGGCCGGCAGCCCGGCGCGATCGTGGCCCGGTAACCCGCTTCGGCGGCCCTCACCAGGAACGGGTCCCGGAAGGGGCGGCCGTTGACGAAGAAATAGGCCTTGCGACCCGTGGGCCGCGCGTCCGCGGGACGCTGGACGAAGCCTCGAACCGACAACCCGCCGGCCGAGCCTTCCACCGGGATCAGCTCCTGGGCCAGCCGCCGCCCGAAGAGACCCGCCACGCGCTCGCCCACCGACGCCACCCGCGGCACCTCCAGCAGCCGCCGCCCATCGTTCATCACCCGAAAGGCCACATCCAGCCTGGTAAGCGCCAGCAAGGTCACCGCCTCGAGCACCGCCCGCGTCTCGCTCCGCGGCGATCGCAAGAACTTCCGCCGCGCCGGCACGTTGAAGAACAGGCGCCGCACGGTGACCGTCGTGCCCCGGGTCCGCGCCACGGGCTCGATCTCTTGCAGTTCCCCACCGCTCACCCGCACCCTGGTCCCCTCCCCACCTGGCGCCGGCGCCGTTTCCAACTCCAACTGCGCCACCGCCGCAATCGCCGCCAGCGCCTCTCCTCGAAAGCCGTACGTCCCGACGCCGATCAGATCGGCGGCGCGGCGGATCTTGCTCGTGGCATGACGGTGCACCGCCAGCCGGGCGTCCTCGTCGTCCATCCCCACCCCGTCATCTGTGACCCGGATCAGCCCCGCTCCACCCGCCTGCAGCTCCACGGTGATCTCGCGCGCCCCGGCATCCAGTGCGTTCTCCACCAGCTCCTTCACCACCGAGGCTGGCCGCTCTACCACCTCGCCAGCGGCGATCTGGTCGGCCACGGAGGGTGGCAGGATCACGATCCGGCCCATGCTACGGCGCGCCCATCGCGCCACCCACCGGCCCCAGGGCGTCTGGCAGCACGATCCGGATCATAGCATCACGACTTCGACGCTTCGCACCCAGCCTCGCCGGCCGGCATGCGATACCAGGTACCAGCCGGGGCGTGCTTGCTCGATCAGCACCGCAGCCCCCTCCCCCAGCCGCCGGGACGCGGGCGCGGCGCCATAGGGCGCCTCCCGGAGCGGGGTTTCCGCCGCGAGGGCCAGCGCCACCGGCCGGCGGTAGCGCTGCTGCAAGCCGAACCCCGAGGCCCCGCTCAGCGCCCCGGCCAGGAGAGCCGCGATCGCCGCGGCGCGCATCCGGCGCCAGGGCAACAGGAGCGAACCGGCCACCCACAACGCCAGCGCCAGCCCGAGTGCTTCATCGGGCGTGAGCGGCCCCACCTCTAGCAGGCGTTCGGTGAACCGGTCGGGCGCCAGCACCAAACTCCGCGCCTGCTCCACCAGCGGGTTCCTCGGCGAAAGCCTGGCCGCGCGGTGCCAGGCCGCTTCGGCGCGGGCGTTGGAACCCAGCCGGTACCACGCGTTGCCCAAGTTGTACCAGTGCGCCGCGACCTCCGGCTGGTGCGCGGCGCGCGCGGCGAAGCTGTCCGCGGCCGCGCGGAAAGCACCGGCTTCGTAGAGCCGCTCAGCGCTCGCGCTTTGGGCCCGAACCC
Source organism: Gemmatimonadota bacterium (assembly GCA_037440225.1). Taxonomy (GTDB): domain Bacteria; phylum Gemmatimonadota; class Gemmatimonadetes; order Gemmatimonadales; family GWC2-71-9; genus JACPAP01. The sequence goes on along the minus strand of JBBIUN010000004.1, from coordinate 223,211 downwards.
CTACCGGCACGGCCAACCAGGCCACCATGACCAGCGCCCGGCTGAACAGGCCGGCGCGCAGCGCGCCAGGCCGCTCGCCCACCAACGCCCGCAAGACTTCCTCCACCTCGGCGGACAACTCCTCCGGATCGCCGGCGCCGGCGGGGCCGTAGAGGGCCAGTTGCAAGCGGTCCCGGACGCGAGCGACGTGGCTCGCCAGCGAGACCTCTACGCCCGCGGCCCGCAACGCATCGGCCAAGGCTCCGCCTTCCCGGGAGGCAGCCTCGGGGACCAGTCGCTCCAATTCCCGCCGGAAGTGCCGATCCAGCACCTCCAGCCGGCTGAGCGCGGCCGGGCGATCGGCCCGTTTCGAGGCCGGCCAGCGCACCCGCGCCAGAGCCAGCACCAGCAGCGGCAAGAGCCCCGCCGCGATCCAAGCGGCGGGCGGCAAGCGGCTCAACGGCGGCAGCCACCGCCTGGTGGCCCCGAGCAACGGCGGCGGCTCGGCGCGCAGTACCGCCAAGCCGGGCCCCGGCCGCGCCAGGATCTCGAGCGGAGCCAGGGAAAGCTGGACGTAGCGCCGCGCCGCAAGATCGTAGTAGGCATACGTTGTCCCCGGCACCCGATACCGCCCTGCCGAGTCGGCCACCAGGAGGTAGGTGAAGCCCTTGGTTCCTCCAATCACGCCGTTCTCTCGGCTGGCCTGAACCCGCGCCTCGCCGGGATACGCCCTGAGCCCTTGGGGCCACTTGAACTCGGGCTCAGGCCACAGGGCCACGTTGCCCTGCCCTTCCAGGGTCACCGTCACGGTGCGGGCCTCGCCCACCTCCATCTCCAGCTTCGTGGGCTCCGCGCGGAGAGCCAGGTTCCGGCCTGCGGCGCCTCGAAACCCGCCCGGCTGGCCCGCCGCCGGAAACGGGTGCACGGCGAGCACCACCGAGTCACTCTGTACGACGTGCCGGAGTTCGCGGCTCAGGAACGCATAGGTCACCGGCACGCTGTAGGCGACCGACGCGGGCCCCACGCTCATCGGCCCGGCCTTGAGCGGGAAGATCGCCTGGTACTGGACGAAAGCGTCGTACCAGCGCCCGCCCACCTCGCGGCTCAGGGCGATGCCTGCCGGGGGCGGATGCTGGTAGGTCCACGCGCCCCGCGTCTCCGGACCCTGGAACACTGGCGCGGCCCGCAGGCGAGAGCGGATGTCTCGCGGGAACCAGGCCACCGTAAGCAGATCCACCTGGTCCCCCAGGACCACCGTGTCCCTCGAAGGCACCACGCTCACCATCACGCGGTCCGTCGAACTCGGCGGGGCACGCTGCTCGACGAGCCGGCGCAAGCCGGGATCCAACGTGCTCGCGCTCCCCGCGGCCGACAGGATCACCATCGTCAGGGGAGGAGCTTCCGCCACTCGCCCCCCCTGCTCGACGCGGATCCCCTGGGCCCGGGCATGCCCCGCCCCGGTCACTCGCAGCCTGAGCGTCCGCACCGTGAGACGCCGTGCCACGCCCTCGACCATGTCCACCCGCGAACGCTCGCGCTGGTCCACCAGCTCCAGGCCCTCGAGATCGGGACCGCTGATCCTGAGAGGCTCGTTGCCCAGCGCGGTGACCGTGATGGTGAGCACCACAGTGTCGCCCGGCGCCACCTCGGTGCGATCCACCGAGACCGCGACCTTAGGCTGCTGGAGCGCCAGGATTTCGAGGAACAGCGCCAACCGCGTCACCAGTTCTTGACTCCCCGCGTTTCCCGAGCGGCGCCCCGCCGCTGCCATAAGGCCTGGCGTACCTGGCGTTCTTCTTGGGCGATGGAATTGAGAATCTGCTCGGCTTGGGCGCGGCTCAATCCCGCTGTCGGGCTCGGCGCCTGGGACGCACCGCCTCCGGAACTGCCTCCGCTAGGCGGAGGACTCCCTGCTCCCCCGCCGCCCGAGGATCGGCGGAGGGCAAGTTCCAGGTTCCATTTGGCGTTGGCGTCTTGCGGGCGCAAGAGCAGCGCCTCGCGATAGTGCTCGCGGGCGTCGGCCAGGTGCCGTTCCCGGTTGGTGCTGTCCCGTTCAGCCAGCCTGAGGGCCAGCAGGCCCGCGTTGTAAAGGGCCCGGAACCGGAGATCGGGATCGAGCGAGCCGGCCGCGCGGCGCAATGCGGCTTCCGCCACCGCCGTGTCCCCGGCCGCCAGCGCCGCGGTTCCCAGGTTGAACCAGGCGGTGTCGCCGCCTTCGCCCCGGCGGACTTGGGCCAGGTAGCGGGCTTGGGCTTCGCGGAACGCGCCCTTTCCAAAGGCGGCATCGGCTGGGTTACGGCCCCACTGGGCTCGGGCCCCACGGGCCTGGCCCAAGTTGAGCCCCAGCACCAGGGCGGCCAGCGCCGCGGTCCGCCGCGTGAGCGTTTGCCCCAGCAGCAACGCCGCGGCCACGAGCGCGGGCAGCCAGGCCTGCAACGGACGATCCGCCACGGTGGCGCTCGCCTGAGGGGCGCGCTGGTAGGCCCGAACCAACTCCCGCACCGCCCCGGCTTGATCTCCCAGATGGGCCGGCACCAAGACGCCGTGGCCCGCGTCGGCCAGTTGGGTCAGAATGTCGTCGCGCCGCGAGGTGAGGATGCGCTCTCCCGTTTCGGTCTGCTGGTACTCGACGAAGTCGCCCTGCGGCGTACGGACCGGAATCGGGGCTGGTGCAGCTCCGCCTTCAGCCACCAGGATGAGGCGGAGGCCGTCCCGTCGCGCCCGTTCCGCCGCGGCCAGCACGCCGCTCAGGCTGTCGTGGGCCTCGCCATCGGTGAACAGGACCAGGACACGGTCCGCCACGTCGGATCCCGAAAGGAGCAGCTCGCGGCCCTGCTTCAGGGCGGCACTGAGGTTGGTCCCGCCGGCGCTCGCGATGTCCGGGTCGAGCGCGTCAATCAGTAGTTCCAAGGCACTGCCGTCCACCGTGAGCGGCGACAGGATGAAGCTCTGGCCCGCGAAGGCGATCAACCCCAGGCGATCGCCCTCCAAATCGTGCACCAACCTCCGCGCCTGTTGCCGGGCCCGCTCCAGGCGGGAGGGCACCACGTCTTCCGCCAGCATCGAGCGGGAAATATCTATGGCGATCACGAGATCCAGGGCCTTCGATTCGGTCTGCACCGTCCGGCGCCCCCACCGGGGGCCGGCCAGGGCGATGACCGCGGCAAACGCCGCCGCGCCCAAGAGCACCGGGGTGAGGCGCCCGCTCGCCCGGGCCGCGACTTCTAGCTCGGGGGACCAGCGCCGGGCCCGCCGGATCCGAGCAGCACGCACCCACAACGCCAGCACCGTGAACGCCAGCGCCGCCACCGGTGCGGCGGCCACCAGCCACGGCGTATCGAAGCTCATCATGGCACCCGAACCACCAGCGTGGATCCCAGCACCAGCTCGGCTGCCAGGGCCAGCAATCCCGCGAGCACCCAGGGCCGCACCCGCTCCTCGAAGCGGGCGTAGCGGGTGATCTCGACCGGCGTCTTCTCCAACTGGTCGATCTGCTGGAAGATCCGGGTGAGTGCGCCGGCGTCGGTGGCGCGGAAGTAGCGGCCTCCCGTGCTCCGGGCCACGTCCGTGAGCAAGGCCTCGTCAATCTGGACCGGCATCGTCTGGTAGCGGATCTGGCCGTCGGGCCCGCGGCCGATCGGCAGCCGGGCTTCCCCTTCGGTTCCCACGCCGATGGTGTAAATCCGGATGCCGAATTGCGCCGCGGCCTGGGCGGCGGTGCGCGGGTCCACCAGGCCCCGGTTGTTCTCCCCGTCGGTGAGCAGCACGATCACCTTGCTGGTCCCCGGGGCGCGGCGCAGGCGGTTGGCCGCGGTGGCGATGGCGGTCCCGATGGCGGTGCCGTCCTCCAGTTCGCCCACGCCCAAGTCCAGGACGGCCTGTTCGAGCACGGCGTAGTCCACGGTGAGCGGCACCCGGGTCAAGGCTTGCGCCGCGAACGACACCAGCCCGATACGGTCAAAGCGCCGGCCCCGGATAAACGCGATGGACTGTTCTTTGGCCACGTCCAGGCGATTCGAGGGCGAAAAATCCTCGGCCAACATGCTGCTGGAGACGTCCACGGCCAGCACGATCGCGATGCCTTCGCGCCGCATCTCGGTGGAGGAGACGTCCTGCCTGGGGCCGGCCACGGCCACGATCCAGGCTCCCAGGGCCACGGTACGCAACACCGCCGGGGTTTCCGCCAGCCAGCGCCGCGACCGCACCGCGGCCGACAGCGAAACCACGTCGCTGAACGCGACCGCCGGCCTGCGGCCGCGCAGGCGCCGCCACCACCATGCGGGCAGCGCCAGCAAGAGCAAGAGGGCCAGCGGCCTGGCGAACATCTAGCTCGCTGCCTCGAGGCCGCCCGGCAGCTCCTCGATGAGGAGGGCCACCTGCTCGGACAGGGCCAGCAAGTCCGTGGGAACCGCCGGCGCGAACCGGGCCCGTTCCAGCGCGCGCATGAGGTCTTCCAGGTCGCGCAGCGGCCACTCCGGCCGCCGCCGCCGAAGCACCGCCATCAGGCTCTCGACATCCAGATTCGAGCGAGCTTCGGGCTCCAGCTTGGCGAGCCGGCGGCGCAGATCGTCCGCCAGATAGGCGGCCGCCGCCCGAAGCTCGCCCGCCTCGATCCACGCGGCGATCGGCGGGGAGGCCGCTGCCGGGGGAGGCACGGCGCGAGCCGGCCGCGGCCCCACGCGCCGCCGGGCTATCCCCCAGGCGCCCGCGGCAAGCACCGCAAGCACCACCAGCAACAGCACCGGCCCGCGGCGCCGGATCGGACGGGCCAGGGGCTCGAGCGCGGGCCGGGGCAGAGGGAGCGTGTCCTGCTCCGGAAGCACCGAGCGCACCCGCACCACCGCGGTATCGCCCTCGATGGTCTCGACCGTGCCGTCGGCGTAAAACAGCTCGACGGCGGGCATGGGGATGGCTTGGCGCCCGGGTTCGAACAGGGCCAACGAGTACGTCAAGGTCAACACGCCCCGCGCGATCTCGATCTGCGGCTCCCCCAGCGGTTCCACCACGGACGTGCGCGCCAGCATCGGAGCGCGGGCGCTCACGCCCGCCGGCGCGGGGAGGGTGCGGCTCAGGTACGCCGTGTCCCCCACGGTGATGGAGTCCGGCCTCACCCGCCAGACGCCCGGCACCGCTCCGGCCCGTTGTGCCAGGACCGGCCCCGCGGTCCCCAGCACCGCCACGAGGAGGAGCGCCGCCGGAGTGCCCCTCACCGCCTGAGCCGCCGTGCCCTGAGAGCGAACGCCCGATGCAGCGCCTGCGCGTAGGGACGGTCCGTCCGCAGCGCCACATGGTCCACCTCGGCCTTGGCGAACAGCCGCGCTCGCTCCAAGCGGGCGCGCTCGGCGGCCATGCGGATCTTGAGCCGCGCGGCGCGGTGCGAGGTGTCCACCAGCAGCGAGGTCCCCGTTTCCGCGTCGCGCAGCTCGATCCAGCCCGCTTCCGGCAGATCCACTTCCCGGGGATCGTCCACGGTGATGGCCACCACCTCGTGGCGGCGCGCCAAGCGGCGCAAAGGCTGCTCCCAGTCCGCCGCCCGGAAATCCGACAGGATCACCACGATGGAACGGTGCCGGAGCAGGCGGGCACTGTAGGCCAGGGCGGCTGCGATGTCGGTGCCCCGCTCAGAGGGCCGGAACGCCACCAGGTCTCGCAGGACCCGAAGCGCGTGCGCCCGGCCTTTGGCCGGCGGCACCACGTGCTCCACCCGCTGGGAAAAGATCACCGCGCCCACCCGGTCCTGCTGCCGAGCCGCCGCCAGGGCCAGCACCGCCGCCACCTCCACGGCCCGCTCGGCCTTGGCCACCGGCCGCCCGAACTCGACCGAACCGGAACGGTCCACCACCAGCAGCAAGGTCAGCTCGCGCTCTTCCACGAAGGTCTTGACGTAGGGCGATCCCATCCTCGCCGAGACGTTCCAGTCAATGGCGCGGTAGTCGTCGCCCTGCTGATAGCCCCGGACTTCGGCGAACTCGATCCCGCGGCCGCGGAAGACCGAACGGTATTCCCCCGAGAACAGGCCGCTCACCAGCCGGCGGGTCTTCAGTTCGATGGTCTTGACTTGTCGCAGGATTTCGGGACTGACCACGCGCACCGCCGGGTTCATGGCGTGTCCATCGCCTCCAGGATGCGGGCGATGATGCCGTCCGGCGTGGCGTCTTCGGCTTCCGCCTCGAAGGTGAGCAGCACGCGATGCCGGAGCACGTCCGGTGCCATGGCTTTGACGTCCTCCGGGACCACGTAGGCCCGGCCCCTCAGGTAGGCGTGAGCCCGGGCGGCTTGCGCCAGGTAGATGGAAGCGCGGGGGCTCGCCCCCCAAGCCACCAGCGGCCGGATCTCGGCCAAGCCCACGGCCTGCGGCTCCCGGGTCGCGCGCACCAGATCCACGATGTAGTCCACGATCTTCTGGTCCATGTAGAGATCGGCCACCGCGTCGCGCAGCGCCAGGATCTCGTCCGGCCCGGCTACAGCCTCGATGGGCGGCAGCCGCCCCCCCGCCATCCGCCAGAGGATTTCCTTCTCCTCATCCCGCGAGGGGTAGCCCACCCGGACCTTGAGCATGAACCGGTCCAGTTGCGCTTCGGGCAAGGGATAGGTGCCTTCGTGCTCGATGGGATTCTGGGTGGCCAGGACCAAGAACGGCTCTTCCAGCCGGTGGGTCTCCCCGCCGATCGTGACCTGGCGTTCCTGCATCGCCTCCAGCAAGGCCGCCTGCACTTTGGCGGGGGCGCGGTTCACCTCGTCGGCCAGCACGATGTTGGCGAAGAGCGGGCCCCGCTTGGGGTGGAACTCGCCGGTGCGCTGGTCGAACACCATGGTGCCGATGATGTCGGCCGGCAAGAGGTCCGGCGTGAACTGAATCCGCTGAAAGCTGGTCCGGATGGTCTCGGCCAGGGACCGCACCGCCAGCGTCTTGGCCAGCCCGGGAACGCCTTCCAGCAGGATGTGGCCGCCGCACAACAGGCCCACCAGCAGGCGTTCCAGCATGTCGTCCTGCCCGACCACCCGCTTGCCGACTTCCTTGAGAATCGCCGCCGTCAGGCTCGCCGGCCCCGCGGCGGTCGTCCGTACCGCCATCACTCAGGCCTCCGATTCAGCGTTTGATGCGCTCCCCACCCTCCTCGTGCCGGAACACCCACGCGACCATCCGGGCGGGGGAAACCGGATCGTCCGGGGCCAGCGCGCCCCACTCCTCGCCGCTGCCGGTCCCCGCGGTTTCCGCGCGCCGGCGAGCCTGCTCGACGATGCGCCCGGCCCGGCTCACCCAAGCGCCACAGTTGGGCTCCCTCAAGTCCACCCAGGAGGCCGCAATGGCGCGGCGGACATCGCCGTCTTCCGGCGGGTGCAGCACGCGGGGCCCGCGATAGACCAGATCGCCCTGCACGATGATCGGCAGGCCGATGGACAAGATGGTGGACCGGAGATCGGCGTCGCGGGCCATGGCCTGCGCGGCCCGCCGCGCCAGATCCGCGGGGTCGCAGCGGGCCAGGAACTCCACCGTGCCGGCCAGCTCGCCCAGTACTTGGACTTCGTACAGCATCTTGGTCAGCCGCGGCGGGCCCAACAGTTCGAACGCCACCGAGCGCACCCCGTGCTCCCGTTCCAACCGCGCCAGCCGCTCGATCGCGGCGGCCCGGACGATCCCGGCTCGATAGGTGGGGCCCGAGGTGGTTGCGTCCAGGGCCGCGATCACGTCGTGGCCGGTGGGCCGACCCTCGAGTTCCATCACCACGTAGTCCGCGATTTCTTCCGGCGTGATCAGCTCCATGGAGCCCATCGAGGTCACCACCTCGAACTCCTGGCGGGCGAAGAAGCCGTTCTCCCCGGTATCCGCGTACACCGAGGCGAGCGAGTCGCCCAACTCACGCCAGCCCCGTGCGTCCGGCGCAAAGGCGCGCGCCAGGGGCAGGGGCTGGGGGCAATCCACCCGCGGGATGGTCCGGCCCGACCGCTTGATGAGGCCATAGCAGATTTCCCGCCATCCTACGACCGCGGTGGGCTTGATCTCCTTGGTGGCGGGCGCGCCGGGGGTGCGCGCCAGGAGAAAGAGGAGCAGCGAGTGCGCTCCGGCCAGGGCGGACTTGGTGAGCAGCATCCGCGAGGGGCGCTCCTCCGAGTGGGTGTAGGGAATGTTCAGGCCCATCCCCCCGGTGCCGCTGGTGCCGATCTTGACGTAGGCCTTGACCGCGGTGCGCTGGAAGGCCTCCGCCACGATCTGCAGGTGGCGGATCAGTTGGGGCAGCGGCAAGGTGAGCGCGTGGCGTTCGGCCAGTTCCGGCGTCACCCGGCCATCCCGGGCCGCTGCTAAAAGATCCTGTACGCTCTGATACACGTTCTGATAGGCGAACGCGGTGGCGGTATTGAGGCAATCCACGACCGCGTCGGGGCGGTGCCGGTCCAGCAACTGGAACAGCAGGCTCCGGCCGAGCACCTCGTCGCTGAACTCGCCGTAGAGGTCATTGAGCAGGGCCGCCCGGTGAGCGGGATCCGCGGCGATCGCCGCCCGGTCGAGGTGGGCCAGCTCGGCGGGCAGGAAGACATCGCCCCAGGCCACCTCGACCACCGTCTCGCCCAATCCGCAGCGCCTCAGCTCTTCGGCCGCCCGCCGGACTTCCGGCTCGCGCAACGCCACCAGGATCAGCCGGGCAGGGCGAAAGGCCAGCAGGCGCCGCGCCACGGCGTGCCCCACCAGCCCGCTCCCTCCCAGGATCAGGATGCTGCTTCCTTCAAGCCGCATGCTCCCCCGCCAGGTTTGCAGATGTCCGGAGGGCCCGAATCTCGCGCGGTGCCAGTCGGCGCCACTGGCCCGGCTTCAGCGTGCCGAGCCGGATGGGGCCGTAGCTCAGCCGCACCAACTGCTCCACCTTGAGACCCAGTCGCTCGCACAGCCGCCGCACGATCCGATGCCGTCCCTCGGCCAGCACCAGCAGCAGCTCGCGTGAGCTTCCGCGCTCGACCGGGCGCAATCGCCACCGCACGATGCTCACCGGCCGGCCCTCGATCACCACGCCCGCGGCCAGTTCCCGCCGTATGTCGGCGTCGCGCCGCCCGTGCACCACGGCGCGGTAGGTGCGGGGCACGGCGAAGCGCGGATGCATCAAGCGATGGGCCGCTTCCCCGTCCGTGGTGAGGAGCAGCAGGCCCCCGGTCATGACGTCCAACCGCCCCACGTAGGTGAGGCCGGGCACCCGCGGCAGCAGCTCGAACACCGTAGGGCGCCCCTTAAGATCGCGCCGGCTCACCACGTAGCCTAACGGCTTATTGAGCGCCATCCACTCGATGCGAGGCGGCTTGAGGCGCCGCGAGCCGACCATGATGACGTCCCGCTCCGGGTCCACGCGCATGCCCAACTCGGCAACGCGGCCGTTGACCCGCACCCGGCCCGCGCGGATCAATTCCTCCGCACTCCGGCGCGAGCCGAACCCCGCCCGGGCCAAGGCCCGCTGCAAGCGCATCTCGCTCACGACGGGGCGGCCTCCTCGGCCAGCGGCTTCAACGCCACCGACAGCTCCTCCAGCCGCGGCAGCTCGCTCAAGTCCTTGAGCCCCAGCAGCTCCAAGAAGGCCGGCGTGGTGCCGTACAAGAGCGGGCGACCCAGCCCCTCGCTCCGGCCGACCACGTCAATCAGGCCCCGCTCCTGCAACAAGCGCAGGACCCCGTCCACCGCCACCCCTCGGATCTCCTCGATCTCCGCGCGCCCCACGGGCTGCCGATAGGCGATGATGGCCAGCGTCTCCATGGCCGCCACCGACAACCGCCGGGGCCGCGAGACCAGTTGCGCCTGCGCGATGGCCTCGGCACACTCCCGCCGCGTGAGAATCTGGAAACCTTCCGCCAGCTCCACCACTTCCACGCCGTGGCCGCCGGCGTCATACGTCCCCTGGAGTTCGCTCAGCGCCTGGCGCACGTCCTCTTCCGAAGCGCCGGGATCCAGCGCCATCAACTCCTTAAGCCCCAGCGGGCGGGGGGAGGCGAACAGCGCCGCCTCAAGCAGCTTGGTCAGCGCTCGCACGGCGAATCAGGATCGGGCCGAACGGCCCCGCTTGGGCCAGGCCGACGCCGCCCAAGCGAGCCAGTTCCAACAGGGCGATGAGCAGCGAAATGATCTCGGTCACCGCAGGGCGCTCGCCCATCAGTTCCCCCAGTTCGACTTCCTCCCGCTCGCTCAGTACCTGCCGAATCCGCTGCATGGCGCCCTCGGTATCCAAGGGCCGCGGCACCACCCGATGCAACACCCGCCCCGGCAGCAGCTCCACCAGGCGCTCGGCGGCCTTGAGCAGCTCCTCCACGCTGGCCATCACCGCCGGGGGCGACAGCTCGGGCGCCTCCGGCACCAAGCCCCGCGGAAACCGCTCCGACCGCTCGCCCGCCCGTTCCAGCATCCAGTCCACCACCTCGCGCACCTGCTCGTACTCCAGCAGCCGCCGCACCAGCTCGGCGCGCGGATCCTCCCACTGGTCGTCGTCGAGCGGCCGGGGCAGCAGCATCAAGATCTTGATGCGCAAGAGATAGGCCGCCATCTCCAGGTACTCGGCCGCGTCGTTGAGCTTCAAGACGCCGATGGCCGCCAGGAACTGGTCCGCAATCCGCGCGATCGGAATGTCGGTAATATCCAGCTCCTGCTCCCGGATGAGATGCAACAGCAGGTCCAGCGGGCCCGAGAACTCCTCGAGCTGAACCACAAAGGGCCGATCGCTCGCCGGCGCAACCGGGAGGGCCACGGCCTACAGGGTGGGCGGCGGCATCAACGCAAACGGCAGCGCCAAGTGCACTGCCAGCGCATTGAGCACGATCGCCGGAAAGAGCAGGATCACGAACAACTCCCGCAGGAACACCATCAGCATCAACAGTAGCAAGAAGCCGTACTGCGACAAGGCGCGGTAGCGGGCCCCCCAAGCGGGCGGCAGCAGATGGTAGAAGACATGGGAGCCGTCCAACGGCGGGATGGGAATCAGGTTGAACGATGCCAGCAGCAAGTTGAGCCAGATGGCCCAGAACATCATCCGCTGCAGGACCGCCAGCGTGTCATGGGCCCCCGGCAGCCAATCGCCCAGCAGGCCCAATCCGATCCCCAATCCCAGCGCCAGCACCGCCAAGGCTCCGTTGGCGGCCACACCCGCCAGCGACACCATGATGTCGCCTCGCCGGTAGTTGCGATAGTTCCGAGGGTTGACCGGCACCGGCTTGGCTCCGCCAAAGACCACTCGCCCTCCGGAACCGAACCACAGCAACAGCGGTAGGGCCACCGTCATCCAGGGGTCCACGTGTTTGAGCGGGTTGAACGTCAAGCGGCCCAGCATGTAGGCCGTGGGATCACCCTGCCGAAGTGCCGCGTAGCCGTGGGCGTACTCGTGCGCCACCATCGAGAAGAGCAGCACCGGCAGGGCCAGAAAAAATTCTTGCACGTCGGGGCGGGTCGCCAGGTCGGTGAGCGAGAAACGTAACCGAGGCCGCTAGCCGGTGTCAAAGCCGTAGTGCCTTGACTGGCGCCAACTTGCAGACTACGATTCCGCGCCCCAGGGCCGGTAGCCCCGGGCACGGGGCCCGCGGGGCAACCGGAAGGATCCTGGCGTACCACCTACCCTAGGAGCATTCGTGGCGAACACTCGGTCCGCCCGCAAGCGCATCCGCCAGACGCGGCGTCGTACCATCACCAACCGGGCGCAACGGTCCGCTCTGAGGACTGCCATCCGGAAGGTGCGGGCCGCCGCCTCGGCCGCCGAAGCGCGCGCGGCCCTGCGTCATGCCGAGCGCCTGCTGGACCGGGCGGCACGCAAGCGCTTGATCCACCCCAACACCGCCGCCCGCCACAAGAGCCGGCTGCTCAAGCTGATCGGGCGCTTGGCCTGAGGGTCAGAGCGCAGCCAGCTCCGCGCCGCACCGCTCACAGTACCATTCGGTCGGCAAGTTCAGCGTCCCGCACTCGCTGCACTTGAGCGACTTGACCGCCTTGCCGGAGCGGGACGCTCGTTCTTTCGTACCCTCGGCCCCGCCCGCCTCAGCCGCCGGCTCAGCGATCGAGCTCAAGAGGTCCGGCATCTCCCGCATGGCGCCGCTGGCCCGTGCCGGAGCCGGCCCTTGGGTCTCGTCTTCCGTCACCGAGCGCAAGAACGCTAGCTCGTCGGTGGCCTCGGGTTTGGGCCGGCCAGCCTCTTTCTTGCGCATCGAGGCCCCCGGCACCTTGACGGCCTCCGGCGCGGGGACCGGTTCCGGCGGGGCGGGCGGTGCCTTCTCGATCATCCCCAGCACCTCGTCCAACCGCCGGATCTCCTCGCCGGCCTGCTTCAGCTCTTCGCGGATCTTGACCAGCCCGCCCAACAGGTCCGCGTGCACCTGGCGCCACTGCGCCTCGTCATACTCCCCCACCGCGTGCCGGAGTTCGGCCTCCGCCAGGCGCTCGGCGGCCTCGTTCTCCTGCTTCGCCAACCCCGCCTCGACGGCCCGCAGGCGGTCCATCGAGGCCTTCAGCTCGCTGCCGTGTCCCTGAAGTTCCCGCATCACGTCCGCCAGCCGCTTCTCATAGTCGGCGCGCACCCGGGCGCGCACGTGCTCCGGCGTTTTGTCGGCGGCCATAGCCAGCCGGTCCAGCCAGGTCTGGATCTGCCGGCGCTCATCGAGCAGCCGCTGAATGGTCACCGTCGGCTTGGAGAACCCCTTGGCCATCGCCCTGCCCTCTTGGGGGGTCAGTTTTGCCCCCTACGAAGCGTGTTCGCGGCACCTCCGCCGTAGCAAGAAAATAGCGAAGAAGCCGCTGGACAGCTTGGGCCCTGTTCGTAACCGATTGCCGAATAAGAAGTTGGCGATCCCTAGACGGGATAGACAGTGCAGCCGCCCACCACGGTTCTCATCACCCGGCCCGCAAGCTCCCGGCCGGCGAACGGCGTATTGCGGCTCTTGGAGAAAAACCGGCTGGGATCCACCTGCCAGCGGGTGCCGGGATCGAAGAGCACCAGATCGGCCGGCGAACCCGGCCTGAGGGTGCCGCCCGGCAGGTGAAACACGCGGGCCGGCGCGGTGCTCATCCGTTCGATGAGTTCCGGCAGGCTCAGCAGGCCGGTGCCCACCAACTCGCTCAGGCCCAGACCCAGGGCGGTCTCCAGACCCACGATCCCGAAGGGGGCGTCGTCGAATTCCCGCTCCTTGGCGTCGTAGTGGTGCGGGGCGTGATCGGTCGCGATCACGTCAATGACGCCCTCCTTGAGCGCCTGCCGCAGCGCCTCGACGTCCTCTGGCTCGCGCAAGGGGGGATTCATCTTGGCGTTGGTGTTGTAGCCTTCGCAGGCCTCGTGCGTCAGGGTCAAGTGATGGGGCGTCACCTCGGCGCTCACCCGCAGGCCCCTGTCTTTGGCGCGGCGGATCAGCTCGACGGACTGCCGAGTGGAAATGTGGCAGAGGTGGATGTGGCCGCCGGTCAGTTCGGCCAGCATCAGATCGCGCGCCACCATGATGGCCTCGGCAGCGGCCGGGATGCCGCGCAGGCCCAATCGCGTGGAGACCACCCCTTCGTGCATCACGCCGTTGGCCGCGAGGGTAGGGTCCTCGCAGTGATCGGCCACCGGGATATCGAAGGTCCGGGCATAGGCCAGGGCCATCCGCATGAGATGGCTCGAGACCACCGGCTTGCCGTCGTCGCTCACCGCCACCGCTCCCGCCCCCACCAGCTCGCCGAATTCGGCCAGCTGCTTTCCCTGCTGGCCCAGCGAGATCGCGCCGATGGGATAGACCCGCGCCGCCCCGGCGGCAGCCGCCTGCTTGACGATGAAGCCTACCGCGGCCTGGTTGTCGGTGACGGGATCGGTGTTGGGCATGGCGCAGACTGCGGTGAAGCCCCCGGCTGCCGCGGCGCGGGCACCCGTCGCTACGGTTTCGACGTCTTCGCGCCCCGGCTCCCGCAGGTGCACATGGAGGTCAATCAGCCCGGGAGCGAGCACCGCCCCCCGGGCATCCACGATCTCCGCCCCATCGGGCGCGCCCAAGCCCCGCCCCACTCCCGCGATGCGGCCTTCGATCACCACCACGTCGGCCACGGTATCCAGCCCTTGGGAAGGGTCTATCACCCGGCCGCCGGTAAAGACCAGGGGCCTCACTCGTTCGCCTCGCCGCCCGGGCCCTTGGCCGCCTCGGCCATCTCGGGCCGGCCGCCGGCCAGCAAGTACAACACCGCCATCCGAACCGCCACCCCGTTGGTCACCTGGTGGAGGATCACGCTGTGGGGCCCGTCCGCCACCCGAGAGTCGATCTCCACGCCCCGGTTCATGGGACCGGGGTGCAGGATCACCAAATCTTTGGGCGCTCTCTCGAGCCGCTCGACCGTCACCCCGAAGACCCGGTTGTATTCCCTAAGCGAGGGGATGAACCCGGCGTGCATGCGCTCCAGTTGGAGCCGCAGCACGTTGAGCGCGTCGGCCCATTGGATGGCGTCCTCGATGCGGTGAAAGACGGTGACGCCGAGCTGCTCGATCCCCAAGGGCATCAACGAGGCGGGACCGCACACCGCCACCTCGGCGCCCAGCTTGAGCAGCCCCCAGATGTTGGACCGGGCCACGCGGCTGTGCAGGATGTCGCCGCAGATGCACACCTTGAGCCCCTCGATCCGGCCGAACCTGTCGCGCAGGGTGAGCAGGTCCAGCAGGCCTTGGGTGGGGTGCTCGTGGGTGCCGTCGCCCGCGTTGATCACGTTGGAGCGGATCCGCTCCGCCAGGAACTGGGCCGCCCCGGAGGAAGGGTGGCGGATCACCACCATGTCAATCCGCATGGCCTCCAGGTTGCGGGCGGTGTCCACCAGGGTTTCGCCCTTTTCTACCGAGGACCCGCTGGCGGCCACGTTCACCGTGTCCGCCGACAGGCGCTTTTCGGCGAACTCGAAGGAGATGCGGGTCCGGGTGGAAGCTTCGAAGAACAGGTTGACGATGGTCTGGCCGCGCAGCGTGGGCACCTTCTTGATGGCACGCTCGCTGACTTCTTTGAAGGGTTCGGCGGTATCGAGAATGAGACGAATTTGATCGGCGGTGAGCGGTTCGAGGCCCAGCAGGTCTTTGCCCAGGAACCGCTCGCTCACCGGCGCTCTGCTCCCGGGCCGCGGACCAGCTCCACCGCGTCGCGGCCATCCACTTCGGCGAGCAGCACGTCCACCCGGTCGCCGGGCTCGGCCTGGACCCGCTGGCCCACGATGTCGGCCTGGATCGGCAGCTCCCGGCCGCCCCGATCGATCAGGGCGGCGAGTCCGATCCGCGCCGGCCGCCCGAAATCCGCCAGCTCGTCCAGGGCGGCGCGCACCGTGCGGCCGGTATAGAGCACGTCATCCACGATCACCACGCAGCGGCCTTCGAGGTCCTGTGGCAGATGCGTTCGGCCCACCACGGGCTTGGGTCCCACCGTTTCCAGGTCGTCGCGGTAGAGCGTGATGTCCAAGGTGCCTCGAGGAATGCTCGCACCGGGGTGGCTGGCCTCGATCAGCCGAGCCAGCCGCTCGACCAGTTCCGGGCCCCGGCGGTGAATGCCCACCAAGACCAGGCGGTCCACGCCTCCGGCAAACGCGACAATCTCCGAAGCCATGCGCTGGAGCGCCCGCTCCACCCCGCGGGCATCGAGCACTGCGTTGCGCGTGCCGGCAACGGCCATAGGTGGGCCGCAAGTTAGAGGCGGCCCGAGGCGGCGTCAACGCGAGGGGACCGACTTACTCGGCTTATGACGTGGTGAGCCTTCGCCCGAGGCGGTATAATGGTGGCCACTATGAAACTCCTGCGCACTGCGCTGCTTCGCGCTTCCGAAAGTCGCACCCTGCGCTCGCTGGCCAGCCAGCGCCGCTTCGTGCGCCGGGCGGTCGCCCGGTTCATGCCCGGGGAGGACGTCGAGTCCGCGCTCCGGGCAGCTCAGCAATTCGCCCAGCAGGGCATCGTCACCGTCCTCACCCAACTGGGCGAAAACGTGGCCGAGGCCGGCGAGGCCCGGGCGGTCACCCAGCACTACCTCGGGGTGCTGGACCGGGTGAGCGCCCTGGGGCTCAAGGCCCACATCTCGGTCAAGCTCACCCACTTGGGGCTCGACTTGAGCCGGGATCTTTGCCTGGAGCAGCTCACCAGCTTGGTCACCCGCGCCGCTCAGACGGGCACCTTCGTGTCCATTGACATGGAGAGTTCGGCCTACGTGGATCCCACGCTGGAACTGTATCGTACCGTGCGGTCGGCTCATCCCAACGTGGGGGTGTGCTTGCAGGCGTATCTGTATCGCACGCCGGACGATTTGGAGAGTCTGTTGCCCTTGGGGGCCACCGTTCGGCTGGTCAAAGGGGCGTACCACGAGCCGCCCAGTTTGGCCTTCCCCCGCAAGCGGGACGTGGACCGGCGCTACTTCGAGCTGGCCCAGCGCTTGTTGGCGTACCAGCCCAGGCCGTCGCAGCCCCACGCCTTCGGCACCCACGACACCGCCCTGATCGAGCGCATCTTGACCCACGCGCGCCTCTCGGGGATTCCCAGCCAGGCCTTCGAGCTGCAGATGCTCTACGGCATCCGGACGGCGGATCAGATCCGCCTGGCGCGGGCCGGCTACACCATGCGCGTCTTGATCAGTTATGGGAGCTACTGGTTTCCCTGGTACATGCGCCGCCTGGCGGAACGGCCGGCCAACGTCTGGTTCGTGGTGAAGTCGGTCTTCGCTTGAGGGCCGGCGGGAGGGCCTCGGTCGCTCGAGCAGCCGGCCTAGGTCCCCCTGGCGCTGGAAGCGGAAGACGCGGCCTCGCACGTTCCGGTTCGCTGTACTGTGCGTCCGCCCGCTCAGCCGTTATAATGCGGTTCGCGCCAAACCGGCTGTCCGTTCGCGGGAGAGGTGTCCGAGTGGCTGAAGGAGCCGGTCTCGAAAACCGGTAGGCCCGTTTCGGGTCTCGTGGGTTCGAATCCCACCCTCTCCGCTGCCCTCCGGGGCGATTATCTTCCCCGCGCCATGCTTGCCGACCTCTTGAGCGGCTTCCCCGTCGTCATCCAGCTTCCGGTCCAGTGGGGCGAGATGGATGCCTACGGGCACGTCAACAACGCGGTGCTGTTCCGGTACTTCGAGTCGGCTCGGATGGCGTACCTCGAGCGGTGCGGTTTCGTAAGCTCCTACGACCGCGACCGGATCGGCGCCATCTTGCATTCGACCAGTTGCCGGTTCCGCCGGCCGTTGTTTTGTCCCGACACGGTGCTGGTGGGCACGCGGGTCCCCGCGGTCGGAGAGGATCGCTTCACCATGGAGTACCGGGTGGTCTCCCGGGGGCAGGGAGACACCGTGGCGGAGGGCGACGCCCTGGTGGTCTCCTACGACTATCGCGCCAACCGCAAGGTGGCGCTCCCCGAAGCCGTGCGAGCCGGGATTGCCGCACTCGAGGGGCGACGGTGACGAAACCCGCCGGCGGAGGGCCGGTATAATCCAGCTGATACAGCGGGTGGCCGTGCTAGTCGCTATTATTCTGCTAGAGAGCCGCGGGGGAGCCCAGTCCCCTCCCCCCATACCGAACCGCCTGATACGACCGCGATGACCACTTCAGCCCTCGGCGCGCAGCGCGAAGTTCGTGACCACGTCGTGATCCGATTTGCCGGCGATTCCGGCGACGGCATGCAGCTTACCGGATCCCAGTTCACCCTGGAGACGGCGCTGGCGGGCAATGACTTGGCCACCTTCCCCGACTACCCCGCGGAGATCCGGGCGCCGGCGGGGACCACGTTCGGGGTGTCCGCCTTTCAGATCCATTTCGGCTCGGCGGACATTCAGACGGCCGGGGACGAGGTGGACGTGCTGGTGGCCATGAATCCGGCGGCGCTGCGGGTCAATCTCCGGGACCTGCGGGTGGGCGGCACGGTGGTGGTGGACACCGGCTCTTTCACCGAGCGCAACCTGGCGAAGGCCGGGTACCCATCCAACCCGCTCGAGGACGGGAGTCTGGTGCCCTACCAGCTCATCAAGCTGGACATCTCCAAGCTCACCTTGGACGCGGTGGAGCCCTTCGGGCTGAGCCAGAAGGAGGCGCTGCGCTGCCGGAACATGTGGGCCTTGGGGCTCATGCTCTGGATGTACGATCGCGATCGCCAGGCCACCGTGGACTGGCTCAACCGGAAGTTCGCAAAGCGGCCGGAGTTGGCTCAGGCCAACATCGCGGCGCTCAACGCGGGGCACGCCTTTGGCGAGACCGCCGAGATGTCGCCCATTGCCGCGTACCAGGTGAGGCCGGCGCGAGTGGAACCCGGCGAGTACCGGACGGTGACCGGGACCGAAGCCTTGGCGTGGGGCCTTCTGGCGGGGGCGCGGGCGGCGGGGCTCGAGAAGCTGGTGTTCGGCTCCTACCCCATCACGCCGGCCTCGCCGTTGCTCCACACCTTGGCGGGGCTCAAGGCGTACGGGGTGGTGACGTTTCAGGCGGAGGACGAGATCGCCGCCATTGGCGCGGCCCTCGGCGCCTCGTATGCCGGCGCGCTCGGCGTCACCTCCAGCTCCGGTCCCGGGATCGCGCTGAAGACGGAAGCCTTGGGGTTGGCGGTGGCCACGGAGTTGCCGCTCGTGGTGGTGAACAGCCAGCGGGCTGGGCCTTCGACCGGCATGCCGACCAAGACCGAGCAATCGGACCTCTACCAAGCGCTGTTCGGGCGTAACGCGGACAGTCCCTTGGTGGTCCTGGCCGCGGCGACGCCGGGCGACTGCTTCGAGGTGGCGATGGAAGCCGTGCGGCTGGCCACCAAGTACATGACCCCGGTGATCCTGCTGACCGACGGCTATCTCGCCAACGCCGCCGAGCCGTGGCGCATTCCGGAACTCGCCAGCCTGCCCAGTTTTCCGGTCCGGTTCCGCACTGACCCGTCGGGGTTCCACCCCTTCGTGCGCGATCCCAAGACGCTGGCGCGCCCCTGGGCGGTGCCGGGGACGCCGGGGTTGGAGCACCGGATCGGCGGTATCGAGCGGGATTACCAGACCGGGCACATCTCCTACGATCCCGACAATCACCAGCGCATGACCGAGGTGCGGGCGGCCAAGATCGCCGGGATCGCCCAGGATATTCCGCTGCAAGACCTGGCCTTGGGCGCGCCCGGAGGCAAGCTGGTGGTCGTCGGCTGGGGTTCGACCTACGGGCCGATCGTGCAGGCCGTGCGCCAGGCGCGGGAAGAGGGGCTCGACGTCTCGCACATCCATCTGCGGTATCTCTCGCCGCTGCCCCGCAATCTGGGCGCTTTGCTCAGGAGCTTCGAGCGGGTCCTGGTGCCGGAAATGAACTACGGGCAGTTGGTGACGGTGCTCCGGGCGGCCTACTTGGTGCCCGCCCAGAAGCTGAGCAAGGTGCAGGGCCAGCCCTTCAAGGTGCGCGAGGTCCTCGAGGGCATTCGCGCGGCGCTGGCAGAATCGTGAGGCATACCCGATGACTGCTGCTTCCCCGCCGGTCCAGCCGCTGGCATCCAAGGACTACGCCTCGGATCAGGAAGTCCGCTGGTGTCCGGGCTGCGGCGATTACGCGATTCTCAAGGCGGTCTTGAAGACCCTGGCCGACCTGAGCGTGCCGCGCGAGCGCACCGTATTCGTCTCGGGGATCGGCTGCTCGTCGCGCTTCCCGTATTACGTCTCGACCTACGGTTTTCACACCATCCATGGGCGGGCGCCCGCCATTGCCACCGGCATCAAGCTGGCCAATCCCGAGCTGGACGTCTGGGTGATCACCGGGGATGGCGACGGGCTGAGCATCGGGGGCAATCACCTGCTGCACGTGCTGCGCCGCAACGTGAACCTGCAGATCATCCTGTTCAACAACGAGATCTACGGACTCACCAAGGGCCAGTACTCGCCCACCTCGCGGCAGGGGACCCGGTCGCCTTCCACGCCCACCGGCTCGGTGGACTACCCGGTCTCGCCGGGTGCCTTCGCCCTGGGGGCGGGGGCCCGCTTCATCGCCCGATCCATTGACACCTTGCAGGCGCATCTGGTGAGCGTGCTCAAGCGGGCGCACCAGCACCGGGGCGCTTCGTTCGTGGAGGTCTTCCAGAACTGCGTGGTGTTCAACGATGCGGTATTCGCGGAGTTCACGGAGAAGGCGGTGGCGCCCGAGGCGCAGCTTCAGGTGGAGCATGGCGAGCCGCTGCTGTTCGGCAAGGACAAGACCAAGGGGCTGAGGCTGAACCCGGCCACCTTGCAGTTGGAGGTGGTGACCGTAGGCCAGGCGGGGGTGACGGAGCGGGACATCCTGATCCACGACGAGCGCAACCGTACCTTGGCCTTGTTGTTGCTGGGGCTCAAGCCGCCCGCGTTTCCCATGGCGCTCGGCGTGATCTACTGCGATCCGGCACCGAGCTACGAGGAGGCGGTGTACGCCCAGGTTCCTCCCGGGGCGAGCGCGGCGCGGGCCGACCTGGAGAAGCTCCTGCATCAGGGGCAAACCTGGACAGTGGCGGGGTAGGCTGGCGGCCAAGAACGAGGCGCGATTGGGAGAGATGGGTCTTGGCGTCGTAGAGGCTCACCGGCTCCCGCACGAGCTTCGGCGTCCCAGACTTGGCCATCGTGCTCCTTCCAAGGTCTCCAATGGGCAGTTTGCCTCACTTGACCAAGTTGGTCAAGTTGGCCGCGCTGCCGAATCTGGCCGCGCATCCTGGTACGCGGCATCGTGGGCAACCACGCCATCCTTCTGGTAGATCACATCAACCCCATCCGCCGCGCCCCCGGGATGCCGCTGCCCGAGGCCACCGTCGAAGGCCCCCACCGCCGGCACGCCGGGCATGGAACTTCCCTCGACCGCCCTGCTGGGTGAGCTTTAGCGGCGATGCCTTGCGCCGAGGTCCGATCGCCCCGATGGGACGCCTGATCAACTTGCTCCTGCTGGCCACGCTCGAGCCGTGAGCTTGCCCGCCGCGCTCCGGCGGTGCAATCTCCAGCGTTCGCCCAGACCCTGCTCACCTCAACCGTACGACCCGAACCATGACCGTCTCTCAATGGACCCGACTGCTCTCCTCGATCGCCCTTCTCGCCGGCGGGACGCTCGGCCTGAAGGCCCAAGCCCGGGACCAGAACGTGGTTTACCGCCCCGCCTTGTTCCAGGACCTGCGCTACCGCATGGTGGGCCCCACTCGCGGCGGCCGAGTGACGGCCGTTGCTGGCGTGCCCAGCCAGCCGAACGTGTTTTACTTCGGCGCGACCGGCGGCGGGGTGTGGAAGACCGAGAACTACGGCCTCACCTGGCGCCCCATTTCCGACGGCTACTTCGAAACCGGCTCCATCGGCGCCATCCGCGTCGCCGATTCCGACCCGAACATCATCTACGTGGGCACCGGCTCCGACGGCATTCGGAGCAACGTGATCCAGGGCCGCGGCGTCTACAAGTCCACCGACGCCGGCCGGACGTGGCAGTTCGTGGGCCTGAAGCACGTGGGGCAGATCGGCGCGGTGCTGATCCACCCGCGCGATCCCAAGGTGGCCTTCATCGCCGCCCAGGGCAACGCCTTCAAACCGACCAGAGAGCGCGGCGTGTACCGGACCCGGGACGGCGGCGCGACCTGGGAGCAGGTGCTCTTTGTCTCGGACTCGACCGGGGCGACAGACCTCGAGTTCGCCCCCGACAACCCCAACGAGATCTACGCCGCACTCTGGCGCGGGGAGCGCAAGCCCTGGACCATCATCTCGGGCGCGCGGGAAGGCGGCATTTACAAATCCAGCGACGGTGGGGACACCTGGACCAAGCTCACCACGGGCCTCCCCCAGGGCCTGATCGGCAAGAGCGATCTCGCGGTCTCGCCCGCTGATCCCAACCGGGTATACGCCCTGATCGAGGCCCCCGAGCCCGAAGACGGGCTCTACCGCTCCGACGACCGAGGGGCCACCTGGCGCCAGGTCTCGAGCTATAACCCCTTGCTGAATCGTCCGTTCTACTACACGAACGTGGACGCCGATCCCACCAACGCCGACGTGGTGTACGTGAACAACGAAAGCTTTTTCAAGTCGAGCGACGGCGGCGTCACCTGGCGCACCATCCCTACCCCCCACGGCGATAATCACGACATGTGGATCAACCCCACCAACCCCGAGATCTTCATCCAGTCCAACGACGGGGGGGCCAACATCACGCAGGACGGCGGCAAGAGCTGGTCCAGCCAGCACAACCAACCGACGGCTGAACTCTACCAGGTGGACGTGGACGACCAGTTCCCCTTCTGGCTCTACGCCGGCCAGCAGGACAACACCACCATCGCCGTGCCCAGCCTGCCGCCTTTCCCGCACCCCGCCGGCCCCAGCGGCTACTGGCTTGAAGTGGGAGGCTGCGAAACCGGACCGGCAGTACCCAAGCCGGGCGACCCCGACATCGTCTATGCCAACTGCAAGGGCCTCTTCGGCCGCTACAGCAAGCGCACCGGCCAGGAAAAGCAGCTCTACATCGGGGCCCAAAACATCTACGGCCACAATCCCAAGGACCTGCAATTCCGCTTCCAGCGCACCGCTCCCATCGAGGTTTCCCCGCACGACCCGAACGTGGTGTACATGGGCTCGCAGTTCGTCCACCGCACCGCGGACGAGGGCGTGACCTGGGAGATCATCTCGCCCGATCTCACCGCCAACAAACCGCAATTTCAGATGGCGTCCGGCATGCCCATCACCCGCGACATCACGGGTGAAGAGCACTACCAGGTGATCTATGCCATCCGCGAATCGCGCCTGGAGCGCGGATTGATCTGGGTGGGCGCCAACGACGGGCCGGTGCACCTGACCCGGGACGGCGGCAAGACGTGGACCGACGTGACGCCCAAGGATCTCCCCCCCGATGGGCGGGTCCAGAACATCGAGCCATCGCCCCATCGCGCGGCCAAGGCGTACATCGCGGTGTACCGCTACCTGTTGGGCGATGACCAGCCCTACATCTATCGCACTACCGACTACGGCAAGACCTGGACGCGGCTCACCACCGGCGAGAACGGCATCCCCGCCGACTACCCCACTCGGGTGGTCCGCGAGGACCCGGTGCGCGAAGGCCTGCTCTATGCCGGCACCCAGTATGGCGCCTTCATCTCGTTCGACGACGGCGCCCACTGGCAGCGGTTCCAGCAGAACCTCCCGGCCACCCCGGTCACGGACATCAAAGTGGTAGGGAGCGACCTGGCCATCGCGACCATGGGCCGCTCGTTCTGGGTAATGGACGACGTGGCCCCGCTCAGAGAACTCTCCGCCCAGATCGCCGCCCAGCCCCGACACCTGTTCCAGCCGCGGGACGCCTACCGCATGCGGTACGCGGTGGGCGGCTTCGGGCCCCGCCCGCCGGCGGACCCCGAGTACCTCCGGCCGGGCGCCATCATTGACTACGCCTTCGCCGAGCCCCAAGCCGGCACCGTGCGACTCGAGATCCTCGACGGCCGAGGGAACCTCATCCGCGCCTTCTCGAGCGAGGCGACCTCGGCGAACCCGGAAGGCAACCCCTCCCCGGGCTCGCAGGGGCTTAAGCCTCCAGTCCCGGTGCAAGCCGCTGCTCCCAAGCTCGAGACCGGCACCGGCATGCACCGCTTCATCTGGGACCTGGCCTATCCCGGACCCTGGGATCCCGACCCGCGCCGATCCGGAAACGGCGGCCCCCTAGCCCCGCCAGGCACCTATCAAGTGAGGCTGAGCGCGGGCGGGTGGACCGAGACCAAGTCCTTCCGCGTGCTGATGGACCCCCGGATCGCCCGGGACGGCGTGACGCTAGCCGACCTCGAGGATCAACTGGCCTTGAGCCTCAAGGTCCGCGACGCCATCGGCGAGGCCCGGCTGGCCCTCGAGCGGGTCCGCCAGGCGAAGCGGGCTCAGCCCGCCGGCAGCGAGATCGGGCGCCGGCTCGACGCCATCGAGTCGCAACTAGCCACCGACACCGCCAACGGCGTCCGCTATCCCCAGCCGATGCTGATAGACCAGTTGCTCTATTTGTATCGAATGATTACCCAGAGCGATCAGCGCGTGGGGCGCGATGGGTTCGAGCGCTACGACGAGCTGCGGAAAGGGCTGGACCAACTCCTCCGCCAGATCGGCGCGCTCGTGGCCGCCAGGCCGTAACACCACCTGCGGGGCCGGTGCCCAACCGGCCCGGCCCCGCCTCGGTCTCCTGCTACTGGCCGGGGCTTTCCCGCAACGCCCCCAACCGCACCAGACCCAAGGATCCGCGATTCAGTCCTGGCAATACTGGCACGGGAGCCCGGCCAGCACCTGTTCGTCCCCTGGCCGCGGCTCGCCACAGACGGCGCAGGTTTCCCGGGCCTCCTCCGCCAGGCTGGCCCCTGCCTCGCCGGGGGGCGGTTGCACGGGCTCGGCGGGCTCATAGGGCACGCCGCGCACGTCTCTCCGGCGCCAACGGCGGCCACTGGTACGCCGGTACATGGCTACCTCCTTGGGTAAGAAGCCTGATACCTCCCGCGAAGGTTACACCCGCGGGCGGTAAATTGAAAGCCCAAAGCAGCGCTGAGGCAGCGCTCTCTAAGTCATTAATCTACAATCGAATAGACCACCAGGCGAGGCTCGCCGCCGGCCCCCCGCGCCGTCCTAGGCCGCCAATTCCCTTACCATTCGGATCAGATCCCCGATGTCGAACGGCTTTTGGAGCACCGGCCGCCCGGAGCGCCTGAGGAAGGCTTGCACCTCGGGATCGTCGAACCACGCGCTCACGAAGACCAGCCGCCGGGCAGCTTCGGGATGGCGGACCTCGAGGAGCTGGTAGAGGCGCATGCCGTCCATGACGGGCATCATGATATCGCTGACCACGGCCCCGTAGCGCCCCCCCTCCAGCCGGGCCAACGCTTCTAGGCCGTTCTCTGCCGTGGTCACGCTGAAGCCCGCGCGGCTCAGCACGCGCGCTAGACCTTCGCGCACCTGCTGGTTGTCCTCCACCAGCAGCACGCTGGGCGGAAGGTCAGCCATGGGGAACCGCCAGGCTGGTATCCGGCGGGCGCGGGCCCGGCGGTGTGGCGGCGAGCAAGGAGCCGGCCGCGTAGCCCACCAAGCGCCCCTCGAGGTAAACCGCCCACCAGCCGTTGACCCGGTCCCCTACCTGGACCCCCGTGCCCGGCTTGAGCACGCGAACCACCGGCGCGTCCAGCGCCCGCGCTTGGCGCACGTTGGTCCAGTCGAGCGTCCATCGGGTCCCGGTGGCAGCCGGCGCCGCGAGCCCCGGCCCGACTGCAGGTTCGACTGATAGGGGCGCTTCGCGCGGTGGCGGGGGTTCTTGGGCCGGATGCACCGCCGGCGCCCCTGTCGCCTGCGGCGCCGACTCCTCCACGGGAGCCGGCTGGGCAGGCTGCTGCGCCTGCCCTAGGCCGCGTTCTGGGACCGCGGCGCCGGGAGTCCGCTGCTGGAGCGCCACGAGCAGCACCAGCGCCGGGACCACCGCAGCCAGCAGCAACGCGCCCGCCGCGTACGGGATCCGGCGCCCCGGCTTGGGCGTGCCACAGTAGGGACAGACTGTGGCCCCGGAGAGCACCTTGCGGGCACAGCGCCGGCACTCGGTCAGCGCCCCGCTTTGGCCCTGGATGAAGCGGTACTCGGAGAGCAGGGTGCCGCACTGCGGGCATTTGGACGCCACACTGGAGACCGTGTGGCCACAGTTGGAGCACTTGATGAGCGTCATGGGCGGCAGCCCTGCGAGTACATCCCTAATCTGATGGTACGGACGGCTGCTCGCTAGCTCGCGCCACCTGCGGATCGAGCGGCGTCTCGTGGCCCCGCCCCGGGGCACCGCTACTCGGCTGGCCTCGCGGCTCCGTCCGGTTCGCCTGCCCCTGCGACCTCGTGCCCGCCCCCGCGCACCCAGAAGAAGCCGAAGCCCAAGGCGCACCACGCCCCGAAAGCGGTCCACTCGACCGCCGTGAAGCTTCCGGGGATCATGGGCAAGGCTTTCATCAGCACGATGGCGGCACCCACGGCGGCGCCCGCTACGGCCAGGGCCGCCTCCCGCCGGCCACGCCGGCCCCGGAGCAGGTAGGCCACGCAGGCCGCGCACCACCCCACGCCGACCGCCAGGGAGCCCACCTCGGAAATGGGCACCAGGACCGCGTCGCCCAGCAGGGAGGCAGCCGCCGTCACCACGCCCAGGAGGGCGATGGCTCCGGTCGGCGTGCCGTAGCGGGGGTGCACCGTGCCCAACATCCGGTGCACCAGGCCGCGCCGTCCGATGGCGTAGAGCAGCCGGCTCGCGGCCACGAAGTTGCCGTTATAGACCTTGAAGAGCGAGAGGAAGGCCCCCAACAGGATGACCTGCGCGATGGCACGCGAACCGAAGGCCCGTTCGAAGGCAGTCTCCGTTCCTACCTTCCCGGCTACCAGCTCGCGCCAGGGATAGACGTAGGAGACCACCAGCACGATCAGGACGTAGAAGGCCAACCCCGCGAGGACCGCCGCCCGCATGGCGCGGCCGAAATCCGCCGGATCGAATCCCGGTCGCGCTTCTTCCGATCCCTTGGCGACCGACTCGAAGCCGGTCATGAAGTAGGGCACGATCTGGAGCACCAACAGGATCGAGAGCAGGGCCCCGGTTTCGCCGGGCCGAGCAAACGGGGGCGAGAGGTTGGCGATATCGCCCCGCGCAAACCCCAGCGTGGCGAACCAGGCGAACACCGCGAGCAGCCCGAAGGTGGTCACATCCTGGAACAGCCCGCTCAAGCGGATGCCGCGGTAGTTGATGGCCACGATCGCCGCGGTGAGGAGCAGCCCCACGGCGACCCGCGGCAAATAGATAGGGCGGCCCGCCAGCACGTACAGCTCGGCACGGTTGAGCGAGGGGATCAGCCGTGCCAGCAGGTTGCCGATGGCCACGGCTTCCCACGGGCAGACGATGGCGTAGGCCAGCACCATGATCCACCCGCTGGCGAAGCTCAAAACCTCCGGGAACACGCCGTGGGTGTAGGCGATCTCGGCGCCGGCGTCGGGGAGATCGCGCACCAGCCGCCCGTAGGTGGCTGCCACCGGCAAGAGGAGCAGGCCCCCCAACAGAAAGCCCAGGGCTGCCCCGGCGGGCCCGCCCCGGCCCAGCCAGTCGTCCATGATGACGAGCCAGCCCACTCCCACCATCGTGCCGAAGCCGAAGGTGAAGTACTCGATGGTGCTGAGGCGGCGCTGGAGGGCCGGCGTCACCGGGGTTCGGCGCAGCGCTGGACGATGGTTTCCCCGTGGCGGCGGTCGGTGGCGGTCACGTGCATGGTGTCGCCTGCCGGGTCGTGCGAGACCGTCACCGTGATTTCATCGTACAGGGGCTCGTACTGGGCGTTCTTGCCCTGGGGCCTTTGGCTCTGGGCCTGGATCAGGCCGCTGGAGCGCTCGGCGTGCCGGACCCGGTAGCCCAGGCTGTTGATCTGGTTCAAGACGCAGAAGTACAGCTCGGTGGGATCGGCCGGCGCCGGGGCGCTCCACCGCCGGGGCCCGGCCGGCACGCAGGCGCCGAGCCCCAGCAGTACGAGCCAGGCACCGCGCCTCAGGGGCACCAGCCAGGCACCGAGCCTCAGCGCCGCCCTACCGCTTGGTCGTGATCTCCACCGCACCGGAGGGGTGGTCCGTGCCGTACTTGGTGGTGGCGTCTATGGCTTTGAGGTACCGGGCCTCCTTGACGCGATCCACCGAGATGGCCTCCAGATCCTCCACCGAACTCAACCGCACACCGTCCACGTAGAACACCAGTCCTCCCGTTTCCACGTCGCGCGTGGACACCACTCCGCGGCTGCGAAACCACGCGGGCCGCAGTTGGCGCAGCAGATCGTAGGCGTTGTTGGCGTTGGACCTCTCGATCTCCTCTTGCGTGATCACGTCGCTCCGGCGCCGGCCCTGGGCGGGCGCCGACGACCAAGCGACCAGTTGGAGCAGGAACAGAGCGCCGAGCACGTAGCGCGCTTTCATGGCTGCCTCCGGGCGTGAGGGTCCACCAGGCATGTCAGGCCAACACCACTAAGTTGGAGCCCGTGCCGGGGGCGGGCAAGCCGGCGGGTTGAC
>JBBIUN010000004.1:142950-195205 GCA_037440225.1 Gemmatimonadota bacterium | reverse complement strand
GCCAACACCACTAAGTTGGAGCCCGTGCCGGGGGCGGGCAAGCCGGCGGGTTGACTTATGGGGGGCCGTCCGGCGAGCTGGCGGCTATGTTGGCATTCCCGGAGGCTCCCCACCCACCCCGATTGCGGTCGCCGGTTCCCAGTCGCCCGAAGCGCCGTTGCTTTCTCGTACCCGCCGAACCACCATGTCCCAGCGGGCGTCCACCTCCCGCTGGATGTACGCCACGTCGGGCTCTGCCAGGTGGCGGAACCGACCCTGCTTGCGGAGGTAGGGGCCCACGGGCTCTGGAGGAGCAGGGTCGAAGGAGAGCCGCCATCGCTGGCCGTACTCCACCTCCACCAGCGGGAAGATGCGGCATCTGACCGCCATCCGCGACAGCTCGATAGTCGCCTCGTCAGGATACTTCCAGCCTGGCGGACAGGGCGACAGAATGTGCAGAAACCGGGTACCCCGGACGGCGCGTGCCCGGCGGACCTTCTCGACCAAGTCGAGCGGATAGCCCACCGTGGCCGTCGCGGCGTACGGAATCCGGTGCGCCGCCATGATGGCCAGGATATCCTTTTTGGGACTCGCTTCGGGGTGCCGCTCGGGCGTGGTCGTGGTCCAGGCGCCCCACGGCGTCGCGGACGATCGCTGGATGCCCGTATTCATGTACGCTTCGTTGTCGTAGCAGACGTAGAGGATGTTCTCGTTGCGCTCGGCCGCGCCCGAGAGCGCCTGGAGCCCGATGTCGAAGGTGCCGCCGTCGCCCGCCCAGACCATCACCGTGGTCTCGGTATCGCCCCGTTGATCCAGCGCGGCCCGAATCCCCGAAGCCGTGGCCGCCCCGGCCTCGAACGCCGTGTGGTACAACGGAACCCGGAGCGAAGACTGCGGCCAGGGTCCGGCAATGATGGACCAGCAACTGGCCGGCATCACCACGATGGTCTTGGGGCCCAGCGCCTTGAGCACCAGCCGCATGGCCAGCGGCGCGGCACAGCCGGGGCAGGCCAAGTGCCCCGAGGTCACCAGATCTTCTTCCGGCAGTCGCCCCGCGAAGCGAATCTGCGTCATGGCGAAACCCCAACCCAGAGATCTTCCCGCCTCGGAGTCTCCTCCCGCATGGTGCGAGCCACGATCTCCTCGAGGACCCGCGGTGTCACATCCCGGCCGCCCAGGCCCACGATGTAGCCAAAGACCGCGGGCCTCAGGAACCCGTCGCCCGCGTAAAGCGCCGCCCGCAGCTCCTCGGCGAAAATGCCGCCCCGGCCCGGGGACAGGTTGCGATCCAGCACGGCCACCCGATCCACCCCGTGGAGCACCCGCCGCAGCGTTTCCGACGGGAATGGCCGGAACATCTTCACCTTCACCACACCTACGGGTTCACCCCGCTCGCGCAGGCGATCCACCACGAACCGCGCCGTCGAGGTCATGGTGCCCGAGGTCACGAGCACCACCTCCGCACCGTCGGTGCGATAGGCTTCCACCGCCCCGTAACGCCGCCCCGAGGCGCGCGCCCACTCCGCTTCCACCTCCTCGTAGACCACCTCGGCCTGGCGCAGCGCCTCGTTGAGATACCACCGCATCTCCATGTACGCATCCGGCCGTACCAGCCCCCCGAACGCCCGCGGGTCCCCGACGTCCAGCCGGTACCGGGCCTGCCGCGGCGGGAGGAAGGCATCCACCGCGTCTTGGTCGGGAATCTCCACCGGCTCCGCGGTGTGCGAGAGGTAGAAGGCATCCAGGACCAACATGACCGGCAGGTCCAGGCGTTCGGCCAGCTTGAAGGCCATGATGGTGGTGTCCAGCACCTCCTGATTGGTCTCGCAGTACAACTGGATCCAGCCGGTGTCCCGCTGGGCCAAGCTGTCGCTCTGGTCCGTCCAGATGTTCCAGCCGGGAGCCAGCGATCGGTTGATGTTCGCCAGCACCACGGGATGCCGCCCGTTGGCGGCCCAGTGCAGCATCTCGTGCATCAAGGCCAGGCCCTGCGAGGACGTGGCGGTGAAGGCCCGCGCTCCGGCCGCCGAGGCCCCGATGCACGCCGCCATCGCCGAGTGCTCGGACTCCACCTTGATGAACCGGGCCGCCAGCCGCCCGTCGGCGCACATCTCCGAGAGCGCTTCGACCACCTGGGTCTGGGGCGTGATGGGGTAGGCGGAAATCACCTCCACCCGGGCTAGGCGCGCTCCCCAGGATACCGCGTGGTTGCCCACCATGACCTTTTTCACAGCTCCTCCCGGATCATGGTGATGGCCCCCCGAGGGCATTCGGCCGCGCAGATGCCGCAGCCCTTGCAATACTCCAGCAGCAGCCGGTAGCCGCTGTACGTGCGGGCGATGGCCAGGTCGGGACAGAGCACCAGACACACGTCGCAGCGGTTGCAGACGCCGCAGTTGAAGCAGCGGCGCGCCTCCTCGAACATGGTTTCCCGATCGAAGCCCAGATTCACCTCGGCAAAATCCCGCAACCCCTCGCCCCCGCCGCGCCGGGCCTCGGCCCGGCGGGGCTGGCGGACGAAGTAGCTGAGATCGAGATCCTGGTATCGCACCACTTGGTTGGCCGGCGCCGTGCGCGGGATCGGATCGTCTCCCCGCCAGCGCGTCGCACTCAGGTTCCCGCCCGGCCCGTACCTGAGCGACTCCGCCGCCGGGAAGCGGTCCGGTTCGCCATGCACCATCCGCAGGTAACGATCAATCCCGATGGCTGCTCGCTTGCCGGCTCCCAAGGCGTCCGCCACGGTGCGAGGCTGGCGGGTCGCGTCCCCGCCCGCAAAGATCGCCGCCCGGCTGGTCTCGCCGAACGCGCCGGCCACGATCCCGGCGGGCAGGCGCGCAATGTCGTCCGGCAGCGCCTCGAGATCCGCCAGCTCTCCCACCGCCGAGAGCACGGCGTCGGCGTCCAGCGTAAACCGGTCGCCCTCGATGGGGACCGGCGCGCGCCGGCCGCTGGAATCGGCATCGCCCAACCGCATGCGCTGGCATTCGATGGCGCGCACTCGGCCATCTTCGCTCACCAGCCGCAAGGGCGCTGCCAGGAACAGGAACTGTACCCCTTCGCGTTCGGCGTCCTGCACCTCGTCCTCGATAGCCGGCATTTCCGCCCGCGTGCGGCGATACAACACGGTCACCTCGGCGCCTAAACGCAGAGCCGTCCGGGCGCAGTCCATAGCCGTGTTGCCGCCGCCCACTACCACCACCCGCCGGCCCAGCTCGGGCCGCTTACCTGAGTTGACGGACCGGAGGAAGTCCAGGCCCCGCCACACTCCCTCAAGCGACTCTCCAGGCACGCCGAGATCGCGGCCCTTTTGGGCGCCGAGCCCCAAGAAGACCGCATCGAACCGGTCCCACAGGGCCGGCCAGGGAAGATCCGTCCCCACCCGCACTCCGCATTCCAGGGCCACGCCGTGCCCGAGGATCCACCGGATTTGCCGATCGAGCACGCTCCGCGGGAGGCGGTACGCCGGAATGCCCAGCCGCAGCATGCCGCCGGGCTCGGCCGCCGCCTCGAACACCGTGACCGAGTAACCCAAGCGCACCAGATGGTAGGCACACGCCAGCCCTGCAGGCCCCGATCCGACGACCGCCACCGAACCCGGACGACGAGGCGCACCAGCCACCGGCATCTGCTCCAGCAGCGCGTCCCCTAGGTGCCGCTCGATCGCGTGCACCGCCACCGCCTCATCGTACGCCCGCCGGTTGCACGCCACCTCACACGGATGGTGGCAGACCCTCCCCGTCACCGCCGGCATAGGGTTCTCCCGCGCCAGGAGATCGCAGGCGTCCTCGAGCCGGCCTTCGCGCAGCAAGTTGAGGTATCCCTCGATATCAATGCCTACCGGACAGGCTTCCATGCACGGCGCCACGAGGTCCCGATAAACCGGGCGGATGTACTTCCAGGTGCCCGTGTGCGTCACCAGCGTGCTGGTTCGACTGACAGCGACGGGACTCACCCGGCTGGAGGACTCAGGCATGGAGCACCTCGGGCTGGGCCACGGCCAGGGCTTCGGCGGCCGCGCGAGCGGCGCTCACGTTCGCCTCCGGCTGGAGGGGTACCTCATCCCGGATGGCCTGGCAGACCGACTCGAGCCCCACCAACTCCGAAAACGCGGCGAAGGCGCCCAGAATGGCCGTGTTGACAATGGGCTGCGTCTTGGAGCCCAAGCCCAGCCGCTCGGCAATGCCGGAGGCGTCCACCGTCGCCACGCGGAAGCGCCGGGCCAGTTCCGGGTACGCCGCCGGAGGGTGAGGCGAATTGATCAGGATGGAGCCACCCGGCTTGAGGCCGGCCGCCACATCCACCGCACCGATCAAGGTCGAATCGAGTACCACCACGTCATCCGGCTCGGTGATCTCGCATCGCAGGAGGATGGGACCATCCGCCACCCGCAGGAAGGCCGTCACCGGAGCGCCCCGCCGCTCCACTCCGAAGGCGGGGAAGGATTGTACCTGGCGCCCCTCGTGGAACAGGGCCACCGCCAGGATCTTGGAGGCGATCACCGTCCCCTGACCGCCCCGGCCATGGAAGCGCAGTTCACGCATAGGCATTCGCCGGTCGGCCCGGCAAGGCATCCGGAGGCGGCGGGCGCCGTGCGCGCTCGACGCGGGCCCGATCGCAGTCGCGGCAGTCGGCGCCCAGATCCGAACACGGCACGCCGTCAGGCTGGGCCTCCCAGCATCGGGTCCCCAGCCCACTCGGCGGCACCAGCGCCAGCCATCCGCGCGGCGGCCTTTCGCCGTGGTCCATCCGCCCTCCGCGCGACCGATGTTCGCGCCGGCTAGGAACCTCCGGAGCCGGCGTGCCCCAAATCTTGCCCGCGGCAGTTCAGCCCGCGGACGAGCTAGCCCGCGGACCTTCTGGCGGCGGTTGGTAACCCAACCTAAGGCTAACCTGCGCACTTACGCAGGCAGCCGGCCGCTCGATCTTGTTTAGGTAGAATGCGGGGGGTTAAGGGCTCATGAAGGCGGGATGAGAGCAGGCGGCGGGCGCGAGGGTACGTGCTCGGCACCGCCCCCGGGGGCCGCCACAAAAGAACGACCTCTGGTTAACTTGAAGGCGCGTTCCCCGCCCCGACCGTCTCGGGACAGGTGGCCGAGTGGCTGAAGGCACACGCCTGGAGAGCGTGTAACCGGGTAACCGGTTCGTGGGTTCGAATCCCACCCTGTCCGTATCCCGCTTCACTTGGAGTGCAGCGATAGCGCTCGGCAGCGCTCCTCGACCCGCTTGCCGGTAGCTCCGGCTCGTACGCCTTGGTTCTCCAGCCTTAGCGGGCCTCTGGGGCAGCCAGCTCGGCGAGCGGGGGATCCACATCCGCCTCCGGTTCGAGCTGAGATCGAGTGCCCCTGGGGCAGCCGGCTTGGAGAGCGGGTCACCCAGTCTGCGGGGCCGCCGGAGGATCCGATCCACCACCCCCCGCTCCCCGCCCATCCCGCCGCTCGGCGAAAAATTGGCTCAACAGCTCGCTACACTCGCGAGCCAGCACGCCACCGCGTACCTCCGGACGATGGTTGAGCCGAGGGTGCCGCAGCACCTCCCCCACGCTGCCGGCCATCCCGGCCTTGGGATCATAGGCGCCGAAGACCACCTTGCCGACCCGAGCCAGCACCATGGCCCCGGCACATTGGGCGCAGGGCTCCAGCGTGACGTACAGGGTTGCCCCGTCCAACCGATCGGTCCCCAGCGCGCGCATGGCGCGCTGGATGGCCAGGAGCTCGGCGTGCTGGGTCAGGTCCCGGCGGGCGATGGTTTCGTTGTGCGCCTCGCTCACCACCCGACCTTCCACCGCCACCACCGCGCCCACCGGCACCTCGCCGGCCGCAGCTCCTCGGGCAGCCACGCCCAGGGCGGCCTCCATGCCGGCGCGATCGGCCGCGCTCACGGGAGCCCGCCGCCCGCTCATCGCGGCGGCACCAGGCGCTGCCGGTGCCACTCCTCGATCCCGGGGCCGAACGCGATCCGGAGCACGTCGCCGTCGAGGACGGCCCGAAAGGCCGGGCCGGCGTCATCCGCGTCGCGCACCTCGTAGGCGCCCGCTCGCTCGCCCGCCCGCAACGCGAAGGCAATACGACCGCTCAGCTCGCCTGCCCGCCCATAGCGAACGCCCACGTATTCCCAGCCGGGGTAACGGTCGTCGCGCACCACCGCAATCCCGCCCTCCCCGCGGCCGGCAGGCTGGATCTCCCAAAGACCCTCGATGGATCGCAGGCTGTCGCGATGGGCCCAGAAAAAGGCGGCGAAGTCTTCCTCGGTCGCCGAGAAAACCTCCCAGCGCTGAAGCCTGCCGAATCGTGCCTTGCGGGCGCTGGTCCGGTTGAGCGGCGCCACGCGGAAGGCGAAACCTTCTTCGGCCAGCGGCACCTCCAGCCAGCGTGCCGAGCCCAAGAGCCACCCTGCCACCCAGCCACTCACCGCTCCCGCCAGGCCGAAGTACACCATCTCGGCGCGGTGGCCGGGGGTACGTTCTCCCCACCATGCGCCCAAGGTGCCGGGCGGCACGATCGCGCCCAGCGCCACCCCGGCGCCGGCTCCGGCCAGCGTGCCGGCCAAGAGAGGCCACGCCGACCGGCGGCGCAGTTGCAGCCGCACCGCCCGATTCAGGGCCAGGGCAACCGTGTCCGCCCCGAACGCCCCGCGCGAGAGCAGCACCCCCCGGCCCGTGGCCGCCAGCACGGCGGCCTCCCGCCAGCGACCTAGCGCCGCGGAATCGGTAAGGCCCACCCGAACCCAATCGCCCGGCTTGACCGGCAACCGTTGAGCGGCGAGCGGCGCGGACACCAATGCGGCCGCCACCAGCAGGAGCGGGAAGCCGCCGCCCCGGGAAATCTGCCCCTGGGGACTCCGGCCCCGGGAAAGCTGCCGGGCCGAGCCCTGCGGCCGGCCGACGTTACGCGGGCTGGGCCGCAGGCTCCGCCGACGCAGCCGGTTCGAAGGCCAGCTCGTCGCCCGATCGCACCACCCGCACCGTATCACCCTCGCCAAAGCGCCCTTCCAGGATGGCCAGGGCCAGCGGATTCTGAATCCGCCGTTGAATGACGCGCTTGAGCGGCCGTGCGCCATAGACCGGATCGTACCCCTCCGCGAGCAGGAGATCCCGAGCCTCCGGCGTAAGTTCCAGCCCAATGCGCCGATCCGCCAGTAACCGGCGCACCCGCTCCAGCTGGAGGTCCACGATCTGCCCCAAGTCCTCCGCCGTGAGCGGCCGGAAGACGATAACCTCATCCACCCGGTTCAAGAACTCGGGCCGGAACGTCTCGCGCAGCGCCTGGAGGACCCGGCGCTTGGCCCCTTCCCAGTCGCTCTCGCCCAGCTCGAGCAGCCACTGGCTGCCCAGGTTGGACGTCA
This sequence comes from Gemmatimonadota bacterium, assembly GCA_037440225.1. Lineage (GTDB taxonomy): Bacteria > Gemmatimonadota > Gemmatimonadetes > Gemmatimonadales > GWC2-71-9 > JACPAP01. The sequence continues at coordinate 187,885 of JBBIUN010000004.1, read as the reverse complement.
TGATGATCACCGTGTTGCGGAAGCTCACGGTCCGGCCCTGGCTGTCGGTCAGGCGGCCGTCATCCAGGATCTGGAGCAACAGGTTGAAGACGTCCTGGTGAGCCTTCTCGATCTCGTCGAACAGCACCACGGAATACGGCCGCCGCCGGACCGCTTCGGTAAGCTGGCCGCCCTCCTCATAGCCCACGTAGCCCGGCGGCGCCCCGATCATGCGCGCCACCGCGTGCTTCTCCATGTACTCCGACATGTCGAGCCGCACCATGGCCCGCTCGTCATCGAAGAGGAACTCCGCCAGGGCCCGGGCCGTCTCCGTTTTGCCCACCCCGGTGGGACCCAGGAAGATGAAGCTCCCGATCGGCCGGTTGGGATCCTGAAGCCCCGCGCGCGAGCGCCGCACCGCATGGGCCACGGCCGCCAGGGCCTCACCCTGCCCGATCACCCGGCGAGACAGCTCCTGCTCCAACTTGGTCAATCGCTCGCGCTCCGAGGCCAGCATCTTGCTCACCGGAATCCCGGTCCACTTGGAGACGATCTCGGCCACGTCCTCGGCCTCGACCTCTTCCTTGAGATACTTGGCCTGTGCTTGGATCTGACTCAGCCGGCCCTTTTCCGCCTCGATCTCCCGCTCCAAGGCCGGCAGGCGCCCGTAGCGAATCTCCGCCGCCCGCTGGAGGTCTCCCGCCCGGGTGGCCTTCTCCACCTCGATCCGCGCCTCCTCGAGTTGCGCCTTCTTTTCCCGCAGCCGCGCGATGGCTTCCTTTTCCGCCTGCCACTGCGCCTTCATCGCCTGCGACCGCTCCGCCAGCTCCGCCAGCTCGCGCTCCACCGCCTCCAGTCGCTCCCGGCTCGCCCGATCGGTCTCGCGCGAGAGCGCCTGCTGCTCGATGCGCAACTGAATCATCCGCCGCTCGATCTCGTCAATCTCCTGCGGCATGCTGTCAATCTCGATCCGCAAGCGGCTGGCCGCCTCGTCAATCAGATCAATCGCCTTGTCCGGCAGGTGCCGATCCCCCACATAGCGATCCGACAGCGTGGCCGCCGCCACCAGCGCGTTGTCCGTGATCCGCACGCCATGGTGCACTTCATAGCGCTCCTTGAGCCCCCGCAAGATGGCGATCGTGTCCTCCACCGACGGCTCGCCCACGAACACGGGCTGGAACCTCCGCTCCAACGCCTTGTCCTTCTCCACCCGCTTGCGATACTCGTCCAGCGTGGTGGCACCCACCACGTGCAGCTCCCCCCGCGCCAGCGCCGGCTTGAGCATGTTGGAGGCATCCACCGCCCCCTCCGCCGCTCCGGCTCCCACGATGGTGTGGAGTTCGTCAATGAAGACAATGAACCGCCCCTCTTGCGAGGTGATTTCCTTCAGCACGGCCTTCAGGCGCTCCTCGAACTCGCCCCGGTACTTGGCCCCGGCCACCAACTGCCCGATGTCCAGCACCAGCAGGTGCTTGCCCCGCAGCGACTCCGGCACATCCCCGTTGACGATCCGCTGGGCCAGCCCCTCGACGATGGCCGTCTTCCCCACGCCGGGCTCCCCGATCAGCACCGGATTGTTCTTGGTCCGGCGCGACAGCACCTGGATCACCCGCCGGATCTCTTCGTCCCGGCCGATCACCGGATCGAGCTTCCCCTGCCGCGCCAGCTCGGTGAGATCGCGCGTGAAGCGCTGCAGCGCCTGATACTTCTGCTCGGGTTCCACATCGGTCACCCGGTGGCTGCCTCGCACCAGCGCCAGCGCCTGCATCAGATCCTCGGTGCTCACGCCCCGCTGCGAGAGCGCCGCCCGCGCCCCGGTTCCCTTGGTGTCTGCGAGACCCACCAGCAGGTGCTCCGTGGAGACATAGGCGTCGCCCAACTGCCGAGCGAGCTGGTCGGCCCGGTCCAACGCCGCCGACAGCTCCCGGGACATGGTGCTCGCCCCGCCCCCACCCGACTGCGTGGGAAGCCGGTCAACCTCGCGCGAGGCCTCCTCCCTAAGCTCGGTCACGTCGAGACCGAGCTTCTGGAGCACCGGGACCACGATCCCCTCGTCCTGCTCCAGCAGAGCGAGAAACAAGTGGGCGTCGTTCACCACCGGGTTGCCGCGCTCCTTGGCGAGCGCCTGCGCTCGCTGCAGGGCCTCGGTGGCCTTGAGGGTCAAGCGATCAGGACGAATCATGAACGCCTCTTCATTTCGGCACAGGGTTCGATGGATACTGCTCCGGCCCCGCGCGAGGCAACCGCTATGCCCACGATGGACCGTCGAACCGGCGGACTCCAGGGGCCAAAACGGCAGGGCGCGGGGTCCCTCGGACCGCCGCGCCCTACCGCGAACGCGCCAAACCCGGCAATCGTTGGCTTGGCGGCTACTTGATGATCGTCATCTTTTGGGTCTGCCGCTGGCCATCTACCTCGAGTTGATACACGTAAACTCCTGAGGCCGCCTCCCGGTCGCTGCCCCGGTACTTGCCGTCCCAATACGCCACGTAGCTCCCGGTGCCGTTCCACTCCAGCGGGAGGTTGTCCAACGGCTGGCCCGAACCCTGTAAGACCGGGATCGCAACCAGTTGCGCCAGCACATTGTAGATCCTCAAGCTCACTACGGGGCGCCGCCCGTCGGCGAACCGATCCGCCGAAATCTGGAACGGGATCCAGGTCTCGGGATTGAACGGATTGGGGTAGTTTCGCCCCAGCGACACGCCGCCTTGGGCCTGACCCTGTTGCGCGGTCAGGGCCGCTGGCGCCGCCAGCAGCAGCCCGAGCGACAGCACCGCCCAGGCCAGAGACTTCATTGTGCAGCTCCTATTCGAACAAAGTAAGTAGCGAACCACGACTCCTTCGTTTTGGACTGGTAGCGTCCTGCCTCGCCTGCAAGCTAGGAGTCCCCGGGGAGACAGTCAAGCACAAGTCATTCCACTAGATGCGCCAGGGGCCCCCGCCGTCGCACATCGCCGGCCCGGACCGTGAGGCCGCGGGAGTCCATCCACTCCAGAATCGGGATGACGTGCTTCCTCGTAAGTTTAAGCACGTCGCGCACTTCACTAGGTGCAAGCTCACTCCGCTCCCGGAGCGCCGCCAACACCAGTCGGGCTGCTCGCTCCAGCTCGCTCCGGTCGTAATATCGGTCGTTGCCGATCCGAACCACTGTGCCCTGCCTCACACCAAACTCGGCCACCTCGACGACTGGGGTGCCGGCGTGCCGGGCCAACAGTTCGGCCGTACTCAAACCTTCGAAGCCCGCGCTCCTGAGGTCGTCCCACACCGAGGAAGCCAGGCCGCCCAGCGCGGCGGGGATCCGGGCCTGATGGGCGGCTAACCGCACCAAGCCGGCTTCCCTTGCTACGTGGCCTTCGGCTTCCAGCGTCTCCAATACCTGGGTCGCCAGTTCAGGGTCCCCCACCGCTTTGCGAAACGCTTCGAGCGGCATGCCGGGCTGCATGGGCTGCTCTTGGTGGAAGGCGGCCAATCGGCCCAAGACCTGATCTCGCGCGCTGGCCGCGGCTCGCTCCGGGAGCAGGCGCCCGGCCACCTCGGTAATGCCCCGCTCCGCTGCCTGGCGAACGACGGCATCTACCTCGCGGGGTTTCAGTCCCAGCCGCACCGTGAGTTCGCGGCGGGGGATCCCGCGATGGCCCCCAGCTGCGACGAACGCCGCAAGGCGCGCTAGCGGGTCCGCTTGGGCTCGTTCCGCAAGCCCTACCGGGCGGCGGGGACGGAGCGCGGGCGCCGGGTCCACCACCACGCAGCCGCCGATCGTGGCCGGCGGGGATGGGTTTCTGAGCACGCCCCGATCGCCGAAGCGGGCCAGCAGCTCCGCCTCGAGCTTGAGCCGGGCGGGCACCTGGTGCGCACCGGCTTCGATGCGATCGCCCGCCGGTACCACGCGCGCCGTCACCTCTGCCGTGCCCAGATGGAGGCGCAGCCGCGACCGCTGGGAAAGGGGTCGGGCATCCGGCAACAGGCTGATCAGCACGTCGAGCGTGGTGGTGGGCTGCCAGGCGGGATCGCTGACCACCACGCTGCCGCGGCGGGCGGCGGCACGGTCCACGCCCACCAGCGCGAGCGCGGTGCGGCGGCCTGGCAACGCTCGCGGCACCGGGCGGCCGTGCACCTCCACCGAGCGCACGCGCGCGCGCAGCGATCCGGGGAAGATGGTGGCCTCGTCCCCCGCCGCGATGCTGCCGCTCCAGACCGTGCCCGTGACCACGGTGCCCGCTCCCGGGAGGCTGAACACCCGATCCACCGGCAGCCGGAACAAGTCCTCGGCGGAACGCGGGCGGGCTCGGGAGGCGGCGCGCCTCAAGGCCGCCCGAAGCGCATCGAGCCCCTGGCCGGTCACCGCGGAGACCACCACCGGCGGCTCCCAGCTCATGCGATCGCCGGCCAGGTGCTGGGTGACATCGCCCGCCACCAGATCCAACCACTCGGGCTCCACCAAGTCCGCCTTGGTGAGAGCCACCACCCCGGTGGGGACGTCCAGGAATCGCAGGATGGCGGTGTGCTCGATGGTCTGGGGCATGACGCCCTCGTCGGCCGCTACCACCAGCAAGGCCACGTCCACGCCGGTGGCGCCCGCTACCATGTTGCGGACGAAGTCCTCGTGCCCGGGTACGTCCACCACGCTCGCCGCCAGTCCTTCGCCCAAGTCCAAGGGGGCAAAGCCCAGGTCAATGGTGATGCCGCGCCGCTTCTCTTCTTCCCAGCGATCGGTGTCCACCCCCGTGAGCGCTTTCACCAGGGCGGTCTTGCCGTGGTCCACGTGGCCCGCGGTGCCGATTACGACGTGCCGTTCCACGAGGGGCTCTCCCAGAACGCCAGCGCCTTCAGGCTGCGCCCTTCGGCGAGGTGGTGTTCGATGAAGCGCGCCAGCAGGCGCCGGTGGGCGGCGGCATGCCGCGGGGACCAGCCGGGGGGGATGTCGTCGCGGCCCGCGACGAACCCCTCGAGGGCCGCGCGATCGGTGGCTTCCAGCACCGTGGTGGTTCGCTCGCCGGTGCAGCGCCGGCACAAGACCCCCCCTTCCGGGACCGAGAAGCCGGCGGCACCAGCCTCCAGCGGGCGCCCGTCGCGCACGCAGGTGGTCAGGACCGGAGCGAAGCCCAAGGCTTTGACCAGGGACCACAGCGCCGCGATGCTCGCGGTGGCGACGCGTTCCGCGCCTACCGACGCCAGGCGATCCAGCCGGCCGGCCAGCAGGTCGAACAGGATCGCCTGCGGCTCGGCCGGCGCGCACCGCAGCATCAGTTCGGCCAGCGCCGTGGCGGCGGCATATCGATTGAGGTCCGAGGCCAGACTCGGGTGTTGCTCCGTCACCTCGAACCCGGCCAGGGTCTGGAGGTCGGCCGTGGGCTTGAAGTAGAGATGCGCCACGCCCTGGCTCAGCAGCTCGAGGCCGGCGCCAAAGGGGCTACGGGGCCGCGACGCCCCCTTGGCGATGGCGCTTTGCACCCCGTAGTCGCGGGTGGCCAGGCGCACGATTTTCGACGTGTCGCCGTAGCGAAACGCATGGAGCACGATGGCCGGGGTCGCGACCAGGGGCATACCTGCAAGATACCGAATCCCGGTTTGGCCGTCTCATAGCCTGGTCTTGGCCCCAAGCCACAGGGTTCTGCCCCGCGCCGGGAAGTGCAGGGCCTCCTGGTAGCGCGCGTTGAAGAGGTTCTCCACCCGGAGGGTGATCGTGGTGGCCCGATCGGCGGCCTTGAGCGCATCCGCTTCCACGCTCAGGGCCAGGGTGCTGTACGCCGCCAGCACCACGCGCTTGGCAGGGAACTCGGCGTAGTCGAGATCGTCCCGCGCCCCGACGTGCCGAAAGGAGGCACCCAGCCGGGCGCGAGCCGCCACCGGATAGTGCGCCGTCACGTTGACTTGGCGATCCGGGCGCCGGAGCAGGCGCCGGCCGGCCTCGAGCAGCGCGCCAGGTCCGGGGTCGAACCCCGGGTCCGTCACGTGGGTGCGGAGTTCGGTGTAGGTGCCCTGGACCGCGAGTCCCCCCGGCAAGGTCGAGCCCGCTTCGATTTCCACTCCGGAAGCCCGGGCGCCGGCCACATTGTAATAGTTGGGATCGGCGGGCGTGGCCGGAGCGAAGGTAAAGTCCACCAGGTCGCGGAATCGCTGGCTGAAGTAGGTCACCGCGAGCCGGGCGCGGTCTTCCGGCAGGACGACCTCAGCGCCGACCTCCCAATTGAAGGAGTGTTCCGGTTTGAGCCTGGGGTTTCCCCGCACGAAACCGGTGGCGAAGTTCTGGAAGAAGGTGGGCTCCTTGAAACCGGTGCCGACGGCTGACCTCACCCGCCATCCCGGTCCCAGCCGGTACGCCAGCCCGCCGCGGTAGGTGACGAATCGCCCGAAGGTCTCGCTGCCATCCAGCCGGATACCCGCGTTGAGGGACAGCGCCCGCGTGGGACTGCCCTGCACTTGGGCGTAGTAGGCGTGATTGAGCCTTCGCACATCCAGGCGATCGGTGCTGTTCCCGAAGGAGCTTTGCGATTGACTGAAGCTCTGCTGCGATTGGCGCTCGACCTGAGCGCCCAGCGTGAGCACGCCGGAGCGCCCGTACCAGTTGGCCCGGGCCTCGGCGCGCCGGCGCTCCACGTTGGCCAGGCTCCGGAAGGCGTAGAAACCCACCGTGTCCGCGGCGGAGTCGGGAGCGTCGTCGGTGCCGCTCTCGGTGGTGTAGTCGGCCAGGACGAGCCGGGTCTCCAGTCTTGGTGTCACGAACCGCCCCACCTCCACGCCGAGCGCCGTGCTCCGGCCGCGGTCGAAGGCGTTGGCATCGCTCAGCCGGCCCGCGCCATCGGTGGGATAATGGAACCGGTGGTCTCCGTAGCGCACCATCAGGCTGGCTTGCGATCGGCTGTCCGGCCGCGCGGTGAGCAGCCCGCTCACGGCGGTGTTCTGGTAACTATTGTCGAATGATCGGCTCCCGTCCGTGGTGTAGAGCCCGTCGGTTCCGGTGCGCGAGGCCGACAGGGAGTATCCCACCGTGGGGCTTCCGCCGGCCACGCTGGCTTCCCAGCGCAAGGCGCTGTTGCGCCGGCCGGGCAGACTGGGGCTCCCGGGGCCGGGAATCACGGCATCGAACCATCCGCTCTCGAGGCCCGCTTCCAGCCGCATGGGACCTTCTCCCCGGTGGGTGAACACCTGCACCACGCCGGTCACGGCATCGGAGCCGTAGAGCACGCTCGCCGGCCCCCGAACCACCTCGATCCGGTCCAGGTTGTCGGTCGTGAGATCCGCCAGGTTGACCGCACCGCCGGGCTGGTTGATGGGCACCCCGTCCACCAGCACCTGGGTGTAGTCGCTCTGGCCGCCGCGCAAGAACAACGACGTCAGGGACCCAAAGGAACCGGTTTGCACCACCGTGGCTCCGGCCACGTCTCGCAACGCATCCGCCACCAGACGGATGCCGTGCCGGCGCAGGGTTTCACCCTGGAGTACGGTGACCGCCAGCGCGATCGAGGACCGCGCGGTGGCCACCTTGGTGGGTGTGATCACGATTTCGGCCAGCCGCACGGTGTCTCGCGGCGGTTGTTGCGCCCGGACGCCGGGCGTCAGGGCGGGCAACAGGAGCAGGGTCAACCACCACGGACCCGATCGAGAACCACCACGTCGCTCACGTTTCACGATGTCACCTCGCTGCGTTTGAGGGGAATGCACTGCGGGACCCCGCGCCAGGAGATCACCTCCACCGGCCAGCCGAACACCGGCTCCAGGACGTCAGGCGTGATCACTGCGGACGGGGGGCCCGAGGCCACCACGTTGCCCCGCGCCAACACCACCACCTGGTCGGCAAACCGCGCCGCCAGGTTCACGTGGTGGGTCACCACCAGCGCGGCGAGGTCTTGCGTGCGCGCGAGTTCGGCGACCAGCTCGAAGAGCGCCATCTCGTGCGCCACATCCAGGTTGGCAGACGGCTCATCCAGCACCAGGGCTCGGGGTTCCTGGGCCAGCGCTCGCGCGAGGCGCACGCGCTGCCATTCGCCGCCCGACAAGGTGGCCACCCAGCGGGAGGCCAAATGGAGGGTGTCGGTGCGCTCCAGAGCCCGCTCGACGGCTTCGCGGTCGCTGCGCCGGGGCGCTCCCCAAGGCCCCAGGTAGGGATAGCGGCCCAGCATCACCGCCTCGCGAACTCTCAAGGGAAACGCGGGCTCTTCTCGCTGCGCCACCACGGCCACGGTGCGAGCGCGCTCCCGGCGCTCGACGCTCAGCACCGGCCGGCCCAGCAGGCGGGCTTGTCCTTGCTGGGGTGGCAGGGCGCCCACCAGCAGCCGGAGCAGCGTGGTCTTGCCGCTGCCGTTGGGCCCCACCAGGGCCAGGAGTTGTCCCGAGCCCAAGGCCAGATCCACGCCCGAGACCACAGCCGCCACCGCGCCGGGGTAGCGGTATGCCAGGGCGCGTGCCTCGAGAATCACCTGGTCCATCCGCGTACCAGCACCACGAAGACGGGAACCCCGAGCAGCGCGGTCACCACGCCCACGGGTAGCTCGAGGGGAGCGAAGGCCGTCCGGGCCACCGCGTCGGCCATCACCAACAAGATTCCTCCCAACAGGAACGCCGCCGGCAGCAGGCTCCGATGGAGCGGTCCCCACAGGAGGCGAACGGCGTGGGGTACGATGAGCCCCACGAACCCGATGGTGCCGGAGACGGCCACCGCCGCCGCGGTGAGGAGCGAGGCGGAGAGGTAGAGGGCGCGTTTGAGCCGCTCCACGTCGGCTCCCAGGTAGTAGGCGGGCTCTTCGCCCAGGGCCAAGAGATCGAGCGAGCGGGCAGCCAGAACCATCAGCGCCACCGGGGCCGCGGCATAGGCGCCGAACACGGAGACGGCCTGCCAGGAGGCGCCATCGAACCCGCCCAGCAGCCAGAGGAAGGCGTTGCGCAGTTCCGGCGCGGGCGAGAGCGCCATGAGGGCTCCCATCAACGCGGTGGCGAACGCACTCACCACCACGCCTGCGAGCAGGAGGACGCGGGCGTCGAGCACCGTGCCCGTGACCAGCGCCAGGCGATAGACCAGCACGATGGCGGCCAGCGCGCCAGCGAATGCCGCGGCAGGAATGCCCCAGGGGCCCGGGGCGTGGAGCGCGATCGCACTCACCGCGCCGAGGCCTGCCCCACCGGAGAGACCCAGCAGGTAGGGATCGGCCAGCGGGTTCCGCACCAGGGCCTGCAGCACGGCGCCGGTCAGGGCCAGGCTTCCTCCCACCAGAAACGCCAGCAGGGCTCGCGGGAGCCTGAGCTGGCGCACGATCGCGACTGCGGTGGGGTCTCCCCGCCCCAGCAGGCCAGCTCCCACGTCCGCGACCGGCACCCCGGCCGATCCCACGCCCACGGCCACGGCCACGGCGCCCAGGGCCAGCACTCCCAGCAGGATCCACTTCATGGCTGGGGGATCTCCTCGAGGGCTGCGCGCAGCGAGGCGGCGGCCTCGAGGGCTCGGAACGTGGGGCGCTCGAACTCGCTGCCCGAGACCCGGATCAGCCGCCCTTGCCGCACGGCCCGCACGCTCTGCCACTCGGCGCGGGCGGCGAAGGCGGGCACCGTATTGCCCAAGACCAGCAGGGCATCCGGATCCCGCTCCGCGATGGCCTCGATGGTGGTGGTTGCCGACGGCTGGCGGAGGTCGTCGAACACGTTGCGCCCGCTCGCGAGGCTGATGAGGTCGCTCAAGAAGCTTCCCCGGCCGATCACCATGGGAGGGCGGTCCCAAACGACCACGGCCACGCGCCGCGGCGTGCCGGCAGCGCCCAGCGCCGCTCGGGCGGAGTCGAGCTGGTGGCTGAACGCGTACGCCAGCGAATCGGCCCGGGACCCGAACCCCGTCAGGCGTCCCAGGAATCGGGCGGCGCGGGGGAGGTCATCCAGCCGATCGAGGCGCACCGAGGCCGTGGCAACGCCGAGCTGCGCCAGGCGAAAGATGGCGCTCTGGTTGGCCGCCGAGGCGTACAGCACCACGAGATCGGGCCGCCGACCGGCGATGCGCTCCACGTCGGGGCGGAGTCCATCGCCCACGCTGGGGACGGCGCTGGCTTCCGGCGGGTAATCGCACCAGCGGGTGCGCCCCACGAGCCAGGGCCCTGCCCCGATGGCGAAGAGCAGCTCGGTGGTAGAGGGCGAAAGCGACACGATCCGCCGCGCCGGCGCCGCCAGCCGAACGGCGTGGCCCAGGTCGTCGCGCGGAGCGCGCGAGGGGGGCTCGGGCGCGGCACAAGCCCAGAGCGATGCCGCCAGCCCGAGAACGAGGAGCCCAAAACGCAAAACGCTCACTCCTTCCGGGCGGAAAGGAGGTGAGCGTCGCACCCACCATCCCTCCCGCGAGGGACTTTGGTGGCGCGAACGGGAACGTCTCCTGGCTTCGGGCCTTATCGGCTCCCCTTCCCGGTTGCCCAGTGGGTTCGAGCCGACCGACAACTGCCCGTCACAGTGGCGGGGCCGCGCCGGACTTGCACCGGCTTCCGACTCCGCGTTCGCTGACTACCGTAGGCTAGCTTAGCGAGGTTGGCGGGCCGGCGTCAAGGGCGCCGTTCTTGGAGCAGGGCTTCCAGCTCGGCCTTGAGCGCCGCCCGCCGTTGTTCGTAGGCCGCTCGCCCCGCTTCGCTGGCACCGGGGCCTGCGGCGAACGCGGCATCCAACGCGGCAATCTGCGCGGCGAGGACGCTCGGGTCGCGGGCCGCCATGCCCCTCGGTGCCGGCTGGGTTTTGCGCCAGGCGATCACGAGACCGGCTGCGAGGATGCTTCCGGCAAGCCCCACGATCAGCCACCAGAGGCGGGCTGCCTGCCATCCCGGGCTCGGCAGGGGGATGCTGACACGGGTGCCGGCTGGAAGGTTGTTCCGGCCAAAGCGCTGGAAGGCTTGGCCCTCGATCGTTTCCGTGCCCAGCCGCTCGAGCACACCGCCGCCGTCCGCCGCGAGAGAATCCTCGATGAGCAGGTTGAACCGCTCGATCGGCTGGTCCAGCATGAGGTCCAGGCGGTGCCGGCCGGGCGGCAAGATGTAGCTGATGACCACCTGTTTCTCGCCCGGGGGCACGGGGGCGGCCACCGCCACCGCATCGCCCCGGCGATAGACGGCTTCGGTGCTGACGTCGCTCTCGCCAGCCCTGAGTTCGATGGCGCCGGCCGGCAGCGCTCCTTGCCAGACCGGCCGCGTGGTGTCGGGTGAGACGCGCGTGCGCGCGCCCCGGTTGCGCAGCACCAGGAGTTCCATCACGTGGCGGGAGCCGTCGGCCGCAGGACGGCGCACGATCACGTGGCGCTGGGCCAGCTCCACGGGAGGGGAGCCGCTCGAGGTATCGTACACCGCCAGCGTTTCGAGGCTCAGCGGCCGCGCGACCGCGGGGGGATGCAGGGGGCGGGTAAAGTAGGCCACGCCGGCATAGGTGACGGACACCAGATACACGGCGGCGCTGTCCCGGCTCGCGGCCCGGACGCGGTAGCGGCCGTTGCGGTCGGTCAGGGCGGAGTCCACGGGCGCGCCGGCGGTGAGGGAGACCTGGTGGAGCACGGCCCAGACGCCGGAGGCGGGCAGCGAGTCGGCCCCGCTCACGCGGATGACGCGTCCGGTCAGGTCAAAGCCCTGGGCAGCCAGACCCTGCGCGCCGGCTCCCAGGGCTATCGCCGCCAGGGCGCAGGCGCTACGGCGTGAACTTCCCGAAGTCTTCAGGATTCAGTTTTTGGAGATAGTCCTTGAGCTTCTCGGCGTCCCAACCCGGCTTGTCCACCTCTTCCGGCAGCGGCGCCTCCGACGTCAGCTCCAGCAAATGCTCGTGAGCGAAGATGGGGGCGTTGAGCCTCAGGGCGACCGCGATGCTGTCCGAGGGCCTCGCGTCAATCTGCACCACGTGGTTTTCCCGGTGGATGTGCAGCTCGGCATAGTAGGTGTTCTCTTTGACCTGCGTGATCAGCACCCGGCGGAGATCGCCGCCCAAGCCCACGATGATCTGCTTGACCAAGTCATGGGTGAGCGGCCGGGCGAACTTCACCCCGGCCAGCTCCATGGCAATGGCGCTCGCCTCCGCGGGGCCGATCCAGATGGGCAACACGCGATCGCCTTCCTTTTCCTGCAGAATGACGACCGGGGTGTTGTTGTTGCGATCCAACACCAACTGAGCAACCCGGACTTCCACCATTGCCGTCGCTATGTGCCCGCCTCCCAAGACGCCAGATAGTGTTGCTGTTCGGGGGTCAAGGTGTCAATGCCGATCCCCATGGCGGCCAGCTTCAGCTCGGCCACGCGCCGGTCAATATCGGCCGGGATCCGATGCACCGCCTTCGAAAGCGTACCCCCCTGATGGACCAAATGTTCAGCCGCCAGGGCTTGGTTGGCAAAGGACAGGTCCATGACGCTGGCCGGGTGGCCCTCGGCGGCGGCCAGGTTGATGAGCCGCCCCTCGCCCAGCACGAACAGCCGCTTGCCATCCAATTCCCACTGATCCACGAACGGCCTCACCGGGCGGGGACCCCGGGCGGCACGGGCCAGGGCATCGAGGTCAATCTCGACGTTGAAGTGACCGGCGTTGGCGATGATGGCCCCGTCCTTCATGGCCCGCATGTGCTCCAAGCGGATCACGTGGAGGTTGCCGGTGAGCGTGATGAACAGGTCACCCACGGCGGCCGCCTCCAAGAGCGGCATCACCCGGTAGCCATCCATGCGGGCTTCGAGGGCGCGCAGCGGGTCCACCTCCGTGACGATCACGTCCGCCCCTGCCCCTCGGGCGCGCATGGCCACCCCTCGCCCGCACCAGCCGTAGCCGGCCACCACCACGGTGCTGCCGGCCAGGAGCAAATTGGTGGCGCGGAGGATGCCGTCTATGGTGGACTGACCTGTGCCGTAGCGATTGTCGAACAAGTGTTTGGTCTGCGAATCGTTCACCGCGATGACCGGGAACTGGAGTACCCCGTCGCGGGCCATGGCTTTGAGCCGGATCACGCCGGTGGTGGTCTCTTCCGTGGACCCGATGACCCGGCGCACCAGCTCGGTTCGCTCGGCCGGGCTCAACCGCTCGACCCAACTCCGCACCGGCGGGGCCAGGTCGTCCAGCCGGTTCAAGGCGATCATGTGCAGGGCGCTGACCAGATCCGCCCCGTCGTCCATGGTGAGGTCGGGCTGGTGAGCCAGGGCCAACTGGATGTGGCGATAGTAGGACTCGTGGTTTTCGCCCTTGATGGCGTACACCTTGACCCCGTGATCGCGCACCAGGTAGGCGGCCACGTCGTCCTGGGTGGAGAGCGGATTGGAGGCGCACAGGGCCACTTCGGCTCCCCCCTCGCGCAGGGCGATCACCAAGTTGGCCGTCTCGCTGGTGACGTGGAGGCAGGCCGATAGGCGTTTGCCCTTCAGGGGCTGCTCTCGGGCGAACCGGGCCCGGATCTGCCGCAACACCGGCATGAAGCGAGCGGCCCACTCGGTGCGGCGCCGGCCCTCGTCGGCCAGGCGAACGTCGCGGACGTCGGAGGAAGAATCGGTCTGGACTGCAGTCATCAGGGGATCTCGCTGCGTATCTACCCGTCAGGCTGCGCGCCGGACGGCGTCTTTGAGTTCGGCGATGCGGGAGGGTTGCTCCCAGGTGAACAACTCGACGGGCCGCCCGTGCACCTCGCGGGTCTCGGGCGCGCGGCCAAAGTGCCCGTAGGCCGCGGTAGCGCGGTAGATGGGGTTGCGGAGCTTGAGCGCCTCGATAATCCCCCCCGGCGTGAGATCGAACACGCTGCGCACGGCGTGCTCCAGCCGGGCATCCGAGACCACGCCGGTGCCGAAGGTGTCCACCATGATGGACACCGGCTCTCGCACCCCGATCGCGTAGGCTATCTGCACCTCGCAGCGGCGCGCCAGGCCGGCCGCGACCACGTGTTTGGCCACCCATCGTGCGGCGTAGGCCCCGGACCGGTCAACTTTGGAAGGATCCTTCCCGCTGAAGGCGCCACCCCCGTGCCGCGCCGCGCCGCCGTAGGTATCCACGATGATCTTCCGGCCGGTGAGGCCGGCATCGCCTTGAGGGCCGCCGACCACGAAGCGGCCCGTGGGATTGATGAGGCATTGGACGCCGGCGCTCTCCAACCCGGCGCTCCGCAGCACGGGCTCGATCACCATCTCCCGCACCCCTTCGGTCACTTCCCGTTGCCCCACCGCGGGCGCGTGCTGCGTGGAGACCACCACGGTGCGGATCGCGACAGGCCGGCCGTCGGCGTATTCGACCGTGACCTGACTCTTCCCGTCCGGCCTGAGCCAGGCGACTTCGCCGCTCTTGCGCGCGGCCGCCAGCCGCTGGGTGAGGCGGTGGGCCAGCATGATGGGCAGGGGCATCAGCTCCGGCGTCTCGTCGGTGGCATACCCGAACATCATGCCCTGATCCCCCGCCCCGCCGGTATCCACGCCTTGAGCGATGTCCGGCGACTGCGGGTCAATGGCGGTCATCACGGCGCAGGTGCGGGCATCGAAGCCGTACGAGGCGTCGGTGTACCCGATGGCTTCGACGGTGCCGCGAACGATGTCCGGCAGGTTCACATAGGCCCGGGTGGTGATCTCCCCCGCCACCATGACCAGCCCGGTGGTGACCAGCGTCTCGCATGCCACGCGGGCGGCGGGATCCTGAGCCAGCAAGGCGTCGAGAATCGCGTCGGAGATCTGATCGGCGATCTTGTCCGGGTGCCCTTCGGTGACCGACTCGGACGAGAGCAGATAGTTGTGCGAAATACGGCCTCCCGGTTCAACGCCGCAAGGTAGCCTCGGAACGGGCCTGCGGCAACGGGCTGGCCTCCAGCAGGCGGGGATCGAGATGCCGGGCACAGGCCTCCTCCAGGACGGCCTGCACTTCCCGCGCCGTTCGCGCTTGGAGGGCCGCCTCTGCGGCCTCGACCGCCGGGCCCAACTCCATTTGCCGCACCAGCCAGCGCACCAGGGGCAGGCGCGGCGGAGCCGCGCTGAGCACCCGGTAGCCCAATCCCAGCAACAAGAACGCCGAGATCGGGTCGGAGGCCATCTCGCCGCAAACGGACGCTTCCTTGCCCGCGCGGCGGGCCGCGTCCGCCACCGCCTTGAGGCTCCGCACCACTGCGGGGTGCAGGGGGTTGAACCGGTCGGCTAGCCGCGCGTTGCCGCGGTCCACCACCAGGGTGTACTGGGTAAGATCGTTGGTCCCCACGCTCAGGAAATCGGACAGTTCCGCCATCCGTTCGATGAGCAGCACCGCCGCCGGGGTTTCCACCATGATGCCCACCGGCAGGTCGCCCGCCGCAAGCCGCCCTTCGTTCCTCAGCTCGGCTGCGGCCTCGTACACCAGCTCCCGCGTCCGTTCGATCTCCTCGATCTGCGTGACCAGCGGGATCATGAGCTGGACATCCGCGTTGGCCCGGGCGCGGAGAATGGCGCGCACTTGGGTCTTCAAAATCTCCGGCCGATCCAGGCACACCCGGAGCGCCCGCCACCCCAGGAAGGGATTGGCTTCCGGCTCGGGGGAGACCGCGGCGGGGAACTTGTCGCCGCCCAGATCGAAGCTCCGCACCACTACGGGATGGTGCGGGAAGCGTTCGGCCACGCGGGCGTAGTAGCGGGCCTGCTCCTCCTCCGAGGGAAGCTCCGAACGGCCCAGGATCATGAACTCGGTGCGCAGCAGGCCCACCCCTTCCGCCCCGTGGGCCACCGCGGCATCCAGCTCCTCGGGCATGTCCACGTTGCCCCGCACGGTCACTCGTTCCCCCTCGCGAGTGACCGCGGGTTGTCCGATGGTTCGCTCCAACTCGTGCTCCACCGCCAGCCGCCGCCGGTCCTGGGCCAGCGCCTCCTCGATCTCGGCCGGCGTGGGATCCAGCAGCACCGTGCCATGGGTGCCGTCCAGGACCACCAGCGTCCCGGAGTCCACGCGGCCCAGGCCGCCCACCAACCCCATGACACAGGGGATGCCCAAGCTGTGGGCCAGGATGGCTGCGTGGGAGGTCCGGGTCCCTTCCTCCGCCACAAACCCCGCCACCTGGCTGCGATCGAACTCCACGGTGAGGCCGGGAGTCAGCTCGTGGGTGAACACGATGGCCGGGCGGCCACCGGTCCCTTGCGGGATCCCGCCGACCGGCTCGCCCAGCAGGTGCTGCAGCACGCGGAAGTGCACGCCTGAGAGGTCCGCCACGCGCTCCCGGAGGCGCGGGTTCGCCGACCACAAGGCCCGCATCTCCAAGGCCTTGAACTCGAACGCGCGCTCAGCCGACAACTGGTTCTCCCGGATGAGCGCCTCGACCGCTCCCAGGAACTCGTCGTCCTCCAGCATCATGATCTGGGCGTCGAAGATCTTGGCTTCCTCCGGTCCGGCGCGGGCGGCGGCCCGCCGGCGCAAGCTCTCCAAGTGAGCCCGGACGGCAGCCACGGCGGCGCGCATGCGGGCCACTTCCGCCGCCACCGCCTTCCGCGGCACCACGCGGTCGGGGACCGGCGGCAGGCTGGGCTGGATCACCACTGCGGGCCCCACGGCCACGCCCGGCGAGACCCCGATCCCCTTGAGCAGGCGCTCGCCGTGGCTCATTCGTTGAACCCCGCTTCGACCAGCGCCGCCAGGGCCTCGAGCGCCGCCTCGGCGTCTTCGCCCTCGGCCCGGATGGTCAGTTCGCTGCCCGGCTCGGCGGCCAGCGTCATCACCCCCATGATGCTCTTGCCGTTCACCACCATGTCGTCCCGCCCCACGGAAATCTGTGATTTGAACCCGCTGGCCACCTTGACGAACGCCGCCGCCGGCCGGGCGTGCAGCCCCAGCTCGTTGACGATGGTCACCTTGCGCTCGACTACCGCCATATCCATCCCGCCACCAGCGCGCTGAGCAGGAACAGAAGCCCGAGCTTGACCCCGCTCACGGTGGGCGCGAGACCGCGGGAGATCACCAGTCCCAGCCCGCCTACCACTAGAGCGGCCAGCCGTTCGCGCGCCTGAAATCCTTCGGCCAGGCGGGCCAGCACCAAGGGCAACGCCACGCCGATCGCAAAGAGGGCAGCCAGGGCGCCGAACCGCACGCCGAGCTGGAGCATGCGTCCCGCGAGCGCACCCGCCACCCCGATCCCGCTGCGCCATCCTATGGCCAGTCCCCAGGCCCTGAGGCCCAGGTGCACGGCGTTGTAGCCCAGCAGGAACGCCGCGACCCCGGCGGGAGGCGAGACGGTTGCCGCCACGATGAGTCCGGCGGCCGCCGAGAGCGGAAGCCAGCCGGCCCACACCAGCTGGTCGCCCACCGAGCCCAGCGGTCCGATGAGGGCGTTCTTCAATCGCTCCGCCTGGGCTTCGGGCAGGCCGTCGTGCTCCGCCCGCGCCAAGGCCCCCGCCGCCATGCCGGTGAGATAAGGGTGGGCGTTGAAGAAGCTGGCCACCCGCGTGAGCGCCCGCCGGTATCGCAGCTCCGCCTGGGCGCCGCCGAGATCTCTGAGCAGCGGCTCCATGACGTAGGCGACCCCCACCCCCACCATGCGGTCGTAGTTCCACGAGGCCTGAACGATGAGGCTGCGGGCGAAGGCCCTGAGCAGCTCTGGTTTCATCGTGCCGCCACCCAGAGCGCGCCTGCCGCGAGACCGGCGGCGAACCACGCACGGGCTCCGCCTCGCCCGCTCAGCCGCAGCGCCCCGCCGGCCGCAACCGCTGCCGCCACGCCCAGGCCTACGGCTCCCATCAACACGGAGGCCCCGACGCCGAGCGGCAGCCAGCGCCGGACCGCCGCCGCTAACACGAGCCCGACAGCCGTGACCAGCGCCGCTCGGACCGCCTCGCGCAGGAGACCCCGGAGCTGGAGCCGGCGGAGGGAGGCCGGATCACCGGCATCAAGCTCCGGCCGGTGGTGCTGCACATCCGCCGAGTTGCGGCGGCGGACCACCTGCATGGCCCACTCGCCCAGGTAGGCCACCACCAGGGCTACCGCCACACCGGGTCCCAGTCCCAAAAGGCCCGGGGCGCCTGCGGCGGCCGCGGTACCGGCGACCGTCGCCGGCCCGTAATCCGGATAGCGCGCGGCCCCCACCGGGAGCACGTCCAAGGCGAATAGCTCGAGCGTCATGCCCAGCAGCGCTCCCGCAGCCGGGTCACCGGCCAGGAACCCCGCCACGGTGCCCGCCACCAGAGGCCGGCCCACCATGAACTGCCCCAGGGCCACCAAATCCAGCCCTGCCAAGGCGCCCCAGAGCCACAGGCCCAGCGGAGCCAGGTTCATTTCAGCTCCGTCACCGGAACCGGCCGGGCGGTGGGGACGTCCTGCGCCACCACCTCGACGCCGTGTTGGGACAATTGGCGGAGTTCTTGCATTTCCGCGTCGCTCAAGAACACGTAGGGCAGTCGCTGCCGGCGCTCCGGTCCCTGATGGATGCCTCCCACGTTGAGCCGCTTGAGTTGCGGCGCCAGGCGGCAGAGTTCGAGCGCGGTGGCCACGTCGCCCACGATCACCATGGTGCGGCGGGGCGACGCCTCCCATTCCGGCAGCCGCCGCGCCGCTTCGGCCACGGGCACGAATTCGACCGTCATGCCCGGAGGCACGCCCATGCGGTAGATGTCCTGTTCCCAGGTGTTGGCGGCGATCTGGTCGTCCACCAGCACGATCTGGGTAGCGCCCAAGGCCTGGCCCCAACCCACCACGACCTGCCCGTGGATCAGGCGGTCGTCCACCCGGACCAGCGACAGGGTCACTCGACGACGCGCACCGCGCGGCCCCCCACTTCCGCGGCTCGCGCGGCGGCGGCCTGCGGTGCGAGGTCCCGGTGATAGACGAAGTCCACCAGCATGGCCAGGTTGACCCCCGCCACCACCGCCACGTCGCGATGAGCGCGCACGTAGGCGACGGCCACCTGCAAGCAACTCCCCCCCGGCAAGTCCACGAACAGCACGGCCGGCCCCTTGCCAATGGCGGCGTGGAGGCGCTCCGCCAGCAACGCCCGCGAGCAGCCCTCGTTGCTCACCGGGATCAGCCCTTCACCCATCCCGGTGATCTCCTGCACCGCATCCACCATGGCGGCGGCTAGGCGCGCATGCGAAACCACCACCCCGTGCAACCGGTTATTCATAATCTTCCGAGAGGTAAGCCCTGAGTTCGCGTTGCTCGGCCAAGCGCTTGAGCAACCGGGCGTTGAACACCTGCGCCGCGTCAATGCCGCTGTAGCGGAGCAGGTGATTCATGGCCACGACCTCGGAGATCACCGTGATGTTCTTGCCGGGGTTCAAGGGGACCACCACGAGCGGCAGCTCCACACCGAGGATCTGCGTCGTCTTGCCGTCCAGGCCGGTCCGCTCCACGTCGGCCGCCTGGTCCCAGTCCGTCAGCTCCACCACCACCTCGATGCGCTTCTGTTGCCGTACCGCGCGGATGCCGAACAACGCCGAGACGTCCACCAGCCCGACGCCGCGGATCTCCATGTACCGGTACGACAGTTCGTTGGCCCGGCCGATCAGCACGTCGGCGCCGCGCTGGGTGACGTGGACCACATCGTCCGCCACCAACCGGTGGCCGCGCTCCACCAAGTCCAGCACGCACTCGCTCTTGCCGATGCCGGAGCGTCCCGTAAAGAGCAGGCCGACCCCGTAGACGTCCGCCAGCGAGCCGTGGATCGTGGTGCTGGGCGCAAAGACCTCCTGCAAGTACGGGACGATCCGGCGGTAGAACTCCGAGGTCTTGAGCTTGGACCGCAGCACCGGAATGCCGCGCGCCTTGGCCAGGCTCACCATCTCGCGCGGCACCTGTTGCGACTTGGTCACGAACACGCACGGCAGCTCGTAGCTGAAGAAGGTCTGCAGCGCGCGGCGCCGCGCGGCGGCGCTCAAGGACTTGAGGTACGCGATCTCGGTCTCACCCAGCGCGTGCAGCCGCCGGCTGGCAAACCGCTTGGTGAACCCCGCGAGGACCAGCCCGGGGCTCGAGACCTCGGGTACGGAGATGGCGTTGTCGAGACCCGCCTCCCCGGTCAGGGATTCGAGCTGAAGCACATCGCCCTTCTGGGCAATGAGATCGCGTACCGTCAGTCCGGCCATGGCGCTATCCTGCGGCAGTCCGCCGCGTATAGCGGGAATTGGTGCGCTGCACCTGCCGGCGCAACTTCGCGGCCGCCCGATCCAGCGCGGTGCGAAAATCGGCCGCCTCGGCGGTGGCTACCCGCGTGGCCCCTCGCGGCAAGTGCAGCTTGAGTTCCACGCGCTTACGCTGGTGATCCACGTCGAAAATCACCTCGGCGCGCTGCGGGCGATGGGCTACCTTCGCCATGCGCTCCATGACCGTGTAAGCCCGTTCCCGCAGCGCGGCGGGAATCGCACAGTGACGCGCCGTCACGGTGGTGTCCATAGGGTCAGGCTCCTTTCACTCGCCCAACGGGTCGTCAGTCCGACTGGCGCCCTGGGGCAGCCGCCCCCGAGCCACCAGCGCCAGCAAATGGGCTTCCGTTTCCCCCGCGGCGCGCTCCCAGGAAAAGCTCTCGGCAAAACGCCGGGCTGCGATGCCCATCCGTTCGACCTCTTCCGGATGTTGGGCCAACTGCCCGAGAAGCGCGGCCCAGGATTCGGGGTCGCCATAGGGCGCCAGCAGGCCGGTCTCCTGATGGCGCACCGACTCGCGCAGGCCCGGGCGGTCGGCCGCCACCGCCGGGGTCCCGCAGGCGGCGGCCTCCACGTTGGAGATGCCCCAGCCCTCCTTGGCCGACGGCAGCACCACCGCCCAGGCGCGCCGCAAGAGATCGCGCTTGCCCTCCTCGGAGACGAAGCCCAAGAATCGCACCTGCTCCCCGAGCCCCAACTGCTGGACCAGCCGCTCGAGGCGAGCCCGGTCGCTCCCCTCCCCCGCAATCGTAAGCCGCACCGCAAGGCCGCGCTCCTTGAGAAGCGCCACCGCCCGGATTGCGGTCTCCACCCCCTTGTACCGCTTGAGCCTGCCCAGGTAGAGAAACGTGGGATGGGGTTCCCGCCGGATCGGGCTCTCCGGACAGTACCAAGCGGTGTCCACGCCCGGATAGACCACGTGAATGCGATCCGCCGGCACCCCGCGCCGGATGAGATCGTCCCTGGTACTCTGGCTGATGGCGTGGAAGACCGCACGCCGGTAGACGACCGGGACGGGCTGCTCGGCCAGCCACACCACCCCGGCGACCGGCCAGGGCGCTTCGCGGAACGCGGTGGCTCCGAACAGGTGCGGGACGATGACGTACACGGGCAAACGGGTGAGCGTCGGTACGAACAAGGGCAACTTGTTGATGTCCTCGACCACCAGGTCATAGGCTTGGGCTCGCAGGGCGCGCCGAATGGCTCCCCGGCCCGCCAGGGCGAAGCTGTAACGGCGCGCGTGCCGCTCCACGGCCACCCCGTCCAAGGTGACCCGCGGGGCCGCGCCCGGGAAGCCCGAAGTCACCAAGGTGACGGCGTGGCCCCGAGCCACCAGGCGCCGGAAGATCTCGAAGAAATGTAGCTCCGCCCCGCCCGCCTGCGGATTCTCCCGGTCCAGCCAGTTGACCGCCAGGATCCTCACAGCCGTCCCAGCCGCCTGGCCAGCGCATCCAGCACGCCGTTGACGAAGGCCGGCGCCTTGGGCCCGGCGTACCAGCGCGCCAGGCGGACGGCCTCGTCAATGACCACTGGGCCGGGAGTCTCGCCTTCCAGCAGCTCGCTCGCCGCCAGTCTCAGGACGTTGCGCTCTACCAGCCCGATGCGATCCAGGCGCCAGTGTTCCGCCGTCCGGCGGATCACCTCGTCCAGCCTGGGCAGGTCGCCCACCACCCGCGACGCGATGGCCAAGCCCGGTTCCCAGCTTCCCGTATCGCCGTCGCCCGCCAGGCCCGAGACCACCTGGTCCAAGGGCGGCCGGCCCTGGACTTCCCATGCGTAGAGTACTTGCAGGGCTCGGGCCCGAGCTTTGGTCTCAGGTCGCAGCACGGCGAGCGAGGTCGTCCAGCACCTGCAGCATGGCGACGGCACTTTCGGCGGCCTCGACGCCCTTGTGGCCTGCCTCCCCCCCCGCCCGCGCCATGGCCTGTTCCTCGGTATCGCAGGTCAGCACGCCGAAGCCCACCGGAACGCCGTGCCGGACGGAGGCCTCCCGGATGCCCGTCGCCGCCGCTTGGGCCACGTAGTCAAAATGCGCCGTCTCTCCGCGGATCACCGCCCCCAGAGCCACGCCTAGCCGGTAGCGCTTGGTGCCCAGCGCCTGGTCGAGCGCCAGCGGCAGCTCGAAGGCACCCGGCACCCAGATCACGTCCACCAATGCCCCGTCCCAACCGTGCCGCGCCAGCGCCGCCCGCGCCCCCTCCAGGAGCCGCTCGGTCACTTCCCCGTTGTAGCGGCTGACCACGATGAGCGCTCGCCCCACGGAACCGGCCATGTCAGTGCGCCAGCAGATGGCCCAGCTTGTCCCGCTTGACCTCGAGGTAGGACCGGTTGTACTCCGTCGGATCGGGGACGATGGGCACCCGTTCGACCAGGGTGAGCCCGTAGCCGTCCAACCCGACCAGCTTGCGCGGGTTGTTGGTGAGCACGCGGATCGAGGAGAGCCCCAGGTCCACCAGAATCTGGGCTCCGATGCCGTAATTGCGCAGATCGGGCGCGAATCCCAGCCGCTCGTTGGCCTCCACCGTGTCGTGGCCCGCGTCCTGGAGCGCGTACGCCTTGAGCTTGTTGAGCAGCCCGATGCCCCGCCCCTCCTGATCCAAATAGACCACCACGCCGGCTCCTTCTTCGGCAATCATGCGCATGGAGCTGGTCAACTGCCAGCCGCAGTCGCAGCGATACGAGCCGAACACGTCCCCCGTCAAGCACTTGGAGTGCATGCGCACCAGCACCCCGGACCTGCCGGCCACCTCGCCGTACACCAAGGCCACGTGTTCGCGCTCGTCCACATCGTTGCGGTAGCCGATGATGCGGAAGTCGCCATAGCGGGTGGGGAGTTTGGCTTCGGCCACGCGGTGCACCAGGCGCTCGGTCCGGAGCCGGTAGGCCACCAACTGGGCGATGGTGATGAAGGTGAGCCCGTGTTCCTGGGCGAACGCTTCGAGCTGGGGCCGCCGCATCATGGTGCCGTCATCGGCCAAGATCTCGCAGATCACGCCCGCAGGATACAGCCCAGCCAAGCGGGCCAGATCCACGCTGGCCTCGGTGTGCCCCACCCGCTGGAGCACGCCGCCGGGCCGGGCCCTGAGCGGGAAGACGTGGCCCGGCCGGGTCAGATCGGACGGAACGGTGGCGGGGTCAATCGCCACCTGGATGGTCTTGGCGCGATCCTTGGCCGAGATGCCGGTGGTGACGCCGAACCGCTTGGCGGCGTCCACGCTCACCGTGAAAGCCGTCTCGTAGGCTTCGGAATTCTCCGGCGCCATCTGGGGCAGCCCCAACGCCCGGGTCCGCTCCGGCGTCAAGGTCAGGCAGACCAACCCACGCCCATACTTCACCATGAAGTTGATGAGTTCGGGGGTACAGCGCTCGGCGGCGCACACCAGGTCGCCTTCGGCTTCCCGGTCCTCGTCGTCGGCCACGATGATCAGCCGGCCGGCGCGGATGTCCGCGATCGCCTGCTCCACCGTTCCTAGCGGCATGGTATCAACTCCTTAGCCGCCCGGCTCGCCGCGGGCGGCGAGCAGGTGGCGTAGGTATTTGCCGATCAGATCCCCTTCCACATGCACCTGGTCGCCCGGCTTGAGCCGGCCCAGCGTGGTCTGTTCCCGAGTGAACGGGATCAAGGCCACCTGGGCTTGGCCGAACCTGGGCACGGCACTCACGGTGAGGCTCACCCCATCCACCGTGATCGAGCCGCGGGGCACGGTGACCCAAGCCACGTCTTCGGGCAGCTCCAGGTCCACCAAGACCGCGTCCTCCGCGGGGCGCACCGCCGTCACGGTGGCCAGGCCGTCCACGTGGCCTTGCACCAAATGCCCGCCCAGCCTTTCGCCCAGCGCCAGCGCCCGCTCCAGGTTGACTTCGTCACCCGGTTCGAGTTCGGCCAGTCGCGTGCGGTTTCGGGTCGTGACCACGACCTCCACACTGAATCGTCCGGCGGCCGCTCGGACCACGGTGAGACAGGCGCCGCTGACCGCGATACTTTCGCCCGGCACGAGATCCTGGTAGGGGGCCTCGATGGTCAGGCGCAAGCGATCGCCCTCCCGTTCGGTGGCCACCACCCGGCCCCGCGCCGTCACGATGCCGGTAAACATAGCTCCCGGTCCACCACTAATAAGGTATCGCGGCCCAGGGCTCGGCGCTCCGTGACCACCCAGGGAACCGCGCGATCGAGCGGGATGGCCTCGCGCGGCGCGAAGGCCGGCATGCCGGTGCCCAACCAGCGAGGGGCCTGGATGAGGTAAAGCCGATCCACCAGGTCCCGGGCCAGCAAGGCGGCGGCCAGCGTGCTGCCGCCCTCGACGAGGATCGCATGCACGCCCCGCGACCTCAAGGCGGCCAGCGCCTCCAGGGGATCCGAGGCGGCTAGGACTTCCACCCCATGCATCCCCAGGCGGGCCTGGGTTGCGGCCCGAGCGGCCGGCGCCGTGATGACGACCGTGGGGACCTGGCGGGCGCTCCGGACCACCTGAAGATCGTCCCGCACCCGGCCGCTCCGGGCAAAGATCACCCGCAGCGGCGGAACGCGCGGTACCAGGGGGCCCCGCACGGTGAGCGCCGGATCGTCGCTATCGGCGGTCCGGCGACCCACGCCGATGGCGTCGAAGCCGGCCCGCAGCCAATGGACGTAGGAGCGGGCCTCTTCGCCCGAGATCCAGCGCGAGCGGCCTTCGGCGTCGGCGAGGTATCCATCCAGCGAACTCGCGATCTTGAGCGCGACAAAGGGCCGCTCCGGGCGAGTGACGCTCCACAGGAAGGCCGCGTTGAGCGCGGCGCATTGCTCGGCCTTGAGGCCCACCTCCAGCTCGATCCCGGCGCGTCGCAGCCGTTCAAGGCCCCCTCGCGCCTTGGGATGGGGATCGCGGAGGCCGATCACCACCCGGGCCACGCCGGCCCGGATGAGGGCCTCGGTACAGGGAGGCGTCTTGCCCTGGTGGGCGCAGGGCTCAAGCGTCACCACGCAGGTTGCCCCGCGCGGATCGGCTGAGGAGGCCAGGGCCGCCACCTCGGCGTGGGGTCCCCCGAACTCCGCGTGGAAGCCTTCCCCTACCACCCGGCCTTCCTTGAGCAGCACCGCACCAACCATGGGGTTGGGGTGCACCCGGCCCCAGCCGCGGAGCGCCAGCTCCAGCGCACGGTCCATGGCTTCCTGCTCGGTCATGGAGCTACGCGAACTCGACGCCCTGGCCGCTTTGGATCTCCCCGATCACCCAGGTGGCCACACCCGCCCGGCCGGCCGCGGCCTGGACCGCCTCCACCGCCTCCGGTGGCGCGATGGCAATCATCCCGATCCCCAGATTGAACACCCGGGCCATCTCCTGGTCGCTGATCCGGCCCCTGCGCCTGAGAAACTCGAACACCGCTGGAACGGTCCAGGCCCCCCGGCGCACCACCGCGGAGCAGCCGGCCGGGAGCACGCGCACCAGATTGCCCGGGATCCCCCCGCCGGTAATGTGAGCCGCCGCGTGGAGGCGATCGAGCACCGGGGCCATCGCCTGCCAGTAGCTCCGGTGCACCGCCAGGAGGACATCGCCCACTCGGCCGCCCAACTCGTCCACCTCGTCCTCGAGACCCAGGCGCTGCTCGTCGAAGACGATCCGGCGAACCAGCGCGTAGCCGTTGGTATGGAGCCCGCTCGAGGCGTATCCCACCAAGAGATCCCCCACCCGCACCCGGTCGCCGTGGAGGGCCTGTCCTTCGGACACCACGCCCACGATGGTCCCGGCCAGGTCGTAGTGCCCGGGCTGGTAGAGATCGGGGAGTTCCGCCGTCTCGCCACCCAGGAGGGTCATCTCGTGGGCCCGGCACCCGCGGGCGATGCCCGCGACCAGCGCCGTCAGGGTGGCGGCGGGAACGTGCGAGCCGGCAATGTAATCCAGGAACCCGATGGGCCGCGCCCCGTGGACCAGGATGTCGTTGACGCAGTGGTTGACCAAGTCTTCGCCCACGGTGTCGTGCCGGCCGGCTCGGAGGGCGACCAGGAGCTTGGTGCCCACGCCGTCGGTGCTGAGCACCAGGACCGGGTCCGCGAGGCCGGGGGGCAGGCGAGTCATGCCGCCAAAGGCTCCCAGGCGGCCCAACGCGAGCGCCGTCCGAGTGGACTGCACGGATGCCGCGATCTGCTGCTTGATCCCATCGAGGGCGTCGAGGTCCACCCCCGCCTCCCGGTAGCGCTCAGCCGGAGACACGCGCCGCGTCCATTTCGAAGTGCACCAGATCGGCGAACTGTCTCGCCCGGGTCGCCACCTCCGCCGGCCCGATCTCGTCGAGGCGTTGGACGGAGAAGCGCTCCACGGCAAAGGAGCCCATGGTGGCGCCGTACACCATGGCCCGCCGGAGATTGGAGGGGCTCAAGTCGTCGGTGCGGGCCAAGTGCCCCATGAAGCCCCCCGCAAAGGCATCGCCCGCGCCGGTGGGATCGAAGACCTCTTCCAAGGGGAACGCCGGCACGTAGAAAATCCGACTGCTGTCCACCAGCACCGCGCCGTAGACGCCCTGCTTGATGACCACCAGTTTGGGGCCGGTCCGGATGATCCACCGGGCGGCGCGGTAGATGTTCCAGTCGCCCGACAACTCCCGGGCCTCGGCGTCGTTGACCAGCAACACGTCCACGTGGCGCAGCAGTTGGATCAGGACCTCCCGCTTGGAGTGGATCCAGTAGTTCATGGTATCGGCCGCCACCAGCTTGGCCGACGGCGCCTGATCCAGCACCGCCAGTTGCAGCTCGGGATCGATGTTGCCGAGGAACAGGTAGCGCGCTCCCCGGAACGCTTGCGGCAGCCGGGGATTGAATTGGGCGAAGACGCCGAGCCGGGTTTCCAGCGTTTCGCGGCTCTGCAGATCATAGGAATACTTGCCTTTCCAGCGGAAGCTCTCGCCCGCGCGCTGCTCGACGCCGCTCAAGTCCACGCCGCGGCGGGCCAGGCGGCGCAGCGCCTCCATGGGGTAGTCGCTCCCCACCACACCCACCATCTGGACCGGATGGAGCAAGCTCGCGGCGTAGCCGAAGAACACGGCCGAGCCGCCCAGCGCGTCGGCCGTGGAGCCGAAGGGGGTCTCCACCGAATCGAGCGCAATGCTCCCCACCACGAGCAGGCTCATGGCGTCACATCCGTTCCGGCGCGCTGACGCCCAGCACCCCCAAGGCGTTGGCCAGCACGATCTGCGCCCCGCGGGCCAGCACCAGGCGGGCCCGTTCCAGTTCGGGGGGGGCTCCCAGCACCCGGTGCCGGTGGTACCAGCCGTTGACCAATTGCGCCACCTCCTCGAGATAGGCCACGATCCGCTGCGGCTCGAGCGCCTCCGCTGCCCGGGCCACCGTGGCCGGAAAGTCGCCCAGGCGCTTGATCAGGTCCTGCTCTTCGGGTTCCCGCAGCACGCCCAAGTCCACGCCCGCCGCGCGGATCTGCGCGGGCTCGATCCCCGCGGTACGAAAAATGCCCGCCATGCGGGTATGGGCATACTGCACGTAATAGACCGGGTTTTCTTCCGACTGCTTGGTGGCCAGGTCAATGTCGAAGACGATGTGCGAGTCGCTCTTCCGCATGAGGAAGAAGTAGCGCACCGCGTCCGAGCCTGCTTCATCCACCAGGTCTCGCACCGTGACGTAGCTCCCGGCCCGCTTGGACAGCTTCACTTCCTGCCCGCCCTTCATCACCGTCACCATCTGGTGCAGCACGTACTCGGGGTATCCTTGGGGGATCCCCAGTTCGAGCGCCTGGAGCCCAGCCCGCACCCGCGCGATGGTCCCGTGGTGGTCGGCGCCGTGGATGTTGATGGCCCGGGTGAAGCCGCGCTGCCACTTGCCCACGTGGTAGGCGACGTCCGGCACGAAGTAGGTGTACTCCCCGCCCTTGGCCACGCTCTTGCGCATCACGCGGTCTTTGTCGTCGCCGAAGTCCGTGGTGCGCAGGTAGAGCGCCCCATCTTGTTCGTAGGTGTGGCCGGCCTCCACCAGCCGCCGCACAATGCGCTCGACGCTGCCGTCGGCGTGGAGGGCGGACTCCAGGGAGTACACGTCGAATTTGACTCCCAGCGCCTTGAGGTCCCGGTCCTGCTCTTGCCGCATTTCGGCCACAGCAAACCGGCGCACCGCGTCGAGCCGATCGCCCTCGGGGTCTTCCGGATGCCGGGCGAGATAGGCCCGGGCAATGTCCCAGATGTACTCTCCGTGGTATCCGCCGGGAGGGATTTCCGCCGGCCGGCCGCGGAGCTGCCGCAGGCGCGCCTGCACGCTCAACGCCAGGTTCAGGATCTGGACCCCGGCATCGTTATAGTAGAATTCGCGGGTGACCCGCCAGCCGGTCCATTCCAACAGCGAGGCGATGGCGTCGCCCAGCACGGCCTGGCGGCCGTGGCCCACGTGGAGCGGGCCGGTAGGGTTGGCCGAGACGAATTCCACGTTGACCGGCCGTCCCGCCCCTGCGTCCGAGCGCCCCCAGGTGCCGCCCGCTTCCACGAGCCGCGCCAGCGTATCCGCCAGGGCATCGCCGGCCAGCCAGAAGTTGATGAACCCTGGACCGGCGACCTCCACCTTGGCCACCACGCCGGCCGGCAGCGCGAGCCGCCGGACGATCTCCTGCGCCAGCTCGCGCGGGGGGCGTTTGAGCCGGGGAGCCAACTTGAGCGCCAAGTTGGTGGCGAGGTCGCCGTGAGCCGCCTCCCGAGGCCGCTCCAGCTCCACCTGCTGAGCCGCCTCCTTCGCCCCCAGCGCTTCCGCTATGCCCCGCAGCGCCTGCCGCAGGCGCTCCGGACCGGTCACTCGGCTCCCGACGACTTGGAGGACTTCTGCGATCCGGTCCCTTCGGACTTGGCCGCCTGGTCCCCCTTGCCGGACCCTTCCCCACCGGCGGCCTTCTCGCCCGCGCCCTTGCGCTTGTAATCGGTGATGTAGAAACCGGAGCCCTTGAACACGAGGCCCGCGCCGCCGGAGATCATCCGCTCGGCGCGCTTCCCGCAGGCGGGGCACTTGGCCCTGCTCTTGGCGTTCATCTTCTCGAACCGCTCGAACTCATGCCCACAGGAGGGGCAGCGATAATGATAGGTCGGCATGGGAGTCGCTTCTACCGGAACACATGGTCCAGGATGTCCGCCACCACCCCTTGCGCGCTGAGCAAGACGACACGGTCACCGATCACAGCAATCTCGATGCCGGTTCGCCGCGGCAACTGGGCCAGCAGGTCGGGCGGCAAGGCGCGTTTGGCGATACCGGGAGGCAGGGGCTTGCCTCGCGCCAGATTCTTGGCAATGCCAGGCGGCAACGGCTTGGGAGCGTAACGATGCTCGGCATAATACGCTACGATGATCCGCTTTTCCGCCTCCGTAAAGCTCACGCTCACCTGGACCGAAGCCGGAGCCCGGGCGGGCCGCGCCCTTCCGGCCTGCGCCGCAACTGGCTGGGCGAGCCAGCCCAGGGCGAGGGCGGTTCCCGTAGTGATCAAAAACCCGTTCCGCATGGCAAGCCCTCCGGCACGTGGTGAAATCTAGCACTCCGCGCGGCTGCAGCTTTCCACTTAGCCGCCGCCCTACGCTCCGGCATCCGGGGGCGGCGCCTCGCGCCACTCGCCCTTTTCCACCACCGGCAATTGCAGGGCTCGCTCCCGGTCCAGATCCAGCGAGCCCACGTGGAGCGCCAGCGGCGACTGCACCCACTTGAACACCGCCCGCGCGAACCGCTGGGCGAATGCCTCGGCCCAGCGGCGCAACTGCTCGGGCGCCCGGTCCGGGAAGGCCGCTTCCAGCGCTCGGGCTACGTCAGCGGGCGCCATTTTGTCCGAGGCATACAGACTGAGACAGGCATCCAGCACCTCGAACGGCATCAGCTCCGCTTCCGCCTGCTGGCCTTGGGCCAACTCCGGGCTGGGGCCGATGGCGGTGGCCAGTTCGATCCCGCGGAAGCCGAAGCGCCGGTGCAGCCGCTCCAGCAGCGCCATCACCGTCGTCTTGGGCACGTTGGCGATCACCGAAAAGGCCCCTTCGAGGTCGCCGCCCACGGTGGTGTAGCCCACCGCCTTCTCGCTCATGTCGCCAGTCTGGACGAAGAGCCCTTGGGCGCTATTGGCCCAGTTCCACATGCGTAGGGCGCGGAGCCGGGCCTGGATGTTCTGGAGCGTGACCGCGTCCGGCTCCCTGCCGCCCAGCATCTCGCGCGTGGCCTCCACCTCGCGGTCGAAGGCCTCCTCGATGGAGACCACGGCGAGGGGAACGCCAAGCTCCTGGCAGATGGTCTCGGCGGCGCGGCGCGTCTCCGGGCGGGAATAGCGGGTGGGGAGGTAGAAGGCGCTCAGGACATCCCCCGTTCGCGACGGGGCTCCCGGTGCGGTATCCCTTGCCAGCAGCTGGGTGGCTCGCCATGCCACGAGCAAGCTCAAGACCGAGTCACGACCTCCCGAGACCGCCACCCCGATGCGGCGGAAGCTTTCGGTCTTGACGAAATAATCTTTGAGACCCAGGGCCAAGGCCTCGAACAGCTCGTCCAGCACGCGGTCGCGCAGCGGCAGCGGCGGCTCGCCCGCAGGCGGCAGGAAGAACGACCCGTCCGCCGGCGCCGGGTACGGCAGCCCATCGCCCGGCGCGGTGGCGGCCGGGGAGCGGAGCACCGGGACGGCCGCGCCCAGCCGCTGGAAGGCTTCGCAGTCGGTCCGCCAAGTGGTGTTTTCCGTTCGCCGCAGCGTGGTCCGATCCAGATCCACGACACAGGTGGCCAGCCCGCTCGCGAAGCGCGGCACCTCCAGCACCAGCCGCCCGTTCTGAAAAACGTAGCCCCCGCCGTCGAAGACCAGTTCATCCTGCCCTCCCACGGCGTTGACGTATACCAGGGTGGCCTGGTTGTCCGCCGAGCGGGTGGCCAGCATCTCGCGCCGGGTCTCGGCGATGCCCAAGCGGTAGGGAGAGGCCGAGATGTTGATCACGATCTCCGCACCGGAGTAGCAGCGCCGCCGCATGGGTCCGTCCGGAGACCAGGAGTCCTCGCACACCTCGACCGCCACGATCCCGAAGTCGAAGCCAAAGAGGTAATCGCCCAAGGGCACCCCGCACGCCGCAAGCTTGAGATCCGGCCCGCCGCGCGAGAAGGTGCGGCGCTCGTAGAAGACGCTGTAGGTGGGCAGCTTCTCTTTGGGAACCAGCCCGAGGATCTTGCCCCCGTGCACCACCGCGGCGGTATTGAACAACTGGCCGCCCACCGAAGTGGTGAGGCCCAGGACGAAGACGGTGGGCCAGGTGGCGCTTGCCGCCGCAAAGCGCTCGAGCTGCTCGCGCTGGGCGGCTACGAACCTGGGCCATTGGATCAGATCGCCCGTGGGATACCCGCCGATCACCTGCTCCGGAAAGCACGCGATGGTGGCCTGCTGGGCGGCGGCCGCTCGAGCCAAGGCCAGCACCTGGTCGGTGTTGGCCCGCACGGCCCCCACGGTGGGGTTGGCATTGCCCAAGGCGATCCGGATGAGCCTCATACCGCCGGCCGGTAGCTGCCCCAAACCGCGCGGAGGCAGTCGCTGATCTCGCCCACCGTGGCTCGGGCCCGGACCGCGTTCACGATCGCGCCCATGAGGGGGGCGTCCGGAGCCCGGGCCGCTTGGCTCAAGCTCTCGAGGGCCGCGCGCCAGCGGCCCGGGTCACGGCGGGTGCGGGCCTCTTGCACCCGGGCGCGCTGGGCCGCCTCCAACGCCGAGTAGTCGGGAGCCGGCAGGATGGGGGGTGCCGCGTCTTCCGTATAACGGTTGACACCCACCACGATGACCTCGCCCCGCTCCACCGCACACTGGTAGGCGTAGGCCGCCTGGGCGATGGCCTGCTGAAAGTAACCGCGCTCGATGGCCCGGGCCGCTCCGCCTAAGACCGTGACTTCCTCCAGCAGCCGCGTGGCTTCCCGCTCCAGCTCGTCGGTCAAATGCTCCACATAATACGAACCTGCCAACGGGTCCACGGTCTGGGTCACTCCCGACTCGTGGGCCAGAATTTGCTGGGTCCTGAGCGCCAGCCGCGCGGCGGCTTCCGTAGGCAGAGCCAGGGCTTCGTCGTAGCCGTTGGTGTGCAGGGACTGCGTGCCCCCCAACACCGCCGCCAGCGCCTGGATCGCCACGCGCACCACGTTGTTGAGCGGCTGCTGGGCCGTGAGGGTAGATCCGCCGGTTTGGGTGTGGAACCTCAGGCGGCAGCTCTCGTCGTTCGCTCCGTAGCGCTCCCGCACCAGCGTGGCCCACAGCCGCCGGGCGGCCCGGAACTTGGCCGCCTCCTCGAAGAGGTCATTGTGGGCCGCAAAGAAAAACGAAATCCGGGGCGCCAAGGCGTCAACGCTCAAACCGGACCGCACCGCCCGGTCCAGGTATTCCAGTGCGTTGGCGAAGGTAAACGCGATCTCCTGCACCGCGGTGGCCCCCGCTTCCCGCATGTGGTAGCCGCTGATCGAGATGGGGTTGAAGGGCAAGCCCTCTTCCAGCACGAAGCGGAAGACATCGGTGATCAGCCGCAGCGAGGGCTCCAGAGGAAAAATGTACGTGCCCCGGGCGATGTATTCCTTGAGGACGTCGTTCTGGATGGTACCCCGGATACGCTCCTTGGGAATGCCCTGCTCTTCGGCCACCACCAGGTACATGGCGAGCAAGATCGCCGCGGTGGCATTGATGGTCATCGAGGTGGAGACCTGATCCAGCGGGATGCCCTCGAACACCCGGGCCAGATCGTCTACCGTGTCAATGGCCACCCCCGTCCGGCCCACCTCCCCTTCGGCCATGGGCGCATCCGAGTCGTAGCCCATCTGCGTGGGCAAGTCGAACGCCACCGAGAGCCCCGACTGGCCGGCGTCCAGCAACTGGCGAAACCGGGCGTTGGTCTCCTCGGCCGTGCCGAAGCCGGCGTATTGCCGCATGGTCCACAGCCGGCCCCGGTACATGGT
Organism: Gemmatimonadota bacterium; assembly: GCA_037440225.1. Classification (GTDB taxonomy): domain Bacteria; phylum Gemmatimonadota; class Gemmatimonadetes; order Gemmatimonadales; family GWC2-71-9; genus JACPAP01. The sequence continues at coordinate 154,978 of JBBIUN010000004.1, read as the reverse complement.
GGGGTGAATGCCCCGGGTAAACGGGAATGCCCCGGGGCGCTCCGTGGCCGTTCCCCGGGCCACGTCCGCCGGCCCGTACACCACCGCGACCGGGAGCCCCGACGGCGTGCGCCGCTCGCCGTTCACGCGCCCTCGCCGGCCTCGCTAAGGGTCCGCTCCACCAAGGCCACGTCTTCCCGGCTGCCGATGACGAGCGGCGTGCGCTGGTGCAGCTCGGTGGGAACGATGTCCAGGATGGGGCGCTTGCCGTCGGACGCCGCCCCGCCTGCCTGCTCCGCGATGAAGGCCAGCGGCGCACACTCGTAGAGCAACCGCAGCTTGCCCTGAGGCGACTTGGTGTCGCCCGGGTACAAGAACACCCCTCCCGCCACCAGATTGCGATGGAAATCCGCCACCAGGGAGCCGATGTAGCGGGCGTTCCGCCCGTCGCTGCCCTTGAGCAGGTCCACCGCGCGCCGGTAGCCCGGCGACCAGCGCGGATAGTTGCTCTCGTTCACCGAGTAGTACTTTCCCCGCGGCGGGGTCTTGATCTCCGGCGAGAGGAGCAGAAACTCGCCGATCGTGGGGTCCAACGTGAAACCGTGCACCCCGCGGCCGGAACTGTACACCAAGACCGTGCTGGAGCCGTAGATGATGTATCCTGCGGCTACCTGCTTGCGACCTGGTTGGAGCAGGTCTTGCAGCGTGCCCGGGCCCTCCCGGCTCAGGCGCCGGTGGATGGAAAAGATGGTCCCGATCGAGACGTTCACGTCAATGTTGGAGGAGCCGTCCAGGGGATCGAACAGCAGCACGTACTTTCCGGGCCGGTAATCAGCCGGCGTCGGGACCGCGTCGGCATCCTCTTCGGAGGCCATGACACAGACGCGCCCCGTAGCCCGGAAGGTGTTCTTGATGGTCTCATTGGCCAAGACGTCCAACTTCTGCTGCTGCTCGCCCTGGACGTTGACCCGCCCCGAAGCACCCAGCACGTCCACCAGTCCGGCCCGGCGGACGTAGCCGGAGATGATCTTGGCCGCTAAGGCGATGTCGTAGAGAAGGTTGGAAAGCTCGCCCGTCGCCCCGGAGTGCAGGCGCTCCTGTTCGATGATAAAGCGCTCGATGGTAACCACGTGCGGACCCAACATCCGATGCGCTCCGGCCAGGAGGTGGAGAGGTTCTGAACGACCTCAAAATAGCGCCCGTCCGACCGGATCGTCACGGTCCCGCCGCGGTCGGTCCGAAAGACGGCGACCCCGTGGGCGGCCAGGCGGCCCAAGACCTGGGGGCTGGGGTGGCCATAGCGGTTGGGCCCTACCGAGATCACCGCCGCCTCCGGCCGCAGCACCGCGAGCCAGCCCTCCCCCGTCGCCCCCGCCGAGCCGTGGTGGCCCACCTTGAGCAGCTCGGCGGGCCGGGCGGAGCGCACCAGCACCGACTCCGCCGGAAGGCCCGCGTCTCCTACCAGCAGGGCGTCGAACCGACCGTAACTCACCTGTACGACGACCGAGTTCTCGTTGGGGGCCAGGTGGGTCTCCACCCACGACTCGCTGGGATGCAGGATGGCCAGCGTCACCGAGTCCAGCACCAGCGTGTCCCCTGCCCGGGCGGGCCGCCACCGCACACCCGCCGCGTCCACGGCCCTCAAGTACTCCAAGTACAGGGGCGTGCCCAGCGGCTGGCCTGGCTCCAACACCAGCTCCGGAACCAGGGCCTCTACCAGGGCGGGTACCCCCCCCAGGTGGTCCGCATCTCCATGGGTAGCGATGACCACGTCGAGCGCGCCCACCCCGTGGCGCCTCAGGAACGGGAGCACCACGGTGCGGCCGGCGTCGCCCGCGGCCGTCCGAGGCCCGCCGTCCACCAGGGCCCAGCGGCCATGAGGGGTGCGTAGAGCGATGGCGTCGCCTTGGCCCACATCCAACACGTAGAGCGTGAGGCCACCTTGGTCCGCACGCCGCGCCACCGCAGAGACGGCGGCCAGTCCCCAGGCTGCCGCAGCCGCCGCCAGCGCAGCCGCACGAACCGGAAAACGGGGCCGCCGTACCCACCCCGCCCACCAAACGACCACCAGCAGCAGCGCGAGCCAGGGCGCGGCAAATGCAGCTCCGGGCGCCCCCCGGATCTGACCTCCGGGCACGGAGCGGGCCAGCACGGCCGCCCGCTCCAGGGCCGCCAAAGCGAGGCCCGTCCCCGATGCCAGGGGCCATCCCGCCGCCAGGCTGCCGAAGGCGCCGGGGACCACCACACCGGCGAGCGGGACAGCCACCAGATTGGTGAGCAACCCGACGGGAGCCACGGTGCCGAAGGCAAACGCCGAGATGGGGGCCGTAGCCAGCGTTGCTCCTCCGGAGGCGGCGAGGAGCCTCAAGACCGCCCGCCCGGAAACGGCCCTCTCGACCGGCTCGAGGCGCTGAAGCGCCCAACCCGTACCCCAGGTAGCGGCCACGGAAAGCCAGGCGCCCACCTCGGTGGCCGCCAAGGGATCCACCGCGAGCACCACCAGGGCTGCGACCGCCAGCGCCGCCTGGGGCGGGGGATGGCGCTGGCGCCATTGCGCAACGGTCCGAATGGTGATGAAGCCGGCCGCGCGCACCGCCGGGGCCGGCAGGCCCAACAGCACGACGTAGCCCCACACGGCGCAGGCGGTGAGTCCCATGGCGATCCGGGCAGGCCAGAGCAGGCGGCCCAAGGCCAGGGTCCAGGCTGCGAGGATGCCGACGTGGAGCCCGGAGATGGCGAGCAGGTGGGCGATGCCGGCCTCGGCGAAGATGCGCCGCCAGCCGGGATCCAGATCCTCCCGGCGGCCCAGGATCAAGGCCTCGACCAGCGGGGCCCTAGGCCCGTAGAGCCGCTCGATCCGCCGCCCGATCGCATCTCGCAGAGCCCAGCGCCAAGGGCGCGGGCCTCGAAGCACGCGAACGTGGCGCGCCCGCCACACCGCGGGTGGCCGGTACAGCCCCACGATGACCGCTCGTGCGCCGGCCGGCAGCGACCCGGGCTCGGCCCGAAGCAGGAGGTCCCCGCCACACTGCTCGGGGGCGCTCAGCACCGTGACCCGCGCCAGCCCCCGGACCCCCGCCCGGTCATGTACCCGCACCGTGGCAACGTGCGTTTCGGCAGACCAGACCGCGGCGCACCCTGCCCGGCGCCGCTCGCCGGCCAGCGACCCGGTGAGCACCCCGGTACCGGCCGCTGCCGCCAGCAGCCCGCCCCAGCTTCCCGCCGCGCCTGCGGCCACCCCTCCGGCCGCCACCGCCACACTCACCGGCCGGGGCATGGAAAAGGCGAGGCCGGCCCACAAGCCGGCCCCATACGCCACCACGAGCTGCACCACGGGCGGCCGCACGGCCGCCTAGCTCAGCCGCCGGGCTTCCTCGAGGAGTGCCCGGGTCTGGGAGCGGAAGCCACCCGCCGGAAGGCTTCCATCAGGGCCACGCTGACGTCCGCCCGCCCCTGGTCCTGCTGCAGTTCCACGCCGGCGATGACCTCTCCTTGCCGGGCCGCCACGTACCTGGGAGGCAGCCGGTTCAACGCGAAGACGATCACATCGTCCCGGCACTGCTGGCAGTCGCAGAAGCCCGGGGGCCGCAGCCGCTCGTATTCCCGGACCACCAGCTCCTCCAGCACGTTCTTCACCCCACGACCGTAAGCTCCCGCGCCGGTGCCACCGGCGTCGCCGTGAACGTTGCCCCGGTGGTCCCGGTGACCCGCACCAGACGATACGAGCCGATCCAGTCCTCCGGCCCGGGCACCAGGACGACCTTGTTGGTGCGGGTCCGGCTCTGTAGCAATCCGCCCCGGCGGGCCGGCTTTTCCACCAGCACCTCGTGGGTGGTCCCCACCAAGCCCAGGTTCTTGCCACGGGCCACTTCGCGTACCGTGGCAATGAGTCGCTCCAGCCGCTCGCCGGCCACCGCATCGGGGATCCGATCCGGCAGCTTGACCGCCGGGGTACCTGCCCGGGGCGAGTACTTGAAGGTGTAGGCGTCGTCGAAGCCCACCTCGCGAACCAGGCTCTCCGTCTCGCGGAAATCGGCCTCCGTTTCGCCGGGGAAGCCGACGATGAGGTCGGTCGTGAGCGCGAGATCCGGTATGGCGCGGCGCAGGCGGGCCACACAGTCCAGGTACTGCTGGCGCGTATAGCGCCGGAGCATCCGCTTGAGGATGCGAGAGGACCCGCTCTGGGCCGGCAGGTGGACGTGCTCGCACACCGCCGGCACCTCCGCCATGGCGGCAATGACCCGGTCGGTGAAGTCGTTGGGGTGCGGGCTGGTAAACCGAATCCGCCGGATCCCTGCCACCTGCCCCACCGCCCTGAGCAGGTCCGCGAAATCGAACCGGCCGTCGTGGTAGCTGTTGACCGTCTGGCCCAGCAGGGTGACCTCGGAGACGCCTTGGTCCGCAAGCCCTTCCACCTCGCGAACGACATCTTCCAGTTTACGGCTGCGCTCCGGCCCGCGCGTCATCGGAACTATGCAGAAGGTGCACCGATAATCGCAGCCCCGCTGCACCGTGACAAAGGCCGACGGCCCGAAGGCCTGACGGGCCGGCTCGAGGTCCTCGTAATGCTCCCAGGGCCTCGAGGCCACATCGGCCAGGCGGCTGCCCGCCCGGGCGGCTGCGATCAACTCCGGGAGGCCCCGGTAGCCGTCCGGCCCGATCACCAGATCCACGTGCGGGGCCTCCTCCAGGAGCCGCGGCCCCAGCCGTTGTGCCATGCACCCGATCACGCCGAGCACCCTGCCCGGACCCTTGTGCCGCTTGAGTTCGCCCAGGCGACCGATCACCCGCTGCTCGGCGTGGTCCCGTACCGCGCAGGTGTTGACCAGGATCACATCCGCCCCCTCCGGCTGCTCGGCCGGAATGTACCCCTCCCCGCCGAGCAACCCGAGGATCAGCTCGGTGTCGGCCACGTTCATCTGGCAGCCGTACGTTTCGACGTACACCCTGAGCATCAGGCAGCCTCGGCGAACATGAGCCTGCCCTGGCGGCGCAGGTGCGCGGCCAGGCGGGGAACGCTGGCTCCCGCGGTAGGAAGATAGACCGTGAGGTAATCTTCGGTGAGCCCCTCGAAGCGCCCTGCCCGGTGCTCGAGCAGCACGACGTCCGCGCGCCCGCCGTCGCGGCGGGCCTGGTAGGCGGCCTGCTGGGCCGCGGCAAGTTGGCGCAGCTCGCGACTTCGCGCGGCGACCTCCTCCGGCTCCACCGGGCGCCCCAAGCGCCGGGCTGCAACACCCGGTCGCTCCGAATAGGGGAAGACGTGCAGATAGGTAAACGGCAGCGCGCTCACCAGTTCCACGGTGGCGCGGAAATCGCTCTGGTCTTCGCCCGGGAACCCCACCATGACGTCCGCCCCGAGCCCCAAGCTGGGCAGTCGGGAGGCCAGCCACTCGATCCGCCGCCGATAGGATGACGCGGTGTACCAGTGGCGCCCCATGCGCTTGAGCACCCGATCACTGCCGGACTGCAGGGGCGCGTGGAGGTGGGGAGCCAGCCGGTCGGGGGCGGCGATCATCAGCTCGGCCAGGCGCTGGTCCACTTCTGTGGCCTCCACGGACGACAGGCGGAAACGGACGCGCGGGACCCGCTGCACCAGGGTCTCGACCAACCTTCCCAACGTCCAGCCACCTTGCCGGTCCTGGCCATAGGTCCCGATATGCACTCCGGTGAGCACGATCTCCTGGTGCCGCTCCGCGAGGAGCCCGGCCTCCCGCACCAGCTCCTCCGGCGGGCGCGACCGGTTGGGTCCCCGGGCCAGGGTGGTGGCGCAGAAGGTACAATGCTCGTCGCAGCCGTCTTGGATCTTGAGCCAGGCGCGGCTGCCGCGAGCAAAGGACCGAAGCAGGGTGGCGCCGCCTGCCGAGGCCAAGCCCAGCGAGCTGAGGACCCCCTGCGGGTCGGAGCCCGCCACCACGGCTGCGACCCCGGGCAGCTGGGCCAGTCTCGCGGCATCCCGTGCGGCAGCGCAGCCCATCAGTACCAGGGGCCGGCCGGGCTGCAGGCGGGCCCAGCGTCGAACCAAGCCTCGCATCTTGGCTTCGGCGACGTGGGTCACGGTGCACGTATTGATGACCGCCGCATCAGCCGCCGCGAGATCCACGGCACGGCTCGCGCCGGCCATCTCCAGGGCCTGCCGCACCACTTCCGTGTCGTACTGATTGGCCTTGCAGCCGAAGGTGTGCAGATAGATCCGCATCAGGGAAGCACCTGGATCCCCAGGACAATGTGCCAGCCGCGCTCTTGGGCCCCACCGCCCCATCGCTTCAGCCGTTCGACGGCCAGGTCCACGGCGCCCCGGCCCCCTGCCATTGCCAGGCCCGTGCCCACCGCCCAGACCAACTCCGAGGGCTGCGTGGCGACGTTGCTGAAGGGAAGTTGCCGGTAGCGCACGCCGGCCCGGAACGGCACGCGCGGGCCTCTGGGCCGGTTTTCCACCTCCAAGCCGGAGGCCACCTCCCAGGTATCGAACGCCCGAGCCGGCGCCAGGAGATCCGGTTGCGCTCGGGACCAGTCGCGGTGGCTCACCGTGGTGGACCACCCGATCCCGGGCAGCGGAAGCACCCGAACCCCGGCGCTCAACGTCCGGGGCAGGCGGACCGATTCGACCAGCGTGCCATCCTCCAAGTGGCTTTCCAGCCTGCCGTCCACTCGGGCCGCGCCTGCCAGCTCGAGTCGGCGGCTGGCGAGAAGAACCGCCCCCACCGAGACGCCAGTAGCCGAGTAGGCCGTCTGCCGGAGTTCAGAATAGGGGAGGTAGGCCGTCGAGTCGGAGAACACCCGCCGGACGGTGAAGCGGCTGGAGCCGGCGATCACGTGAACGGCGGCTCCCACCAGCAGAGGCCCCAACGGCTTCACGGCCAGGGCCCCGCGCAAGTCGCTGATCGCACCGTCAGAGGCAATGCGGTCGCGCACGGTCAAGGTCTCTCCGCGGAGCACCTGGGTGCCTGTGGTGGTCACGTCGTAGGTCCGCTCGGCGTAGGCGGAAAAGCTCAACGCGAACGAGAGCGGTGTGCCCGCGATCCGCCCCCCCAGCAGGCCGAACGGGAAGCGGGTTTCCCTAAGACCCGAGGCGGAAGAATCTCCCGCGGTATAGGACCGGAGCGTGGTGCCGCCGCTGAAGGCAGCCCGCAGGCGGGCAAAGCCCGCAACCGCGCCCGGGTTGAGCGCGGAGGTGGGATCGAAGACCGCGGCGCCACCTCCCGACCCCCGTGCCCGCGCGCCCAAAGGCTCCCCCGGGAAGCCGATGCCGGCCAGCCCATACACCGAGTTCTGCGCCGCCACCAGCCCCGGTACCAGAGCGGAAATCAGCCACAGGCTGCCAACCCGGCATCCGCGCGCCAGGTTCATCGCCCCCCCACCCGGAACGGGAGCCCGTAAGTGATCCTGAGCACCGGCTCGAGGCCGGTCTGCCGGCCGGGGACTTCGAACTGGTTGATGGAGGTGGCTTCGGGCACCACGCGCAGCATGACGGTATGCGGCAAGCTGGGGCTGCCACGCCAGGCCCGAAGCACATTGGTGATATCCACGACAGCCGTGTCGGTACTCTGAGCCGCGATGCGAGCGGAGCCCGCGCTGGTACTGTCGTCTTCCGGTGCAATGAGCGGCGACTTGGGGCCAAAGTCGGCACCCAGCGCATGGGCCCGCAGGCGGAAGGTGTCCCCCGGGGCCCCGAAGGCGGGGCGCGCTTGCGGCAGCAGCAGGGTACCCCGGACAATCTGGGTGGAATCCAAGATGCGAGCGGGAATCGTGAGCCGGATGAACGCGCGGGCTGCCGTGACCCCGCCCACGATCAGCCCCTCCGGCTCGGGAAGCCGTGCCGGATCCACCACGAAGGTGCGAAAGAAGACGATGCGCGAGTCGCTCCTGGTCACCCGTGTGGTGCCGGTCGAGGAATCGAGTTGCACGAATCGGGTGATGCGCGCCGTCACCACGGTATCGGAATCCGCCAGGCTGACGAACGCCGGCTCGAGCGAACGGATCCGCACTCCGAAGCGGCCCGTCAAGCTGTCGGTCAGGAAGTGGCGCAGTCGGCTGGCGGGGGCCGTGGCGCTGACCAGGCCGCTCGCCAGCGAATCCGGCACCGCGAGCGTGGCCACCAAGGTGCTGTCGTCGAAGTACGGAGCCACCGCCGCATAGGTCGCCGTCGAATCCAGGTGGAAGGGGATTTCATGCAGCGCCAGCACGATGCCGCGGCTGCCCGGGGTGCGCCGGGCGATGTGCACCGTGATCCGTATCGAGTCCGTCTGCAGAATGGTCTTCTTGACGCTGGTGTCCGCGCCCGAGTACGTCTCGCTAAAGGCGTTGAACTCGATCAAGCCGCGCGCTTCGGCAGGCCCGCCCGGGCCCACAATCTGAATCTCCCGGGCTTCGTGGGGCAGCTTGTAGCCGCCGTATGAGCCCACCGGCTCGACGCTGTTGGCCAGGATGGTATCCCGGACTTCGATCTGCCCGGGAGGACAAAACTCCGGGCAGGTGGTCGGCGCGGAGACCACGTCCTGGCAGCCAGCCCCCAGGAGGGCAGCCAAAGCCGCCGGCAGGAGCTGGCGCTTCACTTCAAGGTCTCCGGCCCGAAGCGATCGGGCAGCAAGTCGGTCAAAACCCAGCGCCGCGCGCCATCCGGTCCTACCGCTTCCACCACGAGGTCGGGCGCGAACTCGGCCAGCACCTGCCGGCAGGCCCCGCACGGCGGAGCCGGTGGCGTGGCGTCCGTCGCGATCACGATCCTGCGAAACCGCCTGGCGCCCGCCGCCACGGCGGCCGTGAGGGCTACGCGTTCGGCGCACTGAGTAAGCCCGTAGGAGGCATTCTCCACGTTGACCCCCACAAAGACCCGTCCATCCTCGGCTTCCAAGGCGCAACCCACCGCGAAGTGGGAATAGGGGGCGTATGCCCGTGCCCGGGCAGCGCACGCGGCGTCCACCAGCGGATCGCTCACGCTAGAGCCTCCCTGGTGGGGCCGAGATAGCGGCGGGGGAGCCGCTTGCCCAACCCGGTGAGGATCTCGTAGTCAATGGTGCCGGCCCATGCTGCGAATTCATCCAAGGTGATGGTCTCCTTGCCGTCACTGCCCACCAGAGTGGCCACCTGGCCCACGCGGACGCCGAGGCCGGTCGAGCCCAGATCCACCATCAACATGTCCATCGTCACCCGCCCCACGATCGGCCGGCGGCAGCCGCCTATGAGCACCTGGGCCCGGCCCTGGACCGAGCGCCGCACTCCATCGGCGTAGCCGATGGCGAGGGTGGCGATCGTCGTGGGTACCGCAGCGCGCCACTCGGCCCCGTAGCTTACGGAATCACCGGAAGCCAGCCGGCGCAAGCTCACGACCCTGGCCCTCAGGGTCGCCACTGGCTCCGGCGGGGGCAGGCCGGCACCCGCCGAGCCGCCGTAAAGGAATACCCCGGGGCGCACCAGGTCGAGCCGCTCTCCGAGCCGAAAGATGCCGGCGCTGTTGGCCGCGTGCACCAGCGCAGGCCGCCGGGGCAAGAGGCCAAGGGCGTGCTGGAATCGCTCCCACTGGCAGATCACCGAGGCAGGGTTCGTATCCGCCGAATGGAAGTGCGTGAAGGCGCCTTCCAGGTGGGGCGAGTGGACCGCGGTCAACTGTTCCGCTGCATCCCACCGAATGCCCGCACGTCCCATCCCGGTGTCTATCTCCAGGTGAAAGGGCATGGTCCAGCGCGCTGCGACCGCCGGATCGTCCAGCACCGCCGTCAGGGTGCTGGCGCGATAGGCGGCCTCGAGTTCGGCGCGGGCTGGGGTAAAAACGACGATCGGCCGGCGGATGCCGGCCGCCCGCAATTCCGCGCCTTCTTCCACTGTGGCCACGCCGTAGCCCCAGGGCTCGAGCCGCTCCAGGGCTCGTGCGACAGGTACAGCGCCCAAGCCGTAGGCATCCGCTTTCACCATGGGGAGAAGCCGCGCACCGCCGGCCGTAGTGCGAGCGGTCTCGGCGTTCTGGACGAGCTTGGCGAGATCAACCTCGACCCACGCCCGCTCGGTGACGAGTTCGGTTGACGGGTTCACCAGCGGCCCGGTATTGTAACCGGCTCGGAGGTGCAAATGCAAGAACCATCGGCGCTTGGACGTTCGGTCCTCCTGGTGCGCGATCTCAGGAGGCGATGCCCTTGGGATGGAGCGCAAACACCGCAGACGCTCAGGCCCTATCTCGTAGAAGAAGCCTTCGAGCTGGATCTCGCTTTGGGCGAGGGCGACCCAGAGCGTATTCGAGACGAGCTGGGGGATCTCTTGCTGCACCTTGCCTTCCAAATCGTGCTGGGCGAGGAGGCCGGCCTCTTTGGGGCCGATGACGTGGTGAGTGCGATGGAGCACAAGATGTGGCGCAGGCACCCGCATTTGTTCCCTGCTCCCCAGAAGACCCCAAGCGCTCCGACTCCAGGGCCCGCTGCACCGCACAGAGAGGGGGCCCGCACGGGCACAGGGGAGGCTGGCGCATCCTCGAAAGTGGACGCGGGAGCGAGTGCCAATGGCAAAGCCGCTATCGGGTCCGAGGAGCACGGAGAGGGTGCAGGGCTGGGGAGCGTAGCGGCTGCCGGCCACGCCCACGGGAGCTGGGAGCGCACCAAGACTGCCGAGCGGGGGCCCGCCGGCCCGGGCGTGCTGGAGGGCCTCCCGCCCGACCTGCCGGCCTTGATCATGGCTTATCGGCTGCAGGAGCGGGCAGCGGGCGTGGGGTTCGACTGGCCCGATGCGAGCGGGCCCGCGGCCAAGGTTCGCGAGGAGCTTGCCGAGTTGGAGGCGGAGGTTGCCCGGGGAGCGCAGGCGGAGTCCCGGCGGGTGGACCAGGAGCTGGGCGACCTCTTGTTTGCGGTCGTGAACCTCGCCCGCAAGCTCGGTTGCGATCCTCGGGCGGCGTTGGAGCGAGCCAACCGGCGGTTCGTGGAGCGCTTCCGGACCATGGAGCGCGTGGCGGCGGCGCAAGGGTTGCGGATGGGCGAGGCAAGCCTGGAAGCGCTGGACGCCTTGTGGGAGGCGGCCAAGGCGCCGTCCGGTGACTCAGGCCGGTGAGGTCGCCTACCTGTTCACGCGCGCCAGCACGGCGGCGCCGTCCAGGGTCGCAGGCAGGGTCGCCGAGTAGTCGGTCTTGACAGGAGGCAGGTCCAAAATGGCCACCGGGACGGTCTCGGCAGGCCAGTCCAAGAACACTACATACCGCTTCCCGCTCAGCAGCTTATTCTCTTTACTGGTGGCGAGCCTCACCGTGGTGGGGCTGGTTGCCCATGCCAGGCCCTGCACCGAGCCCGCGGGCACCGGGCCATTGTGCTCATAGCCGGCGGCCAACTCGGCGGGGACGATCGTAAAGCTGCTCACGCCGCCCACGGCGGTTCCAAACTCCAAGACCAGCGAGATCCCCACATACGAGCCGGGGGCGGCCGTGGGGGTCGGAGCTGCCCCGGCCTGTGGCTGCGTCCCTCGGCCGCAGGCCTGACAGGTCCAGGTCACCACGTGGTGCCAGCCACGGTAATCGTATTCGAAGCGGATGGCGTCGGGACCCAGGATCTTCCCCGGCCCCCACAAGCTGGACTGGGATAGGAGCAGTGTGCCCTGGCGAACAGACCAGCGCCCGCGGGTCGAGGAATATTCGTAGCTGCCGTCAGCGCGCAGGACGAGCGGGGGCATGGTGCGGCAGGAGCCACCTCCACTCGACACGTTATAGGAGGAGCAGCGATAGGTTCCGGGTTGGAGTTCCGGGGCCTGGGCCCGGGCCCCCGAGACTGGCGCTGCGGCTGCCAGCGCGGCCGCCAGCATCAGCTCGACTCCCCGCCCGGGGGTATCCGCCGACTGGCCGATACTGTCAGCGGGGCGTGGCACAGCAACGTTGCTCATGGCGATATCCCCCTAAACCGATGGGAGAGGAATGCGGCGGACAGCGAGGGAACCGGCCCCGCGAGGGGGAAAGCCAGCCCATGAGTGCTGCCCGGCGTGCGAATACCAACGTACGGGAGCGTCGCAGGGCAAGCAAGCGCCGCTAGCTCCGGCACCGCAGGCCTCGCTGCCGGCGCCGAAGCAAGCCGGTGTTCCAGCGGCC
>JBBIUN010000004.1:0-142850 GCA_037440225.1 Gemmatimonadota bacterium | reverse complement strand
TCCGGCACCGCAGGCCTCGCTGCCGGCGCCGAAGCAAGCCGGTGTTCCAGCGGCCTTGCCGCCGCCCTACATTTCTTCCATCCGCTGCCGCAGGACGTGGAACCATTCGTGCGGCGCACGTTCGTGCTGCCCGCGCGCCGGGATGGGAGAATGCGTCTGGATTTCATTTTTTCGAGCCGGCCCGGCGAGGGACGCCCCATCGCTCCCGCCGTCAGGGAAGAAGTCAGAGGCGTGCGTGGGCCATTTGCCACAGCCCCCCGCTGCCTCCGCTGGATCCGTCAATCCTGATCCCGGCCGATGCCTCCCTCGAACGGGATTCCTCCAGAACTCGACTACGTCATCCTGCTGTTTGCGCTGTTCGTGCTCCCGCGCGTCCTGCAGCGCTACCGCCTTCCCGCCGCCGTCACCAGCGTCGCGCTCGGCGCGATCGCCGGCCCGGGCTTGGGCCTCTTCCCGGAGGACCGTACGGTGGCCCTCCTCGCCGTGCTCGGCATCGTCTCGTTGTTCCTGTTCGCGGGGCTCGAATTGGACTTCGCGGAACTTCGGCAAGGGGCGAGGATCCTGGCCCAACATCTCGGCTTGGGGGTCGCGGCCCTATTCGGCATCGCCGGGGCGGTTCGCGGCAGCCTCGACCTGCCTTGGCGCCCGGCGATTCTGATCGCTCTCGCGCTGCTCACGCCATCTACCGGCTTCATCCTCAGTTCCCTGGCCTCGCTGCGCCTTACTCCCCTCGACCGATTCTGGATCAAGTCCAAGGCGGTGGCGACCGAACTCGTGGCCCTCGCCGTGCTGTTCGCCACGCTGCAATCGGCCACGTGGCAGGGACTGGGGGCGTCAACGGCAGCGCTCGCTGCCATGGTGCTCTTTCTGCCGCTGGCCTTCCGGGTCTTTGCGGCGCGCATCGTGCCGTACGCGCCGAAGTCCGAGTTTGCCTTCCTGCTGATGCTTGCGGTCCTGTGCGCCTTCATCACCAGGCGGCTCGGACTCTACTACCTGGTGGGCGCCTTCCTTGTCGGGATCGCCGCGCAACGCTTCCAGGAGCGCCTCCCCGCCATCGCTTCCCGGCAAATGCTCCACGCGGTCGAGGTGTTCGCTTCGTTCTTTATCCCCTTCTACTTCTTCCACGCAGGGCTCGAACTGCGGCGGGACGACTTCGGCAGCGACGCCCTCTTGATGGGCGGCGCGTTCCTCTTGGCCGCCCTCCCCGTCCGAATCGGCCTCGTGGCCCTCCACCGGCGCCTGGCACTCCGAGAACGCTTTTCCAACAGCATGCGGATCGGCATTGCCATGCTGCCGACCCTGGTGTTCACCCTGGTGATCGCCGAGATCCTGCGAGACCAGTTCCTGGTGCCGCGATCCATCTTTGGCGGGCTGATCATCTACACGCTGGTGAATACGCTGATCCCAGGCTTCGCCCTGCGACTCCCGCCACCCGAACTCCAGGTCCGCTCCGCCCAGGAGCCCGAGCCCCCGCTGGGGCCCGGTCCGGCTGGCCCTGGCTCTCTTCAGTGAACCCCTTTGAAACCCCGATCGGCCGTCCCCATCAACTCCTAAGCCCGCCGGCCACCCCGTCGCCACCGCCTGCGGCGCTTCTCACGAACCCGTAAGCCCATCGAAGAACGCCACCTCGCCGGTCTCGATGGCATACTCAGCGCCTACCACCAGCAGCCCTTCCCGCTGCCTCCACCGCTGGATCACTTCCGAACCCAGGCGCAGTTGCCGCGCCGCGGCGCGAACGTTGGCCCGTACCGCTTCCCGCAACAGCGTCTCGGGATCCTGCGCCGGCTCCGCGCGCAGCAGCGCTTCCACGGATGGCTGAATCCGCCGGACGATGGAGCCGAGGGGCCCCGCCGGAGGCGCCTGGGCCTGCCCCGCCGCCAGTTTCCGGAGTTCATCGGCACTCGCGCTCCAGCCCCGCCCTCGCCCGGCCGCGAAGCGCCGGTTCCCCTCCAGCAAGCGCCCGAGCGCGTCGAGTGCGGAGATCACGAGCTTGGCCCTCGCTCGCCGGATGTCAGGCGATGCCCGGCGCGGGCCCGCACGCCTCCCCACAGGCGGATCGCCCCCGCAACCCCTCGATGCCCTCCCAACCCATGAGCGGCACCATGGCCAGCCCCGCCACCGGATCGGCCCACCACCACCCTACCCACTGATTGAGCCCGAGACCCACCAGCAGAATGGCCGACAGATACGTGCAGATCAGCGTCTGCTTGGCCTCGGCCACCAAGGCACCGCTGCCAAGCCGAAACGCGATCGCGCGCTTGGCCCGAGCCAAGAGCGGCATGACCACCAGCGACCCCGCCGACAGCACGATGCCCACCCAGGTGCGCCGGGGTGCCGCCCCGCTCGCCAACGTCTCCACCGCCTCGAACCCCACGTAGAACGCCAGCGCCAGGAAACAGGCACCAATCACCCGCAGGGCCCGCCGCTCCGCCCGCTCCCGGTGCTCCGGGCTCCGGTCGTGGCGAAGGCGCCACAGGGCCGTCGCCGAAGCGGCGAGTTCGATGACGCTATCCACCCCAAAGCCCACGAGCGCGATGCTCCCGGCCAGCATCCCGGCACCGATGGCCAAGACGCCTTCCAAACTGTTGTATGCCAGCGTCGCGTAGTTGAGCCACCGGCTGCGCCGGACCAGCGCCGCGCGCTCCGGAGGAGATCCCGCAATCTCGAGGAGCAGGTCGGGTGCGTCCAGGAGGAAACTCGGCCTTCGGTCAGGATGGGCGAAACCCACCAATCGCAAGGAGCATCGTGAGCCCACCAGCACGCGGCGCCGCAACCCCAAACGGGCCGGGCTCCGTGCAGGCCGCTTGCCGTTTCAGGGTTTCAGCCGGTGCATCTGCCGCGGGAACGCAATCGCCTCCCGCACGTGCGGAATGCCGCAAATCCAGGCCACCGTGCGCTCCACCCCCAGCCCAAAACCCGAGTGCACGAAGGTGCCGTACTTGCGAAGATCCAGATACCAGCCGTACGCCTCCTCCGGCAGCCCTTCCTCGCGAATCCGCGCGAGCAACCGGTCGTAGTCGTCCTCCCGCTGGCTCCCGCCAATGATCTCCCCGTAGCCCTCCGGCGCCAGGCAGTCGTTGTTCAGCACGGTCCGCGGATCTGCCGGGTTCTCTTTCATGTAGAACGCCTTCGCTTGCTTGGGATATTGGTACACCAAGACCGGCCGGTCGAAGGCATTGGCGAGGAGCGTCTCCTCGTCCCCGCCCAAGTCCTTGCCCCACGGAATGCGTGCGCCCAGCGCCTCGAGCTTCCGCAAGGCCTCCGTGTAGGAGATCCGGTGAAAGGGTGGCACCACCCGCTCGAGCGGCGCCGTGTCGCGCTCCAGCTCCTTGAGTTCCTCGCGGCGGCGCTCCAGGCACCGCGCCACGACATAACTGACGAAGTCTTCCTGGAGCCGCATGTTGTCTTCGGCGTCGTACCAGGCCACCTCCGGCTCCACCATCCAGAACTCGGCCAAGTGCCGCCGCGTCTTGGACTTCTCCGCCCGGAACGTGGGTCCGAAACAGTACACCTTGCCCAGCGCCGCCGCCGCCGCCTCCAGGTAGAGCTGACCGGTTTGCGCCAGGTACGCCTTGCCCAGGTCGAAGTATTGCGTCTCGAAGAGATTCCCCGCCGACTCGCCGATGGCACCGGTCAAGATGGGCGTGTCCACCAGCACGAAGCCCCGCTGGTAAAAGAAGTCGCGCATCGCCTGAATGGCCTCGTGACGCACCCGCATGATCGCTACCTGCCGGCGACTGCGCAGCCACAAGTGCCGGCGCTCGAAGAGGAACGTGGTACCGTGCTCCTTGGGCGTGATCGGGAAGTCCACCGACGGCCCCAGGACCTCGAGCCCCGCCAGCGCGAGTTCCACGCCGCCGGGAGCGCGGGCATCCGCCCGAACCGTCCCGCTCACCGCCACAGACGTTTCCTGCGTCAAGTGCTGGAAGACTTCCCACGCCCCTTCGCCCAACTCCCCCTTCGAGATCACGGCCTGGAGATACCCGGTACCATCCCGCAAGACGATGAACCCTATCTTGCCGCTCGATCGGGTGGTCATCACCCATCCCCGCACGGTTGCGGACTGCCCCACCAGGGCCGGCAGATCGCCGATGCGCACCAGGTCTCTCACGGCGGGCGTATGCTAGTCCTGCCCTCCGAAGGTGTCAACGCGAGCCGCCAGCACCTAGGCACACGTTCCAGCGGCGAGGCAGCACCGGCTGGCGGAGGCCATGCCGCGCCGCCAAGGCCGCGCCGGCTGGCAGAGAATGATGCTGCGGCGGTGATGCCGCGACGGCTCGGAGAGGAGGCCGCCTGCTCCATTGCCAGCCGCGCGCCGGCCTGCTAGGCTGCAAGTCCATAGCTCGGAGGCTTGAGTCATGGCCAGCGAACTCGCGCAACTCCGCTGCATCCCGTGCCGCGGCGGCGTGCCCCCGCTCAAGGGGGCCGAACTCCAGACGCTCCTCGCCAAGCTCGGCGGCGACTGGCGGGTGGTAGACGAGCACCGTCTCGAAAAGGTGTATCACTTCAACGACTTCAAGGAGGCCTTAGCCTTCGCCAATGCGGTGGGAGAGATCGCCGAGCGGGAAGGCCATCACCCCGACATGTACGTGGCTTGGGGCAAGGTGGCCCTCACCATATGGACGCACAAGATTGACGGGCTCACCGAAAGCGATTTCGTGCTGGCCGCCAAGGCCGATGAGGCTTTTAACGCCGCAGTGTCAGGTCCTGGGCCCAGATCCGCCCCGGCCAACTCCGGTACACCTTCTCCTCGATCCATACGCCCGACGCGCTGAACTCGAGCACGACCTCGGGGCTTTGGCTTTCGCCGGCGCGCGCTGAGACACGCAGGCGCGCCTGCGGCACGCCGCAGAGCACATAGCGGCCAGCGCTATCCGTCGCGGCCTCGGCTTCCAGCGCAGCAGCCACCGGGGCTCCTGCCGCACCGCGGATCGCCTGCCACGAAGCCAGCACCCGCGCTCCCGCGACGGGCCGCCCGCGCGCATCCCGCACCACGCCCGTCAGCACGCGCTCCCCAAGTCCCATTCCCCCGGGACACAGCCGTTGCACGATGCCGGGCTCGGGAGGAATCGCCAAGACCACGCTGGCGCGCCGGCCCCGCGTCAGGGCCACCGGCCGGGGGTCGGGTGACATCCCCAGCGAGTCGAGACGAGGATGGCGGAAGACGACGCCGTAAGTCCCATCGAGCGGGGCGCTGATTTGGAACCGCCCTTGCACATCGCTCACCGCCCGGTGCGGCGTACCGGCCAGCTCCACGCCTGCCCCCGCCAGCCGCGCGCCGTGGCGCGTACTGTCCACCACCGTGCCGTCGAGAATAGCCACGGCCGCCGAATAGACCAAGGCCCCGGTGGAAGCCCGAATCGCCGTCACCCTACCGCCCCGCTCGCGAAACCCCAGCACCGTGGGATCCCGGGGGCGCCCGCTCGAGCGATCCACCACCAGCCCCATGAGCGGCATCCGGATGGACCAGTTGAGCACGATCCACGCGCCGTTCTCCAAGCGCAAGAATTCCACCCGCCCACCCAAGGCGCCTTCAGGCAGGAACGCGGGGAGATTGGCGTACCGGTAATCGAGGAAGCGCAGCTCCGCCGTTTCCCGATCTACCCACAACACCCCGCGCACGTCCGGCAGCCTGCGCCGCGGCGCAGGGGCGAAGGCCAGGCCCACCAGCCCCGCGAGTTCGCCCGACCCCTCGCGGGCCGTGAAGCAATGATCCTCCAGAAACACCTCGCTCAGCAGCACGCCCGCATCCGGCGCGTAATAGGTGCGGCCCTCGCGATCGTTTCCCACCACGTAGCCGTACGCCGCCAAGCTCTCGGCCGGGAGGCTTCGGAAGGGTGTCTCCGAACTCCCGCTCCGCACCCAGGTCCGTTCTTTTTCCACCCGCTCCCCCACCGGAGCCAAGTCGCGCTCGAACATCTGGAGCGTGTAGTCGTACACCCGCTGTCCCTCGGTCCAGCGCACCGCGGACAGGGCCTCCCGCGCCTCCTCCCAAAGCTGGGCCACCGCCGAGCCCTCCTCCCCCCGGCTGCCGCATTGCGGCCGTCCCTCCACCACCACCGGCGGCAGGCGAGCCGGCACCGCTTCCACCTCCAGGCGGTAGCTCACCGTCTGCCCCTCCGCCAGGACGATCGGTGGAGACTCTTTCATCCGGAACCCGATGCGCTTGGATTGCAGCCGGTAGGTACCGGGGCCGGGCGCCCGGATGAGGAAGGTCCCGGCATCGGCGGTGAGGGCGCGACCCACTTCGGCCCCCTGTTGGTCCAGGAGCACCACGAACGCGCCGCCGATGGGAAAGCCGTTGCTCCGGTCCACCAGCTGGCCTCGCACGGCCTGGCCTGCGAGGGGCCGGCCCGCCAGCCCGACGCCCAGCAGCGCCACCGGCACCGCTCCGCGGCACCACGAGCGACAGGCCCGCGACCACCCTCGCGGGAACTGCCGGCCCAACTCGGACGCTCCGCACGCCGGCGCGACGTCCCGGTCCCTCACCACGAACCGGAACCCGTGCCGGCCGCTGCTACGCGCGCATGGTCGAGTGCTCACGTTCGTTGCTGGGGCCCGCTTGGCGGGCCCTGCTCGCGCCGAGGCTTGGCGCCGGCGGGCTCGAGCGATCAGGTTCATTTGCGGGGCCGGCCTGGCAGCGGCTCCCCACCGTGTCTATACGCACGGCCGGTTCGCTTCGTCACCGCCCTCAACCCACCCGAAACAGCTCGATGCCGCGCTGGTAGCGCCGCTCGATGCGCCGGCGCAACTCCCCGAACTCGGCGCTCGCCAGCTGGGGATCCCGCTCCAGCAGCCGCAGCGCCAGGCGCCGGGCGGCCAGCACCAGATCGGCATCCGTGACCAGGTTCGCGAACCGCAGCGCCAGGCCCCCCGACTGCCGCACGCCGGCAAGCTCCCCCATGCCCCGCTCCTGCAAGTCGAGTTCGGCGATCTTGAAGCCGTCCGCCAGCCGGGCGAAGCGCTTCAGGCGCCTCCGCGCCGCCGGATCATCCGAGATCAGGATGCAATGGCTGGCCTCGCTCCCCCGTCCTACCCGCCCCCGCAACTGATGCAGTTGAGCCAACCCGAACCGCTCGGCGTGCTCGATCACCATCACCGTGGCCGCCGGCACGTCAATGCCGACCTCGATCACCGTGGTGGCCACCAGCACGGAAAGCTCCCCGTCGCGGAAGGCCCGCATCACGCGGTCGCGCTCCTCGGCCTTCATTTTCCCGTGCACCAACCCCACGGGCAGCGGGGCTAGGCGCCGCTCGAGTTCGCCCGCCATGGTGGCGGCGGCCCTCAGATCCACCCGCTCTGACTCCTCGATCACCGGATAGACCACGTAGGCCTGACCGCCGGAGAGGCAGCGCTCCCGGATGAACCGGTAGATCTGCTCGCGATCCGCGCTGCCCCGGACCCCGGTCACCACCGGGAGCCGGCCCCGCGGCCGCTCGGTGAGTGCCGAAATGTCCAAGTCCCCGTACAGCGTCAGGGCCAGGGTGCGCGGGATCGGGGTGGCGGACAACAGCAGCACGTCCGGCGCCTTGCCCTTCTCCATGAGCGCCGCCCGCTGTTCCACCCCGAACCGATGCTGCTCGTCAATCACCACCAACCCCAGTCGTTCGAAGGCGGTGGTCTCCTCGATCAGGGCATGGGTGCCCACCACGATCCGAGCCCCCCCCTCGCGCAGGCGGCGGCGCACCGCCGCTTTCTCGCGCGCGCTCAGCCTCCCCACCAGCAGCTCGGGCACCACGCCCAGCGGCGCCAATAGCTGGGCCAGCGTGCGGGCGTGCTGCTCCGCCAACAGCTCGGTGGGCGCCATGAAGACCGCCTGGTAGCCGTTCTCCACCGCCAGCAGCATGGCGAAGAGCGCCACCACCGTCTTGCCCGTCCCCACGTCGCCCATCAGGAGCCGGTGCATGCGCCGGTCCGAGGTCATGTCCCGCGTGATCTCGCGGATGGCGCGCTTCTGGCCGCGCGTCAGTTCGAAGGGCAAGGCGTGCTTGAGCGCCGTGGTCAGTTCCTTCTTGAGCGTGAAGGTGGCACCGCGGGGAGCGCGCTCTGCCACCAGCCGGGCACGGGCCACTACCAACTGGAGGTCCAGCAGCTCGTCGAAAGCCAACCGGCGCCTGCCATCCTCGGCATGCGCGACATCGGGGGGCCGGTGGACCGCAAGGAACGCCTCGCGTAACGAGAGCACCGAAACCGCCCGGCGCTCCTCAGCCGGCAACGGATCCCGGACCAGCGCCACCAACTCGTCCAGGTGATCGGCGATCAGGCGCCGGATCTGCCGGTGGCTCAGCCCCTCGGTCGCGGGATAGACCGGCAACACCAGGCCCTGACCCGCCGCCGAAACCCAGCCCGCGTTGTCCCCACCCCTCACCTCGTCCGCATCCGCCAGCACCACCTGCTCGCGCGGCACCACCTGCCGGCCATGGAAATGCTTGACGGGACCGGTCACCAACAGGATCTGGCCTGGCTCGATCACCCGATCCAGAAAGGCCTGCCCCGGCCAGGCACACTCGATGACTCCGGAGTCGTCCTGCAGCACGGCGCGGAAGATCCTGAGGCCCCGGCGCGTGGGCAGCACGCCCTTGGAAACGACCCGGCCCACCAGCGTCACCTCGGCGCCCAGCGCCGCCCGCGCGATCGGGGTCACCGTGGTCGCGTCCAGGTACCGACGAGGAAGGTGATAGAGCAGGTCTTCTGCCGTCCCTACGCCCAGCCGCGCCAGCGCGGCGGCGCGCGCCGGGCCTACCCCCTTCAAGTACTGGACCGGGCTGTCCAGCCGCAGCACCCTAGTCCGCCAAGAGCCGCTCCACAAAGGCGGCCGCATCGAACGGTTCGAGATCGCCCAGCTCCTCGCCCGTGCCCAAAAACCGGATCGGCACCTTGAGTTCCCGCCGCAGCGCCACCACCGAGCCGCCCCGGGCCGTCCCATCCAACTTGGTGAGAATCAATCCCGTGAGCGGCACCGCGCCGGCGAAGGCTTTGCCCTGCTCGACCGCGTTCTGGCCGATCGTCGCATCCAGCACCAGCAGCGTCTCGTGCGGCGCCCCGCTCCGCTTGCGAGCCAGCACGCGATGGATCTTCTTGACCTCCTCCATGAGATCCGCCTGGGTGTGGAGCCGCCCGGCCGTGTCCACCAGCACCACTCCGATCCGCCGCGCCGCCGCCGCCGCTACCGCGTCGAACGCCACGGCGGCGGGATCGGCCCGATGACTTCCCTTGACGCAGGGCACGCCTAATCGCTCCCCCCAGGCCGCAAGCTGCTCGGCGGCACCCGCCCGGTAGGTATCCGCCGCCGCCAGCAACACGCTCTCGCCCTGCCGCATGAGCCGATAGGCGAGCTTGGCGATCTGGGTGGTCTTGCCCACGCCGTTGACGCCCAGCATGAGCATCACCGCAGGGCCGTTGCCATCGCCCAAGTCGAGCCGGCCCGGATCGCTGCCGTCGGCCAAAAGCTCCGCAATGCGCCGCGCCAGCCAAGCGCGCACCGCCTCCTCCGACCGCAGCGCCCCCCGCCGCCACTCGACCTCGAGCGCCTCCAACAGCTCGTAGGCCGCAGGGCCAAAATCCGCCTCCACCAGCACCTGCTCCAGCCGCTCCCAGACGTCCGCCTGATTGCCCGATACCAGTGCCCTCACGTCCGTGAGCGCGAGGGTGCGGATCCGCCGCCACAACCCCCCGATCACGGCAACCCCCTCCGATGACGCCACATCCACTCCCCGGCCAGCGCGGCGATCACCAGCGCAAAGAGCCACGGCCGGCTGCGAGGTCGCACCATGCCTGCGCCTTCGCTCGGCTGCCCGCCGCCCGCTTCGAGAGTGACCCCGCGCGGGGGGAATTCCCCGGAATACTCCTCCACCGCCACCCGGCCCCGGCCCAGCCGCTCGGGCACCGCCTGCCAGCGGTAGACCCCCGGCTCGAGCCATACCTGCGCCTCCCGCTCGGCATCGAAGCGGAGTGTCAACTCTCGGGTGGTGTGTCCGTCATCCAGCCGCACGCCGAGCGAGTCGGGCACCGGGGTGCCCTCGAACCGGAACACGATCGGCCTGCCTCTCTCGACCACCCGGGTAGCAACCCCCAGGGCAACTTCCCGCCGGGGCGTCGGCGTCAAAAGCCAATCCAGGGTGCCGGCCAGCAGGGAGCGGTACGCCTCTCGCGAAGCCCCACCCCGCAGGGCCCAGCGCCAGAAGCCCTCACCCGCCACCGCGACCGCGCGCCACCCGGCCGAATCCCGTCCCACCACGATGGGCCGCGCCGCACCGCGCCGCCCCAGCCGCGCCGCCAAAGCGACCCACTCGCTCTGGCCAGGCGCCACCGGCACCAATCCCACAAGCGGCGGCACCGAGTCCCACGTCACGCCGCCGAGTGCCGCCGCGAGCGGCGAAGGCGGCGGAGGACCGCCAACGTACCAATCACCCGCCGTGCTGCTCAGCGCGGAGTCGGCACTCAGCCACTGCCAGAGGGCTCGCCCCCCTGTCATGCGGGAAAGTCCCGATCCCAGGGTCACGACCACGGCAGCCGTTCGCGCCGCCTCGCGGACCGACATCGCGGCCACGGGGTCGAAGGTCTGCATATCCACCCAGCGCCCCGCCTGGATCAGCGCGAAGCCCCGCACCGAGCCGGGCTGGATCTCCAAGAGTTCCTTCACCAGAAACCGGGCCTCCCAGCCAGCCGGCGCCGCCAGCACCACGATCCCGGGCTGAGCGGCCACCTCTACCCAACGCTGGCGGACGTCGTCGCGCGGCTCAGCGTCGCCCTCGGCCCGCAACCGGACTGTAAGCAGATGGAGACCCACCGCCCACCCTCTCGAACTCAACACCACCCGCCGCCGCGCGGTGCCGGGCGCCGGTGGCAGCTCGAGTTCCCGCCGCGCCACGCTCTTGCCGTCGAGGTCTACCTCCAGCCGGGACCGCGGCGCCGTCAGGGAACCTGCCGTGCCGATCAAGAGGTCGAGCGGGAGCGAATCGTCCCGCGCCAGGCGGTCCGGGGCTGCCATCCCCAGGAGGGCCGCGTCGGGCACCGGCTCTCGCGGGACCAGCACCACGCGGGTGCGGGCGAGCAGGCTAGGCTCCAACGTGGCGGCATCTTCGATCTCCCCGTCGGTCACCACGATCACGGGCCCCGGGCGGCCGTGGGCCAGCCGCAGGGCGTCACCCAGCTGGCTCCCCGCGTCCGCGGGCGGGCCGGAATCGCCCGGCGCCACGCGAGCGCCAAAGCGGATCACCACGCCTTCCCGCCCCGCCAGCACCCGAGCGGTATCGCGGGCCTGCTGCCAGCGGCCGCCCGCAGCCTGCATGCTGAGCGACGCATCCAGCAGCACCGTGGGCGGTCCCGCTGGAGCCGGCCCCGGCCGGGCGGGATGAAAAAGCAAGAGGGTCAAGGCGAACACTCCGGCGGCGCGGAGCAGCGCCATCCCCCATCCCGCAGCTCCCAGGCGCTCGATGCCGAGGTAAAGCGCCCCGGCGAGCGCGAGGGCGAAGGCGGTGGCGGCCGCTACGCCGAGCATGCCAGGGCCTCGCTCAAGGAGAAGCGCCCCTCGTAGAGGGCCCGGCCCACAATGGCGCCGGCCATTCCTGCCTGGCGCGCTGCCTCGAGGTGTGCCAGGGAGGAGATGCCGCCAGCGAGGATCACCTCCGTCCCCGCGTCGAGCAGGGCTGCTGCCCCTTCGAGGTCGGGGCCCCGAAGCTGCCCATCGCGATCCAGATCGCGATAGACTAAGACCTCGACACCCAGATCCAGGGCGCGGCGCGCCAACTCGCGTGCCGGTAGCGAGAGCGGCCGGCTGGCTCCGCGCGGAGCCAACCGGCCGCTCCGCACCTCGGCCGCCACGGCGAGGCGGCCCGGAGGCACCCGGCCGACGATCTCCTCGAGCCGCCTCGGGTCCGCCGCCGCCGCAGTGGCCACCACGGCCCGAGCGGCGCCCAAGGCGAGAGCCCGCTCGATGGTCCCGACCTCGGCCAGCGACCCGCCCATCTGCAGGCGCGCGCCATTCAGCGAAGCGATGCGGCGTATCAGCGCGTCATTGTCGGATCCGGTATCGAAGGCACGGTCCAAGTCCACCACGTGCAGCCATGAGGCGCCCCCGGCCAGGAACCCTTGTGCCACCGCAAGGGGGTCTAGAGCGTACACCGTCTCCGGCCCCTGGCCATCGAAGCGAGCGACCCGCCCGCCTTTGAGGTCCATGGCGGGATAGACCTGCACGGGAGAATGCTACCCGGAAAGGGTCAGTTCGGCCCCAGCGCCAGCAGCTGGGGTGCGGGGGCATCGAGCAGGCGGCCGTAGTGGTAGCGGACGGCCTCGAACGCCGCCGCCCGAGCCTTGGGCACCGGCGTGCCGTCACCCAGATCCAGGCGCGTGGGATTCACCTGTCGGCCGTTCTTGAGGAACTCGTAGTGCACGTGCGGCGCATTGGCCAATCCGGTCATGCCGGCATAGCCGATGACCTGCCCTTGGACCACGTGCGCCCCGGGCCGGATCCCCCGCCCCAGCCGGCTCAGGTGGGCGTAGCGCGTCTGGATCCCGTTGGGATGGCGGAGCGCCACCATGATGCCATAACCGCCCCAGCGGCCCGCGCGCAGCACGGTGCCGTCGGCGGTGGCGCTGACCGGAGCCCCCACGGGGGCGCGGTAATCCACGCCCAAATGGGCCCGCCAGGTGCGCAGAATCGGGTGGAAGCGGCTCAGGCTGTACCGCGAGGTAATGCGGTACGGCACCGGCGAAAGCTTGAAGGCCCGCCGGAGCGAGCGGCCCTGCTCGTCGTAGTAGGCGTTGCGCCCTTGGTCGTCAGGGAGGACGAACGCCGTGTTGACCCGGCCCCGGGCCCAGAGGCGGGCCGCCAGCAGCCGTCCGTACCGGGCCTCGCCTTGGGAGGAGACCAGCCGCTCGAACAGGATCTGGAACCGGTCGCCCTCGACGAGATCGCGCGCGAAGTCTATCTGCCAGCCGAAGACGCCGTCGGCCAAGTCATAGATCATCCGGTCGCGCTCGGGCGCCGGCAGCACGGAATCGGGGATCAGGTCCCACAGCGTCTGGTAGAGCGTGGATCGCACCGTGCCCGCCAGGCGTACCGGGCTCGGGATCCACTGAATCCGTTCGATCTCCCCGCGCCAGGGGGCGGCCGCGCCGCGTCTGAGCCACAGCACCCGGTCGGGGTCCAGGCGGGTGCGCACCCGCTCGGGCCGGGGCCCTGCGACGCCGTAGCGGAACTCGAAGACCTGCCCGGCGCGCACCCGCCGGGGAGCCAGCGCCGGGGCCGCGGCCAGCAGCGCCGAGAGGTCCGAGCCCTCGATCCCGTGGCGGGCAAACAGCTCGGAGAGCGTCTCACCGCGGCGCAGAGTGTCGGTCACGAAGCGCGCGGGGGCGGTGGCCACGATGGCGGCCGCGATCGGCAGATGCGTATCCGGAGAAGCCCGCACCGCGGTCCACAGGCCGGCCACCACCAACGCCGCCAGGACCAGCGCCAGCTTGGGCCGCCGCCGGATCATCAATCCATCTGCCGCCGGATGAAGGTGGGAATCTCCATCTCCGGCACCTCACCGGCTTCGGCCCCGGGCAAGCTGCCCGGAGCCGGGATTCGCCGGGCCGGCGCAGCCGGTGCCGGCCCGCTGGCGGCGGCCGGGCGCGAGACCCGCTGGGGGAAGGGCAAGACCCCCGGCGTCACCCGAGGGAGCCCCTCGCCCTGACCCAAGGCCCGATCGAAACCGGTGGCGATCACGGTGACCCGCACTTCGCCTTCCATCGCGGGATCGTGCACCGCGCCGAAGATGATCTCGGCTTGGTCGCCTGCGGCATCGTGAATGATCTCGCTGATCTGATTCACCTCGCCCAGGGTGAGGTCCTGCCCGCCGGTGATGTTCACCAGCACGCCGGTCGAGCCGTTGATGGAGACGTTGTCCAAGAGCGGGCTCGAGATGGCCTGCTGGGCGGCTTCCATGGCCCGATCGTCGCCCCGGCCCACGCCCGTGCCCATCAAGGCCGACCCGCCGTTCTGCATCACCGTCCGCACGTCCGCAAAGTCCACGTTCACCAGCCCCGTGACACTGATCAGCGTGGAGATGCCTTGGGTGGCGTGGAGCAACACCTCATCCGCCTTCTTGAGGGCTTCCTGGAACGGCACGTTCTTGCCCACCACCGCCAAGAGCCGCTCGTTGGGAACGACGATCATGGTATCCACGTGCTTGCGCATCTCGGTGATCCCGATTTCCGCCTGGCGCATGCGCTTGCGGCCTTCGAACAGGAACGGCTTGGTGACGATCCCGACGGTGAGCGCCCCCACGTCGCGCGCCATCTGCGCGATGATGGGCGCCGCGCCGGTGCCGGTACCCCCGCCCATCCCGCAGGTCACGAACACCAGGTCCGCTCCCTCGAGCACGTGCAGGACTTCGTCGCGATTCTCCTCGATGGCCTGCCGGCCGATCTCAGGCCGCGCCCCCGCCCCCAAGCCGCGGGTCAGCTTCTTGCCGATCTGGACCTTGACGTCCGCCTTGTTGTGCAGCAGAGCTTGGGCGTCGGTGTTCACCGAAATGAACTCCACCCCCACCAGGTGCTCGTCAATCATCCGATTGACCGCGTTGCCCCCGCCGCCGCCGACCCCCACCACCTTCATGCGGGCGTTCTGCGAAACCGTCTGTTCCAGTTCGAAGACCATCGGGCGCCTCGTTGAAAAGGCCACGCTCAGAAGCCTGGTCCAAAGAAGTCCTGCAACCACCGCTTGACCGGTGCAAACCACCGCTCCACTCCGGTCTCGCTGTGGCTTCCACCCTGAAGCTGCCGGGACGCATAGAGCGCCAGCCCCACGGATACCGCGTAGCGCGGCGCCTGCACGCTGTCCACGAGCCCCGTCACTCCGCGACCCGGCAGGCCCGCCCGCGCCGGGGCCGCGAACACCTCGCGCGCCAGTTCCACCGCCCCGGGAAGCTGCGCGCCCCCGCCCGTCAAGACCACCCCCGCCGGCAGGCGACCCGCGTATCCCGCCTGCTCCACCTCCCGCAGCACCAAGCCGTAGATCTCGTCCAGCCGCTGCTGGATAATGTGCACCAGCAGTTCCCGCTTGGCCTGGCGCGGCCCCTGGCCCGGCGTGCTCGGCAGCTCGATCACCTCGTCCGGGTCCACCATCGGCAAGTAGGCCGCTCCCGACCGCTCCTTCAAGCGCTCCGCATCGGCTTGGGTCACGCCGAGCCCCTGCACGATGTCGCTGGTCACGTGCGAGCCGGCATAGCGGAGCGAAGCCAAATGCCGGATCTTCCCGTCCTGGAAGATCGCCACGTTGGTGGAGCCGCCGCCCAGCTCCACCAGCACGCACCCCAGCTCCTTCTCTTCTTCCGTCAGCACCGCCAGCGCCGCCGCCAGCGGCTCCAGCACCAGGTCCGCCACCCGGTAGCCCGCCCGCTCCACTGACTTGCGCAGGTTCTGCGCCGCGGTGGCCTGGACCGAGACCAGGTACATGTCCACTTCCAGCCTGAGTCCCGTCATCCCCACGGGATCGCTGATCCCGCCTTGGTTGTCCACCTTGTACTCCTGCGGGATGTAGTGGAGCAGCTCGTGGTCCCGGCCCAGGGTGACCGCCCGCGCCACCTCGTCCACCCGATCCACGTCCGCCCGAGTAATCTCCTCTCCGGTCACCGAGGCCAACCCGGTGGAGGTCCGGGCGCTCACGTGTTCGCCCGCGATCCCGCAATAGACCGCGTGGGCCGGAACCCCGGCCATCCGCTCGGCGTCCCGGACGGCCTGCACGATCGAGCGCGTGGTCTGCTCGATGTCGCGCACCACACCCCGCCGCACGCCGGTCGAGCGCGCCACTCCCACCCCCAGCACCTTCACGCCCGGCACCAGCGCGTCGCCCATGGCCTCGCCAATCACCGCGCACGTCTTGGTGCTGCCCAAGTCTAAACCCACCACCACCCGATCGCGTTTCACGACCCGCTCCGGCGCACCACGACCCATCCCTCGAACCGCCCGTCCAGCTCGCCGTACGGCCGGCCGGTGGCGAGCAGGTGCCGACGCACGGCCGCCACCGCCCGGATTTCCTCGCTGCTCGATCCGCTCGCCAACAAGATGCGGCGTCCTCCCACCTCGAGCGTGACCCCTGCTCCCGGAGCCCGACCGGCCGAACCGACCGCCTGGTACAGCGCCGAATCCACCACCCGCACCCGGGCCAAGATCCGGGTCACGAGGGTATCGGCCCGGGGCACGAGCGGCAACTCCAAACCGCTCTCCGCCGGATCGTACGGGAGCGGCCGCCCCGCCGAATCCAGCGCGACCAACCCGTCGGGTCCCGGCACCAGCGCCACCGGCACCTGCTCCACCACGCTTACCCGCAGCGTTCCCGGCAACCGCCGCTCCACCCGGGCTTCCACCACGCCCGCCACCGCCTCGACCCGCGAAGCCAGGGCACCCAGATCGTCGAAGACGCTCAGCTCCCGCCCAGTTTCGCCCAACCGGGCCAGCACCTGCTCGGGCGCCAAGTAGCGCACCCCTACCAGCTCCACTCGGCGGACCCGGAAGAAGGCTATGCGCCGTAAGCCCAGCGGCGCCAGGGCAACCAGCCCCAGTAACAGGGCCGCCGCTGCGGCGGCCTGGAGCAGCCGTCGCCTCACGCCGCAGCACCGCTCAGCCGATCCAGCAGCTCACGGCCCACCCGGGTGATGTCGCCCGCGCCCAGCGTCAGCACCACCTCGCCCGGTGCCACCGAGTCGGCCAGCACGTCGGCCAACCGGTTCCGCTCCGGCACCCACTCGACCGCCGCCCCCCGCCGCCGCGCCGCTTCGGCCACGAAGCGCCCGCTCACGCCCGCCACGGGCTCCTCGCGGGCTCCGTAAATCTCGGTCACCACCACCCGGTCGGCCGCCGCCAGCGAGGCCCCTAACGCTTCCCCCAACAGTTGGGTGCGCGAATACAAGTGCGGCTGAAAGACCGCGACCAGCTTCGCCTCCGGGAACCGCTGCCGCGCCGCCGCGATCGTGGCCGCGACCTCCGACGGGTGGTGCGCGTAGTCGTCCACGATCGTCACCCCCTTGGCCGATCCCACCCACTCGAACCGCCGCCCCACCCCTGTGAACCCCGCCAGCGCCCGCAGCGCCGGCTCCACCTCCGCTCCCACGGCCAGCACCGCGCCGATGGCCATGGCCGCGTTGCGCACGTTGTGCAGGCCCGGCACGCTGAGCGCCAGCTCCACCCGAGCCCCGTCCGGCAACCGCAGCGTAGCTCGACTTCCCGTCCGATCGCTGCGCACCGCCCCGATGGCGAGATCCGCTCCCGGCGCGGTCCCCACCAGCCAGTGCCGGTTACCCACCCGCCCAGCCACCCGCACCGCCCCCGGATCGTCCGCGCCGAACAGCGCCAGCTCCGACCGCCCGGCAAACTCCACAAAGGCGTCTTCCAAGGCCGCCAGCGAGCCGCCGTAACACTCCAGGTGGTCGGCTTCGACGTTGTTCACCAACGCCACCCGCGGCTCGAGCGCCAGAAACGCGCGATCGTACTCGTCCGCCTCGACCACGTACCACCGGCTGCCTCCGGCCCGCGCGTTGCCTCCCCAGCTTGCGACACGGCCGCCGGCGATCCCCGTAGGGTCTCGCCCGGCGGCCGCGAGCGCCTCGGTCGTCATGACGGTGGTGGTCGTCTTGCCGTGCGTCCCTGCCACCGCCACCACCTCACCGCCTTCCACCAGCAGCTTGAGCGCATCCGCACGACGCACCACCGGGAGGCCCGCCTGCCGGGCCGCCACCAGCTCGGGGTGGTCTGCCGACACCGCGGCCGTGAACACCACCGCCCGGGCGCCGGCAACATGCGCCGGATCGTGCCCCGGAAGCAACCGGGCCCCAGCCAACGCGAGGTCGGCCGCACCACTCAACTCCGGGTCACATCCGGTAACCGCCACGCCCCGGCGCCTGGCTATGAGTGCCAGGGCACTCATCCCCGCGCCGGCTATCCCCATGAAATGGACGGGTCGGGGATCGTCCGGGGCGAACAGGAACATCGGTGGGCAGCTAATATAAAGCAGCGCCGAAACTTGCGAAAGAGCGAGCAGTTAGCTCACTAGGCCCAGCACGGCTTCGGCAATTCTTCGGGCAGCCTCCGGCTGGCCCCGGCGAAAGGCCTCCTGCCCCATGGCTTCCAGGCGTTTTGGCTGGTCCAGGATTTGGTGCAGGACGGCGAGCAGCCGCTCCGGCCCCAGGTCGGCTTCGGGCAGATGAACCGCCGCGCCAGCGGCCGCCAGCGCCTCGGCATTTCGAGTTTGGTGATTTGCGGCGGCCGTGGGCAAGGGTACCAAAATCGCCGGCAGCCCGAAAGCACACAACTCCGCCGTGGTCATGGCCCCGCTTCGCGCCACCGCCACGTCGGCCGCCCGGTACGCCTCGGCGATCGGATCCCAGAATGGTCTCACCAGCCTCCGGGGCGGCTCATGGTAGCGCCCGTAGTCTGCCCATTGGATCTCCCCGGTGCTCCAGCACAAGGTGAGATCGTCGAGTTGATGCAATTCCACGAGCTGCGCCACCACGGCGTTGAGCCGGCGGGCGCCCTGGCTGCCCCCGAACACGAAGACCACCCTGGCGTCGGGGGCGATCCCGAGTCGGGCTCGCGCCGCCTCCCTGCTGGGAGCGGTGCGGGGCGGCACGATGGGATTGCCGAAGCGGAACACCGACGTATCCCGCCCCGCGCGGATGAACCGCGCCGCTTCCGGGAAGCCCAGATGAATCTGGCGGGCCCAACGGGCAAACCCGCGGGTTACCAGCCCGGGCACCGCGTTTTGCTCCTGCAGGACCAAAGGAATTCCCGCCAGGGCCGCCGCTGCCAGCATGGGAGCTGCCGCGTAGCCTCCGGTCCCGATCACCACTCTCGGCTCTTCCGCTCGAAGCACCGCCCGGCACTCGCGCCCCACGCGCAGGGCTACAAGCGGCCA
Source organism: Gemmatimonadota bacterium (assembly GCA_037440225.1). GTDB lineage: Bacteria > Gemmatimonadota > Gemmatimonadetes > Gemmatimonadales > GWC2-71-9 > JACPAP01. The sequence continues at coordinate 123,958 of JBBIUN010000004.1, read as the reverse complement.
GCGCGCGTTGCGCCACCAGGCCCGCCGGTACAGCGGCTCGGCCGAGAGCAAGTGGAATCGGAACGGCCGGCGCGGAAGCAGGCTGGCCTCGACCCCGCGTTTGGCGCCCACGAGCACCGGCTCGACGTCCGGCCTCAGTTCCGTGAGGGCTTGAGCGAGCGCCAAGGCCGGCATCAGGTGGCCCCCGGTACCACCCCCCGTAATGACAATCCGGCAGCTCAGTCTGCGCCTCGTGCCGGTAGAGGCCGGGCAGGGCGGCGGTGCCTGCCGACGCTCGCCAGCACCCCGGCCGCCAGCAGGGAGACCAGCAGGTTGGACCGCCCATAGGAGACAAACGGCAGCGGCAGTCCCGTGGTCGGCACCAGCGCCAGCGAGACCGCCATGTGCACCAGCGCCGACATGCCGATCAGGGTGGTGAGCCCCGTGGCCAGCAACATGCCGAAGGAGTCCTGGGCCGTGCGCGCGATCCGAAGCCCCAGTGCGATGAATAGGCCGTAGAGCAGCACCACCACCGTGACCCCCACGAAGCCCCACTCCTCGCCGATGGTGCTGAAGATGAAATCCGAGTAGGCGTAGGGCAGGTAGCCCAGTTTCTGCTGGCCCTGGCCAAAGCCGACGCCGAAGACCCGGCCCGAGCCCACGCCGATCACCGATTGGGTGATCTGCCAGCTCATTTCCTGAGAGTCTTCGCCCGGGCTCAAGAAGGTGAGCATGCGGGCCAAGCGGTACTGCACCGATACGATCTCGTGCCAAGCGATGGGCACGGCGGCCAATCCCAAAAGCAGGAAATGCCCGATCCGCGCGCCGGCGGTGAAGAGGATGACTCCGGCCAGCAGCACCATGAAGGCTGCGGTGGAGAGGTTGGGCTGGAACAGCACCAGCGCACTGAGCGGCCCGACGATCACCAGGAACGGCATGACCCCGCGGCGGAACTCGCGCACGGTCTCGCCTTTCTTGGCCGCCAGCATGGCGGTCCACGCGACCACGGCGAACTTGGCCAGCTCGGAGGGCTGGAAGCGCAAGGGTCCGATATCCATCCAGCGGCGTGCGCCGTTGATTTCCGGCGCCAAGGAACGGACCACCGGCAGGTACGGCACCACCAGCAGCCCGGCGCAGACGCCGATCAACGGCCAAGCCAGCCGCTCCCAGACGTGGTAGTCGGTCCTCGCCGCCGCCAAGAAGACCACCCCGCCGACCATCAGGCCCACGAGCTGGTTCCAGGCAAAGGCGCTACCGGCCCGGCCATTCTGTACCGCCACGATGCTCGAGGCCCCGTACACGGCGGCGACGCCGAAGACTGCCAAGGTGGCAACCACCACCGCCATGAGCCTGATCTCCCAGGCGACCTGCTCGGGGGCCACGGGTCTCGTCATCGTTCCTCCGCCAGCTTCGCGAACCGGGCGCCGCGCTCCTCGTAGTTGCTGAACTGATCGTAGCTGGCGCAGGCCGGGGACAGGAGCAAGGCGTCACCGGCCCTCGCGGCCCGGGCCCCGCGTGCAACCGCGGCATCGAACCCCTGGACCTTTTCCACCGGGCAGGCGCTGGCGAGTTCCCGCGCTAACTGCTCGCGGGCCTCCCCGTAGGCCACCACCACGCGGCAGCGGCCCTGAAGCAGCGGCGCCAGCGGACTAAAGGACTCCCCCTTGGCACGCCCCCCGGCGATGAGCACGAACGGCCGTTCCACCGCGCGCAGGGCCACGGCCGCCGAGGCCACGTTGGTGGCCTTGGAATCGTTGATCCAGAGCACCCCGCGCACCTCGCCTAGGGGTTCCAGCCGGTGGGGCAGTCCCCGGAAGGAGGCCAAGCCCCGCGCCAGCGCTGGCAGATCGACCCCCGCCGCCCGTGCCGCCAGCGCGGCCGCCAGGGCATTGGCCACGTTGTGAGCACCCAAGAGCGGGAGGGCCCGCCGCTCGAGCAACCGCTCCGGGCCCAGCATGAGCCAGCCGGTACCTCCGTCGTACCAGGCATCCGCCGGCTCCGCGAGCCGGAACAGCCGCCGCGTGCCTGGCACGCCGGCCGCCAGGGAGAGGACTCCGGGATCATCGCCGTTCAGCACCCAGGTGGATGCTTGCGACGCGTTGCGAAAGAGCAGCCGCTTGTCGGCATAATACGCCGCCACGGTTGGGTAGCGATCCAGGTGATCCGGTGCCAGGTTGGTGAGCACCCCGATCTCGGGGCTAAGGTGCGGTGCATCGTGCAACTGGAACGACGAGGCTTCGACCGCCGCCCAGCGCGGCGGGGGCACGTCGCCGGCGACGCTGATCAGCGGCCGGCCGATGTTCCCGGCCACGGCCACCGTCTCGCCCGCGGTGCGGAGCAGGTGGCCGATCAACGCGGTGGTGGTGCTCTTGCCGTTGGTCCCCGTTACCACGATCAGCCGGGTGTCCCGCAAGGCTCGCGCGGCCAAGTCCAGCTCGGCCAGGATCTCGATTCCCGCTTGCCGCGCCGCCCGGAGCGGCTCGGCCCAGGGCGGGACGCCCGGCGAGACCACCACCGCCGCCGCCCGGCCGATGCGATCGAGATCGTGCCGGCCCAGCTCCGTGCTGACGCCCGGCAAGACCAGCGCCCGAACCGTCGCGCGAAGCTCGGGCGTGTCCGCCGCGTCCGAGGCATAGACCGCCACCCCTTGCGCCGCCAACCATCGGGTCACCGCCGCTCCGGTGCGCGCCAACCCCACCACCGCCACCTCCCCGCGCCGCCAGGCGTCCGGGATCACCGGATCTTCAGGGTCGAGAGGGCGAACAGCGCGCACAGGATGCCGACAATGTAGAACCGCATGACCACCTGGGGCTCGGCCCAGCCGGCCTTCTCGAAGTGATGGTGCAGCGGCGCCATCCGAAACACCCGATGGGTTTCCGCATAGTCCCGTCCATAGCGCCGCTTGCGCCAGCGAAACGCGCCGGTCTGGACGATCACCGAGAGTGCTTCGGCCACGAACACCCCGCCGATCATCAGCAACAAGAACTCCGACTTGAGCAAGATCGCTACGGTTCCGAACGCGCCGCCCAGCGCCAAGCTGCCGGTATCCCCCATGAACACCTGCGCCGGGTGGGCATTGAACCACAGGAATCCCAGCGCCGCTCCCAACATCGCGGTGAGGAACACCGTCAATTCACCGGCCCCGGGCAGGTAGAAGACATTGAGGTAGGCCGAGGTGTCCACCCGGCCGAAGAGGTAGGCGAAGACCGCGAAGGCCGCCGCCGCGATGACGCTCAAGCCGGCTGCCAGACCGTCCAACCCGTCGGTCAGGTTCACCGCGTTGGACGTTCCCGTGACCACCAAGGTCACGAAGGCCAAGTACAAAAGCGGCGGCAGGATGATCAGCACGTACTTGAAAAACGGCAGGGTGGTGGCGTTGGCCGGCAGGTTGACGGCCGGCGGATCGAGCAACAGATACACCCCGAGGCCGACCCCGAAGCTGATCTGACCGGCCAGCTTGTACCGGGCCACCAGCCCCCTGGACTTGCCTTGCACGAACTTGAGGTAGTCGTCCACGAATCCGATGCCGCCCATCCACAGGGTGGCCAGCACCGCCACCCACACGTAGGCGTTGGTGAGCTGGGCCCATAACAGCGTGGGAATCACCGTGCCGGCGATGATGATCAGCCCGCCCATGGTCGGCGTGCCCCGCTTGGCCTGGTGGGTGGCCGGGCCTTCCGCGCGGACCACCTGGCCGATCTTGCGCTCGCGCAGCCACCGGATGATCCGAGGCCCGATCACAAAAGCGATGATGGCCGCAGTCACCATCGCTCCGGCAGCCCGGAAGGTGATATAGCGGAACAGGTTGAAGACGATGTGCTCCCGAGCCAGCGGAGCTAGCAGGTGATAGAGCACGACTCTCCCCCAGTCAGGTACGGGATGGCCCGTTCCAGCGCCACGCCGCGAGATGCTTTGAGCAGGATCAGCTCCCCGCCCGAAAGCAACGGCGCCACGGCGCGGCCCAGCGCCTCGGCGTCAGCCGCCGTGACCAGCCGCGCCCCCAGCCCGCGCTGCAGCAAGGGGCCGACGAACTCCCCCACCGCCCCCACCAGATGCGGCTCGAGCGCCACGATGCGATCGGCCATCTCCTCGTGGAGCGCCGCCGAGGCCGGCCCCAACTCCAGCATGCTGCCGACCAGCACCACCAGGGGCCGGTTTCCCTTGAGGCTTTGGGCCGTCTCCAGCGCCGCTGCCAGCGACGCCGGATTGGCGTTATAGGCGTCGTGGATGATCACGCGGTCCTCGACCTTGAGGATCTCCAGACGGCCGTGAGGCAACTGGACGCCGGCCAGCGCGCCGGCCACGGCGCCGAGATCCAGCCCCAGCTCGATCGCCACCGCCAGCGCCATCATGGCGTTTTCGGCCTGGTGCCGGCCGGCCACCGGCAGCGCCACCCGGATGCCCCGCACGGTCAGCACCGGCCGGCCTTCCTCGCCCACGTGCCAGTGGTCCGGGGCCAGGGTCGCTCCTGGCGCCAAACCCGCGCTCACCACGCGAGCGGCCAGGCGGCCGGCCGCCTGAGCCAACTCGGGCGGCCGCTGCCCCACCACCGCCACCGGCACGCCTTCGAGGAGCGAGACCTTCTCGCGCAGCACCGCCTCCAGGCTGCCAAAGCCCTCCAGATGCGCCGGTGCCACATTGGTGACCACGCCGACCGACGGCTCCACGATCTGCCGCAACCGGGCCAGCTCGCCCGGCAGGCTCGCGCCGCACTCGACCACCAGGGCCTCGGTGTCTTCGGGCGCCGCCAGGATGGTGAGCGGCACCCCCACCAAGTTGTTCAGGTTCTCCCTGGTGGCATGGGCACGCCACCGGGTTCCCAGCGCGGCGGCCAGCATCGCCTTGGTGGCAGTTTTACCGTTGCTCCCGGTCACCGCCACCACGGGGCCCGGAACCTCGCGCCGCCGCTCGCGCGCCAGCGCGCCCAGCGCGCGCAACGTATCCTCCACCTCGAACCAGGCCAAGCCCGGTACTACCGGGGTGCCGCGCCGGACCACGGCTCCTCGGGCTCCCCGCTCCGCAGCCTCAGCGACGAACCCGTGTCCATCGAAGCGCGGCCCCACCAGCGCCACGAACAACTCTCCCGGCCGCACCGTCCGGCTGTCGGTCGCGATGCCGGTGAACTCCGCCGCGGCTGGCGGCGCGGTGCCCAGCACCTGGGCCACGCGGGTCGAAGTCCAGCGCATCGGGTTCAAGCCCGCCGCGCCAAAGCGGCCCGCACGATCTCCGGCTCGTCGAAGGGGAGGCGGCGATCCCCGATCACCTGGTAGGTCTCGTGACCCTTGCCGGCAAGCAGGAGGCAGTCTCCCGGCTCGAGCATCTGCACCGCCCGCTCGATGGCCTCGCGCCGGTCGGTGATGCGCAGATGGGCGAGTCCCTCCATGCCTTCCTCGATCTCGTCTATGATGCGATCGGGATCCTCGCTCCGGGGGTTGTCGGAGGTGACGATCGCCACATCCGCCCCGCGGGCGGCGATCCGCCCCATCACCGGCCGTTTGCGGCGGTCGCGGTCGCCGCCGCAGCCGAAGAGCACGATCAGTCGGCCCCGGGTGAGCGGCTTGAGCGAGCGGATGGCCCGCTCCAGCGCGTCCGGCGTGTGGGCGTAATCCCGCAGGATGACGAACTCGCCGCCCGCGATCCGCTCCATGCGGCCCGGCACCTGGGGAGCGCTAGCCAGACGAGCGGCGATCTCGACCGGATCGAGCCCCAGCCCCCACGCCGTGGCCGCGGCCGCCAGCGCGTTGCTCACGTTGAACTCCCCGATCAGCGGGAGCTGGACCTCGTGGCGCTGGGTGCCGAACTGCATGGCGAGGCTCGTACCCTGGGCGTCCAGGCGCACGTCGCTCGCCCGAACGTCGGCGGGCTGCCTGAGGCCGTAGGTGAGCCGCCGCCGTCCGGCCTGCCGCGGCAGCGCTTCCCACGCGGGGTCGTCCGCGTTCACCACCTCGAGGCCTCCTTCCTCGAGCTGGCGGGCGAGCAGCAGCTTGGCAGCCAAGTAGGAGGCGAAGTCGCGATGGTAGTCCAGGTGATCGTGGGTCAAGTTGGTGTACACCGCCGCCTCGAAGGAAAGGCCGTACAGCCGCCGCTGATCCAGGGCGTGCGATGACGCTTCCGTCACCACGGTGGTCACCCCCCGCTCCGCGAGAGCGGCCAACATGGCCTGGAACTCGATCGCCCCGGGCGTCGTGAGCGAGATCGCCGGACCCGCGGGGGCGCCGGAACCATCGAAGCCGCCCAGCGTGCCGATGCTGCCCACCGTGCCGCGGGCGTTGAGCAGGTGCCGGATCAGGGCCACCGTGGTGGACTTGCCGTTGGTGCCGGTGACGCCGACGAGTCGCAAGCGGCGCGCCGGCTCCCCATACCAAACCTGGGCCGCGATCGCCGCCGCCGCCCGGGAGTCGCGGGAGACGACCACCGGAATGCCCAAGGCCGCCGGCCGCGCCACGAGCGCCGCGGCGGCGCCCCGCCGCACGGCTTCCTCGAGGAAGTCGTGCCCGTCGCGCTGGGTGCCCACCACGGCACAAAACAGCATGCCGGGCTCGAGCTTTCGCGAATCGTCGCTCACCCCGCGCAACGCGGGGTCAACGGAGGGCGCCTCGGTCAGCTCGCCCGCTCGCGCCAGTGCCGCCACCACGTCCCGGAGCGTGATCACGCGGCGCGATCCCGGGCTCGCCGCCCCTGGACGAGCCGCTCGACCCTGGTGGGCCGGCCCGGCCACGTGCTCATCGGCGCACCTCCGCGCCGCCCGCCAGGAGCGTGACGATGGTACCGGGAGGGCGAGCGCTTCCGGCGGGCGGGGAGGTCGCCGCCACCGTGCCCCAGCCTTCCACCCGGACCCGGAAGCCTTGGCGATGGAGCGCGCCCGCTGCCTCTCGCAGGCTCAAGCCCGCAACGTCCGGTACCGGCCGCGGGGAGGGCGCGGCCGCGTTCGAGGCGGGGGGCCACGCCGCCACGTACGGCACCGAACCCGCCCCCACGGCGGGCTCGCCGGGCGGGGCGTCGTGTGCCGCCAGCCGCGCGGCATCCAGGGTGCTGGCGCGCGCCGCCAGCGCCTGCTCGATCAGCGACCGCGTCACCGGGGCTGCGGTGAGCCGCGCGTACGCTCCCCGGGGATCGTCCAGCTTGACGACCGTGACCAGCTGGGGATCCTCGGCTGGGAACAGGGACGCGAACGTGGCTGTGTAGGCCCCCGGCACGTACCCCTCCGCCGTGGCCCGGCGCGCGGTCCCGGTCTTGCCTGCCAATTGGTAGGTCGAGAGCGCCGCGGTCGAGCCGGTGCCTCCCTGGTAGACCACGCCGCGCAACATGGCGCGCAGGGCCGCCGCCACGTCCCGCCGCACCACCCGCCGCACCGGCTCGACTTCCTGGCGATAGATCAGCTTGCCGTTGGGCGAGCGCACCTCGCGCAGCAGCGTCGGGCGCATGAGCACGCCGTCGTTGGCGATCGCGGCGTAGGCGGCTGCCAACTGGAGCGGGGTCACTGCCAGCTCGTAGCCCATCGCCAGACTGGCCCCGGTCACGCCGCTCCACTGGTACGGCCGGGGCAGGCTCCCTCGCGACTCCGCGGGAAACTCGATGCCCGTGGGTGCGCCGAAACCGAAGGCTCGGAGCGCTTGGTATTGCTGCACGGGAGAGAGGCGTTGGGCGAACTTGGCGATGCCGATGTTGCTCGACACCTGGATCACCCCGCTCAATGTGAGCCAGCCTTCCGGATGGTCGTCCCGGATGGTGCGATGGGGCTGGACCCAGACGCCGTGTTCGGCAAAGACCGAATCGCGCTGGCTCACCAGCCGAGCCTCGAGGAGAGCGGCGGCGGCGAAGATCTTGGCGGTGGACCCGGGCTCGAAGACGCCAGTGAACGCGCTCGGAGGCAGCGAGCCGTCTGCGCGGCGCGAGGCCACCGCCAGCACCTCGCCGGTGCGCGGAGCCAAGACCACGACGTCACCGCCCGAGGCGCCATAGCGCTCCAGGGCCTCCGACAGGGCCCGCTCGGCAATATCCTGCAGGGCCGCGTCAATGGTGAGGAGCACGTCGTTCCCCGGTACCGGAAAAGCGCCCAGCCGCGCGGGCGACTCGTAGCGGCGCCCGCGGCCGTCCCGCAGGACCACCGCGCTGCCCGGCCTGCCGGCCAGCAAGGTATCGAGCACGCGCTCCAACCCGCTGGCGGGCCGCCCGTCGGCCGCCGGCCGCCCGATCACCGACTGCGCCAGGTCGCGGGCCGGGTAGAAGCGCTCGAGTTCATGCGTCAAATGCACTCCGCGCAGCCGGCGCAACGGTTCCACCTGGGTGGCACTGTAGGGTCCGCCGAAATAGGCGTAGGGCCGCCTGAGGGCCCGGTTCACTGCGCTCAGGGAAAGCCCCAGCGCTCGCGCAATGGCCCTGGGATCCCGCCGGCGGTCGCCCAGTTCGCGCGGGGCCACGCCGACGTGATAGATCTCCCGGGTGAGCGCCAGCGGCACCCCGTTGCGGTCGGAGATGGCCCCGCGGCGAGCCGGCAGCACCACCCGTTCGGTGCGCTGCGCTTCGGCCCTCGCGCGGTAGGCGGCCCCTTGGGCCAGCTGCACCTGGGCGGCGCGGCCCACCACGGCGGCCACGGCCAACGCGAATGCCCCCTGCACCACCCGCAGGCGCACCGCGGGTCTCAGCATCTCAGCGTTTCTCCGTCAGCGGGACTTGCAGAATGACAATCTCCGAGTCCGCTGGCAAGCGGAGCCCCAACCTCGCGGCCCGGGGAATCAGTGCCCCCCGGCTCCGCGCCACCCGAATGCGCTGGAGGAGTTCCGCGCGCCTGGCCTCCAGGCCGGCTCGCTCCTCGCGCAAATCCCCCAGCTCGCCGGCCGTCACCACGGCGGAGGTCTGGCGGGCCACCACCCAGGCCAGCATGGCCAGCACGAAACCCAACCAGAACAGCACCCAGAGCCGGCCTCTAGGGCGCATGACTCGCGACGAACACGCGCAGTCGCGCGCTGCGCGCCCGAGGATTGGCCGCCACTTCCGCGGGCGCCGGCCGGATGGGCCGGCGGGTGGCCACGACCCCCAGCGCCCGGCCCCGGCAGGTGCACACCGGCTGCCCCGGGGGGCAGACGCAGTCCCGCGCCCATTGGGCGAAGGCGTGTTTGACCATGCGATCCTCGCCCGAATGATAGCTGATCACGGCCAGCGCCCCGCCCGCCACCAGCGCCTCCCGCAGGGCCGGCAGCGCCTGCTCCAGCTGGACCAGTTCCTGGTTGACCTCGATCCGCACCGCCTGAAACAGCCGGGCGAAGTCCGGTGGGCCCGTCCTGGGACCCAGCGCCTCGCGGATGGCGTTCACCAGATCGTCGCTGGTCTTCAAGGGACGCTGTTGGCGGCGGCGCACTACCACGCGAGCCAGTCGCCGCGCCCGAGGCTCGTCGCCATGCTCCGCGAAGATTCGGGCCAGCTCGCGCTCGCGGTAAGTGTTCAGCACATCCGCCGCGGTCTGGGCGGTCGTCGGGTCCATGCGCATGTCGAGCCGAGTGCCCGGCCGAAACGAAAACCCTCGCACCACGTCGTCCAGTTGCGACGACGAAATCCCGAGATCGAGCAGGACCAGGTCAGGCCTGAAGTCGGCGATGGCTTGGAGGACGGCGGGATCGGCGAAGCGGCCCTCGAGCACCGTCACGCGGGCCGGATCGAACCGGTCCCGCGCCGCGCTTACAGCCTTGGGGTCCCGATCCACGGCCAGCACCCGGGCACCTGCCGCCACCAGCAACTGGGTATGCCCTCCCCCGCCCAGCGTGGCATCCACCGCGCGTTGGCGACCCTGGGCCAGCCGGGCGACGGTTCTTGCCAGCACGGGCTGGTGTGGGACCAGGGCCGAAACCATGACCATCCTAGCCCAAACACCGAACGGCGGTCCCACGCCGCAACAGGCAGGACCGCCGTTCGACACGCGCAGATAACGAACGCCAGCGGGGCTGACGGGACTTGAACCCGCGGCCTCCGGTGTGACAGACCGGCACTCTAACCAGCTGAGCTACAGCCCCAGGGTACGTGACGCTCCGTAAGCTAGGGGCCCCGGCCTGCCGAAACAAGCGGCATTATCTACACTTGAAGGCCGCCCGGTACTGGGGAATCAGCTGCTCGAACTGGGCCACGTACTGGAGCAACTGGTTCGCCGTCTGGGGCTGCACCGACGCGCCCGCCATCAGGGCCGCCTTGGCCTTGGCCACGGTCTCCGCCTCTTCGGTCACCATGGCACAGGACTTCCGCTCCCGCAGCTGGGCGTCGAAATCCGGCAGGGGGAGGAAGTAGGCCAGCCCCAGGAAGAAATTGGCCTGGGTGGTGAGCTGGTTCTTGACGTCGTACTTGGCGGCCCGCTCCAGCCACCGGATCCCGAGCGGGAAGCTGACCCGCTGCTGCACCAGTTGGGTGCCGGGCTGGAAGTACATCACGGCCACGTTCATCCAGACCGCGGTGTCGGTGGGCTGGCCGGCGGCGTTGCTCCGGGCGGCCGCGATCCGCTGGAGCAGGGAATCCACCCGGCCCAGCGTCACCGTGTCCAGGGGGACGGTGGAATCGATCGTGACCCGATCCATCAGGATCTGGGCAATCCGCAGCGGGCTCGCGATGTCGTTGGGGTCCAATTCGGCGATGCGCTGGTACGCCGCCAGCGCGGAGTCCGTCATGCCGGCGGTGTTGAGCGCCGCGGCGCGGGCCCGCCAGAGGGTGACCTCGTTTGGCAACCGCCGGACGGCCTCCCCGGACCACTTGAGCATCGCCGCCGTATCGCCGGCCTGCTGGGCCGCACCGAAGATCTTGCCGTAGAACTCGAGCTTGCCCACCAGGGTGGTGTCCAATTCGTACTGGCCCGCCAGCGCTTCGACCAAGCAGGGCCAGAGCGAGCCGTCCTCGCAGGCGCGGGCCTTGAGCTGGAGCAACGCCAAGTCGCCGGGGTTCTGCTGGATGGCGACGTTCAGCAGGTCCCGAGCCCGGGCGTACTCTTTGAGCGTGATAAATAAGGCCGCGATCCCGGTGCGCAGCTTGGAGTCCGTAGGATCGGCTTCGAGCTGCTTCAAGAACGCCTCCGCCGCCCGCAGGCTGTCCTGGTGGGTGCCCTTGGCCTGGTACTGGCGCCCGAGGGACTCCCAAGCGCGGGTGTTGAGCGAGTCACCCCGCACCGCTCGCTCCAGCACTGGGATCAGGCTGTCAGGCGGCGCCTGCTCCGCCTCCAGCACCACCGCCAGGCAGTTGGCGGCCGCGGGATGGTTGGGCACATACTGGAAGGCCCGGCGGGCGCGGTCTTTGGCCCCGCTGAAATCTCGCCGGTCCCGCCGGTCCAAGCATTCCCGCGTGGCCTCGGCAGCCCGCAGGGGGTTTTCCAGCGAGTCCGCTACCAGTTGGGCAAAGGGCTTGGGCTGCACGCCGGCCTGGCCGGTTACGTGGACCCAGCCGGAGAGGCCCGAGCGCCGGAGGTCCAACAAGTGAATGCTGACCTTGGGGATCGGATTGGTTTCCAGCCGGCCCACCAGGTACGCATCAGCCTGGAGGAAGCGGGCGAGTTGGAGGGCGGCGTTGTCGTCCAGCAGGGCGTCCCGGCTGAAGCCGGATGCCTCCAAGGCTTCTCCGATCTTATCCTTGCTGATGACGGTAAACTGCCGGCGGGTCTTGCCTTCCAGCCGGCTCCTCAGCTCATCGCCAAAGCCCACCGCGTAGGCCGAGTCCGCCGGGTCCGACGGCAGCGGGGCCAGGACCAGGACCCGTTCGGTCTGCACCGGTGGCCGGGCACCTTGGGCTTCGAGCCGCGGGGCAGTCCATCCGGCCGCCGCGATCGCCGATCCCACCACCACCATGCGCCACGCCTTCCGACCTGTGTGCTCCACGCTACACTCCTCCGGTTTGTACGATGCTCGCCCTCCTGCGAGCACTCTGGCTTCCAGATGGGCGAAGAGGGATTCGAACCCCCGACTTCCTGCGTGTAAGGCAGGCGCTCTAGACCAGCTGAGCTATTCGCCCAAGTCCCCGCCCTACAGCGCGAGCCCCAGGGGGAACAGCACGCAGTAGCCAAGCACCAGCAGCACGGGCGCGAGCGTGGTGGACCCTTGGGCTAACAAGAGATACCCCGCAGCCAGCGAAATGACCGCCGAGCCGAGAAGCAGTGCGTTGACCCGACCGAAACGCAGCCGACCGGACGCCAGTGTCTTTTCGGGCACGGCCTAAGAGGCTAACGCGAACGGCCTTGAGCGTCAAGCACTTGGACCGGCTTCCTCGGGGGGGACCACCCAGCCTTCATCGAGGGCCAGTCGCCGCCTTCGGTCGCGCCGGCGCCGGTAGCGCCAACCGACGCCCACCACCAGCAGCACCACCAGCCAGAGCACGGCGAACGAAGCCAACACGAGCAACCAGCCGTAGCGGTTCTTGAGGTCGCGGCGCCAGGCGGTCTCGAACTCAGCGAGCGTGATGCCGTAGGTGGCCCGGAGGGCCCGATCGAAATCGGGTTCCGCCGCCAGGGAGGCCACCAGGGGAGCAAGACCGCGCTCCCGCCCCAGGCGCTCCAAATACAACACCGCGGTGGTGGCGAAGGCGTACGCCGCATCCGCCGCCTGGGGCCGAGCCCGCAGGTCCGCGGTCACCTGATCCAGCGTAGGGACTTCCCCCGAAAGCAGGCGCCAGTTCATCAGCAGTCCGTCGAGCCGGTCCCATTCGCCCGCGGCGCGCGCGGCGTAGCCCTCGTCGAACCACAGCGGCACTCGGCGCACCGCTTGGTGCAGCGCCAGGTGAGCGAGTTCGTGTCGCAGAATGCGCCGGGGGTCTCCGTCCAGTCGAATCAGGACGGTGCGGCTCGCCGGGAAGGCCGCCCCTACGCCCCAGGACGGCAGGCGGCGTGCCGTGACGGAATCGAACCGGCGGGTATTCTCGACGACGATCAGGCGCAGGGGGCGGTCATCCGCGGCTGGCAGGCCGGGCCATGACCCGCTGCGGTCAGCCAGCTCTGCCAGCGCTGTCGCGACCGCTTCCTGGCCGGGCCAATACACCGCGCTCACGCGGCCCACTTGGATCTGCTGGGGGGCCTGCACCCCGAGGGAGATCAGCAGGCCTAGGAGCGTGGCGGCTCCCCTCCCTGTGCCACCAGCTCCAAGGTTTCTTGGCAGCGCTTGCCCCACGGGTTGAAGCGGTTCGCTTGGTAGCCCTCCTGCCAGACCTGTTTGGCCTCCTCGGGGCGCCCGGCGAACCACAGCGTCCGGCCCAGCTCGTAGTACGCCTCGATCAGGTTCGGGCCGAGCTGGATGGTCTTGCGGAAAAAGGTTTCCGCGTCCTCGAACATTTCGCGCTCCAAGTACACCAAACCCAGGTAGTAATGGGCGTACAACGTGGCTTTCTTGTCGTTGTCCAGCCGGATCGCCTTGGAGAGATGCTCGATGGCCTCGCCAAAGATCCGCTTCTTGAGACAGATATACCCCACGTTGATGCGCGCTAAGGAATTGGCGGGCTCCCGGGTAAGCACCCGCTGGAAGGTCTGGAGGGCGTCGTCGTACTCTTCGTTCAGCATCTGGGCCCAGCCCAACAGCGACTCGGCCTGGCTGTCGCCGGGCGAGAGGGTCAATGCCTTGGTCAGCGCCTGCACGGCGGCGGGGTAGTCCCCCAGCGAGATGAGGCTCCACCCTTTCTGAATGTAGGTCGAGGCGCCGATGTGGTCCGCCACGACCGGGACCGCTCCCGTAAACTGCGGGGCCTGGCTGCCGCTCTCGTTCTGCACGTGCTGCTTGTAACGGTCCACCAGGGTGCGGATGTCTTCCTTCAGCGCCGAGAGGTCGCCCAACGCCTGGTCCACGGTCTTGAACAGCGCGATGATGGCTTTCTTGACCTCGTCGCGCTGCTCTCCCGAAAGCGGGGCGTCGAGCTTCGCGGCGATTTCCTGATAGGTGGCGCGAAGCGGTGCCACGATCGAGTCGCTCATGGGTGAACCTCCGCCAGCAGATCCTCCAACGCCAACCGTTCGCTCGAGGTCAAGAGCTTGGCGGGCGCCAGCACGATGATGGTCCGCTGGTCCCATCGCACGATGCCTGCGAGCACGGCGGCCGACGGCCCTTGCAGCGCGGGCGGGGGCGGCGCCACGCGTGCGGCGGGCACGCGCGCCACTTCGCGCACCGCGTCCACCACCACGCCCACCCGCCCGGAGCCCAGCTGGACGACCACGATCCGGGTAGCCGCGTCGAGCGGGGCGGAAACCTCCAGGCGCTCGCGCAGGTCCAGCACCGGAATCACGCCGTCCCCGTAGGGCAGCACGCCTTTGATGAACGGCGGGGCACCCGGCAGCGGCTCGGGCGGCTGGTGGCGCAGCACCCGCTCCACCTCCAGGATGTTGAAGGCGAACTCCGCGCCGGCCAGCCGGAAGGTCAGCAACTGGACTTCTTCGACCAGCTCGCGCATCTAGCCTGGCCCTCCCCTTCCCTCCAGCCGGCGGATCAGGGCCGCCACATCGAGCAGCGGGATCCAGCCGGCACCGCGCCGGGCCATCCCCAGCGCCGCCGGCCCTTCCCACGTCTCAGGCAGGGGCACAAGCTCCGGGGCGTCGGCCCAGTCCACCTGGTCCACCTCGAACGCCACCGGCCGGGCGGCACCGGCTACCACCACCACGGGCGAGCTGGCTGGAGGCGGTGCCGAAGCGTCCTGAAGCAGGCCGCCCAAATGGACTTGGACCAGCAGCCGCCCGCCCACCAGCGAGATGCCGCGCACCGCGGGGTGGGTGCCCGGCACGCGGGCGAGTGGAGCGGTCTCGGCGACCTCGAGCACTTCGGACAGCGGCAGGCCATACGGCCTTCCGGCCGATCGGACTTCCAGATACGGCGTCACGTCGCCGCCATTCCTTGCGCCAAGGCGTTGAGCCGGGCCGCGAGCCGATCGAGGGCCACCACCTCGTCTGCGCCGCCCGCCGCGATGGCGGCTTGGGGCATCCCGTAGACGACCGCACTGTCCCGATCCTGGGCCAGGCCGCGGCCGCCCGCGTTTCTCAGGACGGCCAATCCCGCCGCGCCGTCGCGGCCCATGCCGGTCAGCACCACGCCGATCGCTCGAGGCCCAAAGACGCGGGCCACGGACTCCAACAGCACATCGGCTGCCGGTCGCACGCCCCATCGGGGTGGCCCTTCATCCAACCGCACGCGCGCTGCCCCTGAAGACCCCTCGACCAGCATATGATAACCTCCCGGGGCCAGGTACGCCGTGTCCGCCAGCACCGGGCTGTGATCTTGGGCCTCCGTCACGGCGATAGCGCTCAACTGGTCCAGCCGATGCGCCAGGCTCCGGGTGAAGCCTGCGGGCATGTGCTGGACGATCAAGGTGGCCGCCTGCGCTCCGGGCGCCAGCGCCGGCAGGACCCTGGCCAAGGCACGGGGACCCCCCGTCGAGGCGGCGATGGCGATGGCGACGCGCGCCGGGCCCGAAGAGGTGGGGCGCCGCAGCGGCGCCGCTTGGCGCTCAGGGGCCAACTGAGCCTGCGGCCCAGCGGGAACCCGCTCGAGGTTCGCGGCGGAGGCGACCTCGAGGGCGGCGAGCAGCGCCGGCCCCAAGGAGGCCAGGCCCGCGGTATCGTTGGGCTGGGGCTTGGCCACGATCTCCACGGCGCCCAGCTCCAGCGCCCGGATGGCGTGCTGCGAGCCGGGGGCGGCGTGGGCGCTCACCACGACGATAGGACGCGGGGCTTCGCGCATGATGGCCTCGATGGCCCCCAAGCCGTCGAGCCCCGGCATTTCCACGTCCATGGTGATGAGGTCGGGGGCCAGGCGGCGCGCCTGCGCGACGGCCTCGCGGCCGTCTCGGGCCGTCCCGATCACCTGAAAGCGCCCCGAGCGCTCGATCAGGTCGGCCAGCACGTGCCGCATCAAGGCGCTGTCGTCGGCTACCAGCACCCGCCGCCGGCGCTCCGGCGAGCGGCCTTCCTGGTCAGAGCACATGGTCTTCCCGGCCCACCGACCGCACCAGCGCGGTGCCGCGCCGGACGTCGAACCAGACGGACCGTCCGGCATGTCCCCCTACGCTCTGGCCCACGATCGGAATCCCCGCGGCTTTGAGCGCGTCCCGCACCGCTATGAGGTTTCGCTCTCCCATGGACACCGTATTGGCCGCCAGGAGTTCGGCGAACATGCTGGCCCCGCCGGCCAGCCGCGCCACCAGGCGCCGGGGATCGGCTCCTTCCGCCCGCAGGGCCCCGATGAGCAGCGGGATGGCCGTCTCGGCGAAGCGGGCGGGACGTTCCCTGCTCCGGCTGAGGGAGGCCGAGGGGAGCACCACATGGGCCAGACCGCCGACCGGGATGTCCCGATCGTGGAGCATCACGGCCACACAGCTACCCAGCCCCAGGGCCGCCAGCAGGCCGTCGCCGCGGCGCACCGCGTAGTGCCCCATCCGCACCAGCACCTCCACCGGTTCCGTCATATCCGGCGATAGACCCGCTCCCGCGAGTTTTCCAGCACCACCTGGTTGCGGGCCTCGCCCCGGACGGTTTCCACCTTGCCCAGCACCAGGTAGCCGCCGGGCGCCAGGGCGCGGGCCAAGGCCGCGGCCAGCCGTTCCTGCACCTCCAGCTCAAAGTAGATCAGCACGTTGCGACAGAGAATGAGGTCGTACGGCGGAGTGGGCGGCGGATCTCGGGTGAGATCGTGGCGCACCCAGCGAATCAGTTGCCGGGCCTCGGCGACGACCCGGACCGGATCGTGCCCCTCGAGGTAGCGTCGGGCCAAGTCCAGGGGCAGATCGCGAATCGCCGCTCGCGGGAAAAGGCCTTGAGCCGCTCGGGTCAAGCTCTCCGGGTCATAGTCACTGGCTTCCAATCGCCCGCCGAAGGCGCTCCCCCTTCGCCGGGCTTCCTCCAGCAGCAGGAGGGCCAGGGTGTAGGGTTCCTCTCCGGTGGCACAGCCGGCCGACCAGCATCGCAGCGCGCCGCCCCGGCGATCCCACAAGCTCGGAATCAGGTGGCGGCGCATCCAGTCCCAGGTTTCCGGGTTGCGGTAAAAGCGGGAGACGTGGATGGTCAGCGCCTCGAGGAGGCGGCGGGCCTCGGCCGGGTCGCGGCGGAGCAGCTCGCCGTAAGCGGCAAACGTGGCGACTGCCCGGGCCCGCATGCGGGAGGCGATGCGCCGCCGAATGCAGCCCGTCTTGTAGGCGTCGCAGCGGAAGCCGTGCAGGTCGGCGATTTGGCTCACCAGCGCCTCGAATCCGGGGTCCGCCATGTCCCCGCTCACTGGAGGGCGTTCAAGGCTTCCAAGTTGCCGCGCGCCAGCTCGTGGTGCGGGTTGAGGTCGAGCGCTTGGTGCCACAGGCGCGAGGCCGCCTCGCGATCGAGCCGTTTGTAAGCGATGTTGCCGAGTTTGAAATACACGTCGTCGCCCAGGCGAGGATCCAGCTTGACGGCCCGCTGGTACGCCTCCCAGGCTTCGTCGTAGTTGGCCTGGCGGTAGCAGAGGTCCCCCAGGTTCTTCCAGAGCTGGGGCAGCGAGGGCTCCTCGCTGAGTGCCTCTTTGAGCAGCTCCAAGGCGCCTTCCACGTCGCCGCTCAATTCCAAGAGGGCGGCCAGATTGTTTTCCAGCACGGGGTGGTGCGGATAGCGCTGCACCGCATCCCGCAGCAGCTCGGTCGCTTGGTCCAGCTCGCCTTGGGCGGCGTGGCAGAGGGAGCGGGCCCAATACCAGAGGGGAGCGAGGGGCGTGTCTCCGGATACCTCGCGCGCCCGGTCCAGCCGGCCGGCTGCCACTTCCAGATCGCCCCGGAGCAGGGCTACGATCCCCCACCCGGTCAGCGGGCGCGGATCGCGCCGGGCGCGGGAGACGGCGTCGCCATAATACGTTTCCGCCTGGTCCAACTGGCCCAGTTGTTCGTACGCATACGCCAAATTGTGCAGCACCGCGGCCCGGCCTCCTCCCCGTTCCAGGGCGCGGCTGAAGTCCTGGACCGCCTCTTCCCAGCGCGCCTGGCGCAGGGCCACGAGCCCCAGATAGAAGAAGCCGCTGCCGTCCGAGGGCCGGAGTTCGACCACCCGCCGGAACTCCCGGGCCGCTTCGTCCAGCATCGAGGTGCGGTAGAACGCCACGCCCAGGTTGCGGTGCTCCTCGACCCGGCTGTCCGTCGCCACCGGTCCCGCCTGACTGCGCCCCACCCGCTGGGCGAAGCCCGCGCTGATGAGCCCGTAGAGCGCCTTGCCCGCCTCGAACTCCACCAGGCCGGAATCCTCGATGACGCGGCTCACGTCGCGCGTGCCGTCGAGCAGTGGCACCAGCCGCTCTTGCTCCAGGGTGAGTTGCACGCCCGCGGCCGCCAGCCGCTGGCGATCCACGGCGAAGATGAGGTCGAACGACGGGATCTTCTTTTCGATCTGGCTCCACTCGTCCACTCGGCGCGCCCCTTCCAGGAGCAACGACTCCGGAACGATGGACACCAGGAAGTCCTGCCGCTCGGGCCGGACGTCGGCCTCGAAGTTGAAGGTCCCGCGGGTCCAGGTGAACAGGAAATACACCGCCTCCTGAATCTGCAGCCGCATGTAGTGCTCGAAGTCCTCCCGGGACAGGGCGCCCTGCTCGATCAAAAGTTCGCCCAGGCGCTTGTCCCGCTCGCGAGCCTGGCGCTCGATGGCCGCATCCAACTGTTCCTGCGTGATCTTGCCGTTCTTGACCAGGATGTCGCCCAAGCGGTCGCGCCGGTTCACGATGGAGGCGTAGCAGATGCGGCCCCGGTCGAAGTACACGTGCGCGATGTTGTTGCGATCCACGATCGAGAGGCAGCCGGTCTTCTGCCCCAGCGCCAAGAGCTGGAGCACGTCGGGCAGCGAGGCCTCCTTGAGACTGCCGCGAATGGCCATCAGCTCAAGTCCTCCACCAGCCGGTCGGCGGGGTCCGGCCAATGCCACACCAACTTCTCCCGGCTCTTGACGCCACCCACGGGCGAGACCACGAGCCCGCTGGTCCGCAGCGAGGGTCTGGAGCGCCGGGGCGGCACCCGGATCCCCTCCAGCAGCTCCCGCGCCAGGGCCGCCGAGGGCTCGACCCCCTGCGCCTCCGCGGCCGAAACCACGCGCTGCACCAAGCCGCTCAGCGCGCGCACCGAGTCCGCCGGCCGGGCTGCCAAGTAGTCCACCAGTTGGGCGTCCGGCTCCCCGCCTCGCGATGCCAGCAAACGCGCGATCAACCCGCGCCGCAGTTCCCGGTCCGGAGGGCCCAACTCCACCACCAGTCCGCCTTCGAGCCGTGACACCAGGCGATGGTCGAGCCCGATCTCCTTGAGCGGCCCGGTGGCGGTGAATCCCAGTTGCCGGCGGCCGGCTGTCAAGTGATTGAACAGATGGAACAGCTCTTCCTGGGAACGCTCCTTGCCGGCCAGCAAGTGGACGTCGTCCAACAACAGCGCGGTGACCCGCCGGTAGCGGGCTCGCCAGCGCTCGACCCGATCCTGTCCGATGGCTTGGACCAGCTCGTCCAGCCAGTCCTGGGCCGACAGACACGCCACCACCGCGCCCGGCGCTTCCGCCAAGGCGTTGCCGAGCGCGTGGAGCAGATGGGTTTTCCCCACCCCGGGAGGCCCGATCACGGTCAGGGGATTGTAGCGCTCGCCCGGGTGCTGAGCGGCGGCGTGCGCCGCGGTCAGGGCCACGCGGTTGGCCTCGCCAGCCAGGTACTGGGCAAAGGTCCACAGCGCTGATGGGCCCGGCGGGGGCGACAGCCCGGCCCGAGCGCGCTCCACCAGCGCCTCGGCCTCGGCCACGCGGTCCGGATCCCGAAAGACCGCATCGCCCGCCCCCGCCGGCTCCAGGACCGACATCTCCGCTTCGAGCTGGCGCAAGCGCTCGACGTCGCGCTCGAAGGCCCGGATCGCGCCCTCCGGCGCCACCGGAGCTTCTTCAGCCAGCAACGCCTCCAGCCTGGAGGTCCGATAACCTTCGCCTTCCCAGCGCATCACGGCCTCCGCCACCCGCCGCCGCCACTCCTCCACCTGGCGGCTGAGCACGCTGGCCACATCGCTCAGGAAGTCCGTAAACTCGTCCTTGGCTTCCGCCGCAGCGGCTGAGGCAGGGGCGGGCGCGCCGCCTCCCGCCGGCTCGCCCCCGCCCAGCAGGGCGGCCGCGGTGTCGGGAGTCAGCGGCCCATCGCTTACCGCCTGGAAAGCCACCAGCCGGTTCAGCAGCCCCAAGAGTTCACGCACGTTCACTGCCTCGAATGCCGCCGCCGCTTCCAACACGCCGGGGGCGAACTCGGCGCCGCGCTCGGAGGCCCGCTGGCGCAGGATGGCCAGCCGGGTCTCGAAGTCGGGCGGCCCGATGTCCACGATCAAGCCCCCGGCGAATCCCGACACCAGTCGCTCGTCCAGGCCTTCGATCTCAGCAGGAGGCCGATCGCTGCTCAGCACGATCTGCTTGTCGGCGGCCTGCAACTGCCCGATCAGCCGCAACAGCTCGGCCTGCAGTTCCCGCCGGTGGGTCAGGAACTGGACGTCGTCAATCAACAACAGGTCCACGTTCAGGAAGCGGTGGCGGAAGGCCTCGCTTTGACCCGCGGCCACGGCGGCGTGGAAAGCCTCGACGAACTCTTCCAGCGTCAAGTACTCGACCGCGAGGCCCGGCTCCAGGTGCTGCGCCCATTGGCCGATGGCCATGAGCAGATGGGTCTTCCCCAGGCCCGTCGCGCTGTAGATGAAGAGCGGGTTGTAGGCCGTGCCCGGGGTCTGGGCCACGGTGCGGGCCGCAGTCGCCGCCAGGCGGTTGGCCGCGCCAACTACGAAGGTCTCGAAGCGGAACTGCCGGTTCAGTTCCACGCCGCTAGCCCCGTTCCTCGCTCAGTTTGCGTAAGACGGCTTCGGAAATCGCCTTGAGCGTTTCGAAAACCCCCCGGCCCGCCAGCGCGTCCGCCGGCAAGCTGGGCCAGCCGCGGAAGTTCAAGGCTTCGTCCAGTTCCGCGGGGGTCAGGATGAGTTCGGGCGGCAGGTCCTGCTTGTTGTACTGCATCACCACGGGAATCGCGCGGATGTCCAAGCCCTGGTCCAGCAAGTTGCCGTGCAGGTTCTGGATGCTTTCCAGGTTCTCGTCCAGTTGGCGGGCCTGGCTGTCGGCCACAAAGACCACGCCGTCGGCGCCTTGCAGCACCAGCTTGCGGGTGGCGTTGTAGTAGACCTGGCCCGGCACCGTGTACAACTGGAACCGGGTCGTGAACCCGGAAATCGAGCCCAGCTCGAGCGGCAGGAAATCGAAGAACAGGGTACGGTCGGTATGTGTGGCCAGCGAGACCATGCGGCCGCGGCGGTCCTCGGGCACCCGCGCATAGATGTATTGCAGGTTGGTGGTCTTGCCCGATCGCCCCGGGCCGTAATAGACGATCTTACAGGTGATCTCGCGGGTGGTGAAGTTCACGAGCGACATACGCTACCGTCCGAACAAGGCGGCGAGGCTGTCGTTGAGGTCCCGCTCGAAGTCGGCCGCCAACACCGGCCGGGGCGGAGCCGGCGCGGGACAGGCCGCCACCAGCTCCCGCACCAGCTCCTCGAAAAAGAGCTGCACCAGCCCGATGGACGAGTCCGTACCGTACACCACCAGGGCCAGCATCGGGCCGCGCGGCGTCTCGAAGCGCGAAAGAAAGACGCCGTGCTCGTATCCCTGATGCGCCAGGGCGCGGAAGGCCGGCTCCTCGAGCAAGCGGACGATCTCCGCCGTCGAGGCGGCAATGGCCGCTCCCAACGCCGCAGCGCTCATGACGTCCACCGCGCGCGTGAACCCGTGTTGCGCAATCACCTGACCCGCGGGCGTGGTCAGCAATGCCAGCCGGGCGCCCGACTCGGCCACGAACCGCTTGAGCGGCTCCAAGGCCCAGGGCTCCACCGCGCGGGTCTGGCTCACGCCACCGCCTCCGCCGCCTTGAGCATCTCCAGCCGCGCCAAGCCCACGTTGACGTCCGCGTCGGCGACCACGACCAGCAGCATCCCGCTGGGCGCCGGGGCCGCGAGGAGGGTGCCCTCGCTGGCTTGCAGATGCAGGAACCGCGGCTGCCCGCAGTGCGCCGCCTCGCTCGCCCGGCGGAAGCGCTTGGCCAGACTCGCCGCCAGCGCCGCGACCGCGTTGCCTTTCACCCCTTCCATCAACGACTCGGCCACCACCAAGCCGTCGTCCCCGGCCACCAGCATCGCCCCCCGCACGCCTCGCACCCGCGTGACCGCGTCCAGCACCGCCTGGTAGCCGCCCGTCATAGGCTCTGCGCCTGAAGCCAGCGCCGGGCGACTTCCGCTGCCCGAGCGGCCAGGATCGCCAATCGGCCCGAGGGCACAGCGCGGTCCCGCACCAGCAGCAGCAGGGTGCCGGCCGCCGGCACGCTGAGGTGCAAATGCCCCGCTTCGCCTTCGGCCAGGATCCAGCGCCACTCGCCCAGCTCCAACAGCCGCGCGGTGCGATCGGCTTCTTGGGAAACCCCTGCTAGATAGGCCGCCACCTCCTCGGCCACATCGTCTCCTTTCCGGGTGCGGAGCCCGCCGCCCAAGACCCGCCCTCTCGGATCCACCAGCAACAGCCGGTCCTCGGCTCCCTCGAGCCCCGCGAACACTCCCGTGGCCGCCCCGCCGCTTGCGCCCTCCGCGGCGGGGCGTTCGGCGGCCTGCCGTGCGGCCTCGCGCACCGTCGCCAGCGCTCGCACCACCGCCGGGTCCTTGGGGTCGGCCGCCAGCGCCAGCTCCAGATGATCCAGAGCGGCATCCAGATCGCCCCGCTGGAAGTTGACGAACCCCAGTCCCTTGTGGGCTCCGGCGTGCCGCGGCTCGAGGCTCAAGGCGATGTTCCACTCGTCCGCCGCGCCATCGAGATCCCCGGCATCCGCGAGGACCCGGGCGTAGAGGTCGTGCGCATCGGCCACGTTGGGGTGGTGCTCCAAGCCGGCCAGGGCCACCTTGGCTGCCGCCTCGACCTGCCCGCGGAGACGGAGCGCTTCGCCCAATCGGAGAAAGACCAGGCTCGCGGGATCGCGGGCCAGCTCGGCGCTCATGGCGCGCACGTCGTCAGCCATGCGCCCCCCGGATCAACAGTTCGAGCGTCTGCGCCGCGTGCACCGCTTCTTGGATCCGGTCCACCTCGGCCGACAGCTCCGGAGTCCGGGATCCCGCCTTCAACCAGCGCTGCCACCAGTCCACCGCCTCCGCGAACCGGCCTTGGAGCACCAGCGCGTCGCCCAAGAGCCGGAAGGCGTCGCTCAGCGCAGGGTCCAACTTCAGGGCCCGGCGCGCGTGGGCTTCGGCTTCGGCCTCGCGGCGAGCCGCCAGCGCGATCCGGCCCAGCAGCAGCTCGACGCGGGAGTCGTCGCCCCTCCGGGCCAGAGCTGCCTCCGCTGCTGTGCGGGCGCCCTCGAGGTCGCCCGCCCCCAGTGCGTTCTCCGCCTGCTGCATCAGCTCGGCCACGTCCTGCGAGGCGGTGATCCGCGGAGCCCGAGGCCCGCGTTCCGTCAGCGTCACAATCCCCGCCGCCGTCAGGCCGAAGACGATCTTGGCCACCTCGAACTCCGACCGGCCCAACGAGGCCGCAATGGCGCGCAGGGACTGCTCGCCATCCACCGCCGCCAGCACCTCCCACTCGCCGGGGAGCAGATCCAGCACCCCTTCCACCTGCGCACCTTCCTCCGCCGGGGCCAGCGCGGGCACCACGTCCAGATGGGGAATCTTGCTCTCGATCCGGGACCACTCGTCAATCCGGCGCGCCCCTTCCATGAGCACTGCCTCGGTGGGCAGCCTGAGCGGCGCCTCGCCCACCACTTCCGGCAGCGGCCCCTCGACGAAGGAAAAGTAGCCTTCCTGCCAGCTCATCAGCTCGAAGACCACTTCCTCCACTTGCCGCCGTACTTGGCGCTCCAGCTCCCGGCCCGTCAGGGCCCCAATCGCCACCAGGATCTCGCCTAGCCGCCTGGCGTCGCCCTGTTGCTGCATAGCGTGGGCGCGGCTCAAGTCCGCCTCCGTAATCTTGCCGGCCCGGAGCAGGAGGTCCCCCAAGCGGTGGGGATTGCTGCGGACCTCAGCGTGCACGATGGCCCCGCGATCGAAGTAGACGGTGCCCTGGTTCTGGCGCAGCCTCGACGTGACGGTCAGCACCCCGGTCTTCCGGCTCACGTCCAGCAACTGGAAGACATCGTGGATCCCCAGTTCCTTGAGGGGACCTTCGATGGCCATGGCTAGGCGGCGGCCTCGGCGCGGAAAATATGTTGCAAATCGAGTGCCGTGCGGGCGTGCTTGCGCGCCTGCTGGGCGAAGGGACCGCCGGGATCGAGCGCCACCACCCGCTCCCAGAAGCCCACCGCCTCCCGATACCGCTTGAGTCGAGCCAGGACCACGCCGGCAAAGAAGTGCGCTCCCGCGTTCCGCTCGTCGAAGGCCAGCACCCGCCGCAGGACTTCGAGCG
The DNA here is from genome assembly GCA_037440225.1 of Gemmatimonadota bacterium. Taxonomy (GTDB): domain Bacteria; phylum Gemmatimonadota; class Gemmatimonadetes; order Gemmatimonadales; family GWC2-71-9; genus JACPAP01. The sequence goes on along the minus strand of JBBIUN010000004.1, from coordinate 99,615 downwards.
CCGCTTCCAGCCGGCCGTCTTCCAGCAGGGCGCGGCCCAACAGCAGCAGGGCTTCCACGTCGGAGGGGTCCTCGGCCAACAGGTCTACGAGCAGATTCACCGCGGCCCGGGGATGGCCCGTCCGCCGGTACACATTGGCCAGCGCCAGCGCCGCCTCGGCGTAGGTGGGCAGCGTCTCCAGCGCCGCCCGGTAGTGGGCTTCCGCCGTCGGAAGATTCCCTCGCGCCTCCTCCACGCGTCCCAGCTCGAGCCGCACTTGGAGGTAGCGCGGGTCCAGCCTCAGGGCGCCCTGATACGCCTCGAGCGCGGCCTGCCAATCTCCCAGACTCTGGGCCACGTCGCCCGCCAGCTTGAGAATGTCCGGCCGCTGAGGAGCGCGGGCCCGCGCGGCGCTCAAGGCTTCCAGGGCTCCTGCCGCGTCTCCCGCCGCGAGTCGGCTGGAGGCCAGCGCGATCTGGACCTCGACGTCCTCCGGGGTCTCGCGAGCCAAGCGCGCCGCTTCGTCCACGGCCTCCGCGCCTCGCCCCAAGGCCAACAGGGCTCGGACCTCGCCCATGCGGGCCTCTCGCCGATCCGGCTGAAGCGCCCGCACCGCCCGGAAGCGCTCCAGCGCTTCCCCGTGCAGACCCCGGCGAGCGAAGATCTCCGCCGCCAGCAACTGACCCTCGGCCGGGTCCACGCCTCGAGCCAGGGCCCGGCTGGCCTCTGCCGCCGCCAGCTCCAGCAGCCCCTTGCTCAAGTAGTCTCGGGCCAAGCTCAGAGGATCGTCCGCCCGGGAGGCGCGCGGCAGCGGGCGGGCTTTGAGTTCCTCGAACAGGCGTTCCACCGTGCCGGGCGCCAGGTCGAACCGCTGGGGAGCCAGCTCGGTGGTCACGTCGCCCGAGATCTCGGGAACCACCGACAGTTCCGGCGACTCGTATTGAAGATCAATGAGCAACCGGAACTTTTGGGGGGTGTAGTAGGGATCAATCTCTTGGGCGCGGGTCACCTCGCGCAGGGCGCCGTCGTAGTCCCCCAAGGCCGAAAGGGCAAAGCTCAAGTTGTAGTGTCCTTCGGCCGCCTCGGGATCCGCTTCCACGGCCCGCGCAAAGGCGTTGCGGGCGTCGGCCACCTGCCCCAATTCGCTGAGGATCATCCCTAACCCGTTCCATGCACCGGCTGCCTGGGGGTTCGTTTCCAGCACCCGCCGGTAAGCCTGGATGGCGAGCTGGGGCCGGCCCGAGCGGAAGAGCATGAGGCCCAGGTTCAATCCTGCAGCCACCAAGGAGGGTTGCCGCTCCCAGGCCATGCGGAGCGTCTCCACCGCCTGGTGGTAGTCCCCGGCCAGCGACTGAGCCACGGCCAGATTGTTGAGCGCCAGCGGGTACGTGGGGGCTAGCGCCACAGCGTGCTGATAGGACGCTCGGGCCTCCTCCAGGCGCCCCATCTGGTGCAGCACCACGCCCCGCTCGTTCCACAGCTTGGGGGAATCCGGCGTGTCCTCCAGCAGGCGTTCGTACAGCTCCAGCGCCACCGGATAATCGCGTCGCAACAAATGCACTTCGGCGATGGCTTGCAGTACCAGCCGCCGATCTTCCCCCGCCTCCAGCGCCACGCGGTACTCCCGCAAGGCTTCGACGTAGTAGCCCTTCTGCCGGAAGGCCAGGCCCAGGTTGTAGTGGGCCAGCGCGCCACCCGGTGCGACCTCCGGGGTCTGGGCTGGTGGTGGCGCCGGCCTGGCCGGGCGGCCGCCCCGTTCGAGGGAGAGGTTGGTTTGGGCCCGGCCCAGCGTGGGGTTGAGCTGCAGGGCCCGTCTGGTCGCCGCGCGGGCTTCCTCGTGGCGCCCCAGATCCCCCAGCACGAACGCCAGCAGGTAGTGAGCGTCGGCATAATCCGGGTTGAGTTCGGTAGCCCGGCTCAGGGCCTCGAGGGCTTCCCGATTGAGCCCGCGGTTGTAGCACGCCTGGCCGAGGTAGAAGTGCAGGACGCTGCTCTCGGGCTCCAGCTCCAGGGCGCGCCGGAACCACTGGACCGCTTCATCCAGCCGGCCGCGGCGCTGCTCGGCCAAGCCGAGCTGGGTGAGGACCGCCGCGTCGCGGGGCGACTGGGCCAGCAGCGCTTCGAACTCCTGGATCGCCGCGTCCGGTTGACCCAGCGCCGCGTACGTGCGGCCCAGCTCCCAGCGCGCCTGCCGGTCATCGGGGTGGATCCGGAGCTGCTCGGTCAATTGCGCCACGCGGCGATCGTAGTAGCCGCTCTGGCAGCAGGCGATTTCCAGGTTGCGCTGGGCCACGTGCATGCGGGGATCCAGCTCGAGGGCCCGCGTGAAGGCAGCGATGGCTTCCTCCACCAAACCCTTCTGGTAATACAGCACGCCGAGGTTGTTGTGGGCCCCGGGATCCGAGGGATCGATGCGGCGCGCGAACGAGCGGAGGACCGCCAGGTCCCGTTCCGAACGGACCGGTGCCGCCATGGCCTACGACATGCCGATGGCGTCGAGGATGGCTCGGAGGGACACCAAGTCCGGCAGCAGGAGGAGATAGCCGGGCAGAACCCGCTCCGCCTCGGCAAACTCGAACTCCGTCTCCATGCAGAAGACGTAGTCCCGCTCCCGCCCGAAGTCGAGACAAGCGCTGGATACCACGGCCCCCGCGGTGTCCATCACCAGGCTGGGCACGGAAGGCAGCAGCATCATCTTCATGAAATCGGACAGGGCGTTCAGATACGCCGCGCCCAGGATGTTCCCCGCCTCCTTGAGCGCCGACTGTTCCAAGACCCCCAAGGCTTGGGTGGTCCCGATCGGCCGGCTGAGGAGCAGGTCGCACAGCACCTTGGCGTTGGTTTCGGGCAGCAGCAATAGGGTACGCCCGGTGAGATCGCCCATCACGTGCATCAGCACGCCCGCTACCGCCCCCCGGGGATCGCCGAGCTGCTCGGGAAGTTCGTCCACGTGCGACACGTAGATCTTGGGCACGCTGATCATGATCCGGCGGTGGGTCATCTGGGAGAGCGCGGTCGCAGCATGCCCCGCACCGATGTTGGCCACCTCGCGCAAGGCGTCGAGCTGGATGGCCTTGAGATCCCGCACGTCGTCCATCAGGTCTCCTCGTGCTTGGGGCAGCTCGAACGGGCGCACCTCACGCCAGGCCGGCCGCGTCCAGGATCAAAACCGGTGCGCCGTCGCCCAAGATCGTGGCCCCGCTGAAGATGGGCATGGTCCCCTTGGGCGGATCGAACGGCTTCACCATGATTTCCTGCTGGCCCAGCAAGTCGTCCACCACCAAGCCGGAGGCCCGCTCCCCGATTTGTACCACCACCACGGGGCGGCGGGCGGGGCCCTCGCCGTCCAGCCGGAGCACGCGGCGCAGGTGCACCAAGGGAATCAGGCGATCGTGGAACATCAAGGCCTCGCGGCCCTCCAGCATCGCGGTCTGCCCGGGATCCAGATCCACGGTCTCCGCCACGTGGGTGAGCGGCAAGGCGTACCGCTCCTCCCCCACCCGGGCCAGGAGCGCTCGCACGATCGCAAGGCTGGTGGGCAGCCGCAGGGTGAAGGTGGTGCCCCCGCCCAGGATGCTCTTGACCTCGAGCGCCCCGCCCAGCGCCCGCACCTTGGTAGCCACGGCGTCTATACCCACCCCGCGGCCGGAAACCTCCGAGACGCCGGCCGCGGTGCTGAAGCCCGGCCGGGCCAGAATCCGCACTAAGCTCTCGTCGCTCAAATGCTCCGTGCCTGGCTCCATCCACCCGCGCGCCACGGCTTCGCGGAGCACCCGATCCCGGTCAATGCCGCGGCCGTCGTCGCTGACCCGCACCGCTACGGCATCCCGCTCGCGCGCCGCCGACAACACCAGCCGCCCCACCGGGGCTTTGCCCGCTCGCTCCCGTTCCGCCGGAGGCTCCAGGCCGTGGTCTACGGCGTTCCGGAGCAAGTGCACCAGCGGATCGCTGATCTCGTCCAACAGGGCGCGGTCCAGCTCGATGTCCTTGCCCTCGATCACGAACTCCACCCGCTTGCCCAGGCGGAGCGCCAGGTCCCGAACCAGGCGCGGAAACCGGTCGAACACCTGCCAGACCGGCGTCATGCGCGCTGCGACCACCTCGTGTTGGAGGTCTCCGGCGAGCTGGGAGACCCGCCGGGCCGCCTCCGCCAACTCCGGGTCGGCCCGCGCCGCGGCCACGTCCAACAGCCGCCCCCGAGCCGTGAGCAGCTCGCCCATCAGCCGCATCAGGCGGTCGAGCCGCCGCAAATCCACCCGGACGTGCCGCACCGCTGCCGGCTCGATGCGCCGCTCCCCTTCCGGGACCGCCCCCACCAGCACCTCAGCCACATCCCCGGCGCCGCGGAGCTGCGCCGCGATGGCCTCCTCCCCCGCCGAGGTCGCCAGCCGGAAACTGAAGTCCCCAGGGAAATCGTCCCGCTCGAAGGACGCCACGGGCGGCTCGACTCCGCTCACGGTCCCCAGCTTTTCCGCGCGGGCCAGCACCAGCAGCGCGCGCGGCCCCTTGAGCGGCGCGTCGGCCCGGAGGACGACCCGGACCCAGAGGCCCGCTCCCCCGGCGCTCGCCGGCTCCTCCCGCCTCCCGGCCGGCTGGCCCTGCTCCGGCCGCCCGCCAGCCGGTTGGCCCTGCTCCGGGAGGTGGGCGGCCGAGACGTACGCGGCCGCCTCGCGATCCAGCGCGCGGCTCAACTCGCCCGGCACCGCCGCGACCCGGCCGGCCACCGCATCGTGCACCCCGGCCTCCAGAACGTCCGCCGCCCGGAACAAGAGCTGCAGGGTGTCCGCCGAAGGCGCCTGCCCGCTCTGCCTCAGGGCGTCCAGCAGATCCTCCACCCGATGCGCCAGCTCCGCCACGCCTTGGTAGCCCAGGGTCGCGGCCGCGCCTTTGAGGGTATGCACTGCCCGAAAGATGCCGCCCAGGTGTTCCCGCGAGGCAGGCTCGCGCTCCCAGGCAAGCAGCAGATCGTTGATCGCCGCCAATTGTTCCCGGCTCTCGGCCAGAAACAGCTCGGCGTACTGCGATAGGTCCATGCTAGCCGAGCACGCGCTGCACCGCCTCCAGCACGCGGGAGGGCTGGAATGGTTTGACCACGAAATCCTTGGCGCCGGCCTGGATCGCCTCGATCACCAGCGCCTGCTGCCCCATGGCGCTGCACATCAGGATCTTGGCGTTGGGGTCCAGCTTCATGATGGCCCGGACGGCGTCAATCCCTCCCATGTCCGGCATCACGATGTCCATGGTGACCAGGTCCGGCTTGAGCTGCTGGTAGCGCTCGACCGCCTGCGCCCCGGTTTCCGCCTCCCCCACCACCTGGTAGCCGGCCTGGGTGAGGATGTCGCTGATCATGGTGCGCATGAAGATCGCATCGTCGCAGACGAGCACGGTGTGACTCACACGGCCTCCTGATACACGAAGACGTATGGCATCCAGCGGGCCGAACGATTACGCCGGCAGGAGCGGTTCCAGCAGGGTGCTCAGGTCGAGGAGCACGAAGGCCGTCTGGTGGCTGCGACCCACGGCCTGAACCCACCGGGGATCCACCCCCGGTAGATCCGTACGCTCCGCCCAGTCGCCCTCCGCCACGCTGATCAAGTCCTGCACCTCATCCACCACCAAGCCCACGATGCGGCCGGCCACTTCGAGCACCAGCAGGGATCCGCCCTCGCCGGGAGGGAATCCCAGGGCTCGGCGGCCGTCGAGCACCGGGACCAGGCTCCCGCGCACGTTCACCAGCCCTAGGACGGTGCCTGGGGCCCCCGGCACGCGCGTGGCGGGCAGCACCGGCAAGACTTCTCGAATGGCGTGCGCCTCGATGGCGCACAGCACCTGACCCAGCCGGCACACCAGGAGCCGCTGCCCCACCTGCACCGGGCCCCGAGGGGGCCCGGCGCGCCCGCCTGCCTCAGCCGAAGAAGCCAATGTACTCCAAGGGGTTAGGCCCAGCAAGCAAGCCGGCATCCGCGCTGGCCGCCGCCAGCGCTGCTCTAAGGTCCTGCGGCCATTCGGATCGGAATTCCACCTGCTCCCCGCTTACCGGATGGCGAAACCGGAGCACCGCGGCATGGAGGGCCTGGCGGGGCACCAGCCGTTCCAGTTCCAGGGCCCGCGGCCTGAGCGGCCCCGATACGCCCCGCGCGCCCCCCGCACCGTACACCGCGTCACCCAGCACCGGATGGCCCAGGTGTGCCAAGTGAACCCGCACTTGGTGGGTCCGTCCCGTTTCCAGGTGGACCCGGACCAGGTCGCACACGTCGAACCGGGCCACGACCTCGAGGCGGCTCCGGGCGGGGCGCCCCTGAGGCGCGATGGTCATGCGCTTGCGATCTACCCGGTGGCGGGCAATGGGCGCGTCAATTTCCAGGGGCGAGGGCGGGTGTCCCCACACCAGGGCCGCGTAGATGCGCTCCACGCGGCGCGCTGCCAGGTCCCGGCCCAAGATCCGGTGTGCCTCGTCGTCCTTGGCCACGATCAAGAGCCCCGAGGTGTCCTTGTCCAGCCGGTGGACGATGCCCGGCCGCCCGGCGCCCAGGCTGGAGAGCGGGGTGCCGCGCGCCACCAGCGCGTTGAGCAGGGTATCGTCCCAGTGTCCGGGCGCAGGGTGGACCACCAATCCCGCCGGCTTATCCAACACCATGAGGGCATCGTCCTCATAGAGGATTTTGAGCCGGAGCGCAAGCGGGGTCAGGGTACGCGGGGGCGCTTGGGCCGGCAGCTCCACCTCCAGCCGGTCTCCGCGCCGGAGCGTGGCCGAAGCCCTGGCTACCCGGCCGTTCAGGAATACCGAGCCGGCGGCGATCAAGCGCGCCGCCTGGGTGCGGGACAGGGCCAGTTGGTCGGCGAGGAAGCGATCCAGCCGTTCGGTGGCGGGCGCCGCGACCTCGAACGCGAGCCGAATCCCCTCAGGAAGCCCGCGCGACGTCGGCCTGCTCTCCCGGAGCCGGCTGGCGCCGTCCTTCCAGCCAGAGGATCAAGGCCAGCAGCACGGCGCCGATCGAGACGGCCATGTCGGCCACGTTGAAGGTAGGCCAGTGGAATGGTCCAATCCACACGTCAATGAAGTCCACCACCCCCCGCGCGCTCCGGATCCGATCCAGCAGGTTGCCCACCGCGCCCCCGCAGACCAGTCCTAACGCCACCAGCCGCAGTCGCTGATGGGGTTCGGTCTGCCGCACCATGGAGCCTAGGACCACAAGCGCCACCATGGCCAGCGTCATGAAGACCCACCGGGAGTAGTCGCCCACGTGGAGCCCGAAGGCGGCGCCCGGATTGTATACCAGTTGGAAACTGAGCCAATCGCCCACCAGGGGGATGGGCCGGTGGGCCAGGGCGGCCACGGCGGCCTGCTTGGTCAGGAAGTCCACCACCACCACGAGCAGTCCCACCGTCCAGAACGCCCCCCGCCTAGCGCCGCTTGCCATCTTCTTCCTTGGCTTTGCAGTGGATGCACAGTCGAGCGTGGGGCAGCGCGTCCAGGCGCTCGAAGTCGATCTCCTCTCCACATTCCTGGCACTTGCCGAACTGCTCGGGCGCAAAGTACAGCCGGCGCAGGGCTTCGTTGACGTGCCAGAGATAGCGCCCCTCCTGCGAGGCAAAGAGGAATTGCTTCTCGCGCTCCATGGCGTCGGTGCCCTGGTCGGCCATGTGGAACGAGTACGAGGAGAGGTCGCCGTCGGCGCCCTGGAGCGTGGCGTTGAAGGACTCCTCGTAGTGACCCAGCTCCTTGAGGACCCGGGCCCGCTCCTCGAGCAAGCGCTTCTCCAGGTGGGCCAGCTGTTTCTTGTTCATCCTGCATTCCCCTCCTTCAGGGCATCGTTCGCCGCCTGCCCGGTCCCGTCGTAGCGCTTGAGCGAGATGACGACTTCGTGACCGTCAATGTCCACCCGCTGGGCCACGTCCGGATCGGGCAGATCGCAACCGGTGTCCAGGCGCCGGGCCAAGGTTTCGCCGGCAATGAACCCGCGGTGGAGGCCGGCCGCCTCCAGCACCGCCGGGGCGCCGGAGAGGCTCACCGCAATCCGTGTAGCATAATCATATCCCGCCTCTTTTCGAAGCCTCTGGATCCGATTGACCAGCTCCCGCGCCAGCCCCTCCCGCTTGAGTTCCTCGGTCACCGTGGGATCCAGTGCCGCCACCAGGGGGCCCTGCGCCTGCACCAACCAGTCTCCTACCACTTCCCGCTCCACCACCACGTCCTCCGGCCGCAGCACGAAGCCGCCCCCGTCCCGCATCACCGTCACCGTCTGCCCCGCTTCCAGCGCCCGCAACTCGCCCGCCGCCAGGGTCCGCACGGCCTCCGCCGCTTCCGGAGTCCGCCGCCCGTACACCTTGCCCAGCGAAGCGAACTGGGGCTTGCCTTTGAGCCGCACCAGCTCTTCATCGGACGTGACCAGGTCCACGTGCTTGACGTTGACCTCCTCGGCCAGCAGGGGGAGCAAGCCCTCCACCGTGCCGCGGTCCACGCTGGCCGGGAGGGCCACTCGCATTCGGGCCAACGGCTGCCGCACTCTGAGCCCAGCGGCTTCCCGCGCTGCGCGGGCCAAGGAAGCCAGGGTGCGCACCGCCTCCATGGCGCGCTCCAAGGCGGGCAAGCGCCGGTTCCGAGGCTCGGGGAACGCCGCCAAATGGACCGAGCTGCCGGTGAGCCGCCGGTGCAGGGCGTCGCTGGTAAACGGCGCCGCCGGCGCCAGAAGCCGTGTGACCACGACCAGCGCCTCGTACAACGTGGCCACCGCCGCCCGGTCCGCTTTGGCATCCGGCGCCCAGAATCGGGCCCGATTGAGGCGCACGTACCAGTTCGACAGATCGCCGTCGCAGAACTCGATGATGGCCCGGGTGCCGGCGGTCACGTCGTAGTCCGACCATGCTCGCCGCACCTCGTCCGCCAGCGCGTCCAGCCGGCTCAACAGCCAGCGATCCACCGGCGGCCGCGCGGCCTCCGGCGGGGCATCCGCCGGATCCCAGTCCTCGGCGTAGAGCGCGAAGAAGTTGTAGCTATGGCGCAGCCGAGTGAGGAACCCGCCGGCCACGTCCGGGATGGCCGCCGGGTCGAAGCGCTTGGGCAAGGCCACCTGGCTCGAGGCCAGCAAATAGAGCCGGACCGCGTCCGCTCCATGCTGGCTCACCACCGCTACCGGATCCACCACGTTGCCCAGCCGCTTGGACATCTTGCGGCCGGCTGCATCCAGCACCAGCCCGTTGACCACCACGTTCCGGTACGCCGGCTGATCGAACACCCCCACCGCGATGGCCAGCAGCGAATAAAACCATCCGCGGGTCTGATCCAGTCCCTCGCAGATGAAGTCGGCGGGGAAATGGCGCTGGAAGGCATCCTGCTGTTCGAACGGGGCGTGCCACTGGGCCACGGGCATGGCGCCCGAGTCGAACCAGGCGTCAATCACCTCCGGCACCCGCCGCATGGTCCCGGGGCACTCGGCGCAGGGCCAGGTCCACTCGTCAATGAACGGCTTGTGGGGATCGAACGCCGCCGGGATGGGCCGGCCGCTGCGCGACGCCAACTCGGCGAACGACCCGATCACCGCCACATGCTCCGCCTGCCGGTCGCAGCGCCACACCGGCAGCGGCGTACCCCAGTAGCGGTCCCGGGACAGCGCCCAGTCCACGTTGTTCTCCAACCACTCCCCGAAGCGCCCGGCGCCTACCTCGGAGGGATGCCACCGGACGTCCCGGTTCACCGCCAGCATGCGGTCGCGGTAGGCGGTGGTGCGGACGAACCACGACTTGCGGGCGTAGTAGATGAGCGGCGAGTCGCAGCGCCAGCAGAAGGGGTAACTGTGCTCGTAGCCTTCCGGCTGGTATCGGCCGAAGACTTTGCCCTCGCGCTCCAGCCGTGCGGCGATGAGTCCGTTGGCCTCGAAAACCGTGCGGCCGTTGATCTCCTCCCATCGGGTGTCCCGGAAGCGCCCCTCCGCGTCCACCACCAGGAAAAACGGCAGCCCCTCGCGCTGCACCGCGGCGTAGTCGTCGGCCCCGTAAGCCGGCGCCAGGTGTACCAGCCCGGTGCCTTCCTCGCGGGTCACGAAGTCCCCAGCCACCACTCGGAAGGCGTTCTCGCCACCCACCGGCACGGCGTCCGCCAGCTGGTGGTATCGCCAGCCCAACAGTTCGCGGCCCCGATGGCGACCCACCTCGGGAAAGTCCGCCAGCGGCCGGCCGTGGGTGGCTCCCGGCACCGGGCGCCGGGCCAACGTCTCCTCCACGATCAGCCGCCGGCCCTCGACCTCCAGCTCGACGTAGGTAAAGTCCGGGTGGACCGCTACGGCCACGTTGGACGGCAGGGTCCAAGGCGTGGTGGTCCAGACCAACAGGTAACGCTCCGGCTCGCCCCGCACCCGGAAGAGCACGTAGATGGACGGGCTCTTGTGGGTCTCGTAGCCCAACGCCAGCTCGTGACTCGACAGGGCGGTGCCGCAGCGCCAACAGTAGGGCAGCACCTTGTGCCCTTCGTACAACAAGCCCCGCTGGTGCAGCTGCTTGAGCAGCCACCAAACGCTTTCGATGTAGGGGTTGCTGTACGTGATGTAGGCGTGCTCGTAGTCCAGCCAGTAGCCGATCCGCTCGGAGAGCGCTTCCCATTCCGCCTGGTACCGGAAGACGCTCTCTCGGCAGCGACGGTTGAATTCCGCCACCCCCAGCCGCTCGATGTCCGGCTTGCCGCGAATGCCCAGCTCCTTTTCCACCTCGATCTCGACCGGCAGCCCGTGGGTGTCCCATCCCGCGAGGCGGGTGACCGAACGCCCCAGCATGGTCTGGTAGCGGCACACCAAGTCCTTGATGGTGCGGGCAAACACGTGATGGATGCCTGGCTTCCCGTTGGCGGTGGGCGGCCCTTCGTAGAACACGAACGGAGGCCCGTGCCGGGTGGCTTCCAAGGTGCGGCGGAAGAGATCTTCCGCCTTCCACACCTCGAGCAGCTCCGTCTCCAGCTCGTGCTGGCTGCGATACGCCAGCGGCGGGTAGCGCCTCACAACCGCTCCAGCACCCCTTTGACCAGACGCGTCAGGTGCGGCTCAGCCCGCGCGGCCGTGGCGATGATCCGCGAGACGTCGGCCGGCTCCAGCGCGTCCGGCAGGCAGGCATCGGTGATGATCGAGAGCCCCAACACCCGCATGCCGCCATGCACCGCCACGATCACCTCCGGCACGGTGGACATGCCCACCACGTCCGCCCCGACCGCGCGCAGAAACCGATACTCCGCCGCGGTCTCCAGGTTGGGGCCCGTGACCGCCACATACACCCCCTCCCGCAAGGCGATCTTCAAGTCGCGGGCCACCTCCCGGGCCAGGGCCCTCAAGCCCGGATCGTAGGCCGCCGACATGTCCGGGAAGCGCGGGCCCCAGGCATCCTCGTTGGGTCCCACCAGCGGATTGTCGCCCAGCAGGTTGATGTGATCGGCGATGAGCACCAAGTCCCCCGGGCTCCACAGCGGGTGCATCCCGCCGCAGGCGTTCGAGACGACGAGGATCGAGGCGCCCAGCGCCCGCATCACCCGGACGGGGAAGGTCACCTGCGCCAGCGAGTAGCCCTCGTAGCGGTGGAAGCGCCCCTGCATGGCCACCACGCGCTTGCCGCCCAGAGTGCCGAACAGCAGCCGCCCGGAGTGGCTTTCCACCGTGGCCAAGGGAAAGTGCGGGATCTCGGCATAGGGAATTTCCGCCGCCAGCTCGATCTCGCGCGCCAGCCCGCCGAGCCCGGTGCCCAGAATCAGCGCGACCTCCGGCGCCCCGGGCGCCCGGGCCCGCACCACCGCCAGCGCCTGCTCCAGCCGCTCCTGCTGCGCCGTCATGGTCCCACGGGTTCCGGAGGCGTTCCGACGCTACGGCGCGCCTCCAGCGCCTCCACCTCCGCCAAATAGCGCTCGAGCAGGGTGCGGAACGCTCCCAAGTAGGCCGCCAGTTGCCGCTCCGCGGCCTCCAGATCGCGGCGCACCGCCGCCTCGGCGGCGCGCGCCTCCGCCAGGATCTGCTCGGCTTGGGCGCGCGCCTCCCGCACGATCAGGTCCGCCTCCCGCCGCGCCGACTGCTCCATGTCGGCCCTGAGCTGCTGGGCCGCCACCAAGGCTTCGTTGAGCGCCCGTTCCCGCTCGCGGAAGGCCTTGAGCTGCTCCCGGAAGCCCTGCAGGCGATCTTCCATCTGGGCGCGCTCGCGCAGCAAGCGCTCCAGCTCCTCGGCCACCCGCTGGCGGAACTCCTCCACGCCCGCCGGATCGTACCCCCGCAGGGCGCGGTGGAACTCCTGAGACCGGATGTCCACCGGCGTCAGATGGAACCCGGCGTCCGTCACGGAGACCGCTCGCCGAACAACACCGTACCCAACCGCAAGATGGTCGCTCCTTCCGCCACGGCCGCAGGATAATCCCCGGACATCCCCATGGACAGCTCGGGCAGCTTGAGCCCCTGCCGCTCGAGGTCTTCCTTCAGCCGCCGCAATCCGGCAAACACCGCGCGCTGGCGCCGCTCGTCGTCCGTCAGCGGAGCCATGGTCATGAGCCCCGCCAACTCGAGACCGGCCAGCCGGGACACGTGGCTCGCGATCTCGCCGGCGGCTTCCGGGGCACAGCCACTTTTTTGGGCTTCTCCCGCGACATTCACCTGCACCAGGACCCGCAGGACCTGGCCGGGACTCCTCGCCGCCAGCGCCCGGGCCAAGGCATCCGCCACTCGGGTCGAATCTACCGAATGTACCCACCCGAACCGGCCCGGCACGAACTTGGCTTTGTTGGTCTGCAGATGCCCGATCAAGTGCCAGACGACCGGAACGTCCCCGGCTGCATCCTGCTTCTCCAGCGCCTCCTGGACCCGGTTCTCGCCCACGTCTCGAAGCCCCGAGCGGGCGGCGGCGGCGACAGCGACCGCCGGATGGCCCTTGGTCACCGCCACGATCCGCACCTCGCCCGAGAGGCCTTCGCGCGCCTGAACCCGAGCGATCTCCTCGCGCACCCGAGCGAGACGCTGCGGCAGGGCGGCGAACTCCATAGGGTCCAAAGATAGCAGGACGGGCAGCGCCCGTCTCCCGACGGCGCGCTAGGGCTTAGCGCGTTCCCGCGCCGTGTCCGGCGCTGGCAGGGCCGCGTTCCTGCTCCGCAGCGCGCGCAGCACCTGCGCCAACTGGGGGCTGGGCCCCAAGTGGTAGGCCAGCTCCAGATTCTTGAGCGCCTGCTGGGCGTCTCCCCGCATTTGGTAGGCCTGGCCCAGCGTAAGCGGCGGAATGCTCAGGTTGGTGGCGATGTTGCGCGCCGTGGGTTCCAGCACCAGCGTGTCCGCTTGCAGCAGCCGCGCGTACCGGTACACCTGCCAGACCAGGCTATCGGTCCGCACCACGTCCACGGGGGGGAAGTCGGCCAGGCCGGCAGCCAGGCGGCTCGTGTCCGGCGGCTGATCGGCGTGGAGCTTGAGCGCCAAGCCCTGCTGCGTGAGGTACGCCTGCAGGCCCAGCCAGGAGCCGCTGCCAGCCGTGAGCGAGAAGTAGATCGGGCGGCGGCCCACGTTCTCCTGGATCAGCCGCAGGATCAGCACGTCCTTCACGTAGAGGGGCGTGCCCTCCGGATACGTGTGCTCGATCCGCCCGGCGACAAACCGCAGGGTGCGGCCCAGAAGCTGGGGCTGGATGTTGGCGATCTCCTGGTCGGTGAGCGTGTGCAGCGGGGGCGGCGTCCGGGCCGGGGCGGCTCCCGCGTACCAGGGCGAGGCTTTCGGGTCGAACGGCCGGACCGGATTGTCCCGGAGCTGGCGAATGTACCAGTCGGTATTGCCCAGCGAGAGGTTCACCACGGAGACGTCCCGCCGGATGCCCTCGACTTCCTGCGCATACCAGAGCGGGAAGGTGTCGTTGTCGCCGTTGGTGAACAGGATCCCATAGGGTTCGACCGACTGCAGCAGATCGAAGGCGAAGTCCCGCGCCAAGGTGGCATCGGGCCCGTGGGCCCGGCTGGCGGCCCGGAAGTTGAGCGCGAAGGGCAAGAGGGCTAGGCCGAACGCGGGCGCCGCGAGCGCCCGGGAGAGTCGGATCTCCCGGCGCAACAGCTGGTACACGCCGGCCAGACCCGCCCCGGCAAACAGCCCCCACGTCTGATAGGAAACCGTGTAGAAGTAATCGCGCTCCCGCACCTCGTGGGCGTTGGGGTCGGGGAACTGGTCGTACCCCAGCGAGAACCCGGGCTTGAAGTTGATGTAGATCATGAGCCCCAAGCCGGTGGTGAGCCAGAGCAGCAACAGCAGCCAGAAGACGCCGTTGTCCCGGCGCTTGATCACCTGCATCCCGTGAATGCCGAGTGCCGTGAACAGCAGGGTGAAGGGCAGGCGCTGCCAGGCGAAGACCGGCTGGGTCGTGGCCAGGCTGTTGGCCCATTGCCAGTCGTAGTACTGGAGATAGTTCTGGAGCTGGAGCCACAGCAGGGTGAGGTTGCGCCCGGGGTTATCCGGTCCCGACGGGTAGATGGGGTTGTCGAGCGGCGAGCGCGGCGGGTATTGCTCCCGGCGAATTACCGCGATGAGGGACTGCCAGGTCGAAGGATCGGCCTCGTTGATGAAGGGATTCAATCCTGCCCGCACGTAGAGGAACAAGTAGGTGGACGCTCCCACCGCGGCCAGCACCAGCACGCTGACGGCGAAGAGCGCAGCGCCGGTCGCGGCGGCGTAGGCAGCCCCGGCAAGGAAGATCAAGCCGCCCACCATCAAGAGTCCGGTGCTCCCCATGCCCGTACCCACCAGCAGGGCCCACACGCCGGTCAGGACCGCCAGTTGGGCGCGCTCCACCCGGCGTTCGGCTTCCTCCCGCAACGGTTCGGTGCGGATGGTGTGGAACATGAATCCGATCAGCGCTGGGCCCACCAGTAGGGTGAGCAAGTGCGCTCCCAGGGAGACCGCCATGAGATAGACCACGAGCAGCAACAGATGCGGCGCCCGGGGCGTGCCGCGATGCCGCCGCCAGAGCCAGGCCAGCCAGCAGACCGCCGCGATGCTGAAGGTCGCGATCATGTACACTTCGGTCTCGTTGGAATTCTGCCAGACCGTAAAGACGAACGCCGAGACCAGCGCGGCGGCTCCCGCCCCGGCCAACTCCAGCGCCGGCTCGCCCGCCGGCACGCCGCCCCGACCCCGAAGCGCCTGCGCCACCACCAGGAAAAACAGCGCGGCCGCCGCGGCGCTGGAGACCGCGGTCATGAGATTGGACCGGTAGGCGTACTGCCCTAGGGGTACCAGCCAGGACCACACGTGGTCCAACAACACGAACAACGGCGTTCCCGGCGGATGCGGGATCCCCAAGATCTTGGAGGTGGCGATGAACTCGCCCGCGTCCCAGAAGGTGACCGTGGGCCCCAGCGTGACCACGTAACCGGCCAGCACCACCGCGAAGACGGCCAGGGCCGCGACGTACGGCGGCCGCTCCGCGGGGCTGCGTGCGGCCGGGCTCGCGGCCGCAACCGGCGGGGCGGCGGGGGTGGGCGAGGCTCGCCCCGAGCGCGGGGCGGGCGTGAGCGGAGCATCGGTACCGGACATGGAGGTATCCCAGGAGTGAGCGATGGCAGCGTGGCGTCAGGTCACCCGGTAGCCGGCCGGCCGGCCCGTTCGACGCCTAGACCCAACTCCAGCCGCCCCGACAGCACATCGCGCACGCGCTCCCGGTTCAGTCCCCGGGTCAACAGGCCGCGAAAGGCCACCGAGATTTGCGAGGTCTCCTCCGAGACCACCAGCACCACCGCATCGGTCTCCTCGGAGAGGCCCAGCGCCGCCCGGTGGCGGGTCCCCAACGACCGGTCGCTCACCGGAAACTGCGTGAGCGGCAGCACGCACGCGGCACCGATGATCTGGTCGCCCCGGATGAGCACGGCGCCGTCGTGCAGCGGGGAGTAGGGCGTAAAGATGGTCGTGAGCAGGTCCGCCGAAACCGCGGCCCGCATGGGCGTGCCGGACTCCACATAGTGATCCAGGCTCGTGTCTTGCTCCACGGCGATGATGGCCCCGGTTCCGGTCCGCGCCAAGCGTTCCACCGCTTCGGCAATCTCTTCGGCCGCCGCCGTGGCGTTGCTGGTGCTGAACAGTCGCAGCACCCGCGATCGTCCCAGTCGCGCCAAGGCGTGCCGCAGTTCGGGCTGGAAGACCACCACCGCGGCGAACGCGCCGTAGGTAAACACCAAGCCCAGCAGGGTCGCAATCATGTTGAACTTCAAGGCCACCGCGCCCAGGTACACCAGCCCCAGCACCACCAGCCCCAAGACGATCTGCAGCGCCCGGGTACCCGCCAGAAACAACAGGAGCTGGTAGATCACAAACGCCACGATGAGAATCTCGACGACGTCCCGCCAGCCGGGGACCAAGAACCGGAACTGTTCCCAGGCCATCAGGCACTCCCCACCGCGTGCGCCACCGCCAAGGCGTCGCGGGCCGGCTGAGGAGCATGCACGCGGAACAGCCGCGCGCCCAGCAACCAGCCCACGGCACACGCCGCAGCCGTGGCCACGTCCCGCTCACCCACCCCCCGGCCCGTCACCGCACCCAAGAACCGCTTGCGCGAGGGTCCCAGCATGACGGGATGACCCAGCCGCAAGAGCGCGGGGACGCCGCGCAGGGCCTGGTAGCTTTGTTCCGGCGTCTTGGAGAACCCCAAGCCCGGATCCACCACGATGCGCGAAGCCGCCACCCCGCACCCTCGGGCCGAAGCCACCGCTCGAGCGAGTTCCTTCACCATTTCGGCCACCACGTCGGCATAATGGGCGTGGGTGTAGCTCGCCATGGTCGCCACGTCGCCGCGGGAATGCATCAGCACCAACCCGGCGTCATACGCGGCGCAGACCTCAGCGATCGCCGGATCCAACCGGAGTCCGGAGACGTCGTTGACGATCCACGCGCCAGCCTCCAGCGCCCGGCGTGCGGTGGTCGCCTTGACCGTGTCCACGCTGACCGGCACCGCCGGGAACCGGGCCACGATGCCCCGAAGCACCGGCTCCAAGCGCCGCCATTCCTCATCCGGCGGGACCGGCCCTTGGCTCCCGGGCCGGGTGGACTCGGCACCCACGTCCAGCATGTCGGCACCAGCCGCCAGCAGCTCTTCCGCGTGCGCCAGGGCCGCTTCGGGCCTGAGGTAGAGGCCCCCGTCGCTAAAGGAATCCGGCGTGACGTTGACGATCCCCACCACCACCGGCCGGTCCAACGCCACCTTCCCCCGCCCCATTTCCCAGACCAAGGGCCCTACGGACTCCCCCGGCCTCCCCGGCTCGGCACGGATCGAGAAAGCCAACTCAGCGCTCGCGTCTTCCGCTTCAACGAAGGGTGGGGCTCACGCACCGGCGGGCTCGGCGGGCGGGGTGCTCAACACCGCGCCGCCCTCCGCCACCTTGGACTTCTCCGCCACCGGCCGCGCCGGCCGCGCCTCAGGCTCGGCGGGCGCGGCCCGCGGCGGCAGCGCCTTGCCGGCAGCGATCAGCTCCACGTCCTCGCGGTCCAGCGTTTCCCGCTCCAGCAGCGCGCCCGCCATGCGATGGAGCGTCTCCAGGTTGGACTCCAGAATCTGCCGCGCTCGCCGATAGGCCGCCTCCAGGATCCGCCGGATCTCGGCGTCCACCAGCTCGGCGGTCTTCTCGGAGACTTCGTGGCGTTGGGCCAGCTCCCGCCCCAGGAAAATCTGCTGTTCCCGGTCCCCCACCAGGATGGGGCCCACCACGTCGCTCATGCCGAACTGGGTCACCATGCGCCGCGCCATTTCGGTCGCCTGCTCGATGTCTTGGGCCGCCCCCGTCGTCACCTTGTCCGGCCCGAAGATCAGCTCCTCGGCCACTCGGCCCCCGTACGCCATGGCCAGGCGACCCAGAATGTATTCCTTGGTGTAGTTGTGACGGTCTTCTTCCGGCAACGAGAAGGTGATGCCCAGAGCCCGCCCGCGCGGGACGATGCTCACCTTGTGCACCGGATCCAGGCCCGGCACGCGCAAGCTGACCAGCGCATGGCCCGCTTCGTGATACGCGGTGAGCTTGCGCTCCTCGTCCGACAGCACCAGGCTCTTGCGCTCGATGCCCAGCATCACCTTGTCCTTGGCGTCCTCGAAATCCTGCATATCCACGCGCTGCTTGTTCCGGCGCGCCGCCAGCAGGGCGGCCTCGTTGACGATGTTCGCCAGGTCTGCACCGGCCAGCCCCGGGGTCGCCCGCGCGATCACATCCAGGCGCACGTCCTCGGCCAGGGGGATCTTCCGCACGTGAACCTTGAGGATCATCTCCCGTCCCCGGACGTCCGGCATGTCCACCACGATCTGCCGGTCGAACCGCCCGGGCCGGAGCAGGGCCGGGTCCAGCACATCGGGACGGTTGGTGGCGGCGATGAGGATCACGCCCTCGTTGGACTCGAACCCGTCCATCTCCACCAGCAGTTGGTTCAGGGTCTGCTCCCGCTCGTCGTGCCCGCCTCCCAGTCCGGCGCCCCGGTGACGACCCACCGCGTCAATCTCGTCAATGAAGATCAAGCACGGAGCGTGCGCCTTGCCCTGCTCGAAGAGATCCCGCACCCGCGAGGCCCCCACGCCGACGAACATCTCCACAAAGTCAGATCCCGACATCGAGAAGAAGGGCCGGCCGGCTTCGCCCGCCACCGCGCGGGCCAGCAGCGTCTTCCCCGTCCCGGGCGGCCCCACCAGCAGCACGCCTTTGGGCAACCGCCCTCCCAGCCGCTGGAATTTTTGCGGGTCCTTCAGGAACTCGATGATCTCCTGCAGCTCCACCTTGGCCTCGTCGCATCCGGCGACATCGGCGAAGGTCACCTTGGGGGTGTCTCCGGTCAGCAGCTTGGCCTTGGACTTGCCGAAGGCGAACGCCCGGTTGCCCCCTTGCTGGACCTGGCGAAAGAAGAACAGCCACAAGCCGATGAGGACCATCCAGGGCAGCACCTGGAGCAGCAACGCGCCGATGGAAGGCCGGGGTTCCTGCGCCTCGATGGGCACGCCCTTGCTCTCCAGGCGCTGGATCAGGACCTCGGAGTTCTGAACAGGCAACAGCACCGTAAAGCCCTTCACCGGACGCCCCTCGATCGAGATCGCCTGCTTGAACTCCCCCCGGACAACTTGCCCGTTGGTGATCTCCACTTCGGCCACGTTGTCGCGATCCAGCTCGCGGCTGAAGCTGGAATACTTGATCTTCGCCGACTGCTGGCGCGCGGAGTTGACCATCTGGTAAAACGCGATGGAGAGCAACACGATGAGCACCCAGAACACCACGTTCTTGCTCATCGTCCCCACCGAAAACTTGCGATTGGGCGGCATGCGATCGGCCATCACGGCTCCTTCCGCTCCCGAATGTTAGCCAACCGCCTCTTCCCCGCCAACTCCACGCCGCCGGCGCACCTCCACCCGCAGGGCCGGCGCCCCGGGCGCCGGCACCGCTTGCGCCGACCGGCAGATACCCGGCAGCCAGAGAACCTCCGAGCCTCGCACCAGCACCGGATACTCTGCCCGCTCCCAGCAGGGCACCTTGGCCTCCATCAGCAGCCGCCGCACCGCCCGGTGCCCCACACCACCCAAGGGGAGCAGGCGCTCGCCCGGCTGGCGCGCCCGCACCACCCCTACCCCGCGCTCCACCCAAGTGACCCAACCGGTGCGCCGCACCGCGCCCGCGGCCTCCTGGCCCCAGGCCACTTCCCAGGAGCCCCACACCACCCGGCCGCACCGCCCGCTTCCCCAAACGGCCGGAACCGGGGGTGGCCCGCCCGAGGGCCGGTGGAGGCGGAACCGGCCGAAGGCCACGCTGGCCTTGAAGCCCTGGGCCAGCGCCATCTCTTGCCCGCTGCGGGCTCGCCGGAGAAAGGCTCGAAGCCTAGGGCTTCGCCCTGGCCCCAGCACCAGGCCCGCCTCCCGGGCCAAGGCCTCGAGCAAGCTCTCCGCGAGGGCCGGATCCATTTCCAGGAAGGGAGCAAGCGCGCTCTCGACGCCCGCTTCCGTCTCGACCATCCCCAGCCCCGGCCAGCCGCTGAGCAGCGCCCTCCAGGCTCGGCGTTCCCGGCCGGCATGATCGGCCAAGTCGAGGATCGCTTGGTCCAGGCGCGCCCCAAAGCGCTGGCGCACGAGCGGTAAGAGCTGGCCCCGGATCCAGGAGCGATCGTGTCGCGGGTCGGCGTTGCTGGGGTCCAGATGGATGGCCGATCGGCCGGCAGCATCCGGAAACCGCTGGGCCAGCCATTGGGCCAGCTCCGATCGCCGGAACGGAAGCAGGGGGCGCACCAGTCCCTGGGGACCCTGGGTCGCGATCCCGGCGAGCCCCGAGACCCCACTGCCGCGGAGCACCCGGTAGAGAACGGTCTCGATCTGATCGTCGGCGTGGTGCGCGGTCACGAGATACCTGGCCCCTACGCGCTGCTGCAGCTCTCGCAGCGCGGCATACCGGGCCCGGCGCGCCCGGGTCTCGGTGGCGCCCGCTCCCAGGGAGAGCCGCTCGACGTGCGCTTCGAGCCCGTAGCTCGCCGCGTGAGCCTTGACCTGCGCGGCCACGCGCCCGCTCTCGGGCAGAATCCCGTGGTCCACGTGCCCCACCGCGAGCCGGAGGCCAAGCTGCGGAGCGAGCTGGTGCAACAGATCGAGCAAGGCCAGGGAGTCCGGCCCCCCGCTCACCGCGAGGAGGGCCAGGCCCGGCTGCGGGAACAGCCGGGCCCTAGTCAGGTGATCGAGCAAGCGGCGGTCCAGCGAGGCGGCGGACATGCCGGAAACTTATCGCCGCCGCTCCTTGGCCAGCAGTTCCGGGACGGCTTCGGCCGCGAGCGGCGCCGAGAACCAACTGCCTTGCGCCTGGGGGCAACGCAGCGCCCTGAGGCGCCGGAGCTGGGCTTCGGTCTCCACGCCTTCGGCGATCACGTTGAGTCCCAAATTGCGCGCCAGGCTCAGGATGGTCTTGACGATCTCCCGGCCGTCGCCGGTGGTATCGAGAGCCTGCACGAACGACCGGTCAATCTTGAGGGCGGTGATGGGCAGGCGATGGAGGGCCCCGAACGACGAATAGCCAGTTCCGAAATCGTCAATGTAGAGTTCCACGCCCAGACGGCGCAGGCGGTGCAAGGAGTGGATGGCGGCCTCTCCCTGTTCCAGGATGACGCTTTCGGTGATCTCGAGCTTGAGGCGGTCAGCCGGCAGTCCGGTGCGCGCCAAGACAGCGGCGATGTGGTCCGCCAGATCCGGCCGGCCGAACTGCCGGTTGGAAAGGTTGACGGTCACGAGCAGCGGGCGTCCGGCTTGACGGCCCCAGGCCCAGGCACTCCGGCAGGCCTGTTCCAGGATCCATTCCCCCAAGGCCAGCATCTGCCCGGTCTCTTCGGCTACCGGTACAAAATCGGCCGGGGGAATCAGGCCGCGTTGGGGGTGCTGCCAGCGTACCAGGGCCTCGAAGCCCACCAGCCGCCGGCCGACCACCCTGACGATGGGCTGATAGTGGAGCCGGAACTCCCCCCGCTCCAGCGCCCGGCGCAGATCGGTCTCGAGCTGAAGCAGGGCCATGGCGCGGGCGTGCATGCCCCGATCGAACACCTCGTGGCGCGCCTTGCCCAGGGCCTTGGCGCGGTACATGGCGGTGTCGGCATCCCGGAGCACCTGATCCGGCGAGTCGTAGCCCGTCACACTGAGCGCGATCCCGATGCTGGCGCTGGTGAAGACTTCGTGGCCCGCGATCTGGAAGGGCGCCTCCAGCGCCTGGTGGATGCGTTCGGCTACCCTGGTGGCGTCGTTCACGTCGTGAATGTCCTCCAGCAACACGGTGAACTCGTCGCCCCCCAGCCGGGCCACGGTGTCCTCCGGCCGTAGGCACTGCTCCAGCCGGCGGGCGAGGCCCACCAAGAGCTGATCGCCCACCAAGTGCCCCAGTCCATCGTTGATCACCTTGAACCGATCCAGGTCCAAGAACAGGACCGCAAACACGTAGCCCGGGTGCCGCCGGGAGCGGGCCACGCTTCGCGCCAGCAGGTCCATGAACACGGCTCGGTTGGGCAGGCCCGTCAGCCCGTCGTGAATCGCCTCGTGCAGCAGTTTTTGCTCGACCGCCTTGCGCTGCGAGATATCGGTGAGCGACCCCGCCATGCGATACGGCCGGCCCTGGCCGTCCCGGACGGCGAGCCCGCGGCTCAAGACCCACCGGTAGCTCCCGTCCTTGCATCGGATCCGGTGTTCGCTCTCGAAGTGCTCCGTCTTTCCGCTCAGGTGCGCCTCGAGTGCGGCGCGGACTTGGTCCGCATCCTCGGCGTGCACCCGGCCCAACCAGTCCTGCGGGCTGGTGCCAACGTCCTCCTCGGCGTAGCCCAGCATGGCCTTCCAGCGCCCCGAGAAGTACACCCGGTCCTCGCGCAGGTCCCAATCCCACAACCCATCGTTGGCGCCCTGAGCCGCCAGCGCGTAGCGCGCCTCGCTGGCTTCCAGCGCCCGCTGGGCCGCTTTGCGCTCCGTGATGTCGTTGCTCACCGTGAGCATGCAAGCCCGCCCGCCCAGGTCGATGATCTCGGCGGACAACAAGCCGATGCGGATCTCGCCGGTGCGGATCCGGAAGGCCAACTCCAGGTTCCGGGCCGAGCCCTGCTCGCGGAGCTGACGCACCAGGCGCTCGCGATCGGCGGGGTTCACCCAGAGATCGAGATCGAACACCGAGCGCCCGATGACCTCCTCGCGGCGGTAGCCGGTGGCCTCTTGGAAGGTATCGTTGACGTCCAACAGGACGCCGTCTTCCAAGGTGCTCAGCGTCACGATATCGGGACTCGAGCGGAAGGCCTTGGAAAACTTCTCTTCCGAGATGCGCAGCGCCTCCTCGGCCCGCTTCTGCTCGGTGATGTCTCGATAGGTGCCATAGACCGCCACCTGCCCTCCGCCGATGCGGATGGGCGTGCCCACGATGGCCACCTGGACCGGCGAGCCGTCCTTGCGATACCGTACGGTCTCGTGCGCCACCGGCTGGCCCGAAGCCACATCCCGGGTGATCTGTCGCGCTTCGTCGAGCAGAGAGCCCGGGGCCAGGAGCCGATCCAAGGAGCGGCCCACGACCTCCTCCTTGGCGTACCCAAAGAGCCGGGTGAACTCGGCGTTGACCCGCAGGATGCGGCTGTCGTTGTCCACCAGCACGGTAGCGAGGGGAGCGCCTTCGAAGAGCTGCTCCAGGTGGGCTTTCTCCACCACCAGGGCTTGCTCCACCCGCCGATAGTCGGCGATCACTCGGCCGCTCATCCCCACGGCGAGCACCGCCAGCACGCTCACCAGCAGGTTGGGCAGTTCGGCCACGTCGAGCAGCGTCGCGATCGGCCAGGCCAGCGCTTGCCCGAGCATGAGAACCCCCTCGCTCGCCGCGAGCAGGGTGAGCAGCGCGGTGAAGAACCCTACCCGCCAGTCCTTGAGCCGCCGGAGCAGGACCACGGACCATGCCAGGGCGGCCATCCGGAGGAGGATCGAAACGAGGTGCAGCGGGCTCGTGGGGGGCTCCCGAACGCTTGGTGGTTGTGGGTGCAGACAGCCGCCTCAAAATGCCACGTCCCGGGCGCAAGTGCCAGAAGGACCGCCGCCCCTTAAGAGGCCGTCTTCCCGCCCTAGGGCCAGGGGATGGGGATCCGGATCCCCCAACGGCGCACCTGCTCGGCGGGGCCGCCGCCGGGGGGCGGAGGGGTAGCTTCTCCCGGCCCGAAGAAGGCCTGCCAGGCCAGCACCCCGGTGGCCGCCGCAGCCGCGGCCGCCACCATCCCGGTTCGGACGGGATCCAGCCGCCGCTGGTCCACCCGCAGCACGTCCGCCGGCGCCAGCGTGACCTCCTGGTAGAGAGGGCGCATTCCTCTCCCGGCCCCCATGGGTACCGACAGCGCCAGCAGCACCACTCGGTCACCGTGGCGGCCTTGGACCTCGCCCGAGAGGGTGCGCCCCTGTTGTACGCCGTAGCTCGCCAGCCGGCGCTCTGCCTCCTCGCTCAGGAGGACGCGGAGCTTGGCACCCTGGGGAACCGCATCGAGGGTCGTGGGCACGTAGCTGTAGCAGCCGAGGTGGACCCATGCCGCAATCAGGGGGATCCGTCGGCCAATTCTCCGCAGCCCATTCGTCACCATATCCATCAACATCAATAAGCAAACAGGTTCAAGAAGCAAACGCGGAAGCGACGTTGACCGCCGCCACCGGTTCGAGGAGCATTCCGCAGCCCCCATCGCGGCGCTCTGGGCACGCCAGGAAGCCGTCGTCGAAGGGGCGCCTTCCCCGCAGCTCCAGGATACAGCCGGCAGACCGCCGGAGTCACAGGGGAGCCCGAGGCTCACTGGCTGCATTGATGGATGCGGCGAAATGTACCTGAGCGCGACGTGCGGCCACTACCCCGTTTGAACAACGGGGCCCGCCGGCCTGGCGTGACCGGCGGGCCCGCCGCCACCAACGAGGCGCGCGCTGGGAGTCAGGGCTTCTTGAGGTTCGGGTTGGTCTGCTCCTCGTTCAACCCGATGGGGAAGCACAGCGCGCGCTGCGTGGGGTTGGTCATGGTTTCCCGCGGGCTTGGTTCTCCCGTAACCCACACACCATCGAACGTCTGGCCCGGCGTGTTGGCGACCGACCAGCGCCGCAGATCTCCTAGCCGGCGCGCCTCGAGCCACAACTCCAGCATGCGCTCGCGCTTGAGCTGGGTCCACGCCCCGGCCAGCGAGCCGCCGGCATTGATGGGAGGCAGGCCGAGGTTGGCCCGCCTCAGGTTCATGCGGGCCAGTGCCGTGGTGGTATCCCCCGCCATGAGCGCCGCTTCCGCCTCGATGAGCCGCATTTCCCAGCCGCTCGAGAGGTTGACCGAGGCATTCCGAGCCTTGTACTTGGCCTGCGGCCAGAAGGGTACCCGGCTGTTGACCACGTTGGGGTAGCCCGCAAACTTGGCCACGGCTGCGTCACCGCGGAGGTTGGTGGTGTCCCACGGGACCCGCGGATCCCGCGTGGTGCGGTAGTAGTCTTCGTAGTAGGTGGCCCACTCGGTATGGGCGCGGTAGGGGGTGCCGGCCTGCGCCCAGTACAGCCCGTTGTATTGCGTCTGATCCTGGTCGAAGTACGGCATCTGCCAGCGGAAGGTGTTGGGCACGGGAGCTGCGTCCGCTACGGCCTCCGCACGCTTGGTGGCGTCGTTGTTGTAGGTGGCCAGGTACAGCCGCACCGAGGCGCGCCCGGCGAGGGCCGCGTTCACCAGATTGGCCTTGTTCGTCGCGTTGATGGTGAGCGCGTTGGCAATGCGGAGCGCCTCGGTAAAGTGGCCTTCCGCCCGGGTGAAGAAGTTCTTGAAGTCTTCCTTGGGACCGCCATCGAAGACGGCATCGCAGAAGTTCTCTCCCAGCAGGCGGTTGGCGTAGCCGGCCCAGAGATACAGGGCGGCAAACAAGCTGTCCTCGGGGAAGCTCCGAGCCTTGAACCGCTGGATGGCATCTTCCGCCACCCAACGAGCCACCTGGGCGTCGCTCCAGGTATTCTCTTCCTTGCGCAGGCGACCGGCTTGAACTTCGGTGGGAATGCCGTAGCTGCCCGTCGAGCCAGCCGGGTTCAGCTCGTAGGTAATCGCCGCGCCCCAATAGAGCACACCCCCTTGGTCCCCCAGGATGGTGGCCAGGGCGCGCCGGGCGCCCGTTACCAGCGCGCGGCGGGCGGTCAGGGAATCCAGGAACTTGTCTTCCACCGGTCCGGGGTTGGTGACCGAGAAGTCACAGGCCGAGAGGGCTGGGCCAGCTACGGCGAGCAGGCCCAGCGCCAGCCATCCTCTGCTCGTGCGATGGTGCCTCATGTCGCCTCCTTAGAACGTCAGCCGCAGCGACACCGTGAGGGTCGCCGGGGCCGGGACGTGCTCGCTCATGGTTCGAGACTGATCGCTCAGCGAATCGCGGTCCGTCAGCTCGGGATCCAGGATCTTGAGATCGCTGTTGTACCACCGCCAGAAGTTCTGCACCGAGGCCCGCAGCGTGGCCGATTCCACGGAGCGGAACAGGGTGCCCAAGGGCACCGACAGGGTCACGTCGCGGATCTTGAAGAAGTCCGCCTTGTACCAGTGAATGTCGAAGTTGTGGTTCGCCGGAACGCAGGCGTGCCGTTCCCAGGCGGTGAGATCGTTCTGCGTGCCGCCCTGGTCCAGAATGCCCTGGGCCCGCACGCAGGTGGGCCACCGCACCGAGCGCGAGAGCGCGTTGCCGCTCGCGGCGTCGTACACGTAGCCACCGGTCTGCCACTCGCCCCGGCCCGACAGCGTGATGTTGCCGGGGAGCCGCAGCGTGCTGGTAAACTGGACAATGCTCGTGGGCTGCTGGGGGCCAAAGATGGACTGCCCGTCGTTGGCACAGAGCTGCTTGCCGTTCTTTTCCCATTCCGCCCGGGTGTTGCCCATGACGCAGGCCGTATCCGGCGGGGCAATCTCGTCCTTGTTCTTGATCTTGATGCCCTTGGCGCCCGCGATGGGGAAGTAGATCACGGTGCCGTCGGACAGCGTATCGGGCCCTTGAATCCAGCCGCCCTGCGCCGCGAACGGAACCGCGCACACATCGCCCTTACACAGGCTCAGCACGCGGCTGCGGTTGGTGTAGAGGTTGCCGCCCACGTCCCAGCCGAATTTCGGGTTGTCGAAGACCGTGAGGTTGAGCGACAGCTCCAGCCCGTCGCTTCCGATCTGCCCGACGTTCGACGTGCGCGAGTTCAAGAACCCGAGCGAGGGGATCTGCCGGACGTTCATCAACGCGTCGCTGGTCTTGCGGTTGTAGTAGGTGGCCTCGACGCGGAGCCGGTTGCTCAGGAGTCCGGCATCGGCTCCTACTTCGATTTCGCGCGTGCGCTCCGGCCCGATGAGCGTGTCTCCCACCTCGTTGGGGAGGAACGCCGAGATCCCGCCCGAGGGAACCGGCGTCCACGTCTTGAGTTTATCGAACGCGCCCGGGGCGCGGCCCGCGTACCCCAACGCCGCGCGCAACTTGAGTTCCCCGAGTCGGCTGGGCCAAAAGGACTCATCCGAAACGACGTACGAGGCACTGACCTTGGGGTACGCCTGCAGGCCCAGAGACTCACCGAAGGCACTGTTGCCGTCGAAACGGACCCCGCCCGTCAGGAAGTAGCGCTCCTTGAGCTTGAAGACGTTCTGGAAGAAGAAGCCTGCGTTGATGACCCGCAGCCGATCCTCGTCGGCAATGTAGCTTGCCGCACTGCTCACCACCGGCTCGCCCGGCCCCGCAAAGTCCGCCCCGAAGGCATTGGTGCTCACTTCCTCGGTGGTGATGGACTGCCCCCCGAAGGTGAACGTGGACTTCAACGAGGGCGTAAGGGTGTAATCCATGTTGCCGGCATAATCGAAGGTGAGCAACGAGAACTTGGCCTGGAGATCCTGGATCCGGCCCAACGGCTGGCTCACGAACCCGAAGGGCCTCAAGCCCCGGTTCTCCTGCTGCGCGAAGTCATACCCGATCGTGAAGCGGTTGGTGAACCACGGCCACGGCGTGTAGTACGCCGCGCCTCCCGTCACCAGCCGGTTGATCTCCGTGGTGATCGACTGATTGAGCAAGGAGTCAATCACGAAGGGGTTGGACGACGAGCGATAGTTCCGCTCCCACCGATAGACGTTGAGAATCAATCCCTGCGCGTTGTTCCCTGAGGGGGTGTTGCGAATCCTGTTGGTGCCGAATCCCGTGTTCCATTCCAGCCTCAACTTATCGGAGATGTCGAAGCTGAAGTTGCCGCGCGTCGAAAGCCGCCGCTCGTTGTCCTGGGGCAGGATTCCTTGATCATCCTCCCACGAGCCCGAGACGAAATACTGGAACTGATCGAACCCGCCGGAGACCGAGCCGCTGTAGCGCTGCCGGTACCCGTTGCGCACCCAGTTGCACGGCAACGGCGCCCCGCTGGCGTCGGTGGGCGGGGTCGGATAACACTGCCCGCTAGAGGACACTTTCTGGAACAACTGCACCTGCGCGTCCTTGAGTTGCCCGGTGGAACTGCTGACCGTGACGCTGTCGCGCGGCTTGAGGTTCAAATAGCGGTTGTACCACGGACCGAAAGGCCGGGCCGTCGCCAACCCCTGCCCGACCTCCACGTTCCATCGCGGCCGCTGACCCCGGGCGCCCTTCTTGGTGAAAATCTGGATCACCCCGGCCGAGGCTTCCGTCCCGTAGAGGGTCGCCGCGGCAGCGCCCTTGATGATCTCGATGCGCTCGATGTCCGCCGGGTTGATGTCGTTCAACGGACTCGCCTGCACGTTGTTCCCGCGGCCGGTAAAATCCGCACCCGGCGGGGGCGCGTTGCGCGCGTAACCCTCGCTCCGGACTCGGATGCCGTCAATGTAGATAATGGGCTGGTTACTCTGATTGACGCTCACCACCCCACGCAACCGGATCTGCGCCCCGGTGCCAGCCGAAGCGCCGGTCTGGATCACGTTCAGCCCAGCGGTCCTCGCCTGAAGCAGCTGATCCATACTGGCCGGAGGATCTTTCACTTCGGCTGCTAGGTTGATGGCTGACACCGAACTGCCCAACTCCCGCTTGGTGGCCGCCCCACCCGTGCCCGTCACCACCACCTCGTCCAAGCTCAGCACGCTCCGCGTCAGCTCCGCGTTCGCGGTGGTGGTCCCGCCGGGAGTCACGTTGACCTCCACCTGGCCCACCTTGAACCCGATCGCCAGCACCCGCAAAGTGCGCTGGCCCACCGGGACCAGCAGCGTAAACCGGCCGTCTGCTCCCGTCGTGGTCCCCAGGTTGGTGCCAACCACCATCACCTGAGCCCCGGCGATGGGACCCCCGCCAGCTTCGGTCACCCGACCCTGCACCGTGCCCGTCTGGGCCCGGAGCAGAGCCGGCACCAGCGCCGTAAGCCCCAGGGCAAGCAAAAGCACCAACCCGCCCCCGGAAGCGCGCCCGGCACTCCGCCAGCCCCACCGATTGTCCGTACTGTGATGGGTCATGGCCTGCCACTCCTCGAGTTGGATGTGATGGGACGAGATGCAAAGCACCCCCCGGCCGCCAAGCCTGCGCGGCCGGGCCTGACCTTCATCTTCAAGTGTAATGTTCACCGCAGGTTACCGCTGTCAACCCCCAAGCGGGGGGAAAGGGAAAACCAAAGCCCGTAGTTTCCCTTTCCCTCGCCGCCCCTATCGCCCTCCTCCGGCAGCCGGGGCCCGAATCGGGCTCGCCCCGGCAAGATAGATCCCGTTGAAGAGGAACTTGAACGTCCCGTGCGGCTGGCCCCGGAACAAGATTTCCGGGCCAAACAGGAACAACTGCCCCTTGCCGACCGTGGCCTGCGCCATGGCCACCCCGTCCTTCAAATACTGCTGTCCCCACGCCCACCCGCTGCGCAACGGGGTTTCCGAATCGAACCACGCCACGCGCTTGACGCCCTGCTGCTCCGCGCCCGTGGCGAGCGCCATGACCGGGCTATTGTCAAAGAAGACATCCGCCCGCTCCGGCATCCCGTACGCGATGGGGAGCGTGTTGTCCACCCTGACTTGCACGACGGAGCCCGGGATGTAGAACTTCTCCTCCGGCAGGTGGCGCCCGGAGTCGTCCACCAGCTTGTCGCCCACCGGCAGGCCGGCGTGCTTGCCCATGCTGATCGACGTGCCGATCGTGATGATCGTCCCGCCGTCCATCAGGAACTGCTTGAGCTGGGGCACGGTCTTGGCCACGGTCACCCGGCCCAGCCAACTGCGGTACTCCGGGGGAATGCTGGCGGAATCGGGTTGCGCGCCAAAGCCACCAAAGCCGCCACCGCCCTGGCGATCCTGTTCCGGGATAGCCTCGGTGGGGAAGATCAGGACGTCGAATTTCTTGGCCAGGTTGCCGGCGTCCAGGGCCTGAGGGAAGACCCGCTCGAAGGGAAACTCGAACTTTTCCAGGAGCCACCGGGTCCAGCCGGAAGGCATGGAGCCGCCGTAGCGATCCCACAGCCCGATCCGCACCGGCCGCATCCTGAGGGATGCGACCTCGGGGGCGCGGGGCACCCCCTGGAAGCTCAGCCCCAACTCGGCCGCCATCTGCTGGAGCAGCGGCACGAGGCCCGACTTGTTGGGCAGGTAAATGGTGCCGGCCGGGTACGTCTTGCCGCCTGCGGCGAACGGCTCGGCGAGCCACTGGACCTCGTATTTCTTGGCCAGCAGGCGGTTCGTGGCGATGAAGGCGTCGTTGTAGGCGTGGCTCAGCAGGAATCCCGCCGCGCGGTCCGCCCCGGCCACCAGGCCCGGCGCGGGCTTGAGAAGCCCCTCGGTCTTGACGAAGGGTCCCTCGAAGCCGTCCAGGATGCGGTCGAACTGGACTCCCATCTGATACGCCAGGGTCCAACCTGCGTTGTCGTAGGGCGGAATGGGCGGCCCGCCGGGCCAGCGAAAGTCGTTGGGGTGATCCTGCGGCTCGAACATATCCAGGATGTGAGCCCGGAAGGCCTGGGCCGTCTTGATCACGTAGGAGCCCGCGGGATACTGCTTGCCGCCCACGGTGAACGCACTGGTGGCCTGGTGAATGGTGATGCCGTTCTTCACCAGGGTATTGAGGAACTTGACCGCGGTGGGGAAGTCCGGCTGGTCCGGAGAGATGATGTAGCCTCTGGGGTCCCGGAGCTTGGGATCGCGCAACATCTCGTAATACGTGAGCGGCAACCCCACCGCCCCCCGGCCCAGGAAACCGCCCTCGACCTGCTGGTTGTCGCGCCGGGCCGCCTCCTTGACCATCTCGATCAGCTTGGGATGCACGGTCCAGGTGTCCCGGCTGCCCTTCTGGATGGCATTCCGGCCCATCTGGTAAATGTTGTACAGCAACTGCTCCCGGTTCTTCGCCGCATAGTCGAAGACCGCGTAGTTGGCGGTGACCGAGTAGTCAATGGACTGCCGGAAATGCCATTCCTGCGGCTGGATGGGATAGGGCAGATCGTTCCGCGGCAGGATCATGTCCGGCACGAAGGGAATGCGCATCGGGGTGGGGCTGCCGATGGTCTCCGTGAGCAACCCGATCATGTTGTGGAAATAGGTCGTGGTCCTGAGACCGCCGTTCCACCAGGTGGAATAGCTCGAGCCCGTCCGCATCGTGGCCCCAGGCTTGTTCTCAGCCACGAAACGGTTGTGCATCGCCGCCCCCACCGCTTCGATGCCCAGCGGAACCAAGGGATCGTACCAGTAGTTGAACGGATCCCTGAACGGCGGCGCGAACAACACCGCTCCCGGCGGTCCGCTCTGGTGATGGTTGTAGACGATCTGCGGGAACCACTCGTGGTACTGCACCCGCGTCATGTTCTCGGTTTCGGGCTGGTTCACCATGTAGAAGTCGCGGTTGTTGTCGTGCCCGATGTATTTCTGGTAGAGCCTGGGGATGTCGTTGTAACTGCGCTTGGTGGGGTCCGGGTTGCGCATGTACCAGCTCGAGACCAGCTGCATGCCATCCGGGTTGGCATGCACCGCCAAAATGATGAGATCGTTCAAATCCCGCAGGGTCTCGGGGTCGTTGCGGCTCACCAGTTGGTAGACCGTCTCCATCAGCTGATGGGCGCCCAAGACTTCGGTAGCATGAAGCCCGCCGTCGAACCAGACCACGGCCTTGCCATCCTGCGCCAACTGCCGGGCTTGCTCGTCCGTCAGCCCTTCGGCCAGCGCCAGCCGGCGGGCAATCTCCTGGTACCGGGCCAGGTTCCGGTGATTCTCCGGCGAGGTGATGATGGCCATAAGCTGCGGCCGCCCTTCGGCCGTCTTGCCGATCTCCTGCACCACCATCCGGTCCGACTCGGCATCCAGCTTCTGCCAGTACTCCATGAACTGATCGTACGTCGCCAAGAAGTAATCGTCGCCGATGTTGTGGCCGAACTGCTCCTTGGGCGACGTGATGCGAGCCTGTCCCAGCGCGCTCCGGGTGGCCGCGCCAAACCCGGCCACGACGACGACCACCAGAATAGCCCAGCGCAGCGCAACCCGCGGCCACGGCTCGCCGCGGCAGGGCGCTGAAGGCCGGAGCGGGAAAGCAGCAGTTCCAGGGATCATGGTAAGCGGACCTCGGTCAGATACGGTAACGAATAAGCATGTGAGGTATCGAATAAATACGCAACAGGCCGTTCGGCTGTTGGCAGCGCGAGATCACCGCATCCATCCGCGCCCCACCGGGGCTGCGCGAGCCCTTCCACCCGCCGGCCCACACCCCTCGCTTCGCCGCCGATGGGCGCCCCGGACCGCGGCCCTCGCCCGTCACCTAGCCACACTCTAGTAGAGCGCATTGAAGAGCAACTTGAAGGTAGCGTGCGGCTGCCCGCGGAAATAGGGTGTAAACCCCAACAGGATCACTCGGCCTTGGCCCAGCGGGGCTTCCACCACCGCTCCCTTGCCCGCCAGGTGCGAGGCGCCGAGCAGCCAGCCGCTCATCAGCAGGCGGTCCTCCGCATAGCGCACCACCGGGCGGACCGCGGGATCGCGCCAGACAAAGGCACGGCTCTTCCGGAAGAAGACCGCGACCTCGGACGGCAGGCCCAGGCCGAGGTCCGCCACCGTGTCCACGCGGGCTCGCACGATCGAACCCGGGCCGAAGAACGCCTCGGAGCTGAGGCCCGCCAGCGCGTTGCGGACCGGCAGGCCGAGCCGCTCGGTCGCCAGATCGCAGGCCCGATCCACCAGGATCAGGGTTCCGCCCGCTTCGACAAACGCCTTCAGGGCGGCCACACCGTCCTCCTCGATTCCCCCCTGATATTCCGGCGGCGGCAGCGCCTGATGCGGCAGCTCGAACTGGCGGCGGCCCGCATGGTAGCCGTACAGGATGTCGTCCAAGGCTTGGTCGGGGATGAGGATCACGTCGAACCGCCGCCTGAGATCGCCGGACCGGATGTCGGCATTCACCAGCGACCGGTAGGGGATCTCGTACAGATCGAACATCCAGCGGGTCCAGCCCTCGCCCGCCACCCAGTCGTCCACCCACTCCGTGGTCCAACTCTTGTAAAGCCCGATGCGCTGGGGTCGAAGTTCGACCAGCGATTCCGGCCGAACGGCCAAGCCGTGCACCGCCACGCCCAGCTCCGGAGCGAGGGCCTCTACCAGGCTGTCGGCCGGCCGGCTGCGCTCGAGGACCAAGGCCCCGGGCGGCAGGGTGCTGCCGCCCAGAGCGAGCGAGGCCCTGGCGCGCCACACCGTAAGCCCGTGCTTCCAGAAGCGCCGGAGGGCCAGATGGGTGTAGTTCTCTCTGGGGTCGAGCGCATAGCCGAAGACCGCCCGGCCGGAAATCCCGCCTTGGGCCCGGGGAAACTGGGCCAAGGTGGTGAGCCGGGCGCGAAAGGGCCGCTCGATGGGAATCGCCCGCACGCCCATCTGATACGACAGGGTCCAGCCGGCGTTGTCATACGGAGGCACCGGTGGTCCTCCGGGATAGGCTCGCACGTCGGGGTAGCGCTGAGGTTCCAAGAGGTCCTTGATGAACGGGCGGTAGGCCTGGGCCAGGGAAATCACGAAGCTCCCGGCGGGGAAGCGCTGCCCGCCCGCCGTGAACGCCGAGTCGGCGCGCTGGACTTCGACCCCACCCCGCATCAGCACCTCGATCAGCTTCGCGGCGACCGGGGGATCGTGCTGGTCCGGAGGGACCACGTAGGCAACCGGGGGCTCCGTCCGGCCCAGCCGGATCTGGCGCGCGCCCACCTGGTAGACCCGGTACAGCAGATCCTCCCGGTAGCGCGATGCCGCGTCCAGCACCGCCATCGAGCCGGTGAGCATGTACTCCAGCACATCGCGGAAATGGATCCAGCCTCCCGTCCAGGGGCGCGGATAGTTGGTCGAGGGTTCCCGGGTGGACCAGCCGTTGCCGAACCGGTCCGGCATCGCGGCGGGATCGTAGTAGAAGGGCGAGGGCGTATCATGCGTGGTCTCGCTCAGGATCCCGATCATGTTGTGGAAGTAGGTGGTGGTCCTGAGCGAGCCGTTGTACCAGGATGAAAACCCGTAGCGGGAGAGCACCCCGTCTTTGCCCTCCTGTTCGAAGCGGTGCTGCATCGCGGCCCCGATCAGCTCGATGCCTCGCAGGACGCCGGCGTCAATGTTGGGATTGAACGGGTCCGGGAACGGGGGCACGAAGATGCGCGCGGGGTAGAAGCCTTGGTGGTGGTTGTACACGATCTGGGGCAGCCAGTCGAAGTAGAGCAGGCGGCTCACCACCTGGGTTTCCACCTGCGTCTGCATGAAGTAATCGCGGTTGTTGTCGTAGCTCGCGTAGGTGCCGAACAGCCAGGGCATGGGGCTGTCCTGGTAGGGCGTGTGCACCGTCTTTCGGTACCAGGAGGCCACCGTATCCAAGCCGTCGGGCTCCACGCACGGCATCAGGACCAGGATCACGTCATTGCGGATCCTTCGCGCTTCCTCGGATTCGTCGGTGGCCATCCGGTAAGCCAGCAGCAAGGCATGCTGGGCGGGCCCGGTCTCCAAGGCGTGCAGCCCCGCGTCAATCCAGACGATCGCCTTGCCCTCGCGGGCTAGGGCGCGAGCCTCCTCGTCGGAGAGATCTCGCGCCCGCGCCAGGCGCCGGGCGATCTCGCGGTAGCGCTCCAGCTTGGCGAAATTCGCCTCCGCCGTGATCACCGCCACGATGAGATCCCGCCCTTGGGTGCTCTGGCCCACCACGTCCAGGCGCACCCGATCCGAGGCGGCATCGAGGCGCCGGAAGTACTCGAGCATCTGGGAGTAGTCGGCCATCTGGTAGTCGTCACCGGGAGTAAAGCCCAGCACGTCGCGGGGGTGAGGGGCACCGCGCTCTTGGGGAGCCGGCACACCGCGCTCCTGCCCCACCGGCATACGGTGTGGCGCCACCAGACTGTGCTCTTGTCGAGCCAGCAGAGAGACCGCCGGGAAAGCGACCAGGGCGAACGCCGCCACCTGTTGCCACCGGGCACCCATCGAGTGACCCCATCCGGAGAGCGAGAGGCCTAATCTGGGGCACCGCACGCCATGGTGGAAGGCGGGCGAGCCCGGCGCCGGCCCCGCGCACCGGCAGGTGCCCGCGCGAGGATTAGCGGTCCGTGCCGGCGAGTGCCCCGCGGCGCCGCGCCGCTTGACGGCCGGGCGCGAAAGGCCGTAACTAGCGAAGCGACCCTGCCCTCACTCTGCGGAGAACGTAGGGAATCAGGGTGGGACGCAAGAACTCGGCGAGGAGGCGTCATGGCAACGCGGATCCGGAAGGTCCCGTATTTCAAGACCCTGGTGGCCAATCGGGCCGGGCAAGGCGCGAGGGTGCTGGGCGCCTTGAGCGAGGCCGGGGTAAACCTGCTTGCCGTCCTGGGATTCCCGGAGGCGGGACGCGCCCAGCTCGACTTGGTACCCGAAGACCGAGCTGCCTTCACCCGGGCAGCGCGCCGGGCGGGCATCCGGCTGAGCGGGCCCAAGCCGGTCTTCTTGATCGAAGGCGACGACCGCCCGGGGGCCATGGCGGCCGTGCTGGCCAAACTGGCCCGAGCGCGCATCAACGTGACGGCCGCAGCGGCTGCGCGGGCCGGAGGCGGGCGCTACGGGGCGCTGCTCTGGGTGAGACGGCGCGATGTGGCCAAAGCCGCCAGGGCGCTAGCAGCGCGCTAGCGCCCCGGCGACCGTTCCATACGGCCCTCGTCGCCCCGCGAGGCGACGCTTCTACGAAAAGCAAAGCCTGCAGGACGCACCCCCCGCGGGCGGGCTCTCCGATGGCGCCTTGGGGTCGGGCCGGCCTGCCTCCAGCAGGGTGCGCCGGGCGGGCAGGCCGGCTCCTTCAAGCTACCGGGTGCCTCAGCTTCCCTGGCAGTTGACCACCCGTCGGGTCACCAGGTTGAGCGTGCAGGTGGTGTTGCCGATCTGGATGCTCACGTTCCCCTGAGCGTCCGGCGGGAAGGTCACCACGATCCGGCGGCTGATGGTGCGGGTTTCCTCGCGCGGGCCGCTGACGGTGATGGTGGCGTTCACGTTGCGGATGATCCGCCCCGATACCGGCCAGGGGTTGGTCGCGTGCGGCAGATTGAACACCAGGTTCACGATCGAGTCGGTCGAGGATTCCCGGACCGTCCGCGTGGCGCCGTTCCGCTGCACCGTGACCGTGTCGTTGGCCGTGCCCACGCCGTTATGGGTCCTCGAGGTTTCCTCGCCCAACAGCCCGCTGATGGTGAGATCCCGGCTCCGGTGCACCGCCGCGGTGTAGTTCTCTCCCTGGCGCGTGCCGTCCATGGTCATCTGGATCCGCATCGAGGCCGTGGTGAGCCGGTCGCACTGGCTCTGCACGTTGCCCTGGGCGTCGTAGCAGGTCCTGCTGCGGGTGACGGTAAGCCCGCTCGGGCTTGACCCCTCGAGCGCCGGCGCCCCCGCGAAGCCGCCGAACACTTCATTGACCACGAGTTCGGCCACGTCCACGGCGGCCACGTCCCCGGCTGAAAGGGCCAGGTCCTGGGCGACCTCCGGGTCGCTCAATTCCGGAGCCACGGTGTCGCTACAGGCCGCCAAGCCGCCCAGGCCCAGGACGGCCGCTACGGGAAGTACGGTCTTCCAGACTTTCATAAACGTTCCTCCGGTCAGGGATGCGTGCCTCGAGGTCAGGGGACCTATGCCCCCGACGTTCGACTAAGACAGACGCCCTGACCGGGCGGGCGTTAATCCGGTGACCTGGATCACCGCGTGAGGCTAGGAGGCCTAGGCCCCGGGGCGGCGGCCCGTCTGCCCAACCCATCGGCCCGCACAGGAACCTTCGCCAGAAGGAAACGTTGAGCAGGAGTTCTTGCCGGAAGGGTCGCTAGCGCGCTTGCCGCTTGGTCCACACAGCGATGACGCCGCACTCGCTGCCCGTAGCGTTGAACTCGATGGGAACCCGTGCCGAGTTGGAATAGGACTCGATGGCGTCCAGCCGATCCACCCACAGCGCCGTGTCCATGTCGTAGCTTTCGGCGGTGCCCACGTAGGCTCCATCCACGAAGATGGCCGGCGCACACACCCGCCCCAGACCGCCCCAGCGCTTGTTCTTGACCAGCTTGCGGCTGGGATCGAAGCGATCGTAGGACAGGTCGAAGCCTTCGAGGCGGCGCACTAAGTCGGTGGGGGTGCCGGGGTGGAGTCGTTCGATATCGGCCGGTGTCAGGAACGTGCCCAAGCCCTTCGACTTGCGAAGGTAAAAATCCAACAGGTGCCGCGGCACCGGCTCGCCACCGACCACCACCGTGT
Source organism: Gemmatimonadota bacterium (assembly GCA_037440225.1). Taxonomy (GTDB): domain Bacteria; phylum Gemmatimonadota; class Gemmatimonadetes; order Gemmatimonadales; family GWC2-71-9; genus JACPAP01. The sequence goes on along the minus strand of JBBIUN010000004.1, from coordinate 62,534 downwards.
CGAGCGCCACCGGGCCGGCCGGCGTGAGTCGCATGGGATAGTCGAGCTGCTGGTCGCGCTTCAGGTTCAGGATCTCGGTGATCACCAGCCGGTAGCCGGGGATCTCGAACCGCAGGCGGTAGGCGCCCGGTTCCGGGACCCGGATCTCGTAGCGCCCGTCCGCGTCGCTCAGCACGCGCGTGACCAGCCGGTCGTTGCGGTCGAACAGGATGACGGCGACGCCGCTCACTGGCCGCCCGGTGGAGGCGTCGGTGATGTGGCCGCCGACGGTCTGGGCCCAAGCGGAGCCGGCTCCCGCCAGCAGCGCGAGCCCGAGGCCGAGGCTCGTGCGAAAGCGACTCATGCGCTGGTCTTGCGCTCCCGCCGGCTCAGGTTCATAGCGGCGGAGGGATTCGAACCCCCGACCCGCGGATTATGATTCCGCTGCTCTAACCAGCTGAGCTACGCCGCCACACCGCTGCGCCCGCAACCTACCCGGCCCCCGGCCTCGGTTCAAGGCTTTACCGTCTCGACCCGGTAGAGCACTTCCCCCGGCCGGATCATCCCAAACTGTTCGCGCGCCACCCGCTCCTGCGTCCCCGGATCCCGTTCCAGCGCCTCCGCCTCGGCCCGCAAGCTGTCCAGCTCCCGCCTGAGCCTGTCGATCGCGGCCCGCTCGGCACGCACCTGCCGTTTGAGCTGCCACCAGTCCAGCGTCCCGTACTCGCCGCCCAAGGCGCCGAACGCCACCCCGCCAACCAGCACCACCAACGCCGCGATCCGCCCCCGGGTCACAAGCCGTACAGCTCCCGGCCGGGGTAGTGGGCCACCTCGCCCAGCTCCTCGGCGATGCGCAGGAGCTGGTTGTACTTGGCCACGCGATCGCTCCGCGAGGCACTCCCCGTCTTGATCTGCCCCACCCCGGTGGCCACCGCCAGGTCCGCGATGAAGGTGTCTTCGGTCTCACCCGACCGATGCGAAATCACCGCCCCGTAGGCGTTGCTCTTGGCGAACTCGATGCACTGCAGCGTCTCCGTCAACGTGCCAATCTGGTTCACCTTGATGAGGATCGCGTTGGCGACCCCCCGTTCGACCCCCTCGGCCAGCCGCTCGACGTTGGTGACGAACACATCGTCGCCTACCAGCTGCACCCGCTCGCCCAAAGCTTCGGTGAGCGCCGCCCAGCCATCCCAGTCGTCTTCCGCCAATCCGTCCTCGATCGAGACGATGGGATATTTCTCCAACCACCGCTCGTAGAGCCGGATCATGTCCTCCGCCGACCGCTGCGAGCCATCGCTCTTCTTGAAGACGTACTGCCCGGCATCATAGAACTCGCTGGCCGCAGGATCCAACGCGATGGCCACGTCCGATCCCGGCTGGTAGCCGGCCGCCTGAATGGCCGTCACGATGACCTCCAGCGCCGCCTCGTTGTCCGAGAGCATGGGCGCAAATCCCCCTTCGTCTCCCACCGCGGTCGAAAGCCCGCGCCCGCTCAGCACCTTCTTCAGCGCGTGAAAGACCTCCACCCCCATCCTGAGCCCGTCGGCGAAGGCGTTCGCCCCCACTGGCACCACCATGAATTCCTGCACATCCAGGTTGTTGGGCGCGTGCACGCCGCCGTTCAGGATGTTCATCATGGGCACCGGCAAGACGTGAGCCGCGGGGCCGCCCAGGTACCGGTAGAGCGGAAGCCCCACGTCCGCCGCCGCGGCCCGTGCCACCGCCAGCGAGACCGACAAGATGGCGTTGGCCCCCAAGTTCCCCTTGTTGGGCGTCCCATCGAGGTCCAGCATCTCGTAGTCCACCGCCATCTGGTCTATGGCGCTCATCCCCTCGAGCCGAGGACCGATCACCTCGTTCACGTTCCGCACCGCCTCCAGCACGCCCTTGCTGCCGTAGCGCTTGGGATCGCCATCCCGGAGCTCCACCGCCTCGTGCTCCCCGGTGGACGCCCCGCTGGGAACGGCTGCCCTCCCGGTTACCCCGCTGGATAAGGTGACCTCGGTCTCGACCGTGGGATGGCCCCGAGAATCCAAAATCTCCCGCGCGTGCACGCCGATGATGGTGGTCATGACGATCGTGGTCAGGTGTGTGGTGGCGCGCGGAACCTACCCCAGCAGGCGCGACGCGTCAACGCGCAACTGCTCGATGGCCCGCCGAGTCTCTTCCATCAGCCGCTCGCGATCTTCGTAGCGGAGACCTTCGGTGGAGATCGGCCGGCCGAAGAGCAACGCCACCGGGTGCGACCGAATCCGCCACGAGCCCTTGGGCAACAAGGTGAACGTGCCGGCGCAGTAGGCCGGCACCAGCGGCACCCCCGCCGCGATGGCCAGCACGAACGGCCCCTTCTTGAACGGCAACAGCTCCCCCGTCCGACTGCGGGTTCCCTCGGGAAAGACGACCGCGCTAATCCCCTCTCGAATGGCCGCCGCTGCCTCGTCATAGGCGCCAAAGGCCGCCTGGCGATTCTGCCGGTCAATGAAGATGTGCCCCGCGTGCCGCATCGCCCGCCCCAACAGCGGCACCCGAGCCAGTTCCTTCTTGGCCACGAACCTGAGCGAGCCCGGCAGGGCCGCGGCCAAGAGGAAAATGTCGAACCACGACTGGTGATTGGAGGCAATCACGAACGGCCGATCCACCGCCACCGCCTCCAGCCCCACCACGCGGTACGGCACCCCCGCCGCCCACAGCGCATTCCGGGCCCACCGCTTGGCCGCCCGATCGTACACCCCGCCGGGGCGCCGCTCGATGCCCAACAACCCCGCCATCACGACCCCGGTCCCGAACCAGAGCGTGCTCGCGACCAGCACCAGGAAGAACCACACGGTGCGCAGCATGGCCTACCCCGCCGCGGCCGCCGCTAGAAATGCGCGAACGCGAATGGCGGCTCCACCGCCGCCCCGTCCCGCACCAGCCGCACCAGCGGCTCACGACCCGCCGGCTCGGCCCACCCCACCCGGGTCAGCGGCAGTCCAAAGGCCGCTTCGAACTCGCGCGCCTGATCCGGGCCGAAGCCGGGCGGTAGGGCCGCCAACAACTCGTACTCTTCACCGCTCACCACCGCCTCGAGCGCCCCCTCGATCGCAGGATGCAGGGGCAAGGCCTCGAGCGCGATGGTCCAGCTTACGCCCGAAGCCGCCCCCAGATGAGCCGCATCCGGCAAGACCCCATCGCTCACATCTATCATCGCTTTCGCCCCGTGCTCTTTGAGCCAGAGGGCGTGCGCCACCCGCGGCTCAGGACGAGCAAACCGAGCCCGAGCCGCGGCTTCGGGCTCTCGGCCGGCACCCCAAGCGGCCACCGCGGCGCGCGGCCCACCCAACCGGCCCGTCACCCACAGCCCATCACCCGGCATCGCCCCGCGCCGCCGCACCGGCTCCCCGACGAGCCGACCCACCACGAACATGCCGATCGCCAGGCGTTCCCCCCGTACCAAGTCGCCCCCCCACACCACCGCCCCCACCGCCTCCACCGCCTCCCCCACACCCTCCATCAGGTCGGCAAATTGTTCCTCCGGCCACTCGACTGGCAGCGCCACGCTGACCAGAACGCCCAAGGGGGTCGCCGCCACCGCAGCCAAGTCCGAGAGCGCGGCCGCCGCCGCCCGCCACCCCAGTTCCTCGGCACGCAACCAGCCGGCCCGGAAGTGGGTGCCCTCCACGCTCGCGTCGCACGAGAGCGCCAAGTACTCGCCACCCGCCGGCACGAACGCGCAATCGTCGCCCGCACCCACGGCCCGAGGGCCCAGCCGCGCAAGCGCCAGGCGGATCCGGTCGAACTCCGAGCCGGGACCTAAGGGCGTGTGCCGGCTCACCACAACGCTCCGCGGCTCGGTCGTATCGGCAAGCGGCATCGCCTAGCCAGGACAACCATCGCGGCCTTCATGCGGCCCCCAGCGTGCGGTATCAGCCAGCGGCATCGCCCCTGCACGCCAGTGGCCCCCGGGCGCCGGGCGGCTTGGCCACCGGCGCTCGAGGGTATCGCCCCTGCCCGTTCGCGGCCCCCGCACCCCAGACAGGCAACGCCTCCCGCAGGCTCACACCAGCTGAGGCGGGTCCAGCTCCGCCAGCACCGGCGGCACCGGCACCGGAAGATCGGCCCACCGCCGCCACAGTTCCGGCAAGGCTGCTAACACGTCCGCCGGACGGGTGGCCCGGACGCCGAGCTGCGAGGCGGCCAGATCCGCCGCTCTGCCCAGCACCTGAGCCCCCAGCGCCGCGGCCTCCGCGGTGCCCAATCCGCGAGCCAAGAACGCCCCAATGAACCCTGACAAGAGATCGCCGCTGCCTCCGGTGGCCAGGGCCGGATTGCCGCTGGCCGTCACGTACCAAGAGCCCTCCGAGCCGGCCACGACCGTGGGGACTCCCTTGAAGAGCACCACCGCGGCCTTTCCCGCTGAACCCGCCACTGCGCCGGCGGCCGCCTTGGCGACCTCGAACCGGTCGCTGGCCAGACGGCCAGCCAGCCTGGGGAACGCCGCACCGAATTCGCCCGCGTGGGGAGTGAGCACTTTGGGCGCGCGGCCCCGCCGCAGCGTGTCCAACCCCACCTGCAGCGCATCCGCATCGAGGAGGATCGGCTTGTCCGCCGCCTCCAGCACCGCGGCCACGAACCGCGTCCGCTCCGGCCCCCGCCCCAGCCCTGGTCCGAGGATCACGGCATCGGCCCAGCCTATGGCTGCTTCGAGCGCGGGCTCGATCTCCGGGCCCAGCGCGGTGGGAACCGCGAGCGCATCCGGCAGTGCCGCTTGGGCCGCCGCCACCGTGGCGGGCGCGGCGGCCAACTTCACCAGTCCCGCTCCGGCCTCGAGCGCCGCACTGCCGGCGTGCAGCACCGCGCCCGCCATGCCTTCGCTGCCGCCCACCACCAGCACCCGCCCCCGGTCCCCCTTGTGCATCGCCACCTCGAAGCCCGGCAGCCACGAGGCCGCGAGCCGGTCGTCCACGAACCGGGGCCATGAACGATCCGGGAAGGGAAAGCCGATGTCGAGCACCACGATCTTGCCGCACCACTGCCGGCCCACAAGATGCCCGCGCCGAAAGCCACCAAACGTCACCGTGAGAGCAGCCGGAACGGGCTCATGCGCCTCGCCCGTGGACAGGTCCAGTCCGGTCGGCCCATCCACCGCCACGACGGGCGCTTGGGACGTGGCCAGGCGCCGGGCCAACTCACCCAGCGCCCCGCGGGGCGCCCCGCTCGCTCCCGTACCCAGCAGGGCATCCACCACCACCCCGGCCTCGGGCCAAGCCTCCTCGGGATCCAGCAACTCGACGCCGCTCGCCAGGGCCAAGGCGCGGTTGGCGGTGCAGTCGGGCGAACGCTTCCCTCCGGTCTCGACCCCCCACACCGGCCAGCCAGCCGCCTTGAGCGCCCGGGCCACCACCCACCCGTCCCCGCCATTGTTGCCCGGCCCAGCCGCCACGATCACGCCGGCCTTGAGTGCTCGGCTCGAGCCGAACTCCCGCGCGATCACGTGGGCGATGCCCCGCCCCGCCGTTTCCATCAACACTCGGCTCGGAATCTTGGCGACCGAACGGGCCCGTTCGTCCCACGATGCGGCCTGAGCTGCGTCAATCACCGGCAGGCCGATCACGGCACCAGCACCCCGGCGTAGGCCACCACGCTGCTGTGGTCTCCGGTCACCCACCCCGAGTGGCGGTAATCCACCACCTCGGCCTCCGTCCCGCCCAACAGCCGCACCGCTTCCAGCACGGTGGCCGCCGGGGCTCGCCCGCACATGGTCACGTGCTCGCGCCGGCAGACGGCCAGCAGCTCCTCGCCATCCAGCCGGCTCACCGCCGCCAGGGCCAGGCGGTCTTTGCGGGCACAGACATCGGCCGGCTCGTAGTGGGTCATGTCCGAGGAGGCGAGCAAGAGGACCGGCTCGGGCCAGGCTCGAACCGTGTGGGCCAGGGCGGTGCCCAGTTCCCGGCACGAGGGCCAGTCGTCGAAGGCGAGCACGATGGCCGCCACCGATGCCGACGGCGCGAGCACTTGGAGGAACGGCAGCTCGACTTCCACCGCGTGTTCGTAGCGATGCGCTATGGGGTCGTGCGCCACCAGCGCACAGCGGCTCGCCAGTGCGCTCAGGAACTCGGCGGCCACGCGCACCTGGCCCAGCGGGGTTTCCCACGCGCCGCGCATCCAGGCGCTGGCCCCGCCGGGCGCCCCCAATCTGCCGGTGTGGTTCGGCGCCAGCACCACCACCACGGACGGTACCGCGATCTGCCGGAAGACGGCCGCGGCGCAGGCGCCCGAGTACACCAACCCGGCGTGCGGCACGATCCCTCCTCGCACGGCGCGCCGCTGGTCTGAGCGGTCGCCCAACAAGCGCCGGATCAGGTCCTCCAGTTCGGCCGGGGCCGCTGGATAGAACGTCCCGGCTACTGCCGGCGCCCGAACATCAGCCATGAGCCCGCAGTCCCCTGGCCTTGGCCGCGAGGTGAGCCGCCCCGGTTGTGGCCGCGCCGGTCGCGGCCTGCGGGCGCCCGCCCACGCGGCCAGTCGCCCTACTTGGTGCTCTGCCCGATGGTCCGGCCGAGCGAGATCTCCCCGTTGTCAATGCGGATGTTGAAACCGCACTCCGGACTGGTGCACACCCAGGCTTTGTACGTGATCGGCGCGCCGTCGCGACCGTAGTCGCTGAGCGGGACCAGCAAGCCGCGGCTGCACTTCTGACAGGTGGGCCACTCCTTCACCTCCATACTGCACCCCCCTCGAACCCCCAAAGGCTCGTCGTGTACCCTGCGACCTACGAACTCTCCACCGCCCCTCGCACCCCCGACCAGGGATAGTGCCGCTCGAACGCTTCTTGGAAATCGAACACCCGGTCGAAGTCCTCGATCCGGTCGGTAGGTTGGCGGATCAGCAGCCCCACGTCAATCAGCACGTACACGATCCGGCCGATGTCGGCCGTGTCCTCGATGCCCCAGTGCGAGAGCACCGTACGCGCGGTGAGCCCGAACTGCTCCAGCGCGAAATCCCGGCAGGCGCGGGCCAATTCCGCCCCCGTGATGTGCCCCCGAACCCCGCTCTGCCGCTGGTGATGCTCCAGCGCCGCCAGCACGAACAGGTACGCCCGCTCGTGGTAGCGGCCATCCAGCGCGCGGATGCGCTGGAGCAAAGCGTCCGTCAATTCGAGGTCGTTCATCCTTGAGGTAGTCTAAACCGCCGGCTCCGCGCAGCAAGTCCCCTCAGCGGGGAGCCGGCTCCTCAGCGTACAGCGGGAACGCCGCCGCCAGCTCCCGCACCTCGGCCGCGACCGCGCGGACCGTGGCCTCGTCATCGGGCCGGGACAGCACTGCATCCATCCACCCCGCGATGGCGCGCATCTCCGCCTCCCGCATGCCCCGGGTGGTCAGGGCCGGGGTGCCGATGCGGATCCCGCTGGTCACGAACGGCGGCTGCGGGTCATTGGGCACGGCGTTCTTATTGACGTGGATCCCCACCCTGCCCAACGCCGAGTCTGCCACCTTGCCGGTCAGCCCCTTGTTCCGCAGGTCCACCAGCAACAGGTGGGTATCGGTACCCCCCGTGACCAACTCGTAGCCGCGCTCCATCAACGCCTCGCCTAAGGCCACCGCGTTGCGCACCACCTGGGCCGCGTACTCCCGGAACGCCGGCTTCAGGGCCTCGCCGAAGGCCACCGCCTTGGCGGCGATGACGTGCTCGAGCGGCCCGCCCTGGGTGCCGGGGAAGACTTGCTTGTCTATCGCTTTGGCCCACGCCTCGCGGCACAGGATAAAGCCGCCGCGGGGCCCCCGCAGGGTCTTGTGGGTGGTGCTGGTCACGATGTCCGCATGCGGCACCGGGGAGGGATGTACGCCGGCGGCCACCAGCCCCGAGATGTGGGCCATATCCACCAGCAAGACGGCGCCCACTTCCCGGGCGATCTCCGCAAACGCCTCGAACTCGATGATCCGGGGATAGGCGCTCGCGCCCGCGATGATCAGCCGCGGCCGCTCCCGCCGCGCCACCTCGCGCACCTCGTCCAGATCAATCCGGCCGGTCTCGGGGCTCAGCCCGTAGGCCACCGCCCGGAACAGCCGCCCGCTGGCGTTGACCGGCGCCCCGTGCGTCAAGTGGCCGCCGTGCGCCAGCTTCATGCCCAGCAAGGTTTGGCCCGGTTCCAACACCGCGAGATACGCGGCCAGGTTGGCTTGCGCTCCGCTGTGCGGCTGGACGTTGGCGTGCGCGGCGCCGAACAGCTCCAGGGCCCGGCTGATGGCCAGCCGCTCGATCTCGTCCACCACCTCGCAGCCGCCATAGTACCGCTTGCCGGGATAGCCCTCGGCATACTTGTTGGTGAGTACGCTGCCCATGGCTTCGAGCACCGCCCGCGAGACGAAGTTCTCGCTGGCGATCAGCTCGAGTCCCTCTTCCTGCCGCGCCGTCTCGCGCTGAATCAGCGCCCAGACGGCAGGATCGCTCTCTTCGAGTCGAGCCGTAATCCCGTTCACGACACCTTTCCGGCGCTCCCTCGCGCCGCGGCCTCGGCCAACCGCCGCGCGGCCAGCCGATCCGCCGCCTGATATGAAGGAATACCTTCCTCCCGCGCCACGCTCAGCACGTCGAGAATCGTGTCGTAAATCCGCTCCGCCTTGGCGTGGACCTGCGCGGCCGACCACCCGGCAAGCTCGGCGTTCACGTTGATCAGGCCTCCCGCGTTGATGGCATAGTCCGGAGCGTAGGTAATCCCCCGGGCCTCCAGCTCGTCGCCGAAGCGCTCCTCGGCCAACTGGTTGTTCGCCCCGCCCGCCACGACCTCGACCCGCAAGCGGCCCACGGTGTCGGCGTTGATGCAGCCGCCCAGCGCGCAAGGGGCGAAGATGTCCGCCTGGACATCGTAAATCGCCTCCGGCTCCACCGCCCGGGCCCCGAATTCGCGCACCGCGCGCTCGACCTTCTCGGCCACCACATCCGTCACCACCAGCCGGGCGCCCTCCTCATGCAGATACCGGCACAGGTAGTATCCTACATGGCCCAGCCCCTGCACCGCCACGGTCTTACCCGCCAGCGCATCCTCGCCCCACCGGAAGCGGGCACACGCTTTCATACCCCGGTACACCCCGAACGCCGTCACCGGGGAAGGGTCGCCCGACTTGCCGGGCAGGCCCACCACGTGCCGGGTTTCACGGCGGATGATGGCCATGTCGGCCGGGGTCGTCCCGACGTCTTCCGCGGTGATGTAACGCCCCTTGAGGTACTCCACGTGCCGGCCATGGGCGCGGAAGAGGGCCTCGCGATTGCCGGTGGCGGGATCGCCGATGATCACGCTCTTGCCGCCGCCCAAGTCCAAGCCCGCGACCGCCGCCTTGTAGGTCATGGCCCGCGACAGGCGCAGCACGTCCCGCAGCGCCTCTCGCTCATCCGCGTAGTGCCAGAACCGCGTGCCCCCCAACGCGGGCCCCAGGATGGTGTTGTGGATGGCGATGATCCCCCGGTAGCCGGAGGCCGCGTCCGAGGCAAAGCTCACCTGCTCGTGGCCGTGCTCCCCCAAGAGGTCGAACACGCTCTCCTCGACCGAGGGCACCGCCTGGCGCGCGGCCCGCTCAGTCCAAGAGGCCGCGGGCGATGACGATGCGCTGGATTTCGCTCGTGCCTTCATAGATCTCCGTCACTTTCGCGTCCCGAAAGAGCCGCTCCACCGGATAGTCCCGCATGTAGCCGTACCCGCCGAAGACCTGAACGGCCTGGGTCGTTACCCACATCGCGGTCTCCGAGGCGAACAGCTTGGCCATACTGGCCCGCATGGCCAGTTGCCGGCCCGCCACATCTTCCTGGGCCGCTTGGTGCAGCAGTGCCCGGGCTGCCGCCAGACGGGTGGCCATGTCCGCCAGCTTGAACTGAATGGCTTGAAAGTCCTTGATGGGCCGTTCGAACTGCCGCCGCTCGCCGGCGTAGCGAATCGCCGCCTCCAAGGCGGCTCGAGCAATGCCGATCGCCTGCGCCGCGACTCCCAGCCGCCCGTAGTCCAACGCTTCCAGCGCCAGGCGCAGCCCCGCACCTTCCTCGCCCAGCAGCGCATCCGCCCCCACCCGCACATCGCGCAACACCAATCCCGTGGTGCGCGAGGCCCTGAGCCCCATCTTGTCTTCCGGCCGGCCGTGCTCCAGCCCCGCCGCATCCCCCGGCACCAAGAACGCCGAAATCCCCCGGCTTCCCCGGCGCTCCCCAGGCGAGTCGGTCCGGGCCAGCACCACCACCAGACCGGCCAAGTCCCCGCTCGTCACCCAGGCTTTGGCACCGTTCAGCACCCACTCCGCGCCCGCGCGTTCAGCTTGCGTGGTCAATCCCGCCGCGTCCGATCCGGCTTCCGGCTCGCTCAGCGCAAACGCCGCCAGCACCTCGCCCCGCGCCAGGCGCGGCAGCCAGCGTTCCTTTTGGGCCTCCGAGCCGTGGCGCACCAGCATGCCGCAGCCCAGCGAGTTGTGGACCCCCACGGTGATGGACACGCTGGCGTCCGCCGCGGCGATCTCCTCCAGCACCATGAGGTAGGTGAGCGCATCGAGCCCCAGCCCGCCGTAGGCCTCCGGCACCCGCATGCCCAGGAATCCCAGCTCCCCTAGCTGAGCCAGCAGCTCGCGGGGAAAGGCCTTGGCTCGATCCCACTCCGCCGCGTGGGGGGCGATTTCCCGCTGCGCGAACTCCCGGGCCAGGGCCACGATCTCCCGGCGCTGTTCGGCCAACTCCGGGCTCGCCGCCTGGGGCTCCGTCCTCGCCACCTCAAGCATACTCATAAAATCCCCGGCCGCTCTTGCGGCCCAACCGGCCCGCCGCCACCATCTTCCGCAGCAAGGGACAGGGACGGTACTTGTCCTCGCCCAGTCCCCGGTGCAGCACCTCGAGGATCGCCACACAGACGTCGAGCCCGATCAGATCCGCCAACGCCAGCGGCCCCATGGGGTGATTCATGCCCAACTTCATCACCGTATCCACCGCCTCGGGCGTGGCCACGCCCTCCAGGACACAGTAGGCGGCTTCGTTGATCATCGGCATCAGAACGCGGTTCGAGACAAAGCCCGGGTAGTCGTTCACCTCGACCGGCGTCTTGCCCAGCTCCCGGGCGATCCGTAGAGCCGCCTCCACCGTCGCGTCCGAGGTCAGAAGCCCCCGCACGATCTCCACCAGCGACATGACCGGCACGGGGTTCATGAAGTGCATCCCCACCACGCGATCCGGACGGCGGGTGTGCGCTGCGATCTCCGTGATCGAAATGGACGAGGTGTTGGTGGCCAGCACGGCGCTCTCCGGCGCCTTCTGGTCCAGCTCGGCGAACAGCGCAAACTTGGTCGCCGGATCCTCGACCACGGCCTCCACCACCAGCGCGGCGTGGCTCGTCGCCTCCAGGGTGGTAGCCGTCTTCAGGCGTCCCAGGGCCGCGGCCTGCCGGGCCTGGTCCAGCAGCCCTTTTCTCGCTTGGCGTTCGAGGTTCGCCTGGATGGTCTGTAACGCCCTCTCGAGCGCGGCCTGGGAGACGTCCACCAGATTCACCTCCCAGCCGGCCACCGCGAAGACGTGGGCGATGCCATTGCCCATCGTCCCCGCCCCCACCACCGTTACGCTCGGCACGCCCACCCCCCAAAAACGTTGCGCGCGCCCGATTACAGGCGCGCGCGGATGGGACCGGTAACGCGTCGGAGCACCAGGGCCAGCAGCAGCAGCTTCACCAGATCCAGCCCCAGGAACGGCCGCGAGCCCAAGAGCACGGCCCGCTCGAGGCTACCGCTCAGGACGGCCAGTTGCGCCACCCCTCCCGCATGGATCGCGGCCAGCCCGGCCAACAGCCCGACCCCGAGAGCGCGCCAGGAGCTGCCATCGCCGCTCAGCTGGCCCGCCACGGCGGCCGCCAGCGGATAGGCCAGCAAGTACCCCCCGGTTGGGCCCAACAGCCGCGCCAACCCCAAAGGCCCCAGGGGAGCGAACACCGGCAGACCCATCACCCCCAACGCCAAATACAGCACCATGCTCGCCGCACCCATCCGGGGACCCAACAGCACGCCGACCATCAACACCGCCGGCACCTGGAGGGTGAAGGGCACCGGTGTGCCGGGCAGCGGAAGCGCCACCTGGGCTGCCAGGCCTACCATCAGGGCGCCGGCCAGCAGGGCGGCGCTACGCCGCACCACCGCGGCGGGCGTGAAGGTGAGCTGACTCAGGCTCGATGGGGAGTGCACCGAACTCATCCGATCCGCTCCACGCTGAGGGCGACTGCGTTCCCGCCGCCGAGGCACAAGGTTGCGAGACCGGTCGCCGCGTTGCGGTCCCGCATGGCGTACAGCAGCGTCGTCAAGATCCGGGCGCCGCTGGCTCCGATGGGATGCCCCAGCGCCACGGCGCCGCCGTTCACGTTAACCCGTTCCCAGTCCCAACCCAAGGCCTTCCCGTCGGCCAGCGCCTGCACCGCAAACGCCTCGTTCGCCTCGATCAAGTCATAATCCCCGATCGAGGTTCCCGAGGCCGCCATCAGGCGCTCGACCGCCACGATGGGCGCAAAGAAGAGATCCCGCGGCTCGCCCCCGCCGGTGGCATAGCCGGTAATCCTCGCCAACAGCGGCAGGCCGTGCGCTCGGGCGAAGCCTTCGGAGGTCACCACCAAGGCGCTGGCGCCGTCGTTCATACCCGGCGCGTTGCCCGCCGTCACGGTGCCCTTCGGATCGAACACCGGCTTGAGCGCCGCCAGGGCCTCGAGCGAAGTATCCCGGCGAGGGCTTTCGTCCTGCTCGATCACCACCGCCCCCTTCTTCCCCGGCACCGTGACCGGCACCGTCTCCGCCTTGAACCGGCAGCCGTCTATGGCCGCCACCGCCTTGCGATGGCTCTCCAGCGCAAAACGATCCTGCTCCTCGCGGCTGATGCCGGCCTTCTTCGCGGTGTACTCGGCGTAGCCACCCATGTGGGCGTTGCCGAACGAGCACCAGAGCCCGTCCAGGATCACCCCGTCCTTGAGGTCCTGGTGCCCGAACTTGATCCCGGCCCTCAGGCCGAACAGGTAATGCGGCCCGTTCGACATGGACTCCATGCCCCCGGCCACCAGGCACTGGGCGTCTCCCGCCTTGATCGCCTGCGCGGCCAGCATCACGGCCTTGAGGCCCGAGCCGCAAACCTTGTTGATGGTGACCGCGGCCACCGCAGGCGGAACCCCCCCAGCCAAAGCGGCCTGTCGCGCCGGGGCCTGCCCGGCTCCGCCCTGCAGCACCTGGCCCATGATCACCTCCTCCACCGCCCCGGGCTCGATGCCGGCCCGGCGGATGGCCTCCCGGATGACCAGACCTCCCAGCTCGGTGGCCTTGAGGGGGCTCAACCCGCCCAGGTAACGCCCGATGGGCGTGCGCGCCGCGCTCACGATGACGGGCGTGCGATCCGGCTGCCTCGCGTTCGCCATGAGTTCCTCTGCGCTACGTTACCGAGCGGCCCTGGCCCGTTCAAGGCGCCAGGGCGCGCGTCGCAATCTCCCCGCGCACCCGCGCGATGAACTGCTCGAGCGGCATGACATCCTGCTTCTTGCCCGCGCCCCGCACCCGTACCGCTACCGTACCCTGCTCCGCCTCCCGCTGACCGATAACCGCCATATAAGGCACCTTCATCATTTCCCCATCGCGCACCCGGTAATTGAGCGTCTCGTTCCGATCGTCGAGCGACGCCCGAATGCCGGCCTCCCGCAGCCGCCGGTGGAGGGCCCGGCCAGCCTCCATCTGCGCCTCGGCAATGGGCAGCACGCGCACTTGCTCCGGAGCCAGCCACACGGGGAAGGAACCGGCGAAGTGCTCGATCAGCATGCCCACGAACCGCTCCAGCGTCCCGTAGATGGCCCGATGGATCATGACCGGACGATGGGGGCGGTTGTCCGACCCGGTGTACTCCAGCGCGAACCGCTCGGGGAGCCCGTAGTCCAGTTGGATGGTGGTGCCCTGCCATTCCCGGCCGATCGCGTCTTTGAGCTTGATGTCAATCTTGGGACCGTAGAAGGCGCCGCCGCCTTCGTCCCATCCGAAGGTGAGGGCGCGGCGCTCCAAGGCCCGCCGCAAGGCCGCTTCGGCCTCGTCCCACATGGCATCGCTCCCCAACTTCTTCTCGGGGCGGGTAGCCAAATCCAGCCGATATTCCAAGCCGAACGTCCGGTGCAGGATAAAGTCCGCCAAGTCCAGGATCTCGAAGATTTCCTGCTCGATCTGATCCGCGCGGCAGAAGATGTGGGCGTCGTCCATGGTGAGGCCCCGCACCCGCAGCATGCCGTGGAGCGTACCGGACAGCTCGTTGCGGTACACGTTGGCCACCTCCGCCAGCCGCAGCGGCAGATCCCGGTAGGAGCGCTGGCGGGCCGCGTAGATCAGGATGTGGAAGGGGCAGTTCATGGGCTTGGCGCGATAGCGCACCTCCTCGCCCTCGCCCTGCCCCGCCGCCATGGCCGGAAACTGGTTCTGCTCGTACAGTGGCAAGTGCCCGGACCGGTGGAACAGTTGCTCGCGCGTAAGGTGGGGCGTGTACACCAGTTGGTAGCCCCGCTTCAAGATTTCATCCTCGATCAGGCGGCGCAGCTCGAACTGGATGATGGCCCCGCGGGGATGCCAGAGGATGAGGCCCGGCCCCACGTCGTCCTGGATGCTGAACAGATCGAGCTGCTTGCCCAGCACCCGATGATCCCGCTTCTCGGCCTCCTCGCGGCGCCGGAGGTCGGCTTCCAGATCCTCCTGGGTAAAGTACGCCGTGCCGTAGATCCGCTGCAGCATGGGCCGGCGGGAGTCGCCCCGCCAATACGCCCCCGCCGCGTGCAGCAACTTGAAATGCCGCACGTAGCCGGTGCTGGGAACGTGGGGGCCCCGGCACAAGTCCACGAAGGGACCGTTGGTATAGACCGAGATCACCTCGTCGTCGCCCAGCTCCTCCAAGCGCTCCAGCTTCAAGGGGTCGTCTTTGAAGCGCCGCCGCGCGTCCTCCCGGTCCACCTCCTCGCGCACAAAGGGATAATCCTCCTTGACGACCTCCCGCATGCGCTCTTCGATCGCCGCTAGGTCCTCCGGCGTGAACGGCCGCGGCACGTCGAAATCGTAGTAAAAGCCGTCCTCGATGGGCGGGCCGAATCCGATCCCCGCTCCCGGGAACAACTGCCGGACCGCGGTGGCCAACACATGCGCCGAGGAGTGGCGCAGGGGATAGAGCGCCTCGGGCGAACGGGGCGTGAGAATCTCCACCGTCGCGTCCGCCGTCAGGGGGCGAGTCAAGTCCCAGATCTCCCCGTTCACCTTGGCGGCCACCGCCTCCCGAGCCAACCGCGCCCCGAGCGACTCCGCCAGCGCCCGGGGCGTGGTGCCGGCCGGCACCGCGCGCACCGAACCGTCCGGCAGGGTGATGCGAATCTCGTGGCTGGTCGCTCGGGACTGAGGCATCTTCGCTATACCGATCGTGCGGTCGGGTTCGTATAATAGCTAATTGATGGCGCGAACGTGGCATCCTCCCGATGAGACCGCCGCCGACGACCGGCGGCGCGTCGCAGGGATTGCGCTGGCCGCGGCCTTTGGCTTCGGGCTGGGGCTGCTCGCCGGCTTGGTGGCCGGCGAGTGGCTGGGCGGCGTGGATGCCGGCCGGGTCCGCCGCACCGTCGGCCGCCTGCGCGGCGAACCGCCGGAGCCGGCCGACCCCACCGCTGTCCGCCGGGCCATCCAGGATGCTCTCCGGGCCGATCCCGCCACCGGCTCCCTCAAAGTCCGCGTGCGCGTCCTGGAGCAAGGGCTCCTGGAGCTGATCGGCCGCGCCCCGAGCGCCGAGGCCCGCGAGCGGGCCGGAGCCCGAGCGCAGGCGGTGGCGCCGGGATGGAGCGTGGTGAACCGCCTCCTGGTCGAGGGCGAAGATCTCCCGGACGGCGCCGCGACCGCCCTGCCCACCTGACACCCGAACCGTCTCGCGGCATGACGCGCCCCGCGCTGCCCCCGCAGTACGATCCCAGCGCCACGGAATCGTCCACCTACCGCCGCTGGCAGGACGCGGGCGTCTTCCAGCCGCGAACGGGTGGCGAGCCCTACGTCATCGTGATGCCGCCGCCCAACGTCACGGCCGTGCTCCACGTGGGACACGGCTTGAACAACACCATCCAGGACGTGCTCATCCGCTTCGAGCGGATGCGGGGCCGCGCCGCCTTGTGGCTGCCTGGCACCGACCACGCCGGCATCGCCACCCAGAACATGGTGGAACGGCTCCTAGCCCGCGAGGGCAAGACCCGCTTCGACCTAGGTCGCGAGGGCTTCGTGGAGCGGGTCTGGCAGTACGTGCGCGAAACCGGCCAAACCATCCTGGATCAGCTCAAGGCGATCGGGGCATCCTGCGACTGGACCCGCACCCGGTTCACGCTGGATCCGGGCTACTCGGCGGCGGTTCGCCATACCTTCGTCACCCTGTGGGAGCAGGGGCTCATCTATCGGGGACACCGGGTGATCCACTGGTGCCCCCGCTGCCTCACCGCCCTCTCCGATGAAGAGGCCGAGTTCCACGAGAGCGACGGCAAGCTCTACTACATCCGCTATCCCGTCGTGGGCGGCGAGGCCGGCCAGGCAGTGGTCGTCGCCACCACCCGGCCCGAAACCCTGTTCGGCGACGTGGTGGTGGCCGTGCACCCGGAAGCGCCCCACACGCGGTGGGCCATCGGCCGGCGGGTACAACTGCCGCTCACCCACATCGCCCTGGCCGTGATGCCGGATGCCGCGGTGGACCCCCAGTTCGGGACCGGGTTCGTCAAGGTCACCCCGGCGCACGACGCCACGGACTTCGAGATCGGCCAGCGCCACGGGCTCCCCATGCCGCTGATCATGGATCCCGAAGCTCGCTTGCGCGACCCCGGCGACCCCGTAGGACGCCGCGTGCCCGAAGCCCTGGAGGGCATGGACCGCTTCGCCGCGCGGAAGTGGACCGTGGCCCAACTGGAAGCGGCCGGGCTCTTGGCAAAGGTCGAACCCTATCGTCACGCCATCCGTCGCTGCCACCGCTGCGATACGGTGGTCGAACCGCGGCTGTCGGACCAGTGGTTCGTCAAGATGGCCCCGCTGGCCGACCCCGCCCTGGAAGCGTACCGGAGCGGAAAGCTCAAGTTCGTGCCGGAACGCTGGGGCGGGGTCTTCGAGAACTGGCTGGCCAATATCCGGGACTGGAACATCTCGCGGCAGCTCTGGTGGGGCCACCGCATCCCGATCTTCCGGTGCCAGGCCTGCGGGGAGGAATGGGCCGACCGCCAGGACCCCGCCGCCTGCCGCCGCTGCGGCCAAGGCCCCGTGACCCAGGACCCGGATGTGCTCGACACCTGGTTCTCCTCTTGGCTGTGGCCCTTTGCCACCCTGGGCTGGCCCGAGGAGACCGACGATCTCCGGCGCTTTTACCCCGGGCACACCATGGTCACCGCCGCCGAGATCATTTTCTTCTGGGTGGCCCGGATGGTGATGGCCGGACTGCACTTCCTGGGGCGGCTCCCCTTCGAGTGGGTCTATATCCACGGCACGGTGCGCGATACCCAACACCGCAAGATGTCCAAGTCCTTGGGCAACGGCATTGACCCGCTGGAAGTGGTCCAGCGCTACGGCGCCGACGCGCTGCGCTTCACCGTGGTGGCCGGGGCTCCCGTGGGCACCGACGTGATCCTGGACCCCAAAGACTTAGAGACCAGCTTCGCGCCAGGACGCAATTTCGCCAACAAGCTCTGGAACGCCGGCCGGCTGATCCTGTCCACCTTAGGCGGCGCCCCGGAGCCGCTCTCGGCCGTTCCTCGCGCCGACCTGGAACTCGCCGACCGCTGGATTCTCTCCCGCACCCAGCGCGCCGTGAAGGCGGTGACCGAGGCCCTCGAACGCTTCCGGCTGAACGACGCGGCCGGCGCCGCTTACCACTTTCTCTGGGACGAGCTGGCGGATTGGTACTTGGAGCAGGTGAAGCCCAGGCTCTACGGCCAAGTCCCGGGCGGCGAAGCCGCCCGCGCCGTGCTGGCCCACGTCTTCGAGACCGTCTTGAAGCTGCTCCACCCGGTCATCCCGTTCATCACGGAGGAGCTGTGGAGTCACCTGCCGGGCCGGGGCACCACCCTGCTCGCGACGGCACCCTGGCCGGTGGCGGATTCGAGCTGGCTGGATCCGGATGCCGAGGCGCGATTCGCCCAGGTGCAGGCGCTGGTGAGCGCGGTCCGCAGCGTGCGCGCGGAATACGGGGTGCATCCCTCCCGCACGGTCCGGGCGATCGTCCGCCCGGCGGGCCCGCTCGCCGCCCAAGCGTTCGAGGCCGAGCGGCGCACCATCGAGCGCTTGGCCAAGCTCGCCAGCCTGACCCTGGACGGCGAGACGGCCGAGTCGCCCGTGCCCGCCGCCCAACCACAGGCCGCCACCGCCGGAGCCCACGCCGTCTTGCCCGATGGCTCCACGGTGTTCGTGCCCCTGGCCGACGCCATTGACGTGCGCAAGGAGTGCGAGCGCCTGAGCCGAGAGCGCGAGCGCCTGGAGCGCCAGCTCGAGGCCCAAGCCGCCCGGCTGGCCAACCCCGAGTTCCTGAGCCGCGCCCCGGCTCAGGTCATCGAGCGCGAGCGCGCCAAGGAGCGCTCCTGGCGCGAGCAACGCGACGCCCTGGCAGCCAAACTGCGCGATCTGGGCTGTTCGTGAGGCGAGGGGAACACCACCCGGACCGCCGCGGCACCATGGCATGGAGGGGGAGACCGCAGCCTGCGGGCTCCTCCTCGTTGTGGCGGGGGAGACCACGGCCGGCGGGGTTCTCCTCGTTTCTCGCGGCCGCCCTGGCCGCCGCCCAAGGCTGCGCCGCCATCCAGGAACCCCCCGGCGGCCCGCCTGACACCACACCGCCGGCCATCGTCGCGGTGAGCCCGGACTCCGGAGCCGTGATCCCCGGATGGCACGGCGCCGCGCTGATCCGCTTCAACGAGGTGGTAGATGAGCGTTCCGGGGGCTCCTTGGACAAACTCGTCACCCTGTCGCCCGCTCCCCGAGAGCTGGTCGTAGAATGGAAGCGCACCGCCATCGCGGTCCGCCCGAAGGACGGATGGCGGCAAGGGGTGATCTACCAGATCAGCCTGCTCCCCGGCATCCAGGATCTCCGGAACAACCGCCAGCGCGAGGGACGCACCATCGTCTTCAGCACCGGGCCCGCCATCCCCAGCACCCGCTTGAGCGGCACCGTACTGGATTGGGAGCAGGGACGCCTCGCTCCCAGAGCCCTCATCGAGGCCATCTTGCTCCCCGACTCCCTGCGATACCTCGGCGTGGCAGACTCGGCGGGGAATTTTGCCATGGGAGCCCTGCCTCGGGGCCGCTACGCGGTTCGAGCCGGGCTGGATGCCAACAACAACCGGCGGTTGGACCTCAGGGAATCGTTCGACTCGGCCACCGTGGTGCTGGATTCGACCGCAAGCCGCACCTTCTGGGCCGTCCGGCAGGACACCGTCGGCCCGTCGCTCACGCGCGCCACGATCGGCGACAGCGCAAGCCTCCGCCTGGAGTTCAACCAAGCCCTGCCCCCCCGCCCACCCGAGGCGGGCAGGGTGCGGGTTCTGGCGTTGCCGGATTCTCTCCCGGTGCCGGTGGCGCAAGTCTGGCGGCTGCCCGACTACGATTCCGTGAGGGCGCTCGAGCGTGCCGCGACCGCCCAGACCCCCGCGGCGGCCGGCGACACCGCCGCCACTCGAGACACGGCCGCCAAAGCTGCGAGAAGGGACACGCTGCTGGGCGCCCGCCCGCTCACGCCCCCGCCCTCGCCGCCGCGGGGACCCGCGCTCCCGGCCGGCCCCACGCCGGCCGCGCCGGACACCTCGCACCTCGCCCGCCTGTTGCGCGAGCGGCCGCGGCTCAGCAACGTGCTGGTGGTCGAACTGGAAGAACCCCTCGAGCCGGGCGGGCGCTACCTGGTCCTCGCGGACGTGGCCAACCTCTCCGGGGCGCGGGCCCGATCGCGCCAGCTCGTGGTGGTGCCGCCTCGCGGTGCTCCTGGCCGGCCATGAGAGGTCCTCGGTGCCGCCGCGCGAGTGCTTCGGAGCACGGATGAGCGATCCTCGCAGCCGCCTGCCGGCGGTGCACGCGCTGCTGGCCGAGGCCGCGCAGGCGGGGCTGCTCGAGCGCGCCTCGCGGGCCGCGGTAACGGAGGCGATCCGCTCCACCCTAGCCCACGCCCGTCAAACCGGAGCTTCACCTCCAGAAGACGGCTGGCTCGGCGCCGTCACCCGGCGATTGGCCGCCCAGGAACGCCCAAGCCCGGTGCGCGTGATCAACGCCACGGGCGTGGTCCTGCACACCAACCTGGGCCGCGCCCCGCTGGCTCGGGCCGCGCTGGAGGCGCTGGAGCGCGCTTATGGCTACTCGACCCTGGAGTATGACCCCCAGGCCGGCGAGCGGGGATCGCGGCAGGCCCACGTGCGCGCGCTCCTGAGCCAGGTCACCGGCGCCGAGGACGGTTTAGTCGTCACCAACGCCGCGGCCGCGCTGCTGCTTGCGGTCAACACCTTCGCCGACCGGGCAGAGACCCTGGTGTCCCGCGGCGAGCTGGTGGAGATCGGCGACGGCTTTCGCCTGCCGGAGATCGTGGCCAAGAGCGGCAGCATCCTGGTGGAGGTGGGGACCACCAACCGGACCCGGCTCGAGGACTACGAGCGAGCCTTGAGCCCGCGCACCCGTCTGGTCCTCAAAGTGCATCGCTCGAACTTCCGTCTCTCGGGGTTCACCTCCGAGGTGGGGGTTGCGGAGTTGGTCGAGGCAATGCGGCCGCGCGAGATCCCGGTGCTCCACGATGTGGGCAGCGGCCTCTTGGTGAACCTCGAGCCCTTCGGCCTGTCGGGAGAGCCGCTGGTCCCCGACAGCGTCCGGGCAAAAGCGGTGGTGGTGTGCTCGGGCGACAAACTGATGGGCGGGCCGCAAGCCGGCATCTTGCTGGGCCCGAGGTCGCTGGTGGCCGCGCTGGGCAGGAATCCCCTCTACCGCGCGCTGCGGCCCGACAAGAGCACCATTGCGGCCTTGGCAGCCACGCTCGCGCTCTATCGGGACCCCGGCACGGCGCTCGCCGAGGTCCCGGCGCTGGCCATGATCACGGCCGACGCCGCGACCCTCAGGCGGCGAGCCGCGCGGCTCAAGCGCCGGCTGGGCACCGGCGAGCTGGTGAGCGGGTCGTCGTCGGTGGGCGGGGGCGCGTTCCCCGAGGCCGCCCTTCCTACCACGCTGGTCGCACTCGAGGTCGCTTCCTGCGAAGCGTTCCTCGCTGCGCTGCGCCGCCACGAGCCGCCGGTCATCGCCCGAGCCGCCCAGGGACGCGTGGTGCTGGACGTGCGCACCATTCGCGATGCCGAGTTCGACGAGGTGGCCCGGGCCGTCTCGGAGGCCAGGGCCGCCCAGGCGGCCTCGCCCGGCGCCGTACCGTGAGCTTCAGCGCCGCCAAGCCCATGCGCGTCGCGGTGCTGGCCTCGGGCCGCGGCAGCAACCTGGAGGCGTTGCTCGAAGCCTGCCGAGGGGATGCCCCGGCCCGCGTGGTCCTGGTGGCGAGCGACCGGCCTACGGCCCCCGCGCTGGAGCGCGCGCGCGCGCGCGGCCTGGCCACCCATCTCATCGCCGACCCGGCTGACGGCCCCGCGCTGGCCGGCGCGCTCAGCCAGGCACGGGTGGATCTCGTGGTGCTGGCGGGCTATCTCAAGCTGGTGCCTCAGGCGGTGGTTGCCCAATTCCGGGATCGCATCATTAACATTCACCCCGCCCTGCTCCCCGCCTTCGGCGGACCCGGCATGTACGGCCCCCGGGTCCACCAAGCGGTCCTGGCCTCCGGAGCGACGATTTCCGGCGCGACGGTACACGTGGTGAACGAGGAATACGACCGAGGACCCATCCTGGCCCAGTGGCCCGTGCCGGTGGCCCCTGGCGATACCCCCGCCAGCCTGGCCGCGCGCGTGCTCGAGGTCGAGCACCGGCTGCTGGTGCGCGTGGTGCTGGAAGCGGCCCGTGCCGGCCGCCTGGTGCGCTTGCTCCCGCGAACCGGCTACGGCGAGCCCCACCTGGTGGCGGAAGATGAGCCGCCCGGGCTAGAGCGCCGGGGGAACGAGACCCAACCGCCGGCCGCCGGCCCTTGAGCCCTCAGCTCAACCCCTCATGCCCCGAGCCCTGATCTCCGTCTCCGACAAGCGCGGTCTTTTGGAGTTCGCGCGCGGGCTGGTCGCGATGGGATGGGAAATCCTCTCGACCGGCGGCACCGCCCACGCGCTCGAAGAGGCTGGCATCCCGGTGACGCCGGTCGAGCGGGTCACCGGGTTCCCCGAGATGCTGGACGGCCGGGTGAAGACCCTCCACCCGGCCATCCACGGCGGCGTGCTCGCTCGCCGGGATCGCCCCTCGCACCTCGAGGCCTTGCGTCAACACGGCTTCGAGGCGATCGACCTCGTGGCGGTCAACCTCTACCCCTTCCGCGAAACCGCGGCCCGCCCGGGTGCGCGCTTCGAAGAGGTCGTCGAGCAGATTGACATCGGCGGCCCGGCCCTGCTCCGCTCCGCCGCCAAGAACCACGCCTTTGTCTTGCCGGTGGTGGACCCGGATGACTACGGCCGGGTGCTCAAAGCCCTTAAGGCCGGCTCGGTTGCCGGCGAGCTGCGGCGCGAGCTGGCGGCCAAGGTGTTCCTGCACACCGCGGCCTACGACGGTGCCATTGCCCGGTATTTCGCTTCCGCCCGGGAGGACCTGCCGCCCGCTTTGGTGCTGGTGCTCGAGCGCCTCCAGACCTTGCGCTACGGGGAGAATCCGGGCCAGCGCGCGGCGCTGTACAGCTTGGGGGAACCGCGCGGGGTAGCCGGTCTCAAGCAGCTGCAAGGCAAGGAGCTGTCCTTCAACAACTTGCTGGACCTCGATGCCGCGACCCTGGCCCTTACGCCCTGGCGCGACCGGCCGGCCTGCGCCATCGTCAAGCACACCACCCCCTGCGGCATCGCGCTGGGGCAAAACCCGGAGACCGCCTATCGGCGGGCGCTGGCCACCGATCCCACCTCCGCCTTCGGCTCGGTGGTGGCCTTCAACACGCTGGTGGACGGCCCTGCGGCGCTCGCGATGGCGGATCTCTTCGTGGAGGTGGTGGTCGCCCCGCGATTCCACGACGGGGCCCTGGAAGCCTTCGCGAGGAAGAAAAATCTCCGGGTCATCGAAATGCCCCTGCCCGATGACGGCCCCGGCCTCGATGTCAAGCGGGTGCGCGGGGGGCTCTTGGTTCAGGACCGTTTCCGCTTCGAGCCGGATGAGGCCAACTGGCGCGTGGTCACCCGGCGCACTCCCACCGACGCGGAATGGCGCGACCTCCGGTTTGCCTGGGCCGCGGTGGCGGCGGTCAAGTCGAACGCCATCCTCCTCGCCCGAGACGAAGCCGCCATCGGTATCGGGGCCGGGCAGATGAGCCGAGTGGACGCGGCCTTCCTGGCGGTGCACAAAGCTCGTAAGGCCGGCCACGATCCCAAGGGGGCGGTCCTCGCCTCGGACGCCTTCTTCCCCTTCCCCGATGGGGTCGAGGAAGCCGCCCGGGCGGGGCTTTCGGCCGTCATTCAGCCGGGCGGCTCGGTGAAGGATGCCGAGGTGATTGCCGCCGCCGATGGCGCGGGGATGGCGATGGTGCTCACCGGCAAACGGCAGTTCCGTCACTGAGGGACGAGGACCGGCATGGCCGCTCGATCGCCGACCCACCCGCCCTACCTCGCGGCCCTCGCGGTCACCCTGGGAGTGCTGGGCATCTACCTGGCTACCATCGCGCCCACCACCCAGTTCTGGGACACCTCGGAATACATCGCGGCTGCCAAGGTGCTGGGGATTCCGCATCCGCCGGGCAACCCGCTGTTTGTCCTCATCGCGAGCGTCTGGGGCATGATCCCCTGGGCGGCGCACTATGCCCTGCGGATCAACCTGCTGGCTGCCACCACCACAGCCCTGGCGGCGGGCTTTCTCTTCCTGGTGGCCGAGCGCATGCTGGCCGGAGCGAGCAGCCTGCCGCGCTCCCTGCGCCTGCTGGCGGCGGCGGCCGGCACCCTGGCGGGCGCCACCTCGTTCACCGTATGGAACCAAGCCACGGTAAACGAGAAGACCTACACCATCAGCCTGCTCTCCATCACGCTGATCATGTGGCTCATGGTGCGCTGGGCGGACCGCCCCGCCGAGGGGCGGGAGCGCTACCTGCTGCTCACCGCCTATCTCCTGATGCTCACCTCCGGGAACCATCTCATGGGACTCCTCGGCGCGCCCCTGGCTGCGGTGTACCTGCTGTGGACCGAGCCCAAGGTGCTCTTCCGAGGCCGCCTCTGGGTGGCCCTCCTGCTGGTGGTCATCGTCGCGGCCAGCGTTTGGCTTTTCCTCCCCATCCGGGCAGCGCATTTTCCGCCCATCAACGAGGGCGAACCCACCACCTGGGCGGCCTTCAAGGCCGTCTTGATGCGCGAGCAGTACCAGAAGCCGCCCATCACGTTCCGACAGGCGGATTTCCTCTCGCAGCTCGGGCTTTACGTCCAGTACTTTGGCTGGCAGTACGGCAAGGACTGGGGCTCCTCGCGCGCGGCGTTCTTCGCGGTGATCTTCGCGGGGCTCGCCGGAGCGGGCGCCGTACGCCAGCTCCGCCGCGACCGCCGCGCCGGGGTGGCCATGCTGGCCCTCATGGCCACGGTGACCGTGGTGCTGGTCTATTACCTCAACTTCAAGTACGGCTACTCCTATCACCCGGACGAGAACCTGCCCCGCGAGGTGCGCGAGCGCGACTACTTCTTTGTGGCGTCGTTCCTGTTGGTGGGAATCTGGGTGGCCATTGGGCTCGCGGGCTTGGTCGAGGCCGTCGCCCTGGGCCTTCCTCGCTCCTTCGCGCATGAGCTTCGCCTCAAGCTCGCGGCCCCCGCGCTGCTGATCGGTTTGGTGCCCCTGCTGGGGAACCGGCTATCGGCTTCTCGCCGGGGCGAGACCTTGCCCCGGGATTTCGCCATAGACCTGCTCCAGTCGGTGGAGCCCTACGGTATCCTCATTACCGCCGGCGACAACGACACCTTTCCCCTGTGGTACGCCCAGGAAGTGGAGGGTGTCAGGCGCGACGTGATCGTGGCCAACCAGTCCTTGATGAATACGGACTGGCACCTGCGCCAGATCAATCGCCGGGGGATGATTCCCTTCGACTCGGCGCGCGCCGCGGCTCCCTACCGGGGCCGGCAGTGGCCCGCGCCTGCGACCAAGCCGTTTTCCCTGAGCGATGCCCAGCTCGACGCGCTGCCGGAAGTGTATCCTTTGACCCGGCCTACCGCGTTCCAGGTGGACTCCCTGTCGTTCACCTTGCAGCCCGCCGACCTCTTGCGTTCGGACCTAGCCACCTTGCAACTCATCCGGGACAATCTGGGGCGCCGTCCCATTTACTTCTCCCGCACCACGGGAGGCTATCCCGATGACCTGGGGCTTACGCCCTACCTCCTGACCCAGGGTCTAGCGCGGAAGCTCTTGCCCGCCCCCGTGCGCCCGGGGGCCGGGATCGTGTACGATCAGCGCCTGGGATGGGTGGACGTGGAGCGCACCCGGGCCTTGCTCTTCGGGGTGTACCATGCCTCGAGCGCGGCCCGCCGCCGGCCGCGCGGCTGGATTGACCAGCCTTCGGAGAGCATGCTCGTGGTGTATGCGCTCACGTACGGGGTCTTTGGCGACTTGAGGCGGCAGGCCCAGGGGAACAGCCCGCAAGACAGCCTGCTGGCCGCGCGGTCGGACAGTTTAGCCCAGGCCATCTTGGCCAACACCAGCTTTAGGCGGAGTGGCGTCCGTTGAGGGGCGATCGCTCCCGCCTGTCAAACCGTGGGCGTAGGGTTCAACTCGATGCACCGCAATGAGTTAGGCCAAACCGCGGCGCGGTGTATTGACAAAGCTGTTCCGGCACCATACTGTGGTGCCAATTAGGGCCCGCTGAAAGAAAAATCATGAATTTGGAACCTTATGCGGCGCGCCGTCTCTCCCGGTCGGGCGGGGGGGCCGGCCTGACATCGAGGCGTAGTTGTGGGATGTTGTCGGAGCGCAGTTCCTGCGGTTTCACCCCGTTCCCTACACTAACGTCCTACTAATAAGGAGGGCGGGCATGAAGTATCGTGCGTTGTTCAGGTGGGCGTTCGCGATCGGCGGGGCCTTGGCCCTGTGGGTGGCGAGCGCAACGCCCGCGGCGGCGCAGCAGCGGGGCACGATTCGCGGCACGGTGCGCGAAGCGACCTCGCAGCGGCCGATCCAGGGCGTGCAGGTTTTCATCCCGGGCACGCAGATGTCCACCACCAGCGACGCCCAAGGCCGCTACGAGTTGACGGGCGTGCCGGCTGGTGGCGCGCAGGTGCGGGTGCGTGCCCCGGGCTATAGTAGTGCGCTGGCCACCACCATGGTGGTGGCGGGTCAAGCCGTCACGGTGGACTTTGCGCTCACCACCTCGGTGATCGCCTTGGACGAGGTGGTGGTCACCGGCACCGGGGCCACGGTGGAGCGCAAGCAGTTGGGCAACACCATCGCCACGGTGAAGGCGGACGTGGTGGAAGCGGCGCCGGTTCGGAGCTTCTCCGAGGCCTTAGCGGCCCGCGAGGCTGGGGTTTCCATCTTGCCCTCCTCCGGCGTGGCAGGCGAGGGGGCCCGCATCCGGATCCGCGGCAACGCCAGCCTCTCGCAGAACAATGAGCCGGTGGTGTACGTGGACGGGGTGCGGGTGGACAACGGGGGCACCTTCACCAACACCGGTGCCGGGGGGACCGGGGTGCCCTCCAAGCTGGATGACATCAACCCCGAGCAGATCGAGCGCATCGAGATCTTGAAGGGCGCGGCCGCCGCCACGCTCTACGGGTCGGAAGCGTCGGCAGGCGTAATTCAGATTTTCACCAAGAGGGGCACCCAGGGCCGGCCCCGGTTCAGTTTCCGGATGGACCAGGGCATCTCCCGGTATCCTGGCGACCGGGTCAAGGACAACTGGGGATGGGCTCGGAGCGCGGCGCAGGCTGACACCCTGAACGCGTTGTTCAAGGGCGCCAAGCTCAACTGGTCCGGTCTGTACGATAACGGGGACGGCAAGATTGATCCCTACGAGGTGATCGCCGCCCCCGGGGTGTCGTCCAAGGCGTATTACGGGACCGGGCTCAACTCCACGTACTCGATCAACGTCTCGGGTGGCGGCTCGGACGCAACGTACAACGTCGCCGGCCGCTACGCCCGCGAGGACGGTCCCTACGATGTGACGGACCTGATCGGCCCGTATTTCTTGGGCCAGGGTGTGCTGCCGTTCGATCCCAAGCTGATTGACTTCGACCGGCGCTACCAGGCTTCCGCCACGGTCACCATGTTCCCCCGCGAGCGGGTCACGTTGAACGCGGGCATGCTGTTCAGCGATCTGCACCACCAGACCCCGGGGCAGGCCAACAACATCTACGGGGTCCAGTCCGCGTTGCTCAACTCCCGCTTCTTCTCGGCCAACTGCCGGGAGTCCATCAACCGGGGGATTGGCGACGCGTTCGGCGTAGATCCCAACCGGCCGGGTCATTGTGCCGGACCGGGCAATGAGTGGGGCACGCTCTCGTTCGGTACGCCGCGGGAAGATGCCATGAACCGCATCACCCAAGATGCCATCCACTTCAACGCCAATGCCAAGGCCACCTACGAGCCGCTGCAGGGGCGCCTGCGGGGCGAGTTGACCACCGGGGTGGACATCACCGAGTCTCGGGATGCGGGCTTCCTCCCCTTTGCCAACGATCTGGACAACTTCACCAACCGGCGGGACTTGGGCTTCAAGTCTTTCGGCTCGCGGTTCAACCGCGAGATCACGGTAGACGGCAAGGGGACGTGGACGGAGTCCCTGGGCTCGTTCTCCTCGCAGCTCACCGCGGGCGGCCAGGGATTCATCACCAAGCGCCACAGCCGGGGCGGCACCGGGCTGGATTTCCCGGGACCGGGCCTAGAAGTGGCAGACGCCGGAGCCAGCCAGACGGTCACCGAGGGGTTTATCGAGGTGGTCAACCTGGGCTTGCTGGCCCAGGAGCAGATCGGCTTCAAAGACTGGGCCTTCTTGACCGTGGGCGGCCGCTGGGACCGCAACAGCGCGTTCGGCGAGAACACCTCGGGAGCCTTCTATCCCAAGGTCAACGCCTCGCTGGTCTTTAGCGACATGCCTGGTTGGAGCAGCCGCACCATCTCGACGCTGCGCATCCGCGGCGCACTGGGGCGCTCGGGGCTCCAACCCGGAGCGTTCGATCGGGTCAGCACGTTCGGGCCGGCGGTGAGCCAGTTTGGAAGCGCCCTGATTCCGGGCAACTTGGGCAACCCGAACCTCAAGCCGGAAGTCACCACCGAGTGGGAGGCGGGTTCGGAGTTGGCCTTCTTTGATAACCGGCTGGGCTTTGACGTCACCCGGTGGAACCGCAAGACCACCGACGCGCTCTACCAGTTGCAGTACGCGGTGAGCGGCGGATTCACCAACAGCCAGCTCACCAACATTGGCGAGCTGGAAGCCCACGGATGGGACCTGAAACTGAACGCCCTGGTGGTGGATCGGCCGGGGCTTTCCATCAACGTCTTCGCCAACGGTGCCTACCTGTTCCAGCGGGTGCTGAGCCTGGGTGGGTCGCCGCCGATCAAGGTGGGGGGCAGCTATCCCCGCTACCGCAACTGGCTGATGGAAGGCCAGGCGCCCGGCGTGTTGCTGGGAGCTTTGCCCTTGCAACCCTGCGGCCAGACCAAGTATACGAAGTGTCTGACCGGCGACCAGGTGCCGTTCGATACCAATGGGGACGGGGTGCCTGACACCCGGGCCCAGTTGGAGGCGTACCTTTCCACCCTGCGGCAGTGCTCCAACGGCACCGCGTGGCCCAGCTACCTCGACTGCTTCAACTCGCCCACCGGCATCGGGCTGTTGCTGGATGACAATGACGGCGACGGAGACTTCCTGGATAACTGCCTGGCGCCGGCAGGCCAGACTCGTGGCAAGACCAAGATCATGAAGGACAAGAACGGCCAGGACTACGAGTACTGCCTCTCCAAGCCCACGCCGGATTGGAGCGGAGCGTTCGGGGCCAATATCACGTTGTCCCGTAACCTCCAGATCAACACGCTCTTCGAGTACCGGGCAGGCAACTTCATGGTGAGCAACCTGACGGATGCCTTCCGGAATTCCAACCCGTTGATCGGGCGCAACAACCCGCGTCCGGCGGAGCTGGATGCCATCATGAACAACCCGGCGAGCACGGGCAAAGAGCGGGCTGACGCGCTGATGGAGTTCGTCAACCGCTACAAAGCGCTGGCTCCCTACTCCGGCCTCAATCTGGGCGAGAAGGGGGACTTCATCCGCTGGCGCGAGCTGGGCATCACCTACAACGCTCCGGCCTCCTTCGCCCAGCGGCTGGGCTTCAGCAACCTGTCGTTCAACGTGAGCGGCCGAAACCTGACCCTGTGGACCGGCTACACGGGCATTGACCCCGAGATGAATGCGGTCTCTGATCGTGGGGGCGGGCTTTCCAGCAACTACCTCGACTCGGTGGATGCCTGGGGCTTCCCGCTGCCGCGACGGTTCACGTTCTCGGTGCGGTTCGGCTTCTGATGGCCGCCAACATGGAGATGAGCCATATGACTGCTAGCAATAGAGGCAACGTGAGGGGGCGCTCCCGCTGGAGCGCTCCCCTGCTGGCGCTTTTGGCCGGCGCCGGCCTGGCCGGGTGCGGCGGCTTGCTCGACGTGGAGAACCCCAACAACGTCAACGCCGAGGACGTTGAAAAGCCCGCCGCCGCGACGGCGCTCGCCAACGGGGCTCAACGCCAAGTCTCGTTTGGCGTGGACGGGTTGGTGCTGCTGGCTTCGGAAGCCAGCGACGAGCTGGAGTGGTCCGGCTCGAGAGACGCCTGGTTGGAAATTGACCAGGGCAAGTTCTCCAACGGGTACAACGAGTTCAGCGATGCCAACATCGCGGCCGGAGCAACCTACAGCGGCGTGGCCTTCCTGGCCGCCCGCTGGCTCGCCGACAAGGCCGTCGCCGTGCTCGAAGCGCAACAGAAAGCCGGCACCCTGATTGATAAGAGTAACTTGGCCAAGGCCTACCTGTGGTCGGCCATCTGGTACGTGAGCGCGGCGGATCTGATGGACGACGTGGTCCTGGGGTCCAACCGCGACAGCGCCGCCGCTCCCATCGGCGAGGCGGCTATGCGGACGCTCTATGACACGGCCGTCACCCGGCTGACCAAGGGCCTGGCCCTGGCCACCGGCACCCTCCGGGTGGACATCCTGATGATGCGCGCCCGGGCCTATTTCAACCAGGCCATTTGGGACCGCGTCCACAACCCCAAGCGGGCCGGCGGCGGGATCGTGGCCGCCGGGGCGAATGTCTCCGCTGCGGTCGCGGATGCCCAGGCTGCGTTAGCGGCTGCCCCCAGCCCCACATACCGGCTGCAGTTTACCTACAGCGCCGCGACGGGGTCGTCTGAGTTCGGCGGTTGGATCGGGTCCCGCCAGGAAATGCGGATCGCCCCGACCTATGCGGCTCGAGTGGGATCCGCGAAATGGGGCGCTACCACGCTGATGGACCCCATTGATAACACAGCCGACCCCAGGGTGGACGCCGAGCAAAAGATGTTTGCGGCAGCCTCCACCTATTGGCCTCTGACCATCACCTCCACTCGCGAGATGTATCTCATCTTGGCAGAGGCGGCTTTGGCCGGCGTGGGATCGGCTGGCACGTTCGCCGGCAACATCAACGCCTTAAGGGCGCTGGACGGTTTGAGCGCCTGGACCGGAGCGGCAGGGCAGCCGTCCGCCCAAGGCATGCTGGCCTACGAACGGCAGGCGAATCTCTTCTTGATGGGCAGGCGGCTGGCAGACCACTACCGCTTCAACGTTCGGTCCCCGGAGTGGCTGCCCAACTCCCAGGCTGTCACCCAACCGGGCACCTTCTTCCCGATTACGGCCCGGGAGTGCCTGTCGAATCCCAACATCGGGGCCGCCAAGTGCTCCACCTGACAGCATAGGGGCTGTCGCAACGGGAACGGGCCGGCAGATGCCGGCCCGTTTTCATTATGCCATCCCGTTTTATGCCATTTCACGCCATCCCGTTTTCATTGTGCCCTGCGCGTTCTGCCTCCCATGCCGCGAGTTCCACCTACCGGCCGTTAGTGCGGCAGCCCTGCGCCCCAGAGCATAAAGCTGTCCCCCGGCGGCTGCCCGCCCGATCCGCCTACTTTGGCCAAGCCCGTAGCATAGAGGAATCCCGCCACAATGGCCCCGGCAATCACCGCGCCCAGCAGGGTCCGCTGCGGCGAAAGCCGGTATTCGTCCACCCCGGCGATGTTCTTTCTGGCCAGGTAAAACGTGGCTCCCAGAGCGTCGTATTTCCGACCCACCCTGGGATAGAGCCACTTGGCCCATAGGCCCAGCGAATCCCCGTTCGACTCCGCGACGATGCCCTCGATCTTGGTCACATCCTCCAAGGTCACTTCGCCCAAGGGGATGCGCATGGGTTCCGCCAGACGCACTTGGACCTCGGTCCTGGGACCCGGCAGCTGATCGCGCGCACTGGGCACGTAACGGAAACAGGCGGACACGTAGGCCGGCAACAGCGCCGCTGCCGCCGGCGCGAGCATCCGGCTCCGAACCACCGACAGAATGGTCACGCGCTATACCCTCCCTATTGTCCACCTACCTTGACCGGCTCGATACTGAATACCTGGGTGCCCTTCTGGCCGTTCCCCAACTGGCCGCTGCTGCCCAAACCCCAGCAATAGGCCACCCCGTCTCGGGAGAGGCCGCAGGCATGCTGGGTGGAGGCGCTCACCGACGCGAACTTGATACCCCCTTTGACCAACGCGGGCGAAAACGTACACTGGAACACCCCGCCGGATGGATCCGTGCAGCGGTCCGACACGTCCGTCCCCAGCTGCCCGCTGGCGTTGATGCCCCAGCAATAGGCGTCCCCCGTGGCCGCTTCCAGACCGCACGAGAAAAAGGCTCCCGGACTCAACCCCGCCCAGGCATGATTTCCTCCGATCCGCTTGGGCAATGGTTGGTCACCGCTCCCCACCGAATCCCCAAGCCCCAACTGGCCAAAATGGTTCCGGCCCCAGCAGTACCCTGTGCCATCGGCGGCGAGACCGCAACTGTGATAAAACCCAGCCTCGACCGAGACCAAGGAGAGCCCGCCTTGCACCGCCACCGGCGTCGTGCTGGGCGTCGTGTTTCCCGTACCCAACTGCCCGTAGTCGTTCGCTCCCCAGCAGTAGGCGGCCCCATCGGTCGCCAGGCCGCAGGTGTGGAAGCTGTTCACGCTGATCCACCGAAACTTGTGGCCCCCGCTCACCGCCACCGGCGCCGGCCGGTCAATCGTGGTACCGTCACCTAACTGCCCGCTCCCGTTCCACCCCCAGCAGTAGGCCAAGCTGTCCGTGGCAATCCCACAGGTGTATGCCCCGCCCGCCACGATCACGAGCCAGGACAGGTTGCTCTGGATCAGACCCGGGGTGGCCCGATCGCTCCGCGTGCCGTCTCCCAACTGCCCGTTGGCGTTGAGGCCCCAACAATAGCCCACCCCAGTGTTCGAAATCCCGCAGGTGTGTCCCGCGCCAGGACTGACCCTGCTATAGCGGATCGTTCCCACCACGGAGTGGGGGTAAACCCTGGTCCTCCGGGACCCATCACCCAACTGCCCGTAGTCGTTATTGCCCCAACAGTAAACGAAGCCCCCGCTCACCAGCCCGCAGCTATGCAGCACCCCCGCTTCGACCTGCTCGAACTTGCCCGGCAGCGGCTCGGCGGTCTCGGCGCCACATCCCGCCAGCAGGCCCAGCCCGATCATCATCAGCGCGAAAGACAAGGCGTTACGCATCATACCGAGACCGCTCCGGTGAGGTTGGCGAGGTTTTCCAACAGACGGGTAAAGCTTAATACCCGGAAGCCCCTCGCACTATAGCGGTGCCGCGGTTCAGCGGGGCCGGACCGCGAGTCCCACGTACCCGTTCCGGCCGGGGGCGGGCTCGTAATAGCGACCGAACTGCGCGTTCACCACCACCGAGCCGGTATAGCGCGCGTCGAGCAGGTTCCTCACCGCCACGAACGGCGACACGCGGAAGCCCGCCACCACCCCGTCCCAGCCGGCCCGGATCCCCAATGTCTGCCAGCCTTCGACCCGCACCGTGTTCGCATCGTTGGCGTAGGAGCCGGAGACCGCCGTGAGGTCCAGGGCCGCCCACACACCCGCGGGAGTACGGTAGCGCAGCGAGGCGTGGGCTGCGTGAGCCGGTACCCCGGGGATCACCTTGCCGTCCAGAGTGTCCGTGGCCGTGCGGTAGTTCGCAAAGCGGAATGCGCTCAAGCTGTAGGCTCCAATCGCGCTCAGGCGAGCCGAAGGCTGCCAGGCGATCTGGACCTCCGCCCCTCGGTGGCGCGCCGAGCCTGCGTTCCGGTAGAAGCGCCGGCCGGGATCGCCAGGCACCTCGAACGGAATGAGTTCGTCTCGCACATCGGCCTGATAGAGGCTCAAAGCGTACCCCAGCAGGCTTTGCCACCGGCCTCTCAGTCCCACTTCGTAATTGACCGCCTTCTGGGGTTCGAGATCGGGATTGAACCCGCCCGGCCCGGTGGGGCGGTTGGCCAGCTCGGTGGTGGTCGGGGTCTCGAAGGAGGTGGCCATGCCGGCGTACGGCTGCACCCCGGCACCGAAGTCCAGGGCAACTCCGGCGGCGAGCGATGGTGCCGCCATGACGCGGGTGCCGGAGTCGTCCCCGTCGCTCAGGAGACGGTCGTCCACCCGGAACGCCACGCGGTCAAAGCGCGCTCCCACGGAAAGCGTCGCCGCCGGGGCGGGCTCGAGCCGGACCTCGACGAAGGGCCCCGCCTCCGCCACCCGCTCCAGTTGGTCCCGCGTGGTGCGGTTCCGGTCCAGGGTGAGATTGAGCCGGTCGTCGCGCTGCCACTGCGCCTCGAGGCCCGCGGTGATCAACCCGGGCCAGCGTTGGAGCGCGAGCGGCCGGGAGGCGGTCGCGCGGATCCCGTAGGCCCAGCGGTCGAGTTGGATGTACGTGGTGGCGATGGGGTTCTCGAGGTCCCGCCTCAAGGCAAAGACCGCCAAGCTGGCCGCCTCTCCCGTGGGCCGGCGGTACTCGACCGACGCTCCCGCCTGGCTTTGCGTTACGCTCTTGCCCGCACCGGCAGCGAGGTTGCGGGGATTGGCGGCGGTCGGCGCGGTGTCGGCTTCCGCCGCGGTCAGCGCGCCAGGATCCTCCAGGCGGGGGCTATCGGCCCACAACAGGTGGGCGGACAGCCTGGTCCAGCTCGCCAGCGCCACCCCATAGCTCAAGCTCGCCCGCCGAGTGTCCGCCGCACTGTGGATCCGGAACCCGTCCGAGATCACGCGGGAGACGCCCGCCGCCACGGTGCCGCGGCCCGCCGGCGCGGCAAGGCTCGCGTACCACTTCCTGAGTCCGTAGGAACCAGCCACCGCGCGGAGTTCGGGCTCCGGGCGGGCGAGCGAGCGCTCCCCGAGGTCCGTGCTCAGGCTGATGACGCCACCCGCGGCGTTGCCATACAGGGCGGATGACGGCCCGCGCAGCACCTCGATCCGGCTGACCCCAGCCAGCTCGACGTTGGTGAGTTGACCCTGGCCGTCGGGCAGCGTCTGGGGGATTCCGTCCAGGAGGATTTTTACCCCTCGGACCCCGAACGCCGAGCGGGCGCCGAAGCCCCGGATCGAGAGGTTGTCGTCCTGCGACGGGTTGTGGCGCTCGGCCAGGTAGATGCCGGGAACCGTAACCAGGGCCTCGCTCAAGCCCTGGGCCGGCCGGCCGCGCAGGATTTCGTCTCGGGGAATCACGGCCACGGCGTGCGCCAGGTGCCCGGGCTCATCCGGCGAGCGGGTGACCGAAACGACCACGGGGGCGAGCAAGACAGGCCGCAGCGAGTCGGTGCGGGTGCTGTCCTTAGCCGGGCGAGCTTGCGCGGCTAGGGAGGAAACGCCGAGGCCGGCCCCGATGCTCAGGGCACTCGAGGCCAGGAGGCCGGCGAGTGCAACACCCGCCGCGCGTACGCGGTAACCTGTCGGGGCTTGCGACTTCGACCCTTGGCGCACGAGGTGGCTCCGAACCGCGGTATGGCGGCGGAATCCTATGGCGGCTGCTGGCCAGCGTCAAACCGGCCTCGTAGGTTTCTTTCCGGTGAGGCGCACGCTCCTTGCGACGCGTATCGGGCCCTGCCGCAGCCGGAGCCGGCGGCGGGAAGCGGGCCGGACGCACCGGCTGGCCTGGGTGTTGGGCTGCTCGATGGGTGCGGCAGCGCTCCTCGGGGTCGCTCCCGCGGCTCGGGCCCAAGCGGCGGGGTCGCTCGCGGGCCTCGTGGTTGATGCCAAGAGTGGCGCGCCCGCGAGCGGCGTGCGGCTCCAACTGGTTACCCCGGATGGGCGCGTGGTGGCCCGCTCCAGCAGCGACGCGGGCGGCCGGTTTCAACTGGGCTCGATCGCGGGCGGCCGGTATCGGCTCGAGGCCTCGCGGATCGGCTACGCCCAAGCCAGTCTCGATGCCACCGTGGAGGCAGGCCGGACGCTCGAGGTCACGATCGCGCTCGAGCCCCGGGCGGTGAGCCTGGATGCCGAGGTGGTGACCGCTTCCAGGCAGGAGGAAAAGGTCTTGGAGGCGCCCGCTTCGGTCTCGGTGATCGAGCGGGAAGTGGTCGCGGCGCAGCCTGCGCTCACCGTGGCAGACCACGTGGCTACGCTCCCGGGCGTGGACGTGGCAAGCTCCGGCCTCACCCAGCACAACGTGGTCACCCGGGGCTTCAACAATGCCGGCTCGGGGCAGCTCCTGGTGCTCACCGACAACCGCTACGCAGCGGTGCCGTCGCTTCGGATCAACGCCTACAATTTCATCCCGCTCACGGACTTCGATCTCGAGCGGATCGAGGTGGTGCGCGGCCCGGGCGCCGCCCTGTACGGTCCCAACACCACCGCCGGCGTCATGCATCTCATCACCCGTTCCCCCTTCGACTCGCGCGGGACCACGCTGGGATTCGCGGCCGGCGCGCGCTCCCTCATCCAGGTTGCGGCCCGGCACGCCGGCGCGCTGGGCAGCTCGCTCGGTTTCAAGCTCTCCGGGCAGTACTTGAGGGCCCAGGATTTCGGCTTTGTGGATCCGGAAGAACAGGCGAGCCGCCAGGCGGCGCTCCGGGCCGGCGCCGACCCCGACACGCTGCGCATCGGCCGCCGGGATTCGCTCATCGAGCGGTTGGCAGGCGAGGCCCGCTTGGATCTCAAGGCCGGCCGGCGGACGACGCTCATCGCCGCCGCCGGGTTCAACCAGGCGCTCAACAACGTGGACATCACGGGTTTCGGGGCCGCTCAGGTGCGCAACTGGCGATACCAGTACGCCCAGGTGCGACTGGTCCGGCCCGATTTCTTCGCCCAGGCGTTCTACAACGGGAGCGACGCCGGGGACACGTATCAACTCCGGACCGGCCAGCCGGTGGTGGATCGCTCTCGGCAGGTCGTGGCCCAGGTGCAGCGCGTGCTTCGCCCCGATTCCCACCAGATGCTCACCCTGGGCGCGGACCTCCAGCGCACCGATCCCCGTACCGAGGGCACCATTTACGGCCGCTACGAGCAGGACGACCTGACGGACGAAGCCGGCGCCTATGTCCATTCCGAAACGCGGCTGGCGCGGGCGGATGTGGTGGTCGCCTTGAGGGCCGACTACCACAGCCGGGTGCCGGGTGTCGTGCTCTCGCCCCGGGCCGCCGCGGTGCTGCGGGCCGGTCCCGCTCACACGCTGCGATTGACCTACAACCGGGCGTTCAGCACGCCCACCAGCAACGACCTGTTCCTGGACTTGCTGGTGGATTCGCTCAGGGATCCGGCCACCGGTGTGGCGATCCCCTTCGCGGTGCGGGCTCAGGGAGTCCCCAAGTCCGGCTTCACCTTCGCCCGAACCTGCGGCCCGCTATTGGGCGGCCTCTGCATGCGCTCTCCGTTCGCCCCGCCGGCCCTGGGCGGGCCGAGGCAATACCTGAGCGCCGATGCCACCCGGCTGTGGAGCGTGGTGGTGGATTCCTTGCGCAACCGGGGCGTGGACTTGAGCGGCATTCCGGCGCCCACCGCAGCAGAGGTGGGAACGGCGCTCGGTCGGCTGGACGCCGCGAGCCGGAGCTTTGTCCCCATCCTGCCCTCGGACGTGGCGGACGTCGAACCCCTGGGGCATCGCACCACCAACACCATCGAAGTGGGCTACAAGGGAACCTGGTCCCGGAGCCTGCTCGCGGCGGTGGACCTCTATTACAGTTGGTACCATGGGTTTACCAGCGAGTACGTGGCCACACCCAACGTCTTCTTCGATCGCGGAAGCCTCGCCACCTATCTCGCGCGGTTCCTGCCGGCTGCCCAGGCGGACCAGATCGCGGGCGTGCTGAGCCAGATCCCGGTGGGGACGATCTCGCCCAAGGAGGCCTTCGATCCCACCACCATCCTGGTCACGTTCCGGAACTTTGGACGGGTAAGTCTCGCCGGATTGGATGCCGCCGCGACGCTCATGCTTTCGGGGGCGCTGAGCGTGGAAGGGAGCTACTCCTGGGTGAGCCGCAACTGGTTCACCAAGGTGGGCGGCATCGGTGACGTGGCGCTCAATGCGCCGCGGCACAAGGGCGCGCTCACCCTGAGGTATGCCGCGAGCCCCGGCGGTGTCGCGGCCCGCGCGGCCATCAGGTACGTAGGCGGCTTTCCGGTCAAGTCCGGCATTTTCGCCGGACAGGTCAATCCGTACGCCTTGCTGGATGCGGACTTGAGCCTGCCGGCACCTCTCATTCCGCGCGCGCGGCTGAGCCTCGTCGGGACCAACCTGCTGCAGGCGACGCCGGGCGCCTTTGGCTCGGGCTGGCGCCTTCGCGCTCGGCATCGCGAGTTCGTCCGGGTCCCAGAGATGGGGCGCTTGCTCCTGGCCCGAGTGGAGCTGGAACTCTGAGCGTGGCGGAAGAGATCCCAGCCGGCGGAGGGAGCCCTCGCTCCCAGAGGCGGCTCGGCTCCGGATTCGGCAAGGAGCCCTGAGCCCAGATTCATCCCTTTTTCACGAAGCGGCTTCTAGGCTGGTGGCAGGCACTGAGCGAGCCAACTCGAACGGGAGCCGCCATGTCCATAGCCAATCCAAGCGAGCCCGTCGTTCCCAATGCGGGGTGGACGGTCGAAAAGCAGGCCGCCGTGGTCCTTCGCCTCCTTACGGGCGAGTCACTGGAAGCGATGAGCCGGGAAACCGGCGTGCCGGCGGACGAGCTGGATACCTGGCGCCGTGTGGTGCTTCAAGCTGCAGCGGCGGCGCTCCGCAAGTACGGGCGCCGCTTGAGGAAGGAGGCGGCGCGGGAGCTGAGGCGGCGCCAGGCCGCGCCCGACCGATCCGAGTTCGAAACCGTCCCGCCCAAGGACCCGAACGCGGTCATGCTGCCGGTGCCGCAGCACCTGCACCTCTTGTGGACCGCGCTCGGGTTGGACGACGAGTAGGCGGTTAGGCTCTCCTCAGCGGCGGCGGCTTACGCCCTGGAGATACACGATGATCTCGCCCACCTGGGCCTGGGCGGGACGGTCAACCTTCATCTGGTCCATTCGCTGTTCCATCCGCATCACCACCGCCGGCCAATCGGCGCTGGAGTGCTGGCGCGGGTCCGGCAAGGCGTGACAGCGGCTGCACATCTTGGAGAACGTGGCGCGGCCCGCTCCTTCCGGCAGGTTCGCCCCGCTCACCTGCAAGGCGTGGCCCAAGAGATAGTTGAGGATGGCCTGGCGCTGTTCTTCCGTGGGGACCGGAACCCTGAGGCCTGCGGGCAGGAGTTCCATGCGCAGCCACATGCGGCGCAGCACCCCGGGCCAGTCGGTAGCGGAGTGGGCCGTGGGCGCGGGCAGGTTATGGCACGTGGCGCAGAACTGGGCCAGGAACCGGGCCCCCTCGGATTGCGGATCGGGAAGATCGGCCGCGGCGAGCCCGGGCGGCGGCAGGGCTGCCTTGGCCGAGGCGAGCAACAGCCGGTCGTTGACGCCGGGGGTGGTCGCTTCGGCGGCCTGGCCGCTTGGCGCCGCCTGAGCCGTGGCGGCGGCTTGGCCTCCGCCCCCTCCGCTCCCACCGGCCGCTCCCCCTCCCCCACAGGCAACCGAAGCGGCGATCGTCAGGTAGAGCCATCCGTGCCACGGCCTTACGGCGTGCGGTCCCCGGTTCATGCCAACCCCTCCAGGTCAGTGAAGCGTAAGGTGAGCGGCAGCCGGCCCGCTTGGCCCATTTAGGAGCCGCCGGCTGCGAGCCAGCAGCGGGCCGCGGGCCTCATCTACCGCACTTGGGACCCCTGTGCGCCCGGGCCCACCGGCTCCAGCCGATTGAGGCGCAGGTCGGTGGGCAGCCCCGCCGCGACGAACTTCCACAGGGGACAATCTTCGGGCTCCAAATTACCCAGGGTAAGGGGGCAACGTCCATCCGGCATCCGGCAATGGTCCAGGCAGAACCGTTGGGCCGTCCCGCGGATGCGATCGGTGCTTTTCGGGGCGAACAAGGCCAGCCCGTCCATTCGGCTAGCCACCAGGATCAGCGTCACCGCGAGTCCGAGGATGGCGAGGATGGTCAGTGGCGGCATCGGTCCCTCCGGGAAGGCCTTGGTTTCAAACTGGTCGGGCAAGGCTAAAGCTGGGATGAGATTGCCGTGAAGCTCGGCGTTTGCCAGGCATCCCTGCGCGCCCACTGGGGGCGCAGGGAACCGGAGGGAGCGCCCCCTGCTCTTGCGGGCGTTGCGCGGCGGGGCCCCAGCGGTCAAGTTTCCCGTCCGGGAGGGCTAGACCTAAATTGGTAAGGCGGCGGTCTTGAAAACCGCTGGGCATCAAGCCCGTGGGGGTTCGAATCCCCCGCCCTCCGTGCCTCATCCTCCAGGCAGGCAGGGCCTGCCATCCCTCATCCGGGACGTCCGGGCATCTTGCTGGCGCCGTACGATACGGCTATCTTGTATGTATCGTACGGCAGACGAAAGGGTCGCCAACCATGCCCAGGCAGAAAGCTGCGACCACGACCCCGCGCTATTCGGGCGGCCGCAAGAAGACCCTACGCATTGATCAGGGCCTGTTGGACCGGGCCCGCCAGGCCCTTGGAGTGCGCACCGAGACAGCCGCCGTGACGCAGGCGCTCGAAGCCGTGCTGCGACGGGAGCAACAAATCCAGGGGATCAGAGCCCTCGCCATCCTCGGGCCCATCGATGCCAGGCGCATCGATTGACGGCTGACGCCGCAGACCAGCCGATCCCCGTGCCGCTTTACGTTGCCGACACCAACGTCTACGTAACGGCGACGAACGACCCGAGGTTCCGCGAGCAGTTCGAGGCATTCGTCCGGGAACAGGGGCCGCTCACCGTCAGTTCCGTGGTCGTGGCTGAGGTACTCATTGGGCTTGCCCATCCCGAACGTCACGAGGATGCCGTTCGGGCCATGGTCGCGGGGACCACGTTGACCGCACCGACCGTGGACGACTGGATCAGCGCCGGCTCAGCGTTCGCCAAGCTGGGCGGGGATGCCGTGACCAAGACGCGCTCTTTCTGGAATGACGCATTGCTGGCCGCGCAATGCGCCCGGCTCGGCGCAACCCTGGTCACGCGTAACCGGTCAGACTTCAAGCGGCTCTCGCGGCACCTGCCCGTGCGCACCGCGTCGCCCTTCCCATCCCCGCCACCCTTCCGACGCTAGGAGCCGGCCGGCCTCCATAAGTTCCTGGTCGCTCTCGGCCTCGAGGTTGCTCGCCAGCTCCGCCCAGGGTGCCGCTCTTGGTGTCGCAGTGGTCAAAGCCATGTCCTTCGACCACGTACCTACTATCCTTCCTATCCTTCTGTCTCGGCCAAAGCAAAGGAAGGACACGGCCCGCAGCCGGCAGGGCTTGACTGCCCGCGCGCGGACGGTACGGTCTTGCCTCAGGACCGACCGTCCAGGACCACCCGCACCTTGCGCAGAAAATCCGGCACGTTCCACGGTTTGGCGATAAACGGAACGCCGTCCGGCAACTTCACTCGCTCCTGCACATCTCGCGCGGTGTACCCGCTGGTGAACAGGAATCGGACCGGATGTCCCAGCTCCTGCAACGCCAGAAACAGCTCCGGCCCGCCCATGGTGGGCATCACCACGTCGGAGATCACCAGCGCGATGTCGGGGGCGCGCTCCCGGAACAGCTCCAACGCCTCGGCACCGTTTGCCGCCATTAGCACGGTGTAGCCGTAGCGCTCGAGCACTCGCCGGGTGGTGCGCCGCAGCACCTCCTCGTCCTCCACCAGCAGGATGGTCTCGGTTCCCCCGCGCAGCTCGCCCGGCGAGGCGGCAGCAGGATGCTGGGAAACCTGGGCCGACGCCGGCAGAAACACCCGGATCGTGCTGCCTTGTCCAAGCTCGCTATAGACATCCACGTACCCGCCGTGCTGCTTGACGATCCCATAGACCACCGCCATGCCCAGTCCGGTCCCTTGGCCCACCGGCTTGGTGGTGAAGAAGGGCTCGAACAACCGGCGCTTGGTCTCGGCATCCATGCCCACGCCCGTATCGCTGACCTCGATCACCACGAACTCCCCCGGCGAGCCCCAGCCTCGCACCCGGCAGTATGCCGGGTCGAGGCAGGTGCGCCGTACCTGGACCAGCAATGTCCCCCCCGAGGGCATGGCGTCGCGGGCGTTGGTCACGAGGTTCATGAGCACTTGTTCGATGGCGCCGGGATCGGCCAGGGCGCCAAATTCGGCCCCTTCCAGCATCACGCGCATCTGGATGTCCTCGGGGATCATTCGCTGGATCACGCGGGCAAAGTCCGTCACCACCGCGCCCACGTCCACCGGCCGCAGATCCAGGCGCTGGCGCCGGCTGAAGGCCAGCAGCTTGCGGGTGAGTTCGGCACCGCTGCGCGCGGCTTGGCGGATGGCCTCCAGCTCTTCCCCGAGTGCCGATCCGGGAGGCGCCTCGCCCCTCGCCAGCTCGCTGTTCGCCAAGATCGTAGTCAAGAGGTTGTTGAAATCGTGGGCCACCCCGCCCGCCAGCTCGCCTATGGCTTGGATCTTCTGGGACGCACGGAGCTGCTGCTCCAGCACCAGGCGCTCGGTCACGTCCTCCACGAAGACCTCCAGCACCACCGGCACCTGACCGGCGTCGCGGACCAAGCGTCCCGACAACCGCACCGTGATCGGGGTGCCGTCCTTGCGCTTCCAATGCGCCTCCACACCCCAAAAGTCGTCTTGCCCGGAATACTGCTCCAGCAACCGCCGCCTCTCGTCCGGGTCCTGATACAGTGCAGTGGCCATGTCCACGCCGAGGAGTTCCTCCGCGGAGTCGTAGCCCAACATCTCAACCAGCGCTGGGTTCACCATCAACAACCGACCCTCGGGCGTGCTCCGGTACATCCCCACCACCGCACGCTCGATCAGGCCACGCAACTCGGCTTCGGAGCGCCGTAGCGCCTCTTCCGCCCGCCTGACGTGGGTCACGTCACGGAAACTCCACACCCTACCCACGGGCCGGCCGTCAATCCGCTGCGGTTTCGAATACCGCTCGAAGACCCTGCCGTCTTTGAAGAGCAGGGTGTCGTAACTCTCCGCCTCCGGTTGGGCATACAACTCCCGGACCTTTTTCAGGAACTGCTCCGGCTCTTGAAGTTGGTCCAGGACGTGCGCTAGCGCGACGTCATCCTCTCGGGACGCCATCACGGCTTCCGGCAGACGCCACATTTCCAGGAACTGCCGGTTGTAGCCCACGATCCGGCCTTCGAGGTTCACCACGAGAATGCCGTCGGCGGTCGCCTCCAGCGTGGCGTTGAGCAAAGAAACACTCTGGCGCAGCGCGTCATTGGTCACGTCCTCGACCACCACCAGGACCTCCTCCTCCGCAAGACGTGTTCCGGTGAGGGTGACCCGCAGCGTCCGCGTGCCATCCTGGCGAGGCAGCTCGAAGACAAGCCCCTGCTTGGACTCCCCGGAGGCCAGCACCTCGAGCGCCGCCTCGCGGAGGCCCGGGACCGGCAAGAGGTCCTCCAAGCGCCTGCCGGCCACCGCCGCCTCGTCCAACCCCAGCGCCTGGCGGAACGAGCGGTTGGCTCGCTGCACGGTAAGGTCGCGGCGCAGGACCAGAAGCCACGCCGGAACGCTGTTGATGATGGTTTCCGCGTGCTTGCGGCGAAGGTCGAGCGCCGCGAGGAGCCTCTGGACCTCATCGCTCATACGATTGAAGGTGCGAGCCAGGGTGCCCAGCTCGTCCCGGGCGGTTACCTCGAGTCGCTGCGAGAAGTCTCCGGCCTCGATGCGTCGGGCCGCCGCCTCGACCGCCAGGATGGGCCGGACGATGTGGCGCCAAGCCAACCAGAGTCCGGTGAGGAAGACCAGCGAGTTGACCCCGACCAAGAGGCTGAGGATCCATATCATCCGCCGGAGGTGCCGCTCTTGCCACGCCACATAGTCCACCACGAAGCGGTCGGCCAGGTCCCGGAGTTGGGGGAGCCGGTTGCGAGCGCGCTCGTAAGCCGCCTGGAATCGGCTTTCCCCGCGCGGCGCTTCGGCCACGATAAGGAGGTCCGAGCGGACCTGCTTCCACAAGGAGGCCACGGCGGCCAGCGCCGGCGCGAGCGCGGGCGGCACCCGTTCCACTGCGCCCTGGCGAACGGTCCCGCCCCGCTCCAGTACCGCCAGCGCCTCGTCGAACTGGGCCACCCGGGATCGGAGTCCGGCGCGGTTTGCTTCCTGGCCCATCTGCACCATCATCGCCCAATCCCGCAGTTCGGCCGCGAGCATCCGCTGGCGTCCCGCCACGCTGACGGTATAAGGAGAAGCGTGCGTGGTCCTGAGGTAGGAAGCAAAAACCAGAGCCCCCGCCAGAGCGCCGAGGAAAGGTACAAGCAGCAGGAGGGCGATTTTCTTCATGACCGAAAACTGCCTGCCTGCGCAAGGCTCGTTCCAAGCGGGCCCGAATCCCTGGGGCGGTGACTTGGGGGGTCATCGGTCGCAATACTACGGGCGGCTTAGCCCGCTCGCAACGTGCCAAGACGCTCGCCGGCACGTGCTCTAGGGCCGCAGGCGGTTGCACTCCGGGGGATGCCCGTAGGTCTCCACGAACTGCCGGTAGAGTTCCTTTTCCACCCGTTCGAGGTCTCCGGCCGCGAGCCGAACCCGGAAGAGCACCCGGCCCCGCCGCAGGTGGCTGGCCAGCCGTCCATTGCGGCCATCGGGGCTGGCATGGGCCAGCAATCGGCGCCGCAGGTTCTTGGCCCTCCCGAGGTAGATGATGCCGGCGCAGGCCGGTTCGTAGGCAGGCTGCCCCGGTGCCAGCCGCAGCTCGTAGACCCCCGCCGCCACCGGGGCCCGGTCCA
Source organism: Gemmatimonadota bacterium (assembly GCA_037440225.1). Classification (GTDB taxonomy): domain Bacteria; phylum Gemmatimonadota; class Gemmatimonadetes; order Gemmatimonadales; family GWC2-71-9; genus JACPAP01. The sequence goes on along the minus strand of JBBIUN010000004.1, from coordinate 18,247 downwards.
GCACGTCTGCGCGGGTCAGGGGAGCAAGCTTGGAAAAATCCATGGTGCTCACCATGTAGCGACCGTGGCGGGACCGGACCGCGGCATTGGGCGCACTCAGCGATTGGCGGCAGTACGCCACCAATCTTCGCGACACCCGGATCCGGGATACCCGCGGAATGCGCTGGGCGAGTTCTTCATCGGTCCAGGCCCGGAGCAAGAGACCCCGGGCCCGCAGCGAGCGCTCCCGCTCTAGCACCTGGCGCACCAGAGCTCGCAACACGGTCCGCGAGCTGGGACACAACGACCGGAGCGCTACGGGCTTGCCGCCGGGCAGCAGCACCACGGTCGAGCGCAGCACCCGTGAAATCCGGCTGGCGTCGGCGGGACGGCAGCGGCCTTGGGCCTGGCGCGTCACCTCGCGTTCGGTGAGCACCTCGAGGCGGGCCTCGCAGCGGGTCCCGAGAAAATCCCGTTGGGCTCGCAAGAGCACCCGCACCACCTCATGGGTGATGCGACTGCGCGTGCCCACGAGCAGCAGGGCGCGCACGGCGCGGAGCGCGGCCTTCCGGGCCTCCGGGTCCAGCTGCGCCAGGCGGCGCGCCAGGCGTCCCCCGTCCACGGTGTACGTGCCCGTGAAATATCGCGATCGCCATAGGAGCGCCGGCTTGCCGCTCCGGATCTCGATGCGACCACAGACTCCCTCCGGTAGCACCGCGGGCGACCAGCAAGACCCAGGTAATCGCCGGAGCCGAAGCGCGCCGGCCGGCCGGCCGAAGAGGCCGGCCTGCCGAGCAACTTCCTCTGCCGCCCGCGCCGCGGCCCCGACGGCTTGAGCCGGCCGGCTCAGGGACCGGGCCAGAATGATCCTGCCCACCAGCGTGGGACGTCGGGTCAACACTCCTCCACCATCTCGAGAGAAACGGGGTGCTTGGGCGCAGGGGCTTCAAGGTAAACGCGGGACTTTCGTTCGCGGGGCCGCGGCGATAGCGTTACACGCCGGTCGATGGGGACGAGCCGGGCCATAGGCCCCGCACCTCCCCGGCTCCGGCTGAACGTTGGAGAGGTGGCCGAGTGGCTGAAGGCGGCGGTTTGCTAAACCGTTATAGGGCCGAAAAGCCCTATCGGGGGTTCGAATCCCCCCCTCTCCGTCGAGCATGACGTCCAACCCGCCCCGCCTCCGATTCGCCCCATCCCCCACCGGCTACCTCCACGTGGGCGGAGCCAGAACCGCCCTGTTCAACTGGCTCTACGCCCGCAAGACCGGCGGAGCCTTCCTGCTGCGGATCGAAGACACCGACAAGCAGCGCTCCAGCGAGGAGCATACCCGGGTCATCCTGGACGGACTCACCTGGCTGGGACTCAACTGGGACGAAGAGGTGGTCTTCCAAGGCGCCCGCATCGAGCGCCACCGCGAGGTGGCCGAGCACCTGCTCCGCCAGGGAGCCGCCTACCGGGAGGAAGGGGCGATCCGGTTTCGCATGCCCAGCGGGGAGATCGCCTTCGACGATGCGGTCTACGGCCACATCAGCTTCAAGGGCGAAGACATTCGCGACTGGATCATCCTGCGCTCGGATGGCACCCCCACCTACAACTTCTCGGTGGTGGTGGACGACATGGACATGCGCATCACCCACGTGATGCGGGGCGACGACCACATCTCCAACACGCCCAAGCAGATCGCGGTGTACCGAGCGCTGGGCGCCAAGCTCCCGGTCTTCGCCCACCTGCCCATGATCCATGGCAAGGACGGCAAGAAGCTCTCCAAGCGCCACGGAGCTACCGCGGTGGCGGACTACCAAAAGCTGGGTATTCTGCCGGCCGCGATGCGCAATTTCCTGGCGCTCTTGGGCTTCAGCCCCGGAGGGGATCGCGAGCTGTTCTTCGACCTGAACGAGCTGGTCGAAGCCTTCTCGATCGAAGGTATCCAGAAAAAGAGCGCCATCTTCGACACCACCAAGCTGGAGTGGATGAACGGCCAGTTCCTGAGCCGCACGCCGGGGTCGGAGCTGGTGGACGTGGTGGCCCCGCTGCTTTCGCCCTATGGGCTCGATCCCGCGCGCCTGGATCGCCAGCACCTGGCTCGGGTGGTGGACGCCGTCAAGGAGCGCTCCCGCACCACGCTGGACGTGGCGCGGCAGGTTGCCGTGCGGCTCCAGGGGGACCTGGTGAGCCCGGACCCCAAAGCCCAAGCCGCCATCGCCGGCGATGTCGAAGCCTTCCGGTCGGCCTTGGCGCACTCGCGCGGCCGGCTGGAGGCGGTTTCCCGGGAGCAGTGGCGGCCGGAGGTGCTGGAGGCCGAACTGCGCGCCTTGGCCCAGGCCCTAGCACTCCCCGCGGGGCGGGTGTTCCAGCCGATTCGGATTGCGCTGACGGGGACCACGGTTTCCGAGCCCGTGCATCAACTCCTGGCCGTGGTGGGGCGGGAGGAAAGCTTGAGGCGCCTCGAAGCGGCTCAGGCCTGGAACGGCCGGGAGTAACGCCGAAAAAAGCCCTCGTCTGCCGGCGCCTCGCCCGCCGTGGCCTGCTGGCGCCTCGCCAGCCGTGGTCAGCCGGCGCCTCAGGGAATGACCGTGTCCCGAGGTGCGCGCTTGCGGGCCTCTTCTCGTTCCCGATCTTTCCTCTGCCTGAGTTCCTTGACGTACTTGTTGAACTCTTCCGCCGTCTGAGCCCGTTGGGCGGCTTGCATGATGTCCTCACGCATCCGCATCAGCGCCGCCGTGGCTTGGGCCTGATCCACGTTGCCCTGCGGGAACGGCAGGAGCGCAAGCAGCGCCGCAGGCAGCTTGATGCCACCCAAGTAAATCCATTTGCCGTCAATGCCCCAGGTCCGGCCGTTGATTTCGGTGGTCCAGTTGGGCACGCGGCCGGGTGCGAAGGAATCCGGCGGCATGGTGTCCAAGAAGGCGCGCAGGCGGGCCGTCACGGTGCTGTCCAGCTGGGCCACGGTGCGCGGTCCTTCCGCTGCCACCCCGCCGGCGCCACCCGCTCGGGCGAGCGGCCGGCCCAACTCCAGAATATCAATCGGCGGCACCCACAGGCGCCCGTCCCCATAGGAGGGGGTGAGCAATCGCCGTCCCGTCCGGCGCGGCGCTGCCGCCACCGTGACCTTCGAGGTATCCGGCTGGCCGGTACGCTCCAAGGATTGCACTTGCTCCCGTACGGCGGCCCGGGTCTGGGGCTTGGGCTCGGGCAGCACGCGGGCGCCCAATCCGGTGGTAGGCCGCTTGGCTTGCGGTAGCTCGGGGCGACCGGGAGGCGCCGGGACCAGATAGGGCGTCACCCGGTTCTCCGGCGTGCCGACGTCCAGCGGGATCAAAGCCAACGGAGGAAGCCGCGCGGGCTGAGTGGCGATGGCCAGCAACGCCACGATGAGCAGCAGATGGAGCAGCCCGCTCAGTGCGGCCCACGCGACCAGCGGCCGCCAGCGGCCGCCGGGTCCCGGCCCTTGGCGGTCGGGCCTCAGGCTCACCATGGCGCCGGCCTTGGGCTCGCTGCCCTCATGCGGGTACTCCCAGCCCGTGCCGGGCAAAGAAGGACTCGGCGGCGGCCCTGACGCTCGCCCACGGCCCGATGACCCGCTGAGCCGGCGGCAGCGACGCCTGCAGCACTGCCCCATAGTGCCGGCTGACCATGCGCTGATCCAACAAGACCACCACGCCTGCGTCACTCCGGGATCGAATGAGCCGGCCAAAGCCCTGCTTCAATTTGAGGGCGGCGCGCGGCACCAGGTAGTGCATGAAGCCGTCCATCCCCTGGGCTTCCAGACGCTCCAGGCGGGCCGCGGTTAACGGCTCCTCCGGGGCCTTGAAGGGCAGCTTGGCCAAGACCAGGACGCGAAGCGCCGGCCCCGGGACATCTACTCCTTCCCAGAAGCTGTCCGTCCCCAGCAGGATGGCGGACCCGGCTTCCCGGAATCGCCGGAGCAACAGGTCTCGCGGGGCTTCGCCCTGAACCAGCAGCGGCCAGCGGGGCGCGAGATCCCCTCGGACCTGGGCCGCCACCCGCTTCAAGGCCGCGTGGCTGGTGAACAGGACGAACATGCCGCCGTCGGCCAGGTGCGCCAGATCCACCATCACCCGCGCCACGGCCGCGTCATGCCCCGCCTCGTCCGTCCGGGGATCGGGGATATCGGTGGGGATCCCGAAGAGGCACTGCGCCGCGAAGTCGAAGGGCGAGGGGAGGATGGCTTCGTACTTGAGGCGTGAAAAGTCCGGCCCCAAGCCCAGCCGTTCCCGGAGAAAGGAGAAATCGTCGCCCACGGCGAGTGTGGCGCTGGTGAGCACGATGGTTTCCACCCGATCGAACAGGCTCTCCCGCAAGATGGGCGCCAGGTCCAGCGGCACCGCCGCCAGCGCCACGGCGAACGGCAGCCGTCCCACCGGGCGGCCCGGCCGCCGCTCGATCCAGCGGACCATGGAGAGTCCTGCCTGCGGCCTCAAGGCCAGCAGGATGCCGTCCTGGGTCGCCTGGAGCCGGCGGATGACGCCCTTGAGTTCCTGCACGCGCAGGGCGCGCCGGTCGAGATCGCCCGACAGCTCCAGCCGTTCCGCCACCGTTTCCACGCCGTCGCGCAGCCGGTCCAGGCTTGCCACCAAGCTCTCGAGCGCACCCTCCAGGCCTCGCTCCCAGAGGGGATCGGCGGCAAAAGCGTCCGTGAGCCGGAGCACCGCAGCATCCTGGGCGGCCAGGTGAGCCGCCAGCAGGCTGAAGACTTCCTCGGCGGCGCTCTTGGCCTGGGCCACCTCGGGCAGCAGCGCCGCGCGGAGCAGATCCGCCGAGGCGGCGCTCAGCGGATCGTGCTCCTCGAGCAGTTCGGCGAGGAGGGCGGGAATCAAGCCCCGTCCATTGCGCTCGAGCCGGCTCAACAGGCGGAGCGTCCCGCGTGCCGTGACCTGCGCCCCCAAGTGTTCAGCCGCGGTATCTTCCAGATGGTGCGCCTCGTCCAGAATCAACCGGCGATACGGCGGCAGCACCGCGGCGTCCTGCCAGTTGCCCTGGGCGCGCCGCACCGCGAGATCCGAGGCGAGCAGGTGGTGATTGACCACCACAATGTCGGCTTCGGCCGCGCGCCGGCGGGCGGCAAACACGAAGCACCGGTCGAAGTACGGGCAGTCGAGGCGGGTGCAGAGATCCGGCTCGGCCCGGACCTCGTCCCACAGCTCCTCGGCCGGCGGGTCCGCCAGATCGGCCAGCGACCCGTCGCTGGTGCGCTGGGCCCATGCCGCCAGCGCTTCCAGCTCGTCGTGCCGCTCCGGCTCCAGCAGGGAGGCCTGGCCCGATCGGGCCAGCTCCAGCCGGGCCAGGCACAGGTAGTTGGCCCATCCCTTGAGCAGGGCATAGGTGGGCGGGTCGCCTTCCTGCTCCAAAGCGCGCGCCAAGAGGGGCAGGTCCTTGCCCACCAACTGCTCCTGCAAGTTGATGGTGTTGGTGGAGACCACGGTGCGCTCGCCGTTGGCGCGGGCCCATGCGATCGCCGGCACCAGGTAGGCGAACGACTTCCCCACCCCGGTTCCCGCTTCCAGCAGCGAGACGCCGCCCTCGTTGTAGGTGTCCGCCACGTAGGCGGCCAGGTCCCGCTGGCTGGGCCGATCCTCGAATTGCCCCAGCGCGCGGGCGATGAGTCCGCCCGGGCCCAGTTGGCGTGCGGTCTCGACCGGGTCTATCTGGTGGTAGGCCGGCGCCCGGGGCACCTCCACCACCACGTACAGCTCGCTGGCGTCGTTGTTGACGATCCCGAAGCCGATCCCCGCATCGTGGAGCCGCGCCGCCACGTCCAGGTCCGCCGCCGAGGGTTCGAGCACGCCGCTCGGGTGATTGTGGAGCACCATCTGTCCCCGCGCGGCGATGCCCTGGAGGGCGAGTACCGCATGGACGCTGCCGCGCGCCACCGGCGTCACCGCGACCAGCGATCCATCCCCATCCACTTCGCCCACGAAACACACCTCGCGCCCGCCGGCGCCGGCGATCTCCGCCGCGAGACGGGAGCGCGCCGCTGCCGAGAGCCGCATGTCAGGTCTTCAGCTCCCGCTTCTTGGCCGCCGGAAACAGCACGTTGTTGAGGATGAGCCGGTAGCCGGGCGAGTTGGCATGCAGCGAAAGATCGGTAGGCGGATCCCCGATCTGGTGCTGCGGGTCCTCGGGATCGTGCCCGCCCAGGTAGGTCCAGGTCCCCTTGCGCCGCTCCCCGTGAATGTACTTGACCCACGGTGCCCCCGGCTCGTCGGCCAGCACCGTGACGTCCGGCTTCAAGCGCTCGCGCAGGAACGAGGTGGTGAGGCCATAGAAGTCGGGGATGACCTGGCGGTGGCATTGCACCAGCATGGTGGGCACGGGATCGATCTTGGCGCTGAAATTGAACAACGTGAACGCGCCCAAGGGCTGGCGCTTGGCCGGATTGTTGACCTGATGTCCGTCAATGTCCGAAAAGCTGGCGATCAGGCCCGAGGGTTCCAGATGCGCGTCCCGAAAGGCGAACGAGCGGCTCCAGTCGAGCTTGGACGAGGCCTCCGGATCCATGGGGGTGCCGTCGGCGTACGCCGCGGCGACGTCCACGCCCTCGGCGGCCAGGGCAATCTCCAGGGTTTCGGTGGCGGTGCACATGGCGAAGAGAAAGCCCCCGTCCTCGACGAAGCGGCGGATCTCCCGCGCCACGGCTTTCTTCAGGGCCGGCACGTTGGGCAGGCCCAGCCTGCGTGCCGTCTCCTGATTGCGCTCGACCATCTCCGAAAGCCAGAAGGCGCCGCTATAGCTCAAGTAGAACTTGGAGTACTGGCCGGTGAAATCTTCGTGGTGCAGGTGCAGCCACTCGAAATCCTTGAGCCGGCCGCCTAGGACTTCGGGATCCCAGACCTTCTCGAACTCGATGCCCGCATACGCGAGCGCCATGGTCACGGCGTCGTCCCACGGCGGCGCGTTGGGCGGGACATAGACCGCCACCTTGGGCGCCTTCTCCAGCGGGACGGCATCCATGTTGTTGGCCTGGATCTCGCCCCGGATGGCCACGAGGTCGGCGTCCGAGATGGCCTCGGCGGTCACCCCGGCCAGGGCGACGTCGCGCTCGGTCGCGGGGTCGGCCGGGATCAGGAAGCTGCCGCTCCGGTAGTTGAGCAGCCATTCGGCCCGGCCTCCCCGCTTGAGCGCGCGATAGGTGACACCGTAGCTCTTGAGGTGATCGGCCTGGGCATCGTCCATGGGGAGCAGAAGCTGCGCAGCCTGGCTCCCGCCCACCCTGGCTGCCTCCGTTCGCGAAGGCCCGAGGTCCGGAGCGTGCCGGGGCCCCCTGGCACCGCCTGCCCGGCCGCCGAAGTGCGGTTGGCCACCACCGGGGGCCAGGCGCGCGACCAGTTGCTCCCATCCGGCGAGCAGCGCGCCGGCGGCCAGGGCGGCCTGACGCGCCGCGGCGGCCAGAAACGCCCGGCGCCTCACACAGACTCCGCCCGGCGAGCCGTCGCTCCAACCTGCCAGCCGCTTACGGCCAGAAACGGGCGGCGCCTCACTGGGGCACGGCTCCTCGCAGCCGATCCAGCAGACGCCGCGCCCGCGGGAGCAGGGCGCTTTCCGGATAGGCGAGAATGAGATGCTCCAACTGGCGCGCCGCCAGCTCGGTGCGCCCGGTCTCTGCCGCGACCTGCGCCAAGGCGAGCTGGGCAGCCGGAGCGTTGGGGCCCACGGAATCGGCCGCGAGCGAAGCGGCCAGCAGCTCCTCTGCCGACTGATAATCGCGGTGCGCCAGCGCGAGTTCCCCGGCAAATTCCCAAAGATCGGCGCGGCCGCCCAAAGGAGCCAGCCGCTCCGCTGCGCTCCGCAAGCCGGCTACGGCAGGCACCGTGTCCCCCCGGGCAAGCTCCTGCATGGCCCGGCCGAACTCCGGCAGCCGGTCCGCCTGCATCCGCTCCAGGAGTACCAGCACGCCCAGGCGCCGGGTGGCGTCTTCCCGCGAACCGGTGTACGGCCCCGCGGCCGCGAGCAAGGCTCGGGCTTGGGCGAGGTCGCCGCGGTAAAGGGCGATCCACCCCCGCACCTCACCGGCTTCGAGCCCGGAGTCCGGAGCCAGTATCGCCTCCGCGCGGCCCAGCTCGCCGCGCGCCACCCAGGCCCAAGCGATGGCCCCTCGCAGTTCCTCCCGCTCATCGCTCCCCAGCCGGTCGGCCCAGGCCGCAAGTCGCCGTTCGGCTTCCTCCGGGGAACCGCCTCGCGCCAGAGCCCGGATCACGCTGGCGAGCGCGGGTGCCAGCCCCAAGCCGGCCTGGTTCGGCCCCGGCACCCGATCCAGCATTCGCTGGGCGCTCGCCAGATCGCCGGCGTCGGCATAGGCCTGGGCCGCCTCGAGCCGGACTCGGGCCGCCTGCGCCTGGTCCCCCAGCGAAGCCAGCCGCTCCAGCGCGTAGGCGCGAACCAGGGATCCCCGGCGGCTCCGGGTGGCGGCTGCGCGATCCACGAAACGCCGGAGCAAGGCCGCCGCCAGCGCGGGCTCGGCCGGCAGGTTGGCATCCAAGAGCGGCCAGGCTTCATCCGCCCGGCCCCATCCGGCAAGCAGCTCCGCGGCCAGCAGGCGCGAGGTCGAATCCCCCCGCGCGCCGAGGAGTACAAAGAGCATATCGTCCCGGGCGGCTTCCGGGGCCCGCCCGAGGTTGGCGGACGCGGCAGGCAGCAAACCGAAGTCGGCCTGCAGCGCGGCGACCCACTGCCGAGTGGCGGCGGTCCAATCACCGGCCGCCTGCACCTCCCGGTTCGCCTGGGCGGCCGCCCCGGCGGCGCCTGCGGTAAGGGAGACGACCACGGCGAGCAGCGAGCCGGCCAGGGCAGGCCGGTACGGAAAAGCGCCCGCCACGTTCCGGACGGCACTCGTGATCACCCGGCTCATCGAGCGATGTGCCACCCGGCACCGACGGCAGCCGGCCATGCTACGGGCGCCCTTCGTTCAAGCGCCGGAAGTAGTCGAGGACGAGCCGGCGCTGCTCGGCAGGAAGCTGCTGCAACTGTTCCCACGATGGATAGGGATACCTGGGGCCTTGGCCCAGCTCGCCCGGCTTCAACGCCGGCGGCAGGCGGACGTTGTCGGGTCGCGCCGTCTGGCTCAGGCGCTCCTTGGTCTCGTCCTCCTCATCGCCGCGCAGCGTGCGCCCCTGGTCCAGCAGCCGGCGGAAGAGTCGCTCCTGGCGCTCCACGGTCCGCCGGTCGAGTTGCCCCTGCTCCAGCCGGCGGGCGATGTCCCGCGCTTCCCGGGCGAGTTCCTCCGCGGCGCGCGAGTCAGCCTGGGCGCCCAACCGCTCCAGCTCGGCAGCCAGCCGCCGCTGCCGCGCGGCCAAGGCCCTGAGGTCTTGGAGCAAGCCTTCTCCCCCCAGCGGCATCAAGGGCAGCAGGCCGCCGGCCTGTCCGTTGAGCGCCTGTTGCTGGGCCGCGAGCTGCGCCATCTTCTCCACCGCCTCTTGGAGCCCCGAGCCGGACTGAGCCCCCGCGACCGCGGCCCGGGAGCGGAGCAGGGCCTGCGTCATGGCGTTGAGGCCGTCCACCGCTTGGCCAGCCAGCTCCGATGCTTCCCCTGGGTTGGGCGCGGCCCGCTGCAGCCGGTCCACGGCCTCGGTCATGCGGAGGCGGGCAAAGCCCAGCGAGCTTCCGATCTGGGGCGAGACCAGCGCGTTCTTGCCGGCGGCCTGTTGGAGGCGCTGGAGCACCCGATCGGCTCCTTCGCGGAGCAGAGCCTGCTCGCTGCGCACTTCGGCGGAGCCGTCGCCCCGCCGCATTCGCTCCGCCAACTCCATCTGGCGTTGCGCCAGGCCGGCGGTTTCCGAGAGGGCGTGATCCAACGCCGAGAGGACGTCCCGGCGCCACTGCTGGCGGAGGGCGTCCCGCTGGGCCATGAGCTGTTGGGCTACGGGGTCCAGCGCCTCCGCCGCCTGGGCCCCGGCTTGCCGGGCCGGCTCCCGGCGGCCGGCTGCCGACTCGGTGGCCGCCTGCTGCATCGCGCCGGCTGCCTGGTTCGCCTGCCGGCGCAGAGTGGCCGTCCCCTCAGGCTGACCTCCGGTTCGCTGCACCGCCTGCTCCAAGCGCTCCAACTGGGCCGCCAGGCTGTCGGCCGCCCGCGCCAGCGCTTGTTCGGCAGCCGCCAGCGCCGAGTCCGGTTGGGTCTGCTCGAGCTGCCGGTTCCAGTCCCGCTGCCGCTCAGCCAGCTCGCGGGCGTCCTCGGCCAGCGTAGTCATGGCCCCCTCTACCGCCGCCCGCTCGAACAGCTCCCGGCTGCGGGCGAGCTGTTGCCGGAACTCTTGACCGGCCGCGGCCAAGCGCTTGAGAGCCTCCCGCAGCTCCTCAGGATCCAGCCGGCGGAGCGCCTCGCTCAGTTCCGCAAGCCGCCGCTCGAGTTCCGGTGTCACGGCCCGTTTGAGCAGCTCTTCCAGCTCCCGGAGTTCGGCCTGCCACTTGGGATCGGTGAGGCCGGCGTCGGAAGCGGCTCGGGCCAGCTCGGCCAGCTCCCGGCTCAGCTCTCGCGCCCGCTCCACCACGCTCTGCTCCCTGGCGGCGATCTCGGCAGCGCGCTGGGCGGTGCCGAAGGGAACCTCGCCCGCTGCCGGGCTCCCACGAGCTGCTGGTGCCGATGGGCCGCTGGTCCGCTCCCGCGCAGCCGCAAGCTCTTCGGTCTCCTGGGCCAGGCTGCGCTGCTCAGCCACCAGCGAGTCGGCGGCAGCGATCATGCCGCCCGATGCCTGGCGCAGCGCGGCGCGCAGCTCGGCCTGCGAGGGCAGGCGCAACCGGTACTCCCGAGTCATGGCGGCGCCGCCGCGCGGGGCGTTGTCGAAGGCCCGCACTCGGTAGAAGGCGGTATCGCCCGGCAGGTACCCGCGTCCGTTCAAGTCCAACGTCCACTGGATCAACACCCGTTCGGCGCCGCCCTCGGGCAGCGCCAGCGTATCGGTCTCGATCGCCCCGGCGAGGCCAAATCGGCTCACGCGCCGGCTCGCGACCTCGACCCGGGCCACCCGGTGATCGTCTCGCACGTCAATCACCAGCGGTTGCCTGAGGCTGAGCGGCGCCGTGGTGTCGCCTCCCGGCACCGGCACCGCGATCACCGGGAGGCTATCGGTTACCGCGACGAGATGGAGTTCCGGCGCCGGCCCCTCGAAGCGCAGCCCGCCGGTGGGCTCGAGCACCAGGAGCCAGGTCCCGCCGGCTCGGACCGGCAACCGGCCCTCGAATCCTGCTCCCTGGGTGCGGAGCGGCAAGCGCGCTCCCCCGGCCCCTTGCCACCGTGCCGAGCGGAGCGGCACCGTGGTGCGCCCGCGGACTTCGATCTGCGAGCCCACCGGAAGCACGATCGCATCGGGGCCTGGTACCAGGGGCTGGTCCGGCACGTCGAGGTAGGCGGGGTAGCGGGCGATCAGCTCGAGATCGGCGAGCAGCGCGGGCAGCGAGACCCGCACGTGGACCACGGGAGATTCCCGCCCGCCGCTGCTGGCGCGCAGGTACCGGTCGCTGTCCAGCGGGCCCAGCGTTTGCGTGGCCCGTCCCGAGCTATCCAGCGCCAGCGTGCGGGGGCGCCAATTTTCTCCCGGCTGTCGCACCCACAGCGTGGCGGCGCGCCTGCCGGGGGCGGCGACGGTAACCCGGACTGCTCCTCCGCGCGGCACCTCCAGCCGATCCACCTCCAGTTGCACCGGCCCTCGAATCCGGGCCAAGGCGGCGAGCGGCTGCCAGAAATCCGCTGCGCCGGCTCTGGTGGGGCCTGAGGTCGCGAACAGCAGTCCCCCCGCCAGCGCGGCCAAGCCTCCCGCCGCAAGGGTGCGCTGCCGCTCGCGGCGAGCGGGCGCGAGCGCGGCACGCCCGTGTTGCCTCAGCCACTCGGCGGTGCGCTGGTCGGCCAGGGAGGCCAGGGCGCGGGAACCGCTTCGAGGGGAGATGGCCAGTGCCGCTACCGATCCCTCCCTCAAGCCGGCGGCCCGTTCCACCATGGCGGCCACGGTTATCGGGTCGGCCCGCCGGCTGAGGATGCGCTTGAGCCGGGCCGCGCTCACGGCGGCCGCTCCCAAGACCAACCCCCAACCACCCAGCAGGATCACCGGTTGAACCGGGGAGCCGCTAGAGCGGGCGAGCCAGACTCCCAGGGCGAGGGCCGCCAGCACCCATCCCACCGCAAGCAGCAGCCCGGCACTGGCGTCCTGCCGGGCCAGCTCCGCCTGCCGAGCCTCGAGCCAGCGCTCCGTGCGGGTCACGGCACCGCCGTGGTGGCGTACACGAACAGGTTGACGCCCATGCGGAGCGCCTGCTCGCGGACGGGCTCGGGATCATGGTGCACTTCGGGATCTTCCCAGCCGTCTCCCAGATCGGACTGGTAGGAGTAGTACACCGCCAGGCGCTTGCCGATGAAGATGCCGAAGCCCTGGGCCGGCAGGCCGTCGTGCTCGTGGATCTTGGGAAGCCCCTGGGGGAAGTCGTACACCGCGTGATAGATGGGATGGTCGAGCGGCACCTCCACCAGCGGCCGGTCCGGAAAGACCCGCTGGATTTCCCGGCGAAAGGACTGGTCCATGCCGTAGTTGTCGTCGGCATGGAGAAAGCCGCCCGCCTCCAGATAGCGCCGCAAGGTGCGAATCTGCGGCTCGCTGAAGTGGACGTTGCCGTGGCCGGTCATATACAGGTAGGGCACTTCCCACAGGTCCGGGCCCTCCAACGTCACCACCCGCTCGCGAGCCGCTACGGGCACTGCGGTGCGCTGCCGGATGGCGGCCAGCAGGTTGGGCAGGCTCGAGGGATTGGCGTACCAGTCGCCGCCGCCCTCGTAGTGCAGCCGCCCGATGGTGAGCGGGGCGCGGCCGGTCCCTGGGGCCGGTATCAGGGAGGCGGCCGCGACCAGCAAGGCAGCCAGGCGCGGGGTGCTTCCCTCAGGACGCACGGCTCGCCCCGCTCATCACCAGGCGGTAGGCCTCGTTTCGGGCCAGGCCGAACTCGCGCGCCACGTGAGCCGCCGCGTCACGGCGGCTCAGGCCCTGGCTCAGGAGCGCCCGGGCGCGCCGGCGGACCTGCTCGGTATCGGGGATCTCGGGCTCCGCCGCTCGACCCGCCACGATCACGGTCACCTCGCCTTTGGGCTGGGTGTCACGGTAATAACCCGCGAGGCTGGCCAGGGTCCCGGTGCGGCACTCTTCGTGGACCTTGGTGAGTTCGCGCGCCACCGCCGCCTCTCGATCAGGGCCGAGCGCACGAGCCAGGTCGTCCAGCAGGCGGCCCAGACGGTTGGCGGCTTCGAACAGCACCACCGTCCATTCGCTGGCTGCCGCCTGCTCCAGCAGCCGGCGCCGGCCGGGGCCGGCGCGGGGCAGAAACCCCAAGAAGGTGTAGCGGTCCGCCGAAAGACCCGAAATGCTCAGGGCGGCCGCCACCGCCGTGGGCCCCGGCACGGCCACCACTGCGGCACCCGACCGGCGAGCCCGCCGCACCAGGGAGGCGCCGGGGTCGCTGATGGCCGGGGTGCCGGCGTCGCTCACCAGGGCCACCCGTTGGCCGGCCGCCAAGGCGGCTAGGACCTGCTCGATATGCCCCGGCGGCGCGTGCGCCGGCACGCTGATCAGGCGGGGGTGGGCGTCCAGGTGGGCCAGCAGGATCCGGGTGCGGCGGGTGTCTTCGGCCGCCACCACATCGGCCGCGCGCAGAACCTCGCGGGCGCGTTCGGAGAGATCGGCGAGGTTGCCCAGCGGAGTGGCGACGACGTACAGAATGCCCGCACTCACCAGCTCACGGTCCAGGGCAGTCCCTCGTAAAAGCCGGCTCGCTGGAGCACGAAGCGGTGTTCCCGCGTGGCCTCCTTGACCACCCGGGGCGCCACGCCCGGGGCGATGATCTCGAGCTGGTGCAGCACCTGCCGGGTCCAATCCGCCAGCGCGCGGGTCAACTGGCCGGGCTCGGCCACCAGCTCGGGCACGTCCTGCTCCACGGGGGTACCGATGGCTCCGAGCGGAGCCGAGGCTTTGGCCAGGGCATCGCGCACCTTGAGACCCCGCTGGCGTGCTTCTCCAGGCACGTGCTGTTCGGCCACCGCCAGGATGCGCCAGAAGAGTTCCCGGTAACTCTGGATCAAGGCTGGGGAGGCCTGCTCCGGCAGCTCGCCGTCCGGGCGGAAGACGGAGGCCACCACCTCCGGCATGGCGCCATCCGGCCCGGGGCGGAACATGGCCTCGACGTGTTGGGCGATCGTGGTACCGTCGGCCTTGCCGGCAAAGTAGCCCCGCTCGAATCGGCCGGCGTCGAACCGGAGGTAGCTCACCAGCCCGTTGGCGATCAACTCCAGCACGCCGGTGAACCGCTCATGCTTGAGCGCCGGGAAAATGGTCTCCGGCCGCGCGGCGTCCACGAACTTGGACTCCAGGGGCCCGGCGCAACTGTGGTACATCCAGGCCAATTGCTCCAGGGGTGCGTCGCAAAAGGTGAGTTCCCCGCGCTCCAGTTCCTGCCGCAGGTCGCGCAGCACCGAGGCGATGGGAACGACCGCGCGGCCCGCTTCGGTGAAGGCCACCGCGTTCATCACCTCGCCCCGCTTGAAGAGGAGGATCGCCACCTCGTCCGGCAGGTACGCGGCCACGTAGCCGTCCACCCGGCCGTCGCGATCGATCTTGGCGAAGTTGAGCAGGTGGTCGAGGTGAATGAACGCCAATCGGGTGCGGTGGATCTGCACCCGCAGGGAGGGGAACGTCAGATCGGCCAGACGGACTTTGGTGGCCGCCAGCCGGACGGCGCTCAGACGCATCGCCTACACCCCGTCGAGAAACGGCGCGCGCGGGGCAGGCGCCCCGCGCTCTTCGGCTCTGGATGAACCCGGCGGCGGCGCCTGCCCTTACCCTCTACGATAGGTGCCGCGCCAGCTTCTCCACAAGATACGCTTTGGGAACCGCGCCGACCACCGTCTCGACGTGCTTGCCGCCTTTGAAAATCAGCAGGCTGGGAATGGAGCGCACGTTGAACCGCATGGTGGTCTGGGGGTTTTCGTCCACGTCCAGCTTGGCCACCTTGACCTTCCCATCGTACTCCTGGGCGATTTGCTCCACGATGGGCGCCACCACCTGGCAGGGGCCGCACCACACCGCCCAGAAATCCACCAGGGCGACGCCGGCGTGCTGCTCGATCTCCTGGGAGAAATCGGCGTCCGTCACCTTTATAGGATTAGCAACTGCCATGTTCCACTCCTTGACGTTATGTTGTTGTTGGTCGGGCGAGCGACGGATGAGGGACGTTTCCCAGTACGGCGGCGGAGGCACGGTGTCGGACCATCTCCCTCGAGTCAGCCACATCGGGATCGCGGTCACCGACCTCGAGGCCGCCCTGGCCTTCTACCGCGATGTGCTGGGCCTTACACCCCAGGCTCCCGAGACGGCCGACGGCGCCACCGTGGTCTCCGTGCCGCTGGGCCATTCCGAGATCGAGCTGCTGGTGCCGCAGGCGCCCGAGGGCCCGGTCGCTCGCTTCCTGGCGCGCCGCGGGCCGGGCATCCATCACCTCTGTCTCAAGGTGGCTGACCTCGACGAAGCCCTGGCCCGCTGCCGAGCCCACGGCTATCGCTTGGTGGACGAACAACCCCGCCCGGGTGCCGGCGGCCGCCGCGTGGCCTTCATCCATCCGAAGTCTACCGCCGGCATCCTCATCGAACTCACCGAATAAACCCGCAAGACCGGCCCCCCGGTTCCCGAAGCCCTGCCCGTCCGATCAACGGCCCTCGGGCGGAAGGCAGCTCCGCTTGGGGTTCCCGGCGGCCGCCAAGTCAATGTCCGCTACCAGCCAGCCGCCCCGGTAGGGGGCCACGGTAAACGGCACCACGGGGGTACATCCGTTGCGGGTCAACCGCACTTGCACCCCGCGCCGCCCTTCGGCCACCGGCACTCCCGACTGCGACGGCAAGATCTCGAACTGCTCGTGCTCCAAATAGGCCCGGATGATGGCCAGCCGCTGGTCCAACTCGCCTTGCTTCATGTAGGTCCGGGCCGGCCCCCGGGACGATCCCCACACCTCGCTCATCGCCGCCAGGTTGTTGGCCTTGACCGCGTTCAGAAAGCTGCGCACCGCCGCTTCCGGACTGGCGGGCGGCATCACCCCGGCCCCGCCGCCGCACGCCGCGCCCAGGAGCGCGGCCAGCACCCAAGCGGAAGCGGGCCAACCTTGCGGAGCTGGTAGCCTCATCGTGAAGTTCAACGGGAGCAACGTAAACGGTTCCCAGAAAGCGAGCAAGGCAATCATGCGGCTTTACGTCAACGTGGATCACGTGGCCACCGTGCGGCAGGCGCGGCGCGCCAGGGAGCCCGATCCCGTGGAGGCGGCGCGGCTCTGCGAGCGCGGCGGAGCGGACGGCATCACGGTCCACCTGCGGGAGGACCGCCGTCACATCCAGGACGACGACGTCATCCGGCTGCGCCAGGAGCCCCGCCGAGTGCTCAACCTGGAGCTGGCCAGTGCGCCCGATATCGTCGCCTTGGCGGTGCGGTTGAAACCCCACCAAGCCACGCTGGTCCCGGAGCGCCGCGAAGAAATCACCACCGAGGGCGGACTCGACCTCGCCTCCTGGGACGGCCGCACCGATCCGCGGCTGGTGGAAGCCATCGAACGACTCAGGCAGGCAGGTATCCGGGTCTCCTTGTTCATCGCCCCCGATGCCGCCACCATCGAGCGGGCGGCGGCTCTGGGCGTGCCGGCGGTGGAACTCCACACCGGCCAGTACGCCGAGCATTGGGGGGACCCCCGGCCCTTGGAACGGCTCCGGGACGCCGCCCGGCAGGCCCGAGCCATGGGGCTCGCGGTGCACGCGGGACACGGCCTCACCTATCGCAACGTCCAGCCTGTGGCGGCCATACCGGAAATCGAGGAGCTCAACATCGGTCACTCCATCGTCAGCCGCGCAATCTTTGTGGGCTTGGAACAGGCCGTACGGGAGATGCGGCAACTGGTAGATGCCGCGCGCGTTGACTAACTCTCGGTGGCGCCGTAAGTTAGCGCACTGAGCCGAGGGACCATGCCGGAACCCATGGGACTGGTCGAATTCTTCGCGATGGAGGCGGGCGACTACCTCGACCGCCTCGACGCGCTCATTTCCCGGCCCGGCGGTCCCGCCGCGCCGGACCGGGGGGAGTTCGTCCGGCTGGCTCGCGCCTTGCGAGGCGCAGCCCTCATGGCCAACCAACAGGCCTTTGCCGCCGCGGCCGCTGCGCTCGAGCGCCTGGCGCGGGCGGTCCAAGCGGGGAACGTCACCTGGGATCCCATGACCAGCCAGTTGGCGACCCGCACGGTGGACGACCTCAAGATTCTGGTTCGCAAGGTCACCTCCTGGACCGAGGCCGAAAGCCGCAAGGCGGAGCAGCTCGCCGCCTCCTTGCACGAAGCCTTGGGCGGAGCCGCCCTGGCCACCCCGGCGCCGGCCAAGGCGGCGGTGGAGGGCCAGCGAGCCATCATCGCGCAGCGGGGCGCGGCCCTGGCCAGCACCTTGGATCAGGCTGCCGCAGCGCTCCGGCATAACCCGAAAGCCCACTCCGCACTCCAGGCGGTGCGCCAGACCATCCTGCCGCTCCGGGGGATCGCCGGGTTGGCCGACTTTCCTCCCCTGCCGGACCTGCTGGACGGCATTGACCGCGCGCTGGCCGAAATCTCGAGGTCGAGCCCGGCGGGACCGGAGACTTGGGAGCTGTTGAGTTCGGCGGCGCGCGCGGTCTCGCGCGCCGCCCGGGACATTGCCGCTCAAGGGCGGGCGGATGCGGAAGCGCAAGAAGCGCGGGAATTCGTGAGCCGCCTCAACGACCTCTTGGGTTTGGGAACCGACGTCGTCTCGATCGAGGCGCTGTTCTACGACGACGGCGGCCCGCACATCGTCAAACCGGGCACCCCGCCGGCTCATGGGGCGCGGCTCGGCAACCTGGAGCTGGTCTCGCACGGCGAGCACTTGCGCCAGGTAGCGGACGCGCTCGAGCGCGCCACCTCGCCTCTGGAGCGGGAACTGAGGGCGCAGGCGCTGATCGGCACGTTCCATCAGCTGGCCAGCACCGGCGGAGATCGTTTGGGTGCCGCGCTGGCCGCCTTTGCCAGAACCGCTCGGGAGGCCGTGGTACGAGGCGAACCTTCCCGCCGGCCCGAAGAGTTCGCTCGGAATCTCCGCCAAGCGGCCGCGGTGCTCACGGCCGCGGGCACCGAGAGCGAAGACCTCCTGGCGGAGCGGTTGGGCCACGTGACCGCGGGCCTCGAGGCGGCGGCCGCGCGACCCGCCGTCCCGGCCGCTCGGGCCGCCCCGGCCACTCCGGCACCCCCG
>JBBIUN010000003.1:0-2006 GCA_037440225.1 Gemmatimonadota bacterium | reverse complement strand
GGCGGAGCCTTCCGGCCTGCCGGGCCTGGCCCCGCTGATCGCCACGGCGCCTCGGACCGCTGCTCCGCTGTCCCCGCAGGTGGCGATCGAGCGCCCGGTCCGCGCCCGCAGTGCCAAGCCTCCCAAGCACGCGCCCGTTGCTGCCGCGCCCGCAGGGGGCCGATCCCCGCGGCAGGTCGAGCGAGCCCAGCGCGAAGCCGAACACCGGGCCGCGCAGGCCGCGCGCGAGGCGGAACGGCAGCGGAAGCGCGACGCCGCGCGAGCGGCTAGGGAAGCCAGGTTGCTCGACCGTTGACTCGGCCGGGTTGAGCGCCGGCCTCGCGCCGGGGACGGCCCTGCCGTAGCTTGGGCGCCGCCTATGTGCGAGCCCGGCGCCCGAGCCGCGACCCCTTCCGCGGTTCATCCCAGCGCGCTCGAACCGCGCACCCTCGTGGTCACGCTGGCCGTTGCGGTGGTCGGTGCCGTGATCGGCACCGAGATCGTGACCGCGCTGGGAGTGACCCCCAACACCTCCATCATCGGCGTGATCTTGGCCATCATGCTCTCCCGGCTCCCCCTGGCGGCGTGCCGGCCGTTCCGCTCCATCCATCGCCAAAACCTGGTTCAGACCTCGATCTCTGCCGCCACCTTCGGGGCGGCCAACTCGCTGTTGGTTCCGGTGGCGATCCCCGTGCTGCTGGGACGGGCGGACTTGGCGGGGCCCATGCTCCTCGGCGCCACCTTGGGGATGGCGATTGACCTGGCCATGCTGTACTGGCTGTTCGATACCCCGCTGTTTCCCGCTCGGGCTCCCTGGCCCCTCGGTGTGGCCACCGGCGAAGCCATCCTGGCGGGCGACCAAGGGGGAACGCGGAGCCGCCTCTTGACGGCAGGAGCCGCGCTGGGCGTGCTGGGCTCGTCCAACTTCTTCGGGAGCCTGAGCCGCTGGACGGGTAACGGGGGCTTGCCGGCGGCAGCCTTCGGCTTGGCCTTCCTGGGCAATGCCTGGGCCCTGGGCATGTTCGGGGCGGGACTCCTGGTGCGCGCCTATGCCGGCTCGCTGGCCGGAGTGGACCTGAACGCCGCCCTGGTGCCGCACGGGGTCATGATCGGCGCCGGGATCGCCGCCCTGGGCCAGGCGGTGGCGAGCGCGCTCAAGCCCCCGGCGCCCCAGGAGGCGAGGTTGCCGGGTCGGGCTCAAGCGGCCGGCAGTGCGCGCCTAGGGCTTAGGCGGGGGTTCGCCCTGTACCTGCTCGCCGGAAGCGCGCTGAGCCTCATCGTGAGCCGTGCCACCGCCATGTCGTGGGGCGAAACCGCGGGCTGGGTCGTGTTTGCCGCCGTGGCGTGCATCGCGGCGGAGCTGATCGTGGGCCTCTCCGCGATGCACGCCGGGTGGTTTCCGGCCTTCGCCACCACGCTGGTCTTTCTCCTCCTGGCGCTGCTTTTGGGTTTTCCGCCCGCGGCCGCGGGGGTGCTGGCAGGTTTTGTGGCCGCGGGCGGGCCGGCCTTCGCCGATGCGGGCTTCGACTTCAAGACGGGCTGGTACATCCGCGGCTCCGGCAGGGATCCCGCCTTCGAACGGGCCGGACGCCGGCAGCAACTGCTCGCCGCGAGTTTGGGGTTCGCCACGGCCGTGGTGCTCGTGGCGCTGACCGAGCACCGCTACTTCGCGGCCGGCCGGTTCCCGCCGGTGGCCCGGGTCTATGCGGCCACGATCGGCGGAGGGATCGAACCATCCGGCACCGAGCATCTCGTCGCCTGGGCTGCGGCCGGTGCCCTGCTCCAAGCGGTGGGGGGACCGACCCGCCAGCTCGGCATTCTCTTCGCCACCGGCCTGTTGATTCTCAACCCGGCGGCCGGGTGGGCGGTGCTCGCAGGCCTCGCGATGCGCACCTGGTTCGCCCGCCGCCGCCCTCTTGCAGAAGGGACAGCGGCCACCATCTTCGCCGCGGGACTGATTGCCGGCGATGCCGTCTGGGCGTTTGCGGCCTCGCTCCTGGGCTTGGGCTAGGGCCGATGCCACAGAC
>JBBIUN010000002.1:397-2063 GCA_037440225.1 Gemmatimonadota bacterium | reverse complement strand
ATCTCCTCCGCCCGGAGTTCCCGCCGCAGAATCTTGAGCACCGAGCTTCGGGGGAGCGCATCGCGGAACTCGATGATGCGGGGAACCTTGTAGGGCGCCAGGTTTTCGCGGCAGTACGCCAGGATGCCCTCGGTGCTCAACTGGTGGCCCGCTCGAAGCACGACGAACGATTTCACCGTCTCACCCCGCTTTTCGTCGGGGATCCCGATGGTGGCGGCTTCCAGGATCGCGGGGTGGCTCATGAGCAGCCGGTCAATCTCGTCGGGATAGACGTTGAACCCGCTACAGAGGATCATGTCCTTCTTGCGCCCCACGATGAAGCAGAAGCCGTCTTCGTCCATCCGGCAGAGGTCGCCGGTATAGAGCCACCCGTCCTTGAGCACCTGGGCGGTTTCCTGGGGCTTGTTCCAGTAGCCGCGCATGACCTGCGGGCCCTGAATGATCAGTTCGCCCACTTCGCCGGCCGGCCGCTCGGCGGCGCCGTTCTCCGGGTCCACCACCTTGGCGTCGGTATCGGGCAGGGGGACCCCGATGCTCCCCACTTTGCGGGTGCCGAACAGCGGGTTGCAGTGCGTGACGGGGGACGTCTCGGTGAGGCCGAAGCCTTCCGAAATCTTGCTTCCGGTCAGTTCCTCGAAGCGGCGGAGCACCTCCACCGGCAGGGGGGCGGAGCCGGAGTTGCACATCTTGATGCTGGAAAGGTCCAGCTTCTCGACCCCGGGATACTGGCAAATCGCTTGGAACGTGGCGGGTACCGCCGGAAAGAGCGTGATCCGGTGCTTGATGACGCCCTTGATGATCGCCGGAATGTCTCGCGGGTTGGGGAACAGCACGTTCGCCGCGCCGAGGGCCACAGCGAGGTTCATCGAGACCGTGAGGCCATACGAGTGGAAAAACGGCAGCAGGCCGGCCACCACTTCGCGGCCGTCTTCGGCTTGGGCAAACCAGGCTCGGACCTGCTGCACATTGTACGAGAGGTTGGCGTGACTCAGAGCGGCCCCCTTCGACACGCCGGTCGTCCCGCCGGTATACAGCAAGGTCGAGATGTCTGCCATCCGGATGGTCGCGGCCGGCGGGCGGGGCGGGGTGGCCTCGATGAGCCGGCGGAAAGAGTGCACGCCGGGGCCCGGCGTGACGCGGGCGGCGAGGGGCGGCCGCTGGCGCTTGAGTTTGATCGGGGCCAGCCAGTTGAGCGGGAAGGCCAGGTACTCCCCGATGGAGGCCACGAGGTAATGCCGGACGGGCAATCGGTCCCGGATCCCGCGCAGCCGCCCCTCGTAGATGTAGTCGGCCACCACCGCCAGGGTGCACCCGGCGTCGGTCCACTGGTGCTCGATCTCCCGCGGCGTGTACGTGGGGTTGGTGGGCACCGCGACCGCACCCAAGGTCTGGGTCGCGTAGTAGGCGATGACGAATTGGGGAAGGTTGGGTAGCTGGATCGCGACCTTGCTCTCGCGGCCGACGCCCAGGGCGGCCATCGCGGCCGCCAGCCGGTCAACCTGATCCTTGAGCTGCCGATAGGTAAGCCGGCCGTTGAGGAACACGATGGCGGGGCGGTCCCCGTAGCGCTCGGCCGCCTGTTCCAGCCATTGGGGCAGCGTGAGGTCTCGGAAGTCGAGGCTCGGCGGGACGCCGGGATCGTAGAATCGGTGCCAGGGGCGAGGGT
>JBBIUN010000002.1:0-329 GCA_037440225.1 Gemmatimonadota bacterium | reverse complement strand
GCGGAGGCCCCGGGCTTGGAGCGATGAGCCCTGCGGCCGCCGGCCAGGTCTTGGGCGAGGCGGGGGCGTGCGGGCTCAGTGCAGCACGCCGGCCAGCGCGGCGACGGATCCCACGGCTCCCACCCAGAACACGAACGACCACTTGAGCAACTCGGCCGATCGGTGCGCTATTTCCTGCCGTAGCTCGGCGAAACCGACCCGCATCTCCTCGCGCAGCTCGGCCGTGCGTTGGTCCAGCCGCTGATCCAGCCGCTGGTCGAACTGGGCGCCGAGCTGAGCCAGCCGTTGATCCAGCCGTTGGTCCAGCCGCTGATCGAACTGGGCACTGA
>JBBIUN010000001.1:0-2249 GCA_037440225.1 Gemmatimonadota bacterium | reverse complement strand
CTGCCAGTAAACTTCCAGCGCCAGCTGGTCGGCCTTGATCAACTTGGGTGGTGCCTCGAGCCCCTCACCCAACTGCCCGAGGAAGAATACCAAACCGTGCGCCCGCGCCTCGAAGTCCCGGAGTCCTTCGGCCAGCGCACTCGCGCGCCGGCCCGCGGCGCGGGCGAGGAGCGCCAGGGTGGCGGGATCGTTCCACGCCTGAGCGGCCAGCGCCGCGGGGGAGAGACTGAGAACCAGCACCCAGAGCCCACGCCGCATCGTCCGGCAATATCACGGGCCTTCCAGCGTGCGACAAGCGCCGCGCTGCTCTTCGCCAGCGCCGCCTGCCAAGACCTGGCCGTGCCCTCGGGCGGCCTGGCTACGTCCGATCTCCTGGTCCTGCCGCTCCAAGCCACCGCCCCGCCCCCGGGTGGCACCAGCTTCTACGTCTCCAACGCCCGAGCCACCACCCGCAATCTGATCCACAGCGACGGGTTCAACACCTTGTTCGCGCGCTTGGAGTTTCCCAGCGGCTCTCTGGGCTCGCTGGACGGCAGGGTGTTGGGGCTCAGCGATTCGGTGCTGGTCACGGTGAGCCCCGAACCCGGGGTGTACGGCGTGCGACTGAGCCCCACGGGACTGCGGTTCGCCTCGCTGGGGCGGCCCCTGCTCACCTTTTCGTACGCCCGCTACGGCAACCTCAGCGTGGCCTTAGGCTCGACCCGGTATCCGGATGCCGCCGCCTATGCCCGGGCTTTGGAAGTCTGGCGGGAAAGCGCCCTCGACCGCTGGACCAGCGTGGGCGGCTCGGGGACGGCGGGAACCGAACTTCGCGCCAGCCTCCAAGAGGCCGGGACCTACATAGCAGCGGCCCCGAAGTGACCCCCTTGGTCCGCGATACCGACTTTTCCGACTACGCCGCGCGCGCCGCAGCCGGCGGCATGGTCCCGGTGGTACGGGAACTCGGGGGCGATACGCTGACGCCGGTCACCGCCTACGCCGCCATCGCGCGAGGGCCCTTTGCTTTTTTGTTGGAGTCGCTGGTGGGCGGCGAGCGCTGGGCCCGCTACACCTTCTTGGGCACGGAGCCCCGCGAGGCGTGGCGCTACCGGGCCGGCCAAGTGGAGCGCTGGACCAGCGAGGAGGGTTGGACCACGATAGGACCGGCCAGCGACCCGCTGGCCGATCTCACCCGCCGCCTCCGCGACCTCAAGCCAGCTCCCAGCCCGGGGCTTCCCCGCTTTACCGGTGGCGCGGTGGGCTACCTGGGCTACGACGTGGTCCGAGCCTTCGAACGCCTGCCCGCCGGCCCCCCGGACGACCTGGGCCTGCCGGACGCGGTCTTCATGCTGGCCGACGCGCTGGTGATCATTGACAACGCGTTCGCCCGGGCTGCCATCGTGGCCAATACCCAGGTGCGCCCCGGGGCCGACCGTGCCGCCTTGCGGGCGGCGTACCAGGCGGCCATGGGCCGGATCGAGGAGCTGCTGGAGCGGTTGCGGCGGCCGCCGGCGCTCGAGCCCTTGTCTCTGGACGTCGGCCCCCCGCTCCCGGTGGACAGTCCCTACCCCAGCGCCGATTTCGAGCGCGACGTCGAACGCATCAAGGACTACATCCGCGCGGGAGACACCTTTCAGACCGTGCTGTCGCGCC
The DNA here is from genome assembly GCA_037440225.1 of Gemmatimonadota bacterium. Lineage (GTDB taxonomy): Bacteria > Gemmatimonadota > Gemmatimonadetes > Gemmatimonadales > GWC2-71-9 > JACPAP01. Next base: position 617 of record JBBIUN010000001.1, on the reverse strand, counting down.
GCCAGGACGTGCCCTTCGAGGGCCGGCCGCTTACGGTCTACCGCGCGCTCCGCACGCTCAACCCGGCGCCGTATTTGTATTTCCTCGCCTTGGACGACGTGGTGCTGGCGGGCAGTTCCCCGGAGGTGCTGGTGCGGGTGGAGGAGGGCGAAGTGCTGGTGCGGCCCATCGCGGGCACGCGCCCGCGCGGCGCCACACCGGAAGAGGACGAGCGCCTGGCCAGGGAACTGCTGGCTGATCCCAAGGAGCTGGCCGAACACGCCATGCTCGTGGACCTGGGTCGCAACGACGTGGGCCGGGTGGCCCGGTTCGGCACCGTCAAGGTGACGCAGAGCCGCGTGATCGAGCGCTACTCGCACGTGCAGCACTTGGTCAGCGAGGTACGGGGCACGCTGCGGCCGGGGCTCGACGCCGGCGACGTGCTGCGGGCCTGCTTTCCGGCGGGCACGGTGACGGGCGCCCCCAAGATTCGCGCCATGGAGATCATTGACGAGCTGGAGCCCACCCGGCGAGGGCCCTACGCCGGGGCGGTAGGGTACTTGGGCTGGGGGGCCGCGAGCCTGGACACAGCCATTGCCCTCCGGAGCGCCATCCTGCGGGGCTCGCGCGCGCACGTG